>JAMWZD010000009.1:387-1788 GCA_024304995.1 Rickettsiales bacterium | reverse complement strand
GAGCGCACGCCTGATAAGCGTGAGGTCGGAGGTTCAAGTCCTCCTCGACCCACCATTGCCAGACAAAAAAGACCGACAAGATCATCAAGCTTATCTTGTGCTCAAGTCGCCCTCCGGGCGCTGGCACATGGAAAGATATGTTTGATCGTCCTGTTGGACGTTTGTGGCGCCTTCGGGTGTCACGTTTTACATCGTTTAGAGAGATACACATCAGTGTCATGTCGGCATCTTCGCGTCAGAAGATGCCAGCGGGTTTCGACCTGCAAGACATGAGACTATTCCAAGTCAAGTACACTAACCAAAATGTTCTCAGACCTGCACGGGTTTGAGAGCGGGAAACGTACAATGCTTTTGGTCTTGATTGTGAAGGGCGGGAGAACGCAAAAGGCTCCTGTCCGATTTGGACGAGGACATGCAAATGTTCTGGTCTGGCTCTTTCTGGATCAAATCAAGCGCAATAAGGGCGTTTGGTGGATGCCTTGGCAGCAAGAGGCGATGAAGGACGTGATACTCTGCGATAAGCGTAGGCGAGGTGAGAATAACCTTTGACCCTGCGATTTCCGAATGGGGCAACCCAACTGATTGTTTGTTGTTATTGCTTCGCAATAACCTACGCTCCGCGCGGACCCTTGGTCCGTGGCCACCTTAGGGTGGCCGGGCGCGTAAGTTGATGCGTGGTGCTTAACAATGAGCATACTCAGTTACTTTTAGGCTGAATACATAGGCTTAAAAGAGCAAACCCGGGGAACTGAAACATCTAAGTACCCGGAGGAAAGGAAATCAATAGAGACTCCGTTAGTAGTGGCGAGCGAACGCGGACCAGCCGAGCCTTGAGTGTGGGCAGAACTGTCTGGAAAGGCAGGCCATAGCGGGGGACAGCCCCGTATGCGAAGCACGATAGGACGTATCAAGTAGGGCGGGACACGTGAAATCCTGTCTGAAGATCGGGGGACCACCCCCGAAGGCTAAGTACTCCTTGCTGACCGATAGTGAACCAGTACCGTGAGGGAAAGGTGAAAAGCACCCCGACGAGGGGAGTGAAACAGACCTGAAACCGGACGCCTACAAGCAGTCGGAGGGGCCACGCGCCCTGACGGCGTACCTTTTGTATAATGGGTCAACGACTTGGTCTATCTAGCAAGCTTAAACCGTTAGGTGTAGGCGCAGCGAAAGCGAGTCTTAAATGGGCGCATGAGTTAGATGGATCAGACCCGAAACCGAGTGATCTAGGCATGGTCAGGCTGAAGGTTGGGTAACACCAACTGGAGGGCCGAACCCACATCCGTTGAAAAGGATCGGGATGAACTGTGCCTAGGGGTGAAAGGCCAATCAAACTCGGAGATAGCTGGTTCTCCGCGAAATCTATTTAGGTAGAGCGTCGAGCGAATACCCCGGGGGGTA
>JAMWZD010000009.1:163-378 GCA_024304995.1 Rickettsiales bacterium | reverse complement strand
AGGGTAAGCCGGCCCCTAAGGCGAGGCCGAAAGGCGTAGTCGATGGGAACGAGGTTAATATTCCTCGGCCGTGAGGTGGTGACGGATCTGAAACGTAGTTCGATCTTACTGGATTGATCGGGCTGCCAACAGGTTCCTGGAAATAGCCCCTCTACAAGACCGTACCCGAAACCGACACAGGTGGACTGGTAGAGAATACCAAGGCGCTTGAGAGA
>JAMWZD010000009.1:0-153 GCA_024304995.1 Rickettsiales bacterium | reverse complement strand
GTAGCGAAATTCCTTGTCGGGTAAGTTCCGACCTGCACGAATGGCGTAACGACTTCCCCGCTGTCTCGAACATGGACTCAGCGAAATTGAATTGCCTGTCAAGATGCAGGCTTCCCGCGGTTAGACGGAAAGACCCCGTGCACCTTTACTACA
>JAMWZD010000008.1:0-617 GCA_024304995.1 Rickettsiales bacterium | reverse complement strand
AACCCCGTTTAGGGGAGTGAAATAGAACCTGAAACCGTGTGCGTACAAGCAGTAGGAGCAGACTTGTTCTGTGACTGCGTACCTTTTGTATAATGGGTCAGCGACTTAATTTATGTAGCGAGCTTAACCGAATAGGGGAGGCGAAGGGAAACCGAGTCTTAATAGGGCGATTAGTTGCATGGATTAGACCCGAAACCTGGCGATCTATCCATGGTCAGGCTGAAGGTTGGGTAACACTAACTGGAGGGCCGAACCCACGTATGTTGAAAAATGCGGGGATGAACTGTGGATCGGAGTGAAAGGCTAATCAAGCCAGGAGATAGCTGGTTCTCCTCGAAAGCTATTTAGGTAGCGCCTCATGTATCACTCTTGGGGGTAGAGCACTGTTTGGGCTAGGGGGTCATCCCGACTTACCAACCCCATGCAAACTCCGAATACCGAGAAGTGCAATCATGGGAGACACACGGTGGGTGATAACGTCCATCGTGGAAAGGGAAACAACCCAGACCATCAGCTAAGGTCCCAAAATTATGGCTCAGTGGAAAACGAGGTGGGAAGGCACAGACAGCTAGGAGGTTGGCTTAGAAGCAGCCACCCTTTAAAGAAAGCGTAATAGC
>JAMWZD010000007.1:1668-2752 GCA_024304995.1 Rickettsiales bacterium | reverse complement strand
TCCCTCTCGGACATGGACCTTAGCACCCATGCCCTCACTGATGTGAAACATTTATTAGCATTCGGAGTTTGTCAGGAATTGGTAGGCGGTGAAGCCCCCGCATCCAATCAGTAGCTCTACCTCTAATAAACTATCACAGCGCTGCACCTAAATGCATTTCGGGGAGTACGAGCTATTTCCGAGTTTGATTGGCCTTTCACCCCTACCCACAGGTCATCCGAAGACTTTTCAACGTCAACCGGTTCGGTCCTCCACTATGTGTTACCACAGCTTCAACCTGCCCATGGGTAGATCACACGGTTTCGCGTCTACCATTACCGACTAAAACGCCCTGTTCAGACTCGCTTTCGCTACGGATCCACACCTTAAGTGCTTATCCTTGCCGGCAACGGTAACTCGTAGGCTCATTATGCAAAAGGCACGCCGTCACCCAACTTGTGGCTCCGACCGCTTGTAGGCGTATGGTTTCAGGTTCTTTTTCACCCTCCTATTCAGGGTACTTTTCACCTTTCCCTCACGGTACTGGTTCACTATCGGTCTCTCAGGAGTATTTAGCCTTACCGGATGGTCCCGGCAGATTCAATCGGGATTCCTCCGGTCCCGACCTACTCAGGATACCCGCCTCAATCAAAATCCTTCCAATACGGGACTCTCACCCTCTACGGTCGGCCTTCCCATGCCGTTCTCGTCAGATTTCTCTCAATTATGCAGGTCCTACAACCCCGAACATGCCGTAACATGTCCGGTTTGGGCTAATCCGCGTTCGCTCGCCACTACTTACGGAATCATTGTTATTTTCTCCTCCTATGGGTACTTAGATGTTTCAGTTCCCCACGTTCGCTTCTCTTTCGAGATAGTCCTTACAGACTGGGTTGCCCCATTCGGATATCCACGGATCAATTCGTATTGGCCGATCCCCGTGGCTTTTCGCAGCTTATCACGTCCTTCTTCGCCTCTGAGAGCCTAGGCATCCCCCGTGCGCCCTTATTCACTTACTCTTCTACTCATGCCGTACTCTCGCAAGTACAGCTTGTTACAGTTTCTACGCAATATGTCAATGAACTTCTGATTGTCTTCAACAATC
>JAMWZD010000007.1:0-302 GCA_024304995.1 Rickettsiales bacterium | reverse complement strand
CCGTAGGAGTCTGGCCCGTATCTCAGTGCCAGTGTGGGGGACCTTCCTCTCAGAACCCCTACTGATCGTCGCCTTGGTGGTCCGTTACACCTCCAACTAGCTAATCAGACGCATGCCCATCTTTTACCGATAAATCTTTAACTAAATCCCGATGCCGATCATTAGTACCATGGGGTATTAATCCGGGTTTCCCCGGGCTATCCCCCTGTAAAAGGTAGGTTGCATACGTGTTACGCACCCGTGCGCCGCTCTCAAAGAACCCGAAAGCTCTTCTACCGCTCGACTTGCATGTATTAGGCCTG
>JAMWZD010000006.1 GCA_024304995.1 Rickettsiales bacterium | reverse complement strand
AACGCTCAGGCGTAGCACTCCCCGATGTGATGCCATGGGGCAGATATACCGGCAATCGTTTGCACCCTACCCAGAAACCACTGGAAATCTTGCGACCGCTGATCAAAAGCTACTCGCGCATTGGTGACGTAGTGCTTGACCCGTTTGCAGGCTCAGGTTCGACCATCCTTGCGGCAGAGCAACTCAGACGCTCATGGATCGGCATTGAAATGGACGCACAATATCACCGCAATGCGGTCAACCGCATAGATCGCTATCAGGCAAAGGTCGCATAACGCACATCACACTCATAAACCATAGGAGAAAACTCATGAAAAACTGTACACCACTCAATCAGGCACTCAACGCCAATATGCTGATGATTGAATATTATCTCAGCGACATGCTGGAACATATCCAGATCGCGCGTCACCACATTGTTGATGATGATAATCGCAATGCAGCGATAATGGATCAAGTTATGGGCATCAAGGTTTTAAGCCTGTTCTTCATCGATAAAGTGGCTAACTACCGCGACTATGACGCACCCGACCAGAAAGGCAAATATGCCAAAATGTTTGAGGAAGAGTACGTTAGGGCAATTAAGAAGCCAAAGTATAATAGTCTGTTCTCAGATATGGATACTGATAGCCTGCCTGAGATTGTGCATGAGGGCTACTTCTCGCAGGATAAAAAGGGGCTGAAAGATACCAATGGTACGACCAAAGCCGATGAAGACACTTACAGCCTGATTATGAAGGAAAAAGAGAAGTTGCTGAGTTTCGACTCAAAGCTGAAATTTATCTTCTCACACTCGGCGCTGAAGGAAGGCTGGGATAATCCTAACGTTTTCCAAATCTGTACACTGAATGAAACCAAATCCACCATTAAAAAGCGTCAGGAGATTGGTCGCGGACTGCGTATTTGCGTTAATCAGAACGGCGGGCGTGTGCATGGCTTTGATGTGAACACCCTGACGGTGATGGCTAACGAGTCCTATGAGGACTTTGTTGAGGGGCTACAGAAAGAAATTGAGAAAGAAGAAGGCATCAAGTTTGGCGTGGTTGAAGAGCATTTGTTTGCCAACATCGTGATACAGGATGATCAAGGTAAAGATGCATTCCTTGGCGCGGACGCTTCCGAGAAAATATGGAAGCACCTGCTGGAGCAGAAATACATCGACCAACGCGGCAAAATAACAGACGAGTTGAAGAAGGCACTCAAGGAAGACGATGTAAGCCTGCCTGAAGATTGCTGTCGCTGCCGGTGACGCGCGACCAGATGGCGCGCAGACCGCTAGGCAGTTGCGCTTTGCGTGCTTTTTGTTCTTGCTGACGACGTTGTTTTTGGGCTTCTGCAAGTGCATCACGCTCTTTTTGGTGATGGCGGATGAGGGCTTGCTTTTGTTTGAGCAGTTGCGCCTTGCGACTGCCCATTTTGGTTAGTGGCTTGCGCTGCTGCGCAAAATCCAGCGTTGAGAGTTTATGCCCGTCCTTACTCAGTGCGCTGAACAGACGTGCTTGCGTTTTAAATTCATCCTGTCCAGCATAGAGATTAACTGTATGTTTATGCCGCGTCATGGCGACATAGGTTGTATGACGGTCAAAATGCTTTGATGCAAGCACATAGGCTTCATCCACTGTGACGCCCTGTGATTTATGTACGGTGGCAGCATAACCCAACTGGAATTTATTATACTCACGCGCATTAAACCGCAGTGCCTTGCCATTATCCAGCTGTACATCAACAATGTTACGGTCAATATTGGTAATGGTGGCTAATGTGCCATTCATCACGCCCATCTGTTTGTTATTCTCACGGAACATAATACGGTCACCAATCGCAAAGCCTTGCTTTTCTCTCACCTCTGCGTCCTGCTCGTAACGGCTGATAGTGATTGGCGTATCTGTTGGTGCTACTTTGCCTGCTTTGACCATTTCTGCCTTTATCGCCTGATTAAGCGCTGACACATCCTTGCGTGTATAAGCCAGCACCATGCGTGACTGCTCAGGCTGGTTTTGACATGCCTGCATATAATCATTGACCAACTGTGAGATGGCGGTGGTTTTGTCTTTCACATGATGAATGCTGTCATTCTCCTGATAGAGCTGTAGTCCCTTATCGGTACGGTTGTTTGAGAAATAAATGGTGGCATCGCGCATCCATTCCGTTTTCTGGCGGCGGACTTCATTAATGTCGGCATACCCATTACGCTCAATGATGGTACGGAATGCTGCGCCTGCTTCAATGGATTGCAATTGTTCATGATCACCACAGAGAATAACTTTAGCTCCGGCTTTTTGTACCATCACCATCACACGTTCCATTTGTCGTGTGCCGACCATCCCGGCTTCGTCAATCACCAGCACATCACGTTTGGTGAGAAGCGTGTTGTTGATAAACTCTTTCTGTTTTAGTGAAAGCGAATGCCAGCTTTGTTGCCGTTTCATATTTTCTGCAGCCTTGATCTGCATTTCCAATCCGTGAAGCGTGCCTGCATTCATGCCGATTTCTTTCAGCCCTTCGGCAGCAATGCCGGAAAGGGCAGCACCGCGCACACGATAGCCTTGCTTTGCATAGGCATCGCTGACAACTTGCATGATGGTGGTTTTTCCTGCACCAGCGACACCAACCAATGAGGAAAACTGCTTCTCGTCTGTCAGGTGATAAATGGCTGCAAGTTGCTGATTGCTAAGACGAGCGTTGCCGTCTGTTGCCGCAGCGAGTTGCGCGTTAGATGTAGTGATCGCTTCACTAATGGGTAGCTTCTGTAATTTATGCGAAGACGCGTTGCTCATTGCCTCAGCACGCATTATAAGGGTTTGCTCCAGTTTCTGCATTTCTTTGATGGTATAATAGACTTTTCCACCATACTGTTGTTCCAGCCGTATGAGTTTATCAGATGCTATCAGATCATTGATTGCAGCCCGTATCTGCGCCGGTTCATCAAAATACCGATACAGGCTGCGCTCCATCATACGGCGGTCAAAGACAGCATGCTGATGGGTGATAATATCGACGAGTTCTGCAGGCGTGCGTTCACGCTTGACTGCATGCAGTGCCATCTGTTCCTTTTGATTAGCGATGGTATCGCGTACAGAATCAGGTAACAATTCCTGTATTTTCTCTTTGACCTCATCAATAGAGGGCAAGTCTTCCGCATCGCCAAAACGTGCTTTCATATCTTTGGTTTTTGCGCCTGTCCAGCGGCTGAGTGAATAAATGCTGCCATCTACATCAACCGCAACGTAACAGCGCCGGTCACCACGCGCCAGAAACAGCCCATGCTCGCGCAGGGCTGCTTCAAAGGATTGGCGATTATCAGATTGCTCCCATGCCTCCACAAAGATTTGCTTGAGTAAGACAGGATCATCCATTACCCGTTTGGCCTGCTGCCACTCTTCGCGCGTCATATTCAGCTTATTACTGAGATTTCTGTCTTTGAACCCATCCGGCATATCCCAGCCATGCTGCAGATAAAGCTGACGCGAGATGTCCTGCAGTTTCATTTTATAAAAAGGTAACTGGATAGTAATCATACTGTCTGCATCAATGCGTGACCAGACGCAATGCGCATGGCGTCTGCCTTCTTTTTCATGAAAGACAATGGCGCGCGGCTGACCGGAGAGATTAAGCGTTTCCTCTATTTTGGCAATCGCCTCCTCAAAATCTGCCACCGATGCCTCGGCATCAACGGGTGGATTGAGCGACACGGCAAACATATATTTATGGCACTTTGTCCCTTTAGCGATCGCGTCAATTTCATGCAGAGCCTGTGTTAGGTCTTCAGTCATAAACCCCGACACCTCCTGCACCTCCACATGCTCATTATCATGACCATTGAGCAGATGCCGCGCAAACGCCGCTGCATTGCCGCGCACATTGGCTTCCAGTATCATGGGTTAGTGCTTACGCTTCCCAAGCACTTCCAGCAGAAGGTCACGGATTTCTATGATCGCATCACAGGCTTCGCGTAAGTTGGCTTCCATTTCTGGTGATAGATGCAATAGCCCCTGATTCAGTGATTTTGCAATCTGATTAAGATTACTGGCAATGCGCGATGCGCCGAGCAACGAAAATATACGTGCGAAGATTTTTCTGTCACCAATGATGACCTTATCTTTTCGCTTGCGCGGCTGTGCATCGTCATCGAACAGACAACCAATAATATAGTCTGTTGTGCTTGTTTGCGCAGCGTGCACGCGACGCATCAGTTTGGTGTGATCTATATCAGTCAAACGGAAGCTAACCATTTTGGTGGCAGCAGCTTTTATTGGTGAGGCGGTAATACGCGGCTTTTGTTTCGGCGAGTCAGGATAGATGCCGATAATCTGTTTTTTCTGTGACATAATAAATTTCCTAAAAAGTAAGAACAGTGTAGCGCTGCCTGCCTCGTATGATGGGCGGCTGCGCCGATACTGTGATTGATGAATAAAAAAGAGCCGGTCTCCACAACAGAAACCGGCTTTCATAGTTAATGATGAGAAGAAGCAGTCAGCAATTAGCCCTGTCGTTTCCAGACAAGGTCATACGCATCAATATTATCCTGTTTGAACCCAAGACAATTGAGCTCCTGCGATAAAGAAGGGTCATCAATACGGATGCTCAGATATTGACGCTCTTTGCCTTTCTTCTTCCACGCCGCGCCCACATGCACCGCCTGACTGGCAGCACGCTCAACGAACACATCAAAATCAGGTGCTTTGTCTGAATTGACGTTGCGCGCTTTACGAAACACTATTGTTTCTGCGAACGGCAAAGTATCAATCCGTCCGCGATACAGTTCACCTGTTTCCTTTTTGTATGCCTTGATATATCCAATATTTTTCATGTTTTTTCCTTTCAGTTGATTGATGACAGCACAACACACATCCGCGCAGCACGCTGTCAGACGCTGCACAGACAAAAACAGCAGCAAAAGCATGTGCTCCTGCTGCTGGTAATTTTATAAGATGATATAGTTATGTTTGGGCGCGGACTATCTCAGACGATAAACCGCGCGTATCATGTGGCGATTAAATGTACTACGCACCGCAAATAGCATTTGTAATACAAAAGGCTTTTTGTATAACTGAAACTGAACACTGTATTACAATGTCAAATCCGGTAACAATCCTTTGATTTCTGCACCCTTCAGAAGCTTCTCCCATTCCTCTAAAATACTGAAAAAACGGTTTGACGTCGCTACATCTATGTCCACCATTTACCTAAAAATAACAAAGTCATTGACCTCCACCAGAGGTGGAGGTTTGTAACGCTACGCTTGAACCACTAGAAGTGGTTTTGTTAATTGTTAGTATTTACCTTTGAATAAATCGCTATAGTCATCAGCCTTATCCTGCTTTTCCTGATTGCGGATATAGCGTCTGACGACCTCCTCATTATAGCCCGTGGTTGATACAAAATACCCACGCGCCCAGAAATGATAGCCCTTATATTTTCGCTTCCTCGCATAGCGATTGGCTATATAAAGTGCCGTTTTACCTTTCAGAAATCCCACTATGTGTGCCACAGAATATTTCGGCAGAATACTGATAAGCATATGCACATACATGTCCATCTAAGCATCTGTTTCACTTCGCTATCGCTCAGTTCACACACGCTAAGATTACCATGATTTCTTCGCGAAAAGCATTCTCAATGCTTTTCTCTCGAAATGGCATCATAAACCCTTCCTCTATCTTGCATCCTTTTTGTAATGCCAGCTTATGAAATAATGGCACAAGTTCTTGACGTAACTCACCGTATAATCGCTTCGTACGATACTTACTGCCGAATACTACGTGATATTTACATTCCCATGTCGAGTGTGATAAATGTTTATAGTCCATAAAAAAACCTCCGTGCTTAGGACATGAACCACCCCAATGGTTCAAGCGCGGAGGTACGTTACACCATATGTATAACTCTCGTAATCCTGCACCAGAGGTGCAGGTTTTTGATCTTATAAAAAAAATCCTGCTAATTAGCAGGTTTAGTGGATAATTGATCGTTTAATTAGCTGTTTTATAGTATCTGATGCTTCTTTTTTAAGCAGTTTTTTAGATATAAGGCACTGAAGGATATTGGTGTAATCGCTATCAGCAACAATCATCTGATAGATTTGATATTCTGCTTGGCAATTATTGTTGTTTGGGAAAGGCACCATAAGTTCCCCATTTAAAGTGGGAATGATGCAATTATAACAATCAAACTCTCTCAGAGTATTTACAATTATATTCATCGTGCGCTGGTCTGCAAAAAGAAATAGTGTAACCTGACCGCATATATAACCTGGAGAAATTCCAAAATAAGAAAATATATCCATTGGATTTTTTAAAAACGACATTTTCTAGTTACCGTTTTTCATGTTTTTTATCAACTCTAATTGTTGCACCACGCCAGATTATTGATTACACCTAAAATCATGACACAACATATTGCCATTGCACCATCCATTCTTTCTGCTGATTTTGCTGAACTTGGGCGTGAGATTCGCGCTATTACCAAAGCGGGAGCGGATTATGTGCATGTGGATGTGATGGACGGGCATTTCGTGCCAAATCTTACGATTGGTCCCTGCGTGGTGAAGGCGATTAAACCGCATACGCATCTACCTTTGGATGTGCATCTGATGATTTCTAATTCTGATATGTATATTGAAGAGTTTGCAACAGCAGGCGCAGATATTCTGACCGTTCATGCGGAAGCCTCTACGCATCTGCACCGCACGCTGCAATCCATTCGCGCGGCTGGCATGAAAGCAGGTGTGTCTTTAGTGCCATCCACACCTGCAAATGTGCTTGAATATCTGATGGATGATATTGATTTAATTCTTGTGATGAGTGTGAACCCTGGTTTTGGCGGGCAGTCTTTCATACCTTCACAGCTGAAAAAAATTCGTGTGTTGCGTGATATGATTAACGCTTCAGGCAATGATATTTTGTTGGAAGTGGATGGCGGCGTAAAAGCAGATAACGCACAAAAGGTGATAGATGCAGGCGCAACTATGCTGGTGGCAGGCTCTGCTGTGTTTACAGGCAATGAAGCAGAATATGAGCGCAATATCACTGCACTTCGGGGAAATGCAGCATGACATTTGCATCCATATTAGCTGAAAATGCAAGGCAGCAGCAGGATGTTACTGTTCGGTTCGCTGCTGAATATGGTGATGCGCTGAACCGATTCATTGAATTTATTGGCAATCAGTTGAAAAACGGTCATAAAATTCTGTTTGCTGGCAATGGTGGCAGCGCGTGTGATGCAATGCATATTGTGGGGGAGTTTGTGGGGCGATATAAGCGGGAGCGCGCAGGCATGGCAGCGCTGGCGCTTTCAGCTGATAGTGGCATTCTGACTGCCGTTGGCAATGATTATGGCTATGAACAGGTGTTTGCGCGGCAGGTGGAAGCGCTGGGCAGAAAAGGGGATGTACTGATTGCACTTTCCACATCAGGCAAAAGCCCCAATATTCTGGCAGCATGTGAAAAAGCCAAAGCGCAAGGGGTGCATAGCGCCCTTTTCACAGGTGCAAAGGGCAGGGGCGCAGCCTGCGCGGAACACGTGTTTGTATATGACAGCACAGATACTGCTATTATTCAGCAATGCACTATGGCAACATTGCATTTAATGGCAGATAACATTGAACAACAGATGGTGAATCTATGAGCAATATCAGCAACATTCTTCGCCTGTCCATGCTGCGCACATTTGCTGGCTCTTCCAAATTGACGGAGCAGTTGCTGCGTGAACCCATATATTTTCCCACCTGGCCACTTTCCCCCACAGAAGGCCGCAAAATTATCAAACGCAATTTCAATTTCTGTGGTTATTCCATTGAAATGGCAGGGCATATTAACTGGAATGTGAATGATGTGAGCGAAGACTGGCATCGTGAATTTTTCTCATATAAATGGCTGCAGGATGTAGCAGCGATCAATAGCGATAAGGTTGCCAGCTCTTTCGCACGTGAGTTTATTAATGGGTTTACGCTGATTACCAAGCAGGATGACGTACATGATTGCGCGTGGGAACTGGATGTAACGGGGGAGCGGTTGACGCACTGGCTTTATTACCGCCATTTTGTGCTGAAGGGCGGTAGCCAGAAATTCTTTATCCGTTACCAGAAGTCATTGATAAAACATATTTCACTGCTCTATCATCACGCAGTTGAAACACCTGAATATATGACGCCGAATGCCATTAAAGGGTTGATTGCGGCAAGCACCATCATTCCGTCCTGTGAATTTATGCTGGACACTGCAGTGGATTTGCTGCAGCAATGCCTCAAACGTGATGTGTTGCCAGATGGCGGGCATATTTCGCAAAGTCCACAGCATCATTTGTCTTTCATCAAATCCATGATTGAAATTCGTGAGTTGCTGGAAACTGCTGAAATTGTGTTTGATGAACTGAATGACGCTATTTCCAAACTTGGCACGATGCTGGAATTTTTCTGCCACGGAGATGGCAGGTTGGCGCTGTTCCATCAGAATCTGTTGGAAAATGCCACGGTCATCGAACGCGCGATTGAACTATCTTATGCAAAAGAGCGTCCGCCAGTGATTGCGGAATATTCTGGCTATGGAAAGCTGAAAGAAGCGGAAACCTGTTTGTTCCTGCGCACGGCGGGAGAGGAAGGGCGCAAATTGCCATTGGGTATCAGCGCGGTGGAGCTTTCAGATGGCAAAGAGCGCATTTTCGTGAATTGCGGCATGTATTATGGTGCAAGCAGACAGTGGCAGGACGCGCTGAGCCACCCTTCGGCTTATTCGACTTTATATCCTGAAACGGATAGCGAAGTGCTTTATGGCATCAAACTGCATCAGCAGCATTTTCTGGATCGTGCAACGCGGAAGATTATTGAACTGAATTATGACATCAGCCCAACCTTAATTCATGAACGCCATGTGGAAATGAGTGATGATGGCAAAATCTGCAAGGGGCGAGATTTTCTGCAGGCGCAGGAAGGCACACAGGTGAATGACAATACCAAAGTACATATACGCTTTCATCTGCACCCTGATGTACGCTGTCAGGCGCAGAAAGAGGGGAGTTATGTGCTGAAACTGGTGAGCGGAGCGCAGTGGCAGTTTTCCTCCACCTTTCCAAAACATATCGCCATAGAAGAAAGTGTCTATCTGGGATATTACGGCAAACCGCAAAAAACGCTGCAACTGGTGATGACGATTAGTTTTTCTGAGCTTTCAGGTGGCGTACGCTGGGAGATGCGGAAGATTGAGGGGTAAAAAAAAGGCACTAAATATAGTGCCTGTGGGTGTTAGTTATGGGTTTTAACTGCCTGGTGTAAATAAACACCTTTTAGCATAATCAAAAAACTCTTTTTCTTTTCTCGCTCTTTTTTCTCGCTCTTCAAGCCTTTTTGTTCCTCGAAGCTGAACCTCTTCTGTAGACTCCTGTAAAATTTTTTCTATTTTAGGGGAGTCCTCGTTGTTATTGTTAGTCATTGACTTTATCCAAATAAACTAAATTTAAGCTACCATGTTTTATGACAAAGAAAAACATTTTATTCAAATAATGTTGCCTCATTATAAAGTGCACTTTCTTGTTTAAGCCTCTCTTTTGTAAGATTTGATTTTCTCAAATCACAACTAGAGAAGTTAGTTCTGAAAATCGTAACATGTTCAAATGTAGCTCCCTTCAAATCACAATGTGCAAAATTGCAGTATGATATATCTAAATCTTTAATGGTCAATTCTTGTAAGTCAAAATTATACAGTTTCAGATGTTTCACATTTTTTGCTTTTTGATCAAATTTACTGATTTCATCTAATTTTTCCAAAGCATGTACAATTTTGTTGCCATTGCGCAGATCCGAGGTTTGATTTGCATTCGCTGTTGCGTCATACTCCAGCAAAATATCCAAACATGCATTTATTTCTCTACTGAAACGTATATATAGCTCATATTCCAGTTGATTTTTTTTGCAACTGTTTTATTTTGCTATCTATACCCACAAACAATATAAAACCTAAGCTGGTTAAATATGTTGTGCAGCAAGAGAGATAAAACGACATCAAAAATGTGGTGTTTGGTCTTGGTTCTACCGAATCAAATACAATAAACGCTGTAGCCAACGCTCCAAGTACATTACTAGAAAATATTGTAATACGAGGATTGCGTCTCACCCATTTTATAATCTTTTTACCTATCTTATATCGCGTAACTACTGTATTTGCGATATACCATGCTATGCAGTAAAGAACAAACAGTGCAGTGTTAATATTTGGTCCGAAAAACAGATATATTCCAAACGGCAATAACACTGCTAATAGTTCAAGCAAATATTTTGCAATATAAAACAAAATATCTTCCTGATTCATTGTGTTATTTTGAACGTATCTCACGTCGTCAGCAATAGAGGTTGCTATAAACTTAAGCCCAGTCACAAATTTGATGCAAAAATCTTTTACAGCACGAAATATTTTTCTTCGTGTCATGAAAATAGGTTAGCTACATTGGCTAATTATAATTTACATACATTATAATAAACAAAAAAATTTTTTAATCAATAATAAAGAAATGCTTTAAACATTCAGCGCCTTAGCCAACAGATAATGATCTGCCAACACACACGCCAGCATGGCTTCGCCCACTGGCACGGCGCGGATACCTACGCAGGGGTCGTGTCTGCCTTTGGTGCGGATGTCTGTGTTGTTGCCGTCTTTGTCAATCGTGTCCACCGTGCGCAGAATGGAGCTGGTGGGTTTTACGGCAAAGCGGGTGATGATGGGTTGCCCTGAAGAAATGCCGCCCAGAATACCACCATTATGATTGCTGGAAAATTCTGGGCTATTGCCGCTTTGCTGCATCGTGTCTGCATTGTCTTCCCCGCGTAATTCTGCTGCATCAAACCCATCACCAATTTCCACGGCTTTCACCGCATTAATGCCCATCATGGCACTGGCTATGTCAGCATCCAGCTTGCCATAAATTGGTGCGCCCCATCCCGCGGGAACGCCGTCGGCGTGAACTTCAATAATCGCACCAATGGATGAACCATCTTTGCGGATGTTATCGACATATTGTTCCCACTGTGGCGTCATGCTGGCATCAGGACACCAGAACGGATTGGTTGGCACATGCGCCCAATCCCAGTTACCGTAATCAATTTTCTTCGTGCCTATTTGCGTCAATGCGCCACGAACGGTTACCCCTTGTGCATCCAGCACTTTTCTCGCCACCGCACCTGCTGCCACACGCATGGCGGTTTCTCGCGCGGAAGAACGTCCACCACCGCGATAATCCCGTATGCCGTATTTTTTGAAGTAGGTATAATCCGCATGACCAGGGCGGAATTTATCTTTTATCTCGCCATAATCACGGCTGCGCTGGTCTTCATTTTCAATCAGCAAGCTTAATGCCGTGCCAGTTGTTTTTCCTTCAAACACGCCAGAGAGAATTTTGACTGTGTCGCTTTCTTTGCGTTGCGTGGTATATTTTGATTGTGCGGGTTTACGCATATCCAGATATGTTTGAATATCAGCTTCACACAAATCCAACAGTGGAGGCACGCCATCAATGACGCAACCTATGGCTGGCCCATGGCTTTCTCCCCAAGTGGTGAAGCGGAACACCCGCCCGAAGCTATTAATGGTCACTTAGCTGCCTGTCGTAATATCAGGTGCATCGACATTCTTCATGCCAACCACGTGATAACCATTATCAACATGCAATGTTTCCCCTGTCACACCGCGCCCCAGATCAGACAGCAGATAAACAGCACTATTTCCCACTTCATCAATCGTAATATTGCGCTGCATCGGTGAGTTTAACTCATTCCATTTCAGGATATAACGGAAATCACCAATGCCAGATGCAGCCAGTGTTTTGATTGGACCAGCAGAAATTGCGTTTACACGCACATCATGCTTGCCCAGATCCATCGCCAGATATTTCACGCTGGCTTCCAGCGCTGCTTTCGCAACGCCCATTACATTGTAATGTGGTGTATGGCGCTCTGCACCAAGATAGGTCAGGGTGACCATGCTGCCACCATTTTTCATCAGCGGATAGGCGCGTTTTGCAAGTGCCGTGAAAGAATAGCACGAAATATGCATGGAATTGGTAAAATTCTCCAACGATGTATCTACGTAATCGCCTTTAAGTTCGTTCTTGTCTGAATAGGCAATGGCATGTACCAGAAAGTCCATTTCGCCCCAGCGTTTTTCCACTTCGGCGAATAATGCGTCCATGCTGTCTGCATCTGTCACGTCACATGGCGCAACAAAGTCTGACCCCAAAGATTCTGCCAGCGGCACAACACGTTTTTTCAATGCTTCGCCCTGATAGGAAAAAGCAAGGTCCGCACCATGACTGGCAAGTGCTTTGGCTATTCCCCATGCAATGGATTTATCATTTGCAAGGCCCATAATTAGCCCTTTTTTGCCCTTTAAAATGGTGCTTTCCTGTGCTGTCATCAAACTACTCTTATAAAAACTAAACTATGGATGGATTAACGCTGGATTTCCCATGACCCATCTGGCTGACGGCAGGCTGTGCCATAACCGCTTTGTGTTTTGCCACCCACAGTCACCGTCTGCTGATATTCACGGCAATATTGTCCTGTGTTGGTCTGATAATAATTAGATGGGGTGATCGTGCCTGAATTTCCTGTCTGTGGGTTGTTCCACGGGAGGCTTTGCCCCGCAGGTGCAGTTTCCAGCGCACGTTGTGATGTTTTGTTATAATATGCCATATCTGCACGGTCTAACGATGCACCCACTTCGCTTCCAAGTTTTGCACCAAGCAATGTGCCAATTGCAATCGCTGCAATGTTGCCGCGCCCTTTACCGATGTTAGAACCTACTGCTGCGCCACCTGCTGCACCCGCAAGTCCGCCAAGAAGTTCTTTGTCAATCCCTGTGCCGCCTGTAGAATATCCGTTTTGTCCCTGCTGCGCGCACGCAGTCATAAAAGTAGCAACAGTGGCTAGTGCAATAAATTTTTTCATACAAACTCCAAGGTTATTATTGCGCGGATTATATCGCGCTGCTTTTGCATAATCAAGCGCAAAGCGGGTATCATGACTTTTTGCGCTTTTTGGCTCTCAGAACAACTACAACGAATAATAAGCCGCCGATGATAGCAATTAAGCCGCCTGTGCTAAGAAGATGGCGTGCCATTGCTGCCTGCTCAATTGCGTCACCACTGGCATGGGGGGATTTGCGCTGCACGCCATATCCACCAGACCAGAACAACCCTGTTACATGCATAATCTGCCCCACGCCAAGCACTGCAGGTTGCCATCGTGCCATGCGGGAGGTGGCAATCAAGCCATATCCATGTTGTTGCAACACAAGATAGGTAAAGCCCATAAGCGCTACCGTCACGCCCACAATAGAGCCATGATAATGCGCAGGAATTTTAACGTTGATGCCGTCTATAGCTACCCCGAAAAAACCGCCAAGTGCAAACAGAATGAGCGACCACCAAAGCGACGCGCCAATGGCATTACCGTATGTTGGCAGATGCGCACGTTTTTTCATGCAGTCATATACATAACACAACACAAATAGCACAGGCGCAAGTCCTGCTACCCAGCTCATCAGATAAGTGAATAAGTGGCGGAATTCGGCAGATGCCACATCATGCAACACGTAAGGGATGGGAGCAGTCAGCGTGGCAGCTATATTGATCCACAAGGTTGCCTTATATTTTGCATCCAGCTTAAATGCGTCATCAAGCTGCTTCAGGCTGGCAGCCCATGCCAGCAACACCACATGCACCCAGACAAATTGCAGCACATGCCCACCGCCCCAAAACAGAATCTCATAAAATATTTCGCCAGAAATGTCTGAGTCTATGTTAATGGCGCTGGCAGTGAATGCAGCCAGCGCAAGCCAGACCATCAGAATGCTGAGATGGTTTCCAAGTGTGAAAAAATCCTGTCTGGCATATCGCGCTGTTGCCATATAATCCATTAATTTAATCAGTGTGCCAGCTACGATAAAACTCAGTGACAGGCTGAATAAATGGCTGGTCAGTACGGGAATGTAGTTGCTCATTAATGGTGTGGCGTTGGGGTCAAAGCTGGCAATGGTCATAGTGACAATGGAAGCCACAATCAGCGCACAGGCGGTTTTGTCAAAAAAGGGAAGGGAGGAGGTGCGCTTGTAAGACCAGCAGGCAAACAGGCAGCACAAAAACCACACAGTAATAGACAGATTCACATGCGCCACCAGTGAACGGTGAAATAAGGTAGCGAATATTTCAATTTCTTTAAATGATGGATGCCACGCCACGGCAAGGATGATTGAAAAAATGCCAGAGATTGCCAGCGCCGTCACCCCAATGAAAAGCCATAGGGGAGAAAACGGCGCGCCCGATTTTATGTTTGCTGTCATAATATGTTCACTTGTTACAAAAAAGATATGTCACTATTACTGTCTGGGAATTGAGTTCGCAAGACAACAATGATATATAAGTAAATATGAATATATTAAATGAATCTGCGCTGCAAGCGCCAAGTCGTGCTGTGCTGATATGGTTGAAAAGCTCTTTAATGCTGGTGCTGTGCATGGTGGCAATTGGCGGTTTAACCCGTCTGACAGAATCTGGATTATCCATCGTGGAATGGAAACTGGTGACTGGAATTTTTCCGCCACTGACGCAGGAAGGCTGGCAGGCAGAATTTCAGGATTATCAGTCAACGCCTGAATTTATCAAGAAAAACTCCTATATGGAGCTAAGTGATTTTAAACGCATCTTCTGGCTGGAATATCTGCACCGCTTGCTGGGGCGGCTGATTGGGCTGGTGTTTTTAATTCCTTTGTTGTTTTTTTCATTTCGTAGCGTGGTGAGTCAATCACTTACATCACGTCATTCTGAAGGAGCAACGCGACTGAAGAATCCATCTAACCTCACGCGCCAGGCGGAGAGATGGATCCTTCGCTCTGCTCAGGATAACGGCGTACAGCAGTTGCAAAATGATTATGTGATACCAGTGCGTTGGCTTAAACGCTTCTGGGGAATTTTTGCGCTCATCTGCCTGCAAGGGGCAGTAGGTTGGTATATGGTGAAAAGCGGATTAGTGCATAACCCGTGGGTAAGCCCATATCGTCTGGCATTTCATTTATCATTAGCAACGGTGATTTTGGGATGTATCTATATCTGCATTAAAGGGGTTCAGGGAAAAATTTACAAACCATACGCTGGAAAACTGGTGCTGACATTAATCGCAGTGCAGATTATCTGGGGTGCGTTTGTGGCAGGTCTGGACGCGGGAATGATCTATAACAGCTTTCCATTGATGAGCGGTGACTTAATGCCAGATGAATTATTTTCTTCTGCGCCTGCATGGGCAAGTGTCTTTGAACATCACGCCACCGTACAGTTTGTGCATCGCTGGTTTGCATTTATTGTGTTTGCCGCAATAGCATGGCAGGCAGTGCGCCAAAGAAATACCGCATCTTACATGGTGCTTGGCATCGCCATTTTACAGATTACGCTTGGCATCGCCACATTGCTTTCTGTGGTGAATATCACACTGGCGAGCATCCATCAGCTGGTGGCAATGGGGCTGGTGCTGGCGCAGCTGAATGTCATAATTAAGTCGCCAAGCGGCGTAAACTCTGGTATAACCATATCATGAATAACGTTCTTAGCCTTTGCACAGAAACTTCAAAGTGCGATTATGACTCTATTTTCACTAAAGCGATTGCGACCCTGAAAGATGAAGGACGCTATCGTGAATTTCATGATATTGAACGAAAAGTTGGGCATTTCCCAAGAGCGCAGAGCCACACTACGGAGCGCGAAATTACTATCTGGTGCAGTAATGATTATCTCGGTATGGGGCATAATCCTGTTGTGATTGATGCAGTTACGAACGCTGCGTCCAATATGGGCGCAGGGGCAGGGGGAACGCGCAATATTTCAGGCACGCACCGCGCTTTAACCCAGCTGGAACAGACTTTGTGCACACTGCATGATGCAGAAGCAGCTTTGGTGTTCACTTCTGGTTACGTCGCCAATGAAACCACGCTTGCAACGCTTGGAAAATTGCTTAAAGATGTAGTGATATTTTCAGATGCAAATAATCATGCCTCCATGATTCATGGCATCCGCAACAGCGGAGCAGAACGACACGTATTCCGCCATAATGATATGACGCATCTGCGCAGTCTGCTTGCAAAGACCGATCCCTCCCGACCTAAAATTATTGCATTTGAATCCGTCTACTCTATGGATGGTGATATTGGAGAAATTGAAGCCATTTGCGATCTGGCAGACGAATTTAATGCGTTGACTTATCTGGATGAAGTTCACGCTGTCGGCATGTATGGCGCAACGGGGGCAGGAGTGGCGCAGCGTGACGGGCTGGGACACCGCATAGATATTATTCAGGGCACACTCGGCAAAGCATTTGGCGTGATGGGCGGCTATATTGCAGGGGCTGCTCATATTGTGGATGCAATACGGTCTTATGCGCCGGGTTTTATCTTCACCACCTCACTGCCCCCTGCATTGGCAGCAGGTGCGCGTGCAAGCATTGAGCATTTAATAGATGCACAACATCTGCGTGATGCCCATCAGGCACAGGCTGAATTGTTGAAAGCAAAATTGAAAGCGGCTGCCATTCCCTATATGCATACCAACACGCATATTGTGCCTGTGAAAGTGGGTGACCCTGTCAAATGCAAAAAAGCCTCTGATATGTTGCGCGATGAATATGCAATTTATGTGCAGCCTATTAATTACCCAACCGTGCCAAAGGGAACAGAGCGTTTGCGCTTAACTCCAACACCATTTCACGATGAAATGATGATGGATGAATTAGTAGCAGCGCTGAAAAGCATTTTTGAACGTCTGAATATCATTTAAGTTATTTCACGTAAAACTCATATAGCGCAATCGCCGCAGCATTAGACACGTTAAGACTTTCCATTTGTGGATGCATGGGAATTTTTACCAACCCGTCGCAACGTTTCGCTGTAAGCGGTCTGAGTCCTTTGCCTTCTGCGCCCAGAATAATAGCGAGATTCGCATCCATATTTAACTGGCGTATGGTTTGTTTTGTCGCACCATCCAGCCCGATGCACCAGTAACCACATTGCTGCAGCGTTTCAATTGCTTGTGAGATGTTGCTAACTGTAATATGCGATACTGTTTCCAGCGCTCCGCAGGCAGTTTTTGCCATGACACCAGAATCGGTTGGCGAATGCCTGTCCTGCGTTACTATCGCCGCCACATCAAATGCAGCAGCTGAACGGAAAATCGCACCAACATTATGTGGATCACTCACCTGATCCAGAATAACAATCGTTTTTCCCAACTGCGCTACATCTTCAAGGTCTGGCTGGGGCAGGGGGCTGATCTGCATGGCAATCCCCTGATGCACAGCGCCTTGCGGCAGTTGTTTTTCCAGCATTTTCGCTGGTACTACGTCGTAAGTATAATTTTTAAGGTCTGCGCTTAATTCGGAATGCATTTTTTCGGAAATAAGTGTCTGATGCACATCTCTTGCATCATTTTGCAACGCCGCAAGGCACGCATGACGACCATAAATCCAAAAAGTTTTGCCTTTTGCCATATTCTGCCTCCGTTATCTATTGACTTGCTACGCGCAATGCAATAACAAGTCAATCTCACATTTTATCCGCGCTGCTTTTCAGGGTAAAATGAATATATGGAGGGGTGGCTGAGCGGTCAAAAGCAGCGGACTGTAAATCCGCCGGAATTTCCTACGCAGGTTCGAATCCTGCCCCCTCCACCATTTCCGACTTACCCTTACTAATACCCGCCAAAAGCGAGACTGGCAGCGCGGTTGCGGCGGTTTGAAAACCTTCATTTCGGTCATAAGCAAGTCTGTCAGTAAATATGAGCTTTAGCACCATTC
>JAMWZD010000005.1 GCA_024304995.1 Rickettsiales bacterium | reverse complement strand
AAGATGTGTATAAGAGACAACCTTAGGACCGTTATAGTTACGGCCGCCGTTTACCTGGGCTTCAATTCGGAGCTTGCACTCCTCCTTTTAACCTTCCAGCACCGGGCAGGCGTCAGACCCTATACGTCGTCTTGCGACTTCGCAGAGCCCTGTGTTTTTAGTAAACAGTCGCTACCCCCTGGTCTGTGCCACCCTAAAAAAGTTGCCTTAAATAGGGTCACCCTTCTTCCGAAGTTACGGGTGCAATTTGCCTAGTTCCTTCAGCATCGTTCTCTCAAGCGCCTTGGTATACTCTACCATCCTACCTGTGTCGGTTTGGGGTACGGTCTATATGTGGGGGCTATTTCCTGACACCGCTTCACAGCCTCTCCAATCCAATAAGGAGAAACAACTTACGCGATGTGTCACCACCCACAGGTACAGGAATATTTACCTGTTTCCCATCGACTACGCCTTTCGGCCTCGCCTTAGGGGCCGACTAACCCTGCTCTGATTAGCATTGAACAGGAACCCTTAGGATTTCGGCGAGAGGGTTTCTCACCCTCTTTGTCGCTACTCATGTCAGCATTCTCACTTCTGATACCTCCAGCAAACCTTACGATTCACCTTCACAGGCTTACAGAACGCTCCGCTACCGCTCTAGAACTATGTTGTTACTAGAACCCTAAGCTTCGGTACGTAGTTTAATCCCCGGTACATCTTCGCCGCAGGACAACTTAATTAGACCAGTGAGCTATTACGCTTTCTTTAAAGGATGGCTGCTTCTAAGCCAACCTCCTGGTTGTTTTGGTCGTCCCACCTGCTTCCCAACTTAACTACGATTTGGGGACCTTAGCTGTAGGTCTGGGCTGTTTCCCTCTTGACCACGGACCTTAGCACCCGTGGTCTGTCTGCCGCATAGCACTCTTGGGTATTCGGAGTTTGGTTAGAGTTGGTAAGGCTTTGGGCCCCCCTAGTCCATCCAGTGCTCTACCCCCCAAGGTGTTCGTGCGACGCTCTACCTAAATAGATTTCGCGGAGAACCAGCTATTTCCGAATTTGATTGGCCTTTCACCCCTAGCCACAGCTCATCTCCCCATTTTTCAACATAGGTGAGTTCGGTCCTCCAGTGCGTGTTACCGCACCTTCAACCTGGCCATGGCTAGATCATCCGGTTTCGGGTCTACTTCATCTAACTAAATCGCGCATTTAACACTCGCTTTCGCTGCGCCTACACCTAACGGCTTAAGCTTGCTAGATAAAGTAAGTCGCTGACCCATTATACAAAAGGTACGCCGTCACATCACAAGGATGCTCCGACAGATTGTAGGCATTCGATTTCAGGTACTATTTCACTCCCCTTATCGGGGTACTTTTCACCTTTCCCTCACGGTACTGGTTCACTATCGGTCAATGGCGAGTACTTAGGCTTGGAAGGTGGTCCTCCCATGTTCAGACAGGGTTTCACGTGCCCCGCCCTACTCAAGAATCATGATTATCTTACCTATACGGGACTATCACCCACTATGGTCAAACTTTCCAGATTGTTCTAGTTACATCCTCATGATTACTGGCCTGGTCCCCTTTCGCTCGTCACTACTAAGGGAGTCTCGGTTGATGTCCTTTCCTCTGGCTACTTAGATATTTCAGTTCACCAGGTTCGCTTTTATATCCTATGTATTCAGATATAAATACTCTTTACTAGAATTCAAAAACCATCATCACCTAAGCGATGATGATGTATATTGAATTCTAAGAGTGGGTTTCCCCATTCAGAAATCGTCGGATATAACGGTTTTTCGCACCTCCCCGACGCTTATCGCAGCGTAACACGTCTTTCATCGCCTGCCATTGCCAAGGCATCCATCAAATGCCCTTCTTATATTTAATTCAACTTGAGTCATACACATATAGAATAAAATGCTCTATACATATATAATTTGTAATAACTATTGCTATTACTATACGATACTTTTTGTCTATCATCGACTCAAACACATGCTTGCTGTGATTCCATCCCGGAAAGTGCTTGACGGCTCGTCAAGACTAAGATGGCAGCTTCATGTCTTTGGTCAGAAAAACATATTCACAATTTTTATCTCTAGCAGCGTGTTGCGAATTTTTGTTTTTCGCTGTATCGCTGCGGGAGTGTTGTTATACACATGCCCCCCTGACTGGTCAACCACTAAAATGCATTTTTTTCGTTTTTTTTGATGTTTTTTTTATCTGCCTTTGCAACCCTTTGATATTTCAGCATCTGAGCATTTTTGCAGCACTATATTTTCTTCATTCTGCTCATACTTCTTTAACCGTGCTTTGTTAAAGTGGGAGTGAAATGGGAATAAAGGCGTAACAATTTGAATGTCATCACAGGGCAGCAATGTAAGGAGGCGCGTTTTCACCTTCGGTGGAACGTGAGAGACCTTGCGCACCATTCCAGCATTTCCGCACGTCGCATCAACTGGTTTGAAGAAGGGAAAGAGCCGCTTTATCAGGAAGAGATGAATACATTGATTGCGCTATATAAAGCTAAAGAGATCACTTTTACTGAGGGGGGTGGTGTAAAACTGCCTAAAAAAGAAAAGCACCATCAGGATTCTGTTCGTTCCTATTCAAATGAAGAAGCAGCGCGTGTTCTGGCGCGGCTGCTGCAACGCGATCAGAAACAGCAATGACATAAATAAGGTTGTACTATGCCACGTCGTAAATATATAGACGGTCAGGATGCCAGGAACGCCAGTTTCTCGCATCATAATTTTTCAGAAGAAGCTGTTCCAGTGCGCTCTTTCAATCGTTGCGATGTTAGTGCCTCTACTATTGCCCCGATAGCCAGCGAGACTGGCAACCAGCTATTATATATTTCTGATTCAGTTTTTACAGATTCGGAATTTTCACGCATCACTTTTGAGCCCAGCAAAGAAACAGTCAATCAACCGAATATCCGTCACTGCTCTTTTTCGGATTGTGATTTCTCGAATGCGTTAATCAATGCCTCATGGAGCGAACATCCTCTTTTGCCGCGTCAAATAACTTCAACATCAGAACCTAAGGGACAGATTGTTCATAGCAGCTTTGATAATTGCACATTAGATGGTGCAGTGTTTAGCGGGTTGCCTATGCATGATAATCACTGGGAAGGCTGTAGCCTGAACAATACCTCTTTTTATCATGCGGATATGCAAAATAATATATTCACTAATATGCCCCAACCCGCAAGTGCGCATTTTGAAAATTGCGATCTGCGCGGAAGTGATCTTTCTGCTTTTAGCGCATTAACGCTGATTGACTCGGACCTTCGAGATATAGACTTAAACACATTAGCATTAGATGGATTAACAGTTCAAAACTGCACCATGAGCCCTGAGCAAAAAGCGTTTTTGCTGGAGCGTGACATTCCTTACGAGAAACCCATTAAAGACACGCCCGCATTTGCCAATCTGGGAGAGCAGATGATTCACGAGCAAAGCGTGATTGACGGGGATTATGACAAACAACGTTTTGACCGCCATGATGCGCTGCATATTGCATTGAATGAAAAATATGCCCCGATCAATGAAACAAATGTGATTATGGTGCAGGGTTTGCTAATGCCGTCATACACCTCTTACGGCGAACGTGCTGGAAGCCTGATGTATATGAAAAAAGGCGCGGCAGGGTTGCGCAAGGATTTGCTGGATGAAGACAACCAGTTTGATACAGACAAAATTCATAAAGCCGCATACGGCATAAGTTCATTTATTGAGCAGCAGGGCTTCCTCCCATCAAAAATAGACACAAACAGCAACACAGATTACAGTGCAGCAAAAGCATTTGACCCGAACTTTGCCCCAGAAGCATTACTGGTTAAACAATTTGAGTCATTACTGACCATTGGTCTACAGGCTTCCGAATTGGTTTATGATAAGAACACATATCAATTTGACAGAATATCAGGAACTCCCGAAGCGGGTCTGGCACGATCCATACAAAGCGCTGCATCTGAAATGCATGTATTTACTCTTAACCAGACGAATGAGCTGATGCCGCTGGATGAAACCAAAACACTCCTCAAAACCCGAAAACACGACAAACGCATTACGAAGCAACATAAAGATTTTTTTGAAAAATATGCCAATAACGAAACTGCCTTTCAGGATAATATTGACAAATTAACTGCCTTATCTCAAAAAGCGCCAGCGGAATTAGGCGCTGCCATTTCAACTTTCATTGAGACGTGTGAACAGCGCGCGGCAATGGCGCGAGATGGCACATTGAAAGACGCACCAAGAAACACTGAGCAGCAATTCCAGCACTCCCCTGTTTTTACCACTGAGGATGGCTCGATAAAAATAGCGCCCGAGCTTTATCAGGATGATGCATCTCAAACACTAATGCATGATGAACTGAACAAATTACCGCCAGACACCAAAGTGAGCACAGGAAAAGATTCAGAGATTACGATTGAGAAATTGCAGCAGAAAATGTTGGAAGAAAAAAGCAGATAAACATCAGGGAAACATATCTGATACGCGGGTTTTCAAAAATTTGTTCTTGCATTTAACATCGTAGAAACAAATTATGGTATAATAATAATAGAAATTGAACTTAAGGAATTTCATGACACACGCAATTATCTCCGCTTACTTCCGTTCCCCCTTCACCCCTGCCCATAAAGGAGCGTTGGCTGGAGTGCGACCAGATGATCTGGCAGCATATACTATTAAAGGATTGATAGAACGCACAAAGATAGATACAGCAGATATTGAAGATCTGCTGCTTGGCTGCGCGTTTCCAGAAGGGGAGCAGGGCTTTAATATGGCGCGTCTGGTCGTATTTTTAAGTGGCTTGCCAGATTCTGTCGCAGGGACAACCATCAACCGTTTTTGCGGTTCTTCAATGGAAGCCATCCACATCGCAGCAGGAAAAATTGCCATTGGTGCAGGCGATGCGTTCATTGCAGCAGGTGTGGAATCTATGACGCGCGTGCCAATGACTGGCTTTAACCCAATGCCAAACCCCGCTTTATATAAAGAAATGCCCGCAGCCTATATGGGTATGGGACTGACGGCAGAAGTGGTGGCCAAAGAATGCAATATTTCCCGCGAAGATCAGGAAGCGTTTGCGGTCGCATCACATCAAAAAGCAGCGAAGGCTGATTTTTCGGATGAGATTATCCCCATTCAGACCAAGCATGGTGAAGTTTCCACAGATGGCTGCATTCGCCCAGACACAAATATAGAAGCATTAGCGGGCTTAAACCCAGCATTTAAAGAAGGTGGAACAGTCACGGCAGCGACCTCTTCTCCTTTGACTGATGGCGCAGCAGCCGTGTTAGTTGTTTCAGAGGAATATGCTGACAAGCACGGTTTACCCAAATTAGCACGCATTAAAGCCACCGCAGCGGCAGGCATTAAACCAGAAGTGATGGGATTAGGTCCTGTAGCAGCAACAAAGAAAGCACTGGAACGCGCAAAGCTACAAGCTTCTGACATAAATATTGTAGAACTTAACGAGGCATTTGCTGCACAGTCCATTCCCTGCACACAACAACTCGGCTTTAATCCTGACATTGTGAATATTGATGGCGGCGCGATTGCACTTGGTCACCCACTCGGCGCATCTGGTGCGAGAATAACTGGAAAGGCAGCGCAATTGCTGCATAAACATAATAAGCAATATGCTCTTGCGACTCAGTGTATTGGTGGTGGGCAAGGCATTGCTACCATTCTTGAGAAAATATAAAAAGAGGAAGGGGCGTTATGCCTCTTCCTTAAGATTTAGGTTATTCTTCTCTGAATATGATACAAAACATATATGCTGCACCAGATATGTAGAAGAAAATGCTATGAACAGCTTTAAATTCATCATACTCCGCTAACGCCTCTTTTGCTTTACGGTGCTCGCAAAGCGTTTGAGGGTTGGTGAATATTTTGTTATAGTATATAGTCCCAATTGTAGCACTGGCTACTATCGTTACTATTGCGATTAGAGAAAGATTGAGTAATTTTTCTCTGTATGTTTTCATGTTAGTAAGTTTTACTTTAAAAATAATTAACAGTTTCATTATATCACATTAACCAGCATTTAACAAAAAAACTATATTATGCTATTATGAGACATTATGATGATAGCAAGCACTCAGGCTTTACACTACTCGAGCTCTCCATAGTATTGTTAATACTGGGGTTGCTTGCAGGGGCAGTAGTGTCTGGGAAAAACGTGATTCGGCTTGCAGAGTTACGGCAGATATCATCACATTACGAACACCATAAAACCAGCGTCCAGAAATTTAAGGATAAATATTTCGGCTTACCAGGTGATCTGACCGATGCCACAGAATATTGGGGAGCTGCAGTATCCTGCCCAGCAGCTGGCACACACACTGAAACCTGCAATGGGGATGGTGATGGCAATATTGAAGATAGAGATATGAACGGCGCGTCAGATGAAATTTTCACGTTCTGGGAACATTTAAGCAATGCGGGATATGTTGAAGGCAGATTTACAGGCGTAAATGGCACTACAGCGGCAGTAGACTGGAATGCAGTTATAGGAGAAAATGTCCCTGAAGGTCCGATGCATAATTCCTGCTTTGGCGCACATAGCAAATGGACGACAGTCACTGCAGGAGCGCCGCAATATCAGATAAATTATGGAAATCGTCTGCAATATGGTTCTACTAACAATGGCAATAATAATTGTGATGCACCAATAATGACTCCAGAAGAAGTGTGGAGCATGGATGTGAAAATGGATGATGGCGCACCTGCCAGCGGCGAATTGATTGTTTCGCGTGAATCATGCGGCACCAGCACAGACCCCGCCACAGCAAGATATGATCTGACAGATGCAAATAATACCGAGCAATGCGGGATTATTTTTCAACCTGGCTGGTAAGATTTACAGTCCGATATTGCCAATAGCAGGAGATGCAATAAGCGTCATAAATTCCTGACGCGTGCGTGCGTCACTTTTAAACAATCCATGCAGACGGCTGGTGATGGTTGTCGTCTCAGACTTATGCACACCACGTGTGGTCATACATTGATGGGCTGCATCAATAATCACCGCCACGCCTTTTGGCTGGAGCGTATCGTTAATCGCATCTGCAATTTGCGCTGTCATAGTTTCCTGCGTTTGCAGACGTTTGGCATAAATATCCAGCAGGCGTGCCAGCTTGGAAATGCCTACCACACGCTTTTCAGGAATATAGGCAATATGCGCCACCCCAATAATCGGCACCATGTGATGCTCACAATGCGATTCAAAGCGCATATTTTTTAGCAAAACCATTTCATCATAATCTTCAACTTCTTCAAAGGTTTTGGAAAGCACCTTTTTCGGGTCTTCCGCATAGCCTGCAAAAAACTCTTCATAAGCCTTCACCACGCGCTTCGGCGTATCCAGCAATCCTTCACGTTCAGGATTATCCCCTGCCCATGCAATAAGGGTTTTAACTGCTGCGTGCGCTTCTTCACGAGTTGGTTTTGTTGAGGATGTCATAATACTATGCCTTGTAAGTTTACAGGCTATATAGTCTCATTTCAGCCATTTAGCAAGTTTTGAAGGCGCAAAAAAAACCATCGCAGTTTAAGGCAATGGTTGTAACAAATTATATTGTAATTTAGAGAAACTCTGGAAAGACGTCAAAAACGACTCCCTGATTTTCTATATTTAGTTCATGAACATAGTTATCGACAAAATCCATGGTTATACCAGAGCTATTGGTGACAACTCCATTTTCAAACCCTGCAATCGTTATATCCAATGACGGATCTAAGCGATGATAGGCATCAATGAAAAAGTAATCGTCATTTCCAATACCTTCTATGCGAATCTCCTGATCATGCGATGTAACACGAATATTACCAGAAAGATATAAATCAGGCGCACCTGTCAGGGGATCAAATCCATTCAAAAAATTTGAGGCAAAATTAATTTCGCCTGTTTGTTTAACGAACGGTGCTTGATTACCATTTACAAGAGTAACTGCATTCGTTGCTGCATCTCTATGGTATGCGTATTCAACACCTAGCATTGACACATTATTACCATAAGGTTGCAAACCAATTTGTTCAGCAACAACTAAATCATGCTCGCCCAACCCCCAAATATTATATTTGGTGTCGAACTTACCCGCATTATCAATAATCACTTCACCATTTTCACCTAACACAGAATCAATAGGTTCTGGAAAAACAGACACAAAATGTGCCCCTTGCATTTCTAGCGTAGTAGTTTGCGGAGAAGGCAAATTTTGAGTAGTCATGATATTTTAGCACGCATATGCGTGAGCGAATTTTTACAAAATCGAAAATTACACACCGATAAGGGTATAAACACTAATATTTATACAAACATCAGTAAGGTAATAACCTCACATTACCTTACTGTTAATAATTGTCAATAGGTTTTTAACGCTTCGCCAGCCTTAACCGTAGCGCATTCAGTTTAATAAACCCTTCCGCATCGCGCTGGTCATATACCACATCTTCTTCAAAGGTGACATGCGCAGCGGAATATATGCTGTTCTCAGAGCGGCGACCATTCACCATGACATTGCCTTTATACAGCGTCATGCGCACCTCACCACTGACCCGCTCCTGACTTTTGTCAATCAGGGCTTGCAGCATTTCACGCTCTGGTGAGAACCAGTAACCGTTGTAAATCAACTCCGCATAACGTGGCATAATTTCATCTTTCAAATGCCCTGCGCCCCTATCCAGCGTGATAGACTCAATTGCTCGATGTGCCTGCAGCAATATCGTTCCACCTGGCGTTTCATATACCCCGCGGGATTTCATGCCGACATAACGATTCTCGACAATATCAATCCGCCCAACGCCGTGTTTTCCACCCAGACGGTTCAGCTCCGTCAAAATGCTTGCAGGGGACATAGCCTTACCATTAATGCTCACCGCATCGCCCTTTTCAAACCCGATGATGATTTCCTCGCCTTCATTCGGTGCATCCTGCGGAGACACACTCCAGCGATACATGCTTTCATCTGATTTTACCCACGGGTCTTCCAGTACTTTCCCTTCATAGGAAATATGCAACAAATTCGCATCCATCGAATAAGGCGCTTCGCCATGCTTGTCTTTTGCCACAGGAATCTGGTGTTTCTGCGCATATTCAATCAGCTTGGTGCGCGAATTCAAATTCCACTCGCGCCACGGTGCAATCACTTTAATATCTGGCTGCAAGCCATAATAGCCCAGCTCAAAACGCACCTGATCATTGCCCTTGCCCGTTGCCCCGTGAGAGACTGCATCTGCGCCCACTTTGCGGGCAATTTCAATCTGACGTTTGGCAATCAGCGGGCGGGCGATAGACGTTCCCAGCAAATATATTCCTTCATACAACGCATTGGCGCGGAACATGGGGAACACATAATCTTTCACGAATTCCTCGCGCACATCCTCAATGAAAATATGCTCATCCTTAATGCCCAGCAATTTCGCCTTTTCACGTGCAGGTTCGACTTCTTCCCCCTGCCCCAAATCCGCCGTGAAAGTGACAACCTCTGCATTATATTCATCCTGCAACCATTTGAGAATAACGGAGGTATCCAGACCGCCAGAATAGGCAAGCACGACTTTGTTAATTGATGACATAATGTTCCTTTTTTTCTGCGTTTATGATAGACTCGGCAGTATGCGCAATTTCTCACAAATAATCAATGCTGCTTTGATGGTGGTTGTCTTTGTCGGGCTGGTCGGATATTTCGGCAATGTCCGCGTGAAAGATTTTCTGCCCAAAGCGAGCATTGAACCACAGCAATCCTTCTCTGCAAAAGTGGCAGCTTTTAACAGCTCAATGGATGCCAATGCCGCTGAGCCGACACTCAACGCACGGCTGGAAGCACTGGATGCAAAAGGCTTTGAACAGATTGCCCTTCAAAGCAATGACCGCCCAACCTTTATTATGATTTATGCATCATGGTGTCCATACTGCAAGCGCATGTTTGGGGATTTGAACCAATATGCCAAAGAATTTCAGAATATCCGTTTTGTGATGCTCTCCATTGACCAAACCCCAGAACCTGCGCAGCGCTTTGTGGACGCTGCCGCACCGCTAAACATGGAAAGCTATATTATTAAGGATAGCGCCGCCTACTATGAGATGAGCGAATTTCTGCGCAGTGCTGGTTTGGGGTATCAGGGCGGCATCTCCAAAAATGTCGGCGTGCCATATAATATGGTGTTCTATCAGCAAAAAGCTGTTGCTGAACTGGGCGGCGCATTGGAAAGCAAACCGCTGCATGACTTTTTGCAGCAAATTTCTGATGGTGCGAATAAGTGATTGAAGTCAGCTATATGTTATGGCATCGTGCGTGCGACAATTTGATTATGCTATATTAGCACATATTATTCATGAAAAATCATATCAACCCTGACCATAAAGCACTAAGGCTTTATGAATCAGCGCTTAAAGAAGATCGCCGAAAAGGCATTGAACAGGTGATTAAAATGTCTGGCACAACATCTGCAACAGAGCGTTACAGCATCTATCTGTCTATGCTGCATGAACATGAACTTGCCAGATTCAAACTTGAATTTGAGCATGTGAACTATCCAACTTAATGCCAATGTTGCTTTTAACATTGGTTTTTTCTTGGCAAAAAAAACCCTTTAAACGCTGAGCGTATTAAAGGGAAATCAGAGTTTATTTATTCTCTGCCTTAATGACTACATATAATCCATGTACCATTCCTGGAATATATCCAATTAGACACAGTATAACATTTAGAATGAGCGCCCAACCAAACCCTTTAACGAGGATTATCGCAATAGGTGGGAAGAAGGCAGCGCATATTAAACGAATTCCAAATTACATGATTCATAGTAGAATTCAACATGTTCCTGCGTAGCAAGACTTTGATAATTTCAATCACAAGATTGTATTAAAAAAAACAAAGCACATAGCTGTAAACAAAGAACTTGTTCATCATAGCATAATTCTTAGCATTGCTCAATCTTCAAGAAATTACGTCAAAAAAAAGCTCCCGAAGGAGCTTAACTACAAATTTTAAATGCGTGTCACATTAAGATAGTCAACAACTAGCATTTCAGGGCTGTAACATATTTCCAACTCCCAGTTTTCACCACGAAAAAACATAACAAAATCCATTTGTGTATGCTTATCTGTAATAAGATATGCCAACTCCCAAACATACAAATTACGAACCATGTCGCCTTTGACTTGAGAAACTTCTTTCTGCGAATGAATATTGGGATATTCATACACTTCGCTTACATTAGCGTCTTTTTTCTTCTTTCCAGCAAGACGTTTAAGCCCTGCTTTCCTTAAATCCTCATATTGCATTTGTCGTTCAAAGCTCATAGGAACCGTGAAGAACATAGACTTTTCAATACCTAAAAGTGCTAGATACGGAAGAACCATTTCAATAGTTCCATGAAATCCGTCAATGACATCAAACAAGTTATGAACTATGCGATTAAAACCTATTGGCTCAAAAGGCTCATATGAAAGATTTTGTTCAAGGCAGCGGTCAAATGCATTTGCTATAATCAAAAGAAACATCACTTAGGATGTAAGATAAAAATTTGCTGCCACATTGTAAACAAAACCCATATCTATATCAACCTTTATTAACGCCTTGCATATTCCATAATTTTATGGTGAAAGATAAATGGTATGCTATTTGCCGTCATGCTGAGCATAGCGAAGCATCCAGAGACTCTTGCGAAAGCGGTGAGATGGATTCTTCACTTCGTTCAGAATGACGATTAGCAAGTCCTTGCGTCGTCCTTTAAAAATCAAACGAAAGAGAGTCTCATGAACCTAGATAATATCCCCGTTGGCAAGAATGCCCCTGAAACAGTAAACGTCATCGTTGAAGTGCCTATGGGTGCGCATCCTGTGAAATATGAAATTGATAAGGATTCAGGCGCATTATTTGTGGATCGTTTCATCCACACAGCCATGTATTATCCTTGCAATTATGGTTTTGTGCCACACACACTCTCAGGTGATGGAGACCCAGCAGATGTGTTGGTGGTCGGCACAACACCTGTAATGGCGGGAGCAGTCATTTCTGCGCGTCCTGTTGGTGTGTTGATGATGGAAGATGATGGCGGCGCAGATGAAAAGATCATTGCTGTGCCATGTAGCAAAACACATCCTTTTTATGATAATGTATCAGAATATAATGATTTGCCTGAAGTGCTGCTGAACCAGATTAAACATTTCTTTGAGCATTATAAGGATTTAGAGCCTGGAAAATGGGTGAAAGTAACAGGTTGGGAAGGCAAGGACAAAGCCATTGAACTTCTGCAGGATGCGGTTGAGCGCCACGATCAGGTGAAAAGCGCCGCGTAAACTGAGCGAAAAAAAGGGGATGGCTGGTGCAGTCGTCCCCTATATTATTCAGGTTTTTTGCTGAATATGCGTATTCTGAATGAATAATTTTGCATCATGCGGTAATTGCAAATTAACTAAGGCATTTAAAGGCGCATTGACTTTGTAATATAATACAACAGCATTAATATTACACAAGCTGACATTCCCCATTCCCATATATAATACATCTTCATCAGAATGATGGGTCACAGAATGTAATGCCTCTCTAATATCTGCCTGTTTCAAAATTTTTAACGTTTCAACAGGCACTAGAATATTGATAATCATCATTTTTAAAATTTGCTTTTCTAAGCATAATCAATTGGAACAGTTTCAATACGACATCTACGCAGCCCGCACAACCTAATTGTGTCTTTTTCGAAACGATAAATAAGGCTTTTATTATATAAATATAGTTTAATAGTAGTTTGATTGCTTTCACGCATAGAAACGCTTATGTGAGAATGAGACTATTTTTGCGAGCGCGCCATGAAAAAACTTATTATTTTAATTGCCCTTTTAGCTGGCGCATATGGCGTATATCATTTTGTCACCTCTACCACCCCATCAGATGAACAGCAGGCACAAACCGCGCCAGAAGTTGAAACTGTCACAATCACGCCAACAAATAAACGCATCTGGACACAATTTTCAGGCAGGCTGGAAGCCGTTGAAAATGTCGCGGTGCGTCCGCGCGTTCGTGGTTCGGTGCAAAAAATCCTGTTTAAAGAAGGAAGTTATGTGAAAGCCGGGCAGCCGCTTTTTGTGATAGACCCCCGCCCGTTTAAAGCAGAACTGGCAGAAGCAAATGCAGCATTGAACGCCGCAAAATCTGCCTACCGTCTCAGCCAGATTGAATTAAACCGTGCCAAAAAACTTCTGGATATGGAAGGCATTTCACAAAGTGAATATGATGCGGCGCTGAACCAGAACACGGTGAACCTCTCTGCCATTGAAGCGGCTAAAGCGCTGGTGAACAGTGCCACGCTGAATGTGCAATATGCCAACATACACGCTCCTGTGTCTGGCACAGTGGGACGCGCCGAAATCACACTGGGCAATATTGTGGAAGATGGCGCAAATGCGCCCGTACTTACCACCATTGTGTCCACAAAGGATTTATTCGCTGAGTTTGATGTGGATGAAGCAACCTATCTTCAGGCAAAAGCGGCAGGCAATGTGAGCAATATGCCAGTGGAAATTCAGGTGAATCAGGCAGGCATTGCGCCTTACAAGGCAAGCATCAGGTCATTTGATAATCAGTTAAACACGCAATCTGGCACCATTCGCGCCCGAGCTTATGTTAATAACCATGATGATGTTCTGATTCCAGGATTGTTTGTTAACATACGGCTTGGAAGCGTGGATGTGCAACCTGTAATCGAAATTCCTGATAATGCCATCCAGACGGATCAGAGCAAAAAATTTGTGTATGTCGTGAATGACGACAATAAAGTGACGTATCGTGAAGTGATGCTGGGCAACAGCGCTGAGGGCAACACCATAGTCAAGGATGGTTTGTCGCAAGGGGATATGGTGATTGTCAACAGTCTGCAACGCATCCGCCCTGATATGGAAGTTTTGCCTGTTGCTGCGCAGACTGCAAGAGCAGATACCAATCTTTAACAGTAAGGCAAAACAGGCTTATGTCACTTTCAGGCTTTTTCATTGACCGCCCCATTTTTGCGAGCGCACTATCCATCGTTATTTTTCTTGCAGGGTGTCTGGCAGTGTTTCAGTTGCCTATCGCGGAATATCCTGAGGTTTCCCCGCCTTCCGTGGTGGTGAGCGCACAATTCCCAGGGGCAAACCCGAAAGTGATTGCCGAAACCGTGGCAACCCCACTGGAAGAACAGATAAACGGGGTGGAGAATATGATTTATATGTATTCTCAGTCCACCACGGACGGGAATATGACGCTCACCGTCACCTTTGAAATTGGCACAGACCCAGACCTTGCGCAGCAGCTTGTGCAAAACCGCATTTCGCAAGCTCTGCCCCGCCTGCCTGAAGTGACGCGACAGCTTGGTGTCACCACAGTGAAAAGCTCACCAGACCTCACTATGGTTGTGCATCTCAATTCACCCGACGGGCGTTATGACACGCTCTATATGCGCAATTATGCGGTGCTGAATGTGAAGGATGAGCTTTCAAAAATTAAAGGCGTTGGACGCGTATTATTGTTTGGTGGCGGGGATTATGCCATGCGCATCTGGCTCAACCCAGACAAAATTGCAGAACGCGGTTTGGCGCTTAGTGAGGTGATTGCCGCCATCCGCGCACAAAATGTGCAGGTAGCAGCAGGAACCATCGGCGGCGCACCCTATGCAGATATTGCCGAAGTAGAACTGCCTGTCAACGCAAAGGGGCGGCTGGAAACGGTCAAAGAGTTTGAGGATATCATCATCCGCGCAGGGGAGAATGGACAAATCACACGCTTGATGGATGTGGCAAATGTGGAACTTGGCGCAGCACAATATTCCCTGCGGTCACTGCTGAATAATGTGGACGCTGCTGCCATTCCTATCTTTGCATCCCCAGGGGCAAATGCGCTGGATATTTCTGAAAATGTTCGCGCGCGCATGGAAGAAATGTCACAGAATTTTCCTGCAGGGCTGGAATATGATGTGGTCTATGACCCAACTATTTTCGTGCGTGATTCCATTAAATCCGTCATCAGCACGTTGCTGGAAGCGGTGGCGCTGGTGGTTGTGGTGGTTATCATCTTCCTGCAACGCTGGCGCGCGGCAATTATTCCGCTTTTGGCTGTGCCAGTCTCCATTGTCGGAACATTTGCGCTGATGCATTTATTTGGATTTTCTATCAATGTTCTATCACTCTTCGGACTGATTCTCGCCATCGGCATTGTGGTGGATGATGCGATTATTGTGGTGGAAAACGTGGAGCGAAACATTGAAGAAGGGCTTGCCCCGCGTGATGCCACCATCAAAGCCATGCAGGAAGTGACAGGTCCTATCATCGCCACCACTTTAGTGTTGCTCGCTGTGTTCATTCCCATTTCATTTATCAGCGGACTGACTGGACAGTTTTATCAGCAATTCGCGCTGACCATCGCCATTTCCACCGTCATTTCATCGTTTAATTCACTAACGCTCAGCCCTGCCATGTCCCGTCTATTGCTCAAACCCGCAGGCGAAAGAGATGACTGGCTGACGCGTGGCATGAACAAAATATTCGGCAGATTCTTTGGCTGGTTCAATCGCTTTTTTGACAAACGCTCACGGAATTATGCCAACGGCATCTGCAGCACCATTGCACACCGCAAACTGGCACTCGGCGTGTTTGCAGGCTTATGTGCTTTGACCTATTTTATGTTTCAGATTGTGCCAAGCGGCTTTGTGCCTGTGCAGGATAAGCAATATCTTATCAGCTTTGCGCAACTGCCAGATGGCGCAACGCTGGAACGCACTGAAGCTGTCATTCAGGAGATGAGCGAGATTGCACTTGAAACAGAAGGTGTCACTAATGCTGTGGCATTCCCAGGTCTGTCCATCAATGGTTTTATTAATGCATCTAATGCAGGCATCATTTTTGTGGCGCTGGATGATTTTGACAAACGCACAGAAGACCACCTTTCAGGCTTTGGCATCACCAACACGTTGCAGCAAAAATTTAATGGCATAGAAGAAGCCTTCATTGCCATCTTCCCGCCTCCCCCCGTGCGTGGGCTTGGCACGATTGGCGGGTTCAAACTGCAGGTGCAGGACAGGAATGACGCAGGCTATAAAGCGCTGAATGATGTGTTAAACGAAGTGCTTGGAAAAGCGCGCGCTTCGGAGGAACTGACAGGCGTATTCTCGAATTATAAAATCAGTGTGCCGCAAATCTATGCAGATATTGACCGCACGAAAGCCATGCAGCTTGGGCTGAATCTGGATGATGTGTTCCTTGCCATGCAGACCTATCTCGGTTCACTCTATATCAATGACTTCAACCAGTTTGGACGCACCTATCAGGTCTATGCACAGGCACAAAAAGAATTTCGGGATGCCCCGCAGGACATTCTTAACATCAAAGTACGCAACCGTTCAGGTGACCTCATCCCGCTTGGGTCTATTCTGAAACTGGAAAACAGCTTCGGTCCAGACGCTGCACCGCGCTATAACGCGTTTCGCTCAGCAGACATAAACGGCAACGCCGCACCTGGCTTTTCGTCTGGGCAAGCGCAAGACCGTATTGCGCAGATTCTGGATGAGACATTGCCACAAGGGATGCAGTTTGAATGGACAGACCTGACCTATCAACAAGTGCAGGCAGGGGATACGACCATGTATGTGATTCCGTTAGTGCTGTTTTTAGTGTTCCTTGTGCTTGCAGCGCAATATGAAAGCCTGACACTACCTCTAGCCATCATTTTAATTGTGCCAATGAGTATGTTATCTGCTCTGGTCGGCGTGTGGATTAGTGATGGTGACAATAACATCTTCACGCAAATCAGCTTATTCGTATTGATGGGTCTGGCGACGAAAAACGCCATTCTTATCGTCGAATTTGCCCGCGAACTGGAACATCAGGGGCGTTCCATCGTGGACGCTGCCATAGAGTCCAGCCGTTTGCGTTTGCGCCCCATTTTGATGACCTCTTTCGCCTTCATCATGGGCGTGTTCCCATTGGTGATTTCCACTGGCGCTGGTTCAGAAATGCGACAGACGCTCGGCATCGCCGTATTTTCTGGCATGTTAGGGGTGACATTCTTCGGCTTGTTCCTCACGCCCGTATTTTACGTGCTGCTCAGAAAGTTTGAGACGCGCAACCAGTCAGAATCACGACAGCAGTTTGGCAGTGACGCACAGGAATATGATATGACTGACGAATGAGCTATAATATACTGGTGAAGATTTTATTCTGCTGCATCATCATTGCCAGCTTACATGGCATACAGAAATAGGAAGTTTCAGTCTGATAAATTCCTGATGCCAGAAATATTGTATGTCTGAAATAGTATCATTAGGCGATTTAACTTCTAAAAAGCGATGCTCGCCATCCCGCCAGACGAACAAATCAGGGAATCCGCAGCGATGCGTAGCAATATATTCTGACATTTTGTGAAGAATGGTGCGCACCGCATTAAACGGCACTGTTTCGCAGAGTCTGGTCAGCAATAATTCTGCATGTTCCGTCCAGCAGCAAAAGCGGTTTGGCAACCCAGCATATTGCGTATAAGAAGCCTGTAATAATCTCATCAGTTCCTGTTGCGAGGTGATGTTCGCAAGCGCCGCTGTTACCATGTCCATACGCGCCGTCTGAAACTGCATATTGCAGCGCATCTGGTTAGTGCCAAGCTGCAGCGGATGGTGAATGCCGCCCACTTCCGCATTGTGCAGCACATCCCAAAGCAGCAATGCATGAAGCTGCCGCCATATATGGTTTTCGCAGTGCGCCCCCTGCCATCCTTCCTGCTGCAACATATCCAGCACTTCATGCTCAACAGGCATTTCAGCTTTATATGGCAATCGGATATGCATTTCTGGCAATGCGGATTTTGGTGCGCATTGTTTCAGGATGCGCTGTGCATAAATGCGCTGTTTTTCCGTAACACTATCCGAAGCCAGCAATGCCTGCGCACTCTTACACGCAGCCTCTATATCTTTCCAGCGCATTAATAATCGTGTTTTGCGTTCCAGACTATCTGCTGTGTTGCCATGTTGATAAACCATGAAAGCATGAGTGATATATTTTTCCCGTTCCAGCCTGCGCCCTAAAGAGAAAACCAGTCGCTGGTAAGCATCATAGCGACGCAATGTGTCGCCCGCACCGCAATTTAAAAACCAGATGGCGATAGAAAGCAGTGGCGCTTTCATTTTGTCCCGCATAGCGCGATATTCCTGATAAAGCAAATGAGCCTGAAAAGAGCGTTCAGCATCTGCGCGACACGTGAAATGTGGTTGCAAGGCATCCAGACTATAAGGCTCGGCTTTGTTAATGCGCAGATCAAACACGGCAAATCGGCCGAGATTGTCTTCTGGCTGACCAAAATATAGAAATAGCAGCCACTTCCATAAGGCACGCTTGTGAATGGTTATATGATTCTTGCCATCATACGCCACAAACCCATACGCATGAAGCGTGAGCGCTGCTTCATCCAAGTGTTGAATTTCCTGATAATTCAGTTCAGACAACGCAAAAACATCAGGCTTGCGGTTGACCAGTCGCACATATAAACATTGCGCATTTACGGGCAAAGCGCTGAGTTGATTCATAAAATGACATTCTTCGTCACTCAATAATGGCAGATATAAATGCCGCACCACTTCCAGCAGTGAAATTGCATGATCTCTGTAATATAATTCTGGTAAAATACGCGACGTATCAATCAATGCCATATACAGCCATTAGCAGATTTTTTTCCTCCCCTCCATAAACTAATACAAACTTGACTTTTTCCCACCCAGTTGATAATGATTATCATTATCACAAAAGAGAGATTTATGAGAACTATATTATATTCCGTCATGGCACTAGGTCTGTTTATGTCTATTCCCGCTCATGCTGAAGAAGAGCGCGTAAAACATTATGCCTATGACATTCCTGAAAATACGAATCGTGCCATTCAGCTTTATTATGAAAATCTGGGAATTATCCGCTATACGCTGGATACAGGCGCATTGAATGATCAGAAGCTGGAACTGATTCATGAACGATCTTATGCGCTGGAAACTGCGGTGGATTATCTTCGTTTCACCCATAAAGATCATGCTGCTGCGTTGAAGACGCTTTCACAACAGGTGCATGAGGTGCATGAAGCATCTGAAGAACATGATGGCAAGCATTTCCGCCCTGCTTTTGCCGCGCTGAACAAAGCAGACGATATTCTGGACCTATTGCCTCGCAAATAACCCGCCATGACAACACGCCCCGTCACTCTGCCTGAAAAAGGGTCTAAAGAAGAAACGCTGGATGACCTCGGTTTTCTGGTGAATCATACGATCACTTGCCTAGTGACGGACGTGCTGGAAGCACCTATCAAAACCTGGTGGACAGCAAAACGCAATCCAGAAAAGGCAGTTGAGCAGGTCGGAATATTAGAATCTGCCAAGCAAATCTTTAGTAAGGGTGGATTAGCGTCTTGGGCAGTGGGCGAAGGCGCAGGTGATATACTTGCTATTCCTGCCACGCTATCCATTCAAAAATATGCACCAGAAGTAATGGATAAGCTCCGCGAACTTCTGGAACCATTGTTGCAGAAACCATATCTTTATTCTGCACAAAAAGCTGCAGATGTCTGGGCTGAAAAGCATGATATTGCTATTGGGTCTGGCGAGTATCGTGAGTATGCAAAAAATCATTATGAAAAAGAAATGCGCCATGCCCCTCAGGCATTTGTATGGACAGCAATGTCTCTGGCGATTGCGCTTCCTATCCAAAAACATGCATTACCCAAACTTGTAGATAAAGTGGAAGACATGCTGCCCTGGCTTGAAAAAAACGCATCATGGGCTTATGAGACTGTGTCGGAAACTCTTGAAAGCCTTGGAAACCACGAGAACCAATCCTATCTTAATCTGTTAAAAGATAGCATTATGGGCAAGACTATTACTTACGCCACAGCCAACATGTCGCGCCTTATGTTCCCTCAGACCACAGATCATTTTGAACATGAAATCCATGAGTTATTTGCGCCTGATAACAAATTGGATTCTATAGATTATTGTGATAAAATTGACCAGAGCTATGCCCTGCAGACCCCTGCCTTAGCTTAATCCGCAGGTTCTGCATACATTTGAAGCAAACGCTGCTTCACCTCTTCATGATGCACCTGCTCAACCTGCGTGGCAACCGACCAGATATATCCGAACGGATCGCGCAATTTGCCGAGCCTGTCTCCCCAGAACATATTGGTAAGCGCCTGCTCCTGTACCGCACCTGCCTGCAATGCCTGCGCGAATGTGGCGTCCGCATCTGGCACATATAAAAATAATGATGCAGAAGAACCGCCATAATATTCGGGCGCATGAAAACCTGCATCATCACGCGCAGATCCCAGCATGATGATAGAATCACCAATGCGAATTTCGGCATGTCCGATAGACCCATCAGGCATTTCCAGTCGGGTCGTTACCAGTGCATCAAAAGCGTGCTGATAAAATTCCAGTGCCGCATGTGCATCGCTCACCACCAGATAAGGTGATACGGAATGATATCCTGCAGGAATATATGATCTGTCCATGACGCTCCTCCCGAAACAGAAAAAAGCCCCGCAGACTTTTTGGTCGGCGGGGCTTTTTCAGTGCAGCTTATACGCTGTAATACATTTTAAACTCAGCTGGGTGCGGAGTCTGATCCAGTTCATCTGCTTCTTCGAGTTTTAACTCGATGTAAGCATCAATCTGATCATCTGTCATCACGTCACCTTTTTTCAGGAAGTCGCGATCCTTATCCAATGAATCCAATGCCTGACGCAGTGAAGCACATACGCTTGGAATATCCTTTAATTCTTCTGGCGGAAGATCATAAAGGTTTTTGTCCATCGCATCACCAGGGTGGATTTTGTTCTCAATTCCGTCAAGACCTGCCATCAGCAATGCAGTAAAGCACAGATATGGGTTTCCTGCGCTATCAGGGAAGCGAGTTTCAATGCGCTTTTCCTTTGGCCCATTCACATAAGGAATACGGATAGAAGCTGAACGGTTGCGGGATGAATATGCCAGCAATACAGGCGCTTCATACCCAGGAACCAGACGTTTATAGCTGTTTGTGCTGGCATTCGTAAATGCATTCAGCGCGCGCGCATGTTTGAAGATACCACCAATATAATATAGCGCGGTTTCAGACAAATCTGCATAACCATTACCAGAGAAAAGCGGGCTATCCCCTTTCCAGATGGACTGATGCACATGCATACCTGAGCCATTATCTTTTGCAATAGGCTTTGGCATGAAGGTTGCTGTTTTGCCATAAGATGCGGCCACCTGATGCACCACATATTTGTACTTTTGCACATTATCAGCTGTTTCAATCATCTTGCCGAATTTGAAACCAATTTCATGCTGCGCAGGTGCAACTTCATGGTGATGCACATATGGTTCTAAACCAATCATTTTCAGTGTAGAGACCATTTCTGCACGAATATCATTGGCAGAATCCACTGGCTGCACAGGAAAATATCCACCTTTCACTTTTGGACGGTGACCCATATTACCTGTTTCATATGGTGTGCCTGAATTTTCAGGAGATTCTGCAGAATCCAGCATATAATAGCCTGAATTCATGGTCGTATCAAAACGCACATCATCAAAAATGAAAAATTCCAGTTCAGGACCAAAATATGCAGTATCACCAATGCCTGAATATTGCAGATAATTCACAGCGCGTTTTGCCGTTGAACGTGGATCACGTGTATAATCACTGCCTGTTTCTGGCTCTAAAATATCGCAGAACAGAATCAACGTGGATTGTGCTGTGAATGGGTCTATAAAAGCACTGCTCAGGTCTGGCTTCAAAATCATATCTGATTCGTTAATGGCTTTCCACCCTGCAATGGAAGAACCATCAAACATAATGCCGTCATTGAGTTTATCTTCGTCAATCGTTTCAGCAAAATAAGTGGTATGCTGCCATTTGCCGCGAGGGTCTGTAAAGCGAAAATCAACAAATTCAATATCTTCGTCTTTAATAAGATCCAGAATATCTTGTGTGCTAGTCATAAAATGTGTCCTTAAGGTTGGTCATTAATGACGCTCACTATAATGCCAGTTCTACATTCATGCAATGCGAAAGGCGCATGATTTTTTTGCAAATATTAAAAAAGCCACAACGCAATTGCGCTGTGGCTTTTTCTGAAATATCAACCTGCTTATGCTGCTTCGAGCTTGCCTGCATAATAGCTTGTGCTGTGGCTGAAATAATCAGCTGATGTTTGCGGAACATTATCTTTGTCAAATGTTGGCGCAGCTTCCAGACGATCTTTTGTAAATGAAAGAGTAACGCAGTTATCTGTTTCGTCCCATCCACACTGGCTATTCGGCACTGCTGCCAGCTTGTCTGCCAATGTTGTTCCGAAAATACCGTCATATGATACAACAATAAATTCTACGTTGCCTTCTGGTGAAATGACCATATCTTCTACCTGACCTACTTTTTCACCTTTAGAATCTTTAATATCCGTTCCGATTGAATCCTTTGCGTAATAATTACGTGACATAATATATCTCCTCCTAATATTGTTAAGCGGTTATTCGCTATGAATGTAGGATTACATATGCGTATTCAGAAAGATATAGGACAACTGGTGGTAAAGTCTAAAGAAACTATAAATTGAAATTTTGTATTATTTATAGTAGTTAACAGATTATCTTTTATTTTTGAGCAATTTGCTAACATCATGTATGACATTGATATAAAGTCATTAAAGAGCTATCCGCTCTATTTTCTGGAAATTGACAGGTGCGGAATTCATTTAAAATATGGATTGAAGCTGAAATTTATAAGATCAGATCAACGCAATTCAAGCCTTGCCTATTTCAGCTTGGGCAATCAGAAGAACGCTTTGAAGCTGGCAATAATTCCAAATAAATATAATATTATCATGCCTGGACAATATTACACGATTCAGACAATTTCATTGCTGCCTGTTTGCAGGAACAAGACAATTCTTGCCTATCATAATTATGATAATCTGGATATGGGCTTTGCGCTTTGTCTAATCCATAATATTAACAATGTGACGGACGGAACATTCTCTGTCCTGCATCGAGGTGATACACATAGTCTCTGCGTGATACCCAAACATGGTTATATAATACTAGCTACGCTATATGAAGGAGCGGCTAAATTAACCTATGATGGGCATATAATGTCACTGTCATAAAGGTCTGCAATATGCAGACCTTTTTTCTTATTTTTCAATGGCACTGATAACCATTTGCACCAATGCCTGACGCGACGGTTCGTCAGATGCCCCTTCATGCTTCCATAAGGCTTGCCCATCATCATTTAACAGTAATATCGCGCTATTTTCTTTGTTGAGATTGAATATATCTGCAAATTTATCCTGATCAGTATAGACTGTAATAGTGCGCTCCCGTGCCTGCTCATCTTCAATGCCCATGCGCATACCATTATTGATCCACCCACGCCACGCCGCATTGGTTTTGTATATCACAGGCACTTCATAAAATTTCACCGCGTCATATTTTTCAGAGAGTTCATCTGCCAGAGGAATCCAGGTATCTATCCCCTCCTGATGCTCGCGCTCAAACCCAATCGCCACAATGTTCAGTTTGCCTGCAAAGGTTTGCGGCAATTCGCGCGTGTCACCCTGAAGGTCAATCCCTTCAATCGCTGGGAACACACCCATTTTCGCCTCATCGATGGAGGTGTTTTCCCCCGAACCAATGCATCCACTCAACATTATTCCTGCTCCCATTAGCGCTAATATTGTACGTTTCATATTTTCCATCCTATGGTTCAATTCTTTCTCCATCCCATGCGAAGCAGTCGCCTGAATCACTTGATGTAACGTTGTTTATCACATTTATCAAGTATTGTGCAGATTGCTCAGCCGTAAATATTTCATGCTTCACATGCCCCTGAAACGGCTTGGATAATGCGGTATCCACCGTGCCAGGGTGCAAGCCAATAATCGCCGCCTGTTTATATCTGCGTCCCACTTCAATGCTTGCACATTTAATCATCATATTCAGCGCCGCTTTGGATGCGCGATAGCCATACCATCCGCCAATCTGATTATCGGATATGCTCCCCACTCGCGCAGAAAGCGCCGCAAAGACGGAGGGTTCGTCCTTTGGAATGAGTGGCAGGAAATGTTTCATTACCAGTGACACACCAATCGTATTGACCATAAAAGTTGTTGCCAGCGCATCTGCATTCAAATCTCTTAGAGATTTTTCAGGCATGGAATCATGCGCCTTATCATGCAATATGCCTGTAGTGCAAATGATGCGATGCAACGGCACGTCTATTGCCTGCGCTGCTTCTTCCAGCTGCGCATCATCAGAAATGTCAGCCGTTAATGCCGTAATTTTTTCATGCTGCGGCACATTGCCAGAACGCGAAATGGCGTATAATTTTGCGCAAGCATCCTCTTTAACAAATAATTCCGACATCGCACGGCCAATGCCGCCTGATGCACCGATAATGGCTATATTTTTCATTGTTAATCCTTCCCCGAAATCTGCTTAAACCGTTTCAATGCCTCATCGCGCGCATCAGAGTGATTGACGATAGGCTTGGGGTAATGTTTGCCAAGCACAACGCCCGCCTCTTCCAAATCACCTTCACTCATTTCCCACGGTTTGTGGATGTGTTTTTTGCCGAGCTTTTTCAACTCAGGAACATATTTGCGCACATAATCTCCGTTAGGGTCAAACTTCTCCCCCTGACTGACAGGGTTGAAAATGCGGAAAAACGGCGCGGCGTCCGTACCAGAACCTGCAATCCATTGCCACCCCATAGAGTTATTTGCCAGATCGGCATCCACCAGCGTATCCCAGAACCAGTGTGACCCCTCGCGCCAGTCAATCAGCAGATCCTTCACCAGAAACGACCCGACAATCATGCGCACGCGGTTGTGCATCCAGCCATCCTGCCAGAGCTGACGCATCCCCGCATCCACAATAGGATAGCCTGTTTGTCCTTTTTGCCATGCTTCCAGCTTTTTCTTGCTTTGCTTCCAGTCAAAATCATCAAATTTTTCCTGAAAGTTTTTGGCAGGAAACTCTGGAAAGTGAAACAGGATATAATGTGAAAATTCACGCCAGCCTATCTCACTGAGATAGACTTCTGCACCTTCACCAATATTGTTTGCATCCGCATACTGCTTCACCGCATACCAGACCTGATTTGGGGAAAGATGCCCATAATGCAGGTAAGGTGACAGGCTGCTTGTACCATCCTGATCGGGTCGGTTGCGTCCATCATGATAGTTTTTCAATCCATGCTCAAGAAAGCGCTGCAGCTGCTGCCCTGCTGCTTTCTCCCCCACCTTCCAGCGCGCTGAAATGCCCTCGTCCCATTTAATGTCTGGCAATAAATTCAAATCATCCAGTGATGTATCACTTTTAAACTTAGCGAAACTGCGCCGTGTAGGCAAATCCAACGGGGGTCTTGGGGCAGTGTCATTTTTCAGGCATCCGTTTTTGTAAAAATAGGTGAAGACTTTATAAGGATCACCACTACCATTTCGGATGCTGTCAGGGTGAAAGAGAATCCCCGCCTGATGTGCAACTGCATCAACATTATGCTGCGCTAATGCGTCACGTATCTCATCATCCTGGCTGATGCGCCACGGTTCATAACATGCATTAAACTGCACCGCATTTGCACCCACTTCCTGAGCCAGCCACAATAATATATCCTGCGCATTGCCTTCGAACACATGCAGATTGCCATCCAGCGCATCATTCAAATCATTCAACGCATGATGCAGCCACCAGCGAGACGCCGCACCTCTTGCCCAGTCACCTGCCGCTTCATCATCTAATATATAAACAGGCACAATATTGGCATCACCTGCACAGGCGGTGACATAGGCAGGGTTGTCATGCAGGCGTAAATCCTGCCTGAACCAAACAATATTCACAGGCGCGTCAGCCTGAACGGGAATCGCGTTATTCATGAAACTCTTTATACCCAAACCAGTATAAAGATGTGGTTACAAATAAGTTAGTCGAGCGCTTTCAGACGGCTTTCCATGAACGCCAGAATATCATTATCGACCGAATAATTATCTTCAAATGGGTTGGTCAGTGCCGCCATGATTTTATAATGCCCCATATTTTCATAATAATGCGCGGTCACATCCACATCAGCGCGGCGCAGCCCTTCCACAAAACGTTCCGTATTGCGTATGCTGACCGTGTCATCATCTTTGCCATGCAACAATAACGCTGCAGGGGCGCGGTCATTAATATAACGATTAATGTGAATGGCTCTATAATCTTCCATATTATTGAAAATATTTTGATATTTCTCTTCCTGCGGCGTAAAATTATACGGTCCTGAAATGCCTATCAGCCCTGCAATCTCCACATTTGGCGCATAATTGTCATTCACTGCAATCATACCTGCATTATAAGCCCCTGCCGAATGCCCCATCAGAAATAGTGGCTCATTATAATTTGCATGTACCCATTGTAATGCATGAGCAGAATCTTTCACAAAATCAGGATAGGTCACGTTGGGATAGAGGCGATAATCAGGAATAACCACCGTATAGCCATGCTTCACAAACCGTTCGGCAACAAAGGCATAATCCGATTTGCTACCAGAATGCCACCCGCCACCAAACAGATACATAATCACTGCCTTGGATTCTGCACTTTGTGGGGCATACACATCCAGTTTCAAATCATATTCTTTATCATAGATAATATCACGCTGCACCTGCATCGCGTCATAATCCACGGTGACATTGGCAGCATAAAATGCAAGATTGGTGCAGCTTGTGGTGATGAAACTCATAAGGATAATCAGTATTATTTTCATAACGTAAGAATATACGTATATGTCTATAAATTTCCTATTACGTTCGCTTATTGCGCAGCACCATAGCCATTATAAGCGCGAACAGCGCTATGACAGAAAGCGTCACTGGCAATGTGCTGGCATCACCTAAAGACTGTATTCTGAGCGATTGCCCATAATCCTCTTCCACTTTTGCAATAATATTATGCTCAGCTGTGCCACTCACAAGATAGTCGCATACATCCCGTTTCACGGATTGCGCAAATGCCGCATTGGAACTGTCAATCCGCTGACCGCCACATACAGGACAGCGCAACTGGCTGATAATGGTCTTGTAGCTCTGATAATAAGGGGTCGTCGCATCACAGGCTTTCATAATCTATAGATGTACGCAAAATCAGCACAAAAAAAAACCTTCAAATGAAGGTTTTTAAAAGTTTCACTACTTCAGAAAATCAGAAATCATAAAATTTCTGTATTTTGTTCTGAGTTTTCAATCAGGATTGTTATTTGTTCACCTACATCTAGGTTTTTGACAAAATCAGATTCTGAGAAATGATTTTCGGGTAGCATACCATTATCAACCACATAACTAGCAGATTGATATTTTTCGCTATCGACTTGCGGAGTTGTTGTAGTGGAAAGATCTTCTTCTGGAAGGATCCCAACTATCAAAAATCCACAAAATTGCTCGTTAACGCTTCCAATAGCTTGGTATCCGTTATTGTCAATCATAGTCATCGTTTTTTCATAAATAATAAACTGCACGTAATCACGATTTAATAATAAACCGCACTTCGTATAAACAAAGATGAACCATTAACATAGCTTAATTATTGCCTTAAAGCAAGTAGATTAGCTCAGCATCCTTCAGGACCGCAATTTGCAACGGGTCGCATCAAGTCAGTTCTCATATATAACTGACTAATATCATATGCATCGCCTGGCTGGGTATAATCCAGCGCTTCCCAGTTATCTGACGTACCGCAGCCTGTGAGCGCGAATAAAGAAACTAATATAATATAAGAATAAGCGGATAATGTTTTCATGTAATCCTCAAATTGTTAAACAAGTAAAGCGTATGTAAAAAGAAGGAAAAAAACGATATGTGCTTCAAGTGCAAATCGTAAATTTTTAATAAGGTATGAAAGGTCAGCAGCCATGAATATTACATCCTTCACTTTTGCCGTAATAGTCATTGAACCACCGCTCATTCGCTGCCTGCGCAGGGTCTGGCGCGTCCCAGCCTTTGGAATCTATCCATAATCCTTCATCAGATTTCCAGAAACCATCACTATTGAACCATACGCCTTTTGAGTCACTCGCGCAGCCCGTGAGCAACAAGATTGTGAATATCAAGGCATAATTTCTCATAGCAGCTATGCTATCACAGCAATATGACAATATGATGACAGGAAATCTTAATGCATACTCATCAACACCCAGATAAATATACCGCTTATTACGTTGCTTTTAAATAAACTCATATAATTTCCTTTAGGCAGCAGCATAATCTGGAGGGCAAAGGACGCTGCAATGCATAACAACATCGCTAATTGCTGAGAGGCTATTTCATATTGCAGCACAGCCTGAACGATACATAAAAATGCAAGCGCATAACATATGGCAACGGCAATCTGCACCTTTGCACCAAAGAACAGTGCCGTAGATTTTACGCCGATGCGTGCATCATCCTCCCTGTCCTGACAGGCATAGATCGTGTCATATCCCAACACCCAGAAAAAGCCAGCACCATAAAGCCACCACGCCTGCATAGTAATGCTGCCCGCAACCGCCATAGACCCGAATAATGCCCCTGCCCCAAAGGTTATCCCCAAAAAGGCCTGCGGAAAAAATGTGATGCGCTTCATGAAGGGATAGGCAGCAACGAGTGGCAGCCATGCCAAACCAAGCAGCATCACATCAAGCCCCAGCATTGCGGCGCTGAACGCTGCTAATATGAGCAATATCACAAGCACAATAGCTGCATGGCGCATCGTCAATGCACCGCTGGCCAGCGGTCTGGTCTGAGTGCGTACCACTTGCGCGTCTATGTTTCGATCTGCCATATCATTCACCACACAACCTGCCGAGCGCATGGCAAAAGCCCCAATCGCAAACCAGAATAACGTGGTGAAGGAAATAGCGTCCGCGCTGGCAAACGCACCCCAGTAACATGGCAGCAGCAACAGCAATGTGCCAGCAGGCTTGTCAAAACGAATAAGCTCAAAAATGGCGCGTGTAACAGGTGACATAAGGTGCGAGTTCAGGTTAAATAGCCTGATGACCATACAGGAAGATGAACGCTGGATGCAAGTAGCTCTGCGCATGGCTGAACGCGCACAAGGCAGCACGGCAGAAAACCCCGCCGTTGGTTGCGTGCTGGTGAAGAACAGGCAGTGCATTGCGCAAGGCTGGACACAGGCAGGCGGCCGCCCACACGCTGAAACTCATGCGCTGAAAAATGCAGGCATCAGAGCAAAAGGCGCAACCGCGTATGTCACGCTGGAACCCTGCGCTCATACAGGCAAAACACCACCTTGTGCCAGCACGCTGATTGATGCAGGCATTGCACGCGTGGTGACTGGCTGCGCTGATGATGATGCGCGGGTGAATGGGCGCGGCATTGCCATGCTGAAAGAGGCAGGGATTGCAGTAAGGGAGAATATACTCAGTGAAGCGTGCCAGCGCCACCATGCAGGGTTTTTCAGGCGTTTGCGCGAAAATCTTCCAGAAATCACCATTAAAATCGCCACATCAAAGGATGAAAAAATCACCACAGGCACAAGCGAGCAATGGCTGACCAATCCTCATAGCCGCGCTTATGGTCACGCACTTCGCGCCTCGCATGATGCGATTGTAACGGGTGCAGGCACAGTGATGCAGGATGATCCGATGCTGAATTGCCGCTTGAATGGACGTACCCACGAAAGCCCGATTCGGGTAGTGCTGGACAGACATGCAACCCTTCCGCACAAGAGCGCATTAGTGCGCAGCGCACACATCATTCCCGTATGGTTATGCTGCAATGACAGCGTAACCACATCACCTCACATTGCTGCATTGCAGGAACTGGGCGTACATTGCATTGCTTTGCCAAACGGATTTGATTTCCGCACCGCCATGCAGGCATTGGCTCAGCGCGGTATCAACCGCGCATTGATCGAAGGCGGGCAGCGATTAACCCAGGCGGCGCTTGAACCTGGCATTGCCAGCACACTTTATTGGTTTCAGGCAGCACATGAGATTGGAGATGCAGGCTTGCCAGCATTGCGCAATGGCGCGAAGCTTCAAAGACTAACAAATCAGAACACGCAAAAGATATATTTAAGCGGCGACATTTTAAACATCACCCCTTTAGCAACCTTGTCATTCTGAACGCAGTGAAGAATCCATCTCTCTGTCTGCGCCAAGCTGAAAAAGATTCTTCGTTTCGTTTAGAATGACGGTGTATAATTTATTTACTTAATTGCCAAAAATCGCAAATGGATTATCAGATTTTTCCTGTTCCTGCTTAACTTCATGATCTGCAGGTTTGAATTTATCCACCAATGCATCCAGTTCACTCTGATTGCACAATCCAAGCAATACAGGGTCTTTCGGAGTCATGTTCTGCATGTTCCAGTGGGTCTTTTCGCGGATAGACTCAATCGTTTTCTTAGTCGTGCCAATCAGCTTCACAATTTTGCTATCTGGCAGATATGGGTGATGCTTCAGCAACCATGCAATCGCTTCCGGCTTGTCCTGACGGCGTGCCACAGGCGTGTAACGTGACCCTTTCGTGCGTTTTTTCAAATGTTTCAGCGCTGCCTGATTCAGTTTCAGACGCTCTTTCGGGTTGGCTTCGCATAGTTCAATGCTTTCCTGCGTCAACTGGTCATTCTCAATCGGGCTTTGCCCCTGAATGCCTGAGGCGACCTCACCATCTGCAATCCCCTGCACTTCCAGCGGGTGCATACCACAGAATTCTGCGATCTGATCAAAACTCAAACTCGTATTATCAACCAGCCATACTGCGGTTGCTTTCGGCATTAACGGAAGCGCCATATTAATCCTCTATTCGTCATAATGTGATGTAATAGAACAGTAATACGGCGTTTTTGCACCAGACTCAAGGAAATTATGCGCGCGGCAGTGCGTCCAGCATGGTGAGCAGCGCCTGCTGGCGGTGTTTGAGCAGGCAATATTTATTCACACCATGCGCCGTCATAATATGTGGCACAATATGTATGCGTGTGTCGTAAAGTATAAATTGCTGTTTTAAATGCGCTGTAGGATTTCTTTTGATGGGCTGCCAGTAAGAATAGCTGAACTGTCTGGTTTCAGGAATATCATACACGTTTTTGCCTGTATCAAAGAAAAATTCAAATTTCTGACTTCGTCCTACTCGCCCAAAACTAGTTACATGCACTCGCGTTGGTTTGGTGAATGTATACGCGTATAATCTGTAAATATTTTCTACAAATTTATTGTACACTATACTAAGCACGGTAAAACAGAAAAGGATTGTCCAGATACGCTCACCAGTAAACTCAAATAACGGAATCTGACGATGAATGATTTGTGAATTAATCAATAACGCCAGAATATATATAATAATGGATGCACATAGAACCCCACGAAACAAAGCACATAACACCGCAAACCAGCGTAAATTTGAGATGGGTTTGATGCTAAGCAATTCTTTCAATTGCCAGCATGGTATGGACAGATATGCCTGCCTTATCGTTAAAGACATGCTAAAGCACCTCCAGCTTGTGCAATAATTCCTTGCGCCTGTTTTCCAGAAGGCAGTATTTGTTGATGTTGTACCTATCAATTAGCAAAGATTGCGGAAATCCTTTGTGATTATGCTTTATTTGGCTTTTATCGCATAATATCAACACCCTATCTCCTTCTTTCGGTTCATCATATTTCTCAAAGAATAAAAAATTTGCGTGATGCGAGAAAGATATTACCTCATATTCCCTGTCATTATATCCAATCTCAAAACAATATGTATGCCTTCTATATGGAGTTTCACTGGCATAAGTATCACGCTTCCACATCACTCTTGCGGTCGTGTCGGAGATAAAATTGAAGTAGTAATGCCTCAAAAGCGGTGCTCGGATATGATATATAAATACTGATAATGCACAGAATGTAATCATGATTCTACTAAGCCATATGGCACCGTTCGATTCGGCAACAGCATCTTGCAATAAAAAATGACTTACAGAAAAGATCCCAATCAAGAAGGTCGGAAATAACGCATATAGCATAATAGTGGCAATTAACTTTGCAAATGCCCATCTGCGAAAATCTGGCTGCCTGCGCAGCATAGCGATTGCATCTACATATCGTAAGAAGTCATCATATATAAAGTCTAACAGGCTCTTCCACATCACAGCGCCCCCAGCTTTTGGCGCAATTCTTTGCGTCTTTCTTTTAACAGGCAGTATTTATTGAGTAATCTGGAATTAATAACATCTGGCGATAGCGCCATATCTTTTTCATAAAAAATATAATGCTCTTTCCTGTCCAGCCACTTAAAACCAAACAAGGATTGTTTTATGGTAGATGGCATTATTTTTGAATACGGAATATGCTCTCCATTTTTCTCCTCGTCAAACTCATAATACACAAATCCTTTACGTGTAACGTAACCTGATATAAACACTTTTTTGTATGGCAGAGTGCTATAATTATACACTAATGCCAAGTTTTGAATATATGGTAAATACGACATCAAGATAACAACAAATAGAAAAAGGAGTATCTCAAACACGTTACCTCGACCTATTGAAGAAACCACAAAAAGCGAGAAAAATACCCCAGAGAACATATAGAGCTTATTGCTTCTTCTTATGCTTCTTTCCACCTTTTTGTCATAGTCAGGATTGAACTTTAATGCAGCAATCACACGCCGATATTTTCTCGGTCGTACTATAAGGTAATCATATAATGTTTTTAGCCGTTCGATGGTTCTTTCTTCCTTTCTGACAACATAATACCAACAAAACCCTTTATCGTCCGCCAAAAACTGACTATTCTGCTCACAAACTAACCAGAAATACAGACTTATGACGCAAGCAATCACTTACATCTCCACTCGCGGACAATCGCCTGAACTTTCTTTTGAAGACGTGCTACTGCGCGGGCTTGCGCCTGATGGGGGGTTGTATGTGCCGTCTCACCTGCCTGAATTCTCAGTGAGTGATTTGTCGCGCCTGAGCAGTCTGCCATATGCAGAACTTGCTTATGAGATTATCGCGCCATTTGTGGGAGACACCTTGCCAGATGAGCAATTGCGCAGCATCATTAATGAAAGCTATGCATCCTTTCGCCACGGGGCGATTGCGCCGCTCACACAACTCCACCACAATCATTTCGCGCTAGAACTGTTCCACGGCCCCACACTAGCATTCAAAGATTTTGCTTTGCAGTTTCTGGGGCGCGTTATGGATGCGGTGCTACAAAAGCGCGGTGAAAAACTGGTGATTCTGGGTGCAACATCGGGGGACACGGGATCGGCTGCCATTGCAGGCTGTCAGGGGCGCGAGAATATGGATATTGTCATATTATATCCGCATGGGCGCGTTTCTGATGTGCAACGCAGACAGATGACCACGGTGGAAGATGCGAATGTGCATTGCCTGGCGGTGGACGGCACGTTTGATGATTGTCAGCATATCGTCAAAACACTGTTTGTGGATGAGGAGTTCCGCAAAGCGCATCCGCTGGGCGCAGTCAACTCCATCAACTGGACGCGCATCATGGCGCAGATTGTCTACTATTTTTATGCCGCCTTCCAGCTTGGCGCACCTGCACGCAAGCTGGCATTTTCCGTGCCAACAGGCAATTTTGGGGATATTTATGCAGGGTTTCTGGCAAAGCGCATGGGGCTGCCGATTGAGCATCTTATTGTCGCCAGCAACCGCAATAATATTCTCACGCGCTGCATTAATTCAGGGGATCATAGCATGAATGGCGTGCAGAAAAGCCTTAGCCCGAGCATGGATATTGAAATCTCATCTAATTTTGAGCGTGCGTTATTTGATATGCATGGGCGCGATGCAGATGCTATCCGAAATCTGATGCATGAACTGAAGAATAATAAAAAATTCGTCTTGTCAGGTGCGGCGTTGACCACTTTGCAAAAGGAATTCAGCGCATTTTCATGCGATGATGAGCAGACCAGCTCCACCATGAAAACACTTCACGAACAAAGCAATATTATTCTAGACCCCCACAGCGCCGTGGGCTATAGCGCATCATTGCAGCACCAGCAGACAACAGGCAGTGACGCTGCTTATATCACACTTGCCACTGCACACCCTGCAAAATTCCCACATGCGGTGAAAAGTGCAACGAGCATTAACCCTGAATTACCGCCGCATCTTCGCGATTTGTTTGATCGTGAAGAACGGTCAGTTGCATGTGATAATGATAGTGATGCAGTGAAGCGCTATATTCAAAATATTAATGTGTAACCAGCGCTGTTTAAATTTGGAATAGATTCGCCTAAACATTAACTTCTTTGCATAAAACCATTTCACTTTCCAGAGAATTATCAATTATCTATTGCGTAATGTGCTTTTTATACACGCATAAATATTCCTATTTTACAGATAGATAATCAAAAAATCTTAGTTAGAGTAAAGAATCCTTAAAATAATCATAAATTTATAACAATTTTATTTGCTATTTTAACAAATCTAAATTAGATGAGCAGAACCAAGCTCATTTGGGAATTTATAATTAGAGGAAATTATGAGTATTATTAATGGAACTTCAGGCAACGATACTTTAGTAGGCGATGCAAATAATAACGTTCTGTTGGGTCTTGAAGGTGACGATATCCTTCTTGGCAAAGACGGTGCTGACACGCTGGATGGCGGTGAAGGCATTGATACTGCACATTATCACGGTGCAACTACGGGCATCCGCGTTGATCTTGCAAACCAGTCTTTGAACACTGGTGCAGCAGCAGGTGACGTATTAATCAGCATTGAAAATATTGTTGGCGGCAACGGTAACGATACGCTGAAAGGTGATAACGGAAATAACGTGCTTTATGGCAGCGGTGGCAATGACGATCTGTATGGTCGTGGCGGCAATGACACGCTGAAAGGCGCAGATGGCGATGACAAATTGTTCGGTCAGAAAGGCGACGACGTTCTTGTTGGTGGCGCTGGCGCAGATACGCTGGATGGCGGCGAAGGCACAGACCGTGCATCATATCGCTATACAAGTGATTATGTGAAAGCGGATCTGGCAAATAATTCACAGAATGCAGGCGCTGCAATGGGTGATGTATTCGTTAGCATCGAAAATCTCGAAGGCGGCACAGGCAACAACCTGTTAAAAGGCAATAATGGCGCAAACGTACTGAATGGTGCAGATGCAATTGATATGCTGTTTGGTCGTGGCGGAAATGACACACTGATTGGTCATGCAGGCAATGATGAACTTTACGGTCAGAACGGAAATGACGTATTGTTCGGCGGCGCAGATGCAGATATTCTTTCAGGTGGTGCAGGTGCAGACCAGTTCCTGTTCGCGGCAGCATCTGACAGCTTTATTGGCGCGTCTGATCTGATTACAGACTTTGTAGCTGGCGTTGATAAACTGAACGTCAAAGGTCTTGGCATTTCATCATTGGTAAATGATACATATGCTGATGCAACTGAAATCCGCGTAGTATATGATGCAGTCGCAAATGTGACTAGCGCCATAAATGACGCATTAGGATTTGAAATTGATTTTACGGGCAATATTGCGTTAACTGCTGGCGATTTCTTATTCGCATAGTATTAACTCCGCATAAATATTATTATTTATCAATATTAAAGGCAGCATAATGAATTATGCTGCCTTTATGTTTTTCTGTAGCAATTAAAAACATAAATGAAGAGAAAATAGATTAATCTTAAATTTACTATTGCAAAATCATTAACAGTGCTTTAACGATGCGTCATTCAGTTAGAATAGATATTAATTTAAGATTACGGAAATGATTATGACTACAGAAACAGGAACTAACGGAAACGATGTGCTACGTGGCACAGAAAATGATGACCTTCTTTTTGGTCTGGACGGCGATGATGTGCTTCAGGGCGGCGCTGGTGCAGATGTATTAGATGGCGGCAATGGCACAGACACTGCAAGCTATGGCAATGCAGAAACTGGTCTGCGCGTTGATCTGGCTAATCAAGGTCAAAACACTGGTGATGCAGCAGGCGACAGCCTTATCAACATTGAAAATGTTGTTGGATCACAAAATAACGACACTATCAAAGGTGACAACGGAGATAACGTTCTTCTTGGCGCTGAAGGAGAAGACAAATTGCTTGGCCGCGGTGGTGATGACAAGATTCGCGGTGGCGAAGGTGATGATCAGCTGTTTGGTCAGAACGGCGATGACACGCTTCTTGGCGGCGAAGGCGCAGACACTATTGACGGCGGAAAAGGCACTGACCTTGTATCTTACCGCGATACTGATGGCTTCATCAAAGTTGACCTTCTGAACAATGACCAGAATGCTGGTGGTGCTGAAGGTGATGTTATCACTAACGTTGAAAACGTTGAAACTGGTAATGATGGCAGCCTGATCAAAGGTTCTCAGATTGACAACGTGATCAATGGCGGTGCTGGTTCAGATATGTTCTTCGCACGCGGTGGTGACGATATGCTGATCGGTAACGGTGGTGATGACTTCCTGTATGGTCAGAAAGGCAATGACGTTCTTGTTGGCGGCATCGGTGCTGACGTTCTTGTTGGTGGTTCTGAAGGCGATCAGTTCCTGTTCACCTCTGCAGCTGACAGCCAGATTGGTTCAGAAGATACTATCACTGACTTTACAGTTGGTGAAGATGCAATCAACGTGAAAGCATTGAACATCTCTGCTTTGGTAACAACTGCAACTGCTGGTGCAACTGAACTTCGCGTTGCATATGATGCTGTTGAGAATGTTACTACGCTTATCAGCGATGCTCTGAACTTTGCAGTAAACCTTGATGGCGATATTGCAATCACTGAAGGTGACTTCCTGTTTGCTTAATATTTGCTAAAAGCATACAGTCAGAAAAGAAAAGGCGGTTCAAATGTGAACCGCCTTTTTTATTATCTACAATTTTAGATAAAACCACATTGAAGATGAGCAACTTAACCGTTTTTCAACTTTTCCTCTGAATACTGTCATCATATCAATAAGGTGGACAGGTAGTCATAAGATGAAATTTATCATTGGTTTTGTAGTAGTTATAGGCTGTGTAATCGGGGGGTATGTCTGGCACGGCGGAAAGCTCGGCGTGCTGGTGCAACCAACTGAGGTATTGATCATCGTGGGTGCTGCCGTTGGTGCATTCATCATCGGAACCCCAGGGCCATTGATCAAAGCCGTATTAAAAGGTCTGAAAGCCCTGTTCAAAGGCGCACCTTACAAAAAAGCACAATATATTGAATTGCTCACCATGCAATATACTATTTTCAAGACCATGCGTACCAAAGGTATGCTGGAAATGGAAAGCCATATTGAAAATCCACATAGCAGCAGCCTGTTCAGCGCCTATCCCAGCTTCATGAAAAACCACCATGCAGTAGATTTCTTCGCAGATTATTTGCGCCTGATGACGATGGGTGTAGAGAATCATTATGAACTGGAAGATTTGATGGATAAAGAAATAGAAGTCCATGAAGCAGAAGCGAAACATATTTCACACACCATTACATTATTTGCAGAAGGCCTGCCTGCTTTAGGGATTGTAGCAGCCGTGCTAGGGGTGATCGTGACAATGGGGAGTATCACAGAGCCGCCAGAAATTCTCGGCGGGTTGATTGGTGCGGCATTGGTGGGAACATTTCTGGGGGTATTGTTGTCATACGGCATCTTCTCACCTATTGCTTCGCATGTTGGGGGATATCTGGAAGCAGAAATCGCCTATATGAAATGCATCCGCTCAGGTTTGATTGGATATGCCAAAGGCGTTGCCCCTGCAGTGGCGGTGGAATATGCCCGCACCTCTATTGATGTGCTGCAAAAGCCATCCTTCGCGGAAGTGGAAAATGCCTGTCAGGGAATAGGATAAGTTACAATGGCTGAGCTGGAACAACCAATTATCATCAAAAAAATCACCAAAAATGATGCTGGGCATCATGGCGGCGCATGGAAAGTGGCGTATGCGGACTTTGTAACCGCGATGATGGCGTTCTTTTTGCTGCTTTGGTTGCTTTCCAGTGCGTCTGATGGTCAGTTAAACGGGATTGCCGACTATTTCACACCCACTATTGGTATCACAGGCGCGATGGGCATTGGCTTTGAAGGTGGAACCGATAGTGATGTTGAACCTGGCACAAAGAAAAACAGTCTGTCTGCCCCTGGCATTGTTGCAGGGCAAGCGCCACAGGGCATTAAACCAGGTGAACCAAAGAAAAAAGCGGTGATCGAATCCCCCGAGGCAGAAGACCTGCTGTTTCAGCAACGTGGTCGCGCCATTGAAGAACAGCTCGCAACAGGCGATTTTGACAAATTTAACGATAATGTCGTAGTTAAACAAACGCCTGAAGGGCTTAAAATTCAGCTTTTGGATAGCGATAAGGTCAATATGTTCAGACCAGGTCAGGTTTTTTTAAGCACTGACGGCAAGAAGTTGCTGGCGCGCCTGGTCTCCGTTGTGCAGACCATGCCAAATTATGTATCATTAACTGGGCATACGGACGGTACGCCATTTAAAAAACGCAAGGATTACTCGAACTGGGAACTCTCCACAGGGCGGGCAAATGCAGCAAGACGCTATATTGAAGAACGCGGCATTGAACCAGAACGTATTGCAAAAGTGCAAGGGCGAGCAGACAAAGACCTCTACGTTCCAGAGAACCCTAAAGATGCAAAAAATCGCCGCATTGAGATTATTTTGCTTCGCGGCGCGCATATGGTCGTGCCTGAAGCGGACGCGCCTATCGTTGGCGGTTTCCTGCCAAACTCTGCGCCAAAAGATGATGTGCTAAAATTTGAAGATTCAGGGGGCAAGGTAATGAAAGAAGCACCAGCTGCGCCAGCGCCAGCGCCATCTCCTGCGCAAAGCGTGACTCCATCAGGGCAAATGGATGCAGCTCCCGTGGATGCATTGGCAGAATAAAAAAAAGCGCAGTCTTTATGACGACGCCTGATCTCGTGAACCTGAAAACATATAATCTGCCATCAGCATTTCCAGCAGCTCAATTTCTTTGTCTATGATAAATCGCAGATTATGCATCTCTGATTTAAGATAATATAAACCATATTTATCAATCAATGGACTATCATAAACTATGGTTGCAATTTCTGCAGCTGCGGCACATTTCATCGCGGCAAGAAAATAATTCTTTTTCGCCTTAAATCCGTATGACACATTAAGAAGCATACTTGCTTTTGCAGGCAGCGCCATGAACTGAGCAAACTCATCGCGGTCTGATATATACATAAGAGTTGATAGATATTTATCTATAACGAAATAATCTATCTGATTATAAGTTACCGTTAAGCTATCGTAAAGTCTTTACTTCAGTTTGAACACCTGCGTCCCGTTGACGATGGTGCGCACCGCCCGTCCTTTCACATGCGTGCCGTCAAATGGCGAATTTTTGGATTTGGACACAAATGAATCTGGGTGCAATGTCCAGTCATAATCCAAATCAATCACTGCAAAATCTGCCTGTGCGCCTTTTTTCAATCGCCCTGCATCTACATGAATAATATCTGCGGCTTTATACGTCATCGCTGCCAGAATATCCATCAGCTTCATTTCATTGCGGTGATAAAGTGAAAGCGACAAAGGCAACATCGTCTCCAGCCCTACAATGCCGAACGCCGCTTCCATCAGAGGCACGTCCTTACTTTCCGAATCATGCGGCGCGTGATCGGTGGCAATCGCATCAATCGTGCCATCTTTCAAGCCTTCCAGCACTGCCAAACGGTCACGTTCTGCGCGTAGTGGCGGGTTCATTTTAGAGAAAGTCTGATAATCTGCCACTGCTTCATCCGTCAGTGTGAAATGATGGGGTGCGGCTTCACACGTCACAGGCAAGCCTTTCTTCTTTGCGCGGCGCACCGCGTCAATCGCTTCTGCCGTGGATATATGCAACACGTGATATTGTCCGCCTGTAAGTTCACAGAGCAAAATATCACGCTCCACCATCACCGCTTCCGCGGCATTGGGAATTCCTTTCACGCCAAGACGGGCAGAGACCTCACCTTCATTCATGCAACCCCCAGCCGACAAATGCAAATCTTCCGCATGTTGCGCCACTGGCACGCCCAAATCCTTTGCGTAAGTCAGCGCCTGACGCATTAGCCCTGCATTCATGCATGGCAAGCCATCATCAGTGAACCCCACCGCACCCGCATCCACGAGCAGTTTCATCTCGGTTAAGTCCACCCCTTTCATGCCTTTGGAAATGGCAGCATACGTGCGGACATTGCAATATCCTGTGTCACGCCCGCGCTGATGCACAAAATCCACAATAGACGGGTCATCAATCACAGGGCTGGTGTTGGGCATACATGCCACAGTGGTCACGCCACCTGCTGCTGCCGATCGGCTGCCCGTTTCAATCGTTTCTTTATATTCCTGCCCAGGCTCACGGAAATGCACCTGAATATCCAATAATCCAGGGCAAAGCACATGCCCTTTGCAATCCACCACATCAAAATCATGCGTGGTGTCATCATCAAAATTGCCGCGTGCGACTTCTGTAATCGTGCCACCTGCCGTTAGCACATAGCCTTTTGAGTCCAACCCGCTGGCGGGGTCCATCACCCGCGCATTGATATATGCCGTTTTTTTGCTTTGTGGACGTTCCCAGTCTGGTCGTTGTAATGTGTAATCGCTCATTATGCTGCTCCCTTTGATAGTGCCTGACGCACTGCATTAATGGCATCAGGGCCCTTCGCGCCGTCTGGCCCGCCACCTTGCGCCAGATTTGGCTTCCCTCCACCGCCTTTTCCGCCCAGCGCCGCCACAGCAATCTGTACGAAATCACCTGCTTTGTGTGCTTTTGCTAAATCATCGGTGAGTGCGATCACGACTGATCCTTTTTCTTCAAAATTGGTGGTGACCATTGCCATCGCATCTTCTTTGACATCTTTCAGCATTTTCTGCGCCACATCACGCAATTCTTTTGGTGGCAAGCCATCCAAATGGCGGGAGAAGAACGTAATATAACCAATCTTCTCTTCCGTCGCTTTTGCGCCGTCACCACTGCCACCCAATGCCAGTTGCTTCTTCACTTCAGCTAAATCTTTTTGCAACTGCTTACGCTCTGCCATGAGCGCTTCCATGCGTTCGACCAATGAATCTTGGGAAACAGATAGCTGATTCAATACGTCATCCAAAACAATTTCTGTTGAATGTATTAAATTAACAGCTATGTCACCAGTTGTTGCTTCTATGCGACGCACTCCAGCTGCAACTGAAGTTTCGCTTGCAATTTTAAACAACCCAATATCGCCCGTGCGCGAAACATGCGTCCCGCCGCAGAGTTCCACAGAAATATCTTCCGCACCCATCGTCAACACGCGCACCTCATCACCATATTTTTCACCAAACAATGCCATTGCACCTGCTCTGATGGCATCATCACTATTCATGAGTTTTGTAATTACTGGACTATTATGACGAATCAGTTGATTCACTCTTCGTTCAATTTCCTGTATTTCCAACTTTGATATAGGCTGCATATGACTAATATCAAACCGCAAATAATGATCACTAACAAACGAGCCCTTTTGCGTGACATGGTCACCCAGCACCGCACGAAGCACGGCGTGCAGCAAATGCGTGGCGGAATGATTCGCGCGAATAGCATCCCTGCGAGTCACATCAATCGCAATATCCACTGCATCACCCACTTTCAGCGTAGCTCGCGCTTTCACATGATGCACATGCAAGCCTTTCACAGGTTGTGTCGTGTCGCTGACACGCGCAATTTCCGCGCCATCGCGCGTAATCATCGCCGTGTCACCCACCTGCCCGCCAGACTCCGCATAACATGGCGTTTGATTGAGCAGACACAACACCTTATCCCCTGTTTTGGCAGACTTCACAGGTTTGCCGTCTTTCACCAGTGCGGTGATATAGGCTGTTGCGCTATGTTGCGAATAACCCAGAAATTCCGTTGCACCATGCGCATCATACAGCTCATGCCACACGGCAGAGGTAGCAGATTCGCCAGAGCCTTTCCATGCTGCGCGTGCGCGTTCTTTTTGCTGCTGCATTTCTGCATCAAATCCGTCTGTGTCCACAGCAATCTTGTCAGCACGCAAAATATCCTGCGTTAAATCCAGTGGGAAACCATATGTATCATAAAGTTTGAACGCGGTCGCGCCATCCAGCGCATCACCAGCTTTTAAACCTTCTCGTGCATCGTCCAGCAACGCCAAACCGCGTCCCAGCGTTTCACGGAAGCGCTGTTCTTCATTCAGCAACGTCGCTTGCATCAGGGCTTGTGCGCGGTGCAGTTCATCAAATGCCCCGCCCATTTCATGCACGAGTGACGGCACAAGCTGGTGCATGAGCGGATCACTCACACCGAGCATATGCGCATGACGCATGGCGCGGCGCATGATGCGGCGCAACACGTAACCCCGCCCTTCGTTGGATGGCAGCACGCCATCTGCCATCAGAAAACAGCTTGAGCGCAAATGGTCTGCGATAATATTAAACGAAGCGCGATTTTCTGCCGTCACTTTCACTTTCGCTGCATCCTGCGCGGAAGCAATCAGTTCCTGAAATAAATCAATATCGTAATTATTATGCTTGCCCTGCAGCACTGCTGCCATGCGCTCCAGCCCCATGCCCGTGTCTACGCAAGGTTTCGGCAACGCATCGCGCGTGTCCGCATCTTTTTGTTCATATTGCATAAACACCAGATTCCAGATTTCAATGAAACGATCACCGAATAGATCATTGCCACTCGCATCCAGCGCCCATTTCCCTTCTGCCGCATCTGCGCCGTGGTCATAAAACACTTCGGAACATGGTCCGCATGGCCCCGTATCCCCCATCGCCCAGAAATTATCAGATGTAGGGATGCGCATAATCTTCTCATCTGGCAAGCCTGCGATTTTCTTCCATAAATCAAACGCTTCATCATCCGTATGATAGACCGTGGCATAGAGCTTTTCGGCTGGCAGCCCGAAGTCCTTCGTCAACAAATTCCACGCATAATAAATCGCTTCTTCCTTGAAATAATCCCCGAAAGAGAAATTACCCAGCATTTCAAAGAAGGTGTGGTGCCGCGCCGTATAACCCACATTATCCAGATCATTATGTTTGCCCCCTGCCCGTACGCATTTTTGCGTACTGGTGGCGCGGGAATACGGCGCACTTTGCTTGCCTGTGAACACATCCTTAAACTGCACCATCCCCGCATTGGTGAACATGAGTGACGGGTCATTGTGTGGCACCAAGGGAGATGAGCGCACGACCTCATGGTCTGCATTAGCGAAGAAGTCTAGGAAATGGGAGCGTATGGTTTCTAATTTCATAGCGCTACTTTATACTAAGATTATTGAATGATAAACCATAGAAATGCTAATAGCGATAACATAATGACCATCCATATTAGCATCAATGTTTTAATTCGTTGATAAAGCCGCTCTACAGTTTTAACACTATCCGCGGAAATAAGAATCGCTGTTCTCCCGCTTTTTGCTACACAGGCAAGCTGTTCATCTGAAACAAGTGACGTATGCATCTCCGCATCAACAAACACCATTGCACGTTTTTTGTTACCCGCTTGATTATAAAAATCTGCTTCGTACAGCGCAACGGATTTCAATACATTATCCCTGAAAATAAGCCAGTCAATACTCTTTAATATGGATAAGCGTTTAAAGTAGTTTGGGAACTTCTTTTTAATTACAACCGTAGTGTGATGCGTCAATTTCTTATTAGAAAAAAACGCACCAAGAACTAAGGTCATAAAATAAGGAAAAACAGATGCTAAAGCAAACCCGATTAGGATTACTTCATTATCGCTCATTTATTACGCCACTTCTTCCACCGCACTCGGTTCAGTAGTAACATCATTAATCGCATCAACTACGCCTGCATCAGACATAATCTTCGTGCGGATTTCTTTGGCGACTGCCTGATTTTCCATCAGATATTGACGGGCATTTTCTTTGCCCTGCCCGATGCGCGTATCGCCGTAGGAATACCACGAGCCCGCTTTTTCCACGATGCCAGCTTTCACGCCAAGGTCAATTAATTCACCATAACGTGAAATGCCTTCGCCGTATAAAATGTCAAATTCCACCACGCGGAATGGAGGCGCAACCTTGTTTTTCACCACCTTCACGCGGGTCTGGTTGCCGATTACTTCTTCCTTGTCTTTCAGCGCACCAATGCGGCGAATGTCCAAACGTACTGAGGCGTAGAATTTCAGCGCATTACCCCCTGTGGTGGTTTCTGGGTTGCCAAACATCACCCCAATTTTCTGGCGAATCTGGTTAATGAAAATCACTGTGCAATGGGTGCGTGAAATATTGCTGGTCAGCTTACGCAATGCTTGTGACATTAAACGCGCCTGCAAGCCCATATGTGAATCACCCATGTCACCTTCAAGCTCCGCTTTTGGAACAAGTGCTGCCACCGAATCAATCACCAGCAAATCCACTGCTCCTGAACGCACAAGTGTATCCGTAATTTCTAATGCCTGTTCGCCTGTGTCTGGCTGGGAGATCAGCAATTCATCCACGTTCACACCAAGTTTTGCTGCATAGACTGGATCAAGCGCATGTTCCGCATCCACAAAGGCGCATGTGCCGCCTGCTTTTTGACATTCTGCAATAGCGTGCAGCGTCAGTGTGGTTTTACCCGAACTTTCAGGACCATAAATTTCCACCACGCGCCCTTTGGGAATGCCGCCCACACCCAGCGCAATATCCAAACCGATAGAGCCTGTCGAAATTGCCTCCACCTTCAAGGCAGATTGCTCGCCCAGTTTCATGATGGAGCCTTTGCCATAGGCTTTTTCAATTTGTGAGAGGGCGCTTTCGAGTGCTTTTTGCTTATCCATAATATATCCGTGTGTTGTATGTCTTTATATATAGTTAAATTATGCCACCATTTAAACCGTTATTTCGCATCAAAGCGCAATATTTTTATGTGAGGATTGCCCCATTCTCAATCACATAATGCTTTGTGTCATAACGGCTAAGTGCATGAAAGGCGGCGCTGTCTGTGCCTGTGGCAAAACACTGGATGTTTGCGTCATGCAGCACGTCAAACAATATGGCGCGACGCTGCTCATCTAAGTGTGCGACCATTTCATCCAGCAGTAAAATAGGTGCGCGCTGGTTCCAACGCGTTTGCGCGTGAATTTGCGCCAGCAACAACGCAATCAACAATGCTTTTTGCTCCCCTGTGGAACAATGCGGTGCGGTCATGTTTTTTTCTGCATATATCACGGTGAACTGGCTTTTATGTGCGCCGTGTGATGCGCGTTTTGCGTGCGCATCATGCGTGCGAGAGAGCGCCAGCATTTCTCGAATAGCGGCTTCTGCCTGCAAAGCGGTGCGCTCCTGAAGCAATGTTTCCGCATCGCCCTCAAGCTGCAACTGCGCTTGCGGGAAGGCATCACTCACCTGCGCACTTGCTTCATTAATATGTGCCACCATATCCAGCCGCGCACTGGCAATGGCAACACTATATTCCGCCATTTTTTGTTCTAATGAAGAAACCCACAATGCATCGCCTTGCATACTAAGCAATTTGTTGCGCTCACGCATATAATGCTCATAGGAATAAATCCGTTTGGCATGTTCACGGTCAAATCCGTATACCATACGGTCAAAATATTTTCGCTGTGTACTGCCGCTTTCAAGGAACAAATGGCTGGTGGTGGGGAGAAACCAAAGCACATCCAGCACATCTGAAAGCTCTTGCTGGCTGGCAGGTGCTTCATCAATCAATACGCGGCGCTTTTCCGCCTGCGGGGATATACCTGTCGTGATATGATGTGTGGTGACAGCATCTTTCACTTCCGCCCGAAGCGACCAGCCAAGCGTTGCACCGATACGCATTTGCTCAGATGGCCTGGCGGAACGAAACCCTCGCCCCTGCGAAAGCATGGAAATTGCTTCTAATATATTCGTTTTCCCAGCACCGTTTTTGCCAGTAAACACTACAAAAGCTGCATCGCTGTCACACGAAAATTGTTGATAATTCCTGAAATCATGCAGGCTGCACGACGTAATCCGCGTCACACTCACTTAAGCGCAAATGCCAGACATCATACGCGCATTGGCATGATGACGAACAGACCGCCAATATCTTTTGGATCGCTCAATAATGCAGGTGCGCTGGCATCTGCCAATGTGAAACGCACCGTATCACCTTCAATCAGCCCAAGCACATCCAGCAAATAACGTGAGTTAAATCCAACGTCGAACCCTTCACCTTCAAAAGACGCATCCAAAGATTCTTCCCCTGAGTTCTGTTCAGTGGAGCTTGCAGAAAGCCCCAACTTATTATCATTGATAGACAGCTTCACACCACGTGCCTTATCAGATGAAATGATAGACACACGATCCACCGCTTTGGCGAAATCTGTTGCTGCGACTTCGAGAATTTTGTCATTGCCTGTTGGAATCACACGGCTATAGTCTGGGAATGATCCATCAATCAGTTTAGAGACTAAAATCACACCTCCACACACCAGACGGATTTTTGTGTCTGACAGTGAGATTTTCACTTCATTCGGCGCATCTTCGAGCAATTTCAGCATTTCGCCCACGGCTTTGCGCGGAATGATAACGCCAGGCATGTTCGCCGCGCCCGAAGGCAACCCAACCTGCATACGCGCCAAACGGTGACCATCTGTTGAAACGCTCCGCAGCACTGGCTCACCATCATCTTCTGCAGCGTGCAGATAAATGCCATTCAAATAATAACGTGTTTCATCGCTCGACATCGCAATGCGTGTTTTTTCCAGCAATGCTTTGCATTCATCACGCGTCAGCACGAAGCTGTGCGGCAAGTCCCCTTCGGAAAGGGCTGGAAAGTCATCCACTGGCAATGTGGAAAGCGAGAAGCGAGACTTGCCAGAACGCACCTGCACTTTTGCACCTGTCTCATCTTCAATCAAGGTGACATCATCACCATCTGGCAATTTGCGCACAATATCATATAGCATATGTGCTGGCACGGTCAACGCACCCGCCTGAGCTACATTGGCAGACACTTTGTCCACTACAGCAAGTTCCATATCTGTAGCTGAAAATTCGATAGAACCATCATGCGCTTCAATCTTCACATTGCCCAAAATCGGAATAGTGCCGCGCTTTTCCACGACAGACTGCACATGGCTTAGAGATTTGATAAAATCAGCACGCGAAAGCGAAAATTGCACCGCATCCTGAGAGATAACTTCTTGTTGTAATGGCTGGTTCATACTATGTCAGTAACGAAAAAACGCTGTTTGTGCAAGCTAAAAACAAAGCGCCAATGTTAGTGAATAAACTGTTCCACCATGATGCGTTCATCCATGCCGTGATTGGGGTCAAACAGCAATTGAAATGCAGTGTCGCGCTTTTCCGTGATATTAACCTGACGCACATCGCGCACTTCTGTAAAATCAGCCACCGCGCTGACTGGGCGTTTATGTGCGCTCAGCACATCCAGCGTAATATTAGCCGTATGATCCAGCAACGCCCCTTTCCAGCGGCGCGGGCGAAACGGCGCAATCGGGGTCAGCGCGAGTACGTTTGCGCTGCGTGGAATAATGACCCCTCCCGCAGAAAAATTATACGCTGTGCTGCCTGCTGGCGTGGCGACAATCACCCCGTCCCCTACCAGTTCTTTAATGCGTGTCACACCATTAATGCTCACCTGCAATTTAGCTGCCTGACGGCTTTCGCGGAACAAAGATACTTCGTTGATGGCAAGCGCTTCATGATGCTGCCCATCCATTGTTTCCGCTTTCATATACAGCGGATAGAAGGTTTCACGATTTGCCAGACTGATGCGCTCCCGTAGCCCATCAAGCGAGAAGCTATTCAGCAAAAACCCCACTGTTCCACAATTCATGCCATAAAGCGGGATATGGCAGTGCTTCATATCATGCATGGTTTGCAGCATGAAGCCATCCCCACCCAGCACAATAATCACATCAATATCGGGGCTGCATTGATTCACCGAAACTTCCATAATATCTGGCATACGTCGCATCAGTTCTTGCGCAGCATGTTGCGATTTTTTAGTGTCATCTGCAACCATGCCAATGCTTGGGTAAGGTGAATCTGCTGTCATAATATCCTTGTTTATTGATAGCGCAGCTTAGCACAAGCAAAACCAACATTGCAACAGACACAAAAAAAGGGAGGCGCTAACCTCCCTTTTTTAAAAATGATATAAGCTAACCTTATTTCACGTAGTTCAATTTGATTTCTACGCGACGGTCACGCCACAAACATGCTTTCAGTTTCTGGTCTGTAAGACCTTCACAATCTGTCATTGGCTGATTTTCACCCAATGCACGCACCTGCACTTTGCGCGTATCGAAATATCCTAGAGACTCAAGGTAAGTGCGTACTGCTTTTGCACGGCGGGCAGATAATGCTTCGTTATATTCAACATTACCCAGATAATCTGCGTAACCGATAATATCAATATCCTGAACATTGGTTGCTGTGTTCAGCAATTCAACCACCTGCTGCAATTTGCTTTTTGCTGCTGGAGTCAAATCACTTCTATCAAAATTAAAATAGACATTCAGAATTTCAGATGCGAACACAGTCTCTTTTGGTGCTTCTTCACATCCATAATCACCGCTTTTCCATTTTGTAACCACGCAGTTATCCCACGTATTTAAAATGACATCACCCTGATAATCACGAACGGCATCATGATATTCATGCGCTGAGGCTGCGGTTGCAAGCGACAAAGCCGCGATTGCAGAAAGAAGAAATTTTTTCATTAGAATGCTCCAAGATATTTTTGTAGTTATGCGGGTTGTATAATGCAGATAATTTTAGCGCAAGTCAAACATGCCGTGCCGCCACCCTTTTAGATGCTTTCGATGACAGAACCGTATTCAACGTTGCGTTTTTGCATCATTCGCGCATTTCACGCATTTTCGCACGGTACGCTGCAACATTGCGATTATGCTGTGCTAATGTCTGGGCAAATACATGCCCCCCTTCCCCATCTGCCACAAAATATAAATCCTTTGTTTCAATCGGATTGGTCACTGCTTCAATGCTCGCACGCCCAGGATTGCAAATAGGCTCAGGCGGCAAACCGTCAATCACATATGTATTATACGCCGAAGCATCCTGCACGTCTTTCAGCATCATGCGCGTTTTCAATTCGCCTGTTTTCAAGTATAAACCGTAATTCGCGGTTGGGTCTGACTGCAGCTTCATTCCCTTGCGCAAACGGTTAATAAAAACAGATGCTACATGGCGTTCTTCTGAATTGCTGCCTGTTTCTTTTTCTACGATAGATGCCAGAATCAGCGCGTCACGCTTATCTTTCAATGGCAGATCAGGTTGGCGAGCTTCCCACGCAGCATCCAGCACTTCGTTCATTTTCTGCTGCATCATGTCCAGCATTTTCTGGCGCGTATCACCAACCATATAAAAATAGGTTTCAGGCAACAAACTGCCCTGCGGAGGAATTGTGACAATACGTCCTGTCAGCCGCACTTCTTTCGAAAGCTCTGCCACCGCCTGTTCACTAAGCCAGCCTTCCACGATAGTGACAGAACGCACTACATTCGCGCCCTTGACCAGTTGTTTGCTCACTGCGCGTGGTGTAATGGGGGATTCGAACTGATATTCACCCGCTTTATAATCATGCGTATCCCCTTCCAACGTCGCATAAATGCGAAACAGAGTGGGCGACGTGATGATACCAGCGGCAAGAAGACGCTCAATAATATCTTTTGATGACGCGCCTTTGGGAATCGTAATTTCTTCTTGCTTGTCGCGTTGCTGAATCTCATGTGCCTTCAGCCAGTATCCGTGATAGGTAGTGTAATACGCACCAATGGCAGCAACCGCTCCAAATAGCATAAATAATACCGCGATAAGAAGAAAACGGCGCATAAATGCTCCTTTTTTTTATGAACTATACGCGCCCAAACACAAGCGACGAATTAGTGCCACCAAAGCCAAATGCGTTGGACAAGGCATAATCCATTTTCTTTTCTTTTGGCGTATGCGCTACCAAATCCAGATCACACCCTTCAGATGGATTATCCAGATTTAATGTTGGAGGACATACCTGATCTCTCAGTGCAAGTAATGTGAAAATCGCTTCGACACTTCCCGCGGCTCCCAACAAATGCCCAATGGCAGATTTTGTGGATGACATGCTGATATTATATGCATCATCACCAAATAAACGCTTCACTGCTTCCAGTTCCAGCGCATCACCCAACGGTGTGGATGTACCATGAGCGTTTACGTAGCCGATTTTATCTGTGGTTAATTGCGCTTTTTTCATCGCCATTTCCATTGCGCGATACGCACCTTCATGCCCTTCTGCGGGTGCGGTGATATGATGTGCATCACCAGAAAGTCCGTATCCCAGCAACTCACCATATATAGTGGCAGCTCGTGCTTTGGCATGTTCATATTCTTCCAGCACGACTACGCCAGCACCTTCACCCATCACAAACCCATCACGGTCTTTGTCCCACGGCCGGGAGGCTTTTTCTGGCGTATCATTAAAGCCAGTGGAAAGCGCACGCGCTGCCATGAAGCCTGCAATGCCGATCTTGCAAATCGCTGCTTCCGCGCCACCTGCAACCATCACATCTGCATCCCCACGTTTAATAATTTCTGCTGCATCACCAATGGCATGTGCGCCAGTGGAACATGCTGTTACCACAGAATGGTTAGGGCCGCGGAACCCATATTCAATGGACACATGACCAGATGCCAAATTAATCAAACAACCAGGAATGAAGAATGGGCTGATGCGACGTGCGCCTTTATCGCGCAGAATATTCACGCCATCTTCGATTTTCTGCAATCCACCAATGCCTGAGCCAATCATCACGCCAGAGCGCACTTGCTGTTCATCAGTCTTAGCTTCCCAGCCAGAATCTTCCACCGCCTGCTTTGCCGCAGCGATGGCATATAGAATAAACGGATCTACTTTTTTCTGATCCTTCGGTGGCAGGATGGCGTCAGCATTAAATTCGCCGTCGCCATCACCACATTTTAGCTCCATTGCTACCTGACAACTAAGATCACTTGCATCAAACTGGGTGATTTTGCCAGCGCCAGACTTGGACGCTAGCAGATTTTTCCATGTGTGATTGACATCAGCGCCCAGCGGCGTGACAAGACCAATACCAGTAACAACGATTCTACGCATGAGTCTTATTCAGCGTGTTCTTCAAGATAATCCACTGCATTACCTACAGTCTGGATTTTTTCAGCTGCATCATCAGGAATTTCACACCCGAATTCTTCTTCAAATGCCATCACCAATTCAACAGTGTCCAGGCTGTCTGCACCAAGATCATCAATGAAGCTGGCTTCTTTCACAACTTTGTCTTCTTCAACACCAAGATGCTCAACAACAATCTTTTTTACGCGATCTTCAATAGTACTCATAATTTTTTACCCTAAAGTGACAATTAAAGCGTATGACGTACTGTGCATCGCACGAATTTGCAAGATTTTTTTATGGTGCGTTGCGAATGAATTTTATGTGATTTGCTAATTTTGGAATGACTGTGAAAGAATTACCTGTTCAAACACCTCTAACATTACCAGATAGCTTGGCTTAAACGGGCGGGCATCTCCAAAATTTTCAGCAGGTGGCAATGCTGCCATATCTATCAGCTCTTTGTAGGTCACCCCATCCAGTCGCGCTGCGCAAGCGTAAGGGTCTGGGAAATCCAGCACATGCGCGCCATCAATATGGGCGAGAAACATATAGATGCCATAAATGCTGCCTTTCGGATTTTGGTAGGGCAGCCAGCCACAATCATATAGTCTGTTCACTTTGTCCTTTGGCAACCCAAGCTCTTCTTCTGCTTCTCTGAGCGCGGTGTCGCTGTAAGGTTCATCCTGCTTCCATATCGCATCATTCGGTGCCTGATGTCGTCCCTTATCAAACCATTTCAGCTCACCTTCCACATCATATTGCGCCTGCATCGTGCCACGCGCCACCTGATAGGGCAGGATAGTGCCATGCTGCCCCTCGCGTTGCGGCACTGGCGCATAAAGCACAAACTTCACATCGCCATTTTCGATATAAAATGGGACAATGCCCGCCTTGTAACTCTGTTTTACATTCACCCGCAACGCTTTCAGCGCTTCATGATCATGCAAAAATATTATGTTCGTTTTGTTCATTGCTGACACTATAAAACGAAATTCTTAATCAATTGATAAATCCGCATTCATGATGCTCTCTGAACCATTGGTCATGGCGCTAAGCAGAGAAATAGTTTGCGGTAAAATGCGATTCATGAAGAAGCGCGCCGTGTCCAGCTTATCATTATAGAATTTTGTTTTAACCGCATCAGGCTGCTGCTGCAGTGCGTCAAATGCAATCTTCGCCTGACGCGCCCAGATATATGCAAAGGTGACCAGACCGAACATACGCAGATATTCTGTTGCTCCCGCCGCCGCCTGATTCGGATTGTTTAATCCTTCTTTTGCCAGCCAGAGCGAGCCTTTGCGCAAATAATCCAGATGTTTGGAGAGTGGCGTGATAAATTCCTGCATCGCTTCATCTTTTGCATGTGCTTCAATGAACAGCTGACAGGGATGGAAGAAAGCAGCTAAATATGCTCCCGTTTTATAGGGTAGTTTCCGCCCCACCAAATCCATCGCCTGAATGCCGTTCGTGCCTTCATAAATCTGCGCGATTCTGGCGTCACGCGCATATTGCTCCACGCCATATTCTTTAATATAGCCATATCCGCCCAGACACTGCATTGCCAGATTGGCCATCTCTGTGCCACCATCAGTCAAATATCCTTTTACGACAGGTGTCATCAGCTGCACAAACATATCTGCCTCTGCGCGTGCTTCGGCATCTGGGTGGCGATGGGATAAATCGTGCTTGAGTGCTGTTTCCATCACCAATGCCCGCCCAGCTTGCGCAAAGGCGCGCATAGTGAGCAGCATTTTGCGCACATCAGGATGCACCGTAATCGGGTCAGCCGCTTTGTCTGGTTGGGCAGCGCCTGTCAGCGCCCGCCCCTGAATGCGCTCATTGGCATAATCAAGCGCAGACTGATATGCCGCCTCTGCCACACCAAGACCCTGCACACCCACATAGATACGCGCAGCATTCATCATGGTGAACATGGCGCGTAGTCCTTTATGGGGCATCCCTACTAAAAAGCCCCTCGCACCATCATAATTCATCACACAGGTGGAAGATGCATGAATCCCCATTTTTTCTTCAATGCCAGCGCATTTCACTGCATTGCGCTCACCAAGAGAGCCATCATCATTCACATGATGTTTTGATACTAAGAATAAACTAATCCCTTTTACGCCTTCTGGTGCATCAGGTAGTTTTGCCAGCACCAGATGCAGGATATTTTCAGATAGATCATGCTCACCAGAAGAAATAAAGATTTTTGTACCTTCAATGCTGAAACTGCCATCATCCTGAGGAGTGGCAGTGGTGCGTATCAGCCCCAGATCTGTGCCACATTGCGGCTCTGTCAGGCACATCACGCCTGTCCATTTGCCTGAAATAAGTTTTGGCAGATAGCGCTGCTTCATGTCATCATCAAGATAGGTGTCCATAAGATTATAGGCACTATGTGACAGGCCAGGCGTTAAACCGAAGGACAGATTCGCTGAGCAGATCATTTCCGTCATCGGCATATTCATCACTTCTGGCAGCCCCTGCCCGCCATATGCAGGGTCACAGGTGAAGGATGGCCAGCCAGAAGCACAATATTGTTTATAGGCCTCCTTAAAGCCTTTCGGCATGGTCACCTCGCCATCAGCATATGTGCAGCCTTCTGCGTCCCCCCTCATATTGAGTGGAAACAGCACATTCTCACAAAATTTTCCGCCCTCTTCCAGCAAAGGCATTGCCAGATCTCTAATTCCTTCGAAACCTGACACATCTGAATATTGATTCAATTTCAAATAATCATTGATGATAAAGTCAAAATCCTGCAGCGGGGCTTTGTATGTTGGCATAGGTACTTCCTCTCATAATACATATTCATATTATCAGATAGTATAACAGAAAAAGGATTGAGAGTGAATTAATGCAAAAAAGCTCCGCAGAAATAATCTACGGAGCTTTTGAAACAATAGAAAAGAATATTTAGGAACGGATGATAAGTATTATTGTCTTTTGATAAAAATTAAAGAGCAAGCTCTAATAATTTTTTATCCTTAGAAAGGAGGTGATCCAGCCGCAGGTTCCCCTACGGCTACCTTGTTACGACTTCACCCCAGTCGCCGCCCCTACCGTGGTAACCTGCCTCCCAGAGGGTCAGCTCAGCTACTTCGGGCAGAAACAACTCCCATGGTGTGACGGGCGGTGTGTACAAGACCCGGGAACGTATTCACCGTAGCATGCTGATCTACGATTACTAGCGATTCCGACTTCATGCGGGCGAGTTGCAGACCCCAATCCGAACTGAGACAGCTTTTTGGGATTGGCTTCACCTTGCGATGTCGCTACCCATTGTCACTGCCATTGTAGCACGTGTGTAGCCCAGGACATAAGGGCCATGAAGACTTGACGTCATCCCCACCTTCCTCCGGATTAACTCCGGCAGTTTCCTTAGAGTTCTCAACTAAATGTTAGCAACTAAGGATGAGGGTTGCGCTCGTTGCGGGACTTAACCCAACATCTCACGACACGAGCTGACGACAGCCGTGCAGCACCTGT
>JAMWZD010000004.1 GCA_024304995.1 Rickettsiales bacterium | reverse complement strand
CCAGATGCTCCATCCACAGTCGTGCTTAGGTTATAAACTTCGTTTGTGCTTCCTGTGCTGCCGCCTGAAAAAGAACCTACTTTCACGCCAGGTGACCCACCCAGATTATTGAATACGGAAAAAGAGTTTGAGGTGAGGCTTGAGGAAGCTGTAGGGCCTCCATAACCCACTGCAGGGTCAAAATTGGCATATGCCTGCACATTATCCTGCACAATCCAGAAAATTATATCATCTACTGTATTATTTGAACTTTCACCTGCCATCACATTTTCAACATCTACAAATACATCATCAGGATTGCAATTTTCATTGTCTGACACGGCTGGGTTACATACATTCGTAAGCGCTGTTTTATGATTGGTTGCCCCATTGGCATTTGGGCCATAACTAAGAACAATAAATGCAGCGCCTCCCATAGGGCGATCTGCTGTATTAGCTGCCAAAATCTCTCCTGTTGCTGTCTGAATCTGTATTCTGCCTTTTTCAGCATCTGGAGTCAGGCTGGTTTCTGTTAGCAGAGGGTCTACGGAATATACAATTTTGTTTCCCCACGCATCTACCGTGTCAGCCGCTTTCAGACCAAGCACTGTATAAGGAACACCACCCGTAGCGACAGGCGCACCAGTATCACAATTATCCACCATATTTGGAACGCCACTTGTAGCATTGTCTACTGTAACCGCAATATCAGCAGGGCAGGGGTAAGCGCCATGTTCCTGATGATAATAAGCGAGAGATTTTGCCACATTGCCAATGCGCGTTTTGGTAGCCATCGTATCAGCCACTTTGATTTGCATTTGCCCCGCAGTAATGCTCATGCCAACAATGAAGGATATGGCAATCAGCACGATAGCAAGTTCCAGCATGGTGAACCCATTGCGGGTGTTATTATAACTGTCTGATTGACTAATGCGTAAAACGTTCATCTTTTTTATCCTTTAAAATTATATCTACTTTTCCAGCGAATCAGATCGTAAAAGTAGGTAGCGTCATTTTGTGTGTCGACGATGGCAGCATCTCTGAAGACCAGATCGCCATCGCAGTTTTCTGCGTCTAAGGTAGTAGTGCTGCAATCAGGAGCTGCAGCACCTGATTTGCTGATGCTTCCGAGTTTGTCTTTTCCAAATGACACCAGAATATAGGCAATTCCGTTATCTGGCTCATTGGACTGCATTTCATTATCGAAATTGTCAATAATGGTTAGTCTGTCTGTATTAAACGGGTTTGAGCCATCATCCAGTTGATTGGTCACTGCAGGGCCAAAAGGAGGGTTTGGTTCTGTGTAATCACTCTGCAACACATATAATATCTGTTGATTCCAGCTATCGAATGCATAATCCAAAGGAATGCCAAGTGATTTTACGGGCAGCGCCCCCCACACGGCTTCGCTATCCGCATTATATTCTATGCCAGAGGATGACGCTACGCAGGGATATTGCGCAATTCCGAAGTCTGCATCATCAACAGGAAGATCACTTCGCGCAGGGCAGGGCAATGTTTGATGTTGTTTAAAATATACTCGCAATGCAAATTCAACATTATCCAATATATGTTCGCTTTCTTCAAGGCGGTCACTTTCAAGTGATTCTGCTGCAATATGCAATGCACTGCCTGCAATCACCCCCAGCAACATGATTACGATGGAAAGCTCAATCAGCGTATAACCAGAAATATGTGATAATCTGCGCATCATTCGAAATTCCTTTTGCGAATTTGCGCTATGGACTGCCAGATAACAATGTCATCAGCATATTGAGCGTTTACGGAGCTGTTGCTCGGCTTCATAACTGTAAAGATATTATTAGTGTAATTGCAGTTTGCTCTATCCGCTGTGGCAAACGACCCGCCTAAACAGCCAATAGTCTGATTGCCATTTCTGTCAAAAGCACCGTAGCGGTTTTTGCCAAGGCTGACGAGTACATATGCTATAACGTCATTTGATGCTGGGTCAATAACAGGATTCGCACCTCCTGCTTCATACCCTACTGTTATAGGGGATGTGGCGGGGAAGGCATCTGAGGGGTTAGAACTCGCACTGGTCACGTAATCTTCAATTTTATTTGCATGACGATTATCGTCATATGGCGGATTCTCATTGCCAATATTTCTGATCATGGCGTAAATAATCCGATTTCCCCAACTATCGAACATCACACGGTCAGGAAGTCCCAGAAATCTTGTAGGCACAACACCAATTCGTACAGCGGATGCAGCACTTCCCTGATTTTCCGTACCCTGAGGAGGAGCTAACGCAGATGGTCTGCAATCAGATGGTTTTCCAAACAGAGTGGGGTCAGTTGTTGAAAAATGTGCAGGGCAAGGCAGATAACCATGTTTGAGAGCAAAAATCTGCAGAGCAGAATTAATGCGTTGCAGGTGACCAATGGTTTTATTGACCTTCTGCGTCTCCATATATTTATTGGATAGTGTTAATGCACCACCAATTATCACAGCGACAATAGATAATACTACGGCAAGTTCCACCATGGAAAAACCACGCTGAGAATGCCTGCATTTAATATTTATCTGATGCAACTGTTTCATACCACCTTACATGGTAACGAAACTTAGTTAATATTTCCTCAACCTATTGATTTTTAGATAAATGCTAACCATCCTTCGTTTCAGGCTGGCTGGGTGTTTTCATCCTCATCTTCAAGGAAACTTTCACGCTGAACATTGAAGTATATTAGTATGGGAGCTGCAATATAAATAGATGAATATGTTCCCACAGCCACACCCACACACAGTGCCAGTGCAAAACCATGAATAATCTCACCACCAAAAACGGCAAGTGCGCCTGAAGCAAGCAGCGTGGTGAACGCAGTCAGGATAGTGCGTGAGAGGGTCTGGTTCAGGCTCAGATCAATAATCTCAGAAAGTTCTTTTTTATTATGTTTGCGGATATTTTCCCGGATTCTGTCAAAAATAACCACCGAATCATTGATAGAATAACCAATGACTGTCAAAATAGCAGCAATCGCGCTTAAGCCGAATTCCACCCCACTAAATGCAAAAAATCCTAATATGAGGACAGCATCATGCACCAGCGCCAACAATGCGCCCACGCCAAACTGCCACTCAAAGCGGAACCAGATGTAAAGCAACATGCCTATAAATGCGAATAGCAGCGCATATGCGCCAGATTCAATCATCTCATTGCCGATGGTTGGACCAACATAATCCACTCGGCGGTAGGTCACATCACCGTTTAAAGCGGTACTGATATCTTCTTTTGCACGCTCGACAGTTTCTGCCTGCTCCTGTTCCATATTGCCTTCAATGCGGATGAGAATATCTTTATCATTGCCAAAATGCTGCAGGCTGACTTCGCCATATGCATCATCTGCCAGTGCAGAACGCAGCACACCCAGATTATGCGTCTGCTCAGTGCGGATTTCAACCAGAATACCACCCGTGAAGTCAATTCCAAAATTCAGACCACGCATAGAGATCAGGATTATAGTGGCGATTATGAACAGTATTGAGATGGCAAATCCCGTCCAGCGATGGCGCATGAACGGGAGTGATGTATTATCAGGGATAAGATTGAGCAACGCCACTTACATGCCCCCCTGCAGAATCTGCCAATAAGTATAGCCAGCATAGCCAGCTACCAATATTGCACCTTCTCTGCGGCAGATGCGGTTGCCCGTCAACATGAAGCCGATGATCAGGCACGTGGTTAAAATCAGCAACCATACGTCATATTCAAGGAAGAGTGGATTCACATAAATTGGTTTCACCATTGCTGCAGAGCCGCCAATCACCGCAATGTTAAACAGGTTGGAACCAATAATATTTCCAATCGCAATGTCCGAATGTTTGCGATATGCCGCAACAACACACGTTGCCAGTTCAGGTGCGGATGTGCCGAGTGCCACAATCGTCAGACCAATCATTGCTTCAGTTACACCAAATGCCATTGCCATGGAAGATGCACCAGCGACCATGATGTCTGAACCGAATGCCAGCATAACCAGACCAATAGCAATAGACCCTAAAGATTTCCATAGCGGCATTTGCACATCTGTTTCTTCTTCCAGTTCTTCAAGCAATTCTGCATCTGCACCTTTTTTGACAGAGCGGAACAGGTACATGGTATAAATGACCATCATGCCAAGAAAAACAAGCGCATGAAACCGTGTGATTTCGCCTGTGAACATGAACATGGAGAACAGAATTGTTGCAAACATCATCAACGGTGTATCACGACGGAGGATTTTGCTGTCCACATCAATTGGGAAGATGAGAGCGGTAATACCTAGCACAAGCAAAATGTTAGCGATATTAGAACCAACAATGTTACCTATGGAAATATCAGGCAAGCCATTTAAAACTGCCTGAATGGAAATGACCATTTCAGGTGCGGATGTTCCGAATGATACAATCGTCAGACCAACGATCAATGTTGGCACACCAAATTTGTTTGCCAGCGCCACCGCACCGCGCACCAAAAATTCACCACCAATCACCAATATGACAAGGCCGCCTATGACCTGTAATAAATCCATCATGATATTTTGTCCCTGTTATTTGTTTTATTGCTACTTGTTTGCATAGAGCCTGTCAAATATTGGTTAGTATTTCGTTACGTTTCTCGCTTGATTTAACCCGCATCTGCGTTATGTATGTTAGTATGAAACATTTTATTTTTCTTCCTGCATTAATGCTGTGTGCTGCTTGTGGTGGCAATACGGTGCAGAAAACACTGGGTTATGAGCGCACTGCGCCTGATGAATTTCGTGTGGTGTCGCGTCCTCCGCTGACGGTGCCAAAAGAATTTTATCTTTACCCGCCAGATGAAGCAGCTCGCCGTCAGTCACCCACTGCGACAAAAGACGCACGTTCCGTCCTGCTTGAAGAATCACAGACAGCATATAAATATAAAGAAGATAGCGTGAGTGATTATGACGTGGATAGCTCTGTGCCTGTGGTGCAGAGTTCCGCGTTGCCAAGCGGCGCGGAAGAATCACTGTTAAGCAAAATAGGGGCGCAGAATGCAGATGGCTCAATCCGAAAAACACTAAGTCAGGAAGCAGAGCTTCAAGAAGACAAATCCCTGCTAGACAAAATTCGCACACCAGAGGAAGAAGAAATTGTGAACGCAGAAAAGGAACGCGAGCGCATTTTGGAAGCCCAGAAGAATGAGCAACCTATTGATGGGCAAGGTGCTGAAACGGTAGATACTAAAAAAAGCACGCTTGACTGGATCTTCGAGTAATGAGGTTTTTGTATTCACTTATCACCATATTATTTGTTACTGTTGCTCATGCAGAAGATGCAACATTTCACGAGTTCAGACTTGATAATGGGTTGCGTGTCGTAGTGGCTCCCATGCCTAACTCGCCAGCCATTTCCCATAATTTACTGTTTTTTGCAGGCGCAGCGGATGATGCGCTCGGCAGTTCTGGCGTTGCGCATTATCTGGAGCATGTTCTGTTTAAAGGCACGCCTGACGTGCCTGAGGGGGAATATAGCAAAATTATCGAACGTCTGGGTGGCGAATATAATGCGTTCACCAGTGCAGATATGACGGGATATTACGTGACTATTGCCAAACAGAATATTGAAAAAGTGATGGAGCTGGAAGCGGATCGTATGCAAAATCTGCAACCATCGGCAGAAAGCTGGACGAAAGAACGTGAAGTAGTGTTGGAAGAACGGCGTTTGCGCACGGACAATAACCCTGGCGCATTGCTTTCCGAAGCGATGAATGTCGCGTTGTTTCGCCATCACCCATACCGCATCCCGATTATTGGCTGGGCGCATGAAATTTCTCAACTGGGCGAAGTGTCTGCACGTGCGTTTCTCTCAAAACATTATACGCCCCATAATGCGGTGTTAATTCTTGTAGGCGATATTACGCAGGACACTGCCAAAAAACTGACAGAGAAATATTACGGAAAATGGAATGGTGCGCCAAAGCCTTCGCGCAACTGGGTGCAGGAGCCTGTGCGTCAGGTGTCTCAAACGGTCACGCTTCGCCATGAAACTGTCACAGTGCCTCGCCTGTCTTATGCTTATGTTGCCCCAAGTCTGGGAACGGCAGGTAACCCTAATGAGATTATGCCATTATTACTGGCAGAAGAATTGCTCGGTAACCCGCGCACAGGCGTTTTGTATGAGACGCTGGTGAAAGAGAAAAAACTCGCTACGGATGTCTCTGTCTCTTACTCGCCGTTCAGCATTGGACCATCGCAGATGCGCATTGGTTTAGTGCCTGCAAAAGATGTTTCTCTGGATGATCTTGAAGCTGCGTATAAACAGGTGGTAGCAGCATTTGTGGATGATAAAATTTTCAAAGACGCAGTGGAAGCACGGCGCACAGTACAACGCGCCAAAAATCAGATGCAGGCTGAAACCATTTTCGCGCAGGACTCAGTTCAGGGGATGGGGTTCATTCTGGCGCAGCTGGTGATGATCGGACAATCGCCTGAATGGTTTAATCGCTGGTCTGAATATGTAGAGGCTGTGGAGTACCCGCAGATTATAGCATCTGTGAAAGATACGCTGAATCATGAAATAGCCGTGAAGGGATATTTATTGCCAGAGTTGAAACCAGCGCAGGAGAAGAATGATGAATAAAATGATAGCATTCTTCACGCTGTGCCTGATTTCATTTTCTGCTCATGCAGATATTAACGTGCAACAGGTGAAGACCGATATTGCTGATGCATTATTGATTGAAGATAGCACACTGCCCATTATTTCTCTCAGGCTGACCTTCAAACAGGCGGGTGTGATTACTGACCCTGAAACGCTGGCTGGGCGCGGGCGCATTGCACACGCCGCCATGAGCGAAGGCGCAGGAGAGCTTGACGCGCGTGCATTTGCTGAAAAACTGGATTTTCATGCAATCAAGCTGGGAAGCTCTATTGGGCTGGATCATGCTTCTGTTTCACTCGCAACGCTTAGCCAGCATAAAGAAACCGCATTTGAACTGATGGGGCTGATGCTCACGCAGCCACGATATGAAAAGCAGGATGTGCAACGCATTAAAGATGAATATCTCACCAACCTCAAACAGCTGAAAGAAAAACCATCTTATTTACTGAGCCAGAAATTCAGCGAAACGGCGTTTGGCAAGCATCCCTATTCCCGAAATTATTATGGGGATGAAGCATCCGTGACGCGCATTTCACAAAAAGATCTGAAAGAATATAATGCATCATATCTGGCAAAGGATAATTTGATTATCTCGGCATCGGGCGACATCAGTGCAGATGAATTGCAGGCACTGGTAAATAAATATCTGTCTGGTCTGCCAGAAAAAGCAAAAGCCACCTCTTTGGAAACAGTTGCACTGCATACGCCTGAAGAGGCAATATATGTTGATGCGTCTTATCCGCAGACATCCGTGCAGATAGCGCTTCCAGGCATTAAACGCAGTGATGAACAGTTTTATGCAGCCTATGTTATGAATCATATTCTGGGTGGCAGTGGGCTAGCTGCAAGGTTGGGGCATGCAATACGTCAGGAACGTGGACTGACTTATTCCGTTGGATCCTATCTTTCCATGAATGAAGCTGCTCAATGGATTGGCGTAAATTTTTCCACGCAGAATGCAACGGCAAAAGAAGCGGTGAAAATCGCGCAGGATGTAATCGCACTGGCAGGAAATAAAGGATTCACCGCTGATGAACTGAAAGATGCGAAAAGCAATATCACAGGGTCTTTTCCATTGAATCTGGATTCAAATGCAGAGCGTGTTGGATATTTAGATATTATGCAACTCCATGATCTGGGGTTGGACTATCTGGACAAACGCAATGATTATATCAATGCAGTGACATTACAGCAGGTGAATAATGTGGCTGAACACTATCTGCAGACCAAAAATAATTTAACATTACTAGTTGGAAACACGAAGGAACAATAAATGATGAATCAGGCAATGGATATCAGTAACGAATCACGCCCAAGCCCGCTTGGCATGGAATGGCGGGATGTGCAGTCTGCACAAATCGACAAGGAAGACGCTCAAAAAGCGCTGGATGGATTGCACCGTCTTTATGGTTCTATGCCTTTTTTGAAACTGCCAGAGCGCAGAGATGATTTGGAACAGATTGAAGCGGCTGCTCGCAAAATTCAGGCGCAGTCTGACACGCTGGTCTTGGTTGGCATTGGTGGGTCGAGTCTTGGCGCAGAAGCAGTGACCGCACTTTCAGAAGCGGATGCGTCTGTTTATTTAGAAATTATGGATAATCCTGATCCGCATAGTTTTGAGCAATTTAAACATCATTGCGATCCTGAGCAGACCTCGTGGATTTTCATTTCCAAATCTGGTGGCACGCTGGAGACGGTGACGCAAACAATGATCGTGCTGAAATGGCTGGAAGAAACGATTGGTCACGAAGGCATTAAAGAACGCTGTTTGATTATTACAGAGCCGAAAGAGTCTGCGATGAGCAAACTCGCAGCGCATTATGACATTCCGACACAAGAGCATGACCCTGAACTTGGTGGTCGCTGGACGTGCATGTCAAATGTGGGTTTGATTGCAGCTAGCGCTTGTGGTGTAGATATTAAAGCCATCCGCGAAGGGGCAACGGCGATGTTGCGTCATGCACTGACAACAGATATTGACGCAAACCAGCCCTTGCAGGGTGCGCTTTATGGTGTGCGCAATGCAAAGGTTGGGCGTTCCACCCATGCGATTATGCCTTATGCAGACCGTCTGGATTATACGGCGCAGTGGTGTCGTCAGCTTATCAGTGAGTCACTAGGCAAAAATGGCAAGGGCATTACACCGCTTGCAGCGCTTGGATCGGTGGATCAGCACAGCATGTTGCAGTTGCTGCTGGATGGTCCGAACGATAAATATTTCACTATCATCACCACAGAACAGGACGGAAAAGGTGAACCTATCCCCGCGGATTTATGTGAAGTGGCAGGGCTGGATTATTTGAAGAATACGCCGCTTGGCACGGTGCTTTCCGCATTCCAGCATGGCACGATTGGGTCTTTGCAGGAATATCAGCAACCTGTGCGAACCATTCATTTGCCCCAGATTGATGCTTATCATCTGGGTGCATTGCTGATGTATTTCATGATTGAAACTGTGCTGATTGCAGAACTGATTGGAGTGGATGCGTTTGACCAGCCCGCTGTGGAAGATGGAAAAATTCGTGCGAAAGCGTTTTTAGGGGCGTAAGGTTTGGTGGATAATATAACTGCAATCGTCATGCCGAGCAAAGCGAAGCATCCAGAGACTCTTGCGCAAAGGGACAGATGGATTCTTTACTTCGTTCAGAATGACGATTTTGCAGAGAATAGCTGAATCATTGCTATGACCTCCCCACATATACGCATATTACCGCAGAATCTGATTAATCAGATTGCAGCGGGGGAGGTGATTGAGCGCCCTGCATCCGTTGTTAAAGAACTAGTGGAAAATGCGCTGGATGCTGGTGCGCAATCAATCGAAGTGCATCTTGAAGCAGGTGGAAAACGCAGCATTATTGTACGGGATGATGGGTGTGGTTTATCGAAAGATGACATAACACTTGCGCTTACGCGTCATGCTACGTCTAAATTGCCTGATGATGACTTGGTGATGATTAACCATTTCGGTTTTCGCGGGGAGGCGCTGCCTTCCATTGCATCGGTGAGCAAAATGGAGATTAAAAGTGCGACTGATGGCGCAGAGCATGGTTGGCAAATGCGCGTGGCGGCGGGCAACATGGAAGAGGCGCAACCTTGCGCACACCCTAAAGGAACAACCATTATCATCAGTGATTTATTTTATGCCACACCCGCACGGTTGAAATTCATGAAGTCCGATACGGCAGAAAGCAATGCGGTGACAGATATGATAAAACGCATTGCAATGGCACATCCCAACGTCGCATTCTCACTCACCCATAATGGCAAAAAGAAGCTGGATTACGCTGCCGAGCAAGAAGATTTGTTTGATGCGCGCCTACCACGGCTTTCTGCCATTATGGGCAGGGATTTTGCCGATAATGCATTACCATTGCATGTGACGCGCGAAGACGTGCTGATGAGTGGTTATGCCGCATTGCCCACCTTCAACCGTGGCACAAGTACATTGCAATATCTGTTCATTAATGGTCGCCCCGTGCGCGACCGTTTGTTGCTGGGCGCAATTAAAGGCGCATATCAGGATTATCTGGCGCGGGACAGGCATCCTGTCTGCGTTCTGTTTTTTGAAGTGCCACCACGCGAAGTGGATGTGAATGTGCATCCTGCCAAGTCAGAAGTGCGTTTTCGTGACAATCAACAGATTCGCGGGTTAATTGTGTCTGGCTTGCGTCAGGCATTAAGTGAGGCAGGGCATCAGGCATCCACCACAGTGGCATCACAGGCTTTTGGTGCAATGCAGCCGCAGGTTCAGATGCAGCCAGCGCAACGCCCAATGCAATATCAATGGCAACCGCAGGCGCGGCGTATTTCCCCTGCTGAGGCGCAGACATTAGCTGCATTTCATGAACCGCAACAACAGCCATTTCAGGCGCAGGAGATTGAGCCAGCCCAACCAGTGCCACAGCCACAAGAATTTCCATTGGGCGCAGCGCAGGCGCAACTGCATAAGACCTATATTGTTGCGCAGTCAAAAGACGCAATTGTGATTGTGGATCAACATGCTGCGCATGAGCGGCTGGTTTATGAAACGATGAAACAGGCGATTGCGAAGGAAGGCATCAAGCGGCAGGCGCTACTAATTCCCGAAGTGGTGGAAGTGGGTGAAGATGCCGCGCAGCAGCTGGATGCGCGAGCGGAAGAGTTATTGCAGCTTGGCTTGGTGATTGAAACATTCGGGCAGGGGGCTGTGGTGGTGCGTGAAATTCCTGCTATGCTGGGGGATGCAGATGTGAAAACGCTGGTGCAAAATCTTGCCGATGATATTGCCGAATTTGGCGAAACACTACATCTGCGCGAAAAGCTGGAGGAGATTTGCGGTACGATGGCGTGCCACGGTAGCGTTCGAGCAGGGCGTGAACTCAGCATTGAGGAGATGAATGCGCTGCTGCGCCAAATGGAAGCCACGCCACATTCGGGGCAGTGCAATCATGGCCGCCCGACTTATGTTTCTTTGCATAAGCATGACATCGAAAAACTGTTTGGGAGGCGCTGATGTTGCAGCCTGAAAAGCAAAGCAAGAAGCGGCTTGAAGAAGCGCTGAATGTGACCTCTCGTGCGATGGGTGAAGCGCCGAAGATGAATGTTACCTTGCAAGGCACGCATTCGCCCAATCCGCTCAACGCGCAGGATGCACTGTATGTTGCACCGCCGACGCAGGAAGATTACACGCTCACCCGCGCAGAAATTGACCGTATCGCATTAGCGAAGAAGTACCACCAATCCGCGCCATATTCGCGAAATATGCCAGAAACGGAAAGCGGGCGTGCCATCTACGAAGCACTGGAAATTGCGCGGTTGGATGCGATTGGTTCGCAGCATTTCTTAGGTTATAAACATAATATGGAACAGTTGCGCGATGATACGTGTCGCAAAGCTGGATATGCCATGCTTTCAGAACGAGCTGATCCTCCACTGGCAGATATGTTAGCGGCACGTTTGATGCAAAATGCAGCCGAAGTCAAAGTGCCAGAATCACTGAATCACTTGATGGAAGTGTGGAACGGATTTTTGCAGCAACATTGCGCCGAAGGTTTGCAAAAACTTCAGGATGCATTGGATGATCCGCAGTCTTTTTCCCCACTCGCCAAGCAATTTGTGATGCGTCTGGAAGATGCGCTGGCTGGAAAAACGGGGGACGAAGCTACCCCACAAGAAGACGCCGAAGACGCAGCAGGCATGGCAGAACCGATGGATGGTGCAGAGGATGCCGAGGCGGAGGAGCAGGACACGCAAACGCAGCAAGAGCAAAATGATGGTGCATCTGGCGCATATGATAAGGTAGAGTCTGCCATTGGGCAGTTGGATGACACGGTTACAGGTGCGCTGGATAGTGAAGCGCCGCATGGCACTCCGACGAGTCAACTCTCTGAGCTGCCAGCGTTTCAGCCAAAGACTTATCCGTATATTATCTATAGTACCGTGCATGACGAGATTATTCCTGCAGAGCAGCTCGCAAGCGCGGAAGAGTTGATGCATCTTCGTGCCGAGCTGGATTCTAAACTGGAACAGGTCAGCGGCACATTTACTGCACTTTCGGCGAAATTGCAGCGCTATTTGCTGGCAAAGCAGCAGCGCCACTGGCAATTTGATTTGGAAGAAGGGCAGCTGGACAGCGCGCGGTTGGCGCGGTTGGTGATTAACCCGCATCAAACCAACATCTTCAAGATGGAGCAAGAAAATGAGTTTCGCGATACGGTGGTGACGTTGCTTTTGGATAATTCAGGGTCTATGCGTGGGCGACCGATTACGATTACAGCGCTGAGTTCAGATATTCTTGCCAAAGTGCTGGAACGGGTGGGTATTAAAACCGAAATTCTGGGCTTTACTACGAAAGAATGGAAAGGCGGAAAGCATTATAAACAATGGATGCAGGCTGGCAAGCCAAGTAACCCTGGGCGTTTAAATGATATTCGTCATATTATCTATAAATCTGCCGATATGCCGTTTGTGCGCGCACGCCGCAATCTGGGTTTAATGCTTAAAGATGGCATTCTGAAAGAAAATATTGATGGTGAAGCACTGCAATGGGCTTATTCGCGCATTAAAGCACGTAGTGAGGCACGCAAAATTCTGATGGTGATTTCTGACGGCGCACCCGTGGATGATGCCACGCTTTCTGCCAATAACCCAGGATATTTAGACAAGCATCTGCGGCATATTATTGCACAGGTGCAGCAGGATGCAGATGTGGAACTGGTGGCGATTGGCATCGGGCATGATGTAACGCGCTATTATGAACGTTCCATCTGCCTACGCGACATCACCAAGCTGGGTGAAACCATGACCAACGAACTGGTGAAATTATTCGAAAAGAAATAAAGCGCTTGTATGGCTGGTTTTAATGGATTAAATGAATAGCAATCTTAGTTTTTTGACAGGATTTCAGATATATTTTTCGTTATGTCTATAAGGCATCAAAAAAACCATGACTAGCTTAATTGTGTGTGACCGCGACCATTCCGCTTTTTCTTTAGAAGGAGACGGGTTTATTAGCGCTCAGGAAGCAAAGATGCTGAATATTGCAGTTGGACACGCTACGCGTGAACTTAGCGAGCAAGGCAAAATCTTTGCATTATGCAGTGGAAACGACTTTAAAACATTAAGTCAATCCTGCAATCAGCTTGGCTGGGATGTTCCATTTATCAGCTCAAAATGCGGAACTGAATTATTTCAGCGAAAGCGTGATGATTATGAAAAAGATGCAATATTCTCCAGCATAATGACAGACTGCTTTGACTGGAAAATGATATTATTTGAAACCAGAGAGGCACTTTCTGGCTTCGGCATTAGTTTCATTCCCCATAAACCAGAAAAGAATGGGGATGGCAAAGCAAGCGGCTGGATGAATCTGCCTTCTTCGATTACAGAAGAACAACTTGAAACACGAATGACCGAATTGCTAACTGCAAAAGGTTTTAAGGTGAAAGTTCAGGTGTCTGATGTGAAAGAAGCAGATGAGTTGACAGCAGCCAAAACCTTTGGAATGAAACGCATCCGCAATCTGGATGTTCTTCATGAAAATGCAGGAAAAGGTGCAGCACTGAAGCGAATGATTGATATTGTAAACCCTGCTGAATTTTATGTGATGGGAGACAGTATGAATGACAGAGAGTTGATTCAGCGAGGTGCAAACGTCATTATGCCGAAAAACGCATGTGATACGCTGCGCAAAGTAGTGCATCTATCAGCATATTTAATGAGTTCAGTCTATTACAGCCAGCTGCCAGCAGGCGCAGCATTGTTGGATGTGCTGTCGTGGGACGGGCATATTGATCTTGCGAAAGACTGTTATGCTGAGTATCGCAACTTTAAACAATCTTATGGAATAACTGTAATCTAACCTGATAACTAATATAAATCTGCGTTTCGCCATATAGGCAGCGCAGATTTTTTTTTGACGAAAATTAAAGTGGTAGCGGAGGAGGGACTTGAACCCCCGACACGCGGATTATGATTCCGCTGCTCTAACCAGCTGAGCTACTCCGCCACATGCGCATATGCGCAAAATGAGCATTGTGTTTAGCAACTGCAGAATTATTTGTCACGCAGTTTTTGAGCAGAATATCGGATTTTTCACTTGTGTTGCGCAAGTGCTGGGCTAAAGTGCGTGTGAACCTTAAATCATACAGGCTTATGACAGATACACATACATCAACCTCCACTCAGTTTAACCCGCTTATGTTCAGCCATAATATGAAAGAATCTTTCATCATCTGGCAGGATATTTTAAAGATTATCGCACAGGAGGACGGACTTTCTGACCTGCGCAATGGGGAGATGTCGCTATGGCATATGGGATCTGACATGATGCAGCTGGCGCAGAATGCCTTTGCAGACCCTGCGCGCGTAATGCAGCTTGGCTACGTCTGGTTTAATGATGCGGCGCAGCTTTGGCAGCAATCCATGCAGAAATACATGGATGCTCCTGTAAAGCACGAAAAAACCATGCCTGCCGATAAGCGCTTTTCAGATGAAAGCTGGGAAGATAATGTTTTATTTGACTATATTAAACAGCAATATCTGATGACGGCATCATGGATGCAGGATGTGGTCAGTTCGCTGGATGATGGAGACGACGAACACCGCAAGCAGAAATTGAGCTTCTACACACAGCAATGGGTGGATGCAATGGCACCTACCAATTTCATGATCACCAACCCTGAAGTGCTGAAAGCAACGCTGGATAGCAATGGTGAGAATATTCTGCGCGGGCTGGAAAACCTGCGGAAGGATTTTGAGCGCGGCAAAGGCAAACTTGCCATCAGCACGACCGATAATGAAGCCTTTGAACTGGGAAAAAATCTGGCAGCCACTGAAGGCAAAGTGGTGTTTGAGAATGAGTTGTTCCAGCTATTACAATATAAAGCGCAAACGGAAAAAGTGCATGATACTCCGCTCTTGCTGATTCCTGCATGGATCAACAAATTCTATATTTTTGATATGCAGCAGAAAAATTCGTTTGTCCGCTGGATGACGGAGCAGGGTTATAGCGTATTTGTGATTTCATGGGTAAATCCTGATGCGTCACTCAAAGACAAAAAATTTGATGATTATATGACGGACGGCTTGCTGCGCGCCATTGATGTGGTGTCAGATATTGCAAAATCCAAACAGGTCAGCTGTATGGGATATTGTCTTGGCGGCACATTGCTGGCATGTTCGCTGGCATATCTTCATGCAAAGGGCGAAGAAAACAAGGTAGCGTCAGCAACATATCTGACCACTATGCTGGATTTCTCAGAACCTGGTGAACTGGGCGTATTCATAGATGAAGAACAGATTCAGGCGCTGGAAGCCAAAATGGAGAAAAAAGGCTATCTGGATGGCACAGAGATGAGCACTACGTTCAGTCTGCTTCGCCCGAACAATATGATCTGGTCATTCGTGGTGAATAACTATCTGCTTGGCAAAGAGCCATTCCCGTTTGACCTGCTTTACTGGAATGCGGATTGCACGCGGATGCCAGCGGCAACACATAGTTTTTATCTGCGCAATCTGTATCTTAAAAATAAACTGGCGAAGGGAGAGCTGGAACTTGCAGGTGAGAAAATTGACCTGAAAACCATTAATACGCCAAGCTATATTCTCTCCACCCGTGAAGACCATATTGCTCCGTGGATGTCTACCTATGCATCAACGCAGATTTATGGTGGTGACATCACTTTTGTGCTTGCGGGGTCTGGGCATATTGCGGGGGTCATTAACCCACCAGCAAAGAACAAATATGGTTATTGGTTGCATGACAAAACCAAAGGGCTTACACCTGAACAGTGGTTAAAAATGGCAAAACAGCAGGATGGCTCATGGTGGCAGCACTGGAATGACTGGCAGAAAAACTTCAGCAAGCAGCAAAAAGCGCCGCTTGAATTTGGCAATGGAACCTATAAACCGTTTGAAGATGCACCTGGTTCCTATGTGCTGGCAAAATAAAGCTGCTAAAGCAGTTTTTCGCTTAACCAGAAATATATGCGGTTGGGCAGCAATGACAGGAATTTCATGATATAAGTGAAACGTTTGGGGAAATGGATTTCATAGGTCTGTTTCTCCAATCCTTTCACAATATAGTCTGACGCTTTTTCAACGGATATGCGCATAGGCATATCAAAATCATTCTTGTCTGTCAGGCGTGTTTTCACAAATCCTGGGTTAATCAGCTGCACCTTAATGCCACTTTTTTCGCCCAGATCCTGTTTGAGATTTTCTGCAAGGTGAATCACTGCCGCTTTGCTTGCGCCATATCCCATTGCTTTGGGCAAACCCTTATAGCCCGCCACGCTGCCCACCAGCGCAATCACCCCATCATTGCGATGTTTCATCTCTGGCAGGATGGTGTGCAGCACACGGATTGCACCATGCAGATTCACGTCAATCATGGTGAATATTTTCTGCAAATCAAAATCCAGTGATGATGTGGGCTCATATGCCCCTGCATTATATATCACCATATCAACATGAGAATGTGCTGCAATAATACTGTTATAAGCCTGCTGTACTGACTCTGTGTCTGTGACATCACATGAAACTACATGTGTTTTATGGGTGCATTGTGTCGCTACCTTATGCAATGCATCTTCACTGCGTGCCGACAGGCAGATAATTGCGCCTTTGTCAGACAAATCCTCCGCAAGCTGTGCGCCGATACCGTAACTCGCGCCGATTAACCAGATGATTTTGTCTTTCAGTTGATAGGTCATGATGCTTTCGTGAATGCAATCATCACTCTTCCCACAGGCAGACCAAATTTATAAATCTTGCTCTGATTCAGCAATACGCCTTTTTCTGTAAGATACATCCAGTCATCTATAGTGACGTTGATTTCAGGGTCTTTCAGTGCCAGAACATATTTCATATTTAGTGTGTTGCCATATTGCGCCCCTTTGGATGTGCCGACCACGTCACCTGCTGTTCCTGTGAAATGATGCTCATCTTCAAAAGTAATCGTCCAGATGCGTTTTTCGGTTGTGCCGTCACTATAGGTGAACGTTTCGTCGAGTGTGCCTTTATTGCCTTCCCACGTGCCGATAATATCTGCAACAAAATGGCGGGAGGCTTTGCCTTTCCAGTCAAATATTATGCCGTGCGCCCGAAGGTTTCCGCTTAGATATTCACGAATATCCAGTTTAGGGCTGGTGGTGTTATAATCTTCCACATTGGGTGAACAGCAGCTTAGCAACATAAGGCATCCTATCAGTGATATGAGGCGGGTTATCATAATTATTTCATCTGTTTTAGTTTCCATGCATAACAGCAGGCTATCACCTTAAATGCGCATGGAATGAGTGCATATGCAAATGACAAGGCGTCAATGTTTGAGGCACTGTTCTGGGGTTCATACTGCATCCATGCCAGCACAGGCAATGCCAGCCCCGCCGCAAGAGACATGTTCAGTTTGCTGATGAAGTTCCACAGGCTAAAACCGATATTGCCTAGTTCTTTATGTTGTGCTGTTGATGCGCGATCCAACGCATTGGCATAAATTGCGGGCAGCAACACCATGTCGCCCCCCAGCGCGATGCCAGACATGGCGCAAATGCCGTAAAACGGGAATGTGTCGCCAGCATTCAGCCAATATGCCCAGATGAAGGAGATAATGGCGAGTATCATAGCGCTAATTAGCACGTGATAAATGTTGTAATATTTTGCAAGTGCATTCCACGCAGGCACAGAGAGAGCGGCACAGAAGAAGTATAGCATGAGCATTTGCCCTGCCTGTGCATCTGCGCCGAGCACATCTTCCACAAAGAACAAAAATAAGGTGCTGGTGATGGCGGTAGGGATAGCATTAATGAAGAAGAGCCATAAAAGCGATTTGATGTTGTTTTGCTTTATCAGTAATTTTGTGTCATTCAGATTATAAGACTGAACTATCTGCGCGGCACTATTGGGAATGGTGCGTATGGCAGTGATAAGGCAGATGGCGCAGATTGGAACAAAAGACAGGCTGAAATAATGATAGCCCTGCAATTCACCATAGTGATTGGTCAGCATTTGCGGCAATATGGCAGCGAGCATCACTCCAAATAGCATGAATGCTTCACGAAATGCAGAGATGCGTGTTTGTTCTTTTTGCGAGCTGCCGAGCTTTACGCTGGCGGCATAATAATTGATCATGATTGTGCTAAAGCTGGTATATACCACCAGAAGCATTAGCCCCATCCAGATTTCAGCGATATGTTCAGCAAAAGAAGGCACGTGGAATAACCCATAAAAACCGCAGAACAGCACGCAGGCAGATGCACTGATGATGCGCTGTTTATACACCGCATATTTTTCGCTTAGAATGCCGATAAAGGGGTCTTGAAAGGCATCAATAAAGCGAATCACCAGCAGCACCGCGCTAAGAGATGTGAGTGTTACCGCATAGTTTGTGGCATAAAAATGTGGTACATGCACATAAATCGGCAAGCCTGCAAATGCCAGCGGGATGGACAGCATGGCATATTGCAGCAGCGTTTTACTATTCATAGCTATTTTCTGGGCTTTAACAGCTTGTTGCGAATGACAGGTTCTGAACTGTGTCTACCAAGCCAGATATTAAAGAAAGGCAGCACAAGTTCTTTTTCACGCATCCAGCCGAGCTTATTTTCATTATGGCATAATAATATGCCTTCTTCAGGCACATTCACCGCCGTGATGGTATCCATCTTTTGCACGTCAGGATAGATAAAAGACAATTTTCGCTCAAATTGCGTGATCATATCTGAAGTAACATCAGGGTTTAGCTTAAGTTCTTTGATGGTGTAATCCACAAATTCCTGCTTGCTGACATTCTGATAATAGATAATGTGCAATGCATAGGGTTTTTGTGGTTCCCATTCTTTATAATCATGCCATAATTCAATATCGTAAATATCAAAAAGAAGTTTCTGCAATTTCGCGCGTGATGCAGGTTTTTCAGATTTGATGATGTCATTAACGCAGGTTGGCTGCGACCAGAGTGCAGACGGCATGAAGCATAATAATGCAAATAATATCAACCTGTTAACCATGCGTCAAACTCACCTGTATTACATCTGTTCTCCTCGCATTAAATGAGCCGATACACATACTCAAATAAAAACGCCAGTTCCGTATGAAGCCGTCACTATACCCCATTTTTTTGATATTGTCACGGCTGCTGTCAAAGCGATGCAACCATTCGCTTAATGTCGCGGCATAATCTAATCCAAAATTGTATATATTGTTGCATTTTAGCCCTGCTTTTTCCGCTTCTTCTAAAAAGCGTTTTTGTGACGGAAGCAGCCCGCCAGGGAAAGTATATTGGCGGATAAAGTCACTGCGTTCACGGTAATCTTCAAACAAATTATCATCAATAGTAATGGTTTGAATCACTGCCGTACCGTCTTTTTTCAAACGTGCTTTGACAGTGTTAAAATACTCACTCCAATATTGCTCACCCACTGCTTCAAACATTTCAATGGACACAATGGCATCAAATTCACCATTAATTTCGCGGTAATCCTGCAGGCGTAAATCCACTTTTTCCTGCAACTGCTCTTTTTCAATTCGCTCTTTGGCAAAGTCATGCTGAGAAGGGGAGATAGTGACAGAGGTCACATCATGTCCCTGTTTTCCAGCCTGCCTTAAAAACCCGCCCCATCCGCAACCAATTTCCAGAATATGTTTTGTATCGCCATCTGGTGACACAATATCAATCATGCGTTGGTATTTCGCATATTGTGCATCAACAAGTTCTGTGATTCCACCCGCATAAATCGCGCTGGAATAGGTCATGCTTTCATCCAGCCAGAGTTGGTAAAACTCATTGCCAACATCATAATGCGCTTTGATGTTACGCTTGCTTTGCGCTTTGCGATTGCTGCGCATGAGATTTGCGAAACGAAACAGGAAGCGATTTAATGCATTTCCATGTGCAAAATCATCAAATACCTGCATGTTGCGCAGGAACAATTCAATCAATTTGCCAATATCAGGACTATCCCACTTGCCTTCAATATAATCTTCCCCCAGCCCAATGTCACCACGACGTGCCGCATTTACCAGCACAGACCAGTCATGAAACTCCATAGTCGCTTCGAGCGAATCATCCCCAATGAAGGTGCGTGTTTCCTTATCTGGAGTGATAATGGTCAGCGTGCCTATTTCCAGATCCTTTAGCAAAGAGAAGAAATAATTGATGGTCTTTTGTTCAATCCAGTGTTTCATATTATCGCGTAATGTCCTTAGCGGGTGGAGTTGGTTTTCGGGTGTATTTTATGCCTTTTAATGCTAGCTTCATTGCCTGCATATATATTAACCCCGTCACTTTAAACGTGACCAGAGGTTTGGTTATAAACTGAATAAAAAGGTTTTTATTGGTGAGTGGTATGCGTTTCCCAATCACAGAAGTGCGCAGCATCACGCCTTTTTCTGTAATATGGTTAATCCATACTGCTACTTTTTCTGCATTGCAAATAAAGCGATATTCATATCTGCCTTCAATGCTGAGAAAAGGTGAAACGTGAAACACTTTTTCTGATTGCATCCAGTCATCCTGCGTGATGGGGCGTGTGTCATCATGATAGGAAATATAGCAATGTTGCTCACCAAATGTATTATTCACTTCAGATAGCACCGCGCGAAGCTGTTCTTCTTCATCAAAGCAAAACCAGAAGCTGACAGGATTAAAGGCATATCCTAAAATTCTTGGCATGGTTACCAGAATGATGTTTCCTGTAACAACGTCCAGTAATTCCCAGTCTTTCAAAACAGAACGAATCCACGTATCATTCGTTTGTGTTTTGTCGCCACGGTCTTGCTCATAATAACTCAGCACGCCAAAACGCTTTAACGGAAGCATGAAGCGTTTTAATTGCTGCACCAGATGCGTGGCAAAACACAGGTAATACACATTATACGCAAATTTATTCTGCTTTGGTTGTGTGCGCTCATGTATGACACGCGCCGTTAAGATAGATGGCGTATGAAGGTGGCTTACTCCCACGGTATCGAACATCCCATTTGTTTGACTATGTTCACCGCGCTCAAAATGCCATCTTCATGGAAGCCATAACGCTGATATGCTCCTGCATACCAGATGCGATCTTTGCCCTGAATGGTGTTGAACCGTTCCTGCGCATCCAGCATCTCCATATTATAGACAGGATGTTCAAAAACGTGCTTATTAAAGATAGTATCTTCGCGTGGCGGGGCAGGCGGGTTGAGCGTGACAAATAATGGTGTGTCGTCACTGATATTCTGCAATAAATTCATCCAGTACGTTACGGTGATGTGCGGGCGCTCGTCCGTTGCATCATCACACACATAATTCCAGCTTGACCAGACTGCCTTGCGTTTCGGCATGAATGATGGGTCTTTATGAAGGTAAGCAATATTTGGCTGATATTGCATTTTGCCCAAAATTTCAGACTCATCTTCACTTGGATTAACCAGCATAGACAGTGCCTGATTACTATGTGATGCAATAATCACATCATCATAGCGTTCTGTTTCACCTGCCTCGGTTGTGACAAACACGCCATCATCAAAACGTTCCACTGAAGCCACGGGGCTGTTCAGTTTAATAGCATCTTCAAAATGCTGCGCCACTTTATTAACATATTGTTGTGATCCATCACTCACCGTGTGCCACTGCGGCTGGTCGTTTATGGTTAATAGCCCATGATTATCAAAGAAGATGGCGAAGCTATAGGCGGGGAAATCCAATATCTGCTCTGGTGAGGTACTCCATATTGCACCTGCCGTCGGCAGCAAAAAACGGTGGCGGAAATCATCCGAGAGATTGAGCTTGTTAAGCAACTGGCGCAATGTAAGGTCTTTATTTTCTTTTGCAGTAGTTAATGCGTGTTTGTTAAATTTGAATATATCGCGCAGCATTGCCCAGAAGCGCGGTTTAACAATATTACTGCGTTGCCCGAATACGGCGTTTAAGTCTTTGCAACCCCACTCAAACGATGTGTTCTCCAGACTTAGCCCTAAAGACATATCGCTTTTTTCAACTTTTACATCCAGTTCTTTAAATAATCCTGTCAAATTAGGATAGTTTCTATAGTTAAAGACAATAAACCCTGTATCTACATTTATAGGCGTTCCGTCATAATCCACCGTTAATGTGCGTGCATGACCACCTAAACGTGATTGTTTCTCGTAAACGGTTATTTCAAAGTCGTTCCGTAACAAATACGCAGCGCTCAAACCAGAGATGCCTGTTCCAATAATCGCAATTTTTTTCATGCATCATCTGTATCAAATGCAAAGCTATGTATACAAATGAATACAGAGTAATAGAGCAATTATAAACTATAATAATATTTCATGTTAGAAACGGTCATTTTATGTGACAGTCTGATACGAAGTTTTGTTACAATGAAGTCAAATTACTTGTGTATTACATAGTAATATTACTATTTATTGTCATTATTTTGTCATATTCGAAGTAAAAACGCGAGTTTTGTTACAGTTGTGTTACAGGACTGTGAACATTCAGTGGCAGCGGTACTTTGTTGCTTGTGTTGTATAAACCAGTCGCGGTATGATGAATTTGTAACAAGGAGACACACAATATGAGTATAGCATTCCAAACCGCAGGCATTGAAGCATCAGTAGAAGGCATGAGCGATCAAGACCCAAGATTCGCAGAAGTGCAAGCGTTGCTTGGTGAAATTAACAGTATCGGCAAAGACAAGCAAATGTCTCAGGCATTAAGTGGTAATCAGGAGTTAAACGATGTTGTTAATTCATTAAAAGATCTGGATGTTTCGAACATTATTAACGCAGATTCAGTTGAGCGCGCAAATACTGTGCAGGCAAAATCAGGTGGCATCGAACTAGGTTAATCTGACTTAATTATATCAAGACTGACTTTTTTCCAACAGATACAGCAATTTATACGATAATATTTTACGCAAAATAAAGAACTGTGTGTTTTCCTTTGTGTTACAATGTGTAAAATATTATAATATCATTTAAAGATAACAGATTAGAGTATTCCTTTGGATTCATGGAGCGACAATGAAATAAGTACAAATGCTGCTTCACCCCAGCATTTAAGCGCAGAAGATGAAGAGCTTCTTCGGCGTGAAGACATTGTAATGCTTCTTCAGGGTAACAATGCAATGGGTGAACGTGTGTATTCTTATGTAAAGCTCAGTCTTTTGAACCTTCGCAAAATGAAGGAAGCAATTTTAAATAACGATAATTTTTTTCCGAGTGATTTTGGACAGGTTGTTGCCGCAGGGCATGGAAACCCTCCACCAGAACTTCGCGCCGAAATGGGCATTCAATATGGCATGGTGCATCAGGCAGAAGCAGCACCACCCAAACCCGCTTTAATGCAAAAACCGCTCTGGGAAGATTAGCATTTGTAATAAAAAACATAAACGGTTATATAGGATATAACCGTTTTTCTTTATCATAAACATGAACTCACTCACAGTAGTGGATGCAATAAACCTGTTTGCATCAGAAGCTGCACGAAGATATTTCGCAGACACTTTTGAATACACACCTTTAGAGCGTGAAGAATATGGAGAGCTTTTCGATAATTATATTCGTATGAGATATGGTATTGAATTGTCACCAAAACGCTATAATGATGATTTTAGCGCAAAAACGTCTTTAGTATGTTATGCAAATGATTGGGAAAAGGCGTATGATATACTGTACAAAAAATATGGTGATGTAGTAGCATATTGCAAAGTTATTAATACGCGTACAGACCAGATAATCAAAGAATTTCAGCGTAAAACTGGAATAAAACCCAAAAGTCCCCGAATAGAAGGAGTATGGGAATAAGCCTTTTAAAATGTTAGAAGGCTTTTTTTTATGATTTCGGCATAAATCAGGGCGGTGATTGCGCCCATTGCAAATCCACCCACAATATCCCGCCAGTGATGTGCGATGCGTTCACGGTGATTGCGCGAGTCATCCAGCTTGTTCAGATGCTGTGCATGATCCTGAATTTTTTTGCGCAAGGAAGTTGCGTCATTCACAACCACCCATAATAGCGCAAGGATCGCTGCCACGGCGGGATGGTTAAATCCATGTTGCATACCGACATAGAATAACTGCGCACTGACAATGGCAGTGTGTGTGCTTGGAAAACCGCCATAACCCACCAGTCCCAGCGCATTTTTTCTGCCGTGAAAGCACATATTCACAGCGTATTTTGCGCTGCCATTGAACAGCCAGGTCAGTGCAAGAAGAATTATATATTCCATTTATTGTTTCACCTTAAAGACCAGCCATTTATTGCCGAAATAATTATAAAATACCACAATAAACACCGCAATGCATTTTGCCAGCATGACATGCATATCATCTTCCAGAATCCAGATGATTGCCGTGTTCAGTATCAATCCAAAATAACCCAGCAAAAGAGAAACCCAGAATTGCAGTCTTGTTCGGTGCTGGCTATCTGCAAATGTCCAGTAGCGGTTGATGAAAAACGCACAGGCAAGCCCTGTCCCATAGGATGCGATATTGCTGGGGATTAAATCACATTGAATGATGATGTGTAAGATATAAAACAGCACAAAATCTATGAGTGTGCATACTCCCCCCACCAGCAAGAATCTGAAAAAACGATGTTGGGTGAGTGTTTTTATCATGGCTAATATGACAATATACCGATGGTGACCAGCAGCCAGATGATGCAGTTGCACATGAAAAAACCATCATGCAGCAACACGCGCTCTGGCTCTCCACCTTCTTTATCAACATATAGCACCTGCAGATAACGAAACAGCCCCATAATCACAAATAAGGCGCTATACATAATTTCGGGTTTGTCCAGTTCATTGCCAATATCCACGGCATATAGGGTGTAACTCAGGAAGGTTGCGGCGCAGGACACACTGATAAGCTGATTCAGCAATTCTTTGCTATATCGCTGCAAACTAATGCGTGAATTGGCATATTCCAGCATGTTAATTTCGTGAAACCGTTTGCCAAAGCCAAGGAAGCAGGCAAGCAGGAAAGTCGTCACTACGATCCATGATGAAACAGGCACATTAATCGCATAGGCTCCCATAAGCACACGTAACACAAAGCCAGATGCAATCGTCACAACATCCAGCAAAGCGGTGTGTTTGAGTTTGAAATTATATGCCACCTGCAAAAACAGATATAAGGCGATGATCACCAGACAGAATGGAGGCAGAAAAAAGACCGTGAATAATGTTGCAGCACTGAGGCACGAAATGGCTAAGATAAACGCAGTTTTAATGCCTATCTTTCCAGAGGCTAAAGGTCTGTGACATTTGATAGGGTGCGCACGGTCTTCTTCAATGTCATACATATCATTAATGATATAGGTTGTGCAGCAAGCCAGAATGAATGCAACCACAGCGATGAATGCAAGCGCAACGGATTCCATAGAATCATATTCAAAAGAAAAGCATAATGGTGCGAGAACAAAGAGGTTCTTTGTCCATTGGCGCGGGCGAATCAACTGTAAGGTGGCACTCATGTCAGTGTCATAACATAAAAGTCATAAATTAAAAAACCCTTTCATTTCTCTCATGTTAATTCTAAGATTAAGGCAATTATCAGGGACTATTATGTTATCATTCTTCAAACCGAAACAGGACTCAGTGCTGGATTATTCACCACTCGAAAATGCGCATTATGCGTCACTGGGTGAACGATTCGCTGAAAGCTACCAGAACGCTGATCCTTATCCGCATGTGATGATTGATAATTTCCTGCCTGAGCATGTTGCTAACGGGGTGCTGGAACATTTCCCTGCAGTCAATGACAAGGTCTGGTATGACTGGCGCAAAGGGGACATGGAAAATCAGCCAAAGAAACAGGGCGTGCGCCATATTGAACGTATGGAAGGTGCGCACCCTTATTTGTTTCATGTGCTGAATCAACTGAACTCATTTGCTATCGTTAATTTTTTAGAAAAGCTGACAGGCATTGAAGGATTGATACCTGATCCGCATTTTCACGGCGGCGCAATGCATCAGATTTTGCGCGGTGGCAAGCTGAAAGTTCATGCAGACTTTAACTATCTTGAAAAACTGCAATTATATCGCCGTATCAATGTGTTGCTATATCTCAACAAAAACTGGCAGGATGACTATGGCGGTCATGTGGAATTGTGGGACAAAAACATGAAGCAATGCGTGCAGAAAATTGCACCAGTCTTTAACCGCTGCGTAATATTCAATACGGACAGCACCTCATATCACGGTCATCCTGAACCGCTAAATTGCCCAGAACATATGACGCGAAAATCAATAGCGCTATATTATTATACATCTGCCCCACATGATGAAGAGGCGATGAAGACCCATCATAGCACTCTCTGGCAGGAGCGCCCCAAGCCTAGCGTATGATTTTTTGAAATGTTACGGTTGGCGTTTCATAAAACCAGCTTGTAAGATCTGCACCTGATTCATTGATGATTCGCAAGGAAGTTACATGATTTTCTTGCTGTGACTCCCCTTTAAGCCACTGCGTCAAAGAGGTTGCATCATGCACGTATGGGCTGAGCAGAAACCCTCCTGTCGCCATATCAGCAATCAGACGATGCGTAACTTTTTTCCCATTTGCAAGTTGCAGCTCTATTGCGACCATTTCTGGTTTGTAGAGAAAGGATGCCGTTTTTCCCAGCCATGTTTGATTTGTCGTAATATGCGCCCAGACAGCGCCTGCTTCTGGCACGCGCAATATGTCACCAACTGAAATTTTATGCGTTGATAGATTCTGCAACGATACTGGCGCAGCTTTTTGATGACGCTTCAAAACCACAAACTGCCTGCCTTCTGCATTATTAATAATTCGTTCAACGCTGAAATGCTGCAACCATTGCAGCCATGAAGGTGCATCCTGCAAAGCGGGTAGGCGGTTATCAATCGTGTAAACTTCAATATAGATGACATTGGCTGAAATATGCTGTGCATTTATCTGCTGCAGGGCGGCGCTATAAGCTGAATAACTTTGTGGCACAGGGCGAGGGGCGTATTGCAGATTTTCTGCGGTGTCATGTGCCAGCAATGGCGCAAGTTCATGCATATATATGTCAGATGCTGCATTATGCTTCACAGAAAGTCGCTTTTGCTGCTGTTGCAAAAACGCAGTGCGTGCTGCAGCTTTGTCATGCTGAACACGGTGCAAAAATCCCTGAACCGTATAGTTATTATGGCGGTGCGTTGGGAAGCTATATTGCCAGAACATCAAAATAGCGCCTGCTGCGGCAAAGCAGATTCCAATAGACCATGCACATTTTGCCCGCATTTTGGTGCAATGACAGGCATATAACACATAAAGCTGCACCAGCACAATGAATGGCAGCAGACTGCGCAGTGCATCATGACGAATGAACCCTGCCTTATAACTTAAAAACAGCAATCCTCCCATTGTCAGAGCATAAAATAACACGGCTTTCTGTTTGATATTTGTTAGGTATGAACAGCCAAGCAGCATGGCAGATAAAACAAACAGGCAAAGCTGCTGCCATGATCCTATTTTCGTCATCGTGCCGAAATAGCGTGACAATTCCAGACTATGCGCCAGATAATCTGGAATATTGCCAGGTTTCTGTTCGCAAATCATCCATAATATGATGAGAGAAACGCCATATAGCAAAGTGCTATAAGGCATATGGCGGCGTTTAAGCTGCCATAATGACAACATGGCAAAGGCGCATAAACACATTACCAACACTGAGAATTTCACTAATGAAGCAATGGAAAGAGCAATAATCAGAAGATGCAATGCCCATGACGGCATATAATATCTGAAATATTGCTGATGCAACAATAGCAACAACAATGTGATGTATAACGCATCCAGTGTATAGCCAGCGCTGATAATCAGCAAAACATAGCTTGCTGCGCGTTTGTAGGATTGTGCGGGATTGAATATATAATATGCACCTGCGCACAACGCAGTGACTAGAATCGCGCGTATAAAAATAAGCCCTGCAAAGGTGTCAGGATGATATTGTGGTGCAAACACAAACCCTAACGGGCCATAAGGCCAGATAATTTCTGTGCCAAACTGTTTATTATGAGCATTCGCCCAGTGCAGCATCCATTCCCATGATGCATCCAGCCCCGCCAGCGGAGGGGCAGTCCACCACGGCACAAAAACGATATATGCATATATTAACGCAAGAATCGTGATGGTGCGTGGTTGCATTATAATGAAAGTCGTTTGAAGATACGCTCAGGAATATTGCGCACCACCAGCATGATAAGATACCAGAAGGATGGAGTGTAGATACTATCCTTTCGTTTTTTCATCGCGCGTAATATATCCCGCGTCACTGTTTCGCGGCTGCCCATGAGCGGGCTGGAAATATGATAGGTCATAGGCGTATCTATAAACCCTGGTTTCACCGTCATCACATGAATCCCGTAAGCGTGCATTTCGTTGCGCAGCCCTGAAGCAAATGCTGTGAGCGCCGCTTTTGCTGCGCCATACACATAGTTGCTGGCGCGTCCTCTGTCCCCTGCTACGGAAGAGACTACAATAATCTGACATTCCTTGCGTTGCTCAATGCCACGCTGCTGCATGTTCTGAGCTGCCGTGCGCAGCATTTCGCAAGGTGCAGTCACATTCACCTGCATAGAGGTGGCGATATTATCGCTGATGGCTCCCGCCAGCATGAACACTGCCTGATAAGGTGCATAATTCAGGGCAGGGGGGGCAGCGCTTAAGTCTGCTAAAATAATATGACTTTCAATGCCGTAGCGTGCCAGAATATCTGCCGCCAGCGCGTGCAGTTCACCTTCATTGCGCCCCAGCAGATCACACGTCCAGCCTTCTTCGGACAGGTTGCGACACAAAGTGACGGCAAGGGATGAGGTTGCGCCAATAATCAAAGCCCGTTTCATGATGCACCATCCTTAAAGCCTAGTCGTTCTGCCATAACGGAGCGGAAACGGAAATTGGGATCTATCTGTTTGATAGCCGCTTTCCAGTCTGCCAATTCTGCTGCATACATTGCTTCAAATGATCTGCGTTCCAGCAGCGCATCCTTTGCAAGGTAAACCCGCCCGCCCATTTCTGCGATCATCTGGTTTAATTCGCCTTGCAGCGCCACAAATTTTGGAGCGTTCGGAAAGTCCAGCGCAATGCTATATCCTGCCATATCAAACCCTAACATGGAATGATGGGGCTGATGATATTTCATCACTGCCAGATAGGAAAAACACCGTTTCTTCTGAATAGTTTGCAAAAACTGGGTGATATGTTCCAGCGTCTTGTTGTTGTCAGGAATAATGCACTGATATTGATAGAACCCTTTCTTGCCGTATAATCTATTCCAGTGATTCAGATTATCCAGCGGATGAAAAAATTGCTCAAATCCTGATATTTCTTCGCGCCAATCCTCGTCATATTTGCGGAACCGCAGCAGATTATACAGCGCCATACTGTAACGATTTAGCAAAAAAGAAGGGATAATGTCTGGAACAGTCTTTGCTTTTTTGGGGGGCTGCACCTGCAAAGGGTATGTGGCATCACCATTATGCTGATGCACAGCGCGTTCAAACACACCGCGCCCCAGTTTTTTCCCTGTGGCGAAATGGTCAATCCAGCCGACCATATAATCTGAAGTGTCTTTGGATGTGTCGAAACATTCCAGCATCGCTTCCAAAGAATCCACCTTCTTTGTGGCACTTTCAAGCGTGGTGCTGCTGATGCGTTTAAGCTGCAATGTGACATCCAGAATAATCCCTGTCATGCCCATGCCGCCTGCAGTTGCGTAAAATAAATCGCTGTTCTCGGTGTGAGAGCAATATGCCACTTCGCCATTGGCGAGCATGATGCTGCATTCCAGCACATGATCTGCAATATTGCCTTCACAATAGTGATTTTTGCCGTGAATATTGCTGGCAAGCGCTCCGCCAAGGCTGACATGTTGTGTGCCAGACAATACAGGAACCATCCAGCCATCTTTCACGCAACGCTGCATAATATCTCGCAATGTCACACCTGACTGCGCTGTGAAGATTCCTGTCTGCACATCATAAGAGAGGATTTTGTCCATTCGGTGCACATGCAATACGCCATCTGGTTGCAGGGCGGCATCGCCGTATGACCGACCGCAGCCACGCGCAATGAGCGCTTCTGATGCATGAGTGACGATATCTTCCGCGTGACGCACCTGTTCTGCCCGCCAGCTTTTGCAAAGATAGCGCGGCGTTCTGCCCCAGCCAGAAAGGATGTGCGTTTTAGATTGTTGCATGACTCTTCAATACCAGATTTGGTGAAATATACCAGTTGGTTTTTTTTTACACTCGGTTTATGCTACTGAGGTCAGACAGTCGGGCAATCGCGTGCATCACATTTTATGTGCAAACATAATTTTTGTGCGAGGAAAGTCCGGGCTCCATGAAACAGGATGGCGGGTAATGCCCGCCGAGGGCGACCTCAGGGAAAGTGCCGCAGAAAATAAACTACCTGTGCTTGCTATTTCAGCCATCTATGGGGTGAAATGCAAATTTAAGTTCAGGAAAAGGTGAAAAGGTGTCGGTAAGAGCGCACCGCGTCTTTGGTAACAAAGATGGCAGGGTAAACCCCATCCGGAGCAAGACCAAATAGGAATGCCGCCCTTGTGGCAGACGCGTTTCACGTCGTTGGTGTTCGGGTAGGTTGCTAGAATGGTGCAGCAATGCATTGTCCAGATGAATGATTGCCTCCGCTTTTGGCGAAGACAGAACCCGGCTTACAGACTGTCTGACAACGTTTTAGGAGATCAGAATGACGAACTATATCGGAATTATTCACAAAGATATTGATAGCCAGTATGGTATGTGTTTTCCTGATTTTCCAGGATGCATTTCAGCAGGAGCAAATTTAATTGAACTGTTCGAATCCTCGCGTGACGCATTAGAGGTACATATAGAATTATTAAATCTTCATGATCAAAAGATTCCAGATCCGTCTAATTTTACAGATGTTATCTCACATGAATTTTCACACAATTCAATATTATATGCATCTATCAAAATAAGGGTTGGTACGGATGGAGGGACTTGAACCCCCACGCCTTGCGGCACCAGAACCTAAATCTGGCGTGTCTACCAATTTCACCACATCCGCGCAAAATATGCCACGTTCTTTTAGCGGATGGCTTGTTGCATCGCAAGTGCTAAATGAACGTGGCTGATATTTTATATATGAATTGGCTTGGCAAAGGTTGCCAGTGCGGCTTCCTTCACAGCTTCATTCATGGTTGGGTGCGCATGGCAGGTGCGCGCAATATCTTCTGATGATGCACCAAATTCCATCGCCAGCACAGCTTCTGCGATCATTGTGCCTGCATCTGCACCAATAATATGCACACCAAGCACGCGGTCTGTTGCTTTATCCGCCAGAATTTTCACAAAGCCTTGCGTATTGCCGCTTGCGCGACCGCGGCTATTCGCCATAAACGGGAATTTTCCTGCGTTATAGCTTACGCCAGCTGCTTTCAACTCATCTTCTGTTTTGCCAACCGTTGCCACTTCTGGCCATGTATAGACCACACCTGGAATGCAGTCATAATTCACATGCGGCTTTTGCCCACTGAGCATTTCCACACATGCAACGCCTTCTTCTTCCGCCTTGTGCGCCAGCATTGGCCCTGCAATCACATCCCCAATCGCGTGGATAGACGGCACATTGGTTTTGAAATGCGCATCCACTTTGATGCGTCCGCGTTCATCCAGTGCCACACCGACTGCATCCAGACCTAAAGAATCCGTATGCGGTTTGCGGCCAATTGCCACCAACACCACATCTGCTTCAATAGTTTCAGCATCTCCGCCTTTGGCTGGTTCCACAGTGACTGATACCTTCTCACCGTTGCGTTCAACAGCAGATACTTTCGTATTCAAGCGGAACGTCATGCCTTGCTTTTCAAGGATTTTCTGAAATTCTTTGCGGATGTCCTTGTCCATCGCTGGCACAATCGTATCTGCATATTCGATTACTTCCACCTCTGCGCCTAAACGCCCCCAGACAGTTCCCATCTCAAGACCGATATATCCGCCGCCAATTACAATCAGTTTTTTCGGCACTTCTTTCAACTCTAATGCACCAGTGGAAGAGACAATACGTTCTTCATCAATATCCACGCCAGGCAGTGGCATCACGTCAGAACCAGTAGCAATGAGGATGTTTTTAGCATCATAAGATTGCCCATCCACATCTACATTATTTGCGCCAGTCACTTTTGCCGTGCCTTTCAACCATGTCACCTTGTTTTTGGCAAACAGCCCTTCAATGCCTTTGGTGAGTTTATCGACCACATCATTTTTGCGATCCAGCAATTTTGCCACATCAATGCTCACACCATTTGCAGAAATGCCATGTTCTTCCGCATGTTGCATTTCTTCGTAGAGTTCGGATGATTGCAGCAATGCTTTGGACGGAATGCAGCCCACATTCAGGCATGTGCCTCCCAATGTGCCGCGTTTTTCCACGCACGCTACTTTCATGCCCAGTTGCGCTGCTTTAATCGCAGCGACATATCCGCCAGGGCCTGCGCCAATGATGATAAGATCGAATGATTCAGTCATAATAATCCTTGTAAATTAAAGTCCAAGTAAGAAGCGGCGAGGGTCTTCAATAGACTCTTTAATGCGCTTCAGGAACGTTACAGATTCGCGTCCGTCAATAATGCGGTGGTCATAGGAGAGTGCCACATACATCATAGGGCGAATGACAATCTGTCCATTCACCACAACGGCACGTTCTTCTGTTTTATGCATCCCCAAAATGCCAGATTGTGGTGGGTTGATAATAGGCGTAGACATTAGCGACCCATAGACACCACCATTAGAGACGGTGAATGTTCCACCCTGCAGATCCTTCATGGCAAGCGTGCCTTCGCGCGCCGCTTTGGCTTTGTCTGCAATGTCTTTTTCAATTTCAGAGAGTGTTTTCACATCTGCATCACGAATAACAGGCACAACGAGACCCTGCTCTGTGCCCACAGCAACGCCAATATCATAGTAATTTTTGTAAATCACTTCATTGCCGTCAATCTGCGCATTCACTTCAGGAATTTCCTGCAATGCTGTCACCGCCGCTTTCACAAAGAAACCCATAAAGCCGAGCTTATGACCAAATTTCTTCTCAAAATGGTCTTTATATTGTTTGCGCAACTCAATGACATTGGACATGTCAATTTCATTGAATGTCGTTAAGATAGCAGCCGTATCCTGAGATTCTTTCAGGCGTTTTGCAATCACCTGACGGAGTTTCGTCATCTTCACACGTTCTTCACGTGGGCCACTGCGCGCCACTTCTTTTGCAGGGGCTGCAGCACCAGAAGCCGCTGCGCTCAACACATCAGACTTGGTTACGCGACCATCTTTTCCGCTTGCTGCAATCGCGTTTCTGTCCACCTGCGGGTTTTCAGCCAGTGCTTTTTCAGCGGCAGGCCCATCTTTTGCATCATGTGCTGCTTTTCCCGTTGCTGGCTCATTTGCTTTTTCAGCTACTGTGTCATCTTTCTTTTCGCCTGCATTTGCTTCTTTTGGAGCAGCGCTTGCAGTCGCGCCTTCTTTAATTGCGCCAAGAATTGCGCCCACTTCCACGGTATCGTCTTCATTTGCTGCGATAGATTCCAGCACGCCATCCGCTGGCGCGTTCACTTCCATCGTCACTTTGTCTGTTTCCAGCTCAACCAACGGCTCGTCTTTTGTGACCGCTTCACCTGGTTTTTTGAACCATTTTGCAATCGTTGCTTCTGATACGGATTCACCTAATGAGGGAACTACAATTTCAGCACACATAGTATCTTTGTCCTTTTAAAGTTTTTTGCATCTAATCATTAAATGATTTTTTTTCTCTTAACAATGACTTTTGGCTGTTTTTCTGCAATTCGCATATGTTTTATTGATGTTGCCATGCAACAATCTTTTCTGTGATGTTGGATGGGATGCGCGTTGGTTTCATCACGTCATTTACGCAGATAATTACCACTATAATCTCGCATAATAATAAATCATTTTTCATGATGCGTTGTTGCATAGTGAAGCCTGCTTTGCGCTGTTCGATAATAGAGGTGTTGATGGTGATGACATCATCCAGCAATGCAGGTGCATGATAATCTGCATTGCATTGTTTGACTACGAACCCGATGCCCAGTTCTTCACGCATGATCTGCTGATTGAACCCTAAAGACCGCAGCCACTCTGTGCGGGCGCGTTCTGCAAATTTAAGATAATTTGCATAATAGACGATGCCGCCTGCGTCGGTATCTTCATAATAGATTCTGATGTTATGAGAATATTCGTGCATTATACATCAAATTGTTGTTGTGAGGTGAGCGCCTGGGGCAATGAGTCTATGCCCAGATGCGCATATGCCGTGGCAGTGATAACGCGCCCTCGCGGCGTGCGTTGCAAAAAGCCAAGCTGCAGCAAAAACGGTTCAATCGTTTCTTCCAATGTGTCGCGCTGTTCGGAAAGTCCCGCGGCGATGGTGTCTATGCCCACGGGGCCACCGCCATAATGCGCGATGACGAAATTGAGGTAGCGTCTGTCTGCGCTATCCAGTCCTTTTTCATCAACCTCCAAAGAGGTGAGGGAGGCATGAGCAAGAGTTTTATCCACCATATCCTGTGATGAAAGCTGCGCAAAGTCACGCACTCGGCGCAACAGGCGCACGGCAATTCTGGGTGTGCCGCGTGAGCGCCCTGCAATTTCATTGATGCCGTCTTCATGCATGGGAAGACGCAATATGTTTGCCGCGCGGGTAATCACTTTGGCAAGTTCTGCTTTGCTGTAAAACTCCAGGCGCAATGGAATGCCGAAACGGTCGCGCAGGGGGTTGGAGAGCAAGCCAAGCCGCGTTGTTGCACCTACCAATGTGAACGGTTTTAGGTCTATCTGCACTGTTCGTGCCGCAGGGCCTTCTCCAATGATTAAGTCCAACTTGCCATCTTCCATAGCAGGGTAGAGTATTTCTTCCACCGCAGGGTTGAGGCGGTGAATTTCATCAATGAATAAAATATCATTGGCTTCTAAGCTGGTCAGAATCGCTGCTAAGTCCCCCGCTTTGCTGAGCAATGGCCCTGAAGTGGAGCGCAAGCCTACGCCCATTTCATTAGCGATGATGTGCGCTAAAGTGGTTTTTCCCAACCCAGGAGGACCATAAAGTAATGTATGATCCAGCGCTTCCTTGCGTGCGCGGGCGGCTGCGACGAAGACTTTAAGATTATCGCAGGCTTTTTTCTGCCCTGTAAATTCAGAAAAACCAGACGGGCGGAGTGCCTTGTCTGGTTCGTCTGTCATTATTGTATGTGCTGTGGTGATGCGTTCTGCGTCCATATTGAAATAAACTATCCAGCGCGCATCAAAAACGCAACGTTTAAGTTAAGCTACGTTTTCGTCAATCCATTCTTTCAGTTTGGTTTTCTGCACTGCACCCACTTTTGTTGCGACTGCTTCACCATTTTTGAAGAAAATCATGGTCGGGATGCCGCGTACACCATATTTGCTTGGTGCTTCTGGGCTGTCATCAATATTGACTTTTGCGATGGTCACTTTGTCGCCATATTCAGCGGCAAGTTCATCTATGATTGGAGAAAGTTGACGGCAGGGTCCACACCATTCAGCCCAAAAATCCACTAAAACAGGTTTATCTGATTTAATCACTTCCTGTTCAAAATTTTCGTCTGTAATCTTTTTGGTGCTCATAACTATCTCCTTTTTATTTTTTGTATATCTATATGTATAGATATAAGCGAAAAATGCACCTAAGCAATAGTTAAGAGTTATTCTTAATTGTCGTTGGCAATTTTCTTATTTTTCGTATTCGCTTTTGTGTCGAGCTTTTCAGCCGTAACTGCTTCTGTTTCCACTTTTGATGCAACGCCAGAACGCAAAACTTTCACTGTCGTATTTTCAGCAATTGACACATGCAGTGTTTTGTCGTCAGAATCCACTTTTACGACTTTACCGATTAAGCCGCCAGTGGTCACGATCTGGTCACCTTTGGTTACAGAATTGATCATTTCCTGATGCGCTTTATAACGCTTATTTTGCGGACGCAGAATAAGGAAATAGAAAATGGCACAAATCAGAATCAGCGGTGCAAAACTTACTAAAGAAGACTGACTTGTTGCAGCATCCTGAGCAAATGCATCTGTAAATAATAAAGCAGAAACCAACATGAAACTATTTCAGCTTTTCTTCTTTAAATTCCACGTGCTTGCGCACGCGAGGGTCATACTTACGGAAGTTCAGTTTTTCTGGTTGCTTGCGCGGGTTGCGTTTTTTCACGTAATAAAAGCCAGTGCCTGCTGTGCTTACCAATTTCACAAGAATCGTATTCTTCTTTGCCATAATATTATAAAGTCAATGTTAATGTTAAAGCGGTATTCATAGCGTGTTTGTCTCTCAAGTCAAGGCTTATCATGCAACAACACTGCTTGTTATAGTTGCTTTTTGTGTATTTACTGAATAAAAGACTAGTCATGGCATTAATAGTACAGAAATTTGGCGGCACGTCCGTTGCAGGAACTGAGCGCATCAAAGCAGTCTCCGCCCATGTGGCGCGAGAGGTGGAGCTTGGCAACCAGGTGATTGTTGTGGTGTCTGCAATGGCGGGCATTACGGATGAATTGGTGGGATATGTGAAAGAGCTTTCCAGCCTTGATGATGTGGAAGCCTATGCAGACCATGATATGGTAGTCTCTGCGGGTGAACAGGTAACTGCTGGGCTGCTGGCACTGCGTCTGCGTTCCATGGGCATTCTGGCACGGTCATGGACGGGGTGGCAAGTGCCAATTCATACGACCGATAGTTACGGCAAAGCCCGTATTGACCAGATTGAAACAGATGCCGTAATGAAAAGCATTAATGATGACCGCGTTGCAGTGATCACAGGGTTTCAGGGAGTTACGCCACATAACCGCGTCAGCACGCTGGGGCGTGGTGGGTCTGATACTTCAGCCGTGGCGATTGCGGCAGCATTTAAGGCAGAGCGCTGTGATATATATACGGATGTGGACGGGGTCTATACAACAGATCCACGCATCGTCAAATCGGCGCGCAAGCTGGACAAAATCTCATTTGAAGAAATGCTGGAACTGGCATCTGCGGGCGCAAAAGTGTTGCAGACGCGGTCTGTTGAAATGGCAATGAATCACAACGTCACCTTGCAGGTGCGTTCAAGTTTTAATGATGCAGAGGGGACATTACTCGTGAAAGAAGAAGATATTATGGAAAAACAACGGGTCACAGGCATTGCATATAGCCGTGATGAAGCGCGTATTACCTTATCAAATGTATCTGACAAGCCTGGCATTTCTGCGGCTATTTTTGGACCAATGGCAGAAGCGGAAATCAATGTGGATATGATTGTGCAGAATGTGACACCAGACGGCATGTCCACCGATGTGACATTTACCGTAGGTCAGGGGGACTTAGAACGCGCCAAGGCAGAGCTTGAAAAAGCACGTGGCAAAATTGGCTATGAATCCCTGCATACAGATGGCAAAGTTGCCAAAGTGTCTGTGGTGGGTGTGGGTATGCGTTCTCACGCAGGTGTTGCGCAGGATATGTTCCGCACACTGGCAGAAAAGAACATTAATATTATTGTGATTACCACTTCTGAAATTAAAATTAGCGTGTTGATTGAAGAAGCCTATCTTGAATTGGCAATTCGTGCTTTGCACGAGGCATATGGCTTGGATGCTGTGGTGGAGAAGGGATAATGCCGCATATCATTATTGAACATTCAAAACTGTTAAATGAAATTGCTCCGCTGGCAATGTATGACGTGCATCAGCATGTTACCCATTGCGGGTTGTTTTCTCCGCAGGCTGTCAAAGCGCGTACACATTCTTATGAGCGTGAATTGCTGCCAGATGGCGCAGCGAATTTCATGCATATCACCATTTCCATTCTTTCTGGGCGTACGGAAGAAGAGCGCAGCGAACTCAGCAAAGCTATATTCGAAAAAATCCGTGAGAATTATACTGATATTGACCGCTTATCAGTTGACATTGCAGAAATGAATAAGGCAACCTATAGTAAATAAAAGGATAGTTTTATGGGCATTAGCGTCTGGCAGATTTTATTGATTTTACTGGTTGTGCTGATTCTTTTTGGCGCAGGACGCTTACCCCGCGTGATGGGGGATATTGGCAAAGGCGTTCGCTCTTTAAAAGAAGGGCTGAAAGAGGATGACGAGCCAAAGCAAAAAGACGAAACGAAAGAGTGATATTCACACAATATCAAGAATGTTGCATCTTGGTTTTTAAACGACTATAAGTTCTCCATGAATGCAGTACATACCTTAAAAAATCATCCAAAATTAAACGAATTGCACGCGCTGTGGCAGCGTGGAAAAGAATTTCTCGGCACGGAATACGCTATCTTAGGTGGTGCAATGTCATGGGTGTCTGAACGCAATCTGGTTGCGGCATTGTCTAATTCTGGTGGATTTGGTGTAATAGCCTGCGGGGCGATGACGCCTGAATTACTTGATACAGAAATTGCAGAGACAAAAAAACTGACGAGCAAACCATTTGCAGTGAATCTTATTTTGATGCATCCCGAATTAAGCACATTAATAGACATCTGCAAAAAGCATAAAATCACGCATGTGGTGCTGGCAGGGGGAATCCCGAAATCATCCACCATTGAACAGGTGAAAGCGTTTGCAAAAGTCATTTGTTTTGCGCCGTCTTTGCGCATTGGCAAAAAGCTGGTGAAGCTGGGCGCGGACGCACTGGTGATTGAAGGCACAGAAGCTGGCGGGCATATTGGCCCTGTGTCGACATCAGTTCTGGCGCAGGAAGTTCTGCCCGAAATTCGTGATGTTCCCGTGTTTGTGGCAGGTGGCATCGGCCGCGGCGAAGCGATTATCTCTTACCTGAAAATGGGTGCAGCTGCGGTGCAGCTTGGCACGCGTTTTGTCTGCGCTGAAGAATCCATTGCGCATGAAAACTTCAAAAACTTTTTCATTCGCAGCGAAGCACGATCGGCGACTGCATCTGTGCAGATTGACCCTGATTTTCCTGTTATTCCCGTCCGCGCACTTAGCAACAAAGCCACGCAGGCATTTGCGCAAACGCAGGTGGATGTGATTGCAGATTACCGCGCAGGCAAGCTGGACAAGAAAGAAGCACAGCTCAAAATCGAACATTTCTGGGCAGGCGCGCTTCGCAAAGCCGTGGTGGATGGTGATATTGAGCATGGCTCTGTTATGGCAGGTCAGAGTGTTGGATTGGTCACAAAAATTCAGCCTATGCAGGAAATTATGGACGAATTAGTGCTCCAGGCGTGTGACTTTCTTGCCAGAGAACATGTAAAAGCGGCATAATATAATTCGAGTAGCAGAGGTTAATATTATGGGCGCAGCGTTAGAACTTCCTGACATTCCACAGAAAAAAACAGGCTCCATTGTTGAGCTGCAAAAAAAGACGCAGGAAAATGTTCATGCGATTATAGGGATGGATTTAAAAAAGACCCGTGAGTCTTTAGCTATTTCACTTCCCGTTGCTGCGCAGGAAACCAATATATTAGAACATTATATTGCAGCATTGGAAAAAGGTGACTGGTCATTGCTGCCAGGTGAAGTCTATGCGCGTGGCTATCTGAAGAAATACACTGAATATCTGGATTTGGATTCTGCAGCGATTTTAAAAAAAATCACCACCCCAGCACCCATTCATCAGCCAATCCGTCATGGCAATATGCGCACTCATCATCAACCTGTGAATCTGGTTCCGTTTTTTGTAGTGGGCGGGTTGCTGCTAGCCGCGTTTCTTCTTGCGTTTTTGTTTAAAAATATGGGCTCGTCAGATGGTCGTCAGTCTTTAGTGCAGCCTGTGCCACAATCACTGCAGGATTATAGCCAGCTTAACGACTCCCCATTTTACAGCTATAGCTGCTTTGAATCGACAGATGATGTATATGGCTGTTATTTCTCACAATATCAAAAAGCCTCGCTTGATCCTATCCCTTATATTGGAGTGAATTAATGCAGGAAAGACGCAAAAGCGTTCCTGTTAAAGTTGGTCATGTAACAGTCGGCGGAGATGCGCCAATTGTCGTGCAATCCATGACCAATACAGATACGGCAGATATTGACAGCACCACACAACAAATTGCTGAATTGCACCGTGCAGGGTCTGAAGTGGTGCGCATTACCGTGAATAACGAAGAATCTGCCAAAGCCGTACCCCATATTCGTGACCGTTTGGCAGTGTTGGGGCTGGATGTGCCGATTGTGGGTGACTTTCACTATAATGGGCATCGCCTGCTGGCTGATTTTCCTGATATGGCAGAGGCGCTGGCAAAATATCGCATCAATCCTGGCAATGTAGGGTTTGGTGCAAAGCATGATCGTCAATTTGCCGAGATGATTGAGCAGGCAATAAAATATGACAAGCCTGTGCGCATAGGTGTGAATTGGGGCAGTCTCGATCAGCAGGTGATGGCGCGGCTGATGGACGAAAATGCAGAGCGTGACAATCCACTTAGTGCTGAAGAAATAAGTCGTGAAGCACTGATTGTGTCTGCGCTGGAAAGTGCCGAGGCTGCAGAAAAAATCGGCTTGCCGCGCAACAAAATTCTGCTTTCCTGCAAGGTAAGCGAAGTCCAGCCGTTAATTAAGGTCTATCGTGAGTTGGCAAGGCGTTGCGATTATGCGCTACATCTGGGGTTGACCGAAGCAGGTATTGGTTCCAAAGGAATTGTCGCCAGTACAGCAGCGCTTTCTGTATTGTTGCAGGAAGGCATTGGGGACACGATTCGCGTGTCTCTCACACCTGAAGTGGGGCAGCCGCGCACAGACGAAGTGGTGGTGGCGCAGGAAATTCTGCAAACGATGGGCATCCGTTCTTTCATGCCACTGGTGACCGCCTGCCCGGGCTGCGGACGCACGACCAGCACGTATTTTCAGCAACTCGCCAGTGACATTCAGCAATGGTTGCGCACCCAAATGCCGCAGTGGAAACAGCAATATAGCGGTGTGGAAAATATGAGTGTTGCGGTGATGGGATGTATTGTAAATGGTCCGGGAGAATCCCGCCATGCGAATATTGGAATTTCACTGCCCGGCACAGGCGAAAGCCCCGTCGCCCCCGTCTTTGAAGATGGCAAGAAAACCGTAACGTTACGCGGTGACCATATTGCACAGGAATTTATGAGCCGCGTGGAAGCGTATATTGATTCGCATTATGAGAAGGTGGCGTAATTATCAGCGAACTGGTTCAATAGATGGTTCACTATCTCTTTCATCCAGCAATTTATTCACATAAGATAATTCTGTGGCGTTTGCGCGTGCCTGATCAATACGTTGCTTTTGATGTGTTCCAACCATATTGATGACACCACTCAATCCACCTGCTAATGCTCCAACGCCAAGACTAATGTTTCTTAGTTTTTCAGGTTCTGCAAGAACATTTTCAATTCCAGCCAGCTCCTGAGCCTTTTCATTGGTTGCTAAAACAACCGCTGCGGCTCCAAATGCTACTGTTCGTACCGTTGTTCCCATAAATACAGCAGATTCTGTAAAATTTTTTATTTTGTCTGATAATTCAACTTTTGGATGTTCAATTTCATGCGAAAGGTTCTGTTGAAGCCGCTCAAGACTTTTCGTTTCTAAAGAAGAATAATTGGTAATGTTATTTTTAGTCATGTGATTATAATATGCAAGATATGTTACAGCTATATTACGCATTATAACGTATTTTTAGATTTTTAATTATTGTATGAAAAAAGAAAGCTGGAAATATGCTTTCCAGCTTAAGTTGATTTTTACTCTTCCAGTAGGCGAATCAGTAATTGAGCATTCCACCATATTGTGGAATGTTTTTCCCAATTCCAAACAAAATCATTTTGGGATAGAACTATTTTATTTCTTTCCAATGCTTTAAGCGCTCTACAGAATTTTCGATTATCTATAACCGAACTTTCGTTCACAAAATTTGCGGTCCAGATGAGACCTCGGGTCTCAATTTTAAGGAGATAATTTCCCATAAATTCATAGTTTGAACTTTTTAAATTATGATCAACGAGAACACATCCATCCCCAAGAAAATTGTATATAAACATGCTAAGCTTTTTCTGAAAAACATCAGTAGGTTTTTTTTCTGTTTCCGCTATTGCTTTTTTTGCTTCTGTTTTTTTATTACGTTTAAGAAGATCTGTTGCTTCTTCTAGAGTTAAATTTCCTGCTTTGAACAAAATCAAAATTTGTTCTACGGAAAAATTTGCGTCAAAGATTTGTGCGTTGTTAGAATTAGTAGACATAATTTCGTCTTAAAGAATAGTGTACAATTAAAATTATAACATAATTAACCTCTATTAAAAAGAATATTCGTGCATCGCTTTGTTTCTTCAATTAAAACCAATCTATGAAAAAACTAATGCTAATAGACGGCTCGGGCTTTATTTTCCGTGCATACCACAAATTGCCACCACTCACCCGCTTGGACGGAACGCCCACAGGCGCTGTCTATGGCTTCACCACCATGTTGCTGAAATTGCGAGAGGAAATGGAAGCCAGCCACGCGGTGGTGGTGTTTGATGCATCCAGTATTACGTTCCGCAATGATATTTATTTGGACTATAAAGCCCACCGTCCGCCGCCGCCAGAAGACCTTGTGCCGCAATTCCCAATTGTGCGTCAGGCAGCAAGTGCGCTGAATCTGGATATTGTGGAGCAGGAAGGCGTAGAGGCAGATGATGTGATTGCGACGTATGCAAAACATGCACTGGCAGAAGGGTTTGAAGTGGCACTTGTGTCATCTGATAAGGATTTAATGCAGTTGATGGCGCATGGCGTGACCATGTTTGACCCCATGAAAAATGCATGGATGGGGCTGGAAGATGTGGAGAAGAAGTTTGGCGTATTGCCGCACAAGGTGATTGAAGTGCAGGCGCTGATGGGCGATTCGGTGGATAATATTCCTGGCGTGCCTGGTATTGGACCGAAAACAGCGGCGCAGTTAATTGGTGAATATGACACGCTGGAAAATTTGCTGGACCACGCAGAGGAAATACCACAAAAGAAACGCCGCGAAACTTTGATTGAATTTAAAGAGCAGGCATTGCTTTCCAAGCAGCTGGTCACGCTGAAAGATGATTGCGAGGATTTGCCAGACTTCAAAGAATATGAGCTAAAAGCCATTGACGCGAGCAAGTTTGCAGATTTTTGCTTCGAGCAGAATTTCAAAACGCTTCGCAATCGCGTGGAACAAAAATATGGTGCGGATGCTGCACCAAAGCCAGAAGCGCATGACGCGGTTGAAACGGATTATCAGCTTGTCACCAATATGGATGCGCTGCATCAATTAATTGCTGAATGCAAAGCCGCGCGCGTCGTGGCGTTTGATGTGGAAACAACTTCGCTGGATGCCACGCAGGCGGAACTGGTCGGGGTGTCGCTAAGCACGCAAGCTGGAAAGGCATATTATGTTCCGCTGAATCACAAAACACAGCCAGAAGAGCAGGGTGGGTTGTTTGAGCAGGAAGACACGCGCCTGAGAGACCAAGTGCCGTTTGATGCTGGGCTTGCCGCGCTTAAATTATTGCTGCAAGATGACGCAGTGCTGAAAATCGGGCATAATATCAAATATGATATGCTGGTGATGCGCAGCTATAATGTGTCCGTCGCACCTGTAGAAGATACGATGTTGATTTCATATTGCCTGAATGCGGGTGCACATAACCACAATATGGATGAGTTGGCTGAGAAATATCTAGGTGTGAATACGTCCAAATTTAAAGATATTGTTGGCACGGGAAAATCACAGATCACCTTTGATTATGTCGAGTTGGAAAAGGCGAAAGATTATGCTGCGGAAGATGCGGATGTAACAATGCGCCTGTGGCAGTTGCTCAAATCTCGCTTGCTGGAAGAAAAACTGGTAACAGTATATGAGCGGATAGAACGCGCGCTTGTTCCTGTTGTGGTTGAGATGGAACAATATGGCGTGAAGGTGGATAAGGCGCAGCTTCGGGCTATGTCGAATAATTTTGCAGGGCTGATGCATACTCTGGAAGGAGAGATTTATGGCCTTGCAGGTCGTGAATTTAATATTGGTTCGCCGAAGCAATTAGGCGAGATTATTTTTGACGAACTGGCACTGGCAGACGGCAAAAAGTCTAAAAGTGGAGCGTATAGCACAGGGGCGGAAGTGCTGGAAGAATTGGCGTTGCAGGGGCATACGCTGCCTGAAAAAGTGTTAGAGTGGCGACAGCTTTCCAAGCTGAAAAGCACGTATACGGATGCGCTGGTAAAGCAGATTAACCCGAAAACAGGGCGTGTGCATACGAGTTATTCTCTGGCAGCAACCTCCACAGGGCGGTTAAGTTCGTCTGATCCGAATTTACAGAATATCCCGATTCGTACAGAGCAGGGACGGATGATTCGTGAGGCCTTTATTGCGGAAGATGGATTTAAACTGATGGCAGCAGATTATTCACAGATTGAGTTGCGTTTGCTAGCACACGTCGCCAAAATTGAACCGCTGATTGAGGCGTTTAAAAATGGACGCGATATTCATGCCGCCACGGCATCACAGATGTTTGGTGTAAGCATTGATGAGGTGGATTCAGAGCTGCGCCGTCGCGCAAAGACGATTAATTTCGGTATTATTTACGGTATCTCTGCGCATGGGCTTTCTGCGCGTCTGGGTATTTCACGCGGGGAGGCAGCGGATTATATTAAACTTTATTTTGAGCAATATCCTGGCATTCGGAAATATATGGAGGCGACCAAACAGGAAGCGCGTGAGAAAGGATATGTGACGACCTTATGGGGCAGACGTTGTCATACGCCGATGATCAATGACCGCAACCCCAATCGCCGCGCCTTTGCAGAACGCGCAGCAATTAACGCGCCGCTGCAGGGTAGTGCTGCGGACATTATCAAGCGTGCAATGATTTCTGTGCATGAATTGCTGCAGGCTGAACAATGCAACACCCGCATGTTGCTGCAGGTGCATGATGAATTGGTGTTTGAGCTGGCAGAAGGTGAAGAGACATTGATAGACCGCATCAAAAAGCGCATGGAGCAGGTCGCGCAATTGGACGTGCCGTTAATTGTGGATTCAGGAACAGGAGCGCATTGGGGTGAGGCGCATTAACGCGCTGAACCTTAAGAGCGCTTTCTCACCGCATCAAATTTGAAATTATCAGCGTAGGATTTCTTTTTAAAACGCTTGGTTTTCGGCGTAATCACACGGTAATCCAGCCCTTTTTCTTCCGCGTAGGCAATGGCTTCTTCCTGAGAATCAAAATATAGATTTAGCTGTTGTTGCGTGTCACGCTGCCCCACCCAGCCCATGAGCGGGTCAATGAAATTGCCGTGCAGCTTGTCAAACTCCAGCTTCCATTTTTTCGTTTTTGCCCGTCCAGAAGACATGGCAGTTTTTGCAGGCTGATAGATTTTTACTTTATGTTTCATATCGCTAATATACTACGCTTCTTTTTTCTTTGCAGCAGATTTTTTTGCAGCTGCTTTTTTGGGCGCTGCTTTCTTTGCAGCAGGCTTTTTTGCTGTAGATTTAGTCGCTGCAGGTTTTTTGGCAGTAGCTTTTTTCTTCGCAGGTGTTTTTGCTTTTTTAGCTATCAGTTCCAGCGCTTCTTCCAGCGTGTAATCCTCCACCTCAGTGCCTTTCGGCAGGGATGCATTGACTTTATTATATTTCACATAAGGCCCGTATCGCCCTTTGAAGACAGCAATTTCAGTGTCATCATCAGGGTGTTTTCCTAGCACTTTAAGCGGTTCGCTCATACCTTTGCGTTTTGCATCTGCTTCAGCAATCAACGTGACTGCGCGGTTCATGCCCACGGTCAGCACATCATCTTCTTTCAGGGTAGTGTATTTGCTGTCATGGATCAGATATGGTCCGAAACGCCCGATGCCTGCTTTAATCATTTTGCCTGTTTCAGGGTGTTCACCCACCTCACGCGGTAGGGAAAGCAGACCAAGAGCCATATCGAGCGTAATATCATCGACGTTAGTGCCGCGTGGCACTCCTGTGCGTTTGGCTTTGCCGTCCACATCCATTTCCACATAAATGCCGTAGGGCCCTTTTTTGAGCAACACATCAGCGCCAGTGGGGGAAGCGCCGAGCATTTTTGGAAATTCTGCATCTGCAGGAATGCCCTCATCTGCAGCATTATCACCCGTATCCAGTGGTTTGGTGTAGTTACAGTCAGGATAACGATTGCAGCCTAAGAACGCGCCGAATTTCCCAGTTTTTAAAAATAATCCGCCTTCTTTGCATTTTGAGCAAAGGCGATCTTCTTCAGATACGTCCTGTTTGCCGTAAATAAAGGTGGCAAGGGCGCTGTCCAGCACTTCCAAAATGTCTCGCGGGGCAACATCTTTTGTGTCAGTAATTTTTGCAATAAACGGTTCCCAGAATTCACGCAGGACGGCTTTCCAGTCCAGTTTACCAGCTGAAATTTCATCCAGCTTCTGTTCAAGATCTGCCGTGAAGTCATATTCCACATATTTGTGGAAGTAACTTTCCAGAAACGCACTCACCAAACGCCCGCGCATTTCGGCGATGAAGCGTTTTTTGTCCAGACGCACATACCCTCTATCCTGCAATACAGACAAAATAGCTGCGAAGGTGGAAGGGCGGCCAATGCCAAGTTCTTCCAGACGTTTCACAAGCGATGCTTCTGTATATCGTGGTGGAGGCTCGGTGAAATGCTGTTCAGGCATCACTTTTTTGATGTCCAGCACATCACCCACTTCCAGCGGAGGCAGCGCCTGATTTTCAGCTTCTTCTTTCTGGTCGTCATCCATTCCCTGACGATAGAGCTTCAAAAACCCGTCAAATTTCAGCACAGAACCAGAGGCGCGAAGCATGGCGGGATTGTCTTTTTCCTTAAATTCAACGGAAAGCTGATCATATACCGCTGGTTCCATTTGAGATGCCACCATACGCTTCCAGATCAGATCATAGAGCTTAAACTGCTCATCATTTAAACGCTTGCGCAGGGAAGCAGGAGTGCGTGCCACAGAGGTGGGGCGAATCGCTTCGTGTGCTTCCTGAGCATTTTTTGCTTTTGAGCTATAAAATTTTGGTTTTTCTGGCAAATATGGTTTGCCACATTCATTCACGATCCACTCACGCGCGCCTTGCACTGCTTCGGCAGATACCTGCACGCCATCCGTACGCATGTAAGTGATTAAACCAACCGTTTCCCCGCCAATGTCAATCCCTTCATAGAGTTTTTGTGCAATCATCATGGTTTGCTTGGCGCTGAAACCCAACTTGCGGGACGCATCCATTTGCAAAGTGGAGGTGGTGAAGGGCGCATAAGGGTTGCGGCGCATCTGGCGCGGCTTGACCGTCTCCACAGTCACTTTTTTGCCTTCCAGTGCTTTGGTTAGTTCTGTGGCACGTGCTTCATTGGGAATAGAGAATTTCTCCAGCTTGTCAGACTGCCAATGTGTCAGACGTGCATTGAGGGATGTACCTGCTTTTGCCAAATCGGCGCTAATGTCCCAATATTCCTGAGAGATAAATTGCTCAATTTCCGCGTCACGTTCACAGACCAAACGTAATGCCACAGACTGCACCCGCCCCGCAGAACGCGCCCCTGGCAATTTGCGCCATAAGACAGGCGAGAGTGAAAAGCCTACCAGATAATCCAAGGCGCGGCGGGCTTGCTGCGCATTGACTAAGTCCATATCAATATCACGAGGATTTGCCACCGCATCCAGCACGGCTTTTTTTGTAATTTCGGTGAAGGTAACACGCTTAATTTCTACGTCTTTGCGCAAACGTTTGGAAGCACGCAAGGCTTCCACCACATGCCATGAAATGGCTTCGCCTTCACGGTCAGGGTCAGTTGCGAGATAGAGTATATCTGATTCTTTAACGGCTTTGGCAATATCGCTCAATCGTTTTTTGGAATCACTATCGACTTCATAATCCATCGCAAAATCTTCTTCAGGACGGACTGAACCATTTTTGGATGGCAGATCGCGCACATGCCCGAAAGACGCAAGCACGGTAAAGTCCTTGCCGAGATATTTATTGATAGTTTTTGCCTTCGCGGGCGATTCAACGATTAAAGTATTCAATTATTCTTCCTCATAATTTCGACTGATAGTGCCACCGAGATGACGCCGTAACATGCCTGCAAGTTCCATTTCAAGCAAAATAACGTTAACAATTCGTGCATCAACGCCAGACATGACGATAATATCCTCAATTGCAACAGGTGTTGCATCAATCAATACATGCACTGCCTGCCGTTCTGAATCGAGATTATTATCATCCAGTTCTGCAGGTGCATCGAAAAGTCCTGATTGTGCAGCAGGTTTAATCTGCATCTGTGCATCACGGCAGGCGTGAATAATATCATCCGTACAGCTTACCAGTGTCGCGCCTTGCTGAATCAAATGATTGCCTCCCTCGGAACGGGGATCCATCGGTGAACCTGGCACTGCGCAGACTTCACGGTTGTAATCCAGCGCATATCGCGCAGTGATGAGAGAGCCAGACTTTTTGGCGGCTTCGACTATCACCGTTCCGTGAGACATGCCCGCTATAATGCGATTGCGTGCTGGGAAATGGCGGTGCTGCGGCGAAGAACCAAATGGCGCTTCTGTCACCACCACCCCGCGTTCTTTCATTGCGGCGAACATATCCTTGTTTTCTGGTGGATAAATATGGTCAATCCCGCCAGCAATTACGCCGATTGTGCCTGTTTCCAATGCTCCCTGATGGGCATAACGGTCTATGCCGCGCGCCAGACCAGATGCCATATAAAAGCCAGCATCGCCAAGTTCAGTGGCAAGTTTTTGTGCGTATTTTCTGCCATTGGCAGAGGCATTGCGTGAACCAACAATCGCCACGATATTTTTATGGCGCAACATGCTCACATTGCCATGAGCAATTAAAAGGGCAGGGGCATCGTTTATTTGTGACAGTAAATCAGGATAATCTGCGCTGCCATATGGAACAAACTGCGCACCAATCAACTGCGTTTTTTCAATCTCCATCTGCGCCTTGTTTTTTGGGCAGATTGAAATGCTGCGTTTGCTGCCAGCACGCGTTGCAAGATGGGGGATGGCTTCAAGCGCTTTTGCTGCTGTGCCATATCGCGCGATTAATTTATGATAGGTAACAGCTCCCACATTATCACTGCGGATGAGCCGAACAATATCCAGCAGGTCAGTTTCGGACGCTATGTTTTCTTGTTGTTCCACAGTATTAATTGCGTTTAAAGGCATTTTCTTCTCCGCGCACTAACCGTTCAATGTTTTCCTTATGGCGGATGAAAATAAGCAGGGTTACCAACAATGGCGCAAGCCAGATGCCATAAACTGCCATCGAATAAAGTGGCAAAATAGCAAAGGTGACTAATGAGGCAACAGACACAATTTTTGTAAATTTATATGTGCCGATCCAGATGCACGCGAACATCAACAACCAATAGGCGGTTTCTGGCTGCTCATGCAGATGGATGACGGCAATTAACCCCAGCCCCGTGGCCACTCCTTTCCCACCTTTAAATTTAAGCCATATGGGAAAACAATGTCCTATCATAGTAGTAAAACCAATGAGATAGGCTTGTTGTATATTGATATAGGCTTTGGCAGTTCCATAAGTGCCATCACTGTTCAGATAGGCAATATCTGGCTGAAGAAATTGATTACATATAAAAAAAGTGATTACTGCTTTCATCGCATCTAATAATAACGTGATGAGCCCTGGCAATTTGCCACCAGCACGCACCATGTTGGTCGCACCAATATTTCCTGATCCTATTTTTCGTGGATCTTTCAGTTTGAACAATCTGGCGACAATAATTCCTGACGGAATTGAGCCGATTAAATATGCCAATACGAAAAACAGAATCTCAAAAATCATAGCGCACTAGCCATAACAACCGAAATGGCAAAGCACAATCACTTTGTGTTGTTTGAAGCAAATTGCAAAAAACTGCAAAAAACTGCTTGTGTATTGATTCTTTTTACGTTAATAATTATTGCATACTATCTTGCGAAGAGCATTTCCGTAGATCTATAGCAAGATAGTGGGCTTCAAAACCCAACTAGCTTACGGCTTGAGATATAGTCGATAGTGGCGGCGCAATTCCTTTATGCGCCTCATATATCTACCTAGGATTCTTTTACAGACCGGGTGGTGATGGTGTATGTCCAGTCGTGTTACCACGATAAAGACTGTTGCGCCGTTTTAAGCTAGCGGTTTTGAACGCCCGGTCGTCTAAAGTTTGACGCTTTAGGCTAGTGTAAAAAGAAACCGAGGTAAAATTTAAAATGAATGACCCCAAATTTAATGCTCAGGATGATAGCCGTTATGGTTCAGGCATCGTTGTAGCATATCTGTTTATGATCATCTTAGGAATGTTGTTTGGTGTGATGTTTTCACTCATTGCTCTATAATATCACAAACTTTAGTTGCATTTAAATAAAAAATGCAACTACTTTATTTTTTTCTGTTCAAATATGCTTCAATTACATCTATATCTGTATCAGATATTATAATTTCTTCAGAAATTTCCTGCGAAGACTGAGCATATTTTTGCTCTGCCTCGTGCCATTTTAGCAGCATCTGCGATAATTTTAGGATTAACGTCACTGGCGAATCTTTTTCTTTGTCAGTTACTAATCCTGTTTTTAAGGCTGTCGACTGGCGCGTGGTTTTGCTAATATCCGCCATAATGCGCTCTAACATACGCATTTGCTTCTCAATTCTTTTCTTCGCATTATCATTATTATTCATATAGTTATTTTCTATCGCACATAAAAAACAACTGGAAGTGCATTTTTCCCCCTTCCAGCAATTATGGCGAGCATTAATCTTATTTTAAATGAATTGCACCATATGCGCACAATCCATTGTGCAATTATTGGATTATTTATAATAAGAATTAAAACTATAGGTAGTATATTATGTCTACAAATGTCATTTCTGCGTCACAAGCTAATGTTTCTTCATATGACCCGTCTAACAATGAAATGCATAATCCCACTGCGTCTCAGCAATCTATCTGGCGCGCAGTTATTGTGCAAGCTTTAATGGATGCCTCTTCAAACAGCAAAAAAACAGAGAATCTGCAAAGCAAGCGGGAAGCGCTCATCTGGTTACGCGGCAATAGCAAGGACTTTCTAACCGTGTGTGATTATGCTGGGTTTGAACCGTCTTTTGTGCGTGATATGTGCAAAAAAGCACTTGCGCACGGGTGTCAGTGGCGCGCATTGCCAGGCACGGGAGAAAAAGCCAGAAAACATCGTGCATTAGGGCTTTCAAAAGCCAGAGCAACGCAAAGCCGCTAGATTTTCCTGCATTGGATAAATGTTGCGTGCCTGCCTTCCTTCAGCGCTTTTCCCTGATAGCGTGTCTGCGTCCAATCCTGCGGAGGCAGAAGAAAATCTGCTTTATTTTCTGCCAGCCATTCAAAATGGGGGTGCAACGTAATATGTTCTAACATCCATTCCACATAATTTTCATGATCAGATGCAAGCCACAATAATGACTCCTCGGGCATTATGCGTGATATTTTATTCAGCGTTACAGGATTGACCAATCGTCTTTTATGATGCGCCTTTTTCCGCCACGGGTCAGGAAACAGGATATCTGTGCGAGTGATGCAGTTTTCTGGCAACGCATCCAGCAGCAACTGCACATCATCCGGGAAGATGCGGATATTATCTATATGATGTTCACGAACATCCAGCAGACATTTAGCCACGCCATTTGCAAAAGGCTCACAGCCTATAAACAGAATATCAGGATAGGTTTGTGCCATATGCACCAGATGCTCACCTGCGCCGAAGCCTATTTCAAGCCAGCATTCTTTATAATGTTCCTTTAATGATGCAACATCAATGCACCCCTCTTCGGGCAGCATTATACGCAATTGTGGCAGTAAATTATCCCACACATTCTGCTGAGCATCACTCAGCCTTCGCGCTTTTCTGCGCCCATAAGAGCGAAGTTCGCCCGCTTTTTTAAATTCTTTCATGTGCTGCGTTTTAGCAAAAGCCAATCAAAAACCCAACAGCAAAATGTGCAATAAATGCTTGCGATATTGCAACTCTTGCGCTTTAACCATCTGCATGATTGATTTACATGGAAAAAAAGCGCTGGTTACAGGCGCAACAGGTGGCATTGGCAAAGCGATTGTGGAAGCGTTGCTAAATGCTGGAGCAATAGTAGCCATTTCTGGCACACGTCAGGAAAAGCTGGAGGCATTGAAGGCGGAGCTTGGCAAGGAAGTGGCAATTCTTCCCTGCAAACTAAACGATGCAGATGCATTGGCGAACCTTGTGCCAGATGCTGAAAACGCATTGGATGGTCTGGATATTCTGGTGAATAATGCAGGGATTACGCGTGACGGGCTTGCCATGCGCATGAAAGATGAAGACTGGCAGGACGTACTGGATATTAATCTTGGTGCATCCTTCAAATTGTCACGCGCAGCCATTAAAGGCATGATGAAGCGTCGCACGGGGCGCATTATTAATATTACCTCGGTTGTGGGTGTCATGGGCAATCCTGGGCAGGCAAATTATTGTGCGTCCAAGGCGGGGTTGATTGGCATGAGCAAGTCGCTTGCGGCTGAAGTGGCGAGCCGAGGGATTACGGTGAATTGCGTCGCCCCTGGTTTCATTAAAACACCAATGACAGATGAATTAAATGAAGCGCAGGCAAAACGCATTACGGACAATATTCCTGCAGGGCGCTTTGGTTTGCCAGAAGATATTGCGGCAAGTGTAGCCTTTTTAAGTTCTGACGCTGCGGGATATATTACAGGGCAGACTATTCATATTAATGGTGGTTTGTTGATGGTGTAGCGTTTCGCTGCACCAGTCATATAATATTATGACAAAACTTGCATTTTTGCGCTCCGCAGCGCCGCAGAAAGTGGGGCTGCTGGGAGGGTCATTCAATCCTGCTCATGCGGGGCATGTGCATATTTCTCTTGAAGCATTAAGGCGGCTGGAGCTGGATCGCATGATCTGGCTGGTCAGCCCCGCCAACCCTTTGAAAGACCCCAAAACGCTTGCCCCATTTGACAAACGCTTCGCATACGCGCAAAAGCTGGTGTCGCATCCCAAGATTATCGTATCAGACTTTGAACAGCGTCACGGGCTTTTTTACACGCAGCAGACAATCAGCAAAATAACCTCATTATATCCCAACCATCATTTCACATGGATTATGGGAGGAGACAATCTGGCAGGTTTTCACCACTGGCAGGGTTGGAGGGAAATTGCAGATATTATGCCGATTGCTGTTTTAGACAGAGCGCCCTTTGCAAAAGCGGCATTGCGTTCTCACGCAGCGCAAAGTCTGCAACCCTACCGCAGATATTACCGTGAGTTGGCACTTTCAGATGCGCCCGCATGGGACTATGTGCCGATTCGCCGTCATGCAGAGTCTGCAACAAGATTGCGACAGGAATATGGTGAAAATACTTGGCAAGAACGCATTTTTGCGTCATAATATTATTATTGGCTGGTGTAACAAATAACAGGAGAATGTTTTATCGGCAACGCGACATGGGACGGCAGTGTGGAATCTTTAAAGGAATTAATTGTTCACACGCTTGAAGAAGACAAGGCAGAAGGCATTTCTGTTATTGATCTTAAAGGAAAGACTAGCTTTGCAGATATGATGGTTCTGGCAGATGGGCGCTCAGCCCGTCACGTTGCTTCCATTGCTGATTCTATTGTAGATATGCTCAAAGAGATCAACTCTCCGCATATTTCCATCGAAGGAACAGAAACATGCGACTGGGTATTGCTCGATACAGGCGATATTGTGGTACATCTGTTCAGACCTGGTGTGAGAGAAGTCTATAATCTGGAAAAAATGTGGGCTATTGCCCCGATGGATGCTCCACTCACTGATACGCATCTTATAAGTTAGTAAGAACATGCAACATGCTATCATAACGATTGGCAAATGGAAACGTGCGCCTGAAAAAGCACTGTTTGAACATTATGTATCCCGCATCAGGGAAGCGTGTGAATTGCGTGAATTAAATGGCTTCCCAAAGCTGGATGCGAAACAACGCCAGATTCAGGAAACGGAATTATTATTTACCACCGCAAAAGAATGGGGTGCAGATGCCATTATTGCATTAGATGAAACAGGGAAAACAACTGGAAGCGTGAAGCTGGCAGAAAAACTGCAGCAGATGGAAGATGCAGGCAATCGCAAAACTGCATGGCTGATTGGCGGTGATGTGGGGTTTGACAAAGCGCAATTGAAGCAATGTTCCACGATTCTTTCTTTTGGTCAGATGACATGGCCACATCTTTTGGTTCGTGCTTTATTAGCTGAGCAGATATATCGTGCCTATACCATCAATACAGGACACCCTTATCACAGGAATTAACCTTAATTTAAACTGTTGATGTATATAATATTATATGCGCAACAACACACTCCGAGCCTTTTCGATATTAGAAATTTCAGTGATACTGGCGATATTAGGACTTCTCGTAGGTGGAGTGCTGACAGGAAGAGAACTAATCCGCGCGGCTGAAATTCGCTCTATCACAAATGATGTCGCCAGATTTACAGCCGCTATAGACACATTCAAGTCAAAATATCGAGAATTGCCTGGCGACATGAAACACGCCGTTAAATATTGGGGAGCAGCTGACGGGGGAGATGGTGTTGGGGTGGACTGCCGCGATGCCGTCAGCACGAACGGAACCACCTGCAACGGGAATGGAAACGGAGAACTGCGCAGAGATGATGCAACAGGGGACTATGGTCAGGAATGGTTTCATGGTTGGGTGCAGCTTGCCAATGCTGGTCTGGTTGAAGGCGCATTTACAGGCAGAAGAGGCCCTAATGATGGAAGACACGCAGTTCCTGGGGTAAATATTCCAGCTAATAATGATATGGGAGGAGGCTATACTTTAATGAGCATCACATGGCCAAACGGCTTTGCTTCCAGCTGGTATGATGGGCATTATGAATTAATGCTGATGTTTGGCGCTGAATCAGATTATTGGGAAACAGATCAACCCATATTAACTGCAGTTGAAGCACACAAGATTGATCATAAGAATGATGACGGCAAACCAGGGCTTGGAAAAATAAGAACTCACCAGAACAATGCTGATTGTGTAACCCAGTTGGGCAGAGCCAACCAACTGACCGCAGAATATAATACCACGGTAGACGTTATAGCATGTTCACTTGTTTTCTCTCTTAATAATCCCGAGACATGATGATATGTTTAAAAATGCGTTCACGCTAATTGAAATAGCCATAGCTCTGGTTATTATAGGGGTTATAGCAGGAGCCATCACGGCTGGTAGTTCATTAATCCGCGCTTCTGAATTGCGTGGTCTAGTGGAGGAAATGGAACAGTTTCGCAACAACATGCATTTATTTGAGGCAAAATATAACGGTAAGGCGGGAGACCTGCATAATGCAACGGAATTCTGGGGTGCATTAAATGTTAGTGCCATTGCATGTCGTTCTATTGCGGCAACAGACAAAAGAACATGCAATGGCAACGGAGATGGAAATATTGTAAATCATGAAGGGTTTAGAATGTGGCAACATTTGAGCAATTCAGGTTTATTGCCAGGGCAATTTACTGGTACTGCAGGATCTTTAGGCCCAAATGACGCTGTTTCTGGTGAAAACGTGCCTATCTCATCAATCGAAAATGTTGATTATATGATGCAGTATCTTCAAAATGGGTATTATTTATATTTTAATACAGTAAAGGGAAATATTTTCTTTACTGGTGCGGGGGGATCGGGTGGAGCGCATCAACCTTGGGAACCGTATCTGACATCATTAGAGCTATTTAACATAGACAAAAAAATTGATGATGGCCACCCAGTATATGGAAGCGTCATTGCGCAAAAAGCATGGATTGGTCCCAATGGTGGATATGGCTGTACCACGTCAAATGATGAAGATACGGCTGAATATAATCTTGGAAAAGAGGGTAAAATATGCGCATTTTATGGACTATTTATTGATTAGCATTAAATGCTGAAAGAATAAGATTGTTTATATTATACTTCTATTCACAATATCAGTATAAACTCCTTGATTATACTTTCCTGCTCATGGCATAAAGTAAGTTGATTGATATAGGAAATGGAAATGTCAGCAGAAAATAAAATTGTTACTATCTTTGGCGGCGCAGGTTTTGTTGGTCAGTATGTGGTGAAACATATTGCTCGTGCGGGCTATCGTGTGCGTGCGATTGTGCGGGATGTGCCAGGTGCAGCTTATCTGAAAACGCAGGGTGACGTAGGGCAGATTGCTTTGGTGTACGGCGATATTACTAAACCAGAAACCTATAAAAATGCGTTGAAGGATTCCTATGCAGTGATTAATCTGGTAGGGATTTTGTTTGAAAAGGGCAAGCAGACCTTTGACAACATCCATACGCAAGCGCCCAAAGAACTGGCGCAACATGCCAAAGAAGCAGGCGTTACGCGCTTTTTGCATATGTCAGCTTTGGGAGTGGAGCAGGCAACCACCGCAAAATATGCCAAAAGCAAAACAGCAGGCGAACATGCGGTGCTGGAATATTTCCCAGATGCGACCATTTTTAAGCCCAGCGTCATTTTTGGTGCGGAAGATAATTTTTATAACCAATTTGCCAAAATGGGGGTGTTTTCGCCCGCATTGCCTTTAATTGGTGGTGGGAACACGAAGTTTCAGCCCGTCTATGTGGATGATGTTGCCAAAGCCTATGCGAAGGCGCTCGAAAATCCGCAAACAAAAGGGAAGACATATGAGCTTGGCGGTGTAGACGTGATGAGTTTTAAAGAAATTCTGCAAACCATTAACCAGATGACCAATCGTGAACGTATGCTTGTAAAAGTGCCTAGCTGCATGGCAAGTGCGGGAGCGTTCTTTGCTGAGTTTCTGCCAACACCACCGCTCACGAGGGATCAGGTGGAAATGCTGAAATATGATAATGTAGTGAGTGACGATGCTTTGACTTTTAAAGATTTGGGGATTGAGCCTACGGATGCAGATCTGGTCGTGCCAGCGTATCTGGATCGCTATGCAGAAGAATCTATCAAAGATATAGAGGATGATGCCGCCTGATGCCAGATTCTCGCCGACTTTATCATACATCTTTCTCGCCATCATGCCGCAAAATGCGGATGCTGATGGACGAAATGGGACTGGAATATAAGCTGATTGAAGAGCCTGTCTGGCAGCAGCGCAAAGAGTTCTTGGAGATGAACCCTGCGGGAGATGTTCCTGTGATGATAGATGGCAATGGCTTGAGGCTTTGTGGGTCATATGTGGTGACGGAATATCTGGAAGAGGGCTATCAGGTGGATTCCTTCATTGGTGCAACTCTGGGTGACCGCGCAGAAGTGCGCCGCATGATTCATTGGGCAGATAATAAATTGCTTAAAGAAGTGACGCAGCCCTTGCTGCATGAGAAGTTTTTTTGCAGCATGTTGAAGCTGGGGCAGCCAGACACCAACAAAATTCGCCGCGCGAAAAAGTTTCTGGAAGATCATATCGCCTATTTTGAATCCATGCTGGAAAAACATGAATTTATTGCCAGTGAGCATTTTTCACTCGCGGATATGTCTGTCGCGGCGCATATCTCACTCTATGATTATCTGGATGATATGCCGTGGAAGCGCAACAGCAAGCTGAAAAGCTGGTATGCACTGATGAAATCCCGCCCGTCTATGCAACGTGTATTGAAAGACCGTGTGAGAGGGTTAAAACCTCCTGCACATTATGAAAACCCTGATTTTTAAATTAAAGGATATATATGCCTAAAGTCACTATGTATAAAACACCTATCTGCCCATATTGTCACCGCGCCACGGCGCTGCTGCGCGACGAGGGCGTGAGCGAAGTTCACGAAATTGACATCAGCAAAGACCCAGCACTACGCGACGAAATGATGAGCAAAGCGGGCGGACGCAAAACCGTGCCGCAAATCTTCATCGGGGATACGCATGTGGGCGGCTTTGACGATTTATACGCGCTGAACCAGAAAGGTGGGCTGGACGAGTTGTTGGCGGGTTGATGCAATAATTAAAAGCACAATAAATTAAGTATTTTCAAATAAAGAGCAGTTTTTACTTATTTGACATATAGTTGTCATTTTTAAGTGTCATAATATAGATTGAAAATATTGAACACTTATAATTAATGGATCAGGATACTGTAGATAAAGTTGCAACCACAGGCAATGTTGTAAAACAAATTGCTAATATTGATAATGCCATAAAATCAGTTGGTTGGAGAAGTGCAACTTCAGGTGCGCATCGCATAGCTGGGCAGATGCCGCTTATTGGTGAAACAGTTCAAAAAGGGCTTGAAACAGTAGGGGTAAAGTCATTTGGCGGAAATATTATTGGCGGCTTAAAAGGAGGTGCTAAAACAGCATTCAAGATTGGTCCAATAAATTCTATCATTGGCGGCGCGGTTCTGTTGGGTCGCGGGGCGCAGGCGGTCGGAGAGTTTAGAGAAGGTGACACAGTTGGTGGCACAGGAAAAGTGGTGCGTGGCGCGGTAGAAGCGGGTGTGATAGTGCTGAATTTCACAGGACTTACGTTGCTTCCAGAAATCGGTCTCAAATTGCTAACAGGAAAATTTTTATCAGACCATATTGGCGACTTTGCAGAAAATACAACAACCAAGCTGCTGGGTGGCACTAAAGAAGAAAATTATGCAAAAGATAGTTTGAATAGTAATGCAGTTGCAACGGCAATTATGCCGCAAGGCATTGCCCATTCTGGGTTGAATGCGAATGTTGTGCATCATTCAAACATGCCGCCTATGCATATTGGGAGTTTACCGCCAAATGTATCTGGAATTGCAATCAATAGTCCACAAGCCATAAACGCAGCGCAGATTATGCCTGCGCAATATTCAGCAAAAGAAATTGATATTGCTCCAAGTAATCACTGGCAAAACAGAATCAATAATGAAAGAAGTAACGCGCAGTTAAATCAACATTCTAACGCAATATAAATTTAAAATGGAAAAACCGAATGGCGGGAGTGACGGGACTCGAACCCGCGGCCTCCTGCGTGACAGGCAGGCGCTCTAACCAGCTGAGCTACACCCCCATTCGGTGGAGTGTAAAAACCATTTATTGCGCCTCGCGTCAACCCTATTTTGCAAAAAAGTGAAAAAAAATGCATTTTTTAAATAGCTGAGAACGAAATAGCGAAAAAGATAATCTTGCTTAAAGCAAAATGAATGGATTTTGGTGGTGTCTTTGTTTATAGTGCGCGGAAATATGACACGCTAAAATCTGGTTATGACGAAATTTCACAAAATGCACGGGCTGGGCAATGACTTTATCATTATTGATGAACGTCATCTGGCGGCTGATGTGCCTGTGAAAACGGAATTGGTGGCAGCGTTGAGCAACCGCAAAACGGGCATTGGGTGTGACCAGTTTCTGGTGCTGCGCAGCAGTGAGAAAGCTGATGTGTATATGCTGATTTTCAATGCTGATGGTTCCCGCGCGGGCGCTTGTGGCAATGCCACGCGCTGTGTGGCGAAATTGGTGAGCGAAGGCAAGCGGCACATCAACATTCAGACAGAAGCAGGCTTATTGCAATGTGAGATTGGTGACACAGCAGTCACGGTGAATATGGGCGCGCCGAAATGCAACTCAGCAGAGATTCCGCTTTCTGAGGCGATTGACAGTTTGCACGTGCCACATGGCGTGACAGGTTTGCCAGAAGGCGTGTGCGTTAATATGGGCAATCCGCATCTTGTGTTATTTGTGGAAAATATCGAACAGACAGATTGCCTTGCGCATGGCGCATTGCTGGAGCAGCACAAGCTGTTTCCCGAAAAGGCAAATATCAATTTTGCGCACGTGCTGGATGCCGAAAATATCAGGCTACAAACATTTGAACGTGGCGTGGGTTTGACGCAAGCCTGTGGCACGGGGGCATGTGCCACGGCTGTGGCAGCACGCAGAAGGGGCTTGACGCAGCCGCAGATGAATATTCACATGCCAGGTGGCATGTTACACATTGAATGGAAGGGCGATGAGCAAAACAAAAGTCATCACGTATTGATGACAGGCGATGCGAATTATGTCTTTTCTGGCACATTACCTGAAGGAGTCTGGTCATGAGTGTCGATGTCATCACCATGGGCTGCCGCCTGAATGCCTATGAAAGCGAAGTGATGCGCACGAACGCGCAGAAAGCGGGGCTGCAAAACACGGTGATCATTAATAGCTGCGCGGTGACATCTGAGGCAGAGCGCCAAACGCGCCAAATCATCCGCAAGAAACGCCGTGAGCAGCCAGATGCAAATATTATCGTCACGGGCTGTGCCGCGCAGATTCACCCTGAAGATTTTGCGAACATGCCCGAAGTGAGCAGCGTGATTGGCAATGAAGAAAAAATGCAGCCAAATGCGTTCATGGGTGCGCATGAGCGTATCCGCGTGAATGACATTATGGAGCTGAAAGAAACGGCCTCGCATATGGTGTCTCATTTTGCGGAGCAGACGCGTGCCTTTGTGCAGGTGCAAAATGGCTGTAATCATCGCTGCACCTTCTGCATCATTCCATATGGACGCGGCAATAGCCGCTCTGTGCCAATGGGTGAAGTGGTGCAGGAAATTAAAATGCTGGTGGAGAAGGGATATAAAGAGGTTGTGCTGACGGGGGTGGATGTGAGCGCTTATGGCGAGGATTTGCCCAACGCACCAACGCTGGGCATTTTATGCGCCCGCATTTTACGCGCCGTGCCAGAACTTCCACGCCTGCGTATTTCTTCCATTGATGCCGTGGAGGTGGATAACGCACTGCGCGAAGTCATTGCAAGTGAGCAACGCCTGATGCCGCATATGCATATTAGTTTGCAGGCGGGAGATGATATGATCCTCAAGCGCATGAAGCGCCGTCACAACCGGCAGGATGCGCTGGATTTCTGTGCTGAGATGCGTGATTTGCGCCCTGATATGGTATTCGGTGCAGATATTATTGCAGGTTTCCCGACAGAAACAGATGCGATGTTTGAGAACACACTCAATCTGGTGAAAGAGGCGGGGCTGCTCTATCTGCATGTGTTCCCATATTCTGAGCGCGATGGCACGCCAGCTGCCAAAATGCCGCAAGTGCAGGGTAATGTCCGCAAAAGCAGAGCAGCGCAGCTGCGCAAAGCGGGAGAGGCGAATCTTGATGCGTTTTACGTCAGCAAGGTGGGGCAAAAGATGCAGGTGCTTGTGGAATCAGCGGGCAGGGGGCATAGTGAGCAATTTGTGGATGTGGCTGTGCCTGAACAGTGCAAAGTGGGTGAGATATATTCCATGCGTGCCGTGAAATATGACGGAAAGGTTGTAATTGCAGAGCTGGCAGACTAAATAAAGTTTATGTTCAAGTTATTTAAGAAAAAGAAAAAAGACGAAGCAATTCAGGAGTCTGAGTTAAGCGGTCATTCTGAGCAAAGCGAAGAATCCATCTCTCCACTCGCGCAAGAATCTCTGGATGCTTCGGTTGCGCCTCAGCATGACATTGAGAACCCTGATATTCTAGCTGATTATGCATTGGTTGAGTCAGAAGAGTTTACAGAAGATTCTGCGGACGACGCGGCAGATCAACTTCTTGAACTTGAAGAACAGGTGACTGATCCAGAGCTTGAAGCGATAAGCATTTCTGATGCCCCTCATCAGGAAACTGAGTTGGAAACAGAGCAGGTTGAAGCAGTTGAGCCAGAAAGCAAAGGTCTATTTGCCAAACTGAAGCAAGGGTTGAGCAAAACGTCTTCTCAGATTGGTGGTGGTATAGGCGGCATTTTCACGAAGCGTCGTCTGGATGACGAGATGCTTGATGAGCTTGAAGAATTGCTTATTATGTCGGATATGGGCGCAGCGAATGCAGCAACTATTGTTAAGAATTTTAGCAAAGGACGCTTTGACAAAGATATTGAGACGCAAGAAGTGCGTAGTGCATTGGCGTATGAGATTGAGCAGATGTTAGAGCCATCTGAAAAGCCACTGCAAGTGGACAAATCTCATTCGCCGCATGTAGTGATGGTGGTTGGTGTGAATGGGAACGGCAAGACAACAACCATTGGCAAAATTGCATCTAAATTTAAAGCGGATGGCAATAAAGTGATGCTGGCGGCGGCAGATACGTTTCGCGCCGCAGCAGTGGAGCAGTTGCAGGTCTGGGCTGAGCGTGCAGATGTGGAGATTGTCACAGGGAAGCATGAAGCAGACCCTGCCAGTGTGGCATATTCAGCACTGGAAAAAGCGAAGCAAGAGCAAGCAGATGTGTTGTTAATTGACACGGCAGGACGGTTGCAGAACAAGCATAATCTGATGCAGGAACTAGCAAAAATTGTGCGTGTGTTGCAGAAGCTGGATGCGGATGCACCGCATGATATTGTGATGGTATTGGACGGAACGACAGGGCAAAATGCGCTCTCTCAGGTGCAGACATTTAAAGAGTTTGTGGAAGTGACAGGATGTGTGGTCACCAAGTTGGATGGCACGGCAAAAGGTGGCATGGTGGTAGCGCTCTCGCAGCAGGAAAAATTGAACATCCATTTTGTTGGTGTGGGCGAACAAATTGATGATTTACAGGTCTTCAATGCGCATGATTTTGCGCGTTCACTAACAGATGCTGCGTGATATATAAGATATTACTTATATCTATTACGTCTTTTTCATGGCGCAAATGCAAGTTTGATGTTGAAGGTCATGGGGGGATAGGTTAAAACATTAGCCTATGAATGACGTCGTAATTTCCTATTTCCCAATTCTCATTTTCATGGGGGTTGCCATCATCATCGCATGTATCATGGCGTTTGCGCCGATGATTATTAATCGTCGAAAAGGGTCTGCTGAGCAGCTATCACAATATGAGTGCGGGTTTGAGCCATTTGGAGACGCGCGCGGCAAATTTGATGTGCGTTTTTATCTGGTGGCGATTTTGTTTATCATCTTTGATCTGGAAGTGGCGTTTTTGTTCCCGTGGGCAGTGACGCTCGGTAAAATCGGAATGCTTGGCTTTTGGTCTATGATGGCGTTTTTGGGCATTTTGACGATTGGATTTATGTATGAGTGGAAAAAAGGCGCACTGGAGTGGGAATAATATAACATGACTACGGATATAACAACACAATCTCCAATTCTGCCAGGCGCAAATCAGGATGCGCTGCTTGGGCAGGTGATGAATGAATTTAACGATAAAGGCTTTGTGGTCGCTAATCTGGACAAGGTCGTCAATTGGGCGCGGACAGGCTCTTTGTGGCCAATGACCTTTGGTCTGGCATGTTGCGCGGTGGAGATGATGCAGGCAGCAGCTAGTCGTTATGATATGGATAGATTTGGCGTAGTATTTCGTCCGTCCCCACGTCAGGCAGATGTGATGATTGTAGCGGGGACGTTATGCAATAAAATGGCTCCTGCGCTTCGCAAGGTTTATGACCAGATGGCGGAGCCAAAATATGTGATTTCAATGGGAAGTTGCGCAAATGGCGGTGGATATTATCATTATTCATATTCTGTAGTGCGTGGTTGTGACCGTATTGTGCCAGTCGATGTATATGTGCCAGGTTGCCCTCCAACGGCGGAAGCGCTGATGTATGGCATTTTGACATTGCAACGCAAAATTGAACGCACAGGAACGATAAAGCGATAAGTTATGGCGGATTTTGATTCACTCATTCAGCATGTTTCAGCGCATTTAAAAGGGCTGATTTTAGAAACCGAAATTTTGCATGGCGAACTTATCCTGTATGTAAAGTCTGACAAAATCGTCGATGTTCTGGCATTTTTGCAAGATGATTCTCAGTGTCAGTTCAAAACGCTAGTAGATATTGCAGGTGTGGATTATCCGCAAAGAGAATTACGTTTTGACGTGGTGTATCAGCTGTTAAGTTATAAATTTAATAAGCGTATTCGCGTGAAAACGGCAACGGATGAGGGTGTACCCATTCCTTCAGTCGTGTCTATTTTCCCAAATGCAGGGTGGTATGAGCGTGAGATCTGGGATTTATATGGCGTGTTCTTCTCTGATAATCCTGATCTGCGCCGCATTTTGACGGATTATGGTTTTGATGGGCATCCGCTTCGCAAAGATTTCCCATTAACGGGATATGTGGAAATGCGTTATGACCCTGAGCAAAAAGAAGTGGTGTATGAACCAGTGAAGTTGACGCAGGCATATCGCAATTTTGATTATTTAAGCCCGTGGGAAGGGGCGAAATATGCCTTGCCAGGTGATGAAAAGGCTGAAGGAGACGCAGCATGACCTTAGACATCACGAACATGAAAGAAGAGCAGAATCCTAATTTAAAAAATATGACCATTAATTTTGGTCCTCAGCACCCTGCGGCGCATGGCGTGTTGCGTCTGATTTTGGAAATGGACGGCGAGGTGGTGGATCGTGCGGACCCGCATATTGGTCTGCTGCATCGCGGCACTGAAAAACTGATAGAGCATAAAACATATTTGCAGGCACTGCCTTATTTTGACCGTCTGGATTATGTGTCACCTATGTGTCAGGAGCATGGATATTCACTGGCAGTTGAAAAGTTGCTGGGCTGTAAAGTGCCAAAACGCGCGCAATATATTCGCGTCATGTTTGCTGAAATCACGCGCATTCTAAACCATATTTTGAACGTAACAACGCAAGCGCTTGATATTGGTGCGATGACACCACTTTTATGGTTGTTTGAAGAGCGTGAGAAAATGCTGGAATTTTATGAGCGTGCCTCTGGGGCGCGTTTTCATTCAGCATATATCCGCCCAGGTGGCGTGCATCAGGATATTCCTGAAGGGTTGCTGGAAGATATTTTAACATTCTGTGATGGATTTGGGCAATATATTGACGATGTGGAAAGTTTGCTTACAGAAAACCGTATCTGGAAGCAGCGCACCGTTGATATTGGCGTGATTACCCCTGAAGATGCGCAGTTATGGGGATTTTCTGGTCCTATGCTCCGTGGTTCTGGTGTGCCGTGGGATTTGCGCAAATCTCAGCCATATGATGTCTATGATGAGTTGGAATTTGACGTGGCAATTGGCAAAAATGGTGATTGTTTTGATCGTTACCTCGTGCGCATGGAAGAAATGCGTCAGTCAATGCATATTATTCGTCAATGTATTGAAAAAATGCCAAAAGGCGACGTGCTTACAAGTGATTCAAAAATTGCGCCACCGCGTCGCCATTTGATGAAACATTCGATGGAAGCGCTGATTAATCACTTTAAGCTCTATAGTGAAGGATATCACGTACCAGCAGGTGAAACTTACAGCGCCGTAGAGGCGCCGAAGGGTGAGTTTGGTGTGTATCTGATTTCAGATGGCACAAATAAACCATATCGCTGCAAGATCCGTGCGCCTGGCTTCCCGCATTTGCAGGCGCTCGACTTTATGAGCAAAGGGCATATGCTCGCAGATGTAAGTGCAATTATCGGTACTCTTGATATCGTATTTGGTGAAATAGATAGGTAATATATGGACGTCCCTCCAGGCAAAATTATTGCGGCTGAGCATCAGCCACAGCATTTCAAGTTTACGCAAAAAGTGCTTGAGGAAATTAACGAGATTATTTCTCGATATCCTGAAGGTCGTCAGGCGAGCGCATTGCTTCCTGTGTTGATGATTGCGCAGCGTGAAAATGGCAACTGGCTGCCAAAGGCGGCGATGGACACAGTGGCAGAATTGCTGGATATGCCTGCAATGAAGGTATATGAAGTAGCCACCTTTTATTCCATGTATAATCTCAAGCCAAAAGGCAAGTATCACGTGCAGCTTTGCACCACAACTCCTTGCTGGCTGCGAGGTTCGGATGAAATCGTCAATGCCGCAAAAAAACATCTTGGTGTTGGTATGGGGCAGGTGACAGAAGACGGTCTGTTTTCACTGGAAGAAGTGGAATGTCTGGGAGCATGTGTGAATGCACCAATGTGTCAAGTGAAAAGCTCGGATCATGATGCATATTATGAAGACCTGAATGCAGATTCTATCGTAACGGTGTTAAAAGATCTGGCCAATGAGCGCCGCATGAAGACAGGTTCGCGTGCTGGTCGTCATGCATCTGAACCAAAAACAGGCCCCACTACATTACAGAATCAAAGAGACATCTGGGAAAAAAGACAGGCATCTTAAGATATGGAACATTATTTTTCTACGGAAACTATAACTGAGATTAAAGAATTTCTCGCAAAAGAAGGGATTGACTGGGGTCTGAATATCCTCGCTGCGATTGCTATTTTTATTATTGGGCGTTGGTTGGGAAATCGTCTGGTAAGTCTTATGCAGAAAGGCATGAAACGCGCCAATATTGACCCTACTTTAGTATCGTTTGTAGGCAATATTCTCAGCGTGCTAGTGCTTATTTTTGTAGTTATTGCTGCATTAAGCAAGCTGGGCGTTGAGACAACTTCACTGGCCGCTATTTTCGCGGCTGCGGGTCTGGCGATTGGTCTATCACTGCAAAGTTCTTTGTCCAATCTGGCGGCAGGTGTGATGATTATTGCGTTCAGACCGTTCAGAGTAGGTGATTTTATTGAAGCTGCAGGGTCTATGGGAACCGTTGCAGAAGTGAGCATATTTACTACGAAACTGAATACTCCAGATAATAAACGTATCATTCTTCCCAACGGGCAGATCATTGACAGTGCGATTACCAATTTTTCTGCGAATGACACACGCAAAATTGATCTGACATTTGGTATTGGGTATGGTGACGATATTAAAAAAGCAAAGCAGATTCTTGAAGATATACTTCTCAATGATCCGCGCGTTTTAGAAGAACCAGAGCCGCAGATTGTGGTCAGAAATCTTGGTGAAAGTTCGGTGGATCTGGCAGTGCGTCCGTGGGTAAAATCTTCAGATTACTGGCCTTTGACTTTCGATTTGCTTGAAAATGTGAAACTGCGCTTTGATGAAGAAGGAATCTCAATACCATTCCCTCAGCGCGATTTGCATATGATTCAACCTAAAGCGGCATAAATTAAGGATATATCATGCTTAAAGACGAAGACAGAATATTTCAAAATCTTTATGGCTTTGAAGATTGGGGCATTAAAGGCGCAGAAGCCCGTGGTGACTGGTCTAATACAAAAGAGATTTTGTCCAATGGTCGTGAATGGATTATTGAAAATGTAAAAAATTCAGGGCTTCGCGGACGTGGCGGGGCAGGGTTTTCCACAGGCATGAAATGGTCGTTCATGCCAAAAGAGGTGAAAGAACGCCCGCATTACCTTGTGGTCAATGCCGATGAAGGCGAGCCAGGCACATGCAAAGACCGTGACATGATGCGCCATGAGCCGCATAAATTAATTGAAGGCTGTTTGATTGCATCTTTCGCCATTCAAGCACATAGCTGCTATATTTATATTCGCGGTGAGTTTAACGAAGAAGCAAATCATCTTGAAGAAGCAATCCGTGAAGCCTACGCAGCGGGTTATGTAGGTGCAAATGCGTGCGGGTCTGGTTGGGATTTTGATATTGTCGTTCATCGTGGTTCTGGTGCATATATTTGTGGTGAAGAAACAGCGTTGATTGAAAGTCTTGAAGGCAAAAAAGGGCAGCCACGTTTGAAGCCGCCATTTCCAGCAGGCGCTGGTCTTTATGGTTGTCCAACAACGGTCAATAATGTAGAATCTATTGCCGTAGTGCCAACCATTTTGCGTCGCGGGGCAGACTGGTTTGCGTCTTTGGGGCGCGAAAATAACGCGGGAACTAAAGTCTTCTGCATTTCGGGGCACGTAAATAATCCGTGCAATGTAGAAGAAGAAATGGGTATTCCGCTCAAAGAATTGATTGAGAAACATGCAGGCGGTGTACGCGGTGGCTGGGATAATCTGCTTGCCGTAATTCCTGGCGGATCATCTGTGCCCGTATTGCCAAAATCCATTTGTGATGATGTGTTGATGGATTTTGATTCACTCCGCGCGGTGCAGTCTGGTCTGGGAACGGCTGCGGTGATTGTCATGGATAAATCAACTGATATTGTTCGCGCCATTGCACGCCTGTCTAAATTTTATAAGCATGAGTCTTGTGGGCAATGTACGCCGTGTCGTGAAGGTACAGGCTGGTTATGGCGCATGATGGAGCGCATGGCGGAAGGTAGTGCCGCAAAAAGTGACATTGATAAATTATTAGAAATCTCTCACCGCATTGAAGGTCACACAATTTGTGCATTGGGTGACGCTGCGGCTTGGCCTGTGCAAGGGATAATACGTCATTTCCGCCATGAAATTGAAGCACGTATTGATGCATATAGTAAGGCTGCATAATATGCGTATTTTATCTGCATTATTGATGCTGTCATTTTTGACCGCATGTGGTGGTTCGCGTTATCCCATTGATCCCACAGTATATTCCGAGCTGCACGCAATGAAAAAGAACGCCGTAACTAGTGTTATGGATGTATATATTGTGCCTGCTACCAATGAGATTTATGATACGGGTGGAACGGATTATATATTTGCTGGTGTTGCTCCTGGGAAGCACCAGAAACACGAATTATATAAAAATCTGCGATGCGCCGCTGGCATCCATGCGCGTGACAATGGGTATGATGCTTACCGCAAGGAAGCGTTGGAAGAATCCTACAGTCAGAATTTAAAACTTATCTATATTGTGTCCATGTTCAATGAACCATTGCCTGACGATGCAAAATCCTATAATCAATTGCTCAACTATTGTAAGACGTAATATCTATGCCAGTTATTAATATCGACGGAACCGATCATGAATTTGAAGATGGGCTAACGCTTATACAGGCTTGCGAGCAGGTGGGAATTGAAATTCCGCGCTTTTGTTATCATGAAAGGCTGGAGATTGCTGGAAACTGCCGTATGTGTTTGGTGGAAGCGGTTGGCGCTCCCAAACCCGTGGCATCCTGCGCGATGGGCGTGAATGATTTGCGCCCTGGGCGTGATGGATCTGCACCGAAAGTACGTACCAATTCTGAGATGGTAAAAAATGCACGCGAAGGTGTGATGGAGTTTATGCTGATTAATCACCCGCTGGATTGCCCGATTTGCGATCAAGGTGGTGAGTGTGATCTTCAGGATCAGGCGATGTATTACGGCAAAGGCAAAAGCCGATATGACGATATGAAACGCGCCGTGGAAGATAAATATATGGGTCCGCTGATTAAAACCCATATGACGCGCTGCATTCACTGCACACGTTGCATCCGTTTTACCGAAGATGTGGCTGGTGTGCCAGACTTAGGCGCAACGGGACGCGGCGAGTCTATGGAAGTGACCACCTACGTTGAAAAAGCTATTGGTTCTGAGCTTTCAGGCAATATTATTGATTTGTGTCCTGTGGGTGCTTTGACATCCAAGCCATATGCGTTTGCCGCGCGTCCGTGGGAATTGAACAAGGTGGAAACGATTGATGTGCATGATGCAGTGGGCAGCAATGTTCGGGTGGATGTGCGTGGCAATAGCGTACTTCGCGTGCTTCCGCGCTTAAATGAAGATATTAATGAGGAATGGATTTCAGACAAAACCCGTTTCGCATGTGATGGGCTGAAATTGCAAAGGCTGGATAAGCCTTACGTCCGAAAGGATGGCGCATTGGTTCCCGCAAGCTGGGATGAGGCATTAAATGTTGTGGCAGAGAAACTGAAAGGACTCTCAGGAGATAATATTGCAGCATTGGCGGGTAACCTCGCTTGTGTTGAAAGCATGAAATCTTTGAAGGATTTTATGCAACAGTTAGGGTCTGACAATCTGGATTGCCGTCAGGATGGCGCATTGCTGCCAACCTCTCAGCGCTCAGATTATTTGTTCAATACGACTATTGCTGGCATAGAAGATGCTGATTTTGTATTGATTATTGGTAGTAATCCACGTCTGGAAGCGGCGTTAATCAATTCCCGCATCCGCAAGCGCTATTTGCAGGGCGGGCTTACCGTGGCAAATATCGGCGTGCCGCATGATTTGACTTACCCCGTTACAGAGCTGGGGAATGATGCATCTGTCGTTAGCGATATTATCAGCGGCAATCATAAAATATGTGATGCGCTGGCAAATGCTCAGCGTCCTATGGTGATTCTCGGTGCAGCGGCACTGGCAAGTGCTAATGGCGTGGCGCTGCATCAGGCGGTGAAAACTCTGGTTGCAACATACAGCGCGTTCCTTCAGGAAGACTGGAACGGATTTAACATTCTGCATCACGCTGCTTCGCGCGTGGGCGGGCTTGATGTTGGTTTTGTTCCTCAGGAAGGAGGCCGCAATATTGATGGCATCATTCAGGGAATTTCGGACGGTGATGTTTCCTTCCTATATCTTCTCGGTGTTGATGATATTGATCCGCAATATTTTGGTGATGCATTTGTGGTGTATCAAGGGCATCACGGGGATATTGGTGCTTCACGTGCGGATGTTGTGTTGCCAGGTACAGCCTATACAGAAAAAAATGCGATTTATGTGAACACTGAAGGTCGCCCACAATATGCGTATCAGGCGGCGTTTCCTTTGGGTGAAGCAAAGGAAGACTGGAAGATTATACGCGCACTATCAGAGCGTGCTGGAGCCGTTTTGCCTTACAACACTTTAGATGAACTCAGGGAAAAGCTCGCTTATGAGCATAAGCAATTTGCCTATATGGATGAAGTGGTCCCTGCAGAATTTATCGCAGACGCTGATTCGGTTTCACTGCAAAGCGAAGCATTTTATGATTTTATAACCAATTACTATATGACTGATGTTATCAGCCGCATCTCGCCAACGATGGCAGCGTGCAGCCGTGATATTGCTATGGTGAAACAAACAAAAGAGGCTGCGTAATATGGACTCTGTCACTTTGTTCTTTCAGCCGGTTATCATCTTTTTAGAACCCGTAATGCCTATATTGGAGCAATTATTACGCATCGTTATGATCACCATACCGCTTATTCTGGGTGTGGCATATCTTACGTTAATGGAACGTAAGGTGATCGCCGCGATGCAGCTTCGCAAAGGACCAAATGTTACGGGGCCTTTCGGGTTGCTGCAGCCTATTGCGGATGGTTTGAAGCTGTTTTTGAAAGAAGTTATTATTCCAACAGAGGCGAGCAAGGCGGTGTTTATTCTTGCGCCTATGCTGACATTCATGTTAGCGCTGCTGGGATGGGCGGTTATTCCTGTAAATAGCGAGTTTGTGCTGGCTGATATTAATGTAGGTATTCTTTATATCTTTGCCATTTCGTCTCTTGGTGTGTATGGCATCATCATGGCGGGGTGGGCCAGTAACTCCAAATATGCATTTTTAGGGGCAATTCGTTCCGCTGCGCAAATGATCTCTTACGAAGTTTCCATCGGACTGGTAATTATTACTGTATTGCTGGTGGTTGGTTCGTTAAATCTGAATGATATTGTGCTTGCACAGCAGGAAAAGGGATGGTTCGTATTCTCTGGTTTATTCCCCATGTTTGTGATTTTCTTTATTTCAGCACTGGCGGAAACAAATCGCCATCCATTTGATTTGCCAGAAGCAGAAGCAGAGCTTGTATCAGGTTACAACGTGGAATATTCGTCCATGACATTTGCGCTATTTTTCCTCGGTGAATATGCCAATATGATTTTGATGAGTGCTATCACGGTGACGCTGTTTTTAGGTGGTTGGCTGGCTCCTTTTGAGGCTTTGTCTTTCGTGCCTGGCGTTATCTGGTTTGTGCTTAAAGTAGTGCTGATGCTGTATGTCTTTATCTGGGCACGCGCAACATTGCCGCGATACCGCTATGATCAGCTGATGCGACTTGGCTGGAAAGTCTTTTTGCCCATTTCATTATTATGGGTCGTGCTGACGGCTGGATATTTACTCTCTAACGATATGCTTCCAAAATAGGGATTGGTTATGAATGTTATAACTCACAGTGCTGCGGCGTTATTTTTACGCGAAATCATTATCGGTTTTTGGATGACGCTGAAATATTTCTTTAAAACACCTGTTACTATTAATTACCCTTATGAAAAAGGACCGCTTAGCCCGCGTTTCCGCGGTGAACACGCGCTGCGTCGTTATCCGAACGGGGAAGAGCGCTGCATTGCCTGCAAACTATGCGAAGCAATCTGCCCTGCTCAGGCGATTACGATTGAAGCAGAAGAACGCGCTGACAATTCGAGACGCACAACAAGATATGATATTGATATGACAAAATGCATTTATTGCGGATTTTGTCAGGAAGCCTGCCCTGTTGACGCGATTGTGGAAGGCCCTAATTTTGAATATGCCACCGAAACGCGCGAAGAACTGTTCTATAATAAAGAAAAATTGCTTGAAAATGGTGAGCGCTGGGAACCACAGCTGGCAGCAATGTTACAGGCTGACGCGCAATATCGCTAAAATATAAAACATTACTTGCAACGCTTTTGCAACGCATGATAAGACTCAACACGAAATAAAAGAAGCTACATTATGATTGTTACAGTACTGGACGGATTATTCTATTTCTTCGCTTTGTTGGTGATTTTTTCTGCCACAAAGGTGATCAGTTCCCGAAATCCAGTACATTCCGTATTATTTTTGATTTTTACTTTCTTCAATTCCGCGGGTTTGTTTGTGTTGCTGGGCGCGGAGTATCTGGCAATGACACTCGTTATTGTGTATGTCGGAGCGGTTGCGGTGTTGTTCCTGTTTGTTGTGATGATGATGAATGTGGATTTTGCTAAATGGCGTGAAGGGTTCACAAAACAACTGCCAGCTGCATTGCTTGTCTCCCTGTTTTTATTTATCAATCTGGGTAGTATTTTTTATGCATCCCGCATCTCTATCGCACCAAAAGTGACCATAGCCTCTGCTGAAGCAATGACGAACACAGAGGCCATTGGCATGGTACTATACACAGATTACGCCATCATCTTTCTGATTGCGGGCATCATTCTGCTGGTGGCAATGATTGGTGCGATTGTGCTGACATTGCGTCATAGCGTCTCCGTAAAACGCCAGAATATTACAAAGCAGTTGATGCGCAAGCGTTCAGAAGGTATTGAGTTAGTCAAAGTGGAATCTGGCAAGGGAGTGTCATAATGGATATTTTATTTTCTAATATCACGGTAACGCATTATCTGTTTCTTTCTGCCATATTATTCGTTATCGGCATTTGTGGGATCCTTGCAAATCGTAAGAATATCATTACGATATTAATGTCCGTTGAACTGATATTGCTTTCTGTCAATATTAATCTTGCTGCATTCTCAGTGCATTTGCAGGACATTACGGGTCAGATTTTTGTTATTTTCATATTGACGATTGCCGCAGCTGAAGCTGCCATCGGGCTGGCAATTCTTGTTGCACTCTCTCGTAACAGAGGGTCTATCGCTGTCGATGACATCAACACGTTAAAGGGCTAATCATGGAATTTATAATCAAACTTCTGGTATTTTTGCCTTTACTGTCATTTATAGTGATTGGTGCAAGCATTAACAAAATTTCAGACAAAGCAGCGCAATATCTTTCTTCGTCACTGCTCATTGTGTCAGCTGCTCTCTCTGCTTATCTCTTCAATCATTTATTATCTGGCAATCAAATGCTGCAGGTGCATTTGTTAAGCTGGTTTGAGTCAGGTGATTTCAAGGCAGACTGGGTGTTGCGAGTAGATATGCTGACTGCTGTGATGCTGGTTGTCGTCACATGGGTCTCGTCTGTGGTGCATCTATATTCCATTGGTTATATGAGTCACGACCCCCACAAACCCCGCTTCATGGCATATTTGTCTTTATTTACTTTCTGTATGCTTATGCTGGTTACGTCTGACAATCTGGTACAGCTTTTCTTCGGCTGGGAAGGGGTAGGGCTGAGTTCTTATCTGCTGATTGGGTTCTGGTTTAAGAAAGATTCTGCAAACGCAGCCTCGATGAAAGCGTTTATCGTCAACCGTGTCGGCGATGTTGGTCTGGCGCTGGGTATAGCCTTATTGTTTTTCACGCTAAACTCCGTGCAATATGATGAGATATTTTCATCCATATCACAGTTGCGCACGCAAACGATTGAGTTTTTAGGTTACAGATTATCTATGGCAGATGCGATAGGGTTGCTATTATTTATCGGATGCATGGGGAAATCTGCTCAGTTCCTGCTGCATGTCTGGCTTCCAGATGCAATGGAAGGTCCGACCCCCGTTTCAGCCTTAATTCACGCGGCAACTATGGTAACCGCTGGCGTGTTCCTTTTAGCGCGTTTTTCTCCATTATACGAAATGGCGCCATTTGCTTTAGCAGTTATCACTGTCATTGGTGCTATCACCGCATTGTTCGCCGCTTCTGTGGGGCTGGTGCAAAATGACATTAAACGTGTTATCGCATATTCCACCTGTTCGCAGTTAGGATATATGTTTTTCGCATGTGGTGTTGGGGCATATAGCGCGGCAGTGTTCCACCTCTTTACACACGCTTTCTTCAAAGCATTATTGTTCCTCGGCGCAGGGTCAGTCATCCATGCCATGTCAGATGAGCAGGATATGCGCAATATGGGCGGATTATACAAGAAAATCCCGTGGACATATGCCTATATGTGGTTGGGTTCTCTTGCATTGGCAGGTATACCGTTTTTCGCAGGATATTATTCTAAAGACCTTATCATTGAAGCTGCATTCGCTGCTGACGGAGATGCTGCACGCTTTGCATTCTGGGCGGGGATAGGCGCAGCCTTTCTAACCGCGTTTTATTCAGGACGTTTATTGTTTATGACTTTCCACGGCAAATCCCGCGCATCAAAAGAAGTGCAGTCGCATGTTCATGAATCTCCTGGCATTATGACTTATCCATTGCTGCTTTTGGCATTCGGAGCATTATTTGCAGGGTATCTTGGCGCGAAGCAATTCGGAATGGTAGAGGCGGCAGGAACGTTCTGGAATGGTTCTGTTGTAACAGGTGGTGAAGACGGTATTTTAGATAAAGCACATCACGTGCCTGGCTGGGTAATCGCACTGCCACTGATTATGGCGGTAAGCGGTCTGCTATTATCAGCGTTAATGTATCTCAAATTCACTAAATTGCCTCATAAGCTGGCTACACAGTTTAAGCCTGTTTATTACTTCCTGTTGAATAAATGGTATATTGATGAACTCTATCATAATATCTTCGTGAAACCTTCCCTTGCGATGGGGCGCGTATTCTGGAAAAAAGGGGACGGAAGCGCCATAGATAAATTTGCGATTGGCGGCATCAGTGCGCTTGCCATGTTTAACGGAAGAAACATCTCCAAAGCTCAATCAGGATATTTGTATCACTATGCATTATTAATGATTATCGGACTGGTATTCTTCATCATCTGGTTCTCACTTACTCACGATCTATTTAAAAATATGGCTCTCTAATGGATATATATCTCCTTTCAGCACTCATTATATTTCCGCTTATTGGCGCGCTCTTCATTCTTTTCTTTGTTCGAAAAGAGAATAACGACCATAATGCCAAACTTACCGCATTATGGACAAGCGCCGTTAATTTTGTGATTTCGCTCTATATTCTGTTTAAATTTGATGCATCTAATGCAGAATATCAGTTTGTTGAGAAGGTGAGCTGGTTTGATGGGGCCAATATTTTTTATTATCTGGGAATTGATGGTATCTCCATATATCTGGTGCTGCTGACAACCCTGCTCATCCCTATCTGTATTATAACCAGCTGGAACACCATTAAACATCGCGTACGTGATTATATGATTGCGTTTCTGGTACTGGAATCTTTAGTTATTGGCGCATTCTGCGCACTGGATGCATTGCTGTTTTACATATTTTTCGAAGCAGTGCTGATCCCCATGTATTTTATTATCGGCATATGGGGAGGGCAAAACCGCATTTACGCAGCGTTTAAATTCTTCCTGTTTACATTGCTTGGTTCCATCCTGTTTCTGGTTGCATTACTGTATCTGTATTTCACTTTTGGAACATTTGAAATCCCAGTGCTGATGAAACAATCTGCTACACTACCATTATCCATTCAGCAGTATCTGTGGCTGGCAATGTTTGCTTCTTTTGCTGTAAAAATGCCAATGTGGCCTGTGCATACGTGGCTACCTGATGCACACGTGCAGGCTCCGACTGCAGGTTCTGTCATTCTGGCAGGAGTGTTGCTGAAAATTGGTGGTTATGGTTTTCTGCGTTTTTCACTGCCAATGTTGCCAGATGCCAGCATTTACTTTACACCGCTGATTTACGGATTGAGTGTGATTGCCATAGTCTATACCTCTTTAGTAGCGCTGGTTCAAAAAGACATGAAAAAGCTGATCGCTTATTCATCTGTTGCGCATATGGGGATTGTAACAATTGGGTTATTTACGCTGAACAATCAGGGGCTTGAAGGGGCTATCATCCAGATGCTGAGTCACGGTTTGATATCTGGCGCATTGTTCCTTTGCGTCGGCGTAGTATATGATCGTTTGCATACAAAGGAAATTGAGCGCTATGGCGGTGTGGTGTCCGTGATGCCGCGTTACGCTGTATTATTTCTTTTCTTCACGATGGCATCAGTAGGGCTTCCTGGCACTAGTGGTTTTATCGGTGAGTTTCTTGTGATTATCGGCGTTTATAAGGCAAGTGGATGGATTGCATTATTCGCTGCGTCAGGAATGATTCTAGGTGCTGCCTATGCATTATGGCTATACAGACGCATTATTTTCGGAGAGCTGACGAAAGGTGATGTGAAAAAAATGGTCGATCTGAACAGAACTGAGTTATCCATATTGTCCGTGCTTGCAATATTGGTGCTTCTTGTGGGGATATATCCTAATATCATCAATAATTATGTCTCACCTTCCGTCAACAATCTGCTGCTTCATATGGAACAGAACAGCACAGCTTCAATAGCAACCATGTATCAAGGAAATTAATAATGAATTTATCTATGTTACATCCCATATTATCAGAAGGATTGCTAATTGGACTTTCATTATTGCTTTTGATGATTGGTGTTTACAGCACTTCAAAGAAAAAGCATTTTATCGTTAATTTGTTCGCCATATGCGGTATCTTTTTTGTTATGATGATGATGGGTGCAATTTCACCATTGCCAGCAGAATCAGCGCAAAGCATTGTCAATAATATGTATATCAGCAATGCTTTTACGCAACTGTTTAAGATTCTGATATTAATCAGTGCTATTGTCGCCGCGCTACTTTCATATTCATGGTTGCCACATAACGCCAATGGCAATGGTCGCCCTGAATATCCCGTGTTATTGATACTGGCTTCAGTGGGGCTGATGCTGGTGGTTTCATCCAACAATTTTCTGGCATTATATGTTGGGCTTGAACTTGCCAGCCTGTCTATGTATGTGATGGCGAGCTATAATCGTGATAGTACCTATTCAACAGAAGCAGGCATGAAGTACTTTATTCTTGGTTCATTAGCATCTGGTTTGCTGCTTTATGGTATCTCCCTTGTATATGGCTTTGCTGGCACAATAGATTTCAGTGCGCTGGCATTAGTGTTTGAGTTAAATGACACAATGAATTTTGGGCTGATGTTAGGGGTTGTATTCATTCTCATTGCATTCTGTTTTAAAATTTCAGCAGTCCCATTCCATATGTGGACACCTGACGTGTATCAGGGAACGCCAACGGCGGTGGTCACATTCTTTGCAACGGCTCCTAAAATTGCTTTTTTAGCATTGCTTGCAAGACTTTCTGCAGAAATGTTTGTGCATATCAGCCACACAACAGAACAGATTATTGTCACTGTGTGCGCTGCCTCAATTATCATTGGTGCTGTCGGCGCATTGGCACAGAAAAATATTAAACGCATTTTGGCATTTAGCTCTATTGGACATATAGGATATATCCTGCTGGCAATCACTGCAAACTCGGCGCGTGGCATTGAATCATTATATATCTATCTGGTTATCTACATGATCATATCCTTCGGTGTCTTTTCTGTATTACTATTGTTAAAAGAAAAGAACGAGGAAATCAGAGAGATTGGACAGCTTAAAGGCTTGTCTCAGTCACACCCTGCCATTGCTGCGTTGCTTTCCATCACCATGTTCTCAATGGCGGGTATTCCTCCATTTATTGGATTTTTTGCCAAAATGTTTGTGTTTACGTCGGCATTGCAGGCAGGATATTTCCTGTTAGTGGTTGTGGCTGCTCTTAGCAGTGTCGTGGCATGTTTTTACTATATTCGCATTGTCAAAATCATGTATTTTGATTCTCAAACCCTAGTGCCAGATGCAGTAGATACAAAAAGCATAGCATGGTACATATTATGGGCTTCTGTGCTTGCCAATATTTTACTTGTTATGCCTGCTATTATATTATCTCCAGCCAAAGAAGCAGCCAGAGTGTTGTTTCCATAATATATGACTCACACCGTTGAAAATTATCATCTGCTCACTTATGACACGGTAGATAGCACAAACGAGGAAGCCAAGCGGCTGGCACTTAGTGGTGGTCAGCATGGTGCTGTGTGCTGGGCAAAAAAACAGACGCATGGAAAGGGGCGTTTAAACAGGCAATGGGTGTCAGAAGAAGGCAATTTATATTGCTCATTCCTGCTAAAACCTAAGCATCTTGTTGCAGATTTTGCGCAAATTCCATTTGTTGCAGCGCTGGCAGTGGCGCGCGCGATCAACCCCGTGTTTGAAGAAAAAGCTACCATCGCGTTGAAATGGCCTAATGATATTTTGCTCAATGGCAAAAAGCTCGGCGGCATTCTGGTTGAAACTGTAGATGCTCAGAGCAGTTCTCCGTGGGTTATTGTCGGTATTGGTCTGAATATTGAGCATTTTCCAAAAGACACCTCTCTTCCAGCAACCTCTCTAAAAGATGCGGGCGTGGAGATTATCAGCGCAAAGATCATATTATCCCGCATTATGAACTGTTTCTTTCCTTTGATGGATGAATGGGAAGATAAAGGTTTTGATAGCATAAAAGAAGAATGGGAACGTTATGCTGCATACGTAGATGAAAAGGTTTCATTCACTCAAAATGACAGCATTTCAGAAGGCACATTTATTGGCATTAATGAAGATGGTGAATGCATCATTGAAGATAGTAACAATCAACGCCATACATTTCAGGCAGGCGATTTAACGTTGAGGAAAGCGCATGTTGCTGGTCATTGATATTGGGAACACGAATAGCGTGTTTGCTGTGTTTGGAGAAGATGATCACATCATTGCGCATTGGCGCTTGCATAGTGCAGCGAGCCGCACTTCAGATGAATATGGGTTGCTATGCTCGCAGGCATGTGCGCATCATAAGGTTAATATTAACGACATATCAGAAGTGATCATTGCCAGCGTGGTTCCAGATGCACAATATCCGATTACGCAATTCTGCAGGCAATATCTGAACCAGATAACGCCTGTTATTGTGGGAAAAGACGCGCTGAAAATGAATATTTCGGTTGATGTTGACAGCCCTGAAGAAGTGGGGGCAGACCGACTGGTCAACTCTGTGGAGGCGTGGCATCAACACAAAAAAGGGTTAATGGTGCTGGATTTTGGCACGGCAACCACGTTTGATGTGGTCAGCAGTGAAGGCACTTATATTGGTGGCGTGATCGCACCAGGCATTAACCTCTCATTGCAGGCATTGCAACAGGCTGCGGCAAAATTGCCTTCTGTGCGCGTGCGCCAGCCAAAAAACATTATTGGGCGAAATACTGTGGCCGCAATGGAATCTGGCATTTTTTATGGATATGCAGAGCTTATCTGTGGTATCATCAGGCGCATCAAAGAAGAGCGCGGCGATATTGAACTTGTCATCGCAACAGGTGGGCTGGCCTCTTTATACGCTAAATATATTGACGAGATTCATGAAATCTCAAATGAACTAACATTGTACGGATTGAAGACATTACATAGGATAAACAGCTAATATGACATTTAACTTTAAAAAACACAAAGACTCACTCTTTTTTGTGCCGCTTGGCGGTTCTAACGAAATCGGCATGAATCTGAACGCATATCATCTGGACGGCAAATGGTTGCTGATTGATATGGGTATCGGTTTTACTGATGACTATTTCCCAGGTGTGGATATCATGGTGCCAGACATTGATTTTCTGGTTGAAAATAAGGATGACATTCTCGGACTGGTGATTACACACGCTCATGAAGACCATCTTGGCGCAGTGCCATATTTATGGGATGAGCTGCAATGCCCGATTTACGCAACAAAATTTACTGCTTCCGTATTGCGCCATAAACTGCAATCCAACAGCAATTTTGGCAAAATTCCTGTGAAAGTGGTGGAAGAAGGCAGTGAATTTGATATTGGGCCTTTCTCACTGGATCTAATTCCATTGACGCACTCCATCCCGGAAATGCAGGCAATCGCCATTAATACTTCTAAAGGCACAATCATGCATACGGGTGATTGGAAGCTCGATGCAACACCAATGGTAGGGCCTGCATCTGATGAAGTGGCGCTCAAATCCTACGGGGATAAGGGCGTGCTGGCGATGGTGTGTGATTCCACTAACGTATTTGTTGAGGGCGAGTCTGGTTCAGAATCTGACGTACGCGCCGCCTTGACAGAACAGATAAAACAGCAAAAAGGGCGCGTATTTGTGGCCACATTTGCCTCTAACATCGCGCGTGTGGAGTCTATTTTATATGCAGCAAAAGAAGCAGGTCGAAGCGTTGTGCTTGCAGGGCGTTCCTTGTGGCGCGTCACTGCTGCTGCAAAAGATGCGGGGTATCTTGAAGATGCACCCGAACTGATCTCAGATAGAGATGCATCAAAACTGCCAAAGGATGAGTTATTAATATTATGCACAGGATGTCAGGGTGAGCCACGCGCGGCTTTGACACGCATTGTGAATGGTTCACATCCTTCCTTGCGCATTTCAAAAGGAGATACGGTATTATTTTCTTCCCGTGTTATCCCAGGCAATGAAACACGTCTGCGCTATATCACAAATGAACTGGTCAAACAGAATGTGAATATTATATCTGACAAAGATGCGTTCATCCATGTGTCAGGTCACCCCGCGCGAGACGAACTCAAGCGCATGTATGAGTTAGTGCGTCCACAAGTGGCAGTTCCAGTGCATGGTGAGGCAGCGCATATTGCAGAACATGCACGTTTTTCCAAAGAACTGGGAGTTCCAGGCGCGGTTGAGCCATATAACGGGTCTGTCATTGAATTTAAGGATGGTGGAGCCAGCATTGTCGGGCATGTGCCTACAGGATATTTTGCAATGGACGGGTCTTCATTGATTCCTCTCAACAGCCCTGTGATTGCAATGCGACGCAAATTGCAGGATAGTGGGGCTTTGACAGCATCTGTGGTGATTGACAAAGATTATGAGATGGTTACCAAACCACTTATCACCGCGCCAGGTTCACTTGATTTTCATGATGATGCGGATTTGCGCGAAATGCTCAGTGATGATATTATCAAAGTATGCAGCAAACTTCATGGCAAGGTCAAAATTCAGACAATTAAAGAAAAGATCGTTACCGCAGTGCGCAAACGCATTTCTGGTGAATTGGGCAAAAAACCAGTAGTAGATGTCCATGTTCACCAAATTTAAGTAAATATACGATACAAGGATTAAGTGAGAAAATTTCCAAAGAAAACAGTCATTTTTTTAGGTATTATTGCAGCAATCTTTTTTGCTGCAATATATCTTGCGCCTTCATTTATCGATGAAAAGGCAATTAAAGAACAGGCTCAGACATATTTTAAAACGGTGTTCGGCAGAGATACTATTATCCGAACCGTCAAAGTGGAGTCTGGTTTAACGCCTAAAGTAATATTATCTGACATCTCAGTCAGAAATTCGGAAGATGCCATATCCAACAAATTACTTTCTGTTCAAAATGTTACGATTAACATGAATCTTATGCAGGTGTTGCAGGGCAATCAGTCTCCCACCTCCATAATATTAAATTCGCCGACGCTTTACGTCGATGAAATTGCAAAAAACCGTTATAATGTAGATATTAATGACTATCTGAAACGTGCCAGTGACACGAAATCCAATTCAACATTAAAGCTCAATGATGGGCGCATACGCATTAATTCTTACGGTTCAGACGAGCCTATTGATATTGCAGATATTAATGGCGCAGTGAATGTGGGAAGCGCCATCTCTGTTCAGAGCAGTTTTGAACTGGATGGCAAAGAATTTACCTTTGACATCACAGATCAAGGGGCAGGCGGGCAGAATGCATCTTTAAGAAAGGTCAATGCCGCGCTGAAACGTTCTGATGAATATATTGCTTATAATGGAGTATTGAATATTGTCAGCTTTGATAGTGCAGAAGGCGTAATTGACGTACATATCAAAGACATTAAACAATGGCTTGGTTTGGCCAATATTTCCGCAAGTCGTGAAAAACTTTACGATGTAGTGGATGAGTCACATACTATAGAAGGCAAATTTCCCATTAATTTCCGCAAAACGGCAATGGTGTTTGGCAGCAGCAATGCCACGCTGGATGAAAAACCCTTTACGCTGAAAGGGCAGGCGGCGTTTGGACAAACGGATAAATTCAAGCTATCACTTCATTTTAATGAGATTGACTTTAAATCGGTAGAAACAGATTTTTCGAGTGAGAACACCAACAAACTGATAAAACAGTTTTTACCTCCAAATGTTGTTGGAGCGGTAAATATTACTGCAGATAATTTGTTATTCGGCAAAGTAAAAACAACTGAAGCGGTGCTTTCAGCCACATTACATGACAGAGAATTTGTGATTAATCAGGCAAATGCCAAAATGGCAGGCGGTTCTGAAATCATCTTCTTTGGTATTATCAAAACAGATGTAAATGACATTGTGAATCTTGATGGCAATGTGGAAGTGCTGGGGGATGATATTGAGACCTTTATTTCTGCATTGGACCTGGATGAACATAAATTACTGGCAAATCACAAAGGAAAATTCCGCGCAAAAGCGAATATGTATCTTTCGCCAGAACAAAGCACCATATCTGGCATCCGTTTTCAGGCAGGTGAATTCAGGGTTCAGGCAGGTCTTGAATATAAAGAAAAAGCCATGCCGCAATTTATTATCTCAGCGCAGGTAAGTGGCGGTAATTTTGATTCTATGGCGCGCTACATTAATCCAGCACGTGGAGGGAGTGTGCTGGATAGTGATTATGACACGCCGAAAATCTCGCTTCCGTGGCTGGACAACATGAGAAACAGCTATAAAATCACCACATTGGTGGATGATTTTAAGATGTTTGGTATGCAGGGTGATCGCTCACGCATGGTGATTGAAATCAAACCAGGGGAAATGGCGCTTCAGTCAGTTGATCTTAATTTAAGTGACCTGCGCTTCACAGGTTCTGTAATATTTAATCAGGAAGGCGCACTGCCTTACATTAAAACAGATATTTATCTTTCAAAATTTGACACGAAAAGTATATCTCAGGAGCCTTACCGAAAATATCCCGTGCCGCGTGGCAACGTACTCAGCGTATGGAGCAATGAACCGCTCGACATCAGTTTTTTAAAGGGATATAATGGCGACTTTAAAATAAAAATAGATAAATTTGTGCATCGTGACTTTGAATTTGACGATTTTAAAGTTCAGGCAAATGTTGATGAAGCTGTCTGGACTGCAGAAAAAGTGGAAGCGGAAATATGGGGCGGTGAGATTGAGTTAAAAGGCGTATTTAACGTATCATCGATTTTATCCGCTAAAATGGAATATCAGTTAAAAGAAATTCTGGTGCATAAAATGCTTTCCAGCACACTGAATATTGAAGCGGTCAGAGGGGAGATGAACCTTAGCGGTAATCTTGAAACTGCAGGTGTATCGGCTAATAATCTGATTGATAATCTTTCAGCGAATGTTGCGTTATATGGTACTGAAATCATTATTAAAGGCTTTGATATGGCAGGGCTTATTCAGGCATTGCCAAGTGTGCGAAGCACCAGTGAAGTGGCAAACACATCGCGCGTAGCTTTGGTTGGCGGAAAGACGACATTCCGAGTGATTGAGGGAGCTTTTCACATAACTGATGGGACGCTGAAGACGCATGGTCTGACCATGCGCTCGAAACATGCAATTGGAAACCTGACGGGCAGCGCAGATTTGCTGAGCTGGGCATTGGACATGATGATCAATTTCAGATTACCAACCATCGCCATCACACAATATCCTGAAGTAGATCTCTATTTTAAAGATTCTATGGATGATCCTCTGATGCAGATTGATACACGAAATCTTGAGTCATTTATCACAAAACGCAAAATGAACCGCTAAATAACATTCATTAGATGCAATTTGTTGCAAATCAGGTAAAGATTCCGTAGCATATTTTCACTAGGACTAGTCCATATAAGGAGAGATTTATGAAACTGGTAACCGCAGGCGCAGAAGCAAAGCTTGTAGAAGAACTCACCGATATTAAAGGTCAGGAACAGCAATGGAATGCTGTTTACTTCAAGTTTCATAAATTACTGGAACATTATCGCAGCGATTACCAAATCAAAATAGCCACTAATCTTTTGGTGGATTTGCTGAAGCAGCAAAAAGGCGGTATGTATCTTTTTAAGGATACGGGGCTGGTCATCCTCGGCAATAATATTCCCAAAAATCTTCTGGATAAGGCAATCTTTCAGTTGCGTTATCTGTTTATGGATGACCCGCTGGCTTATACGGCGGATGGGCAGGAAAATCCTGCATTTTGTGATTTATATGATCTCGGTGAGGATTATGAAACCCTGGCCACCATTGCAAGAAAGAAAATGCTTCAGGGCAGAAACCCTAATGCGAGCGCGTCATCTGCAGCTTCTGTTGCTCCCTCATCTTCGAAACAGGGAAAGAAAAATTATTGCGATGCATCCAATCTGTTCTCTGTTGAGCAATCTATTAGACAGATGGACATTGCCCCCATCATCCGCAAGCAGCCCATTTGTGCAACAGTGCCGAATATGTCTGTTCGCAAGGTGTTTGATGAATTATACCTCAACATTGCGCATCTGCGCGAAACGCTGGATACAAACATAGATATTCTGAGCAATCGCTGGCTGTTCAAATATCTGACGCTGGCTATGGATGAACGTGTGCTTAATTCTTTAACGACGCAGCATAAGCATTTTACGACTAACCCCATCAGCATTAACCTGAATATCCGTACATTAATGTCTGATGCATTTTTGGCATTTGATGCCACATTGAAACCCTCTGCCAAAGTGTCTGTAGTGCTGGAAATTCAGGCATCTGATGTGTTTGAAGATATGTATGCATTTATTTCTGCACGTGATTCAGTGCAGAAGCTGGGCTATCGCATCTGTCTGGACGGGTTGAACCACCATAGTTTTGCGATGATAGATCGAGAATTACTGAAAGCCGATTTGGTGAAGCTGCAATGGAACGCGAACATCAAAAGTGATATTGGTGCAGAAGAAAACCGCGCCGTGGCAATGGCAGTGCAGCGTTGCGGGGCAAACCGCATTATTTTAACGCGCTGTGACAATCGTCAGGCGGTGGAATATGGTCAGGCATTTGGCATATCGCTGTTTCAGGGACGTTACCTTGATGAATTGATTGACCCAACCTCACAGTCGAAAAACTAGTCATGGAACAGCTTTTTCCTGTTGGCAGCACTATCTATTATGTGTTTGGCGTAGCCTTTATGTTCTTTCTTGGCATTTCAGCTGGGAATTACGCTACATCATTGGTCTATCGTCTTCCAAGAGGGTTGAAAATTGCCAATGATCCGCCATATTGCGAATGCAGCCGACAGATGTATCTTGGTGTGCGCGATCTGTTTCCGTTCTTCTCATGGCTGGCAAATAAAGGGCAGTGCCGTTTTTGTGACATTCGCATTCCTGCTATTTATACCGTTATAGAGTTTCTGTCTGGCTTCCTGTTTGTGCAGACATGGCTGACTTACGGGATTGGCGAAAAATTCATTCTAATACTGGCAATTGATATATTCCTGATGATTCAGGCAGCGATCTATTTTGACCATAAAAAACTGACGAATATTGTGTTGGTTGCCATTGTTGCATGTAGTGCGGTTTATCGCACATTATTAGACGGCACGATATTCGGTTTTGTGCAAAGCGGATATCTTGCATTAATGCTGGCTATTATTATCTGGGGGGTAGAAATGGCGCTGAACCGCAAGAAAATGCCGTTCCCTGATTATGCCATCTTCTTTTTTATTGGTGCAATGGCGCTTCCTAAATATGAGCTGGTTGCCTATTTCATTATTGCATTTATTGTGGCTCTTATCTGCTACGGTCTTAAATGCATCTCTCCAAAATTTAAAGATGCTGCGTGGATGTTTGGCATCACAGCATCGGTGATGATGGCGTTATCTCACGGCTAGAGGATGTTGCTTTCAGTGGATAGCTGACACAGATGCATTAATAATTTCAAATCCTGTTCGCGGGAAAGTCGGTGATCTCCATCTTTTACCAGATGAATAGATACGTGGTGTGACAGTAACTTTTCTGCAATGTTGATAGAAAATGCATAAGGCACATCAACATCCTGCTGACCGTGCAATAAATAAACAGGGCAGGTAAGCTTTATTGGAGCATCCAATAATGAAAGTGGCTGTCCACTCTCCAAAAATGCGCGTGACAGGTTATAATCACCATATTCAGATTCTATCGTCACCATGCCTGTATTTTTAAGCTGTTGCCGCTGAGTTGCGCTAAATTCTGCCGTCATTAGGCGTGATGTGAAGTCAGGCGCACTTGCAATGCCAATACATGCCTGAACTTGCTGTTGTCGTTGAAGCGCGCAATGCAGCGAAAGCCAGCCTCCCATGCTAGACCCAATCAGGATGACTTTGTCCTGTTTGATCATATCAAACATATGTAATGTGTCTTCCAGCCAGTCCTGTAGGGTTAGTTCTTCAAAAACCCCTTCAGATTCCCCATGTCCTGAATAATCAAAGCGCATATAGGCATATCCTGCCTGTTTGCAGAATGTTTCAAGCGCCAGTGCTTTGCTGCCATTCATATCAGATCGGAAGCCTCCGCAGAACATGAATGCGGGCGATGCCCCTTCATGATAATGATAGGCAAGTTGTCTGCCATTTCGAGTGGTGTAATGCGGTGAGGAATCAGTCATAGAAAAATGCTATATTTGCTCTGGTCAGTATGGTTGCAATCTATTATGGTATAGATGAATGTATTAATCATAATGCAGTGATGCAAGCAATATTACAGGTCGTATGCAGCAAGATATTCCCGTTATTTTACAGATTCTTCCTGAACTTGGCAGTGGCGGAGTGGAGCGCGGGACGCTCGAGATAGCAGATGCTATTGTGCAGGCAGGGGGCAGGGCGATTGTGGTTTCACAAGGTGGGCGTTTAGTACCTGTTTTAGAGAAAATAGGCGCGGTGCATATCACCCTTCCTGCTGCAAGCAAAAACCCGATTACCATTAAAAATAACGCTCGGAAGCTGGAAAAAATCATCAGGGAATATCAGGTGCATCTGGTACATGCGCGTTCCCGCGCTCCTGCATGGAGCGCATATTATGCCGCCAGAAACACTCATGTGCCATTTATCACGACATTTCATGGAACCTATGGTTTGTCTGGCATTGGTAAAAAGAAATATAATTCCATCATGACGCGTGGCGAAACGATCATCGCCGTATCACGCCACATTAAAGACCATATTCTGCAGCATTATGAAGTAGACTCAAAACATATTAAAGTCATTCCACGCGGTGTGGATATGAATGCATTTTCACCAGAACGCATCAATAAGCAATATATTGCAGCGCTGGTGGAAGAATGGCATTTAGATGAGGTCAATGACCCTATTATCTTCTTTCCTGGTCGGGTAACGCGCTGGAAAGGGCAACATATGTTGCTGGAAGCACTGGCACAGCTGGAACACAGAAAATTTGTCTGCCTGTTTGCAGGGAATACAGACAAACACCCAAATTATGTGCGTGAGCTATATCAGTTAATTGATAAATACCGTCTGGAAAAGAACGTCCGTTTTGTCTCTTCCACGCAGCATATGCCAGAAGCCTATCATATTAGTGACTTTGTGGTTTCACCTTCAATTGAACCTGAGGCTTTTGGACGTGTCATTGTGGAAGCGGGCGCTATGGAACGAATCATCATTACCACCAATCATGGCGGCGCAAAGGAAACGGTGAAAGATGGTCGCACAGGGTTTCTGGTGCAACCACATGACGTGGAATCCTTAAGCGATGCGATTGATTATGTATTGCATATGCCACAACACAAAAAAGAACGTATGCAGCAGACAGCACGTGCGCATGTTCAGGAACATTTTGCCATCACCAACATGCAAAATGCTACGCTGGATGTGTATGAAAAAGTGCTTCGCCAACGGAACCGTCAATCATGAAGCAGATACTGATTATCAAACACGGGGCATTAGGTGACTTTATACTGTGTAGCGGTGTGTTGAAAACCCTGCGGGAAGTGCATAAAGATGCGCATATCACTCTGCTCACCACGAAACCGTTCAAATCACTGATAGAGCAATCTGGTCTGGTGGATGATATCTGGATTGATACACGACCTAAAATCTGGAACATCAAAGAATTTGCTGAACTGATAAAACAGTTGCGCAGCGTCAGCTTTGACCGCGTTTATGACTTGCAGACCTCGGACAGAAGCTCATTTTACTATAAACTCTTTCCTTCCCCAAAGCCTGAATTTTCAGGTATTGCGAAAGGGGCATCTCACCGTCATGACACGGCACAGAGGGTGCATATGCACACGATAGACCGTCAGGCAGAGCAGATGCGCATTGCGGGAATAGACATGGTATATCCTCCCGATATTTCATGGATGAAAGGTAGAGCCGAGAAAGTTCTGGCGCACAAGCCTTTTGCGCTGTTAGTGCCAGGCGGGTCCGCCCACCGCCCTGAGAAACGCTACCCTGAACGACATTATATAAGCCTCTGTGCGTTACTGCTTGAAAAGGGCATCACGCCTGTTCTGATAGGCAGTGCGGCAGAAGCGGATTTGCTGGACGCAATCACCAGTTCTCATGCGACGATCATTAATTTATGCAATATGACTTCGTTAAATGATATTGCCGAAATTGCAAGACATGCAGAAGTCGCTATCGGCAATGACACTGGCCCTATGCATATTATTGCAGCAACAGGATGTCATTCATTAGTGTTGTTTTCCCACGCATCAAACCCAGAATTATGCGCACCAAGGGGAGAACATGTCAGCATTCTGCGCGCGGAGGATTTGCATGATATTGCGCCTGAAGATGTTATAGAAAAACTGGGTGATCTATAAGCTTCTTAACATATTGTTTAACCTGACATTATTAATTATTTAACCAATAAACTATAATCTATTATATAATAAATAATAGGTTACGGATTGGATTACACGTCAGAACAGACACATTCAAAAGCAACTTCGAAGCTACGCACTACATTATCGCAGCAGCTCGAAACCGTTCTTGCTGACCATAAACAACGCATTGTATTATCCTTGCAACAAAGCGAACTCTCGAAATATAGTGACCTCGAAACCACGATTCAGCAAAAAGCAGATGCACATAATGTAAGCGCTTCTTATGATAGTAATATTGGCGCGGTAGTGGTGTCTGGCAACAAAAATGACGTGTTGGCATTTTTCAAAAGTTCAGAAGCATTATCCAAAATTATACTTATTAAAAATGTCACTTCTGAAATTAATATTTTTTCGGAAAGTGTAGGGCTCAAACAATATGTTATTCGTTTGAATGATAAAAAACAGAATGGTTCTAATAATATAGAATTTAGTCCCAAAAAAGGTGGTGGCGCTTCAAGTGTAGTTACGGAGGCGTTTCTGCAAAAACATTCAGCAAATTTTGAAGAAACGGATAACAATCTGGGGGGCAGTGTAAAAAATAACTTTGTAAGCAGGGAGTTCTTTGAAACACAATTAGTTGAAAGTAACTCTAAAGTTGCTGATGTGCCTTTGAAAAGCCGTGAGATAAATTCGTTTAAAGAGCCGTATAACCAAGATAATGTGGAATATGGCGGCACTGTTTCTGCGATAAATAATACTGACGGCAGTTCTGACGAAATACCATCCACTTCTGAAGAAGTTATAGCTGCACCAGACACACCTGCACCCGCACCCGCACCCGAACAGCCAATACCAGCAACTGACATTACCACACCTTCAACAGACTTTTCTGGCACGCCATCTGCTCCAGTAACGCCAACTCCAACTGGTCTAACCCTGAGTATCACTGCATCATTAACAGATGATTTGGAGGGAGGAAATCTGGCAGACACATTTAATGCTGCGCAGGCATCATTCTGGCATGATAGCGATACCATTTCTGGCGGTGCTGGAAGTGATGTGCTCAATATTGCGAGCGGCACAGCAAATCTAACGCTCGGTGCATCACAATATAGTAACATCTCCGAAATTGAACGCTTTGTATTCGCAGATGATCAGGCACATAATATTACGGTTGAAGATAGTTATTTCGCGAATGGCGCTGGTGTTGAAAATAACCGCGTAACCTTTGATTTTTCCGCTTCCACTTCTCAAAATGTTACTTTAAATGCATCAGGACTTTCTGCAGGAAATCATGTGACCGTTACTGCAAGTGACAGATTTGACTCTCTAACAGGGGGTGCAGGAGATGATATTTTTACAATTACGGGTATCCAGCCAAATACCACACCATCCTTATTATCATCAGCAAATCTAAAATTATGGCTGGATGCACATGACGCAAATGGAGATGGTAGCGATATTGCTGATGGAACTCGTATTTCGACATGGGCAGATAAGGCAGGGGGAGATAATAATGCGACTCAGTCTGGTGCAGACTCTCAAGCTATTGTTAATACAAAATACGGGAATAATGGGAAAGAATTGACGTTTGAAAAAGATTTTTACAATATTGATCTTTCATTTCTGGCTGGGTCTGAATATCATATATTTGCAATCCATTCACGAGAATCTTCACTGGATAGAAATTATTTACTAAACACATCTCCCTTCACTGATAATCAATCCCTGCATTTTGGTTACCGTTCTACAAACAGTTTTACATTAGCGCAATACAGCAATGATATAGATGTTGCTATTCCAAACTTTACAAAAGAAATTGTTGAGATGTCTTACGGAACATTAGATTTCGCAAACGGTCATACAGTAGGGATAACTTCTAATAATGTAAATTATACAAATAATAATGGGAATATTACTCCATTGATTTCAGCTAATAATGGAACGATAGCTAAATGGGGTAGTTTTTTCTATAATGGTGGTATATCCGAAATATTAGTGTTTGATACATCACTGAACACTAGCCAGCAGAACGAAATATTCACTTATCTGGGGCAGAAACATAATATCCGTTCTTCATGGGTCTCTGCTTTAGTAGGGAGTGTAGTAAATGGGGGGGCTGGACATGATATTGTAGATATAAATCAGAATCCTCTAAGTATATTCTTGAATGATTTTAACTCAAACTTTATTTCTATTGAAGAATTTAATCTAAAAGGAAATGATAATATTCATAGAATCACTGTTAATGATTCTTATTATTCATCAGGAGCTGGTATTGATGACAATCAGTTGATTGTTGATGCAACTGGAAATTCACAGGGAGTTTCAGTATTTTCAGATACATCAAACACATTATATTCTATTAATATTAAAGGTTCTGATGCAACTGATACAATAATTGGTGGCGCGGGAGGAGATCTATTTAAAGGTAATGGTGGAAACGATATTATTGTTGGTAATAGCGGAATAGATACTATTTCGTATTCTGGAAGTAGATCGGAATATATTATTTCTGGCTCTGAAAAAATCACAGTATTTCATACTGGAACAGATGGAACAGATACCATATCTTTCACTGAAGTGATTGAATTTGCAGATCAGACAATTAATTTAAGAACAGCTGATGAAACAGACAATATTATAATTGGTACATTAGACAACGAATTATTCTATAGCGGTGGTGGAGATGACACCATTAATGGAGGAAATGGTGATGACACTATTAATGCTGGATATGGTATTGACAGCATCAATGGTGAGAATGGTGACGATATACTGATAGATGCTTCTCAGAAAGAAATAACTTCTCCTACTGATTTAGATAATGCAATTATTTGGCTTGATGGACAAGACGTGAATGGAGATGGCTCTATAGTTTTAAATGGCAGTAAGATTGCAACCTGGGTTGATAAAGCAGGAGGTGATAATAATGCTGTGCAAACAAATATTGCGGATCAAGCAGTATATCAGACAAACATAATTAATGGAAAAGGTGCACTAAATTTCACAACTGACCATTATGATATAGACCTTTCATTTATGGCAAATTCTGATTATACCATTTTTTCTGTAATTCAAAGAAATTCACCAGGAAGCCAAAATTACTTTCTTGCTACTACACCAGATGTGAGTGACAGAGGGCTGCATTTTGGATATCGAGATAGTTCAACGGCTACATTAGCTCATTTTGGCAATGATATCGACACAACTGTGCCTTCTTATACTACGCCTACGCCTGCTATGATTACGGGTGAATATGACAGCATTAATGGAAAGACTTTAACGATAGTTCAAAATAATACTGAATATAAAAATTCTCATGCAAGTACAACACCATTGCTACAAGCTGACAATGGAACATTAGGAATATGGGACAGAACTTCAGTGAAAGACTTTAGAGGACATATTGCAGAATTAATAATTTTTGATACTAGTTTAACCTCAGCTAGTTATGAAGCAGTGCAAAATTATCTATCGGCAAAATACCAGTTTAGAACAATTGATGATACATTCACTGGCGGTGTTGGAAATGACATCTTCCAGTTTGGGGCGAGATCCGGAAATGATATCATTACAGACTTTGAAAATCCTGGTTCAGCGATTGGGGATATTATACGCCTTACTTCAAATCTGAATAGTTCTGGCATCACTGACTGGGCAAGTCTTGCTCCTAATATCAACCAGTCGGGGTTGCATACAGTGATTGAGCTTGATCCTGCAAATGCAGGGTTAAACACGCTAACGTTGCAAAATACAATAGCCGCTAATTTAAGCGCGGCTGATTTTGAGTTTGTTTAGTCTATCATCTGATAGCCACTATCCACAAAATGAGTGCAGCCAGTGATATTTGCAGAAAAATCACTGATCAAAAACGCTGCCAGATTGCCAACATCTTCTGGGGTTGCCAGATGATGCAGCGCAGATTTTTTGCCTGAAGCATCCAGAAGCTGGTCAAATGCTTGCAGTCCTGAGCCTGCGCGTGTGGGCATGGCTCCTGCGGAGATGGTGTTAACGCGAATTTGCTGCGTGCCAAGCTCAGCGGCCATATATTCCACGCAGGATTCCAGCGCTGCCTTCACAGGTCCCATCATGCCATAATGCGGAACAACCTTATCTGCGCCATAATAACTCATAGTGATAAGGCTGCCGCCGTCTGCCATCAGCGGTTCAGCACGTTTTGCAAGTCGCATAAAGCTATGGCAGGAAATATTCATGGCTTGTGTGAAACCATCCAGCGAACAATCCACCACGCGCCCATGCAAATCTTCCTTGGGTGCGAATGCGATGGAGTGAATCACAAAATCCAGCTTGCCCCATTCTGCAGTGACGGCATCAAACAGCGCGTCCATTGCGGGTTCATGGGTGACATCTAGTGGCAGAAAAATATCAGCATTCACGCTTTGCGCCAGTGGCTCAACATGGCGTTTTGCTTTTTCATTCAGGTATGTCACCGCCAGCTTCGCGCCCCCTTCGTGCAAACGCTGGGCGCAACCCCATGCAATGCTATGTTCATTAGCAATGCCAACAATCAACCCTTTCTTGTTGCTCACATCAATCGGAATCATGCAGCATCTCCTTTTCTTAATTTTATAATGCTTAGTAGTTAATTATATTTCGAAAAATGGCATTACCCTTGATAGGCATCAAGCAATAAAATCATATTTTCTGTTTTAATCACAGAAACTGATGAGTGTAATAAACAGCTATGACCATTCGCACCATATTAACGCCCTACCACGGACAGCAGAAAGAAAATGCTGCGCTGGAAACAGCGATTAATCTTGCAAAGGATAGAGGGGCATCGGTGACGTGCCAGCATATTTCCATTGACCCATATGAATTTTTATATCCTATGGATGCCTCTGCCGCGGCGGCGGTGGGGCAGAGTTTCAGGGAACATCTGCAGGAAGAGGCAGATAGCAGAGCCAGCAAGGCGCACGGGCATTTTGTGGAATTATGCAATGAACATCACATAAGCTGTGCAAAAAGCACTTCCAACCTCACTCCACACGCCCTTTGGGTGCGCGATGCAGGAGATGTTGCCAGATGCCTGACGCGCAGGGCAAAAATGCATGATGTAGTGGTGGTGTGCCGTGACATTGCAGAAACGAATTATAATTATGACATAGTCTTTCACGCAACCTTGTTTGATTCTGGTCGTCCCTTGATCATTGTTCCGCCCAGAAAAGCCGTAAAACACATGCATACAGTAGCTATTGCGTGGGACGGCAGTGCGCCTGCGACGCGGGCAATCAGTGCTGCGTTGCCCTTGCTTCGCAACGCTTTGGAAGTGGTGGTGCTGCGCATTGGGGAGGTGGCTGAAAACAACCCTGATATTGAAAATCTGGAAGCCTATCTCAGTGCGCATGGCATTTCCATTACCGCGATTTCGTTAAAGGATGCTGGCACGAATATGGGTGACCAGATAACCCGCGCCGCCGCTACGCAGGAAGCAGATATAATCATCATGGGCGCTTACGCCCACAGTCGCCTGCGCCAGATGATTTCAGGCAGCGTGACAAGGCATATGATACACCATGCCAGCATGGCGGTGTTTATGATGCATTAAGCAACCCCACCCCATAACGCGCCATCATCAGTTCTTCGTCTGTCGGAATCACATGCACGCCAATGCTGCTGTTGGTGCAGGAAATGGTGCTGGCATGGTGCGCGTTTTCTGTTGCGTCGAGTGATAGTCCCATCCATTTCAGGTGAGCGCAGATCATGGCGCGCATATGGGCGCTATGTTCGCCTATGCCGCCTGTGAAAATCAGTGCGTCCAGCCCGCCCAGCGTCATGATGAGTGATCCCATCTCTTTTGCTGCTCGGTAACAATATAGTTCCAGCGCTTTTGCGGCGCTCGGGTCGTCACTTGCTTCCAAAATGCGCACATCATGAGAAATGCCAGACACCCCCAGCAAGCCAGATTGTTTATACAGCATATCACTTAATTCTTTCACGCCCATGCATTGCTCTGCATCCTGCAGTAAATATAGCAACACGCCTGCATCAACAGACCCGCAGCGTGTACCCATCATCAACCCGTCCAGCGCACTGAAACCCATAGTGGTGGCAATGCTTTTGCGGTCTTTCATGGCACACATGCTTGCACCATTGCCCAGATGCGCCACGATGACATTGCCCTGCGCAGCGTCGCCAACAATTTCAGGCATCTGAGAGGCGATGTAATCATAGGACAATCCGTGAAAACCGTAACGGCGTATGCCATCATCATGATAATAATGCGGCAGGGCAAATTGGGTGGCAATATCTGGCTGGGTAGCATGAAATGCGGTGTCAAAACAGGCAATCTGCGTTACTGGTGAAGCATCTGCGATTTCTTCAATCACTTCAATTTCAGGCGGCAGATGCAGCGGGGCGAGAGGGGCAAGCTGGCGCAGCGTGTTCAACACATCTGTGTCAATCTCTACAGGCTGCGTGTAATGCTTTCCGCCATGCACAATGCGGTGGCACACGGCTTTGAGCGTATGTTGCGGAACGTCACGTTCCAGCTGTTGCAGAATGCTATATCCCAACCCGCCAGATGCTGCGTCACGCTCAATCTGCCCGTCTGAAAGGCGCTGCAATGCTTCATCCGCGCTAAAAACAGCATATTTCAGGTTAGAAGAGCCGACATTCAGAGTGAGTAATATATCGTTCATGATGATAACATCATTTTTTTGCGGGCATAGACCAGTGCCAATGCAGAAGATGCATTGCGTGTGATGCCGCGTTTGGCGGAACGGCTGGTCAGGATGATGGGAACAGATGCGCCCATCACAATGCCTGCAGCTTCCAGACCAGATAAATAGCGCATTTGTTTATAAAGCATATTACCTGATTCCACGTCAGGCACGACAATTATATCTGCATCACCAGCCACTTGTGAAACGATGCCCTTTGCCAGCGCAGCTTCTTTTGAGATGGCGTTATCCAGCGCTAAAGGCCCGTCCAGCAGACCGCCCGTAATCTGCCCGCGTTCAGCCATTTTGCACAAAGCCGTTGCATCCAGGGTGGAAGGGATTTTTTCATTCACGGTTTCCACGGCAGACACGATCGCCACTTTTGGTGTGCCATGACCAAGCGTTAAAAACAAATCTATCGCATTTTGCACAATGTCTTTCTTTTCCATCAGATGAGGTTCAATGTTGAGTGCTGCATCAGTCAGGAAAAGTGGTTTTTTATAGCTTGGGACATCAATCACAAACACGTGGCTCATGCGGCGTGCGGTGCGAAGCCCTTTTTCTTTGCTAAGTGCGGGATGCATTAATTCATCTGTATGGATATGCCCTTTCATCAACGCTTCCACTTTTGCTACGCGGGCAAGTTCTACAGAACGTTCAGCTGCTTCATGGCTGTGTTTTGTGTTGATAATCTCATAGGGTGAGAGGTCAAATTCTTCCTTTTCTGCAACGGCGCGAATGCGGTGTTCAGGGCCAACAAACACGGGAATGATAAGCCCTTCCTGCGCAGCATCAATCGCCCCGCCAAGAGAATTTGCATCAACGGGATGGACTATTGCTGTTTTAAGCGGGTCCAATCCTTTGGTTTTTGCTGTGAGTTCCTCATAATAAGCGATGTGGGTTTCACTCACTTCCACCTTTGGCAATATTACACGCTTGCGTTTCACTTTTTCAGATGGAGCAATAACCAGCGCTTCCCCTGTGACCACTTCTTTGCCATCCTGATTGACGCAACGGCATTTAAAACGCACATAACGATCATCTTCTTTCGATTTAACCGTGACCGTTGCTGTGATAGCATCTCCCAGTTTCACGGGGCGGCAAAAATGCAATGACTGATCAACATATATTGTGCCAGGGCCAGGGAGTTTTGTGCCAAGCACGGTGGAAATTAGAGACCCGCTCCACATGCCATGCCCAATCAGCTCGTGAAACATGTCACTCTTGGCATATTCTTCATCCACGTGAGCAGGATTCACATCACCTGACATGACTGCAAAAAGCTGAATGTCATGTTTAGTCAATACATGCTCAACGCTTGCAGTATCTCCAATCTCCAATTCGTCAAATGTCACATTTTCAATGTAATAACTCATAGCTCGCCAGTGTTATAATTATTCAGTCAGTTGCCATGTTACAGCAATCTTCTTCTTTTTGTGAAAGGTTATTTTTATGTGTTTTACGATATACAGAATCAAAATACGATGAGGCAGACTGTCTTTTTTTGTTATGAGACCGTTTGCGCACTACGATAAAATCATGTTTGTGGAATGGTTGATGATGGTATGACATTGCTATACTCCTTATATGTTTGATTGCTAAAATCTTAAAAATATGTAACATTATGAATGTAGCATGGTTTTTTACTGATGGTTTGACACGTATCAAGCGGAGATGAAAATAAATGGCAATTTTAAAACGGGAACAAATATCTCCTTTACCTGCCAAAGCAATTCATCGCAGTTTTTTAAGGAAAACGGATCTGTTTTCCAGCTTTTCTGATGAAATGCTGGATGATGTGTTGCAACATGCCTTAGTTAAGCATTATCCCAAAGATGCATTATTATGCATTACAGGTGACGCAGCAAACAGCTTATGGCTTGTGATGCATGGTGCGGTGAAACTGTTTCGGGAAACGCATGATGGGCAGGAATGTGTGACCTCTATTCGTGGGAAATATGATATTTTTGGACGTAATGCGGTTATAAAAAATGGGCATATCCCTTATTCAGCGCAAACTGTGATGGACACGGAAATCATACATATTCAATCTTCCTTCCTGCAACATATGATGCAGCATCATGAAGAATATGACCATTTCATGATGCATTTTCTGGAAAACACGCTTAATGAAGAAACGCGCTACACCGAAAATATAGAACATTTGTCATTGATGACCTCCCTTGAAAGGGTCGGTTGTTTTTTGCTTAAATTATGTGGCGGAAAGAATAGTGGCAGCATTATGGTGACATTGCCTTATGAGAAATCACTCGCAGCGGCGGCGCTTGGCATGAGTGCTGAGACATTTTCGCGTTCACTGAATCAGTTAAAGTCTCTCGGAGTGGAAACACATCAGGCAGAAATCACCATAAATGATATTGGATTGCTGCGTTCAACCGTGTGCAAAAACTGTTCCGCCATATTGGCTGAATGTGTTCAAAGCAGTCATTAAAATGTGGCTGCTGCGTTCAGACTGCTGCCTGTTTTGCAATATTCATGAAATGTTCCATGCTGGGCGGTTTGGTCATATAATCACATGCGCCAAGTTCCCGCGCTTTGCTGATATCTTCTTCATCATTTGAAGTGCTGAGCATGGATACGGGGATATGTTTTAAGGATTTATCCTGTTTTAAAATAGATAGAAGTTCCAAACCATTCATGCCTGGCATATTAATATCCAGCAAAATCAGATCAATCTTGGGGTTTGATGGGGTCTGCAGCCAGTTCAGCGCTCTTTCTGCGCTTGATACTGCATGAAGATTAAACTCCACATCCTGTTCTTCCAGCAACAAAAGCCGCGCCAGTTCAACATCTAAAGGGTTATCTTCAACTAAAAGCACATTGCTGACAGGAAATATTGATTTCTGGTTGATTGAAAAGCTGCTTTTTCTTTCACTGGAACTATTCTGATTAAGATGTAATTCTGCTGGCAGTGAAAAATGAAATATGCTGCCGCCATCTGCTGCATTTTCATGCCATAATTTTCCGTTATGCAACTCAATGATTTTCTTTGAAATGGCAAGTCCAAGACCTGTCCCAGCAATTTTTCGCCCAACCAGCCGTTTAAATGGCATAAATATCTGTTCACGGAATTGATCTTCAATCCCGTCACCATTATCCTTCACGGATATCACGATGCTATCGTTGCTTTCTTCACTATATACAGTAACTGTTGGTGTTCTGTCTTCTGGACAATAGCGTATGGCATTGCCAACCAGATTTTGCAGCAACTGCACCATTTGTGTAGGATATGCCTGAATTACAGGTAGTGTTTTGATGGTGACACTAGCGCCATATTCGTCAATTAATGGCTGTAAATTGATGATAGTCTGTGCAGCACATTCTGCAAGATCAATCTTTTCCATCTTCGGGTCTGTCATTGCATCAATTTTGGTGTAATGCGCCACATTCTGCATAAGGTTTTCCATATGTGCTGCAGAACTGGTAATGAATTCCATATATCTGGCATTTTTGCCATCCAATGCCCCTGATTTATGTATCAGTTGACTGAATGAGTTAATACTTCGGATAGGCTCTTTCAAATCATGTGCCATCGCTCTGGCAAATAATGCTAAAGATTTGCGCTGATCTTCAATTTTGTTTTGCATATTGCAATGCTCTATAGTGGTGCTGAGCAGACGTTGCATAGATTGCGGGTTGATGGAGGATTTGATGATATAATCCTGCGCACCTGACTTCATTACTTCCACAGCAATAGATTCGCTGCCTTGCCCTGTCAGCATAATAACGGGTATATTGGGGTGGCTGGTGCGAATATCCTTCAATACCGAAACTCCGTTGCGCCCAGGGAGGGAATAATCCAGCAGGATGCAGTCAATATTGCTGTGATTTTGCAGATATGCAAGCCCGTCCTCACCACTGTAACAACAGGAAAGGTGATAATTCTGCGTTTCGATCTTGCTGCATATGCGTTCATAGACCATGCAGTCATCTTCATTGTCATCAATAACGAGGATATGATATTGCTTAAGCATGTAAAGCCGCCTTTGGCAATATTGCTGTGTCGAACCAGTATTCTTTGAGAGACTGCATTGCCAGAATCAGATTTTCATAATTCACAGGTTTTTGGATATAGCTATTTGCACCCAGATCATAACAATCATTCACATCATCTGTATCTGATGATGTAGTTAGAATGATTACTGGAATTGAACGCAGATCAGAGGTTTTTTTAATGGCTTCCAATGCTGATTTTCCCGTAATACCTGGCATGTTCAGATCCATGATAATCAAACCTGGCAGGGCGTGAATTTTGTCATTAAGATAATGCAGAGCCTCCATTGCGGTTTTACACCAGTGAATATGATTCGTGACACCTACTTTTCGCAGAGCACGTTGCGCTGCTTCAAAGTCGTCCTCACTATCCTCCACAATCATAATGACCTTGGACTCAAGCTGCGGCATTTGTTGATTCATAATGCTCTCCCTGTAAAGTGAAATAAAATGTTGTGCCTGCCCCCATAATGGATTCCACCCAGATGGTTCCATGATGGCGTTCAACAATCTTTTTGACAAATGTCAGCCCTGAGCCAGTGCTATCAGCTGATTTGTTATGATGTAATTGTTTGAAGATGGTAAAAATATCTTCATAAAACTCTTCTTCAATCCCGCAGCCATTATCTGCCACGAAAAAGACGTTCTGGTAGGTAACACCATTATGGCTGCGTTCATTGCAATGACCTATTGTGATTTCGGTAATTTCTTTATCATTATATTTCACTGCATTCGTAATCAGATTGCGGAACAACTCCGTCACGCGAACAGAGTCACAATATATGTCTGGAATATCGTTTTGAACGTTAATATGCACATTATTGTCCTGAATATAGCCTTCGAGCATATCTTCAATATCTGCTACCAGTTCTTTGATATTTGCATGGTTGAATGCGAGTTCCTGCCTGCCCAGCCGCGAGAAATAGAGCAGATTATTAATGAGAGATTCCATGCGCTGCGTAAGATGCGTAAAACGATTCAGCCGCCGTACGCCATCTTCATCCAGCTTGTCTTCATAATCCTCCATCAGGAAAATGGCATGATTATGCAGCCCTCTGAGCGGCTCTTTCAGGTCATGTGAGGCGATATAAGCAAAATCATCCAGATCTTTGTTGGATTGTTCCAGCTTAACATGGCTGATTTCGAGTGCTTTCTGACTTTTATTTAAATCGTCTGCATAATAGCTGATTTTTACATTTCGCCCGATTATTACATATAAAAAACTGCTTATCAGCGTGGTGACTAACAAACACGCTGCCAGCACTATCCATGCTAGACTGTTTGCCGCTTCATTATATATCTGCTGTGAGGGTATAAATATGAAATGCAGCGTGTCATCAAATAATTTCAGGCTATCCTGATGTGAAAATGCAGATCGTTGCACAATATTTTCTGGGATGGCATCAATCACACTGATTTTGCTATTATTGACCTTCCAGAATGACGCTTCAGATGCGTTGTCATGTCTGATATATGTGGTCGTGCCAGACTGCTGCAGTGGCTGCAGTATTTCCTGCAAATTAATGCTGCCTCCCAGAATATAGTCTTTTTTCGATGTGGCGCGTATCAGAGATAAAAGCTGACTTTCTTCTTCTTTTGATGACATGATACTGACTTCATCAGATACAATTTGCGCTGTCTTTGCAGGCAGCAGGGATTTGACGGTGTCCGCTTTTATGTTACCGTCTGAAATTAGCATTTTGTTTTCTTTTTCTGAATAGGAGAACAGATAATTAAAAGGCAACATCTGATAAGGCGCGATGAAAATGTCAAAATCCTTTGGGGTGACATCATCACTTGCCAGATAAAATTGCTGTAGCGCCAGAATGGCAAAATGCAATTTCTGCCAGTCATTATTCATCTGAGATAGTGCTTTTGCCTTATCTGAAACAAAATCGCGTTCCAGCGTATCCATATTCAGATTAATGATGCTGATGAACGCAATAACGGATATTATAACGCCAACCAGCACCGACATAATCAACGCTTTGAAGCGCTTTAGCAGCTCACTATCCTCTACTTTAGAAAGGGATACATCACTTTCAATGCTCATGATGATGCAACTGCCTTGAGTTTTAATTCTTCTTTGCGGCGCTTTTCAATTTCATCTGCAATATCGAGGAATTTAGGAATGATTGGCAGAATCAAAACAGCCGTGGCGATTGATACAGCGCCTGTCAGCATTTTCAGAACGCCCTGAAAACGATATACAGGTTCCCACAAGACCCAGATGCTCATAATGTGGGTTAATCCACATAGCATGATAAACGCTGCGAACATGGCAATCACCCATTTAAATGGCACGTGCTTTCTTTTTTTGAGGATATAGAGCAGCACACAAGGAATGGAAAAATAGGCAAGCGCCACGATAACGTCGGCGATAACGTGCATCCACAGCACTTCAGGATACCACATAAAACACTGCCCGTGCGGCATAAATTCTTCTGATGCAAATAAGCCAGTAATAAAATCCATAGGTTGTTAATCCCTTTTCTTAAAATGAGCTATAGTTAGATTTCCATTCAATAAAATTGTCAAGCGGTAGCGGTTTGCAGTAATGAAACCCTTGTGACTGGTCGCATTTGAGCTGCATCAGCTGATTGACGTGTGGCTGTGACTCCACACCTTCTGCAACCACCTGCATCCGCAATTCATGCGCCATTTCAATCACCAGTCGTACTATGCTGACATCTTCTGGCTGCTCAATCATATTCATCACAAAAGAGCGGTCAATTTTCAATGCATCCACGGGGAACCGTCGCAGATAATCCAGCGATGAATAACCCGTTCCAAAGTCATCCACGTGCAGTTTCACGCCAATATCTTTCAAAGAACCTAATATATGCATAGCCGTTTTCACATCCTGCATTACGGCTGTTTCCGTCAATTCCAGCACTAGCCTTTCAGGAGCTATTCCAGTGTCAGAAATGATGCTATCCAATTGCCTTGATAAACCGTCATGATGCAGCTGTTTTGCAGATATATTCACCGCGACATCCAGATGTTCCAGACCATTCTTTTGAAAATCGGTGCAGGCAGTCTGCAAGACCCATTGTGTCATTTCTTCAATCAGCCCTGCATCTTCTGCAAGTGGAATAAACACATCAGGTGGCACAAAGCCAAGTTCAGGGTGGGTCCAGCGCATTAATGCCTCCACTCCTTTCACTTCTCCAGTGCGCAAATCTATTTTGGGGTGATAAAAGAGCTGAAATTGTTGTTCATCAATCGCTTCACGCAATCCGCTGATAATGCGAAAGCGTCTGGACATATCCTCATGCAGTTCAGGGCTGAATAGCTGATAATTTCGCCGCCCTTTTTCCTTTGCGCGATATAGCGCGACTTCTGCATGTTTTAGTAAGGACTCAACCGTTTCTCCTGCAGAAGGGAAGGTGGCAACACCAATGCTGATTGAGCTTAGAATTTTGTTGTTTCCAATAGTGAATGTTTCACTGATGGCATGATTAATGCGTTCCGCGGCGACCACATAATCATTGTCATTATCATGATACGGTATGGCGACGGCAAATTCATCACCTCCCAGACGGGTGAATAATGCATCACTACCAAATGATTCTTTTATGATTGCAGAAATTCTGGACGCTACTTCAATCAACAGCATATTGCCAGAATCATGTCCGAACGCATCATTAATATCCTTGAAATTATCCAAATCCATATACAGGACAGCCAGAAAACTGTTCTCTTTTCTTGCATGGGCAAGCATTTGCTCGCTCATCATGGTGAATAACTCACTATTGATTAGCCCTGTAAGCTGGTCATAGCGCGTTAAATAACTTATCTGTTCTTCAAAATGCTTGCGTTGAATGGAATATCGTATGGCGCGCGCAATCACTTCAGAATTGCTAACGCCTTTTACCAGATAATCCTGAACGCCCATTTTTGCCGCTGTTAATCCCTGTTCTTCATCATCATCTCCTGTCAGAATGATGATGGGGGTGTGAGATGCCTTTTGTTGCAGAAGTTTCACCGCTTCAAAGCCTGTCAGCCCTGGCAGATTCATATCCATCATGGCAATGTCAAACTGACTATGATTGTCAATAGACCTGTATTCTTCCATATTTTCCAAATGCGTAATATGAAATTCATCAGGTGCTTCTTCACTGATCATATGTTCAAACAACACAGCATCCGAGAGACTATCCTCTATAAGTAATAACTGACGCATACAACCTCCGCAGGCATAACAACATGCACTTATCTTACTAATATTTGGTTAAAATAATGCATTTTATATACTTATAATTGTATATAACAGCATGAACACAATTTAATGATAAGCAAAACTACTATATACGATAGGGGATTGCGGAAATATCGAATATAAATAGAACCAGTTTAAAAATTGAAGATAATTTAGCTTATATTGCAATAATTGGTTGTATAGACACTTTTTGTTGACAGTTTTTTAAAATTTTCACTGATAGATTAGTGTTACATTATAATTTTACGGGAAAGTCATGTCATTAGCAGCTTTAGCAGGAGCATTATTCGGAGTTTTACTATTCTGCGTATCGGTTTACGTCAGTACGGATAACTACCAGTCCTTTTTCAGCGTCTCCAGTTTCATGATGGTGATGGGGGGCACGGTTGCCACAGCTTATATGAGCTATCATCATACTTATGTAAATTTGGCGTTCAAAGCATTATGGTGGATGTTCAAAAAGCCGAAATCCTCACGCGAGAGTTTGAACACGGAAATTCTGCGCTTAGTGAAATGGTCTTACATGATTCAAAAAAGCGGGCTGCCTGCGCTGGAAAATGAAATCAAGTCTGTGGACGCGGAAGATGCCGTGGTGAGTTACTGCCTCACGCTGGTTGCCACCAACCACAAACCAGAGGAATTACGGTCTATGATGGAACAAGCCGTGGAAAGCGAATATGAGCGCCGCACTGTGCCAGCAGACATTCTGAAAACCATGAGCGCCTCTGCACCTGCATTCGGGATGATTGGAACATTGGTTGGTCTGATTGTGATGCTGCAAAATTTCGGTGATGACTTATCACTCATTGGAACAGGACTTTCACTTGCATTAATCACTACGCTATATGGCGTGGTGTTTGCACGTCTGGTGTTTCTCCCTGCTGCCCTGAAGTTGCAGCAGAAAGAAGAAATTGAGCGCTTTCGAAATTATATGATGGTGGAAGGTCTGGTGATGCTGGCGGAAAAGAAAGGACCACGCTTTATGCAGGATAAGCTCAATAGCTTCCTTGATCCTGACATTCATTTTGACATTGATAAACATATGTAGGCGGCATGGCGTATAAACCCAAAAAACAAGATAACTCAGGTGATGATGAAAGCTGGATGACGACCTATGCGGACGCCATCACGCTGCTTTTATGTTTCTTTGTTTTGCTCATTTCCGTTTCTGAACCCAATGAAGGGCTGATGGATCAGCTGAAAGAAGGCTTTGCCAGCGCGGTGGATGCAGAAATGGAAATTGAGCCAGTGGAGCAGTTGCAGGAATCTGTCGCGCAGATGATTTCTGAGAATATGCTTGGCGAAATGATGTCTGTTGAAGAAACAGAGGCGGGTATGATTTTAGAAATTGCAAGTTCGTCTTTTTACGAATCTGGTTCAGCAGAATTTAAACCGCTCGCCATTCCCATTCTGCTAGACCTGACATTATTGCTGGAAGAATTTGACATGCGGGATTATGTCGTTGAAGTGGAAGGACACACAGATGATGTGCCGATGAGCGGGAAGGGGCAATACCCCACTAACTGGGAGCTTTCAGCCGCGCGCGCAACACGAGTAGTGCGGTTTTTCATTGAAGAAGGGTTGGAAAAAAATGTTATGCGCGCTCGGGCATATGCGGACACCATGCCAAAAGTGCCGAACATGGATGAGTTTGATAACCCGATTGAAGAAAACAGAGAAATGAACCGCCGCATCACCATTCGCGTTGAGCGGAGAGAAATATAACCTAAACCAGACCTGTAGCCAGTTCAGGAGAGGCTTCCTGATTTTGCACCATTTCCGTATAACGCCCTATAGGGGCAGGACGTTCATTGATCAACGCCAAGTCTAACGGAGTTAGGGTTGAGGGCGATTGCAGAGGTGCATTATCCGCCATTTGTTGTGTTTCTTTGCGTTTATCCAGCGCATTTTTAATTAACATTCCACCAATCGCCACCGTTGCGACCACTCCTGCGGCAATAGCAGCATTTTTGGCGGTAAACATGGAAGTGTTCTGAGGCACTGCATCTTGCGCCGCTTCTTTTGAACTATTGATAGCATCCTGCACACTATCATTGATTGCATCTGCCACGTCCTGCCTGTCCTGCGCCTTTAAGGCAGTAAGATCAATAGCTGCCTGAATATCTGCTTCGATCAATGGTGCGGCTTCGGCAGCTTTTTCTGCTGCACGCGCGGGCATATTAGCAAGCTCTGCAGGTGCGTTGGCGCTGTTATCTATGGCTTCCGAAATTTTCCGTTCGATAGACCTGCCATGCAGCTTTTTGCCAATGTTAAAATTGAAACCCTGTTTTATTTCTTTTCCTGAAAGGTCAGTTGTCGCTGTTACACGGCCATGCTTTCCTTTTAATTCAACAGGGTTTTCACGTTCTGTGAGCTTTTGCTCAATAGCACTATCTATGCTCTTTCGAAAATCTGTTTTTTCTGCAATAGAGCGCTCAATCTGCCGTTCAATCTTCGGCGCTTCCTTTTCCATACGGTTGATGAGGGCATCAGATAATGGTATTTCCAGCTCATGCATATCAGATGGTACAGACGGCTTAGCACGATTTATGGTGCTTTCCAGAATAATGGTTGGCTGATTATTCTCCAGAGATGCTGCGTCTATAATGCTTCCAGTGTTGTCCTGCAAGGGTGACGCTTCAATGGTTGACGTTTGCAGGATTGTTTTATTATCAGCCTGCAACACCGTTGGTTGACCGCTTTGCTGAACAGCTTCATTCTTTGCAGGAACTGTTTTCAGTTTTGGCAACCCTTCAAAATTAATATCATCTGATGGAGATGTGGCTTTCATATCAGGTTTATGCTGGGTTTGTGCAGCTTCATGTTTGGTTCTTTCATATTCTACCCATGCCATATCAGGTCTTCGTGCATCAGGTTTGTCTGTCTTATCCGCAAAATCATCCAAGCCTGTGTTGCCGCTCAAAGACTCCAGACCATCCTGAATGGCTTCCACGCCATTAGCTATAATATCTTTCAATTTTTTAAACATAATCACTGACCGTTAATGAATAATAACACGTCAATATGACAAGGATGTTACAAATTCTCAGATTATATTGCTTTGAAATCAGCCTTTTCGAATGTCCACTGAAAGCTGATGCGCACTTAAGCCTTCACACTCTGCCAATGCAGATGCAGCCTCTGCCAGTGCGTCAAAGCCTTGTTTATTGCATTCTATCAGCGAGGTTTTTTTCATGAAGTGATAAACAGACAGCCCTGATGCATAATGTGCGGTCTGGGTGGTGGGGAGGACGTGTGAAGGCCCTGCCACATAATCCCCTATCGCTTCAGGCGTATGTGCGCCAATAAAAATAGCGCCTGCATGGCGGATGTGTCTTTGATAAAAAGCGGTGTCCTCCACCAGCAATTCCAGATGTTCAGCTGCAATCAGATTCGCAATATCGCAGGCATCTTCAGCGTCCCGTGCCACCACCATTGCGCCAAAAGCCTGTAGCGATTTTTCTGCAATCTCTTTGCGGGGCATTGTGCTTAAAATATCCTGCATTTCAGTTTCCACGTGCCATGCATAATCCGCACTCGTGCAAACCATAATGCTTTGTGCCAGTTCGTCATGCTCGGCTTGGGAGAGCATGTCTGCTGCTGCCCAGCGCGGGTTGACGCTACCATCTGCGACCACCAAAATTTCGGATGGCCCTGCGACCATATCAATTCCCACCACGCCGAAAAGCTGGCGTTTGGCTTCGGCAACATATTGATTGCCTGGCCCAACGATGACATCTACTTTTTGAATGGATTGTGTGCCAAAAGCAAGCGCGGCAACAGCGTGTGCGCCGCCAATGCGGTATATCTCATTTATCCCGCATAATTTTGCTGCCACCAAAATGGCAGGGTTGATCTCACCGTTCGGCGTTGGCACGACCATTGTAATATGATCCACCCCCGCAGCGCGGGCAGGCAGGGCGTTCATCAGCACTGAGCTTGGGTATGACGCTTTGCCGCCTGGCACATAAATGCCTGCACGTTCCACGGCGCTCCACCGCATCCCCAGCATATTATTATGGTCATCATGATAGGACCAGTTGTTTGGCACCTGGCGCTGATGATAATCTGTAATGCGTTCGGCTGCGAATGAAAGTGCATCTTTTACCTTCTGACTGCACTTCCCATGCGCCGCGTCAATTTCTTCCTGTGAGATGCGCATTGTGTCTGCATCAATATCCAGCTTGTCAAAACGCTGCGTATAATCAAACAATGCCGCATCACCGCGATTTTTTACGTCCTGCAGGATGGCACGCACAATGTCGGTTGTGCCTTCCTCGCCCTGTGCGCTTCTGCGGCTCATGAAAGTATCAAATGCTGCGCTGAAGCTCTCATCTTTTGCGTGAAACCATGTTAGCAAACTCATGATGTTTTTCCTAATTGTTGCCTGAATATGGTGATAATTTCATTGAGCATGTTGTAATCTGCCTTATATGACTGACGATTGACGATTAAGCGCGACGACACATCCATAATTTTTTGCACTTCCACCAGCCCGTTGGCTTTCAGCGTGTTGCCTGTGGAAACCAGATCCACAATGCGTTCAGACAAGCCCAACAAAGGTGCAATTTCCATTGCCCCGTTCAGCTTCACACATTCAGATTGAATGCCGCGTTCATGGAAATAACGCTTGGTAAGGTTGGGATATTTTGTGGCAATGCGAATATGCGTCCAGTCATCTGGGTTGTCATTATGCGCCAGATCTTCTGGTTCTGCCACAGAAAGGCGGCACTTGCCAATGCCTAGATCCACAGGCGCATAAATATCAGAGTAGGCAAATTCCTCCAGCGCATCAGACCCCACCACACCAATATCCGCTGCTCCATGCGCAATGAACGTCGCCACGTCAAAACTACGCACGCGGATGAGGCGGATATGGGGTTGGTTGGTAGCAAAAATAAGCTGGCGGGCGGCGCTGTCAAAAAAAGCATCTTCAGGCTGAATGTTACACGCTTTCATCAGCGGTGCCAGTTCATCATAGATACGCCCTTTAGGAATGGCAAAAGTGAGGGTGTGTTGTGTCATAATGCTTTTATGACATGGAAGCACGCAGAGGGCAAAAAAAAACTGAATGCGATGCATTCAGCCAAGTTTAAGTCAATTATCCAGTAAAAGTTAAACCCTGTTCAAATTTTTTTGCCAACTCATCCTGAGTATATGCATACAAATAAATAAAAGACTTTTCTTCTAATTGCTCGAATGCATTTTTGTTTCGTCTATCAATTTCATTTGTAAAAGCATCCCAATCTGTGAGTCCTTTTTCAATAAGTTGCTCACGGTTGAACGTGATTTCTTTCAGCATTTTTGTATCAGTGAAAATTTTTACTAAAGCGTCTTTATACAGATAGTCATTGCCGACTCCTTCCTGACGTATGAAAATGTCTATGTAGATATTCATATTTATTGAGTTGCACGAGGCATAAAGAATAATTTTCAGCTATCTGTTACCACACCTTAATAATAAATTAAACTGGAAATTTGTGTTTGCTGTCTTATATTATTGTTAAGTAACGAACAAACAGAGAAAACACATGCAGAAAGATTCCCGATTTTTTGATGATATTGCCAAGATGATGTCTGGCGCAACGAACATGGCGTTTGATGCCAAGCGCGAGATGGAGGCGATGATTGCCAGCCAGATGGAAGCATTTTTGGGTAAAACATCGTTAGTTACGCGAGATGAGTTCGAAGCCGTCAAAGCTATGGCAGTGAAAGCCAGAGAAGAAAATGACGCACTTCGCAAGGAAATTGAAGCGTTGAAAGGGGATTCAGACGATACATCTTCCAAGACAAATCCTGTGGTGAAGAAACCAACACCAAAAAAATCTGCTCCTGCGAAGAAGGCTGGGACGGATAAAGAGTAGTTATACCGTCATGCTGAGCAAAGCGAAGCATCCACAGCCGCTTGCGCAAGCGGAGAGATGGATTCTTCACAACGCTTAAGAATGACAATGTAACTGAGTCTTCCTCTAAGGGAGAGTTTTAAAATTAAACCTAAAATTATTGACGTGGCAGGCTAAAACTGCAAAAACAGCGCCATGATGCATCAACCTTATAAAAATCCGTCTGAAGATACTCGAAATATGATTATTGCGCTGGTGCTTGCTGCACTGGTGATGTTTGGCTGGCGTTATTACACGGCAGATGAACGCGCTGCACTGGAAGCGCAACAATCACAGCAACGCGCGGCGGAAATGCAATTGCGGGATGAGCAGGCGCAATCAAATCAGGTGGCTGCTACCACACCACAAGCACCCAAAACCCGCAAAGATGCATTGCTGACCACGCAACGTGTACGCATTAACACACCTGAATTGCATGGCTCAATTAATCTTAAAGGCGCACGATTTGATGATCTGACTTTGGCGAGTTATAATCAGACCGTTGAAGATGACAGTCCTGAAGTGGTGCTGCTGACACCGCGCGTGAAGGGTGAGGGGTATTTCGCAGAATTTGGCTGGGCGGGAGCAGGCGTAACCCTTCCTGATGCAGATACAGTCTGGCAGACAGACCAGAACGTGCTGAATGAAAAGCAGCCTGTGACTTTGTCATGGAATAATGGTGAAGGGCTGACCTTTGAAATGGAAGTGTCTGTTGATGAACACTACATGTTTACGATTAACCGCAGAGTGTTGAACGAGGCGGGAAAGGAAGTGACCATTGCACCATATAGCCTGATCAACCGCACACTGAATGAGCATGAACAGGAATTTATTATTCTGCATCAGGGGCCTTTGGGTGTGAGTGATGATATATTGCATGAATATGATTATGATGAGTTGGAAGATGGAAAAATCACCAAGAAACAGCAGGATGGCTGGGTAGGGATTACGGATAAATACTGGCTGACATCGCTGATTCCAAGCAACAGCAAGCAAGAATTTACCAGCAAATATCATTATTACGCTACAGGCGATGATAAGCGCTATCAAACAGATATTCTGGCGCAGCCTGTAACATTGCAACAGGGCGCAGCGCATGAAGACATGACATATTTCTTCGCAGGGGCAAAACAGATTGATTTGCTGGATGCGTATGCAGAGAAATATGATATTTTATTATTTGACCGCGCGGTTGATTTTGGTGTGCTCTATTTTCTGACGCGCCCATTCCTTGAAGCACTAACATTCTTTTATGGTATTTTAGGGAATTTCGGATTAGCAATTCTGGCGCTGACCGTCATCATCAAAGCGATTATGTTCCCGCTGGCGAATAAATCTTATGCATCCATGTCGCAGATGAAATTTCTGATGCCTAAAATGAAAGATATTCGTGAAAAATTCAGTGATGACCGCGTGAAGATGAATCAGGAAATCATGGAGCTTTATAAGCGTGAAGGCGTGAACCCTGCAGCTGGGTGTTTGCCGATGTTGCTACAAATTCCTGTGTTTTTCGCACTTTATAAAGTATTATTTATCGCTATTGAAATGCGTCATGCGCCATTTTATGGCTGGATTGAGGATTTGTCCGTCAAAGATCCAAGCAATATTTTCACGCTCTTTGGCACAATTCCGTGGTCTCCACCTGAATTTCTCCATGTGGGGTTATTGCCAATCATCATGACTATCACCATGATCATTCAGCAAAAGCTCAACCCAAAACCAGCAGACCCAACACAGGCGCAGGTGATGAAGTTTCTGCCTTATATGTTCCTGTTCCTCTTCGCGTCTTTCCCTGCGGGGTTAGTGCTTTACTGGGCGTGGAACAATACGCTGTCCATTATCCAGCAATATCTGATTACGCGTCGTTTTTCGAAATTGTATGACAAGGAAACTGGTAAGCGCATCAATTCCAAGCGGAGCAAAAAAGCGTAAATGGCAGGGTTTCACGATTGTGAATTTATAGCTGGGGCGGCAACGCAGGATGCCGTCCCGTCCTTGCATCTGCCTGAAATTGCGTTTGCAGGGCGTTCCAATGTGGGGAAATCCTCATTGCTCAACGCCATCACAGGCAGGAAAGCACTGGCGCGCACCTCTCAAACGCCAGGGCGCACGAGGCAGCTTAACTTCTTTAAAATTGATGATAGTTTTACCATTGTGGATTTGCCTGGCTATGGGTATGCGAAGGCATCCAAAAAAGACATCTGGAAATGGACAGGGCTTACCAAAGATTATTTATGTGGTCGCCCCAATCTGCGCCGCGTGTTCTTGCTGCTGGACTCCCGCCGTGATAAACCTACGGCAGATGATCTGGCGTGGATGGATATGTTGGACAGCGCCGCCGTCACATTTCAGGTGGTGCTGACAAAGGCAGACAAGGCATCTGCAAAAGGATTGGAAAAATATCTGGATACACTGCAGGCGCTGATTAAACATCACCCAGCCGCCATGCCAGAGATTATTGTGACTTCAAGCATCAATAATGATGGCATTAAACAAATTCGCGGAATGTTAAAAAATATTGCACAGCAATAAGTTTCTTGTTACCAAAAAGGCTGTTCTTTTGTTTCGCTCAGAAACAATATACCAGTGAGGTACTCATTTATGAAGGAATTTATTGCTATGCTGAAAGGCAAAGTAGTATCCTATACTAACAATTTGCATTTTCGACCTTATAACGAATTTGCTCAGCAATCACCCATTGTTATTTTTCAGGATAGCAACAAAAGCTTCTGTTATCTTGATGAGAATAACAATAAAAATAGTGCATTCATGCACCATGAGTTTTTGCTTATGCCGTTAATTTATTCAAATGCAAATATTCTTGATAATTATGCATTAGGTTATGCTGCGACATTACAAGAATTTGCGTTTGATTTGCCAAATTATAGAGAATTAAAAATACTCTATGAAATGATGAAAAAAGGCACGGTTAAATTCGCATCGGTTGATAATTATAGCATGAAAAATAAGGTCTATATGCAGTTGCTTAGACAACAAAATATTGAACTGTCATAAGGCAGCATTGACCTTTCGCTTTGACAACTGCGCACTTTCTTTTATGTTAGGGGAAATAACCTCTAATCAAGTAAAAGAAAGGCGCAGTTTTTTTATGACTCATCCATATCGCACCCATCATTGCAACGCATTAAACACAGCCCATGTGGGGCAGCCAGTGACGCTGTCTGGCTGGGTGCATCGCACGCGTGATCACGGGCAGTTATTATTCATTGATCTGCGAGATCATTATGGCATCACACAATGTGTGTTGGAAAGCGACCATGAATCCTTCGCTATGCTATCTGACGTGAAGAATGAATCCGTGATTACCATTCAGGGTGAGGTGGTGAACCGTGATGCAGAGGCAGTGAACAAAAACCTGCCTACGGGTGAGATTGAGGTGAAAATCAGCGCCGCACATGTTGAATCTGCCGCTGACCCGCTTCCGCTTCAGGTAAATTCAGACCGTGATTTTCCAGAAGAAACCCGTCTGAAATATCGCTTTTTGGATTTGCGCCGTGAAAAGCTGCACAATAATATTATGCTGCGCTCAAAGGTGATTTCTGCCATTCGCGCAAAAATGACCGCGCAGAATTTCATGGAAATTCAAACGCCGATTCTCACGAGTTCTTCTCCTGAAGGCGCGAGGGATTATCTGGTGCCAAGTCGTGTCCACCCTGGCAAGTTTTATGCTCTGCCACAAGCACCGCAGATTTTCAAGCAGCTGTTGATGACCTCTGGCTTTGACCGTTATTTCCAGATTGCGCCATGCTTCCGCGATGAAGATGCCCGCGCAGACCGCTCCCCTGGTGAGTTTTATCAGCTGGATATGGAAATGGCATTTGCCACGCAGGAAGATGTGTTCGCGGCGATTGAGCCGATTATGGTGGATATTTTCAATGAATTTTCAGACAAACAAGTGACTGAAGCACCGTTTCCCCGCATTCCGTATGCAGAATCCATGCTGAAATATGGCTCAGACAAGCCCGATCTGCGCATTCCGATTGAGATTATTGATGCAAATGAAGTGTGGGAAGGCTCGGACTTTAAAATCTTCGCGCAGGTTGCCACCAATGGTGGCTGCGTCCGCGGGATCCCTGCTCCAAACACAGCGGAAAAGCCGCGCAGCTTCTTTGACAAAATGATTGGCTATGCGCAGGAACATGGCGCAAAAGGACTCGCCTATATTATTATTGATAATGACGGCAAAGGCAAAGGACCAATTGCAAAATTCCTGTCAGACGAAAAAATGCAGCTTTTGAAAGACAAAGCAGGGTTGCAGGCGGGCGATGCGATCTTCTTCTCCTCTGGCACGAAGGATGAAGCGGCAGACATTGCAGGAAGAGTGCGCAGTGAACTGGGGCGTCAGCTGGAATTGATTGATGATACCGTGTTTAAATTCTGCTGGATTGTCGATTTCCCATATTTTGAACGTGATGAAGAAACGAAAAAGATTATTTTCTCCCATAATCCTTTTTCCATGCCGCAAGGCGGGAAGGAGGCGCTGGAAGCTGCAGAAGGGGATGATGAGAAGCTGCTGGATATTCTTGCCTACCAATATGATATTGTCTGTAACGGGGTGGAGCTTTCTTCTGGTGCAATCCGTAACCACAAGCCAGATATCATGAAGAAAGCCTTTGCGATTGCGGGATATGACGAGAAAATTCTGGAAGAGAAGTTTGGCGCCCTGTGGCGCGCGTTCCATTACGGCGCGCCACCACATGGCGGCATTGCACCAGGCATTGACCGCATGGTGATGTTGCTGGCAGATGAGCCAAACATCCGCGAAGTGATTGCCTTCCCAATGAACCAGAAGGCAGAAGATTTGCTGATGAATGCGCCCGCCGTGGCAGATGACGCACAGTTGAAAGAGCTGAATATTCAGCTTTCTGTGAAGGCGCGTCAGGCGCTGGAAGAGGAGCAGGAGGCAGCTGCGGAGGAATTGAAAGCGGCGGGGTGATTAATTTATTTTAAATACTGTTAATCTGTGGTATATTTAAAAGGTAACTTGTTTTCGCTTTCAAAGCACCTTTTTGTATATAATTATAATATTACCAGATAAAGTGCGCGCGAAAAGAAGTTGCTGTTGAATTTACTAAATATCGTGGACAATAACAAAACCCTTCTCGAAACCCTCGCTTCTCAAAGACAAGTTCCTTCTTTCATATTAAATGAAAGCAGGCTTGCTGATTATTTTGATTTTAACGAACTGAACAAGTTGTTCAGTTGTATTGTCTTCAATGTAAAAGGCAAGACACGGGATAAAACCAGAGAATTTTTCTATGGTAAAACTAATATTCTCAGACACTGTGAATATAAGTGGTTTATTGAAAAATTTTATAACTCGAATGAATACCCAAATTCTTTAGAGTTATTTTCTCAAATGGTTGAAAAAGTAAAAGTCGGCACGGTAGTATATTATAAACTACCAGATGATATTTTCTTTCCAATTGAGAAAGTTTCAGTTGAAAAGCGCGAACCTCAATCTTCATTTTTGACATATGAGGAATTTGAAACGCACTTAAAGAATGGCACATTGTCGTTCCGAGGCGATAATATCATTTATTTACGTGATATTATGGTCTTATATAACGGATATGTGGCAAAGCCAAAAGATGGTGCGCCGAAAGTATCGTACAAGTCTATAGGTGAAGCGCTTGGCGGAGTAAGCAATACCTCAGTCATAAATTGGGAAAGAAAATTTTCCTGGTTTGTGAAGCACAGAGAGAACAAAAATTTGTTCTACAAAGTAAACAAAGACCTGTTACGCTATATGTATGGTCTTTACATAAAAGTGCTAGCCTTAGGCTAAGTTAGTATTTATCACAGCTATCATTTTGGTAGCTGTTTTTTTTACAATGCCGTGTAAACTGTAACCCAAACCCACCCTTTTTAAAAAAAACAAAACCACTATAACCCTTTATCGAATATTTATTTGAACGTGCATGAAACATGCGTTACAAGCAAATCAGATATTACATATTGGAGAGAATATTATGAAAAAATTATTGACTGCTTCTTGCGCAGTGTTGTTGAGTCTTTCTGGCGCTGGCATGGTTCATGCTGAAGTGGATCAGGAAGTTGTGTATGATGAGCGTAACAACGTGCCAACCAACACATTCGGCAACTGCGTGCGTACCAAATGGTCTGCTGAAGGTGACATTTGCGCACCAGCAAAGCCAATCCCACAGCCAGTTGTTGTGCCAGCACCACAACCACCAGCACCACCAAAAATCAGCCGTGAAGCACGTACTGTATATTTTGACTTCAACAAATCTACGTTGAATGCAGATGGCATTGAAAAGCTGAACACACTGATTTCACACATTTCCCGCTCTAAGAGCATTGTGGGCGCAGGTATTGCAGGTTATGCTGACCGTATCGGTTCTGATGACTACAACCTTGAGCTTTCTAAGAAACGTGCAAAAACAGTATATGATTATCTGTCTCAGCGTGTGAACATTAACACACAGATTCTGGATATTCGTGCAGTGGGTGAAAATGCTCCTGTGACTGACTGTTCTGAAAAACTGTCTCGCGCAGAAAAAGTGTCATGTTTGTCACGTGATCGCCGCGTAGAGGTGGTATTCCAGTATCAGCAATAGTCTGAACGGACACAAAGAAAAAAGCCCTCGCAAATGCGGGGGCTTTTTTTTAACCACTTGAGCCGTCGGCGAGTAGGCCACTCTCGGCCCGTGCGTAAAATGTGGGCGCCGCATATCATAGACCACGGTCTATGTAGAGGTAGCACCCTTGTGTCAAATTATCGGCCCAGGGGTCGCTATGCCTAACGAACTCAGCAGTATCTTTATAATATAGCGCTATTTTACACCCTTTCCAAGAGGGGAGTATGATATTTCTTGAGTCGCTTCATCATTTTCTATAAGTTTAGTCTAATTTCGTCATGCTAAGCATAGCAAAGCATCCAGAGCCTCTTGCGCCAGCGGGGAGATGGATTCTTCTGCTTTGCCTCAGAATGACGAGTAATATATTGTAACATTATCATGTCCGTATCTACTTCAAAAAATATCCTGATCATTATCTCTGGCAGTATTTCAGCCTATAAGGCGCTGGAAGTGATTCGTGGGTTGAAAAAGAATGGACATAATGTGCGCGCCATTCTCACCAAAGGTGGGGCAGAATTTGTGACTCCATTATCCGTTGCAGCCTTATGTGAACATCAGGTCTATAGCGACCTGTTCAGCCTGAAAGACGAAGCGGAAATGGGGCATATACGCCTCAGCCGTGAAGCAGATGCAATTGCAGTCATTCCCGCATCCGCCAATATGATAGCCGATATGGCAGCAGGCAGAGCGGATTCGCTTGCAGCGGCAGTGTTGCTGGCAACAGATGCGCAGAAAACACCAATATTATTTGCACCAGCCATGAACCCGAATATGTGGAGCCATCCAGCAACGCAGCGCAATCTTGCGCAGTGCATTGCAGATGGGGTGCAGATGATTGAGCCAGATTCTGGCATGATGGCATGTGGCGAAATGGGGCAGGGGCGCTTGCCCGAACCAGAAGCGCTGATACAGCAGATTGAGCGATGTTTTCAGGAAAAAAAGTTGGAAGGAAAACATATTGTAATTACAGCAGGTGGCACGAAAGAGGCGATTGACCCAGTGCGCTATATTGGTAATCATTCTTCAGGCAAACAAGCGGTAGCGATTGCAGATGCCTGTATCGCGGCAGGGGCGCAGGTAACGTTTGTCTATGGCGCAATCTCCGTTCCGCTGCCATATGGAGCGCAGTGCATTCACGCCGCAAGTGCTGATGACATGTTGCAGGCAACAGAGGCAGCGCTTCCAGCTGATGTGGCGATTTGCGCCGCCGCCGTGGCAGACTGGAAAGCGCAGAATAAAGGTGATCAGAAACTCAAGAAAACACATGATCAGGATGTGCTGACGCTCAGCTTTGAAAAAACAGCGGATATTTTAAAGCATATCGCTCAGCACCCCAGCAAAAGACCTGACCTGGTAATCGGGTTTGCTGCGGAAACGGAAACAGTGATTGAACATGCAACAGCCAAACGGGAGCGGAAATCATGTGACTGGATATTGGCGAATGATGTGTCTCACGGTGCAGTATTTGGCAAGGACGAAACCCACATACATTTTATTTCACGTGAGAAAAACGTGGATTGGGGAACCTGCAGTAAAACGTTAATTGCAAAGCGTTTGACAGATGAGATTATAACGTATTATAGTCAATAACACTAAAGTTATGTGAATTAGGAGTTGCGTATGTCAGAAATTACAATACAGGTGAAACAGCTTGAACATGCGCAGGATTTAAGCCTTCCATCTTACGCTACTGAAGATAGCGCAGGTATGGATTTGCTGGCGGCTATTGATGCAGATATTATTTTGAAAGCAGGTGAGCGCAGACTGATTCCAACTGGACTGTGCATTGCACTGCCCAAACATTTTGAAGCGCAGGTTCGTCCGCGTTCCGGGCTGGCATTGAAGCAGGGAGTGACCACGTTAAATACACCAGGCACGATTGATGCGGATTATCGCGGTGAAGTGGGCGTGATTCTGATCAATCTGGGGCAGGAGGATGTGACCATTTCCCGCGGGATGCGCGTTGCACAGATGGTGATTGCGCCAGTAACTCAGGGACGATGGCAGCAGGTGGATACGCTTGATGAAACAGTTCGTGGCACAGGCGGTTTTGGTTCAACAGGTATGGGAAGCGCGGCGTAATGCAGCAATCACCCAAAATAATGGTGTTGGTTGAGGCGCTGCTTTATATTGCGCATCATCAGGACACGCAGCCTCTGGGCGGAAAAAAATTGGCTGAAATTCTGGATATTTCTCCACGATATCTTGAACCGCTGCTGCAGGTGCTGGTGAGAGAAAATATTTTAAACAGCACACGCGGCCCGCGCGGGGGATATAGCTTCCAGAAATCAAAAGAGGCTGTGAAGCTGAGTGATGTAATTATCGCATTCAACACAAAAGAAGCTGCCGAAAAACAACGTTCATCACCCGTGTTTGAAGCATTAGTGGCTCCCATATTTCATGAAGCACGAGCGATTTATATCGAAGCGCTGGAAAATATCACTATTGCAGATTTATGTGAACGCGCAAAAGATGCAGGCATAAGTGATATTCTGAACGAAAAAACGGATTCACGTTTGGACTATATAATATAAAAAGAGGATATTATGAGCGACACAACACAAAAAGGACGCGGCGTTATTTATGATTCTATTACGGACACCATAGGGAACACGCCATTAGTACGGTTGAACACACTTTCTTCGCAGCATGGGGTGAAAGCCAATATTCTGGCGAAGCTGGAGTTTTTTAATCCGCTTTCTTCCATCAAAGATCGTATTGCACTTTCTATGGTGGAAGAGGCAGAAAAGTCTGGCAAAATCAATCAGGATAGTGTGCTGGTGGAGCCAACATCTGGCAACACAGGAATTGCGCTGGCATTTGTCTGCGCGGCAAAAGGGTATAAGCTGGTGCTGACCATGCCTGAAAGCATGTCTATTGAACGCAGAAAAATGTTGAAATTTCTAGGAGCTGAACTGGAACTGACACCTGCTATGCAAGGCATGAAAGGGGCAATTGCACGAGCGGAGGAGATTGTATCTTCGCGCGAAAATGCATTTATGCTGCAGCAATTTATGAATCCCGCAAACCCTGCAGCGCATGTGCGCGCCACCGCAGAAGAGATCTGGACAGACACACAAGGCAAGGTGGATGCCTTCGTTACAGGTGTGGGCACAGGTGGCACGATCACGGGCGTGGGCACAGTGCTTAAACAATATAATAAAGACATCAAAATTGTTGCGGTTGAACCGAAAGATTCTGCCGTGCTTTCTGGTGGTCAGCCTGGTCCTCACAAAATTCAGGGCATTGGCGCAGGGTTTGTGCCAGATGTGCTGAAAACGGATCTGATAGACGAAATTATTCAGGTCGGTAATGAAACTACATTTGAGATTGCACGGGCTGCAGCAAAGCTGGATGGTATTCCTGCGGGAATTTCTTCTGGGGCAACATTGGCAGCGGCAATAGAGTTGGGCAAGCGTGACGAAATGGCAGGCAAAAACATTGTGGTGATTGTCGCTTCCATTGCTGAACGCTATATTTCCACTGAATTATTCTCAAATCTGTAAATTGTGTCTGCCCTTTCTCATGAAGAACTGCAGCGTTATGGACGGCAGATGGTGCTGGAAGGCTGGGGAGAGGAAGGGCAGCTTCGTTTAAAAAACAGTAAAGTGCTTGTGGTTGGCGCTGGCGGGCTTGGCGCGTCCATCCTGTCTTATCTTGCGTGTGCTGGTTTGGGGCATATTGGCATTATTGATCATGATAGGGTGGAGCTTTCCAATCTGAACCGACAGATAATTCATGAGACGGGGGATATTGGCAGCCCGAAAGTGCTTAGTGCTAAAGAGCGCATCTCTGAGCTGAATCCATCTGTACAGGTGACCACCTATTCGACACGAATTAATAATGACAACGCAGAAGAACTTATCGCACCATATGATATTATTATGGATGCGGTTGACAATTTTGACAGCCGTTTTGTTATTAATGCAGCGTGCTTCCAACTTAAAAAATCATGGATTTATTGCGCGATTCGCGGCGCAGAAGGGCAGCTAAGCTGTTTTGATGCTGGCAACATAGATGCGCCATGCTATCAATGTTTTGTGCCATCAGCGCCCCATCACCATAATGACTGTGCTCAGCGTGGTGCAATAGGGGCTGTGTTGGGGGTGATGGGCAGCATGGCTGCTATGGAAGCGATAAAGATTTTATTGCAAATCGGACAGCCAGCTTTTGGCAGTCTGGTGCGCTATGACGCATTGCTCTGCCAGTTTACCCGTTCCACCCTAATGAAAGACCCTGAATGTGGTTTTTGTTCAAATTCTAAAAATAAAGCATGTTAATCACATTGCTGGGCGCGGCGCGATTCTGAGCATATTCAAGAGGTGCGCTGCCTTTATTATCCACCAGCGTTTTGTCAGCTCCATACATCAGCAATAATTCCACCATATGCGCATTTCCGTTATATGCTGCATAATGCAAGGCGGTCAGCCCATATGCATCCGCTGCATTTGCATCCACCTTATACATCAAAAGCCAACGCAGCACGTCCACACTATTATGTTGTGCAGCTAACACCACATATGGCGTGCCTTCAGGAGTTTGCCCCATAATATCTGCATTATTTTTAAACAGGCTGCGAAGTTTTGTAACGTTATTTGCTTTCACTTCAGCAGCAACTGCTGCCTGCTGGTCAGATTGCAGATAGGATTCTGGCAAATGTCTGTTAAGACGCGAATAATCCTTATGATAGATCGTATCTGGCAGCAGCACGGAATCAAAACGGTGTTTCGGTTTATCGTAACGTTTAAATTTTGCCTGATATGTCGCACGCGGTTTTTTAACGACGGGTTTTGGTTCTTCTTTAATTTCAGGTTCTGGTTCTTTAACCACAGGTTCTGGTTTTTCCTCTTGCTGTTCTTCGCCTACAATGGTTGTGGTGGAGAAGAACTGGTCAATAAAAGGTTCACCTTCACTATCAGACGAAGGATCGCCAAAACCATACAGATCATCATCTGGCGGTGGCTGGTCATCACCTACTTCAGGCAAGGAAGGAACGGGAGGAATGGTAAAATCCATTTCATCACTGGGTTGACTGAATTTTAGCTTTGGCTGTGATTCCTGTGATAATGCAATAGTAGCGCTCACTAATACTAAAAATACGGCACTAATAATCTGAAACAGTGCCAGTCTGGCTTTTTCACGAATGCGTTTCATGTCTTTCTGATGGCGTTTTTTATTGCGAATAGGATTATATTCACAAAACAATACTTCAATATAATATTTTAATAAAGATAACATTACTTTCTACTATAACATATTTTAGCAATAATAAAAAATAAAACTGAAAAGAGTATTAACTTTTATAATAATTTGAATTTATGTTGTAGCCACGACTATATTACTTCAACGTATCCAGTTTTTTGGACATATTTTCAATGGATTTGATTATCTTCTGGATGGCATCACCATTATCTGCAGATAGAGCCTCGGCTCCCATTTCGGTATGTTTGGTTAAGAAGCTGCCCATTTCTTCATCACTCAACAGTAATTTTTCGTGAATATTGCCAATTTCCTGGCGCGCTTCATATAACTCATCTGCCAGATGCAGGCATGTCATCATCAGAATATGCAGGTAGCCTGCGTGGGGCATGTTTGAAGCAATATCTCCTGCACGGGAGTTTACCTCATCTGCCAGTTGAACAATATGGTCTTTCTGATCAGATACGCAATGTATCTGATATTCCTTCCCATGAATGGAAATAGTGAGTTTTTCAGTGGGCTGGCTGTTCTCTGTCACGCGTCAACTCCCCAATGTGGCATCAAATGAGCCAATAATGTTACTAAGCCGTTTCTGCAGATCATTATTCTGTATCTTTAAAGACTTATGAGCCTGTTCAAGCAAGTCCAGTCTGGAATTTAATCGGGCAATTTCGCCTTGCTGCTCATTGCAAAGCTGCTTTGATTTTCTCAATTCTTCGCTGAGTTCGTTATTTTTCTTTGCAGCATCATCAAATGAAAATAAAGAAAGCTGGTCTTCAGCAGGTTTATTGTTTTTTTCAATATATTTGTTCAATCGGGAATCTAATATATTAAGTGCGCTTTCTATATCATTAAAATTATATTTCACCGCTTTTTTTGAAGCGGCACGTTTGCGTGATGATTCCTGCGTAATATCACAGTCTTCATGTTCAGTAATGACTTTAATACTCTCTTTCATAAACCTTAACAACGCCTTTTCGTAATTTTACGTTTTATGCATGATAAGTCAAACGCTTTATCAACATATAGCGACCATAGAAAGCAATGGTTAAAAAACTATGTAAGAATATGCTTATATGTAATTATTTTTTCTCTAAAGCATCCATTTCATCGCGCAGGCGTGCTGCTTCCTCAAATTCGAGGTTGGCGGCAGCTTCCAGCATCTGGTCACGAAGACGTTTAAGCAACGTCTCTTTATCCACATTTTTATTATTGCCATATCCCGCTTTTGCCTGACTCGCATGTTTCGGATCAGTGCTTGGATGCACGGCAGGGCGCTGTTTTTTATTGCGTGAAGGCTTGGAATCCTCATTTGGTGTGTCAATGGCTGCGGCAATTGAACGTTTGGTGGATGTGGGGGTGATACCATGTTTTTCATTATGCTCCACCTGCTTGGCGCGGCGGCGGGCAGTTTCGTCTAGTGCGGCTTTCATGGAATCTGTCATTCTATCTGCATAGAGAATAACGCGACCATCCACATTTCGTGCAGCCCGTCCTATGGTTTGCACTAATGATGTGGTAGAGCGCAGGAAGCCTTCTTTATCTGCATCTAAAATCGCCATTAAGCCACATTCAGGAATATCCAGCCCTTCCCGCAACAGGTTTACACCGACCAGCACATCAAAGACCCCAAGACGCAGATCACGAATCAGGTCAATCCGTTCCAGCGTATCTACATCTGAATGAAGATAGCGCACCTTAATGTTCTGCTCTGCCATATATTCCGTAAGCTGCTCTGCCATTTTTTTGGTCAGAGTGGTTACCAAAACGCGGTAGCCTTTGGCAATTGTTTCATGTGTTTCTTTCAGCAGATCATCCACCTGAGTTGCCACGGGGCGAATAATTGGTTCAGGGTCTATTAATCCCGTTGGGCGAATCACCTGTTCCACAAATTCTCCCCCTGTCCAGTCCAGTTCAATCTGTCCTGGTGTAGCAGATACATGAATGGTCTGCGGGCGGCGTGCGTCCCATTCATCAAATTTCATTGGGCGATTGTCCATTGCGCTTGGCAGGCGAAAGCCATGTTCCACAAGCACAGATTTGCGCGCCCTGTCTCCATTATACATACCACGAATCTGCGGAAGGCTGACATGGCTTTCATCAATAAATAGCAGCGCGTTTTCTGGCAGATATTGAAACAGGGTAGGGGGTGGATCCCCTGGTTTTGTGCCTGCAAGATAGCGTGAATAATTTTCAATGCCTTTGCATGTGCCTGTTTCGGTCATCATTTCCAAATCGAAGGTGGTTCGCTGTTCCAGCCGCTGAGCTTCCAGCAATTTGTTCAGTGAGGTGAGTTGTTCCAGCCGTTCTTTCAGTTCGGTTTTGATGTTCTTGATAGCTTTATCAATCGTTGGGCGTGGGGTGACATAATGCGAGTTCGCAAAAATGCTCACCCGTTCCATATTGCCATAATCTTCTCCCGTAAGCGGGTCGAAGGCGCGGATTTCATCAATTTCATCCCCAAAGAAGGATAAGCGCCAGGCGCGGTCTTCCAGGTGGGAGGGGAAAACATCAATAGTATCTCCACGCACTCGGAATGTCCCGCGTTTAAAGCCAATATCATTTCGTGAATACTGAATATCAATCAGGCGTTTCAACAAATCATTCTGATTAACTTTTTCACCCTGCGTCAGCGTTAGCGTCATCATGGAATAGGCGTTGGCAGAACCAATACCATAAATGCAGGATACAGACGCAATGACGATGACATCTTTGCGCTCAATCAGTGAACGTGTGGCGGAATGTCGCATACGGTCAATCTGCTCATTAATCGAGGCATCTTTTTCTATGTAAGTATCGCTGCGTGGCACATATGCTTCTGGCTGATAATAGTCGTAATAGGAAACGAAATATTCCACTGCATTATGCGGAAAGAAACTTTTAAATTCGTGATATAGCTGCCCTGCAAGTGTTTTATTATGTGCCATAATCATGGCGGGGCGACCTGTATTGGCAATGATGTTTGCCATTGTGTAAGTCTTGCCAGAACCTGTCACACCTAGCAATACCTGATCTTTTTCCTGTTTTTCTAACCCTGCAAGCAATTGCTTTATTGCTTCGGGCTGATCTCCTGCTGGCTTATAATCTGATACCAGTTCAAACAGGGAAGGAGAATCTTTCGTTTTTTTCACAGCGCTCATAAACTATAAGATAGTGCAACGCTGCACTTTTACAATGCAATTAGCCTTCAATGATGTTTCCCTGCAGCAAAAATAATGCTTCAGGAGATAAATCAACAATCACTGCTGGGTCATATTGACGTGTCTGTTCCTGACGCACGGAAGTCACAATTTCTTCCATATAGATGCGTTTAAAATTCTGTATATGCTGCGGTGGTTGTAATGGCGCTAACATTTTTTCTGTTCCTTAACTAAAAAATAACTATTCAATGATATGCAATATAGGTTGATCCGCATAAAAAAGCTATGTTGTGGCACTGTATTTATGCGTGAATTTTACGTAACCATTGCTGGAGTATGATTACATCCATTTCAAGCTGTATTGGTATATAAGAAATTCGCAGTTTCCACGAGTCACTCAGACGCAGCCAGTCTTTTTCAGTTGTCACTAGCTGTGCATTTTTTAATGTTGCCCGTTCCTGCAGGTGGGTTAGTTCTGCATCTGTGAAATGATGGTGGTCAGGGAAATTATATTGTTCTTCAATAATGTAATGCGCCTGTAACAATGTATCATAAAATTTCTGTGGTCTGCCAATGCCACAAAAAGCAAGCAGATGCTGCTGTGTTAATTGAGAGAAATCTGCTTTTATAATCGCATGAAAGAGGGGTATTGTGCCACGTAATGCTTCAGTAATATGATGTTTATCTTCACCGATGATGATTGCCCCATCAGCACGTCTGACTGCTGCACTCAATGTTTCGCGCAAAGGCCCTGCAGGAAGCACTGTTTGATTGCCGAAGCCTGCAGCGCCATCAATGACTATCAGTGACATATCTTTATGCAGTAAGGGATTTTGAAATCCGTCATCCATAATAATTATATCTGCTCCTTCACATTCAGCCAGCGTTGCAGATGTCACCCGATTTTTCCCCACCCAGCATGGGGCATGTTGGGCAAGCAATAAAGGTTCATCACCAACCTCTTTTGCAGTGTGATGAGGTTGCACTCTGGTGGAATCTGTTATAGTTCCCGAATATCCTCTGCTGATAATATGCGGCTGTCTGCCACCTGCCTTTAATGCTTCCACCAGCATTGCCACAGTTGGCGTTTTCCCAGTGCCACCCACGGTGATATTGCCTATGCAAATGACAGGAATGTTGATTTTATGTGGCGTTACACTATGGAATTTCAAAAGATGAACGGCATAATACAGCAAGGAGAATGGAAGCAGCAGGACACGACTCAATGAACGGCGCGTTTGCCAGAATTCAGGCGCGTGCATGATGTTTGATAATTCGCTCAATCGGCGCTTTGAATGCCTGATTAATGTGGCTGATTACATCTTTATTTGCTTCAACAGTTGCCAGAGCGGCCTGCGCCAGTGTTTCCTGTTGTTTGTGGTCACGCAATAGCTCAATTACGGCATTTTTCAGACTATCTGCATCATGCACCACCATCGCAGCGTGATTGCGTTCCAGTTCAGTGCAGAATTCATTGAAGTTATGCATATGAGGGCCATACATTATGGCGCAATCCAGCCGAGCAGGTTCAAACGGGTTCTGCCCGCCATGCTTCACCAGAGAACCGCCAATGAAGGTAATCGCAGCGATACGGTAAAATATTCCCAACTCGCCCATTGTATCAGCCACATAAATATCGGTATCTTTCAAAATATCCATATGTTTACTGCGCTGTGAGACCTGCAACAGCTTCCGTTCCAGCATTTCGCAGATCTCGTTGCCACGTGTATTGTGTCTTGGCACAATAATCGTCAGCACATTCGGGAAGGATTCTTTGATATATTGATGCACATCACCAATAATTTCCTCTTCGCCTTCATGCGTGCTTGCCGCCAGCCAGACGGGGCGACCAGAGATGATGTTTAGCAATTCAGATGTCACGCGCGGGTCTGCCTGCAAGGGGGGGGAAGAAAATTTCAAATTGCCGTAGGTCATCACATGTTCAGCGCCCAGTGATTTGAAATGTTCCACATCTTCTTCGCTTTTTGCATAAATTGCATCGCACTGCCTCAGCAGTTCAGCAATAAACTCAGGCGCTTTTTTCCAGCGTTTGACAGAACGTTTTGAAATTCGCGCATTCAGCAACGTAAAATATGCGTTGGAAGATCCTATTTCCCGAAACATATTTGGCCAGATTTCAGAATCTACAAAACTGACAATGTCAGGCTGCCAGTGTTTGAGAAAACGTTTCACCATCCAAGGCACATCCAGCGGCACATATTGATGCATTGCCCGTTCAGGAAGGCGACGAGCGACATATTCTGCAGATGTGGTTGTGCCAGTGGTGAGCAGAATATGCAAATCAGGATAAGTTTCCAGCCATTCACGCACCAGCGGCATGACCGATTGGGATTCGCCCATGCTTGCTGCATGAAACCACAATAACGCGCCTTCGGGGCGTGGGATATTGCTTTTGCCGTAACGCTCTGCGCGGCGAACCGTATCTTCCTTTTGTTTATTCGCGCGAATATTAAGCCATAATGGCGCAATTAAGCCGAACATATAACTGAAACTACGATAAAGAAAAGCTGCCATAGCCATATTAGTTACGCCTTTTGCGCCTGCTTTGCAAACATATCTGCATCATTAGTAATATCTTCAAGCATATGCTGCATCTGATCGCGTAGTAATGTTCTGCTTTCGGCTTTGTCTTTCTGTTTATCAGGTATATATGCAAATGGTGTGGTTGAGGTGAAATGGATGGTGGCAAACGGCAACGGCAAAATGAATTTATCCCACGAGCGAAGCTGTCTATATCGGGTGATGCTGTAGCTCACACACAAAATCGGAGTGTTTGCCAGCATAGCCAGTTGCGCTGCCCCTTCTGAAACCTGCTCTGCAGGACCGCGCGGTCCATCTGGTGTGATGCAGACATTATGCCCAGAGCGAAAGGCGCGCACCATCTGTTTCAGAGCAGTTGCGCCCCCTTTGGATGTGGAGCCGTGAATTGGAACCACGCCAAAATGGGACAATATATCGCCAATCATTCTGCCGTCCGAGTGGGCAGATACCATAGCGTGCATTGTGTTGTTTTCTGGAGCTGAACAATTAATCAGTGCAATGCGGTTATGCCACAGTAGGAAAAGTGCGTTTTTTTCACCGTTGAAGAACGGCTTGCTTTCTTCGGGGATGTGCAGCTTTAATCTGCTGGTTAACAGGACGAACCGAATATAGCTTGCACCTATCCATGCCAGAAAATGATGCACATTCGGATGTTTTAAAATCCGTTTGATAATATCCTTCATTCTTATGCCGCTCCGACTGCTTGTGCTATGTCAGATTGATGGAACTGACGGCGATATAGATTTGCATAGACCCCTTCCTGAGCAATCAGGTCTTTATGCGTGCCATGTTCCACAATTTGCCCTTGTTCCATTACGTAAATGCAGTCTGCGTGATGAATGGTGGAGAGGCGATGTGCGATAACAAGTGATGTTCGCGAACGTGTTAGATTTCCCAGCGCTTCCTGCACTTGCTGTTCAGACTGAGTGTCCAGCGCAGAAGTGGCTTCGTCCAGCAGTAAAATCGGTGCATTTTTAATGATGGCGCGTGCGATAGAAAGCCTCTGTTTTTGCCCGCCAGACAATTTCACGCCCGCAGGGCCAATGCGTGTTTCATAGCCCTGAGGCAGAGCCAGAATGAACTCATGCGCCGCTGCTTTTTTTGAGGCTTGGATAATATCGTCTTCGCTTGCATTCGGGTTGCCATACGCAATATTTGCTGCAACCGTATCATCAAATAACATAATATCCTGCGAGACCAGCGCCATTGCATTTCGCAGTGATGCAAGGGAAACGTCTTTAATGTTTTGACCATTGATGCAAATTTCGCCAGAAGTGCTGTCGTAAAAACGAAGTAATACGCTCATAATGGTAGATTTTCCGCTGCCTGATGCCCCCACCAATGCCACCATATTTCCTGCAGGCACATCGAAAGACACATTGCGTAATGCTGTTACATCTTCATTATAGGCAAAGCTGACATCGTCAAATTGGATGCTGGGTGTGCTGGCATCCAGCATCGGCGCATCTGCTTTGCTGGTAATGCTGGGCTGGGTATCGATCACCCCGAAGAAACGCTGCGCGGCTGCCAGCCCTTCTTGCAGCTGGTTGTTCAACCCCGCGACTGAGCGCAGAGGTTTATATGCCATCAACATTGCCGTAATAAACGAGAAAAACTCCCCAGGCGTATTATTGCCTAAAATAATCTGATATCCGCCATACCAGATGACCGCTGCAATGCCCAGCCCTGCGACAATTTCCATGAGTGGACTGCTGGCAGCCTGCACGCGAGACGCACGCATATAAAGCTTAAACAAGCGGTTGATGGAGCTACTGGCTTTTTCAGTTTCTGCCTGCTCTTTGTTATACGCTTTCACTTCACGCACATTTTTAAAAATTTCATCCAGAGTGGAAGTGAAATGCCCAAGTTCCTGCTGCGTGCCATCCGCCACTTTGCGCATGTTTTTGCCCAGACGGATAATAGGATAAACCGCAGCGGGAAACACTACGAGCGCAATCAGCGTTAATTCCCAGCTTTGATAAAGCATCACACCAATATAGGCAATCAGCGCCAGAGTTTCCTTTGCTAGCCCTGTCAACACGCTGGAAAGCGCTTGCCGCATCATTTGAATATCATTGGTGAAGCGGGAGATGAGTTTGCCAGAAGATTGAGAATGGAAGGTTGCCAAATCCGCATCAATCGCGTGGCTGAAAAGCTGGATTTGCATGTCCGCTACAATGCGCTGCCCAACAAACCGCATCAGAATGGTTTGCAAATAATTCGCAACGCCACCTGCAATGGCAATGCTGAGGTAAATCAGTGGCAGAATATAGAGCAATTGCTTGTCTTTTTCTAAAAATACTTCATCAAGAATTGGTTTCAACAAATAAGCATGAGCCGCGCCTGCCAGCGCAGTGACAACCATGCAGATGACGGCAAAAATGATGCGTTTTTTGTGCTGGGAGAGGTAGTCCCTCAGCAATCGCTTCATCATGTCTTTGTTGCTATAATGCGTATCCTGCATAAAAGCTGGCGTTTACGTTCCCGCTATCGTCATGCCGTCCACACGCAATGTCGGCGCGTTTGTGCCATAACGGAAGGTGAGGTCATTGGCGGGGGTGATATGCGCGAACATATCTTTTAATTGCCCTGCAATGGTAAGCTCAGATACGGCATAGGTAATTTCGCCATTTTCAATCCAGAAGCCAGACGCGCCCTGCGAATAATCCCCCGTAATCAGATTAATGCCCATGCCGAACGTTTCGGTCACGTAAAATCCGTCTTTCACATCGCCAATCAAATCTGCTGGTGAAACTGCGCCATTTTGCATGTATAAGTTGGAAGAAGAGGGGTGAGGGTTGCCACCCAATCCGCGAGATGCATGTCCTGTGGTTTTCAAGCCCAGCTGCGCCGCAGAGCGTGTGTCCAGCACCCAGCTATTCAATGTTCCATCTTCAACGAAATTGCGTTTTTGCACTTTCACGCCTTCCGCATCAAACGGTTGCGATGCCAGCCCGCGCACGATGAGCGGATCGTCGGTGATAGTCACACCATCTGCAAAGAGTTTTTCACCCATGCAGTCTTTCAAAAATGATGTGCCACGTGCCACGGCCGAACCATTAATTGCGCTGGCAAAACTGCCCAGCAAAGAACGGCTGACGCGCGGATCAAAGATGATAGGCACTTTGCAGGTGGCTTTCTTTTTTGGGTTAAGACGTTTCAGCGCTAATTCTGCTGCTTTTTTGCCAATGCTTTCGGGGTTTGGCAAATCTGCAAAAAATCGAGACAGCGCATAATCATAATCCCGCTCCATTTTGTCACCTGTGCCAGCCAGCACAGAAACAGACATGGAAAAAGACGTATCCACAAATTCACCACGGAAGCCGTTGCTGGTGGCAAGCGCAATGGTGCTTTTGCCGTAAGATGCATCTGCGCCTTCAGAATTGGTGATGCCGTCCACTTCTAAAGCCGTGGCTTCGGCTTTCATTGCCATTTCCTGCAGTGTGTGTGCGTCTGGTTCATGACTGTCTGAGAGTTCTAGTTCTGGAATGTCGGTTGCCAGAAACTCTGCATCTGCAAGGGTGCTATAGGGGTCTTCCGTGGCAACTTTTGCCATTGCCATCGCACGCTCTGCCAACACTTTCAAACTGTCATCAGACATGTCACTAGTGGAGACAGTCGCCTGACGTTTGCCATGCCACACACGAAGCCCGATCCCGCTGGATTCGGAGCGTTCCAATTCTTCCTGTTTGCCCTTGCGACATGCGACAGAGAGATCCACCCCATCCACATATAACGCATCCGCCGCATCCGCGCCCGCACGCGTTGCATATTCCAATATCTGTTCAATTTTGCTCATGCATCATGATGTAGCGCAAAATGGGGCGGGGTGCAAAATGTTATTGCTCAGCAAGAAGATTTTTTACTAACTGCGTTTTCTCAAACAAAATTTGTTCAAAAGTTCTTTGGTTGCAATTGAGCTGATGTAAGGATTTTCTTTAATATAAAATACTCTTGGAGTATCGAATATTGTATTATCATTATTCACCATTTTAATTGGAATTGTGACTGAAGAATCAAATTGTAAATCTGTATCAGGAACAATGAAGCCGTATTTGATATGCCAATACATATCTATAAAATATCTGCTAATTTTTATAGGTTCGTAATAGGTCACTGTGGCTTCTTTACCAAATGTAAGCGGTATAATATATTCAAAAAATAAGTTTTTTCTGTCTTTGTAGTAAAGAAATCCCATGCCTCCTAAAATAGCTGATGAAAATAGTAACTTCTTGAGTGCGTCTAATTCTTTAAACGACAAGCTAAAGACAAACAGCAAAAATAAAGACATGCACAAAAAAACTATCTGAAGTCTTAATATATGGCGTTTTGTGTATAAAAGTGCATATTCATTTAACAGATTCTGAGAACGTAAATCGCTTGCTATCTGGTTTAAATTTGGCACGTTTCTGGTTTACCCCGCCAATTCCTTCGGCAGCTTAAACACCGTCGATTCCTGTTTATACACCAGTGGCTTCACCTGCGCTGGCTTCACCAGTTGAATTGCCTTAATCACTTCCTGCACCAGCCATTCAGGAGCGGATGCACCTGCGGTGATGCCGATATTATTTGCGCTTTCAATCCACTCAGGGTTGAGGGCGGATGCATCATCTATTAAGTAAGACGTTATCCCCATTTCTTCACCCAAATCGCGCAGGCGGTTGGAGTTGGAACTGTTGGTGGAGCCAATCACCAGCAGCAAATCCACTTTACCGTTCAAATCCCGCACGGCGTTCTGGCGGTTTTGTGTGGCGTAACATATGTCGCGCGTGTCTGGTCCTTCAATGTTGAGGAAGCGTAGTTTCAACGCATTAATAATTTTCTTGGTATCATCCACGCTTAATGTAGTTTGCGTGACATAGGCGAGTTTGTTTTCATCCCGCACTTGCAGCGTGTTCACATCCTCCGCTTCAGAGACCAGCAACATCTCACCTTTGATGCGTCCCATCGTACCTTCCACTTCGGGGTGTCCTGCATGACCAATGAGAATGATCTGATAATCTTCGCGTTCATAACGCTGCGCTGCGCGATGCACTTTGGTCACCAACGGGCAGGTGGCATCAATCGCAGGTAGATCCCGCAACTTTGCTTCATTTTCCACCTTCTCAGAAATGCCATGCGCCGAAAATATCGTAATCGCGCCATCAGGAATTTCAGACACTTCCGCTACGAACACCACGCCGCGAGATTTGAGATCATCCACCACCCATTTATTATGCACAATCTCATGACGTACATAAATGGGCGCGCCATATTTTTTGAGCGCTAACTCAACAATATTCACTGCACGTTCCACGCCAGCGCAAAAGCCTCGTGGTTCACATAAATAGATGGTGGATGTCATGTTCGAATTATACAGATACTGTAATATAAGTCTATAATCCGTCATTCTGATGGAGCGAAGCGACTGAAGAATCCAGAGCCGCTTGCGCAAAGCGCAGAGATGGATTCTTCACTGCGTTCAGAATGACTAACTTATCAGCCTATAACAAATAATTATAGGTAATATTCCGCAAGCATTCCTACGCCAAATAGCACAAGTCCACCAATGGCGACAGCAATACCAAAATCAAAAAATTTCATAACATTCTCCTATATGTTCCTGCTGACGCTAGCAGAATTTTTGTAATAACGCTAGTAATTCCTTATGGTTTCTCACGTGATGTGCAAAGGGGTATTCACGGTACATATTATTTTCCGCGCCTTCGACATCCCCAAACAAAATAGCAGGCATTCCACCTTCTTTCGCGCAGCCTAAATCTGTGATTGTGTCACCCACAAACCAGACATCTTTGCCCATTTCAATGCCGCTATCTTTCAGCGCAAATGCAGCAGGGTCTGCATGGGGTTTGTCGCGCGGGGCATCATTTGCGCCTACAATGGCATCAAAATAATGTTCCCATGCAATATGCTGTGCTTCCTTGCGCAGATTTTCCCCGCGTTTATTGCTCACCACGCCAATGAACGGCGCAGCCTGCTTGCAATATTCCAGCATGTCCAGCACATCGGGCAGCGGATCAAGTTGGGATAAATGAATGGCTTTGAAGTTGGCAATATAGTCATCTGCAGCTTCTTCCCATTTTTCACCAAAGAGCGGAGGGAATGCATCACGAATGGATTTACCGACCTTAATCTTCGTTTCAGCAAAACTCCACGGTTCTTTACCATATTTAACGAATGTTTTTGCAAGTGCTTCATGAATGGTTGGCCATGTGTTGACGAGAGTATTATCCCAATCGAACAATATTGCTTTTGGTGTGCTTAATTCCATGTTTTTCCTGTTTGTTGCGTCACGTGGGACTGGTATTTGTTCAGTAAATTCTGTGTCATTGCACCTATGCTTCCGCTGCCAATAACCATATCATCAATCTGCGTGACGGGCATAATATCTGCCGTGGCAGAGGTTAAAAACGCCTCATCTGCATTCATCACCATCTCGCGCGATACTTCCGTTTCATGATATGGAATATCATAAGCGCGGCATATTTCCCGAACCACAGTTTTGCGCACCCCTGGCAACACATGACGGTCTGCTGGGTGGGTATAAACCGCATCATTTTTCACAATAAACGCCGTACTTTTGCCGCATTCCGTAAGATTATCTGCCTCATTAAACATAAACACTTCTTTTGCACCAGCATCGGCTGCTTGCTGGAGTGCCAGAATGTTTGGAAGCAACGCGATAGATTTAATATCGCACCGTTTCCAGCGCAAATCTTCCACTGTAATCACGCGGATGCCTTTTTGATATTGCTCAAGCGTCACACCTTTATAGGGCATAATGCTCATCGTTAAAGAAGGTGCCATCTGATGCGAATAAAAATGATTGCGTTTGTTGGACACACCACGGGTGATCTGAATATAGACATACCCATCATCATATGCATTTTTGTTGATCAGTGTTTCCACCACCATCTTTAGCGCAGCATCACTCATCGGGCGGGCAATGCCCAGTTCCTTGCAGGAATAATGCAGGCGTTTAATATGCAAATCCCAATCCAGAAACTGACAGTTATAAAACATTGCCACTTCATATAAGCCATCAGCAAATTGATAGCCTCTGTCTTCCATCATGACAGTGGCGCGTTGACGTGGGACATATCGTCCATTTACATATGCAATATTCATATTCTGGTTATATGGGGTTGGTGCAATTTAGGCAAAAGAAAAGTCTTTGTTTTTGGCAAAGACTTTATAATAAATTACTCTTCAAAATGTTTTATCAACTGCTGTTCAAATTCTTTAGGACATTGCACAGCGCAGATAAGACATGACAGCATTAACTGTTTGCTAATTTGTGACGTTATTGCCTTAACATCAAACCAGTCAGGCACTGCCCAAGCCATATATCTGTTATTATCATCATAAAATTGTGCCTCATTACCATAGCAAGTGCTAATATGTTGCAGCGATTCCTGCCAATATCTCATTATAAAAATTTTGGTCAAATCACTATGCAGAGGTTTTTTGAACTTTTCACTTTGTTTGATGTTATCGCATATCGCTTTCATGGTTATGGAAAGCAGAATCTGAAAAGGAGATTTACCTTTGAATGCTATGTCATTAGCATTAATAATGATTATTTTCATGTTGATGAAAATGTATACAATATTGAAAAAGCAAATTAGCTGGTAATGATTATTATTTCAATCTTTATATAGCGATGCTGTTTTGATTAATCCTGCTTCGCTTGTCTGTGAAGGCTGCCAGCCTATAACATTGTTTGTGTGGTGGGTTTCCAATTCTAAATTGCCAAATAACTTTGCATAGAGAATGTCTTTTTTTACTGTCTTTGCTGCCAGGCGCAGCAAATTAGAGGGGATTGGAAGCAAGCGTGGTTTCTTGCCTAGCCCATATGCAACATGCTTTATCATCTCTTTTGTTGAGATGGGGGATGTATCAGCAATATGTAATATACGTTTTGCAGGCGTATCTACAGTTGCAATATGGGTGAGCGCGTCGCACAGATTGTCAATATAGACGATAGAACGCTTATTATTGACACATCCAAAGGGCAGGGGGATGCCTTTTTTCACCCATTTCACAAGTGACAGAAAGTTGGCACGCACGCCTTCGCCATAGACCAGCGGAATGCGCACAATCTGCCAGTCAATATCTGACTGTTGAATCAACGCTTCTGCATCTGCTTTGGATTGTGAGTAGGGGTTAAATGGTTGTGGCGTGTCACTGGTTTTAAAAGGCTGGTTGCCTGAATCATATCCCATCACGGCGATAGTGCTTAAAAAGATGAAGCGATTAATATGGATTTGCTCGCATGCATTTAACAAACGCTCGGTTGCCTGAACATTGTCACGCTGAAATGCGTCTGCATCGCTGGCGGCTTTTGCATCTGTCTGATGCACCCTTGCTGCCAGATGAATCACGCAGTCTATATTCTGCAACAACTCATGCCAGCCTTCAAATGAGGCAAGATCGCCCGTTTGCGCCCGTGATATGCGCACCACTTCATGTCCATCGGCTTCCAGCTTTTTGCATAAATGTGTGCCGATGAACCCGCTCGCGCCAGTAACCAATATATTCACCATAATTTCAGCCCCCATTTAGCGAAATATCGCGCAGCAGATTTGAGCATAATAAGCATCAGCTTGAGGCTGGAGCGGGAGCCGCGTTGCCATGCATGTGTGATATGTGCTTCAGAGCAAAACCAGCTCTCACCAATTTCATTCATGCGGGCGGTGATGTCTGCATCTTCAAAATAGAGGAAAAACCCTTCGTCAAACCCGCCGAGACGCAACAAATGCGAACGGCGAAACATCATGCAGCACCCGCTGGCAAAGGGAAGTTGGTAGGGCGTGTCGTACCCCTTATCAATCATAGAATAATGCTCTAGGCGTTTTTTGATGAATGAAATTTTGGTCAGTGCTGGAGGGCAGAGTAAGCGCAATGCTAAATCCACCACATTAGGCGTGCGTTTGTTGAGCGGTTGCAATGTTCCATCAGGATAAAACACTTTTGGTGTAGCTAGCCCTGCATTTGGGTGTTCCCGCAGAAAATCCATTAGTGTTTGCGCTGCGCCTTCATGCAGCACGGCATCTGGATTCAGGCAAAGGAAAAATTCTGCCTGCGCACTTTGCAGCATCACCAGATTATGCCCGTATCCAAAACCGCCATTGCGCGGAGCGTCTATTATGGTTGCGCGGTCTGCAAATTCCTGCAAATGTGCGCGATATGCGGCGCTGGAAGCATTATCCACCAGATAAATCTGCATGGAATCACTTTGCCCATGCAGCGCATTAATTACCTCACGCAGCTGCGCAATGTCGCTTTCATAGACGACAATGCTAACAACCAGCGTGAGCGGACGTTTCACTTACTTCCAGTTTTCAGGATTTTTCTTATAATCTGCAAAGCTCATTAAACCCTTATCGCGGTCTGAGATTTGCGGATTGTCAATAGGCCAGTCAATGCCAAATTCAGGGTCATTATACATGATGCCACCTTCACCTTGTGCATTATATAAACCGCTACATTTATAGAGCATGTCCGCAGGTTCATCACCAAGCACGCAAAACCCATGTGCAAAACCTGGTGGAATCCAGAAAATCACACCATTTTCATCGCTCAGCTCCACACCATGATATTGTCCATATGTTGGTGAATCCGGGCGCACATCCACTGCCACGTCCCATACTTTCCCGCGTGTTACGCCAACAAGCTTGCCCTGCGCAGGAGATGCCTGATAATGCAGCCCTCGCAAAATGCCAGGTGCAGAACGGGAATGATTATCCTGCACGAAAGTTTCCTCAACGCCTAAATCCGCCAGTTTCTGCTGATGATAACGCTCCACAAAAAAGCCACGCGCATCACCATGCACTTGCAATTGGATGACTTTTAGTCCTTTCATTGGTTCTGCAATCAGTTTCATAATATATATCCTTGAATTTCCGTATTTAATAACTTATTCATATAGATTGTTGTTGTTTATATCAATCTTAAAGATGGATAATAATTTTTCTGAAATAAAGCATATGTTGATTGAGAAAACTCAGGTTGTAGAACACGCTGCAACCATTATCAATAATTGCGAGATTTCTTACTCAGAACGCATCAAGTCTGGCGGAATTGCAATTGATAGTCTCACAGAGACCATTATTTTGTTTTCCAACATTGACAATGCTTCTTTATGTCCCGTTGGGCTAAAAGAGAAACAGCGCATACTTTCTGAGATCAGAGAGTGTATTGACCACATAATCTATGTGGTGGGTATACTCAAAGAAGAGCAGAAAATTCTTGCGATTGAGCAGTTGGAAAGCATATTACAGCAATAACTCACAGCCACTTGAATGTTCATAGTGGCTTTTTTCTTGTCTTTTTGCATATGGCTTGCTAAGCATTTTGTACACAATTATTTATATCAATCTAAAGAAGATGGATAAACAATTTTCCAGAGAATTTACTTCTCAAATGCAAAATATCTCTCAGCTATGTGAGCGATTTAAAGATTCCCACACTACGCAAAACGAAAAAATCGCCTGTTCTGATTCGATTGTTCTGACAATATCCAGTGCATTGGGCAGACTTCTTGTAGAAGATGTGCCTTTTGACATAAGAGAGATGTACGAACATCAACTCAAAGCGGAATTGCAAAACATCGTTGAAGCAAAAGAAAAGATTTGTGACCGTTTGCGCATGTTAGAATCACTTCCTTCGAGCAATGGTGAAAATTATGAGTGAATTTTCAAAATTATACACCAAAGCGAAGCTGGAAGCTGATAGGCTGGAAGTACAGATATTACATCCCACAACTCCGTTGCAAGACAAAATAGACCTGTGCACTCAAAAGCTGAAACTGATTGAGGAATGCAAAAATTTTCTGCGCACAGATGCAACTATGGATGCCTACACCATTTCTGGTTTCAGAGAGGCACTCATAAAGCAGATAGATGCCATATTAAAGCAGCGCATAAAATATGAACATCAGTTGAGTAGCTTAAATAATCTAATAAAATAATCTTTTAGCCAGCATCCTGTGCTGGCTTTACTTTTTTCTCTTACTTGCTTTATGACCCATTTTATGTATGGTGATAGTGAAATTTACTTATATCTAAATAGATGAATAATTTTGAATCTGAGTGCAACGCTACTCTGCAAAAAATAAGATCGCTGAATTCACATCTCAAAAAAGCTAAATGCATTGATGATAAAGCGAAATTATATTTGATTATTGCATTGCACTATACACAGTTGCAGGCGTTAGTTTCGTTAAACGTTAAAATCAGCAGAATTCGAAAGATTTTGTTGCTTAAACAAATTGAAATGAAGCGTCATTATGCACTTTCAAAAATGGATATGTATCTTTGCATCAAAGCAGTATTGCGACGTGATTATAACGCGCCGTCAAATATCAAAAACATACGATAATTAATTGAGACTGCTTAATCTGGCAGTCTTTCTTTTTTGTTATGAATGGCAGGTTGCATTTTCTGTGCATCTTTGGCACATTGGCATAAAATTTATATAAGGATATGCATAATGAGCGCTCAGCCAGCAACAAAAACCAGTTTTCAGGATTATAAAGTCGCCGATATTTCTTTGGCTGAATGGGGACGCAAGGAAATCTCACTAGCAGAATCTGAAATGCCAGGTTTGATGGCGTTACGCGCGGAATATGCTGGCAAAGCACCGCTGAAAGATGCGCGGATTGTAGGTTGTTTGCACATGACCATTCAAACCGCAGTATTGATTGAAACGCTTACAGCACTGGGTGCAACAGTGCGCTGGAGTTCGTGCAATATTTATTCCACGCAGGATCAGGCGGCTGCTGCCATTGCGGCGGCAGGCATTCCTGTGTTTGCATGGAAGGGAGAGACAGAAGAAGAATATGAGTGGTGCATTAAGCAAACCATTGAAGGCGATGCTGACTGGACACCAAATATGATTTTAGATGATGGAGGAGATTTAACCCGCATTATTCATCAGGATTATCCGCATTTGCTGGAAGGCATCAAAGGGCTTTCAGAAGAAACCACCACGGGCGTGCTACGTTTGCATGAAATGCAGAAAAAAGGCACGCTGAAAGTGCCTGCAATTAACGTGAATGATTCGGTGACTAAAGCAAAGTTCGACAATCTTTATGGCTGCCGTGAAAGTCTGCCAGATGGGTTGAAGCGTGCGACTGACATCATGCTGGCTGGCAAAATCTGCGTTGTGGCAGGTTATGGCGATGTGGGCAAAGGCTGCGCAGATGCGCTGAAAGGGCAGGGCGCGCGCGTGATGGTGACGGAAATCGACCCCATCTGCGCATTGCAGGCAGCGATGGAAGGCTATCAGGTGGTGACGATGGAAGAAGCCGCGCCGCAAGCAGACATTTTTGTGACAGCAACAGGCAACAAGGATGTGATTACCGTGGATCATATGCATGAGATGAAAGATCGTGCGATTGTTTGTAACATCGGACATTTTGACAATGAAATTCAGGTGGATGGCATCCATAATTACGAATGGTCAGAAATTAAACCGCAGGTGGACGAAATCACATTTCCAGATGGAAAGCGCATTATCCTGCTTGCAAAAGGGCGTTTGGTAAATCTTGGCTGCGCCACAGGGCATCCATCATTTGTGATGAGCACATCATTTACTAATCAGGTGCTGGCGCAGATTGAACTTTGGCACAATTCAGGGCAATATGAAAACAAGGTTTACGTGTTGCCACGTCATCTGGATGAGAAAGTAGCGCGTTTGCACCTGGAAAAACTGGGCATCAAATTGTCCACCTTATCAAAAGAACAGGCAGACTATATTGATGTAGATGTTGCAGGACCATATAAAAGTGAGGCATATCGTTACTAATCCGTAACATTGTTTGCGGCATATGCTGAATTGTGCTAACGTTTTGCTAACAAATTCTATGTACGAGACAGTATGACGACTTCGATGATCATTTTTCTGATGTGGACACTTAGCATCATCCTTATTGTGGTGCTTTGCATGTTGCCAGGTCGGAAAAAGCGTGAATCTCTGCGCCATGCGCATTATAAATTCGCAGCCAGTATCCTGCAGCAAGGCTGGGGATATTTTGTTTATTGCGCAGAAGAAGATAAGGTCATTCAGACAGATAATATCGAAGAGCATTTTGGCAATCAGGATCATGCCAATCTGGATTCGCTGTGCAATGCGGTTGACGCACAATATAGCAAAATGTTCAGAGAGTTTTTGCTTTCTCCGCAAACAGGAAAGACGCAACATTCAGTCATCATTCGTGCGCAGAATGGCAAAATGGTTGAATGCAGCCTTTCTCCCTGCCAGTGGAAGGATACGCCTGCATTTATATGTGTTGTGCGCGAAGTCAGCACGGCATATAGCCATATGCAAAGCAAATCCAAAGAAAATGAAGCATTGAAGATTGAAGGACATTGGCACAGCACATTGCTTAACCATGTTGAATTTCCCATGTGGGTGCGCAATCAGGATCTGAGCATACAATATTGCAATCTTGCCTATATGATGCTGGCAGAGGAAAGTGATTCTGCATTATCATCAGAGTCTATGCCAGAGATCTTCTCAGGCATGAAAGAGCTTTCCGTGCGCGCGCAAAAAGCAAAAACCACGCAGACGCAGCGTTTTTCTCTCGTGCTGGATACCAAACGTTATCTTTATGAAGTGACAGAAATTTATAGCAGCAGCGGACGCAATATGGTGGGATATGCAAAAGATATTACCCATCTGAAATCAGTGGAAACAGAGCTTGAAAAGCAATTAACCACGCTTGAAGATGTGCTGGATAGTTCTTCCAGCGCGATGACAATCTATGACAGTGATGGAAAATTGCAGTTTTACAATCAGGCATATGTGCGCATGTGGGGGTTAGAAGAATCCTTTCTGCTGCGCCATCCGACATTTGCAGAGACGCTGGAACAATTGCGCGAGTTGCGCAAATTGCCAGAACAGATCAATTTTCCCGTGTTCAAAGAACAGCGTCTTAAAATTTTTAGTGAATCCAATGAACCACACGAAGAATTATTCTATCTGCCAGATGGACGAACCATCCGTAATGTCACCATTCCGCACTCACGTGGGGGGATATTATTCATCTATGAAGATGTGACAGACAGGCTGGCGCTGGAGCGGTCATATAATACATCTATTGCGGTGCAACGCGAAACGCTGGATAATTTGCATGAAGGCGTGGCGGTATTTGCAGAAAACGGCAAATTGCAGCTGAAAAACCCAGTCTTTAGCGGGCTTTGGGGGCTGGATGAAAAAAGTTTTCCGATTGGCACGCATATTTCGGAGTTTCTGGAAAACACAAAACATTTTTACGCCGTGCCAGACTGGAAAAGTTTCAAAGCCAGTTTTATTGCAAAATTGCAGTCCCGCACGTTGCAAACCTCACGCGTGGAACGCACAGATGGTGCTGTGCTGGATTATAGCGCCGTGCCATTGCCTGACGGCGGCGTGTTACTGACCTATACTGATATGACAGCCACCACACTGGTGGAACGATCCCTTCGTGAGAAAAATGACGCGCTGGAAGCAGGCGACAAACTTAAAACAGAGTTTCTGGCGAACATGTCGTATGAGTTGCGCTCTCCTCTGACCTCCATCAGCGGTTTTGCAGAAATGCTGTTGCAACAATATGTCGGCGATTTTAATGAAACGCAGAAAGAATATATTGAAGGAATTTACAAATCTTCGCAGCATCTGATGCATCTTATTAACGATATTCTGGATCTATCCTCTATTGAAGCAGGGTATATGACGCTGAACATGCGCGAATTTGACATTCGCACCATGCTGAATGTTATGGTCACTTTGCTTGCGGAACGTCTGAAAGAACAGAAACTCAAAGCAGTGGTGCAGGTGGAAGATGATATTGGAAAAATGAAAGCGGATGAAACACGCATTCGTCAGGTTCTGTTTCACCTTCTTTCCAATGCAGTCAAATATTCAGATTCGGCAGGGGATATTGTGCTTGGTGCAAAACGCACGGAAGATGGTGTCGAATTCTGGGTGGAAGACACGGGCATCGGCATTTCTGAAGAAGAACAAAAAGCCGTGTTTGAAAAATTTTATCGCGGCAATGCAGGCATCAGAAAATCTGGCACGGGGCTGGGGCTTTCAATGGTGAAGAATTTTATTGAACTTCACGGCGGCAAAGTGAAGCTGGAATCCACTTTAGGGGAAGGAACGAAAGTATCATGCCATATTCCAGACAATCTTCCTGCAGTGATTAAAAGTGAAGCAGTAGCCACTGATTCTTCTTTAAGCACTTATGAACTGGAAGGCAACCCAACCCTACACTGATTATTTATTTGACGAGATAAGAGAATCTTATTAGCTTTAACCAACATCGAAAAAAATATTAGCCAATCACATGATTAAAAAAGTCCTGCAATGTCCTGAATGTAACAATCGTTTTCGCGTTCCAGCAGATGCGATTGGCGCAGCAGGGCGCAGAGTGCGGTGCGCAGCTTGCAAGCATGTGTGGTATGCACAACGTCAGGATCTGCAGGCAGAAGATGGTAGTTTTCTACAAACAGATGAAACAGCATCAGACAAAGATGCGTTTGATGCGTTGATGGCTGGTGGGTCTGTTGAAAGCATCTCACAAAAAGACGATATTGCTGAAGATGACGGCTCAACATTTGACTTTGAAGAAGACTCTGCATCTGATGAAGATGAGGAGGGAGAAACAAAGGCTGCACCGAAAATAGATACCCTATTTCCTGATGTTCGTTCCTCCAGAACGGATATTAAAGTGCAACAGGCTGAGAAGCGTTTTTCCTTCCAGCGTAATATGCTCTATGCTGCAAATGCGGTGTGCTTGCTGTTTGTGTTGTTCCTCGCAGCTATTATTTACCGTGATTTTATCATAGATAGATTTCCAAATGCTTCCCCGTTTTACGCTGCAATAGGATATCATGATACAGGCGCAATTCTGCTTGGGGATGTTGAATTGCTCCATAATACATCAGGCAGTAAAGACGAGTTTAAAATTAAAAGCCTGATTGTGAATGAATCAGACAATGATGCGCCACTGCCAACCGCCAGAGTGCGCCTGATGGATGAAGACGGTGTCATTCTGCAGGATGGCTATGTCACAGAAGATAAAGTGTTGCGCGGCAAAAGTGATGAACCATATGATGTGAATTTTGAAGCGCCAAGTGCGTTGAATGCGGCAACCTTATCTGTTGAAATTGGCAGCCCGATTGAGCTGAGGTTGCGTTAAAATGTCGGTGCTGTTCAAAAAACCAGATGATTATAAAGCCGCAGCGGATTTGCGCGTATTATATAGTAAAGACGATCTGGATGAACGGCTGGATTCGCTGGCGGCAAGCATCGTTCAGGAATGTGGGTCTGAATTTCTGCTGATTGGGTTGCTCAAGGGCAGTTTTGTGTTTGCAGCAGATCTGGTTCGCGCATTGCATTATCAGGGAGCAACACCTCAGGTGGACTTTATGACGCTCTCAAGTTATGGAAGCGGCAAAACATCAAGCGGAACCATAACCATGAATTCATCCCATGCGGATGATATTTCAGGCAAGAAAATTGTGTTGATTGACGATATTCTGGAGTCTGGCAATACATTGCATTTTGCCAAAAATATGATGCTGGAAAAAGGCGCGCAATCTGTTCATATCTGCGTCCTTTTGGACAAACCAAACAAACGCGAAATTGAGATTGAAGCAGATTTTACTGGCTTTAAAATTGAAGACACATTTGTAGTTGGGTATGGTCTGGATTATGCAGGCTTTTACCGTGAATTGCCATTCATTGGCGCACTGGATTAAACGTTTTTAACGCTGATCTCCTGTTTGCCACATAATATCTTTTCTTTTGCATCCAACGCGTTTTGCAGTTTTTCAGAATGAAGCAGGGCAAGCGCCTGATGATTATGATATGACCGTCTTTCCCCAAGCACGACGTCCCCTGCAACGATTTCTATATCACCATCAGAAAAAATAGCATCAGCCTCGATAATATAGATTTTCTTGCGAATATTCGCGCGGTATTTTGAACGGGCGGTCACTTCCTGCCCCACATAACACCCTTTGTGAAAGTCGATGGCGTTGATGGCATCATAGCCCATTTCAAGCAATAATGTTTTGTCCTGCACCGCGTCATATGCCCCTTCAGCAATGCCATGCTGAATGCGGTGGGAATGATATTCTGCATCATCTCTTAGATTCTCTGGCAAGGATGCGGCAATGAAGCGATGCCCCATCTGCTCATGTCGGGGGTCTTTAAAAGCAGTGGCATCTTCTAGCGTATCATTTGTAAATGAAGTCAGAACATGCATATGTTCGAGAATTTCAAACTGAACATCTGCTCTCAGACGATACATTTTCAGCTTTTTCAGAAAACTCTCTGCGTCTGGCTGATAAATATCGCAATAAATAGTGTCTCCGCGTTGCACCAGAAAGAAATCATACAGATATTTTCCTTGCGGGGTGAGCAATGCAGAATAGAGTGCGCCGTCTTCTTCCAGCAAGTTCATGTTGTTCGTAATCAGCCCCTGCAGCAGATGGTGCGTATCTTTACCCGTGATTTTTATAACGGATCTGTCTTTTAAATGGATGAAACTCATTGTCTATATGTATCTTCAAATCCAGAATTTGCAAGATGGCTTGAAAATAACAGTAGCGTTTTTTTGCTTCCCTTGTTAGTGATAACACAAATAGAAATTAAAGGTATTACTATGAGAACATTCTATACCCTATGTTGCATTGTGGCGTTGATGCTTCCAATTGCATCGCAGGCAACTGAAATTGCTGTGGTGGATATGCAGCGCGTGATGGGAAAATCCAAAGCGGCAAACAGTGCAAGAGATCAGCTGGATGCAAAGCAGAAAAATTTTCAGTCACAGGTCAGCAAAACAGAAGCGGATTTGCAGGCAAAAGACAAAGAGCTTGCAAAGCAGCGCGGCTTGCTTTCTTCCGAGGAATTTAACAAGAAGCTGAAAGACTTCCGTGAAAACGCGGCAACTGCGCAGCGTGACGTGCAGCAAAAGCGCATGAAACTGCGCCGTGCGTTTGAAGGTGCGATTGTTACCATTCAAAACAAGGTAACTGCGATTGTGGCGAATATTGCGAATGAAAAAAATGTGGATATGGTTATTCCCAGCACTCAGTCACTTTATGTCAAGCCATCACTGGATATTACAGATGAAGTGCTGAAACGTCTGGATAATGACCTTCCTTCAATGAAAGTGAATTTTGAGTAGGCCTAATGGCAGATTCTCGTTTTTTCACTAAGCAGGAACCTGTATTAGCATCGTTTCTGGCAACATTGAGCGAATGTGAATTTGACACGTCAAAAGATGGAATGGTTCATGACGTCGCCTCTTTGGAGGATGCACATTCAACAGACATTTCATTCTTTGATAATGTGAAATATAAACCTTCCTTCGCAAAAAGCGGCGCTGGCTTTTGCATATTGCGCAAAAAGTTTAAAGAATTTGCGCCGTCTGGCATGGCATTGCTCTTTAATGATGATCCATACAGAGCTTATGCAAAAATAGCGTCTTATTTTTATCCTGTTAAAACCAAAGCGGGGCATATTTCCGATCAGGCATCTATAGCACCATCAGCAATTATTGGTAAAAATTGCTTTATCGGAGCAAATGTGGTGATTGGCGAACAGGTGAGCATTGGTGAAAACACGGTGATTGACGCAAACACAGTGATTGATGACGGTGTAAGCATAGGCAAAAACACAAAGATCGGGGCGTTATGTTCGCTCAGCCACTGCATGATTGGTGATGATGTGTTCATTCATCGCGGCGTGCATATTGGTCAGGATGGGTTTGGTTTTGCTATGGGGGCAGGCGGTCATCTCAAAGTGCCGCAACTTGGGCGTGTCATTATTGAAAATAACGTGGAAATTGGATCGGGTACTACTATAGACCGTGGTGCAGGGCCAGATACGCTGATAGGTGAGGGCGCACGCATTGATAATCTGGTGCAGATTGGTCATAATGTGCAGATTGGCAAACACGCCGTGCTGGTGTCACAATGTGGCATTGCAGGCAGCACGAAAATTGGTGATTATGCCATCTTAGCAGGTCAGGTTGGTGTCGCAGGTCACGTCAATATTGGTGCTGGTGTGAAACTAGCAGCAAAATCTGGTGTCACGGGTGATATTCCCGCAGGGCAGACATATGGCGGCATCCCTGCTATGCCCGTGAAAGACTGGCATCGCAACCACATCACACTTAGAAAATTATCAAGCAATAAGAAAGCATCATAGGGACGAGGAGATTATGAGTCAGGAACATTTTACCATTAACACAGAATTAGACGCGGTGGATCATGAGCGCGTAAAGGATATGATTCCCCATCGCTTTCCTTTTTTGATGGTTGACAGAGTCGTAAATCTGCAAAAAAATGAATCTGCCTTAGGCATTAAAAATGTAAGCGCTGGTGAGCCGCATTTTTCAGGTCATTTCCCCTCTCAGGCGGTGATGCCTGGAGTCTTGATGGTAGAATCAATGGCGCAGACGGCGGGCATTTTGGTAGTGCATACGCTGGGCAAAGAAGCAGAAGGCAAGCTGGTTTATTTTATGGCGGTAGACAATGCGCGTTTCCGCAAACTCGTAACACCAGGGGATCAGTTACGAGTTTATGTTAAAGTGCTTCGCAGCCGTGGCAATGTCTGGAAGTTTGAAGGCATTTGTTACGTTGAAGGCGAAAAAGTCTCAGAAGCAACATTTTCAGCAATGATCGTAGATAATGATGAGGAGAAAAAGTGAGCCAGACCATACACGAGACTGCAGTCATTCATGACCGTGCTGTCATTGGAAAAAATGTCACAATCGGGGCTTACTGCGTTATTGGTGAGCATGTGCGCATTGCAGATGATGTGAAACTGGTATCTCATGTCAGTATTAGCGGACATACCAGCATTGGCGAACGCACGGTTATTTATCCGTTTTCTTCCTTAGGGCATCCCCCGCAGGATTTGAAATTCAAAGGCGAAGCATCACGGCTTGAAATTGGCTCAGATAACGTCATCCGCGAGCATGTTACCATGAACCCAGGCACTGAAGGTGGCGGATTGCTGACCAAAGTTGGCGATAACGGGTTGTTTATGGTGGGAAGCCATGTGGCGCATGATTGTGTCGTCGGGGATTATGTGATTATGGCAAACAACGCCACACTTGCAGGACATGTGCATGTAGGGTCTCACGCGGTGATTGGCGGTCTTGCTGCCATTCACCAGTTTGTGCGCATTGGAAAACATGCAATGGTGGGCGGCATGTCTGGTGTGGAACATGATGTGATTCCGTATGGTTCAGTCATGGGGGAACGCGCATCTTTGGCAGGGTTAAATCTGATTGGACTGAAGCGCCGCGGCTTTGACCGTGAAACCATTCATGCCATGCGTGGTTTATATAAAGATTTGTTTGATGGAGATCATACCAGCATACAGCAACGCGCTGAAGCGCTGAAAGCAGGTGAAGATAATGCCGATATTGTTGAAATGTTTGACTTTATTCTTTCAGCCAGCAAACGTTCACTTTGTGTGCCAAAATAATAATCTATGTATGACAGTGACGCGCCATTAGCGATTATTGCAGGAAGTGGTGAACTGCCGCATCTGATTCTGACCGCGCGCAAAGCACAGTCAGGAGATAATTTTATTCTGGCGATTGAAGGCAACACACCAGAAGACATTACAAGTGACGTGCCGCATGTCTGGTTTCGCATTGGCGCACTCGGCGCAGCAATGGATACGCTGAAAAAACAGGGCATCAGACAAATTGTGATGGCGGGATATATTAAGCGCCCCAAACTATCGCATATTATGCCAGATGCTAAAGGGGCAGCCTTGTTAAAACGGCTCGGCACGAAGCTCTTTTCTGGTGATAATCGTCTGCTGGATATTATCTCTCAGTTTTTTGAAGAACATGGCTTCACCATTGTGGGTGCGCATGAAATCTGCAAAAGTCATGTGGCAGATGAGGGGGCAATGACGCTGCGCGCCCCCAAGGAAATGCATATGCAGGATATTGCAATCGGCAAAAAAGTGTTGAAAGCGCTCTCACCTTATGATGTGGGGCAGGCGGTGGTTGTGCAGAACGGTCATGTGCTGGGCGTGGAAGCAATTGAAGGCACAGAAGCGTTGTTGCAGCGTGTATCCCCCTATATAGATGCAGCGCAATCCAGTGTACTGATCAAAGCACCAAAAGAAGGGCAGATTTTGCATGTTGACATGCCCGTAATTGGCAAAGATACCGTAGAATTATGCAGTAAGACAGGCATTTCGGGCATTGCAGTTGGCGCAGATGCAACATTGTTACTGGGGAAACAGGCCGTAATTGCAGATGCGAACCAAAATAATATCTTTATTTACGGTTTCACGTTATCATCTGCCTCATGAAAAAAGTCTATATGATTGCTGGCGAAGCCTCGGGTGATGCTCTGGGTGCTGGTCTGATGAAAGAATTGAAATCTCGTCACGGTGAAAATATTAGTTTTGCCGGGATTGGCGGTCCGCGAATGGAAGCGGAAGGAATGTCATCATTATTTCCTATGCATGAACTTTCCTATATGGGGTTTGCAGAAATTCTCCCGCATATGCTGCGTCTGATGGTGCGGGTGAAAGAAGCATGTGAAGATGCAATCAATTCACATGCAGATGTGTTTGTGACAATAGATTCACCAGGCTTTAACAACCGCGTCGTGGAATGGTTGCGCAAATGCTATGGTGACAAAATCACCTGTGTACATTACGTCGCACCAACGGTGTGGGCATATAAGCCAGAACGTGCGGAAAAAACAGCCGTATTATATGACCACTTGCTAACATTGCTGCCATTTGAGCCAAAATATTTTGAAGCATATGGTTTAAAATCCAGTTTTATTGGTCATCCTGCGGTTGATGATTTATATGAATGTTTTCAAACGCCTCGTGAACATAATATGCATGATAATCATCTGCATGTGTCATTGTTCCCTGGCAGCCGTAAGGGGGAGGTGAAGCGCATGTTGCCTGTGTTTAAAGAAGCACTGAATCTGCTGCACAGACATTATCCAACTTTGCATGTCACTGTTCATAGCACACCTTATATTGCACAATTTATAGATATGAACGGGCTGGTTGCCTCACATACTATTATCACCAGTGATGAAGACCATCATCTGGCACTGCGCCGTGCGCATGTGGCGCTCAGCAAAACAGGAACAGTAACATTAGAGATTGCCAAATATGGCGTGCCTATGGTGGCAGCCTATAAGGTTAGCAAGCTGACTGAATGGCTATTGCGAAAATATCTGACTATTCCTTATGTGAATCTGGTGAATATTCTCAGCAGAAAACAGGTGATTCAGGAACGTTTGCAGGATGACTGCAACGCTGAAAAACTGGCAACGGAGCTAAAAAAACTGGTAATGCGCCCCGAAACGGCGCGAAAGCAGAATAGAGCGTGTTTTGCCGCGCTTAAGCAGTTGCACCGCCCAGATGACAAAACAGCGCATAGTAATGCTGCAGATGTAATTGACGATTATTTACTAAAACGCAGCTAAATATTCGCCATATCCTTCCTGCTCCAGTTCATTCACAGGGATAAATTTTAACGCAGCGGAATTGATGCAATAACGCAAGCCGCCAGCTTCTTCAGGCCCGTCAGGGAATACATGCCCAAGATGCGAATCCGCATAGCGCGAGCGCACTTCAGTGCGCACCATGCCTGCACTGCTGTCTTTTTCTTCTACGATATAGTGTTCATTCACAGGTTTGGTAAAGCTCGGCCAGCCTGTGCCTGAGTTAAACTTGTCGAATGAGAAAAATAAAGGCTCACCAGAAACCACATCGACATATAATCCTGCATCTTTATTATTCCAGTATTTATTAACGTAAGGAGGCTCAGTGCCATTTTTTTGAGTCACGTAACTCTGCACCAGTCCCAACGCATCAATTTTTTCCTGCGTTTTATTATATGTCTTTGGTTCATTAAGAGTCTGCTTTGCTTCCATATTGCTCTCCTGCGCTGAAAGAGGGTGAGCGCCAAGAATGGCGCAACATAAAGATAGGGCTATATATTTCATATAATATTATATTGTGACGGAATCTATATATTTCAAGACGGTAACTGATGCGGAATAACAGCAGTTGAAAAAAAATTGAAAAAATAGATTTTTTTTGAATCTTGCGCTTGACTTGTGCAACAATTTGCAGCATTACATACCTCGCACACGGGGGATTAGCTCAGTTGGTAGAGCGCTTGATTTGCATTCAAGAGGTCGCAGGTTCGACTCCTGTATCCTCCACCATTTCCGACTTACCCTCCCCAATACCCGCTAAAAGCGAGATAGGCAGCGCGGTTGCGGCGGTTTGAAACCCTTCATTTCGGTCATAAGCAAGTCTGTCAGTAAATATGAGCTTTAGCACCATTCTGCGATGCTCCAATGTGCCTGATGCCCAGAGTTCCTGCGGGTTTGACAGAAATGTGAAGGCGGTTTGAAATGTTTCCTTAAATGATTGCACAGGACGTCCGCATCTGGCGATATTTTCGTCCAGTGTGATCTTTTCTTCCTCCAGTGTTCTCAGTTTTTTCTCATATGCAGCGATAATGGTCGGGTTTTCTGCCTCGACAATGCGATCCAGCAGCTGGTCGCTTTTGCGCTCAATTTGTATGACCTGCTTACGTATATCATCGGCTTCCAGCTTGATTTGGTCTATTTTCTCATCCCAGATGTCAGAGAAAATTGCAGATGCTGCCATAAAGACTGGCACAGACGGTTTGAGCTCCTGCAACAGATGTTCAAATTCTTTTTCCATCTTATCACCACGCACCCCCTTATTTTGCGACGGGCATCCTTTGGTTTTACAGAGATAATATGGGTAAGCAGCACTGCGCCCCTTTGTCCAGCAGGACGTCATAGGCTTATTACAGCAGCCACAGGTGACAAAGCCACGCAGCGGAAAGTCCTCATTGATATTCTTACGCGCCGGTGCTTTTGCAGACGCTT
>JAMWZD010000003.1 GCA_024304995.1 Rickettsiales bacterium | reverse complement strand
TCGAACGGGAGAGTGTTGGAACTCTTAAAATGTCAGGTTAAACCTATAAACAATGTGCAACCATAAATTAACATAACATTAATGGGCTGTCCAATCATTCATGCAGTTTTTTAAGTTATAACGCCCAAGCATTACTATGAATGCGATTATGATGAGAGTCATAACCAGCAGGAGAAACAGTATGACCGATGAAATGGAACGCTTTGTCAGAGATGGTAGTCAGCCCAACCGCATTGCTCGCATCCGCACCGGCAGCGGGGATGATGCACGCTTTGAAACGGTGGGTGAAGCATGGGTGAATGAACGCAGCAATGTAACGATGATCAGGTTTTATGGTACACAATGCATCAATACGCCGGTTTATCTATTCGAAAAACCGTATGACTAAACAATATAACGTGCAATATATGCGATAAAATTGACATTATTAGCGCATCAATGGTATTCTGTGATGGATAGCAAAGGATATATCATGCGCACCGAAGAACCAAAAATTATCAAACGCCTGAATGCGACATTGCCTGATCCACTGGCACGCTTTGTTGGCGAAGTGACTGGTGAGGGCGGGCTATATGAAACGCCAAGCGAGTTTGTCCGCGATCTCATCCGTCGCTATATGGAACGTGTGCAGCAACATGATGTGCAGTCTATCAATGCCATGCTGGTGCAATCACTTGAAGAACATGATTATAGCACATTAACTGCCAGTGATTTTGATGACATACGCCGCGATATTGAAGGATAATCCTTGTGTATGACATACAGAAAAGCGCGTTATTCAAACGTCAGCTTCAATCATTTGCACGCAATTATGCAACAGATGTGAATGCGGGAAAAACAGTCGCCCTGCGTTTCATTGATCAGGTTGAAGCAGCTACCAGTTTCATTCGCAGCAATCCACTGGCGTGCCCTGTTTATCATGATGCCACATCACACCCCAAGCTGGTACGTTATGAGTTTCGCAAATGGCGGGTCAAAGGCTTTCCGCATTCCGTATTTTTCAGAATAGACAATCACACAATTATTATTGCCGGGCTATATGCACATAAGATGAATATCGCCGCACGTTTTCCATCTGATATATAGCCTCTGGTAGTAGATTTGTTAAACCTCGCACTTTCTCAGTGCGGCTTTTCATGCATTTGAATGGCTTTTCTGTTTCCCACGATGTTTATCTTTGTCTGAGGCGGGATAAATGTCATCGCGTTCCGTCGGGAAGTTGTGTCCACCTTTGCCTGAGCGTACCCGTCCTTTTATTTTTATGCAGGTCAATCTCCTCATCATGCAGATGTGTCTGATCAGCTTTGCGCTCATTCTGGATTCTGGGGTGGCGGAAGACGGACGTCATGCACTGATGATAGCAACACACCATAATTCATCCAAATCTTTTTCATTACGCTGGTAACAGGCAATCATCTGATTGTCTGACTTTTGTGGTGCATGAATGCCATCATAGACTGGTGAACTCAATATAAAGTTCTGTTCTTTTCAACCTGCTTCCACTCACTCTTCCTTCGTTTCGGTTTCCATGTCTGGGGGAGAAGCCGCCTCCATTGCTGCCCTGTAGGATTGATGCGGTTATGGCAGACGCAGGCGAAATTGCAAGGGTCAAGATGAACGGCATAAATGCCGCCCTTGCAAGTCCGCCTTATTGCGCCCGCCATTTTAACGCGCATCAGGGCAGCGATGGACGCGGCTCACCAACATTAAAACACAAAGGAATCATATCATGACAAAAGCAGCAAATAACAAGCCATCCCATAACGTCTATACCGTCCGTGATGGCGGCGAACATGGCACAGATTACTGGACAAAAATCGGCGTTGCCTTCGCGCATAATGACGGAAAAGGCTTCTCGGTGATGCTGGAAGCACTGCCCATCGACGGCAAGCTAACCATCCGTACCGCAGAACCCAAGGATAAATCCAAAAAGAAATAAGCAAAGCAGAAACACATCATGCGGGAGGGATGGAAACCTCCCGCTAACGTAAAAAGGAACAGAACCATGACACATTCAAATCACATTCATCTGGGCGACTGCATCAACGTCATGCAGCACATGCCAGCAAATAGCATCGACCTCATCGTGACAGACCCACCATATCTGGTGAATTATACCGACCGCACCGGCAGAAGAATCGCCAATGACATCAATCACGACTGGTTAGAACCTGCCTTCAATCAAATGTATCGCATCCTGCAGCCGAACAGCTTTGCCGTTAGCTTCTATGGCTGGAACCATGTCGAGAAATTCATGACCGCATGGAAAAAAGCAGGGTTCAGAATTGTTGGCCATTTTGTCTTCGCCAAACATTATGCCTCGCGCAAGGGATACACCGAAGCCAGACATGAATGCGCCTATTTGCTGGCAAAGGGCAATCCGCAACGCTCAGGCGTAGCACTCCCCGATGTGATGCCATGGGGCAGATATACCGGCAACCGGTTACACCCCACCCAGAAACCACTGGAAATCTTGCGCCCACTCATCAAGAGCTATTCACGCATTGGTGACGTGGTGCTTGACCCGTTTGCAGGATCAGGTTCCACCATCTTGGCTGCAGAGCAACTCAGACGCTCATGGATCGGGATTGAAATGGACGCACAATATCACCGCAATGCGGTCAACCGTTTGGATCGCTATCAGGCAAAGGTCGCATAACGTACATCACACACATAAACCATAGGAGAAAACTCATGAAAAACTGTACACCACTCAATCAGGCACTGAATGCCAATATGCTGATGATTGAATATTATCTTAGCGACATGCTGGAACATATCCAGATCGCACGTCACCACATTATTGATGATCATAACCGTAATGCAGCGATTGGCACCTTACTGGCGGATGCTGAAGGCTACGAACATCTGAAATCCCTCTACGACATCTGCATCACACTGCACCGCAATGCAGAGCTGATTGAACGTCACAATAATAACCAATAGGAGCAAATACCATGAAACTGATTGAACTCATCTATATGCCAAATGGCAATGAACATGACAATATCATGGAAATCATCATTGATCATGATCCCACAATCTTCAAACCCTGCTATGTGCATGTTGGCAGACACGCAGATGGCACGATGCATCTGATGGAAGCACCGCCCAGTATCAGCGATGATCAACGCCAACTGGCAATTAACCATGCGTATATCATCATGGACATGGTGCATGACATAATCGGTCACTTTTAGGAGTGGCCGTCATGACAAATATAACGCAACCATTCTCACCATCGGAATTGCAATCCGTGTTCCTGCGTGCTGTCACCAGCATGCAGGGCGCAACTGAACGGTGGCAGCAACGCGCTGAAACGGGCTTGAGCGATGATGCTTTGTGCGAAGCACTGCGCTATGAGTTGGGCATTTACGATGGTAGCTGCGGCGGTGATCGCATCTCCATCGCCTATATCGCGGCGCCGGACTCACCATCTGGGTAAGCCGAACCTATGCCAATGTCTGTCTTGATGCGCCTGTGCTACAAGGTGCTGCGACTATTGCCATGGCGCGGGCAGTGTTCGGCATCGCCAATCCCAGTGATCGCCAAATGGCGCTGTTTTGATGTGGCGCGTTGGGTTCTGTGTTTGTCGTTGTTGTCTGCGGTGTTAACTTATTGCTTTGCTATGCCGATTTATCATCATGCTTTGCGTTGCCACATTGTGTTCAGCATCGCTTCTAGGCAATCTGCGTGAGACGGTTTCTCATCATGCGGTACGATCTTGCCTTCTTCGTCCTTTTTGTTCACGGCTTTAACTTTTAATCTGCTTGTTGCCCAGCACTCATTTTTTCAGCCTTCATCATGTGGTAGTGCTCGCCGGTGGCAGGCGTCTGCGTGTGTCAATCTCTATCGTCACTCGGCTGGTTCATCATGGTTCCACCATTCGTGCTTTTCGCCATCCTTGTCGCTGCAGTTTAGGGGGGTGATTCACTACTCGCATTTTACCGTTCACCGTATTCCATGTTGTGCGTTGTCATCGCTCGCTGCGTTAGTCTCGCTTTTGGTTGGCTTAAGGGTTTTTATTGCCTGATCCGGTAGTTCCGCTTTTGGTTAGGGTTCCCGTGGTTTGCAAGCTGTGTTTTGTATGACAAAACTATCTTGTTTAAGGGAGATACTGCCCTCCCGTTAAAAATCCCTCTAGTATAGCTGTAGACATTGATGATATCTTCATGATATAGAATATTAGATAAAATCAGTAATGAAAACAACAATCAAACTTAATTGTTTTACGATATGAATTTTTTAAACGATATTATTCTTTCGTTGGATAGAATATGAACAGAATCAAAAAAAATATAACTGTTCGATTTTTCTCTATTGAAGCCAGTACAAAATTTTTTGAAGATTTTGTATCAAACTATCTGGCTAATATGATCAATGAAAATAGTTCTAGGATTTTTACTCTTAAAAACAAAAAACATCTTATAAAGTTGTCAGAAGATCATAATATTTCAGACACTAAAGCATATGCTGTAACTGTTGTAAAAGAAAGAAATACCTGGCAAACAAAAGCAACAAGTGATGGACAAATAACTGGTATTTCATTGAATCAGGGAATCATTGGCGATCCTTACTACTTTTATGTTGTTCCCAGCCAAGCGATACTTTTAGGCTTTACATCTGGCCCAGCAGCAAGCCTGAAAAATGTCGGTAACACTATGTTAGTACAATTTCAAAATGATCGTTCTGATACGATAAAATTAAATTTGATTCCGAAAGAAAAAGAATTCTCAGCTCTGAAAGATTTACCTGAGAACGGTAGTCTTAACTTTAAAATCAAGCCATCCTCTTTTTCAGATGTATCCTCGGATGCACCAAAGTTACTTAGAGATTTAAGTTCTACCCCTTTTATTGATGGTAATACTAATCAAATGGTTTTAGACTTAGCATTTACAGATGACCCAGATGAATTACTTTCAAGAGAAAATATTATAGAGATCGTTGACTATCTTTCAGATCACGAAGGATGTAAAATGCTGAAAGTAAAGTGGACAAACGAAGATGGGAAAGCCACCCATTTAGATTTTGTGAATGCTTTTTTTAATCATAAAACAGAAATCACGACCAGACGAACTTTTATTGAAGAAAGCACATCGGTGGAAATACTTAGTGAAGCACTTTCTGCGTACGCGGAAGACTGTTTAAGTAAGTAAATCTGTTAGCTCTTTCTTTGTAATAGCATGAATTCTGTCAAGACTACCTGAGTGATATAACTGTAGCAGATCAGCTGAACTACTTATCTCATGACTTTTTGGAACTTTATCATGAATTTCGTGAGCGGCCTCCCTTGAGAGCCCGATGTTTATTAAGCTAATCATACGATCATTAGATGCACCAACCTCAATAAAAGAATGCAGCTTTACATTACCAATCTTGATCCCCTTAGAAATCAAAATAGTTTCTAATAAAGCTTGATAGCATTTAAGTGAACTTGATAGACGAAATCGTATATCATTATTAATGACCTTAATTACATTTCTTACCGATTGGTTTGCCGTTTTAGCCTTTTCCCCTTTTTTGTTCGACTCTTTTAAATCCCAAGCAATTTGATCTGAAATAATACTTTTCAGACTGTCACCCTTAACCCATTTTCTTGCGATTGAGCACATATGCCCTAAAGAATAACTATCGGCAGATCTGTATACACCGCGTTGTTGCAAAACAGTGCAAACCCTCATTAGCCTATCATATAAATCTGTTGATTGCGGATGGGGAAGCACCCAATCTTCGTAACTCTGTTGTTGCTGCAAAAAATCAAATAATTTATTTTGCTGGATATATCCTACAGTAGGATTTGCATCTAATGTAAATGTTGCGACCTTTAAATCATCATATGCCGTGCGGATGCTTTCTTTTAGTTTTACCTTTTGGATAGAGCTCAGTGTTATTTCTGGCGCGTTTAGTGTATTTTCAAGTTTTTCACTTTCTAATTCTTTAATTAACTTATTAGCAACTGTATATAATCTATATTGATTGTCATCGTCATAATCGTAAAGCCCCTTCAAAGCACTTAATACCAATTCTAGTTCTTCATTTAATGATTTGAAATATGTAGGTATCTTCTCTTCGTGCTCAGCTTCTTCTTCAAAATAATCATCATATGTCCATTTATCCGGCTCGATTAAAAATATATTGCCAGAGAAGTGGTTTAACATTCGTCCTGCACGACCAGTAATGTTATTAATTTTTACATCATCTAAACGTTCCCATGGTTTACCTATTGCTTTTTGTTGTATTGGATTTTGTAAAAAAAGATTCTTAGCGGGTAAGTTTACGCCTTCTGCGAGCGTGCTAGTGCAAGCAATATACTTTATATCACCGTCTTTCACTAAATTTTCTATCATAACTCTTATAGAACTTGGTAGAGGCCCATAATGAAAGGCAACGCCTTTTCGTAAATTCGATGCTAATGAAAACTCTTCATGTATGAACTCTTCTATATAACTAGCAGCTTCTTCTAACTTTTCATTTATTTCAACATCTGCGTATGGGATAAGATCAGCAATATTATTGGCCATATCCTCACAATAATCTGTTCTATTTCTATAGATGATATTGCTTTCACCTTTGCCTAGTCTGTAGACAGTTTTATGCAGTGCTTTGCCTGTGTATTCTTTTGGTATTGTGATTTCATTATTTGAATTATAGCGTGACAAAATTAAGTTTGTCCCTTTATGAGCTACAGAAATCATAATTTTTGCAACAGGTGAGTTATTTGTAATCTCTTTTATAAATTCAATATCTTTAAATACAGATGAAAAAGAATCCTGATATTTGGGCGAGGGCATGCTGATAATGACCTGAGGTAGACTATCATCTAGCATCTTTTCGATTGTAAGATGCAATAAAACACCACGGCTCATGTCTGTGATATTCTGGGCTTCATCTATAAAAAGATAATTGAAATAAAGATCTCCACGAAGCAAAATCTCATGTAACCTTTCCTGTGTCATCACGAAAAAGGTTTTGGCTGCAAATGCCTTCTCTTTGTCTGTAGGGACTGTGCAAATTTCTATTTCGTTCTCGTGACCTAAATTACTGGCCAGCTCGTATATTTTTCCAGCAACCTCTGAAATAAGCGCTCTGGTGGGGACAATAATGGCAGCAAAAGCTCCGTCACTGCTGATAACTTTATTTAATAGGTAATTTAGAATAACATAAGTTTTTCCGGCTGAAGTTGGAGCCGATGTGATAATATCTTTATCTAATGACAAATCTTTCCAAAGTGATCGTTGAAAATCAGTTAAGGGAACAGATAATTCAGGCACCGTATTTAGGCTTTGTCTAAACTCTATCTCAGCCTGTGAATAAAAACTATACTTGAATTCAAGTTTTGGGTGCCTTTTGGCCAAGAGCTCGATATTTGGAAAGTTACCAGAATTTGCAAACATCCTATGTGCTATGGGAACTATATCTGGATAGTCACTAGCGCATATATCGAGCAACATAGAGAGTAATATTGCGCCCTCGTTTTGAAAGGCTTTGTTACCACAATTATAAAGAGCCTGAGCTGAAGTAATGAGTTTTTTTACTTCATTTCTTTCCAATTTTTCTTCTGAAGAAATCAAACTTTTGATATATGCTTTAAAAAGCAAATTACTCGCTTCTTTATATCCGTCGCTACCTATAATTTGAGTTGCTAGTTTATCCAAAAATACGGTCATTCCTGTATCCCCATATATTCGATAAACTCTTTTACCAGATTATCTATGCAAGAAAATGGAAGCATTAACAGAGATACTTCTTCAAGTGTCAGCCCTTGATTTTCAGTCTTAGCAAAAAAATCTGCTATATATTCACCCGCTAGTTTTTTGTAGCTTTCTATAAAGTCATCATCTGATTCAGCATTTGATATTAGCTCAGCTTCAGTGAATCCAATGAAACAAGGTGAATGAATTAAATCTGAAACCTCTTTATTTGAAAAGGGATTAAGCAAATTCATCAATTCTTCTTGGAGTGCTTCATCCATATTCAGAAAATCTATGTGATCATCGAGGAGATCAAACTCATCTTCATATTTATCTTTTGCATTTTTCATTGATTCAGCGGCTTTTGTGGCTGCAGACTTACATGCCTTGTGAAGCTTAGACTCTCCTAGATAAAGCTTAAAACCATCTTTTTCAAATTGTCCATGCACAGCATCAGCTCCAAATACTGGTACTCTACGTGCAGTTTTTAGAGTAATTTTGCTAAGTATTTTGGGCGCTTTAAAATAAACATCTAACAATGTAAAAAGCATCAATTCTCCCAACTCACCTTTTGCAGTGTGCTGGCTTAACTTTCTAATTGCGTTATTAAAAAGCTCCTCTGCGGAATTTGGATTTTTGACTCCAAGCTTTTTTTCGATTTTAGAGCAAGAAAAAACAAAGTTTATAAGCAACCCTTCTTTGATTATTCTAAAAAAATCTGAATGGTTACTTTGACCGTTTTTAATAGGCAAACAAACCAACAAAGTTTTAACTTCTTGGTTACCATCAATTTTAAAAGTTATGGAGACTTCTTTAAGAACGCCCTTAATTTCTTCCGCGTTTTTTAATTGTGTCCGAAGGGCATTAATCAATCTCTTTATTCCTTAATTATTAAGTTATATAAATCATAATTTAGGCATGATGAGGTTCACCAATATTTTTGTTGAAGACTACAAAAAATGGATATAGTTGTAAATGCCTTCAAAACAACGCAATATCATCTGCACTAATGCTTCCGGCTTCGATATTCGCTATTGTTAGAATACTTCCTCCACCTAACTCTATGTAAGCATTGCCACTGGCATACCCCGTAAATCTGGCGACTGCTTCAGCTGAGACATAGCCTGTGGTGGCGGCATTGAGTAATATCAAATCACCACCAGTAAATCTTGCTCCTTCAAAACCGAAGATGACATCCATGCCATCGCCAGCAGAGAAATAGAAGCTATCAGCACCCTGACCACCGTAAAAGACATCGTTGCCAGCGTTGCCATATAGGTGATCATCCCCACCATTACCTAAAATAATATCATTTCCTGCACCGCCATAAATGATGTCAGCGGCATCATTGGGGGCGAAGGCTCCTGCGCCGCCAAAAAGAATATCTTCACTGCCATTCCCTAAAATAACGTCTGCACCTGATCCACCATAGATGGTATCAGCACCGTCATCCGGTGAAACACCACCAGCGCCGCCAATCAGTGTGTCATTTCCACTTCCTCCGGCTAGTACGTCATTGCCTGCGCCAGCAATCATATAGTCATTGCCTGATTGACCAAAACCTGCATCGTTGCCTAGCCTAAGTGAGACGGCATCATTGCCTTGCTGCCCTATGCGCACATCATCACGTTCCGTGCCAAACATGCTCAAATCAGTATTTGTATCTCCAGAGACTTTCAATTGCGTAACGGAGCTTACTCTTTGTGCAGTCTGTGCGTTAATGTCTGGATTGAAACCATCAAGAAAACGGTTGGTAATTAATGGAAGATAGTCTGGTGAGAGAGAAAGTAATTCATTAACAACGGTTTGCTGGGCAGCAGGGTCAGAAGGATATTCAATGCCCAATACAAATTTTCCTGCATTCAGTGCCTGAGTTAGGTATTTTGTATCAAATGCTTCCCATACAGGATTTAAAGCATCTCCATTAGAAACGAGGCTTTCTTTTACTACACCGTCAATGGCGTTGAGAAGTCTGGTGTTTGGAGCAAAACTATCTAATACAGGGTTAATAATCTGCTCGCGCCCAGCATTAAATAGTAATAATGGGTTATTTGGTACGATTTTGAAATCCGGGTTTATGGATTTTGCAAATGAGGAGGCTTCAACAATAAAATCTTCCATTTCTGCATACACGTCTTTATTTACTAAGCCTTGTGCGCGATCTGCTTCATACGCCGCCTGCACATCCTGAAATAAAAAAGCATCCGTCACATCAAACATCACGCCTTCATAGCCTTCGCGAATAATCCGTTCCAGATTACTGTAAACCTGTGCCTTCCAACCATCATCCCAGTATTTCACGCTGATAGCACTGGAAAAGCCATTTTGCCCATCACCAATAACATAGTCAGGAGGATTACCATTCCATGCATCTGAATAATCGCGTCTGGTGCGTGCCTGTCCAAATTCAAGATACGAAATAAATGTTTTTCCCTGCGATGAGAGTTCGGCCAACTGTGCAGTAGATAACGCACTTTCACCGCGATCGATTACCCAGATTTTTGTACTTTGTTGTGAAAGAAAGTTATAATCAGCGTTGTAAAGCTGATACATGTATGGGGCTGTAGTCATAATTTACTCCTCAATTTACATCCATTAGAATATAAAATCAGAACTATCCAATTGCGATGCAAAATTACCGTTTATGTAGAAACTGAAATCATCTGATGCTGCATCAGCAATGATATATGTGCGATTTGTGCCACTATCATAGCTAATACGAATTTCTCCAGCTTCGGAAAGTCCGCCATCTGTATCAATGCCAGTGATAAAAGCAGACAAATCAATCAAATCAATGCCATCTTCAAAGTCAGCAATTTCATCATGTTCATTCTTGCTGGTTTGGTTATGGAATCGGTTGTCAAAACGGAAGACATCACTGCCTGATTCACCGTAGAGGACATTATTACCGTTCTTACCAGCAATCACATCATTTCCACTGCCGCCGTAAAGTGTATCGTTTCCACCATTTCCTTCAATTGTATCATTACCGCCGCGACCGAAGAGTTGGTCATTACCTTCGCCACCATCAATATCATTGTCAAATCCGTCACCTTTCAGCACATCATCGAATGATGAACCAGTCATATATTCAACGTTTATAATGACATCATCTGCTGCCGCACCTGATGCGATTGAGGTGTTGGTCAAATCTAAATTAACCCCGATACTTGCGTTAATATAGCTGATACGGTCAACACCATTACCACCGTCAAATGTGTCTGCACCTTGCCCATCAATCAAATCATCATTGCCGTTCTGACCATAAAGTGCGTCATCACCTAATCCACCAATAAGCGTATCATCTTCTGCACTACCAAATAACTGGTCATTGCCACCTGCACCATAAAGCTCATTTTTACCATCATCGCCCTTTAACTGGTCGACATAGTCTGAACCGCTCAGATTTTCGATATTGATCAGAATGTCACCAGCGGCAAAGCCGTTATTCTGGCTATTATCAAACAGATTGACCTTGCTGTAACCTGTAGCATTTTCGTAAGATACGGTGTCATTACCGGTATCGCCATCTATTGTTTCTGCTCCTACAGTCGCAAGTATCAAGTCATCACCAGTAGTGCCGCCACCATTGATGGTGTCACCTTCAAAAATAAAGTCATCATTGGTAAAGGTGTAATCACCATAAAAACCAATGCTGATGCCATAAGCATAGATTGATGTGTAGACACCCGGATCACTATAGACTCCAAAATCTGAAACGTCTGTGAATTGAGACATTGCAGATAGATCAATTTTATCCTCACCCTGAACAAAGTCAGTGATTTCGTCATCATAGCTGATACCAGTACCACTATCGTAGTAGGATTCTACTGTGTCTGTGTAGCGGACAATATCGTTCCCTTCGCCCAGAGTAATGATGTCTTTGCCGATACCGCCTGTAATAATATCATTACCAGCCGCACCGGAAATAGTGTCATCACCGTCACCGCCATCAATCACGTCATCACCCTGATTCACTATATCTGCTAATAGCTCGTTATAATAAGTGTCATTTAGCGTATCATATGCCGTGTTTTCTGTGGTATATGGCATAAACCCATTATCCACCGCTGTTTTAATGACTTCCAAACGTTGCTGCTGCGTTACCTGATCGGTGTCGATAGATAATAATGGCACACCATTATCACCATAAACGTCTTTCACATAGGTAAGGAACTGCGGATTTTGTGAGATATAGTTTTCTGCCATGAAATAATCAATTGCATTCAGATATTCGATATTGGTGGCATCTGCCAGTGCAACACTTGTATCTTCAGTATTAAGCGCATCCTGCATAATATAAGGCGCACCATTCACAAAGAGCTTGAAGCGATTGGATGCGTCAAGATAGCCATCACGCGCCGTAATCGCCTGATCCGCAAAATCACGAATATCAATGACGAAGTCACGCATACGTCCAGCATTTTGAACAATCTCTGCAGTTCCGCTACCGTCAGGAACACGGAAATAGTATTCTAAGACATCATCCAGCAATGTGCCGTCAAAACCCTGATCAATCATGAGCTGAACACGACCAAAGACAATATCATCCCAACCATCTTCCCAGAAATTTACTTCATACACCGTATTGGTTTCTTTGTCTGCCAACCAAGCAGGAGCAGTTGAGCTATCCGTCCAGTCTTTATTCCAGTCATTTGTTGAAGTGTTAATCTTTGCCAGATTCACATATCCAAGCACTTCTTTACCAGAAGATTTAATGTCAGCAATTTCAGTATTGCTCCAGTAAATTTCGCTATTCTCAATATAGACGAGGGCATCTTTAGCCGGGTTGATCACAATCATTTCATGATCTGCAGCTTTTAGCGCATTTACGTTATAATTATCACCCTGATAGAGCAATCCCCAGCTTTTGAATGTTGGAGCAACATCTAATGCCGCTGTCAACTCAGCCTGAGTTGGTGTCGTAATACCATTTACTACACGATCGCCGTAAATCAGATCGTTATTCGCACCACCTTCAATCGTGTCATCACCATCACCACCGGAAAGTGTATCATTGCCAGCACCGCCAAGGATGGAGTCATTGTCAGACCAGCCATCAACGCTATCTGCTCCCGCATTTCCGATGAGAATATCGTCACCAGAGTCACCCAGTAATATGTCATCACCATCTTCACCATCTATGCTGTCATTGCCGGATAAGCCATACAGCCCATCATTGCCCGTACCGCCAAAGATAGTATCGTCACCTTCATAACCCAAAATGCTGTCGTCACCACTATCTCCGTAAGCAAGGTCATTGCCTGCTCCTGCATTCATAGTGTCATCATCACTGCCACCGAACATTACGTCATTGCCGTTTTCTCCAAACAGCCAGTCATTGCCGCTGCCACCAATAACCGTGTCATCACGCTCACCTGTTTTAATCAGGTCATCTCCTGCGCCGCCATCGGCGGTGTCATTGCCAGCATACGTTGCGCCATAAGTCAGAAGTGGTCCGTCTGTGTAAATAACATCATTGCCATTTTCACCCGAGATAAAGTCATCACCATCCTCACCGGCAAGTACGTCATTGCCATCCCCACCTTCAATACTGTCATTGTCGTAAGAGCCAAAGATATAATCAACCATATCCCCACCAAAGATGGTATCATCACCGTAATCACCGAAGAGAGTATTCAGGCCTGTTTCACCAAAAATGATGTCATTTCCGTTACTGCCGTAGACAGCATCGTTTCCAGCACCGGCACGAATAGAGTCGTCATCATTCTCGCCATTGAGAAGGTCATCACCCGAACCACCAAGCAATGTATCACTACCAGAGCCACCGTTTAGATCATCATTACCTTCGCCACCATCAAGACTATCATTTAATGCACCACCAACAAGCGTGTCATTTCCATTACCGCCGAGGAGAGTGTCCTGACCATTGGGTGTTACTACATCATTATCACCAAGCAATAAATCATCTCCATTGCCTCCAATCAACAAATCACTGCCATGTTCACCAGCAATTAAATCGTTGCCGTCTCCGCCATCAATAGTGTCATTACCTTCCCAGCCATATACGGTATCATCACCAATTTTAGACACTAGTAAATCATTGCCAACCAAGCCATTAATCACATCATCACGATCTGAACCAGTAATGGTGTCATCAAAATTTGAGCCTGATACTTGTTCAATGCTGTAGAGAATATCGCCAGACGCTTCACCCGCAAAGCTGCCAACACCTTCTATCATAGTGACGTTTACTGCAGATGCTGCGGAGTTGTAAAGTGCTGTGTCATATCCACGACCACCATCTAGCGTATCAGCACCTTCACCACCTTGCAGGAAGTCATCACCATCACCGGCAATAATATGATCATTCCCATTCTCACCATAAATAGAATCCTTACCTGCACCCGCAACAATACTGTCATTATCTGAGCCACCGTTAATAATGTCATTACCACCGTACCCAGTTATAGTGTCGTTCCCCGCATATCCAAATATGGTATCGTCACCATCCGCTGCCAGATAATTATTCGCGGTGTTCATTAAATCAGTCACTGATCCCGGCGTTAAACCAGCAATTGACTGTACCAGATATCCTTCATTTAATCCTAATGTTTGTATCTGTGTGAAAGATGCAGCCCACGTGGACTGGAATGCTGTGCCTTGCAACGCATTGTTCAGAACATTAATTTCTTCCGTGTTCTCCAGATAATTGCGATAACTTTCTGCCGCTGCAATATCATTCATGAGAAGTGCCAGCTTATCACCTTCACCCCATGAATTATGTGCAGCTTTCCAGTCTTCGTGCACTTTCATAAGAACAAGGTCACCGCCGACAAAAGAGACGTTACGCAATTCGTATTCAAGACCGATGCGAAGTAGTCGCTCCTGATCACCGTTGGCATTAACATAGTAATTCTCGTCATCTATACCCAAAACTACTTTATAGTCGTCATGACCCGTTTCGGTGTCATTTCCATGATGATACCCATAGTATGGGTGATAAAATTCTATACCTTCACGATAATCAATACCTTCGCGTAATGCCCCCGACTTTGCATCCTGATTACCAACAGGTTCACGGTCATCAAAGAAGGAATCGTCAACTTTTCCGCCAATACGACCTATGATGCCATTTAGCGTGTTTACATGTGTAGTAGTAAGGTTTTGTACATTATCAACGACATGCTGAAAGCTTCCTGTTTCTTTGCGCACTTCATTATCAATAGAATCAATATACAGATTTGTATTGTGATCAAATGTCACGTAACGATAGACATACGGATCATCTTCTACAGTTTCACCAAGCCAACCGCCAGTAATCGCATCTAATCCCTCATACAAACCAGAGCCAGCAACGTTGCCCAAAAAGGATGCAATGGTAGTTAAGCCCGGAATATTAGCTGCAAGATACGCACCAACTGTTGCTCCGACTGTGGCAAATAATGCTTCAATTTCATTATCATAATTCACGACTTGAGAAGCGAGATAATTTCCAATAATCGCTTCGCCAACACCTTGTAGCCCTTGTAACAGTTCGGTTTGCGAGAATCCGTCTGCCCAACCAACATCTACAGTTTGACCATTAACAACTTTTGTTGCACCGGTTGCAATACCATATGAATTGCTAAGTAATTGACTGGTTATATTCGCGGTAGTCTGCGTGATAACCTGACCATCAATCCCATCCAGTCCTAATGAGTCAAAGACCTCCGCCATAAGAAGGGAGGTAAGCACCGCAATGCCTTGCGCGGCAGTAACATCGCCAATAGCACTTAAATCTAAATCATGTTCAGATGATATCATGCCTTTAAATGCATCAACTAAAGCACTTTCATTTTCAAACTCAGCAAACCCCAGAATAGATTCACTGACATCACCTAATGCAGCACCAATGGCTTCTCCTATTAAATTTCCAGCGGTGCGGGCACCGATCTGTTCCAATAAAGCATCTCCACCTAGTAACTGCCCTAGCTGCGAGCCAAACGTGGTTCCGATTTGACCAACAACATTAGAGCCACTTGGTAATTCAAATCGAGTAATATCAGGCAGACCTATTGAACGACTATTAGAATCAAAGTTATTGTATGTTAAATCTAAGCTGAATGTTGATCCGTCAGGCTTCCCGTAGATTTCAGTTTGTTCAACGAGTTGTAGTTTTCCATTTGAATCCAGCGTTGCCTTTTGAGTAACGATATCCCCGTCAATTGTTTGCCATACTAAATTTTGCTCCCCATTTATTTCTTGGTTTGAGATTAGAACAGCATTATTAGTATTTATATTTTCTGCAGCATAAAATAAACTGCCAGCCATTTCTTTTAGGCTATTAAATGAATCCTCAAAGTTCCCAAGTAAACTGGATAAATTATAGTCGGTACCGTCTATAGAAACAGTTAAGGTTTGGTCAATTTCCCCTGCAAAATTAATTATTTCATATTGACCAACAAAGAGCATCAAGTCTCCACCAAAGATTGCTCCATCAATTACTAAATCAAAAGTTACAGTTGGATCAGCTGACACAGCATCCATAAATACATTACCAATATTTCCCACTCTTTGTAAAAGTGGGTTTTCATTAGCAAAATTATTAATATCAGTTGAATATTGTTCAATTACGTTATTGCTAGGGTCTTTTTGAGATTCGTTTCTTATAAACTCAGCTTTATTAAATAGTGTTTGAAACTCACTTCTTAGTTGTGGCGTGTCGTAACTATCAAATTCTTGTGCAAGAGAGCTATTAGAATCGTTCAATTCATCTGTAATTGCTGTTTGCATTGTAGCCTTAAAGTTCATTACACCAGATCCAGTATAACGCAATTGCTCACCCCATTCGGTAGTTGCAACCACATTTTGATTGGCTGATACAAATACTTGATCAGCTACTGTTATAGCATTTTGCAAGCTTTTTACAGAATCAGATATATCTCGTCCGGTAGCAATATCTTTGATAAAGTTTTGTTGAGCCTGCTCATACGCAATATCATGAGCTTTTGAGACAGCATCAAAATTATCGTATGCAGGAACCAGTTTTTGCTGAGAGGTATAAGGAACAAAGCTACCACTATTATCTGCCGCTGAGTACCCACCACCTGTCCAGTTACCATAACGGAATCCTTCTTCTAAATAATTGTAATCTGGACTCAAAATTGGACTGGACATAGTTTAACCTTTATTTTTTTGATTTGAGAATAGTATTCTTTGAAATGGATGATAAAATATTAGTTCGGAGTGTTTTTCTATTTTTGACATCATAAAGATAAACATCAAAAACTCTTGGTTGCTCAAAATCTGCAATCATTGCTATTACATTACCTTGAGAAGAAATTTTAGGTTCTGCAACAAAACTTTTTTTATATGTTAATTGTTCTGGCGTACCATTATTATAGAAATACAACTCTCGATGAATTTTTGATTTGTCTTTGCTATATATGGGTGCTTTGATGTCATTCGCATAAGCGATAGCACCATTTAAAGATGCCGAAATACTATGAGTGGCGGTGAATATACTATTATTTTGATAGTTTATGCGCTCTAATTTTCTATCAAAAATAGACAGTCTTCTATCTTTAAATTTGTAAGCAAGGTTTTTTACATCTGTTTTGTAAATTTCTTTTACTTGTTCAGATAGGCTTTCATTCTTTGGAGAAAGTGCTTCAAATATAATGCTATTTTCACCTGTGAAAGAAGGACGAGTAACTGTATAAAAACCATCATCTGCATTGATTAAAACTTCACGTTTTCCGGTATACGGATTTAATTTAATCAGTTCATATGAATTCACAAAGGACTCAGATAAACTAAAGAAAATTATATTGTTCGTGTTAGGTTCATAGGTTGGGTAGTTTGGAAAGTTTGCTTTATCAAATTGAGAATAAACTATTCTATGTTCTTTTTTATTAAGATCATATTCAGAAATTTTAACTGGTATAGTGGCGTGTTTAACAGCATATCCAAATAGCATTTTTGTACCATCATAAGAGAAATTTGGATGCATTAGCATATGCCCAGTAGGATTTTTAAGATGCTCAACTTCTCCTGTTTTTGAATAATACAATGCCACAGCCGTAATAAGTTTTTCCTGAGCGTCTGAGTGAGTATAAGTTACGGCAATAATTGATCCATCTGGGGAAGGTACAACATCAACAATAGCGTATTTTCCAGAGTCGCTATCATACATATTTGCCTCTTTATTCTGACTAACTGCTGATACAACTTTGTTACATCCAGACAAAGCTAGAAAAAAACATAAATATATCATCAGTATCTTTTTCATAACTTATAGTTGCAACATAACATGACTGTAATGTCAAATTATATTTATGGAAAACTTATATCGTTGTTTAGATTTTGTATTACTGTCAAATTAGAGAAAATCGAAAGATAATAATTTAACTATAATCCCATATCATACTCAAACCCCTGTGACTGTTGCATTGTATGCATCTGCGACATGGTTTCAGTTTGTGGCAAACGCCCATTTTCGATTGCCTCCGATACGTTTCGCCGCAACTCATACAGCTCCAGCCTTGCATCGTGCCTGAATTTGTTGATGTGCTGTTGGAGGATTTGCCGTTCCTGCATCTGGCGTTGTTGGAGGGCATGTTTTTCTGCAGCGTCGCGCGTGTTACATCTGGCGATGTCCTGTTTGATGTTCTCGCGTATTTTGCTGTCACTGCCGGTGACATGCGACCAGATGGCGCGTAGACCGGTGGGGAGCTGCTGTTTTCTTATTTGCTTCTCCTGTTGTCGGCGTTGCTTCTGGGCGTCTGCAAGTACCTCGCGCTCTTGACGGTGGTGGCGGGTGAGGGCTTGCTTCTGTCTGAGCAGCTGTGCTTTGCGGTTGCCCATTTTGGTTTGTGGCTTTTGATACTGCGCAAAATCCAGCGTTGAGAGTTTATGCCCGTCCTTACTCAGTGAGCTGAACAGACGCGATTGCGTTTTAAATTCATCCTGTCCAGCGTAGAGATTGACTGTATGCTTATGCCGCGTCATGGCGACATAAGAAGTATGACGGTCAAAATATTTCGATGCTAGTACATAGGCTTCATCCACTGTGACACCTTGCGATTTATGAACGGTAGCAGCATAACCCAGCTGGAATTTATTGTAATCCTGTGCATTAAAACGTATCGCCTTGCCATTATCCAGTTGCACATCAACAATGTGACGGTCAATATTGGTGATGGTCGCTAATGTGCCATTCATCACGCCCATCTGTTTGTTATTCTCACGGAACATGATGCGGTCGCCAATCGCAAAGCCTTGCTTTTCTCTGACTTCTGCGTCCTGTTCATAACGGCTGATGGTGATAGGTGTATCTTTTGGCGCTACTACGCCAGCTTTGACCATTTCGGCTTTAATTGCCCGATTGAGTGCTGCCACATCCTTGCGGGTGTAAGCCAGCACTATGCGAGACTGGTCAGGCTGCACATTCTGCGCTTGCATATAATCATTGACCAGCTGTGTAATCGCAGCAGATTTGTTTTTCACAAGATGAATGTTGTCATTCTCTTGATAAAGCTGTAGCCCCTGATCGGTACGATTATGCGAGAAGTGAAGCGTGGCATCACACATCCACTCCGTTTTCTGCCGACGGACTTCATTAATATCGGCATAACCGTTTCGTTCAATGATGGTGCGGAATGCTGCGCCTGCTTCAATGGATTGCAATTGTTCATGATCACCACAGAGAATAACTTTGGCTCCGGCGTTCTGTGCCATTGCCATGACACGTTCCATCTGCCGCGTACCGACCATGCCTGCTTCGTCAATCACCAGCACATCATGTTTGTTGAGAAGCGTGTTATTGATAAACTCTTTCTGTTTTGTTGAGAGGGAATGCCAGCTTTGTTGTCGCTTCATATTTTCTGCCGCCTTGATCTGCATCTCCAGCCCATGAAGCGTACCTGCATTCATGCCGATTTCTTTCAATCCTTCGGCAGCAATGCCGGAGAGGGCAGCACCACGCACGCGATAGCCTTGCTTTGCATAGGCATCGCTGACCACCTGCATGATGGTGGTCTTGCCAGCACCGGCGACACCGACAAGTGATGAAAGTTGTTTATCATCCGTCAGGTGATAAATCGCTGCAAGTTGCTGATCGCTCAGACGGGCGTTGCCATCTGTCGCCGCAGCGAGTTGCGCGTTAAATGTGGTGATCGCTTCAGTAACGGGTTGCTTTTGTAATTGATGTGACGATGTATTGCTCATTGCCTGTGCGCGCATTATCAGCGTCTGCTCCAGTGCCTGCATTTCTTTGGTGGTGTAATAGACTTTTCCACCGCGTTGTTGTTCCTGTCGTATGAGTTTGTCTGATGCTATAAGTTCGTTAATTGCACTGCGCATCTGCGCCGGTTTATCAAAATAGCGATATAGGCTGCGCTCCATCATGCGGCGGTCAAAGACAGCGTGCTGATGGGTGATAATATCGACGAGTTCTGCAGGTGTGCGCTCGCGCTTCATCGCATGCAGTGCCATCTGTTCTTTCTGATTGGCGATGGTATCGCGTACAGAATCAGGTAACAATTCCTGTATTTTCTCTTTGACCTCATCAATAGAGGGCAAGTCTTCCGCATCGCCAAAACGTGCTTTCATATCTTTGGTTTTTGCGCCTGTCCAGCGGCTGAGTGAATAAATGCTGCCATCTACATCAACCGCAACGTAACAGCGCCGGTCACCACGCGCCAGAAACAGCCCATGCTCGCGCAGGGCTGCTTCAAAGGACTGGCGGTTATCAGATTGCTCCCACGCATCCACAAAGATTTGCTTGAGCAAGACCGGATCATCCATTGCGCGCTTAGCCTGCTGCCATTCTTCTCGGCTCATATTCAGCTTGTTGCTAAGGTTTTTATCTTTGAACCCATTCGGCATGTCCCAACCATGCTGCAGATAGAGCTGACGCGAGATGTCCTGTAGTTTCATTTTGTAAAAAGGTAGTTGAATAGCGGTCATGCTCTCGGCATCAATGCGTGACCAGACGCAATGCGCATGGCGTCTGCCTTCTTTTTCATGAAAGACAATCGCGCGGGGCTGACCGGAGAGATTGAGTGTTTCCTCTATTGTGGCAATCGCATCCTCAAAATCTGCCACCGATGCCTCGGCATCAACGGGTGGATTGAGCGACACGGCAAACATATATTTATGGCACTTTGTCCCTTTAGCGATCGCGTCAATCTCATTCAGCGCCTGTGTCAGGTCTTCGGACATGAACCCCGACACCTCATGCACCTCCACATGCTCATTATCATGACCATTGAGAAGATGCCGCGCAAACGCACCTGCATTGCCGCGCACATTGGCTTCCAGTATCATAAGTTAGTTCTTACGCTTCCCAAGCACTTCCAGCAGAAGATCGCGGATTTCTATGATCGCATCACAAGCTTCGCGCAAGTTGGCTTCCATCTCTGGTGAGAGATGTAATAATCCTTGGTTCAATGATTTGGCGATCTGATTGAGATTGCTGGCAATGCGCGATGCACCAAGCAGCGAAAATATGCGAGCGAAGATTTTCCTGTCACCAATAATGACCTTATCATTACGAATGCGCGGCTGAGCATCACCATCAAACAATTTATGAATGATAAACTTCGAGACGGTCATACGTGCAGTTTCCGCCATATGATACAATATAGTATGTTCTGCTTCGGTGACGCGAAAGCTGACCATTTTTGATGCAAGCTCTTTTGTCAGCGCGGTAATGCGCGGTTTCTGTTTTGGCGAGTCAGGTGACAGACCGATAATCTGTTTTTTTTGTGACATGATAGATTTCCTTGAGATTAAGCATAGTGTAGCGTTGCCTGCCTCGTATGGTGGGCGGCTGCGCCGACGCTATAATTGATGAATAAAAAAGCCGGTCTCCATGACAGAAACCGGCTTTCAGAGTCAATGATGAGGAGAAGCAGTAAGCGACTAGCCCTGACGCTTCCACACAAGATCATACGCATCGACATTATCCTGCTTGAAGCCAAGACAATTCAGCTCCTGTGATAAAGAAAGGTCATCAATGCGAATGCTGAGATACTGACGCTCCTTGCCTTTCTTCTTCCACGCCGCCCCAACATGCACCGTTTGACCGGCAGCGCGCTCAACAAACACGTCAAAATCCGGCGCTTTGTCAGAATTGACGTTACGTGCCTTGCGAAACACAATTGTTTCCGCAAAAGGCAGCGTATCAATCCGCCCGCGATACAGCTCACCGGTTTCCTTTTTATATGCCTTGATATATCCAATACTCTTCATGATTTTTTCCTTTCAGTTGATTGATAACAGCACAACACACATCCCCGCAGCACGCTGTCAGACGCTGCACAGACAAAAACAGCAGCAAAAGCATGTGCTCCTGCTGCTGGTAATTTTATGAGATAATGTAGTTACGTTTGGGCGCAGACTATGTCAGACGATCATTCGCGCGTATCATGCGGCGATTAAATGTACTACGCACCGCAAATAGCATTTGTAATACAAAAGGCTTTTGCGCACCTGCCACAGAATGTCGAATTATAATGCTAAATCAGGCAATAACCCTTTAATTTCTGCACCCTGCAGAGCCTTCTCCCATTCCTCCAAAATACTGAAAAAACGGTTTGATGTCGCTACATCTATGTCCACCATTTATTCATAAGCGGTGTGTTTCAAGAATATACCCTGTTGCACTGATGCTCTTCTTATATACATAATTTATACAGCAAAAACAGATAATCTGTATCGTTTTTCTACTGCGGAGAGTTTATCATTTATGTATCGCAGATATGCATTGATTTGCGTTTGCAGTTTCTTTGTTTTGAAGAATAAGTTTCAAACGTATGAGCGATGTATTAGACTGCATCTGTCAGAATTGGAATATTAACTAAACTGTATTGTAAAACAACTTGCTGAGAGCGTGCAAAAGCAGATGAAAAAATTTTTGAGGCAGAAATTTATCAGTGATAGCGTCACCTGGAAGGATTATATAGCTGCTTTGATATTTGCGGGTGTTGCATCTGCGATTGTTTATGGTCTTGAGCAAATGACTGTAGAGAAATTCTCTAATATCAGTGGGTTTCTGATAATTTCGGTGCTGATGTCTGCAATGTTGCTTGGAAAAGGCCCTGCGATTGTCACTGCAACGGGATGTTCTTTTCTGTATGACTGGCTGATGGTGCCGCCTTTTTTTGGAACGACAAACAGTATTGATAATGTAATCAAATTTTCTGTATTCATTATTGCTGCATTGCTTACCAGCTGGATTGCGGGCATGGCGCGAAGCTATGCGATTGAGCTGAAACGGCGTGAACGTGAACTAATGAGAACCATTGAAGAAAAAGAGCGTTACAAAAATGAAAAGGAAGAAGAAATTATCAGGCGGGAAGCAGAAACGCTTCGTAATGCCATTCTTGCTTCCGTGTCGCATGATTTGAAAACACCGCTTGCATCTATTATTGGTGCTGTCTCATCCTATAAACTCTGTGAAGATGATTTGAGTGAAGAAGACCGTGACAAGCTGATATCCAGCGTACTTAGTGAAGCCAACAAGTTACATGGTTATCTTAACAATATTCTTGAAGTGGCGAAGCTGGAAGAAAAGCACCACATGATAAAGCGCGAAACACTGGCGGTGGATGATGTGCTTGACCTGACACTGAAACGAATGTCTGCCGTTCTGAAAGGGCATCATATCAAAGTGAGGCAGGAAGGGGGAACTCTCGCTTTTACAGGAGATGAACGGCTTATGGATATTGCGCTGGGGAATTTACTGGATAATGCAGTGAAGTTCAGCAAAGAAGGATCGGTTATCACTATTACTGCATCACCACTGGAAAAGCGCGGGCAACTCGCAATCAACATTCAGGATGAAGGCACAGGCGTGCCATCCGAAGAAATGGAAAAAGTGTTTGATAAATTTTACCGTGCCAGCAAGGCAGACCACAAGAACACGGGAACGGGGCTTGGTTTATGGATTGCGCGACGCATCATAGAAGCGCATGATGGCACAATACGACTATGTGAACAGGAAAATCAGAAAGGCACATGTGTCAGCATTAAGTTGCCTCTGGCACATATCAAATCTTCCCATATAGCTATGTTTAAAGAGGCAGTATGAACGCAATTGCCAGCAAAATTCTTGTAGTGGATGACGAGACAGAAATTCGGCGGTTTCTCAAAATCGGTTTGAAAAGCCATGATTATCAGATGCTCGAAGCAACAAATGGCAAAGAAGGGCTTCGTGAAGCCACCACACAAAAACCAGACCTTATCATATTAGATCTTGGCTTGCCTGATATGTCTGGGTTTGATGTGCTGAAATCTGTGCGCGAATGGAGCAAAGTGCCTGTAATCGTGCTTTCCGTGCGAAAAGAAGAGCAGGAAAAAGTGCAGGCATTTGAACTGGGCGCGAATGATTATGTCACCAAACCATTTGGCATGGCAGAGCTGATTGCGCGCGTTCGGGCGCAGTTGCGTGACCGCATCCTGATGCATCAGGATGAAACACTGTTTCAGGTGGGTGAGCTTGAAGTGGATCTGCTCTCTCACAAAGTCAGTTTGCGTTCAGAACGCATCAGCCTGACTCCTAAGGAATATCAGCTGCTGGGCATTCTAGTACGTCATGCAGGAAAAGTGGTGACGCACAAACAATTGATTAAAGAATTATGGGGCAATGCATACGGCGAGGATAATCAGTATTTACGAATTTATATTCGCCAGCTGCGCCAGAAAATTGAGCAGGACAGAATGCGCGATCAATATATCCACAATGAACCAGGTATTGGCTACCGTCTGGAACATGTTGAATATGACTGAACATAAAGTTGATGTGGTAACTACGGATTATGGTTCGGCAACATATAAAGCAGCTTTGAAACTGCGCTATAATCATTTGCGAGCGCCGCTTGGGTTGCAATTTACGGATGCCGAAATGACACTGGACGCGCTGGGAACTCATTTTGTTGCGCTTGCAGGAACAGAAATTATTGGTTGCGTGACAGCGCAGTTGCAGGACGGTTATGTTAAAATTCGCCAAATGGTCGTTGCAGACACAATGCGTGCAAAAGGGGTCGGCAGGCTGTTAATTCATGCGCTTGAAGAGCATTTTGTATCACGTGGCATATCACATTTCATGATGCACGCACGTGCGGATGCAATAGGGTTTTATGAAAAACTAGGATATAGCCAGAACGGTGATTCATTTACAGAAATTGGCATGGCGCATCAAAGGCTGGATAAGGTTTTTACGCCATCTATCTGAGTTGGTTGCCCTGCTGGTGCAATTTGTCCTGCATTCAGGTTCAGCACTTCGCCTGTTAAAAACTCAAGGTTATCTGCACGTATTTTTGCAGCCGTTTCATCATATAAAAATGGTAATGTGGCGTAACGTTTTCCTCTTGTCACTGGTGTTGCTTCATGCAGCATCGAACATGAAAAAACAACTGCACCGCCAGTGGGCGCTCGATAGGTTCTGTTGCCAAATTCAGGAAAACGCAGATTGCCACCATCATAATCCTCTGCATTCAGATTAATAGTGCAGGCAAAACGACGATGCGCTGTTCCTTTCGTTGTGTTGTCACGATGGGCGCGGAAAAAACCCTGATGTTCGCTATCATAACACGCAACAATATAACGTTCAATTCTGCTGACATTAAACTGAAAGGCTTTCTGAATTTCTGGTACAATGCGCCGTTTGACGCGCGCTCTCAGCCCTTCCTGAATTTGTGGGTCAGTAATATCGCAATCCATTCTGCGTTTGAAATTATAGTCAATTTTTCCAACGGTTTTACCGTCTTTCTCAATCATGCTGCCAGATTCTTTAGCTCCGCCCGCTTCATACAAGGAGATTAATTGTTTGCAGAAATCTGGCTCAAATACTCGCGGGATTATCAATACGGGTGCGTTCATGGTAACACCTGCATGTTCATCTGCTGGGGGAAGGGTGTTTATGAGGGTTTCGAATGTTTGATTATGTTTTTCCAGATCAGATAAAGGAATATTGCCAACAACTCGCAAACTTGGGTCAACTACAAGCGTAAACGGGGTATAGCTTATGACACCCGTATCACTTACACTATGCTCATCCATTGCGCCATAAAGCTGGCTGATTTTGTGATCAAAATCCCAGAAGTAACGAATGCCAGGATAGATATCTTTTACGCGTGCTCGCTCCTGATCGGACTTGTCAATGCATATGCCAAACAGCGATATTTTCTCATCATTGAAATGATGCCGCATTTTAGTCGTGAGAAATTCAATAGCCTTTGCGTTTTTTTCAATGCTTGCAGAGCCATAAAAACATAAAACAATATAGCGACCAGCCACAGAACCGAATGAAAAATTCGGATTAACGGTTGCCGCACAGTGAAAGTCTGGAACAGGGTCACCTACCAGAAATTGTCGTCTAGCCATTTGCACTCATATATTATAATAAACAAGTCTTTAATATAAACGTTCAACCGTTATTTATCCGTGAATAAAATGCCGCTAAGCCGTATAAAAGTTGTATATATTTTATATGTTTAACTGAGGAGTATTCTAAGGATGTAAGCTGAACGCGTATAAAACCATATACAAATATGATTTTGCATGATACGAAACAGCAAATGAATTCAGATATTTATGATAGAAAATCAGCATTGCTCTTTTTAGCATGTGATATGATGTATGGTGAGTTCTGAGCATGAATAAATTTTTTATTCTGTTTGTTTTCTTGATAATTGCAGGGTTTCAGACTTATTCCCTCAATCATGCAGCACAATATGCATTTGAACCTCATGAACATGGCGCTGTCACCTGTCAGTTTTACGTGTATCAGGAGCAGCAATCCGATATTCTGGACAGTGCTTCAGCATATTTCACCGAATTATTTCAAAACAAGTACATCACTCTGCAATTTGCTGAAATTGAGTTGGTACTGAGTGGATATAAAACATTTTCACGCACCCGCGCACCACCATTATTCTCTTAAAAACAATAAAAACAACATTTTAAAAATTTAAGAGATATATTATGAGACAGACTTTATGTATGTCTGCTGCTGCTATTGCGCTGTTTGGCGCACCTGCATTTGCAGCAGATGCTGATATTGAAGCATTACGTGCGGAGATCAATAATTTAAAACAAACTTATGAAGGGCGCATTGCTGAACTGGAAGCCAAGCTGGAAAATGTGGAGCAGGTGCAGCAAAAAACAGTAGCGCAGCCCACAATTCCCGCACCAAACACACCAGCAACAGCAAGACGCGGCATATATGACAACAGCTTTAACCCGTCTATTGGAGTGGTGTTAAACGGGCAATATAATCAATATTCTTCAGATGAAGGTGATATTGCAGGATTTGCAGTTGGACATGAAGGAGAACGCCCGAAGGAAGGGTTTGCAGTGGATCACACGGAATTAAACTTTTCCGCAAACATTGATGATAAATTTTTCGGCAGCACCACACTTGCCATTGCGCAGCATGAAGAAGACACTGAAATTGAACTGGAAGAAGCCTTCATTCGCACGCAGCCAGGTTTGGGGCTGCCAAATGGCATGTCAATTAAAGCAGGTCGTGCTTTCTGGACACTGGGATATTTAAATGAACATCACACCCATGTGGATGATTTTGCAGACCGCCCATTGCCATATCGCGCCTTCCTGAACGGCGCTTATAATGATGATGGGGCTGAAATATCCTATGTGCTGCCGACACCCATCTTTTCTGAAATTGGCGGCGGCGTGTTCCGAGGTGATGATTCTCCATTCGGTGAAAATGATGGTAACGGCTTTGGCGCATGGTCAGCCTATGCCCGCATTGGCGGTGATATTGGGCTGAATCAAAGCTGGCGTGTAGGGCTTTCAACGCTTTCTGGCGAATCAGAAGGGGCAGGGCGCATCACTAATGAAGATAGCCTGTCATATCTGGGCGATACGCAGCTTTACATTGCAGATGCACGCTACACATTTGCGCCCACAGGCAATGCTCGGCTGCAGGAGGTGATTTTACAGGGTGAATATTTCTGGCGTGAAGAAAACGGGATCTATAATGATTCCGATGCAGGCACAGGTGATGTGAATTATGATGATTCAAGCAGCGGCTGGTATGCTCAGGGCATCTATAAATTTGCTCCTCAGTGGCGCGTTGGCGCACGTTACAGTCAGCTCTATGCACCAGACATTCCTGTTGCGTTGCAGGGAAGCGCATTGGATGCAGAAGGGCATGACCCGCGCAGCTATACCGCCATGCTGGACTGGACAAACAGTGAATTTAGCCGCCTGCGACTGCAATATAATTTTGAAGAATTGGCTGACAATCAGGACGACAATCAGCTGATGCTGCAATATATTATGAGCATCGGTGCGCATGGTGCGCATAAATATTAAGGTGATATTATGAAGTTATTATGTGGTTTCATTCTGGGAGGGCTGCTTGCCTTCCCATTTCAGGCACATGCATCGCTGAATGTGTTTGCATGTGAGCCAGAGTGGGCATCTCTGGCGCGGGAGCTGGGTGGAGATGACGTGGAGGTATTTGCCGCAACGCACGCCCATCAGGATCCGCACCATATTCGTGCGCGCCCAAGTTTGATCGCAAAAGCCAGAAGTGCGGATATTATCATCTGTTCAGGCGCAAGTCTGGAAATTGGCTGGTTGCCAATATTGCTGGAAAAAGCAGGTGCAAAAGTGCAGCCTGGAACATTGGGTTATATTATGGCGGCGAATCATGTGTCTGTGCTTGAAAAACCTGTGCGAGTGGACAGAAGCATGGGTGACGTTCACCCTGATGGCAATCCGCATGTGCATCTCAACCCTGAAAATATTTCAGTCATAGCTGACATATTATATGAACGTATGACGCAGATAAACCCAGGCAAATCTGATTTATATGCGCAGCAATATAACCACTTCAGAACACGTTGGGACGCGGCACAAATGCGCTGGAAAGAACAAACCAAAAATTTGGCAGCAAAAAAAGTGGCTGTGCATCATCGTTCTTTCAGTTATCTGCTGGACTGGTTGGGAATGGAAGCAGTGGTATCACTGGAACCAAAGCCAGGCATTGCGCCAACCACTTCTCACTTGGAAAATCTGCTGATAGATTTTCAGACCAGCCCTGTGCAGGCAGTGCTGCGCACACCTTATGAACCTGAAGAAGCAAGCATCTGGTATGCTGAAAAAACAGGCGTTCCTGCCGTGGTGCTGCCATATACTATAGGTGGTGATAGAGAAAGCAGTGATTTATTCTCTCTGTTTGAGCGTTCCATCAACCTGCTGAAGCACGCCATATGATAAGTGCTGAATTATGGAGCATTATCGCACCTGCATCTGTTGCAGGATTGATGATTGCTTTGACGCACGCACCGCTTGGCATTGAAGTGTTAAAGCGTGGTATTATCTTCATAGATCTTGCCGTGGCGCAGATTGCAGGGCTGGGGCTGGTGGCAACAGGCACACTGATTCATGACGCGCCTGCATGGCTGATGCAGCTTATTGCGCTTCTCTGCGCTGCAACGGCTGGGCTGTTTTTCAGGCTGGTTGAACAACGCGCACCCAAACAGCAGGAAGCTATCATTGGTGTATGTTTTGTGTTGTCTGCGTCTTTGGCTATATTGTTACTGGCAGGGCATCCTTATGGTGGGGAGGAGATACAGCATCTGCTTTCGGGGCAAATGCTGTTTGTCACGTGGCAGGACGTGTTGCGTCATGCTCCTGTCTATGGGCTGATTCTGGCATTATGGTTTGCAGTGCCTCCTGTCAGGCGGAATATCTGTTTTTATCTGTTATTTGCGTTGGCAGTCACGTCATCCGTTCAGTTAGTCGGGGTATATGTCGTCTTCGCCAGTCTGATATTGCCTGCACTGGCAGCGCTGCATTCATCACACCCACATATGAAAGCATGGTGTTGCGGAATCATTTCAGTTTTATGTGGGGTAATATGCGCCACATTATGGGATGTTCCTGCAGGGCCTGTCACTGTTATTAGTTATACAATAGTCACTATTGTCAGCGTAATAATTTCTAAAATTAAGGGCTAAGCCCGCAGGCATTGGCTTATCAGACTTATTCTTGTTATGGTAGTGCTATGACAAAGTTGCATATAAATTCATGGATTGCAGATTGCAAAGCGGGGTTCTTTATTTCCCTGATAGCATTGCCACTATGCTTAGGCATTGCAACGGCCAGTGGCTTTCCCCCCTTTGCAGGATTGATCACCGCCATTGTTGGTGGTGTGCTGGTTTCATGGATAGGTAGCGCACGCTTCACCATTAAAGGTCCTGCTGCAGGGCTTATTGTCATAGTGCTGGGCGCAGTGATGGAACTGGGGCAGGGGGAGATGCTTGCGGGATATCACAAAGCCCTTGCAGTGGGAGTGGTGGCAGGAATGCTGCAACTGGTGCTGGCACTGTGTCGCGCTGCAGGGCTGGGCATTGCCATGTCCAAAACTGTGGTGCATGGTATGTTGGCTGCAATCGGCATTATTATTATTGCAAAACAGGCGCATGTCATGCTTGGCGTAGTGCCAGAAGCAACTGGCAGCATTGCATTGCTGGCAGAAATTCCACATTCCCTGATGAACATGAATAGTCTGGTGAGTTTAGTCGGTTTCGCATCGTTATTCATATTACTTTTCTGGGACAAGGTGGCGATTGGCTGGTTAAAGTCCATCCCCGCGCCTCTGGTGGTGTTGTGCATGGCAGTGCCGCTGGCTTTGACAATGGGAATAGATGCAACTTACCGCGTGGAATTGCCAGATTCATTTCTGAGCGGCATTGCTTTTCCAGATTTTTCAGATGCGCTGACCCTTACATTTGCAAAATACGTACTCATGTTTGCGCTAGTCGGGGCAATAGAGTCTACACTCACTGTGGTGGCTGTGGACGCTATGAAGGATTATAAATATCCGTCTGATCTGAATCGTGATTTGCTGGCAACATCTATTGGCAACATCATTTCGTCCTGCATTGGTGGTTTGCCAATGATTTCAGAAATTGTGCGCAGCAAAGCAAATATTGATGCAGGGGCAATCAGCCAACGCGCCAATGCAGCGCATGGGGTGTTTTTGCTGCTCTATGTTGTGGTGTTGAGTGACTTAATAGAGCTTATTCCGCTTGCGGCGCTGGCGGCAATGCTGGTGGTGACAGGGCTTCGCCTTGCATCTTACAAAGAAGTGCAACATGCGGCATATATTGGAAAAGACCAGCTTTTATTGTTTGTCATTACGGTGGTGGTGACATTATTCACTGATCTTCTTATTGGCGTAACCGTTGGATTGTTGGCAAAAGTCACACTTCACGCTTTGCGAGGCGTATCCCCCGCTGGATTATTTAAAGCCAGAGCAATTGCCAAAGAGCGGGAAGGGGGGTGGACCATAACAATAGAAGGAAATGCCGCTTTTCCCTGCCTGCTTAAGGTGCGAAACGCCCTGCGCGAAGTTGATGACGCGCACGCGAAGATTGTTATTGATGTCAGCAACGCAAAGCTGGTGGATTATACGTTTTTAAGCGGGCTGCAAGTGGTATTTGCAGAATATCCGCATATGCAATATCAGGTGGTTGGCTTGCAGCATATGAACGCTGTTGGGCGCAGTGAATTTTCCACACATATTCAGCGTGAAAAGACACGCTAAAACCGTTTAAGCCGCTTTTGCTTCGATATTCAACCAGCCAGAAAGCGCATCCAATGCACGCTCCGCATACATTTTTGGACGGTCGCGTTTTTGCACTTTCTTTTTGCCTGCTGGTGGAATGAGGGCAGGGAACAAACCAAAATTTACGTTCATCGGCTGAAAGGTTTTTGCATCTGCCCCGCCAGCAATATGCGCTGTTAACGCACCAAGTGCCGTCTCTAACGGAGGTTCAACGGCAATGCCTGCTGCATATTTGCCAGCCAGCAAACCAGTCGCCGCACTTTCAACATACCCCTCAACGCCCGTAATCTGCCCTGCAAAACGAATACGTGGGTTGGATTTTAACTGCAACTGCGAGTTCAGCAACTCAGGGCTGTTGATGAAGGTATTGCGGTGAATGCCGCCAAGCCGTGCAAACTCCGCGTCTTCCAACCCTGGAATCATGCGGAAAATACGTTTTTGCTCGCCCCATTTCAACTTGGTCTGAAAGCCAACCATATTGTAAAGCGTGCCGAGTTTATTGTCCTGCCGCAATTGCACCACGGCATATGGTTTGTCGTCTGAATGGGGATTGGTCAAACCCACTGGCTTCATCGGTCCAAATGTCAGTGTCTGCCGCCCGCGCTCTGCCATCACTTCAATGGGCAAACAGCCTTCAAAATACGGCGTGTCTTTTTCCCACTCTTTAAATTCGGTTTTCTCACCCGCAATCAGCTCATCCAGAAAATGATTATATTCATCTTCGCTCATTGGGCAGTTGATATAATCCGCACCATCGCCTTTATCATAGCGTGATTGAAACCACGCTTTGTCCATATTGATAGATTCTTTGTCAATAATCGGGGCAATTGCATCAAAAAAAGACAAATATTCACTGCCTGTGATGCGCAAAATATCATCCGCCAATGCATCAGATGTCAACGGTCCTGTGGCAACCAGCACTTCACCTTCTATATTCTCCAGCGAGGTCACTTCATCGTGTTTAAAGGTGATATTCGGGTGCGCTTGCAGCGCTTCTGTAACAGCGGCAGCAAAATGTTCCCTGTCCACTGCCAATGCACCACCCGCAGGCACTTTATGCGCATCTCCGCAGCGCATGATGAGCGAATCACAACGGCGCATTTCTTCATGCAGCAAACCTACTGCATTATTATAAGTATCATCTGAGCGAAACGAATTGGAGCAGACCAGCTCTGCACAATCTCCGCTTTGATGCGCGAAGGTAGATTTTTTTGGGCGCATTTCATAGATGGTGACGTTCACGCCAGCATTCGCTGCCTGCCACGCGGCTTCACTGCCTGCCAGTCCTGCACCAATAATCGTAAGTTTTTTTTCTGTCATGCGCTGTTTATAAGGCGTAGCGCTTCCTCATGCAATGCTTTGTTTGCGCTCACCAGCACGGCAATATCGCTCTGTTTAAGTGTAATATCATTGCCCTGCCAGTCACTCACTACAGCGCCAGACCCGTGCAAAATGGGGAGGAGGGGGGCAATATCATAAATATTCAGCCCTGCTTCCATGATAAGGTCAATATGCCCCGCTGCCAGCAAGCCATAATTATAGCAATCCCCGCCATATTGCGAAAGTCCACATTGCTGAATCACACGCTCTAATATGCTTCGCTGTGCATCATCAAATAATTTGGGGGAGGTGGTGGCAAATCGAGCGGTTTTTAGTGTTACATTTTTATTGCTGCAAATGGTTGTGCTATTCAGCGTTGCACCGTTACACCCCACAAAACGCTCTTTTGTAATAGGCTGGTTCAACATGCCCAGCACCATGTCACCGCAATATTGCAACCCGATTAATGTGCCAAAATCCAGCCTCCCGCAGGAAAAAGCGCGTGTGCCGTCTATCGGGTCAAGAATCCATTGATAGTCTGCGTCTGTATTATGATTGCCATGTTCTTCGCCAATGATGCCGTGGTCAGGATATTCCAGCTGAATCATCTGCCGAAGCTGCGCTTCTACTTCTCTATCAGCCAAAGTCACGGGCGATGCATCACTTTTATACGCTAAACCATTATGGCGCTTACGAAAATATTTTGTAACAACAGGTTCGGATGCGTCTGCAAGCCTGTGCGCCCAGTTCAGCAAATCAGGTGATATGAGATTCATAATTAACTCTGATTAGATGACACTTTAATAATTAAATCAATCCCAAATATACTGAAAATAACAAGAGGGTGTTTCATTGGTAAATATATATTCCGCAGTGTCAGCATCATTGTTGGTAGTGCAGTTTGGCATTTGCGTGTTTTTTCGGGCTCTGATTCTTCCCAAGCCAGGCTTTTTGTCATCAAACTTAGATTCAATTTTGAACATTTCAACGGGACTAAATATTCTCCATTGCGAAAAACCATTCCCACTAACCAGAAAAGTATTACCATATTTACCGTCAAAAAAATCTGGATGTCCATTCCATTGAGGTTGCCAGTCTAAAGTAATAGTTGCTTTTCCACCATTGGTAACAGGAGAATTTTCATATGGAATTGCTTCCCATTCTCCTCCAGCTCCAGATACGCCAGTGTATTTACTGGATAACATGCCTGCATTGCTTAAATGTTGCCAAAATCTGAATGCTTCGTTTGTTCCTGGGGTGTAAGGATATACGCGCCCATCTCCATTGCCATTGCAGGTCAGTTCAGATGTGGAAGGCGTGATTTTACATGCCGCTGGATCACTTTCCAATTCACCCCAGAAAAATTCTGCATTCTTCAAGTCACCTGGATAACCTTTATATTTTTGCTTGAAAGCTAATGTGGAGGTATAATAATTCTCCAGATCTGTTCCAACTTTGCGCAGTTCAGAAGCAGAAATCAGGTTTTGTCCAAGCAACACTCCTCCCGCTATTACTGCAATAATAGCTAACACTATGGCTATTTCTACCAGTGTAAAAGCGGAGTCAGATTGGCGTACCATACTATAAATCTAAATGATATTGCCTAATAAAGCGTAAAATATGCGATTTATTAAACCAATTCACCCTTCAGCCCTTTTGGACCACCATGCGTAATATGCACTTTCACCAACTGATGCGCCAGATGCCCTGCATTATCAATATGAACAGATTGAAGCCATGGGCTGCGGCCAATCATCTGTCCATCATATTTGCCTTTGCGCTCCAGCAGCACATCAAACGTCTTTCCAACTGTTGCTTCGTTGAATGCATGTTGCTGACGATTGATTAATCCTTGCAGCAAGGCAAGACGCGTGACTTTAACCTCTTCATCCACTTGGAGCTCAGATGTGGCGGCTGGCGTGCCAGGGCGCTGGGAATATTTAAATGAATATGCAGATGCATAGCCCACTGTTTCCACCAGTCGCATTGTGTCTTTAAAATCCTCATCTGTCTCACCAGGGAAGCCAACGATAAAATCTCCCGAAAAGGCAATGTCAGGTCGCTTGGCGCGAAGTTTTTCCAGAATATCAATATAACTCGCCGCCGTATGTTTGCGGTTCATGGCTTTTAAGACCTTGTCAGACCCTGCCTGCACTGGAAGATGCAGATATGGCATCAGTTTTTCAATGTCGCCATGTGCCTGAATCAGATCATCCTTCATGTCATGCGGGTGGGATGTGGTGTAATAGATCCGTTCCAGACCGTTAATCTGCGAAAGCATATTAATTAGTTCTGCAAGTGATGCTACACCACCGTTATGTTCCCCATGATAGGCGTTCACATTCTGCCCAAGCAACGTCAGTTCAAGCACGCCTTTTTCTTCCACCAGCTTTTTGGCTTCTTCCAGCACCACCTGCGCGGGGCGGGAATATTCTGCGCCACGTGTATAGGGAACCACGCAAAATGTGCAGAACTTGTCACAGCCTTCCTGAACGGAAAGGAAAGCAGACGCGCCATTCACTTTGTTTGGTGTGGGCAGCAGATCAAACTTCTGAATTTCTGGAAATTCCAGCTCCACCACACCGCCATTTTTGGCTTTACCTGTCTTCATCGTAGCTTCACGGACCATGCGCGGCAGCTCATGATAGCTCTGCGGACCCATGACAATATCCACATAAGGCGCACGCTGGATAATATGTTCCCCTTCTGCCTGCCCAACGCAACCGCCCACGGCAATCAGCATATCTTTGCCCGCATCTGCGCGTCGTTTCTTGAATTTGTTAATCCGCCCCAGATCCGAATAGACCTTCTCCGCGGCTTTTTCACGAATGTGGCAGGTGTTCAAAATTACCATATCCGCATCCATATGCGTATCCGTCATCTCATAGCCGAGCGGCATCATCACATCTTCCATGCGCTGCGAATCATACACATTCATCTGGCAGCCATAGGTTTTTATATAGAGTTTTTTGCGGGTGGGAGTGGTTGTGTCTTGCATAGCGTGGTTTTACACCGCTATGGTGATGGTGACAAGAGGGGAATTAGGGTGCGCTTATGTAGTTACATAGGTTATCGCTAATAACTTTCGTCATATTGAGCGATAGCGAAATATCCAGAGACTCTTGCGCCAAGCAGAGAGATGGATTCTTCACTTCGTTCAGAATGACGTATTATTAAAGTGAAATTCACGGTGACGCGCTTCAAAAAACCTTTTATAGTCCGCTCATGAGGATTCTCCACATTGGCAATGGCAATGAAAAACATGCGGGGCTACGATATTATGATGTCGGGCGCAAGTTGCAGCATGGGTTAATTCGCAATCATCATAACGCATTGTTTTTCTCAGACCGTGACGTGGCGCGCAAAAACGGCGTGCTTGGCACAAAATGGCGCGGGGAAGCTGCCGCCAATGAGCAGCTTTTGAACATTGCGAAGAACTTTCAGCCAGAGATGATTCTGCTCGGTCATGCGGATATTATTACGAACGATACACTGGCAGAAATCCGTGCATTGCTGCCGCAAGTGCGCATGGCGCAATTTAACGTCGACCCCATCTTCCGCCCTGAAAATGATGCAGCGATTAAAGCACGACTGCCCTATATGGACGCGACGTTCATCACCACGGGCGGTGAGGTGCTGCAGCAATATGGAGGGCAGGGGGGCGTGGTGAGCTATATGCCCAACCCAACGGACGCAGCAATAGAGTGCTACCGCGCGTTTGAAGGTGATGCAGAGTATGACCTGTTTTACGCCGTTCGCGCAGCCACCATGCAAGACGCAAACACAAATGACCGCATCACATTCCCACGCTATGTGAAAGAGCAAGTGCAGGGTTTGCGCCCATCTTTCCACGGGTTTGATGGAGAAGGGGAGTTGTTTGGCGTATCTTTTTATGAACGTATGGGGCGATGTGCCATGGGCTTAAACCTCAGCCACAAACACACCACCAAAGGCGAAGTGCGCCACGCCACGCAAGCAGAAAAGTGCTATTATTCATCAGACCGTATCGCGCAATATATGGGCAACGGGCTACTCACTTTCACCGAGCGCGGTTTTAATCAGGAAGCATTATTTTCTGATGAGGAAATCATATTTTTTGACAGCAAGGAAGAATTGGCAGAAAAAGTGCAATATTACCGAGACAATGATGAAGAACGCAGGCGAATCGCCTATAATGGTTGGCAGAAATATCATGAATGCTTCAACGCTGAGATGATTGCGCGTTATATGGTTGAGGTGACTACGGGTGATGTGGTTGAGGGATATGCTTGGGATACTGAGCTTCACTAAAATTATTTCGTTTTTTTATAAATTACATAGGCAACTGCTATTGCCTGCAATCCTATAACTATTGTAGCGAAAGTTTCAGTGCAGCATACCATTATTGAAATGAAACCTCCCATGCCACCAAAATAAATGGTCAATGGAAACAGTTGCTTAAACAGAAAAACTTTGTTGAATAATTTAAAATCTGGGTTTTTATAGTAATTATAGAATATTGCTCCTGTGATGATAGACAAGTACATTACAATAAAAGCTACGGATCCTTTCCAAAATTTAGTAATTGCAAAGGCAAAATATTCAAAAATATCAAATAAGTAATAGATTATAATCCAATATACAGGCAAACTGACTATGATAATTATAAGCGTTAAGAGAAATCGTTTTAATTGAAAGATGCTATCCTTGCTCACTGCACATGCTCCACATAATCCGCTGCATATCTCAACATTTGCAGCGTAATATAGCGTTCATGCACCTGATTGTTCACCGCCATATAAAAAACCGTCCGAATGCGTTGTTGCAATGCACGCGACTGGCAAGTGAGAGCGTGATGCTATCACTACGTTTTTTCCACTGATACGCAAGAGCGGAATTGCAGATGCTTATCATCTGCGCCCAAAACAACCTGTGAGTGATTATGTGTGATAGCTTTATCAAGCACTGGAATTTCCCGCGAATATATTACTTTTATCATTCATGCTTATATAGTTTAATATACGTTATTTATTACAAAAGGAATAGCATATTTGTCTTAATTAAGTATTCAATGCTATCCATGAATATGCATTCTAAGCAATACGTACAAACAAGAGAACAAATGTTATGAACAAACCAACCGATCAGATATCCGACGGTCTTGATGTTGCCGTTTCAAAAATTCAGTCATGGTATTCAGGGTTTTATGAACTTATCCCTAATCTGCTGGCGGGGTTCATTATTGCGTTGTTATTTTTGATACTGGCATATGCCGTGAAACGTAGTTTTGCATCGTATTTTCAGCGCAGAGGACGTATTGATTTGGGGCAATTGCTCTCTGACGTGTTCTTCTGGACAGTCTTTATATTAGGATGCCTTATTGCACTCACCATTATCACACCATCTTTAAAGCCCGTTGATTTGCTCTCAGGTTTGGGGATTGGGTCGCTCGCCATTGGTTTTGCCTTTAAGGACATTTTGCAAAACTGGCTGGCAGGGTTGCTCATCTTGCTGCGTATGCCGTTTCGTCGTGGTGATCAAGTGCAGATTGGGGATATTGAAGGCATGGTGGTGCGCATTGAGCCACGCGCCACCATTATCCGAACCTATGACGGGCGCGATATTGTGGTGCCGAACACCAATGTTTACACCAGCAATGTGATTATTCAAACATCACAGGAAACACGCCGCGTGGATATTGATATTACAGTGGGATATGACTATGATGTTGCACATATTAAAGAGATTATCTCCAAAGCATTTGAACCGATTGACGAGATTTTGAAAAACCCCAAACCGCAGATTTTGTGCTGGGAATTGGGTTCAACATCTCTGGGGCTGAAAATTCGCTGGTGGATTCGCTCTGAACGATCAGAAGAGGTGATTTCCAAAGCAAGAGCGATTCAGGCAATTAAAGAAGCATTTCAGGCGAATGATATTGACCCGACAGACCCTTCATTGGTTTATACAGTGAACACCAAAGCAGCAGATATAGAACAGGATGATTCAAAGAAACCAGCTGTCATCACACCGCCACCGCCACTGGAATTTGAAAAACTGGAAAATGACCCCGAAACCTACACACCGAAAAAAGATGATAAAGGCTCAACATTGTTAGTGGATGATGAATCAAATTAGCTGTTATGTTCCATATAGTCCAAATCCAATCCCCTGTATGACAATGCAGTTATTTAATGAATATTTCAGTTTATGGAGATATACTGAATTTCATGTTGAAAATAACGTTCCTGATTCCATTTTCATTATTTGCATTAATGTTCTTTCTGCCATTAAGTGCAATAGCCTGCAGTTGTGGTCACACTAGCTTTGAAGATTCTTTCAAACGAGCCAATACTATTGTTACTGTAAGCATTATTGAGCATTTGGAAAATGATAAGGTCAAAGTCCGTTTTGATGATGTTTGGAAAGGCACTGCACCAAAGCAGGCAGAAGCTGTGATACGCTCTGGCTTGTCTGCAGCATGTGCATCTGTGCGCTCTGAGCAACCACCAATCGGCAGTCGTTATTTGTTCTATACTGGAAGTATTGCTGCTGAAGAAACAGCAACATTCTATATTGGTGGTTGCGGCAGAAACGGTTCTTACGAGTCAAGAGAGACTGATATTCTTCAGCTTAAAGCATACCGTAACGACTATAATGCAATGATTGAAGAATTTGAGAAAAATTCAGAAGAAGAGGCGGCGTGGAGCAAAAAGGCTGCGTTTTTCAAAGAACATCATGAGCGTGACAAAGAAAAAGAACTATTACTTGATATGACAGAGCGGTTCCCGCCATCCGTCACTGTTTTAATGCGATTGGCAGACATCACGCTGGCAGAAGCAGACATGATTCGCCCTTACGAAAAAAGCGCTGATTATGAAGAAATGATAAAACTGAAAAAAGACTATTATAAGCAAGCTAAAGACTATGCAGATGCGGTTCTAAGTTTGCAGGCAGATCATGAGACTGCACGTAATATCAGTAACAAAGCACATCTGTTTTTGAGTGATGGCGAAGAGATTATTCTCAAAAATGCAACATATGAGAAAATCGTGCTGGAAGACAAACTATTTGAGAATGAGACTGTTACAGACTTGTCACTTTTAAATAGCAGACTGAAAAACATATCTTTTTTGAATACTTCGCTTTCAGACACTTCTTTTGTAGGTTCTTCACTCAATAATGTAAGTTTTAAAAAATCACACATCGACAATGTTCTTTTTAATTTAAGAGGTTTTTCATTTAGAAGAAAAGACAAAAATCAGGATATTAGCGAATTAAAAAACGGGTTTTATGATTCAACATTGAAAAATGTCACCTTTAATGGTACGGATTTCATAATTGAAATTGCTGATTCGCAAATAGAAAATGCGGATTTTTCAAACGCCAATATATCATTGCCATATGGTGGCGAACCTTTTGTTATTATTAAAAACTCACACTTTAAAAATACTAATTTTAATAATGCGCACTTTTGGAACAAAACATTTGAATATGCTGTAATTCAAGATGCAGTGTTTACCAATTCTAACTTCAATAATGCCAGCATGTCAGTGCATTTCGTCAATTCTGACTTTAGTAGCAGTAATCTTGCAGGCATAGACCTGACAGGCTCTATGTTTGATTGCAACACGAAATGGCCAGAAGGGTTTGACCCTATGAAAGCAGGCGCGGTGCCAGAACATAGAGTATGTAGCGATAAAACCTACCCAGCACCAAATTTTGAACGCAAAAATTTTGGAAAATCCAGAAGATTCAGTGCGATGAATTATGCAGATGCAAATTTCAGACGCGCCATACTGGAACGAGCTTCTTTTGTTGGCACAAATTTGGATTTTGTTGGCACAAATTTGGAGGGAGCAGATTTCACAGATGCAAATATACGTGATGCAGATATGAGAAATGCAAATCTCAAAAATGCAAATCTTAGCAACACGTTAGTTTCAATTGAAAAGTTAGAAGGTGCAAATATTGAGGGGGCTGTTCTGGCGGGTGCACAGCTTTCTGGATCACATTTTGTGGATGACCATGAGTTGCATAAAGCAAATTTAACACTGGCACGTGGAATGAAGGAATTCTTTGAGAAGCTTAATCCAAAACTTGATATGAAAAAGCATCAGCTGGTATATTGGGGAAGTCCAAGAACCCAGAAGGACACCAATCCATGCTTGGAGATTGATAGTAGCTATATCAATATTAAGGATAAAGATTATTCTGGCATTAATCTGTCTTATAGCTGCCTAAAAGGTGCCACTTTTAAGAATGTGAATTTAAACAAGGCTACGCTTTACGATGCAATTTTGACAGATGCTAATCTTGACGGCACAAGTCTGACTGGAGCAAAATATAGTTGTGATACAGCATTACCAAAACAATATGAGCATTTATATGAAAGGATGATATTAATATCAGATTGGGAGTGCCGCAATGAACACCCAATGCCAGTGTCTAACCTTAAAAATGCAGATATGAGTAATATGTTTTTGTATAATGCATATTTAGTAAATGCAAATCTGGAAGGAGCCAACTTTTCCTATGCAGATTTAAGAAGAGCAGATTTGACTGGCGCTAAAATTAATGATGACACTAACTTTAATTTTGCAGAATATGATCATGGCACAAAATGGCCAGAGGGGTTCGACTTTATCAAAGCTGGCGCAATAAAATATGATACGGAAAAAAATGTATCAAACAGCATTTCGGTATATTAAAAACCTAATCTCCTAAAGTCACATTTTCGAGGGTATAATCAGAATAAATTTTTTCCACGTTTTTACCCAACAGTTTTTCAGCTTCATATTTAAATTCTACAACATTATCTGATCTGAAACTGTTATTGTTCCAGTAAAATAAAGCTGTATTGTCGCTCAGCTCTTTAAATTCCTGTCGAGGGCTGCCAGCGTAAACTACAGAGTGAATTGTTGTCTGATGAGGATTGTGGATAATCCATTGCCTTCCAGAACCTTCATATAGCATAAGCGAAACACCTTCAGAATGTTCAGGAATGTGTATCTCTGTAATCTCATATTCTTCATCGCTATATGCTATCTCATGTGATTTTCCTTCATGTGAAAGTACAGCGTATAAAACACCTTTCACATCATCTTTTGTTATATTATCAATGCTCTGCAACTTTTGCATCTGGCTTGTTTTTGCATCTGGCTTGATGGTAAATGATTCTGCACCATATGCTGCCTGAGAAGAAACAGCCTGCAAGCTATAATTTTGTTGTATGATAGACGTGAGCGAGGCTATGTCTGTGCCGCTGATATTTCTGAGTTCCGTTGGTATATACGCCGTAGCCTGTGTTTCGTTTTTTGGTTTTTCACGGGAATGATTATGGTTTATTGGGTCTATATATCTATGCAATATCTGTGTATTTTTAGTTATTCCCGTAACTGGCAAAAAACTGTTTCCTGTCAAAATAATCGAATGTATTTGCCGCCGCGAAGGATTATTAATGTGCCACATTACAGGAGTTCTAGCGTCCAGAATCAACACAATAGGAGAGAGAACACTATTATCAGATGATTCTTCAATATTCAGATCAATTTTGCTTGCTGAGTTAGAAACAGAGTGGTGCGCTGAAACAACGTGTAATTCTGCATTTTCAGGAATAGAGTTTTGTTCCTTTTCTGGCTTTATTATGACTTCATTACGCATGTCATAATGCTGGTAGGTTCTGACTTTATTATCAGTCATTGTTTCAATAAACTTTATCAGATTACTGTCATGCATTGATGGTTTTGTAATAAAATAGGCTCTGCTGCCGTTAAATAATCTTGTTTGCAATACTGGAATATTTTCATTCAGATTATCAATAGTGCCAAAATCTCTTCCGCCAATAATTACCGCTTTAAGATTTGCTTTTGCTTCATTGTTTAGATGCCAGTGTATTTTATTCTGTGACAATAAAACTAGTATAAAAGGCTTGTCAGACTGTCTTATCTGAACTTTTGCGCCATATTCAATTTTATCTTTTGATATATGCCTTCTGTGTCTGTCTATTTTTCCAAACCGTCTTACTCCTTCATTTAACTGAACTACGTGAACATCTGTATTTTCGGGAAACGTATAGTCAATCGCAAGTGTGTTCTCAATACTGGTTTGCTCTTTGGCAAAAACGTTGAGCGAGCAAGTCACAATAAAACTTGCGAACATTAATGTACGAAACGTTTTAAACAATAAAGACATCAATCACCAATCCAACACTTTCCATAATATATATTATATAACTTGCACTATAATATATCTCACACCCCTATTTATTGCTCAATAAGCGCCTTAGGTGCTAATCTTGTGCGTTTGTCTATAGTTTCTATATCTGTAAATGGTTCTATGGGTTTGTCGAAATTATCCTTTGCAGCGGGTGATGGTGAATGATGGAATGGTGTTTTAAATGTGCCATCCTGACTGCCTCCAAGATCCTTCACGATAATATCGCTATTTTGAGCCTTTGCTCTTGGGATGGGTGCAATATAGGCATCATTGCGTGGTGTGATGTCATCTCCATCGCCATCGTAAGCATTGTCATAAACCATATGGTTGTTGTCATGTGCATATAGCGCTTTGTAAAATCTGTTCTGTGTGTCCCCTGCTGGCATGGGCATAAAATCCTGATAGGCAAATGCATGTTCACCCTGCACCGCCACCAGCGTTAAATGCAGGTCTGGTCTTGGGCGGTCGTAACATATAATATCCATCAACACTTTATAGCAAAATGATGCTGGCGGCTGATATGGCACTGGCGGCACTTCTGCAACATCAGTATGATAGATATATTGTGCCATGCGATATCGCATATTGTCATATGAATCGGTGAGACTATCCCCAGCACGATTGACGTTATGCCCGATTCTGTCACAAGCGGTTAAAAATAATGTTGGCGCTATCAACGCAATAAGCAATTTATGTTTCATACTTTGATATTAAAGCAAGTTTCATGCCTAAATATGATAGTTTTTGAGATTATATCGCCTGAATGAGGCTGCAATCCGATATTGCTTGAGAAATTGCGGCATAATCGTTACTATTCAACCCATGATCGCCCGATTATTTTTCTTATTACTTGCCCTTATTTCGCTTTGCTTTTATGCAAGCCACACAAGCGCATCAAAAAAAGACTCTCTTGATTATAAAAGCTGCACTGCACTGGTGAAAACAGACGCAACATCCGCACGCACAAAGGCAGAGCAATGGGTAGCGTCAGATGGTTCAGCCTATGCATATCATTGCCTTGCATTGGCAGAGTATAAGCTGAAAAACTTTGCAGAAGCTGCGCAGAATCTTTCCAAAATGCGGGCATTAGTGCCTGAATCTGAGTTTAGTCTGCGTCATGACATCACATTGCAACAGGTGCGGGCATGGAAGCTGGCTGGAACTACGAAGAAGGCACTGGAGGTCATTTCACCATATATAAATGAATTGCGCGCACTGAATTATAGTGATGTAGACCTTGCTGCAGCATTATTGATGCGGTCTGGCCTATATAATGCCGTTGAAAAACATCTGGAAGCATTGCAGGACGCAGATCATGCATTGACCCTTAATAACACTGACCCCACCCCCATATTAATTTCACGCGCAAAAACCTATTTGCTGATGGGGGAATATGAGTTAGCGCAGCAAGACATAGATGCAGCGCTTGAGAATGATAAGGAAAACAAAAAAGCGCTGGCTTTGAAGGAGCAATTAATCAAGGCTAAGGCGCTTTAAGCCACTTGCACATTCTCGCAGTGATGCTACATATAACGCTATGACTATTTTGCCGATTATTATATCTCCTGACCCGCTGCTCAAACAGAAATCCGAACCCGTGAAAGAAATCACGGAGGAGATTAAAACCCTGATTGAAGACATGTTTGACACAATGTATGCGTCTAATGGTGTTGGGTTAGCTGCGGTGCAGGTGGGTGAATTAAAGCGGATTATTGTGGTGGATACAGAATGGGATTCTCCACGATATAGTGAAGAAGGTGCGCAGGATGCTCCGCTGAAAAAAGGTAAACCTATTGCATTAATAAACCCCGAAATTATTGATTTCTCAGAGGATAAACGCATCTATGATGAAGGGTGTCTGTCTTTCCCTGGGCAATATGCGCAGGTGGAACGCCCAGATATTGTCACCGTGAAATATACGGATATTGACGGAAAGGAACAAACGCTTGAAGCAGGCGGTTTGCTTTCCACCTGTCTGCAGCATGAGGTGGATCATATGAATGGCGTAGTGTTTGTGGATCATATTTCCCGTCTCAAACGCGATATGATTGCACGCAAGCTGAAAAAAGCGCAGAAATTGCAGGCGCAGTAATGAAAATCATCTTCATGGGAACGCCAGATTTTGCGCTTCCTGCGTTTGAAGCGTTGCGTGACTCTGAACATGAGATGGTGGCAGTCTATACCGCTCCTCCACGACCAGCTAATCGCGGGAAGAAGGTGACTAAAAGCGTCATCCATAAGGCAGCGCAAGCAGCTAATATAGAAGTCCACACCCCTATAAGTTTGAAAAGTGAAGAACAGCAGGAAATTATGCGCTCTTACGGAGCAGATGTTGGTGTGGTGGTGGCATATGGTCTGCTATTACCACAAGCCGTGTTAGATGCGCCGCGTTTGGGTTGTGTAAACATTCACCCGTCAGACCTGCCGCGCTGGCGTGGGGCTGCCCCCATTCAGCGCAGCATCATGGCGGGGGATAGACAAACTGCCATTTGCATTATGCAGATGGATGCAGGGTTGGACACGGGTGATGTGTTAATGCGAGAAGATGCGTTGATTGATGATGCCGTCACTGCGAAGATGCTTGAAACAGAATTGGCAGCACAATCTGCTGCATTATTGCTGAAAACTTTAAATGCCCTAGAGGCAGGAACAGCCACCCGAACACCACAAGCACATGAAGGCGTGGCATACGCAGCAAAAATTGATAAGACAGAGGCGCTAATTAATTTTGATCGCCCTGCAAGAGATGTATTGCGCCATATTCATGGGCTAAGCCCCTTCCCTGGCGCGTATCTCATGCATCATGATGAACGCATCAAACTGCATCAGGTGGAGGTGATTGAAAACACCCATGCGCATACGGGTTGTTTCGTTGATGAGCAATTCACCATTCAATGCGCAGATGGCAACGCTATTCGTCCCATCATCATGCAACGCGCTGGGAAGCAGGCACTGCCTGCAGAGGAATGTCTGCGAGCGCTGGAAGTGACCATCGGGGAAAAGGCACATAGCTGATGCCACGTTTTAAACTTACGATAGAATATGATGGCACGCCTTATTCAGGCTGGCAACGGCAGAGTGATGTTCCTTCAGTGCAGGAAGAAATTGAAAAAGCCATCAAAAAATTCTCACAGCAGGAAGTGACGCTGCATTGCGCAGGGCGTACAGATGCTGGAGTTCATGCGTTGGCGCAAGTGGCTCATGCGGATATCGAGACAAGCTGCAATGCATTTACCGTCAGCGAAGCATTGAATCATTTTTTATGTGATAAAGCCGTTGCGATTATTGACTGTGAAGAGGTGAACAATACGTTTCATGCGCGCTTCAGCGCAAAGAAACGCTATTATGAATATCACATCATTAATCGCCGCGCGCCGCTTGCGCTGGAAGGCAGGCGGGCATGGCATGTGAAGCAGAAGCTGGATGTTGACGCGATGAAAGAAGCTGCAAAATATTTCCTCGGCACGCACGATTTCACCTCATTCAGAGATTCAGACTGTCAGGCAAAATCGCCTGTAAAAACGATAGATAATATCACCATTGAACATGATGGCGAGCATATTGTTATCGCGCTAGACGCTATATCCTTCCTTCATCATCAGGTGCGGATTATGACAGGATCTCTGGTTGGCGTGGGGCGCGGAAAATACCCACCATCACATATTCAAACTATGTTAGAAGCAAAATGCCGAACCAAAGGAGGCATGACAGCGCCAGCACAGGGGCTGTTTTTCATGGGGGTTGAGTATTGAGCTTTACTTACGCTTATTTTTTTTGTAAAAAACGAATAAGCTTTTTTTTATACAGAAAGTCTGTACTTTATCATCCTAAAATCATGAATTTTAAATATGACAAAAATGAAGGCCCTATCATCAGAGGTCTTACGTTCAGTTTGGAAGCAAAAGGGTATCAGGTCAACGGTGATTGCACCTATGACTTCTTTTTCAAAACATTAGAGCAGGATGGATTGCTCTTTGAAAAAGAATTGATCGGTTTCATTTATCTGAAATCTGCAGAGTAAATTTATAAGTATATTCAGGTGAAATAATATTATTTCACCTTCTTTTTTTATCGTTCATCATCAATTTCATCAATCAGCAAACCGCCATCTTTCATGCTTTCAATCATTTCTTCTTCATCTGCCGTGTCATCATGACCCACCTGTTGCTCATGAATTTCACGTCCTTCAAGCTCACTGAGAGATTCTATTTCAGTATCATCCTCTTCAAAGGATTCCATCGTATCCATATTTTTTGGCAGCGCATCATCATCCACATCTGCATCATCATTAAAATCGCTTAAATCCAGCGCTGTTTCATTATCAACCATGATGGATTTATCCTGCACATCATCCTGATTGGAAACCAGCGAAAGTTCTACTTCCTCTTTAATGTCCTGTGTATTGCATTTCGGGCACGTGGCGGGGGATTTGTTCAGGTCATAATAACGGCTATTGCAATTGCCGCATATATGTTTTGTTCCGAGCGCAGAATCTGCCATAAAAGAATCTCCTTTGTTACAAAACCTCACTTCACCCAATTCACCACTGGACGATGCGTCGTTTCATTGTATAGTAGAATACAATATTTTCTGAATGATTAACATAGCGATTTAAATTTTACTGGATTTTTGACGTGATACATACTGCCCTTACCCCCGCCCAATCAAGCAAATGCAATGGTTTGAACGGTACATTAAAAATTCCTGGCGATAAGTCCATTTCGCATCGTTCTTTAATTATTTCCTCACAGTTGCTTGGAAGCACCACCATTCATGATATGCTGGAAGGAGAAGATGTATTATGCACTGCCGAAGCATTGCGCCTTGCTGGTGTTGATATTCAGCAGAAAAACGGCACATGGCACGTGAAAGGTGTGGGCATAGGCGGGTTAAAAGAGCCTGAAAACATTATGGATATGGGCAATTCTGGCACATCCACCCGCTTGTTGGCAGGTTTGTTTTCTTCCTACCCTTTTTTAAGCGTGTTCACAGGGGATGCCTCTCTCAGAAAACGTCCGATGAAGCGGGTGGTCACCCCCCTCTCCCTTTCTGGCACACAATTTATGCCAAATGAACATATGACGCTGCCTTTGGCAATGAAAGGAAGTGATTTGCCATTACCTATTGAATATACACTGCCCGTTGCTTCGGCGCAGGTGAAATCTGCCATCATGCTGGCAGCATTGAACATTAAAGGCACAAGCACTGTTATTGAACCTGTCGCCACACGTGACCATACAGAGCGTATGTTCGAAGCGGTTGGCATTCCCGTTACTGTTGAAAAACGCAATGATGGCACGCATATCAGCATTACAGGTTGCCCGGAACAAACCTATGAAGACCGTGAAATTTACGTTCCTGCAGACCCCTCCTCTGCTGCGTTCTTAACTGTGGCTGCCCTCATCGTGCCTAATTCACATGTGGTGATGAAAAATGTCTGCATCAATGATACGCGCACAGGCATTTACACCACATTAGTGGAAATGGGGGCAGATATTAACTTTGCAAATAAGCGCATTGTTCAGGGAGAACCCGTGGCAGACCTGGAAGTGCGGTCTTCTGCATTAAAAGGAGTGACCATACCTGCAGACCGCGCGCCTTCCATGATTGATGAATATCCCGTGCTGGCAGTTGCTGCCGCAGTGGCACAGGGTGAAACAGTGATGCAGGATTTGCACGAACTGCGCGTGAAGGAAAGCAACCGATTTGACGCTATTGTGAATGGGTTAAGCGCATGTGGCGCAGATGTGCGCGTGGATGGCGACAATATTATTGTAACTGGAAAATCATCCCTCAAAGGCGGCGCGAAGATCACCACTAATCTGGATCACCGCATAGCTATGAGCTATCTGGTGATGGGTCTGGTCACACAGCAGCCAGTAAAAGTGGATGATGTTGGCGCTATTAATACCAGCTTCCCTGAATTTATCAGCCTGATGCGAAAAGCAGGCGCGGTGATTACAGTTGAAGCACCATTGCAGATTAAGCGTTCCCTCACCGTTGCCATTGACGGGCCTGCAGCCTCTGGCAAAGGCACGCTGGCGCGCAAGCTGGCGGAATATCTAAATGTAAGACATCTGGATACGGGCGGATTATACAGGGCGGCCGCATTGAAACTCATTTCTGCACATGGTGATCCGCACAAAGCAGAGGACGCAGTCAAAGCAGCTAAAATGATAGATTATCATGATTTGGCAAATCCGCATCTGCGTTCTGAACATATTGGAAATACAGCATCCATCATTTCAGCAATTCCAGAAGTACGCACCATTTTGCTGGATTTTCAAAGGGATTTTGCAAATAACCCCGAAGGCGCGGTGCTGGATGGGCGTGACATTGGCACAGTGGTTTGCCCTGAAGCAGACGTGAAAATTTTTATCACTGCCTCTATCGAAGCGCGTGCCAAACGCCGCCACAAACAGCTTCAGAATCAAGGGATTGAAGTGGTGTTTGAATCCGTTCTGGCAGATCTTGTGGAACGTGATGAACGCGACAAAGCCCGCAATATTGCTCCTCTCAAAGCAGCCGAAAATGCATTGCAGATTGACACTACCTCTATGACGGTGGAAGACGTGTTCAAAAAAGTGGTGCAACTGCTTGAACAGCAACAGGCGGCATAACACCGCAAAAAAAAAGCCAGCAAGAACTAAATCCTGCTGGCTTTTTTGTAAGTAGCTAATGGATGTTACTTACGAATTCCAAGACGCTGAATAACATTTTGATAGCGCGTAACGTCTTTGGACTTGAGATAATCCAGCAGGCTGCGACGGCGACCAACCATAATCAACAAACCACGGCGTGAGTGGTGATCTTTTTTGTGATCTTTAAAATGCTCAGTCAGTGTTTTGATACGCTCAGTCAGCACAGCGATCTGCACTTCTGGTGAACCTGTATCGCCTTCTTTAAGACCAAACTCTTTAATCAGTTCCTGTTTCTTTTCAGCAGTAATCGACATCATAATCTCCTATAAGTTAAAAACGCGTAATGGTGCAATATGCCGTGCATTTCTGCGAACTAAAGCAATCAATTGATTGCCGCATTTCGCTTGATACACTTCACTGGCATCTGGCGAATCACTGAATAAATGCTCAGCAACCATCACCCCCTGCCCGTGACGCAACTGCGCCGCTTGCGCGCGATCCAGTGATACGGCCGGGATGTCGTCTAGCCCACACTCAATCGGTTGTAATAATGCCTGATATTCTTCAGGCGCATGTAACTTAGCATATTTTTCAATATCGTCCAGCGAAATCGCATTTTCTTCAGCAAATGCGCCAACTCTTGCGCGTCTTAATGCAGACACATGCCCCACCGTGTTGCACACTAAGCTAATGTCACGCGCCAATGAACGTACATATGTCCCTTTGCCACAAGTAACCGAAAAAGTAGCATGGTCATCATCAATGCGCTCAAGCATATTAAGTTGATATATATGCACATTGCGTGGTTTTACAGATACTTCCTCACCTGCGCGAGCCAGATCATATGCACGCTGTCCATTAATTTTTAACGCGCTATATTTTGGCGGCAACTGGCTGATCAGCCCTGAAAATTGTGCGAGCGTCGCCTGGATTTCATTGTTGTCTGGACGTTGCGCTGACGATGCGATGACATCACCTTCAATATCATCCGTATCTCGCTGTTCACCAAAGCATATAGTAAAGTGATATTCTTTTGTAGCGTCCATCATATATGCTGATGTCTTCGTGGCTTCACCCAATGCAAGCGGCAAAATGCCAGTTGCCAGTGGGTCTAGCGTTCCTGCATGACCAATTTTTTCTGGGCGAAGCAAACGTTTAATGGCAGAAACCGCCTCTGTTGACCCCATATCATATGGCTTGTCCAGATTGATCCAGCCATGCAAAGCATTTCTGGGCGCGCGACGTGGTTTATTCATCTAGGATTTTGGCACGACTTCATTTAGCAAACGATGAATTTTATCTGCTTCATCAAAAGAAGTATCTGCTTTAAAACGAATAGTTGGCAGAAACTTTAGATGCAGTTTAGGCTGCAATGAACGTTTAATTGCTCCGCCATAATGTTTGTTCAGACTATCAAGTACGGGGGGAAGCAACTCATTTTTTTCCAGCAGTGCAATGTAAGCAGTGCCGCGTTTAAGGTCTGGTGTCATCCGCACTTCTGAAACGGTAACGGACACGCCATCCAGCTCAGGTGCGTGCAGTTCACCTCTCATGAATATTTCAGCAAGTGCATGTCGCACTTCCTCACCCACTTTCAACATACGTTGTGATGGTTCTTTAATGCTTGGCTTCTTCATGCCTTATCCGTCAATCGTACGTGAAATTTCTTTGATTTCATACGCTTCGATAACATCACCTACTTTGATATCATCATAATTTTCAAATGCCATACCACATTCATAGCCCTGTTTTACTTCTTTCACTTCTTCCTTGAAGCGTTTCAGTGTTTTCAGTTTTCCTTCATGGATGACCACGTTATCACGCAGCAAGCGCACACCAGCACCACGGCGAACTTCACCATCTGTTACATAACAACCCGCCACTTTTCCGACTTTGGTGATGTTGAATACATCACGAATTTCGGCGTAACCAATCATTTCTTCGCGGCGTTCTGGGCTTAACATACCAGAGATTGCATCACGCACATCATCCACAAGATCATAAATGACGGAGTAATAACGAATATCCACATGCTCTTTTTCAGCCAGTGCTTTTGCACCGCCCACGGCACGAACATTGAAACCAAAAATGATTGCTCCCGTTGCCTGCGCTAAAGACACATCAGATTCACTGATTGCCCCAACTCCCGAATGCACGGTTTTAATTTCTACTTCATCATTTTTGAATTTTTCCAAAGACCCGATGATCGCCTCCACAGACCCCTGCACATCTCCTTTGATGATAACAGTCATTTCCTTCAATTCGTCATTTCCTGCGTCTGCAAATAACTGATCCAGACTTTTTGCAGTTACGGCGCTAACGCGTTGTTTTTCCTGACGGATACGATATTCAGAAATGTCGCGTGCAGTTTTTTCGCTTTCGACAACAGCAAATTCATCTCCCGCCATTGGCGCTTCTGACAGACCTAAAATTTCTACAGGCTGTGATGGAATTGCCTTTTTCAGGCGTTTATGCTGATCATCCACGATAGCTCGGCATTTTCCCCAGCTTCCGCCTGCAACCACAATGTCACCCACCTTAAGTGTGCCACGCTGCACAAGCAATGTGGCGGCAACACCACGTCCTTTGTCAATTTTCGCTTCAATCACCACACCGCTGGCATTGCGCTCTGGGTTTGCTTTCAGCTCCATAATTTCTGCTTGCAGCAAAATGGTTTCCACCAGAGTGTCCAGACCTGTGCGAGTTTTAGCAGAGACTTCCACCACCTGAATGTCACCGCCAAATTCTTCTGGCACAAGCTCATAATTCATCAGCTCATTTTTCACGCGCTGCGGGTCTGCTTCAGGCTTGTCCATTTTGTTAATCGCAACAATAATAGGCACTTCCGCTGCTTTTGCATGGCTGATCGCTTCTTCTGTCTGCATTTTGATGCCATCATCTGCTGCCACCACAATAACAACAATGTCTGTTGCTTTTGCACCGCGAGAACGCATTGCAGTAAATGCTGCGTGACCAGGCGTGTCCAGGAAAGTGACTTTTTCACCACCTGCTTTCACCTGATAAGCACCAATATGCTGCGTGATGCCGCCTGCTTCGCCTTCCACCACTGCTGTTTTGCGCAATGCGTCCAGCAACGATGTTTTTCCGTGATCCACGTGACCCATAATTGTGACCACAGGAGCGCGAGATTTCATTTTTGCGGGATCATCATCCTCTGCATCCACCAGAATATTCTCCACATCACCTTCGGTAACGCGCTTGATGCGATGTCCAAATTCTTCAATGACTAATTCAGCAGTATCAGCATCAATAGATTGGCTCGCACTTGCCATAGTGCCTAATTTCATCAGGCTCTTAATAACATCTGCCACACGTTCCGCCATGCGGTTTGCAAGATCCTGCACAGAAATTACTTCTGGCACGACCACATCACGTGTGATCTTCTCTTTTGAATCACCAGCGCCATCTTTTTTGGATTTATCACGCTGACGTTTAATGGAAGCAAGCGAACGCATCCGCTCTTCCTGATATTCAAGCGCCTGCTGCACCGTTAGTTTATTTGATGAACGACGATTATCATCCTGCTTCAAACGGATTTTCTTTTTTTCTTCCTTAGGCTCTGCCACTTTTGCTTTCTGTTTGCGCGGCGCTTCTGTAATAACAGATTTTGGCGCAACAATGACAGAATCTTTGTTGGAACGTGGCGGAATCACCACTTCGCCTTTTTTGACCTCGGGTTTCTTTTCTGGCTCTGGGCGCACGACTTCGCTGGTTGCTTTGTCAATCTGCCGTTTGTCACGCACCTGTAAACTTGCCAGGTCAACTTTTGGAGCTGATAATTTAATATCCAACGGTTTTGGAGAGGACGTGGTCTCCTCCATACCAACACCACCAGCCTTGCGTGAGAATGTTCGCGTTTTACGCACTTCGACCGTCACCTTTTTGGAACGTCCATGCGTAAAATTCTGCGTCACCTTGCCGCTTTCCACCGTCTTGGTTAAAGACAGCTTATTGGGCTTAGACATAGTCAGCTTGCCTTTATCTTTTGATGTGTCGCCGTTATCTTCTTTTTTATCAGTCATATATATCTAAATCTTTTATTCACTTCACCTTATACAGCATCATATGTATGAAATCTAGTGCTGCATCGCAAGAAATAGGAACATTTTTCGGCTAATTCACCGTATTTTACAGAACAATAGACTTGTGCGCGTCTATGGAACAACGCTCCGAGCTCCTGCTTCGTTCCAAACTCATGGCAATATTTCGCAGTAACAGGGTTTCCAAGCAGTTTTTTCTTGTCAGACCCGCCTGCATCACGGGACATAATGACGCATCCTGCATCATTTGCCTCAATATCATTTAAAACCGCGTCCAGCCCCAAAGCCACCTGCCCGCTCTTATGCGCCATAGACAATGTGTTCTTTATGGCTGTATCTAATTGAGATATATAAATTTCTTTTGTCTGTTCATTAAATTCTGCATTTTGAAACAATGTATCAAACAAATGATGCTGCTCTGCCCTGCGCCACACATCAGGATATGCACCAATCACGATATTATGCTGGGCAGGCAATTTGCCATATAAATCTGCAATCAACATTCCTGCAGGAGAAGGAACAAGCCGTTCCCCCTCCACTGGAATAAATGACAGTTTTTTGCTATGTCGCTTTTTTGCCACCTAAAATGCGTGTTACGCGCTCTGCGCCTTTTCCGCTTCTTCTGCCAGCGTTTCAGCATTTTCCTGCTCAATCTCGCTTGGCTCTTCATCCTCAAACCAATGTTCGCGGGCTTTCATGATAAGCGCCTCGACTTTAGAATCACGCATTCCAGAGACTTCCTGCGGAATCATTTCAACAAATTCATCCGTTGCCAGATCAGCCAGATCATCCAGAGATTTGATGCCTTTATCGCCAAGAAGCAAAATTAACTCTTCATTATGCTGCAGTGGCTCAAACTCAACCAGATCATCTGCAATGCCTTTTTCTTCACACGCTTTTTTGAACGCAGTGTCTTTATTCTGTAGCCAGTCACGTGCGCGATTGCGAAGCTCTGTCGCCACGTCTTCATCAAAGCCTTCAATCTGTGCGATTTCTTCCACTGGCACAAATCCCACTTCTTCAATAGAGGTGAAACCTTCTGTAACCAGCAGATGCGCAATCACTTCTTCCACGTTCAGCGCATCAATAAATACATCAGACAATTTCTTGAATTCCTGAGAGCGGCGCTCAGATTCGTCAGCTTCAGTGAGAATGTCGATGCTCCAGCCTGTCAGAATAGATGCCAGGCGCACATTCTGCCCACGGCGACCAATCGCCATAGAAAGCTGGTCATCTGGCACAACCACTTCAATGCGGTTATCATCTTCATCCAACACAACCTTGCTCACTTCTGCAGAAGAAATGGCATTAACAACGTATGTTGCAGGATCTTCAGAATATTCCACAATATCCACTTTCTCGCCCTGCAGTTCAGACACCACAGCCTGAACGCGTGCGCCGCGCACACCCACACAGGAAAGCACAGGGTTCACGCCAAATTCATTGGCGCGCACGGCAATTTTCGCGCGCGAGCCTGGGTCACGTGCAACAGACATAATATCCACCATGCCGTCATAAATTTCTGGCACTTCCATTGCAAAAAGTTTCTTCATAAAATCAGGATGTGTACGAGACAATACAATCTGAGATCCCTGACGTTCTTTGTCCACTTCAGCCACATATGCGCGAATGCGGTCACCCATGCGATAATGCTCGCGCGGGATCATATCATATTTGCGAATGAATGCTTCAGCGCCGCCCACATCCACTGTGACATTACCATAATCCACACGTTTTACGGTGCCGCTGATAATCTCACCAACGCGATCTTTAAATTCTTCATATTGCTTTTCGCGTTCAGCATCGCGCACTTTCTGCACAATCACTTGTTTTGCGGTTTGCGCAGCGATACGTCCAAAATCAATTGGAGGTAGCGGCTCTTTAATTTCCGTGCCTATCTCATAAGACTCATCAATCTTTTTAGCTTCATCAATATGCATTTGACGCGCTTCAGAATCTTCTTCGACTTCTTCAACCACGGTAATCACACGGTAAAGCTGAATTTCACCTGATTTTGGGTTGATTTCTGCACGAATATCGCGCTCAACACCATATTTCTTACGTCCTGCAATCTGCACTGCCTGTGCCATTGCATCAATCACGGACTGACGGTCAATATTCTTTTCGCGTGCTACTGCATCTGCAATCTGAATAATCTCAACACTTCCAAAAGATGAATTCGCCATATATGTTTCTCCTAATGATTCACTTTTTTGTCTTGATACGCTTTAATAAGTGCATCGGTTAATAATAATTTGCCATGTGAAATATCACGAAAAGCAATATCGTAATCCTGATTATCCACTTCAATAATCACGCTGTCATCTTTTATGCCTTTTAACAACCCTTTATAACGCTTGCGTCCATTCACGGGGATATGCGTTTCAAACTTTGCATCAAAACCTGAATAGGTGTCGTAATCTTCCAGTTTCACTAAGGGACGGTCTATGCCAGGTGATCCAACTTCCAGATGATATGCACCTGAAATTGGGTCTTCAACATCCAGCAACATGGACGCCGTGGTGCTGATTTCTGCACAATCATCCACAGTAATCTGCGTGCCATCTTTGCGTTCTGCCATAATCTGCAGTGTGCGCCGCCCCTGAATATCACCCATGCGAATCAGCACCAGCGCAAAGCCCATATCTTCAATAGAAGGTTCAATAATCTCGCGTATCTGTTGTTCCAGACTCATAAATTTCAGCCAATAAAAAAGGCGAGGTCTCCCTCACCCGCATTGTTGTTTGCAGTAAATATACCTATGTGCATAACTGATATTTTCTGTCATTGCAAGAATTAACTACCATAAAACACAGTGCTACATAGAATATCATCATTCTAAGGTGCAACTGAAGAATTTATCTCTCCAATTGCTCAAGAGTCTCTGGATGTTTCGGCTTTGCCTCAGCATGACGGAAATGACAGGCTAATGCATGGCATTATAGCAATATTTCATTTATTTCAGTTGCAATCACCCACGCACCAACTTACATTACGCTTGCTGGTGGTGGGCGATTGCTTCATTTACCCAGGTCAGGTTCGAGAGAAAGCAGCCAGAATGTCTGCATATCGGGTCACCGCCAGTCTCTCTCAACCCTTTAATTTAAATTGAAAGTGCTGGCTCTCTATCACCTAAATCAATTTTTGGTGTTTGTGGTGGGCGTAGTTCATCACCAAATTGTTGCTGCCCTTCACGTGCATATTGTTCCAGTGTCTCTTTCACATTCTCTGATACTTTCAGGTTCTCGGGCAATTCTACATTGTCTGGCAATCCTTCAACAATGCCGTCCACTTGTTTTTGCGCCCTATCAATCACTTCAGGACTGATTTTGTCAGCCATGAATTGCATAATAGGGCTTGAACGTTCAGCATATGAATCAAGTTGCTGTTCCACTGATACACCTTCTTCTTTAAGCTCAGATAACGCATCATTTATGGCTTCTTGTGCTTTTGAACGCATTTCTGGAATCTGTTCGCGCTGTGCATCTGTCAGCTGACTTTCCTGCTCTGCCAGGTTGTTTAACTTAGTTGCTACATCGCTTCGCATGTTTTCAGGGAGCGCATCTAAAAATGCTTCCATACGGTCTGGATTTTGCAATAACGCATCCATCTCAGCACTATCAATTACGTTATTTCCATCCGTGTTGACGGTATTTTCCAAATTTTCAAATGCTTTGGCAACCTGTCCACCCACTTCATCAACAATTTCAGGATTATCATTAACATGCTCTACAGCCCTTGCAGCAAATTGCAATGCTCTGAGCATTGGATTTCCTGAAAGCTCAGGCTGTTGTGTTTCAGTATTCGTTTCACTCATAATGTTCACTCTTTTTTGTTATATGAGCATCATTGCCCACAAACTAAAAGTAGCCATCTTTTATGACAATCCAAATACAGATATATTACAGTTAGATTAATACTTAAAATTTTATAAGTAATTTATGTATACACAAAGTATTTCTGATTTTTACTTACCGCTTAACTTATTACTTATCCATTCAACGAATGTCAGCGCAATAAAAGCAACCACTGCGACAGAAATACCAATCGTATATAACTCAAAACCGCAGGCTATGCCGACTCCGCCTGCCACCCAGATGCCTGCGCCTGTTGCCGCACCATTGATGGATTTTTGTGCCTGAATGATTGCACCTGCTCCAATGAAGCCTACGCCAGAGACAATTCCCTGAATAACGCGGGTTGGGTCGATAGACAGCGTGTTGGACGTGCTCCAACCATTGCGGATAAGTTCATCCGCTATCATAGCAAAACATGCTGACCCCACAGAGACCAGCATGTAAGTTCTCAAACCTAACGGCTTGTCTTTTACTTCACGATCATACCCTAAAAGCAGACCAAGCAGCGTGGCAACACCCAGCCGAAGCAAAATGTCACCAAACCCCATTGTGATCTACGCCTTTTTCTTCGCGCGGGATTGTTTTTTGCGCTCATTCGCATCCAAAAAGATTTTGCGCAAACGCAGATTTTCTGGCGTTACCTCCACCAGCTCATCTTCACCAATGTAAGAAATCATGTCTTCCAGAGTGAGTACGCGTGGAGGGGTCAACTTCACCGCTTCATCGGTTCCAGATGCGCGGACGTTCGTCAATTGCTTGCCTTTCAATACGTTGATTTCCAAATCATTATCACGGCTATGTTCACCAACGATCATTCCCGCATACACCTTATCCTGTGGATTGATGAACATCACGCCACGATCCTGCAGGTTGAAGATAGCATATGCCACAGCTTCCCCCTGATCTGTGGAAATAAGCGCACCATTGCGGCGACCTGGCAAATCTCCTTTATATGGCTGATGCGAATGATAAAGTCTATTCATCACACCTGTTCCGCGAGTGTCGGTCAAAAATTCACTTTGATAACCAATTAATCCGCGTGATGGGGCAAGGAACGTAATGCGTGTTTTTCCACCACCTGATGGACGCATATCGGTCATATTACCTTTGCGGAGAGACACTTTCTCAACCACCGTGCCGCTATATTCTTCGTCCACATCAATCACCACTTCTTCAAATGGTTCTAATGTCTGACCGCCCTCTTCTTTGAAAAGTACGCGCGGGCGCGATACAGACATTTCAAAGCCTTCACGGCGCATCGTTTCAATGAGAACACCAAGCTGCAGTTCGCCACGTCCGCCCACTTCAAATGCATCCTTGCCTTCTGTTTCATTCACAGTGATTGCCACATTCGTTTCTGCTTCCGCCATCAAACGGTCACGAATCATGCGCGATGTTACCTTGCTGCCTTCCTGCCCTGCGAAGGGGGAATCATTCACGCTGATGGTGATGCTCATGGTTGGCGGGTCAATCGGCGTGGATTGGATGGGTTCTTTAACGGCTGGATCACAAATAGTATCTGCCACCGAAGTGATATTCATGCCTGCAATGGAAATAATATCTCCTGCATATGCTTCCTGAACTGGCACGCGCTCAACGCCGTGGAATGACTGTAATTTAGTCAATTTGCCCGTTTCCATTTGTGTGCCATCAAGTGACAATGCCTTCACAGGCATGTTGATGCGTGCAACACCACTGGTTACGCGCCCTGTCAACACACGCCCTAAAAAGGAATCTGATTCCAGGAGGGTTACCAGCATAGTGAACGGTGCATCTTTGTCCACCTGTGGTTCTGGAACATGGCTTAAAACCAGTTTGAACAATGCTTTCAGATCCTTACGCTCACCCTCGAGAGAATCATCACACCAACCGTTACGACCAGATGCATAAAGCACTGGGAAATCCAGCTGTTCTTCAGAAGCATCCAGCGCTGCAAACAGGTCAAACACTTCATCCACCACTTCATCCGGGCGACCGTCTGGTCTATCCACTTTGTTAATCACTACGATAGGACGCAAGCCCTGCTTTAACGCTTTACCAAGTACGAATTTGGTCTGTGGCATTGGGCCTTCTGCTGCGTCAGTCAGCAAAATCACACCATCTGCCATCGAAAGTACGCGCTCCACTTCACCACCAAAATCCGCGTGACCTGGCGTATCAATAATATTGATGCGCACGCCTTCCCATTCAACAGACGTACATTTCGCAAGAATAGTAATGCCGCGTTCTTTTTCCAGATCATTACTATCCATCACACGCTCATCCACACGCTGATTATCACGGAACGTGCCGCTTTGGCGGAGCATGGAATCAATCAAGGTGGTTTTGCCGTGATCTACGTGTGCAATAATGGCGATATTGCGAATTTCTTTTTGCGTCATTGGGGTATATCCTGTTTGTAATCTTCGTGTCTCTATATAGGTAAAACACCTGCAACGCAATGATTATTGGTTATTCTTTGATTACCAAGACATCTCCAACGCTCACTGCGCGTAAACGCAATAGGTCCAGCTCATTTTGTGTATAGCTGCAGTTATATTGCTGAATATGCATCATAGCCTGCAGAGAAGTTACCTCATTCAACTTAAAGCAAATATTTATGGCACTACCTTCCAAAGCAGCATTTTGCAGCATGTTTTCTGCAATACCATTATGATTAAGCATTTCAATTCGAACCTGCAACTGTCTGCGAGAAAACTCTTCTATGCGTTTTTGCCATGATGTGCTGCTAACTTGCTGCGTTATGGTAGAAACAGAATCAAGAATGACAGAGGATATCGTAACTGCTTTTAATGGAAAATAATTCCCTTCGCTGACAACAAAACATTCCACTTTATTATTTGCAAATAATGTCATGCATCCCCCTGCATAATGGCGCGATAGTGAATATTGGACTGCATGACGCGTTGCTTGCTTAACTGAAAAAAACGCTGCTTCTGCTTTTGAATGACCAGCAGTTGATGCGCGCCAAATCCCTGCAGCCCTGTATTGGTAATTAGCCCGTCCAGATTTTCTGAAATATTATATAATTCTGCTCGCCCCTGATAAGTTGACCAGATGTTCAACTCAAAATGAATCTCCGAAATAGGAAGACTGCGTGCAGACGCATCTTCTATCTGAATGTCTGAAAGTGTAATATAAGGAAAAACTGGATTTTCTGGTGCTGCGTCATATATACCGTGGATGATAGCATGTAATTCTGCATCATTATCCAGCAAGGCATATAGCGCACTTTGCAATTGAGAAAGGTGAGTTTGCATCATAAATACTCTCCTGAAATGCGGCATTGCATAAAGCCTTCTTGCTTATGCAGCGCAACCGTATCTACCACATGCGCAATGCCGTTTACTATCATCCGCATATTGACAGTGATGCTGTTATCCGTTCGGAATGACACATCATAACGTGAACGCGCGATCAGGCTGTCTGTTTTGGCATCGACCATGTTTGAGAGCGGTGAGAGATGCGCCCATATCACGCGGTGCAACTGCCAGTTCGTTTGCTGACCGCCAAATGCATCCACTGTTGTTACCTGACGTTCAATAATGACGCGGTGCTTCAGCAGCCCTGCATGAAGCGCACTCATATTTTCACCTCTTTATATGGCTCATATAGGCGATGCGCAGGCAAAGGCTGCAAAATATCCTCCCCTCTGCGTTCGTAACACAGCGCGATATGCGCAAACATGGCTTGCTTGAGCGCCATTGGTTGATTTAAAGCATCCGCACCTGAGCGATATTGAATGGCTATTTCAGTGAAACTGAAATGGTTCAGGGTTAAAGTATCAGGCTGTTTTAACTCATATTGTGCGCTATCCAGCAATTGTGATGCATTACCAGACACAATTTCAATCTGGTTGATGTGCTGCACAGGCTGCATAGGCAATATGTAAGCGGTATATGCCGTATCATATCCTACCTGCCAGTCCTGCGTTACCAGCGATTTTCCAAGATAATCTTCAGCGAACATACGCACGGCCACAATCAGTTCACTGATAAAAATATCTTCTTCGATGTGATCGACTCGTAAATATAATTTTGCTTCAGCTAAAGTTATAATCTCAGCTACTGGGGCTGAAATGCGCCGCAGATACAGCGGAATGGGTTTTTGCATAATAATCCTCGTATAAATGATAATACGAGAATGTGTGAAGCTGCTTTCGGCAGGAAGGGAGAAAATTATATCAGTTGCTATAAATCACGAGGCGTATTTAGCAACACTCGCGTTTTCCAGATATAATCCCATAATACACGGCTGTGATTTGCAGTCAGCATAGACCAGATCAGCATTAACTGCCCAAGTGAAACAAGCAGTACGAGAATATAAAAATTCTCTGTGATATTAACCTCAGTGCGGACAACATCATATGCGGGGAACACTCCAAAAGGCAATACGCTGAATATCTCCTCCAAAGCGCCAGCAAATAAAATTACTGTTGGTGCTGAGAAGATGATGAAGCGCCCTAATGCTTTAATATATGAAATTCTTTCACCAAATACACTGACCACCTGAATGCGTAATAGCTTCTGCCCTAATGTCGCCCGCCATCTGGACGCATTCAGCAATGTGACATAAGTTGCCCAGAACAGAAATGTTATCAACGCCACCCAGCGCAGATAACTATAAAACATTTCGCTCAATGTGAGGCTGTAATAAGAAGAATGTACTAATGGCGATATAACAAAAACAGCCATGAAGATGACGATGCCAATATCTATAAATGTGGCAACAACACGCCTCCAGAAAGAAGATGACATTGTGTCTGTTGGCAATGGCAATGCCTGATTAATATCATCATCAACTTTTGATACTCTGGGAATGTGGTGTTTATCTGCCATAAAATGTATTAATAGCTATGTGCAAAAATGTCTTTATCTGCCCAGCCTTCAATGTCTAACCACGCGCGCACAGGCAGTGCTTTCATAGTAGCATGACACAAAGCTGTGCGCCCCTCTTTTTCCAGGCGCATTTCGAGAATGGCTCGCAATTTATGCAGGTGATATACGTCTGATGCAGCATACGCAATTTGCTGCGGAGTTAACGTATCATCCCCCCAGTAAGAAGATTGTTGTTGTTTTGAAATGTCAATAGACAGCAACTCTTTGCACAAATCTTTCAGCCCGTGCTTGTCTGTGTAAGTGCGTATCAGCTTGGAAGCTGTGCGCGTGCAATAGACGGGTTCAATCAACACGCCAAGATAGTGTTTGATTAGCGCAATATCAAAACGTGCGAAATGCAAAATTTTGGTGCGGCTGGTATCATTCAATAATGCCACCAGGTTTTTTGATTTGTCATAATGCGCTTCGGGGTAATGTACCAGATGTGTATCCCCCTTACCGTCTGAAAGCTGAACAACGCAAAGGCGGTCACGCAATTGATTTAAACCCATAGCCTCGCAATCAAGTGCTATGTCACCGTCAAATTTTACGTTATCAGGTAGGTCATACTGGTGCAGGTAATCTGTCATAAAACCAACTTAAAATATTTTTTCCCACCAGCTTTTTTCTTCTGGCATAGGAATTTGTGGCATTTCCATATCTTCATTATAAACGCAGACGACATATGCTCCGTTGCGAAGTGTGAAACGAGGTGCGACGCGTTCAACCACAATATAGTCACCCACGGTGCGATAATTGATAATAGATTCTTCCATCAATGGATTTACCACAAAAAACGCAGGAATTTCTGCGTTTTTGTCTCTGAATTCAAAATATGTAAATTCACCATCATCAAAAATGCGGATAGGAGAAATTAACTCTGGCCCAACTATAGAATAATCAAAATTCATCTGCGCGCGTACTTCAGGATCTGTCAGGTCTGGCGGTGGCAATTGTCCACCCATAGAGATAAACCCACCATAATCTCCCGAATCACCATAAGTGAAGCGCAGCACAAATGTCAGCCCTTTATCATTAATGTTCTCCCCCACATCATCTGCATGTAATTCAAAATGATAGGTATGCAGGGTAGTAATGACTGTCATGTTGGTCAGCGCATCCTGCTCTACAGGCTTAATGAATAACCGTGAACCGCTTGGCTGAAGCTGCCATGCCACCGAATCCCCTATGGATATTGTAATAATTTCTTCCTCGCTGGAAAACTCAATGACAGATTGATATCCATAATGCCCGGTAAATTTATAAATTTCATTTGGATTATAGAATACCGATTTGATACGGCTGTCAGTTGCTATTGGGAGAGGTTTTTGAACTGCCTGAGCATTCTGCGATAAACACACAACACACGCTGCAACCACAATCCAAGAAAAAATATACTTCATTATCCAACCCGATTCATTACATTAACTCTTCTACAGTATAGTTTGTGACCAGAAAAGTCATAGGTTCTATGTTCTGCTCTGCTTCAACGATTTCTTTTGGCATACCCAGTAACATTTCTGCGACAGTTGGGTCTCTTTGATCAATATGCAATGGGTCATAATCAAATTCTATTGTAGCACGCCAGTTGCTGTATTGCACTTTATTGGGATATAGTTCTCTAGCTGAAAAATATACATCTGCTACAAAAGCATTCTTTTCAATTTCAGACCAGTCAATAATATCTTCAGCTGTGCCATCTGCTTTTCTGATGATCGTATCCGTAATCTCAATATCGCGGACTGTACTTTTTTGATATTTATTAATTGGGCTTCGGGGAGATGCAGGATTAATATATCTACTATAGGTTTCCATAGTAGTCTTATCGGAATAGCCTTTCAAAAACCGAAACCGAGACTGAACACGCTCAAAATCATAGTCCTCTCTTTTTTTGACATATGCTTTCACGTGATAGCGGGCCAGCGCAAGATTTACAGGTTCGTAGATATCATCTCTCAGACGAGACATAATCGGTGTGTCTCTCAGCGTGTTTTTCATTGGGAAAAGCATAGGTTCAGCAGGAGAGATTGGCAGCAATCTCAGAAGTCCGAATATGGCAAATAATGCAGCCAGTGTAGCGATTATGGTAACTATAATATAGAAACAACGATCTGTCAGAATGGAGAGATACAATGTTCTGTACCATTTTTTACTTTCTTCAAAAAAGCTGCCATTCTCAATGGATTCAGCGATCTGATGATATTCTTCGACAGTAAATTGCGGTATCTTAGACATAATATTTTTAGAGTATTTCTGTAATCAAAGTAATATTATAGTAATAATAAGTAAAAATCCATATATTTAATGAGAAATATAGACTTTATCTTAATTTATTGTTATTATAGTAAGATAAAACTTAATATATAATGAAAATATGATTCGAGCATTTTTTATATTCTTTTTTCTGATTGCCTTTGCAAATCCGCAACCCGGCTATGCAATTTTTAATTTGTTTGGTTTGACGGGCGGGGATGTTGACCTACCAGAAGAATATGAAGATTATCAGGATGAGAAAGCCTGTATGACAGGGTTGGGAGGGGCATTTAACTCATGTGGTTTTAATTTTAAGTTTAGCCTTGATCCGTATGAAGATGCAGAAAATCCTGTGGAGCCTGATTACAGAATGCGTGATGCATGTTTTAAAATGAGTGAAGTGTCAAATTCAGCTGAAACTCTTCGACAGTCAGCAACCCTTGAAGGACCTTTTAAACGTGGAAATAGTAATTCTGGTATTGATTTATCGGATATTAGCGTTGTTAAAGGCGCGCAACCAATAGACTGTATGCCACATAAAACTACAGATGCTTTTTCACCTTTGGATTTAAATAAATGGTATCTTGTAAGTCTTATGAATCCTGACAAATCCATTCGTGAACCATATCAGGAGCCACTGCCAGATAGCAAAAATCTGCACCGCGGAAACCCATATCGCGGAGGCGTAAACCCTCTGCGTCATTCACAGCGTTTAGTGCTTCCAACCGCGTCGGTGCAGGCAGGTTGTGCGCCAGATATCATGGTCGGTGAAAATGGTGATGCTGGTGACCCTATGGACCCTGTATGGATGCGCAAGGAGTTAGATAATTGTACCAATCAATATATTCTACAGCATTCGCGTTTCATTCGTGATGTGGAAGACCCTTCAGGAAACTATTTCGGAACGGATGTGGGGCTATGCCAGCCTTTCAGACTCGAAGTGCCACCAACGCGACATGATTTATATGAATATCTGCCTACAGAATATATTGGTGCTGCATGGATTAAATTACTTATGGATGAAAACTATCAACTTAGAGGAATGTTGAACAGTGCTGAACCACATTACGGAAATGATACTAAAGTAGAAATATTAAAACAGATACCCATTCCAGCTGATAATTTTGGATTAATTACCGTTGAAGATCTGACTGAAAATGAAAATGAAGTTAATCTTCACGTAGAAAAAATTGTTGATCCGTCTCACCCATTCACTCCTCGTTGGGATTTTGAAATGACGGACAGAAGTTTTTCTCTGCCTACTGTAGTTTACGGCGGAAACCCAAGAGATGCTGTTAGATGTGCCGATGACTTCAATATTGATCTTCTGAATTTCAGAAAAGATTATTTTGAAATATGGATGCTTACAAAAATTGCATTTAATGTTGCGTGTTTTCTTGACCCTACTGTACCTATTAACTGCTGGAGATTTTTCAGATGTACTTCGGATGAACCATGCTGTGCCACAACCTACGACGGAAGAAACAAAGTGCCACCTTTGCTTTGTGGTCCGTCAGTAACAGACTTATGTAATTATGTAGGTCGCCCTTTAACTGGTGTAAATACACTAAAAATGCGTGAAGCTAATGAAGAAAACTTCCCTAATGGTGTTCCAGAAGGTTACAAATTCTCTGACTATTTTGGTGATCACAGACCATACATGCGTTGCTGGGATACAAATGCGGAATGTGGACAGGATGAACATATTTTCGAAGAAAGCGGCGATGATTATCTGTATGATCATAATAGTACCATAGGATCTGAATACGCGATTATGGGTGCTGGGCGCGAAGGGGAAAACTGCGCCATTGGTGGCGGAAAAGGCATTAATGCCGCTAATCCTGACCCAATATCGAGCTGGTCTGAACTGAAACTATATTATGTTCGTACCATGCGTATGGGGGTTAAGTGTATCGGTCAGGAAACTAAATTATTTAAAAACCTTGGTGGTGAAGAATATGTTCTGAACCGTACTGGAGTCACGCTTCATAAAGCACGCCCAACCAGAAGTTATTATGATGGAAACCGCACTACACGTGGTGAAGAATCAGCTGGCTTAGTAAGCTATTACTGGCCTTTAGGCTGGAGAGGATACGTTATTGAACCTGATTCTGCGAAGCGTTTTCCAGAATTATATGATAATGTAAACTGGGAAAGCAGAGGGCTGGATATGGCGGCTCCTGGGGATATTCTCGTTTTTGATGAGGATGTGGTTATGCAAGGTGGTGAAGGAACATGGCGAAACCCTTATGTAGCTGTTGTTGAGAATGTTCAGAACACATTTTCACGTGAAGCAGCATATACACAAGTGATGGCTGAAGAATATGATTATGTAAAGGCGGTTGCGCATAATCATGGAAAATATGTAGATGCCTGTGGAAACACAGATGATCTGGGGATGGGTGAAATATTTACCATGTATAAACAGGCACTTCCTCCCCCATATCCTGCTTTGCTTGCAGAAGTAGGTTCTGAAGGAGAAGATTATACATCTACATGTGATGACCCACGTATGAGTGCCTGCATCGAACCTTTATGGGGTGATATTAAACGCTTCAAAATTAAAGGCAATCTGAGGAATCAATAATGAGTAACAACTACACACAAAAAATTTTACTATCATTAACCATAATAGGAGTAATTGCTGCAGCGGCTGCTGATTCGTATGCCTGCAACCCCTATGACGGGACAAACTTTAATCAGATATACAAATTGGATGCCGCGCCATTAGAAGATTGTATTCTTGATGGAGCAGATCCACCTGAAGAATGGTTGACACGTGGTGGATTTACCCAAGCTCCTACTGCTGCTGGGCAAAGGATGGTCACATCCATTTCACCAGCCCACAGACCACCTATCAAATATGAAGATGCAGGTTGTAATGATTATATAGAAACTATGTCAGGAGGACGTGAAACTGGCGGCGCTATAGATGCCTGTGATCTTGGTCAGGGTGTAGAACTGACAGGCATAGATATTCCCGATGTGGGCGTGCCAAAAGTGGAACAGGAGGAAATTGACTGTGTTACTAATTTGCTCGGTTCCATTGGCGGGCTTATCAGCGGGACTGGTGATATTGGTGATCTGACAGGACCAAACTCTGGAATTGAAGCGTCTGGTAGTGTTAGAGATGGCTGTGCTACTGGTTCTCTGGGTGTATGTGGACTTATTAGTGGTCTGGGAGGCACTATTTGTACTGGAACAGGAAATGATGCCGTGTTTAACACGCAGGAAGGTTCTCCCATTTTATCACGAGGCGAACCGCCGCGTTTTATCGAATTGCAGAATGTGCCACAATATGATCTGATCAGAACAGATGTGACCATGCCATCCACTTACACCTGCCCAACGGGCTGCGTGCTTGAGTTTGGTAATGGAACAGATGAACAGCGTCTGGTAGCAATCCCTGCAGGTGACTATGTTGTTCTAGACGAAGATGGATATGTTTATACATCAAAGTTCCAATTGAAAGATCAGGATGGAGAACCAATTCAATTGCTGGATAGAACAGACTCTGTGCCAGAATATGATGCTGATGGCAATTTTGTATCATATGGACAGGGTGGGCCCTTTGTGTCTATTAAAGGCAATCAGGGTGTTGTGGGCATTGATGAACAGGTCTTTATCGGTGATACGCTTGACGGTGAAGGGGAATCTACATTTGCAGAAACGACTACTCCCGTAAACGTACCCGCAGGTGAAGAACAAGGCGTGTTATATCTGGAAACTCAGTTGAATAACGGGGCTATCAGTGCTGCGGAATATGAACAGCTTGCTCAGGCAAACGGGCTTACCGCTGCTGGATCATACCGTCCGCCAAACCTGGTGCAGGCAGACCCGCGTCCTGAAGTGAATGCGGATGATGCAGTGATTGAGCAACAAAATTAATCACTTTGCTTAATACGGCATTCAAGCAATTGAATGTCGTATTTTGCATTTGATATATGGGAAAGTTCGGTGTTATTTTTGAGTAGCCAGCCATAAAAAATGCGCTGTGGCTTGTTTCTGTGATTCATGTAAATTTCGCTAAGCAATGCATGTTCTGGTGTTACACTGCTTTCTTCGACCCAGCATTTGCGTGCATTGATTTCCAGATGTTCATGAGATGTTACAGAAGGAATAGCAATCACTGCTTCAGTTGTCTGCGCTGTTAATTTGTCAATAAGAACTAACTTCGCTTCCCATTGTTGTGGTTGCTCGCTCTCGCTTTCACCGTCCTGAGCGCTAACACTAAACAATGCGGCACTGCTTAATAATAAGCATATAAAGGCAGTGCTTATATTACGGCGTAGAAAGCTCAATATCATCACCATCATCAGACTTATCCCCTTCAACACCGCCTGCGCTGAACACAAATTTTCCGAGCAATTGTTCAAGGCTGATGGAGGACTGAGTAAATTCAATCATGCCGCCATCTTTAAGCATAGTGTCACTTCCGCCAGGATTTAACGACAGAAACTTTCCACCAAGCAGGCTCTCGCCTACGATTGCTGCATCTGTATCAGATGGAAGTTTTACGCTTTCTTTCACAGTGAATTTAACCTGAGCCTGATAATTTTCCTCATTCAGCGAGATGGTGTCCACCGTACCCACTTTAACGCCACCAACGCGCACATCACTGCCAATGCCAATGCCCGTAACATCATTAAATTCAGCAATCAAATGGTACGCAGAAGAAGTGTTCTGCCCTCCTCTGCCTTTATATGCATTTGTGAAAAACCACACCGCAACCGCCAGCACCAGTGCGCCCATTAAAGTTTCAGCAATATTACGTGACATGGTGTTCCTCGTATATGGTGTTATGGCGTCCACGCCTCATAGTCTGACACTGTTTTATCGCGCTTTGCACCGCTTTGCAAATGCCCAGGAGGGTGATACGCGTTTACCGTACCCGTAAGATTGGGCTTATGTTCTTTTTGCCACTCATAACGCGGTTCATTCACATTTTCTGGCAGATCATTCACCATATAATGCAGCCATGCGTGCCACATAGGAGGCACTTTGGAAGGCTCTGCCAACCCTTTATACATGACCCAGCGTTTATGGGGCTTGCCATTAAATGATTTTTTATGCTGGTAATATACGTTGCCGAAGATGTCCTCACCAACCTTTTTACCATTCAATTTTGTATGTAACCACGTTCCTATGCTCATGCCAATGTTATATCCTTCATTTTATCTAAGCTCAATTAATTTGTTGCACTAAACCTGCTCACCCCAGAATTTTATTGAGTTTGAGTGTTCTTGCCATCGCCGCAGTGGCGAATGATGCAGTAATGACCACTATGGTTGAAACGGGCAGATAAGCATTTGATAAGACTGTATCTGAATTAAACACATATTCATCCATCATGAAAATATATAATGGATGAATCATATAAACAAAAAAGCATAATTCAGATAATGTACGGACACTCTTTTTATGCGTAATTTTTTCTCTGTAATAGTGGCACAGCCAGAATATGCATAATGTCAGCACCATAACATGCAGGATGGTAGTTTCAAAAAAACCTGGAAATAAAGCTGTTTTGTCTGCAGTCATCATGAATGTGCCTATAATCATGAATATATAAATCAGCAACGCAAGAAATGCTATGCGTTTGGGGAAAAACTGAAATCGTGCAATAAGATATCCGCCTATAAAATATCCCACCAGAGGCGTCATCATTTCTGGCTTGAATTTAAATTCAAACAGGTGAAAATGGACTTTATATCCGAAAATTCCAGCAAAGCCTAACCACAAAATCAAAGCATATATTGCCATATGATCATTCATTTGATGACACATTTTGTGCAGTAATGGTGCTGCCAGATACAGCACAATCAACGGATACATAAACCAGAGATGATATTGCGTTTCGCCAACAAACGGAGCAAACACCATATTAGCAGTGAAAGGAATATCTGCAGTGAAATGTCGATAGAGCAACCAGATATATGACCAGATTAGAAAAGGAAGAATCACAGATATGAAGCGCTTAAACAGAAAATCTTTAATGATAATTTCTTTCTTGTTCAGATATAAATACCCTGAAATCATAAAGAAAAGCGGCACAGAAACTGTAGTAATATTTCGCAATATAACCGCAAGGTTCCAGTTCACATCTCCCGCAAGTTCAGGGTTAATAAGCGGTCTTACGCATAAATGCAGAACAATCACCATGCATGTGGCAATGATGCGCAATACATCAACCCAATGCTGGTGCGTGTTCATATCACTCTTCGTCTTTCGTCAGAAGTTTTAAAGCAGCATAGTCAGACACGATCAATGTTGCCGCCACGGCTGCGCTGATAACCGCATTTTGCGTAAAATAAAATATGATATAAGATATTACTAAGCTGACGGCAACGGACATAACCATCAGCTTAGGGAAGTTCTTTTTGCACAGAAAATCCTCTGGGCGCACGGTTAATGCTCCAGGAAACTGCGCATTTTGCGGGAACGGCTTGGGTGCTTCAATTTGCGCAATGCTTTTGCTTCAATCTGACGGATACGCTCACGCGTGACCGAGAATTGCTGTCCCACCTCTTCGAGTGTGTGATCCGTGTTCATGCCAATGCCGAACCGCATCCGCAACACGCGCTCTTCACGCGGTGTCAGGCTGGAGAGAATCCGCGTTGTCACCTCGCGCAAGTTGGAATGAATTGCCGAATCCACAGGCAAAATCGCGTTTTTGTCTTCAATAAAATCACCCAACTGCGAATCTTCTTCATCTCCAATCGGAGTCTCCAAACTCACAGGCTCTTTGGCAATTTTCATCACTTTGCGCACTTTGTCCAGCGGCATTACCAGACGTTCTGCAAGCTCTTCTGGTGTTGGCTCACGTCCAATTTCGTGCAACATCTGACGTGACGTACGCACGATTTTATTGATTGTTTCAATCATATGCACAGGAATACGAATCGTCCGCGCCTGATCTGCGATGGAGCGCGTTATCGCCTGACGAATCCACCATGTAGCATAAGTCGAAAACTTATATCCACGGCGATATTCGAACTTGTCCACCGCCTTCATCAAACCGATATTTCCTTCCTGAATCAGATCAAGAAACTGCAACCCACGATTGGTATATTTCTTTGCAATCGAAATTACCAGACGCAGATTCGCCTCAATCATTTCTTTCTTAGCCCGGTTGGAGGTGCGCTCGCCTTTTTGCACTTCTGCCACCATGCGTTTGAATTCGGTAATATCCACGCCGACTTCACGTGCGATAGAAAACACGCGTTCACGAATTTCTTCCACTTCATCGCGGTGGGTGGCAACAAAATCCTTCCAGCCTTTGGTGCGCAGTTTGGACACCTTGTCCAGCCACTGCATATCCATTTCATTGCCCGTATAATGCTTCACAAAATCTTTGCGAGACACTTTGGATTTCTCTGCAAGCGCCATGATCTTCCCTTCCAGACGGAAGAGCTTTTTGTTGATTTCATAAAGATTCAGCGTCATCTCCTCAACGATATTATTCGTCAGTTTGATGTCCATCACCAGTTCAACAATTTCTTTTTTTGCTTTGTTGTATTTTTTGGTGTCTGCTGCTGTGATTTCACCTTCACCAAATGCCGCATCCAGACGTTTTTCGTGATAATCACGCATTAATTTGCTGAGTTTTGCAAAATCATCCAGTGTTTCAAGCATTTGAGGCAGCAATGCATTTTCCATCGCAATGAGAGACATAGGATTATCTTCCTCATCGTCATCATCATCCTCATCTTCATCGTCATCTTCGTCGGAATCATCATCACTGTCATCTGCCAGCGCATCTGTTTCCAGCTCATCACTTTCTGTCTCTGCATCGTCACTGTCATCTGCGCCTTCCGCTTCAGACGCGCCAAAGCTGGCATCCAGATCAATCACTTCACGCAGCAATAGCTCACCAGAATCAAGCTCGTCTCGCCATTTCAGCATTTCCAGCTGCACTACAGGGTTTTCGCAAAGCGCTGTGATCAGCATTTCGCGGCCTTTTTCAATGCGTTTGGCAATTTCAATCTCACCTTCACGTGACAGCAATTCCACATTTCCCATTTCACGGAGATACATGCGGACAGGGTCATCCGAACGCCCTGCATTATCGACGACTGTTGGTGTATCATCTGATGCATCATCATCATTGTCATCGTCTAAAACATCTTCTTCCTGCAAATGGATGCTTTTCTTTTTGCCGCCATCCACTTCATTGTCTTCCACCACACGAATTTTCACTTCGCCCAGTGCGCGAATCACCCCGTCAATGCGGTCTGGCGTAAATTCTGCGCTTGGCAGCAGATTGTTCAATTCAGTATAGGTAATGTAGCCTTTAGCCTTGCCAACATTCATCAGGTTTTTGATGATTTCAATTTCGCGTTTCGTCGGATCATCAGAAGATGCCTCTTTTACCGCTTTTTTGACCTTGATGTTTTTTTCTGCTTTTACTGCTTTATCTTTTTCCTTTTTTGCAGTATCATTTTCAGTATCAAGTTTCTTTGCCTTCGCCATATATTGCCCTGTATGGTTTGTATAAATACGTTATGATCACGACTTATCATCATAATATAAGACCGCTCACATATCACGCACCGCGTGAGTTATCAATAATATATAGGAAAGTTTTTTGCCACTACTACCCATATGTCACAATTAATATAACTTTTTCGTTATTTTTGGGTTAAGGAATTAGTAGTAATCTAATAAATAGGATAGTTACTGATGAATAATTTTGAGCTACCCCGCAAAATCAGCATGTCTCAATCTGTTGATATATACTCTGTCCTTAGAAAAAATAACGCTAACAATTCACTGTGGTTAGAGGCGAAACAAAAAGGTTTCAGAGATTATAATTTACTCTTAGGAATTACTGTAATAGGACTGTTATGCTGCTACTTTTCTCCTATAACGCTATGGATTAAAGCTATCTTTTTTTGCAATCTTATCGTTGGTTTTATTGCAATATTGTATCTCCGCAATGCAATATTCGATGCTTACAGGTTTGGTATTAAAATTGATGCCAAAATAATTGCCATAAACAGGCATAATTACAAAATTTGTTATAACATCAAAAATAAAGAGAAAATTAAATTTACGAGAAGGTTTAGAACTGAGAATTTTAATTCGGGTGATGTAATTCCATTATATTATTCACCTAAATATCATTTTTCAGTCTTTCAAAGCATATAATGAAAACTAAGAATGTTTAACTATAACTATCATCCTTCTCACGCGCTGCTAATGCATAGGCATTTTGCTGCATTTTAATCAGCTCGAGCAGGCGTTCATCCTGTGGGTTGCCTTGCGCCTGCGCGGATTGTTTCACCATGTTGCGCATCTCACCATTCAGTTGATGTTGCTCAATTTTCTGTTTCAGGCGCATGAAGACCAGCCGCGCAGAATCCAGCCCTTCTTCCTCATCCTTGCCATATAAATCTGCAGGGATCACGCCTTTATTATAATGTTCTTGCAGGCGAATATCCGCTGCTGGAAATTCACGATGCAAAAACTCGCTCAACACATATCTGCAATGGCTCACTTCCTGACCGCGCATGATAAGTTCAGACACACATGGTTGATACATTGTGTCGCTCCAGTCCCACGTGCAGAAGAAATGCTCCACATCTTCTTCCTGCAGCAGCGCGGGGAAACGCACCACCAGCGCAAAAATCTGTTCCAGTTGCAATGTAACGGGGTTGCGCGCACGATTGCTGAGGTGGATGCCTGTTTGCTGCATCTGTTCCTGTTTGCGTTGCACGTGTTTCTGCGTGTCGCGCTGCATGTGCCACAAACGGTTTTTGAAGGATGCTTCAATGCGGTGTTTCAGCCCTTCATCTTTCAGCTCACCTAACGCAGTCATCAGTTTGCGCTCTGCCATTGCCAGTGCTTCAGGCGTGGTAAATTCCTTGCGTCCAATATACACGTTCCACAGCAATTCAGAAAGGCTGAGCGCCCTGCCCGCCATTGCTTCAAACGCTTCTGCGCCGTTTGCCCGAATATAGGAATCTGGGTCTTCGCCCTTTGGCAACCCGCAAAAACGGATTAGCCTATCTGCGGTGACATGCGGCATGGCAATATCTGCCGCGCGGAGCATGGCTTTTTGCCCTGCCTTGTCCCCATCAAAACACAAAATCGGGTTGGCATGAAAGCGCCAAAGCTGCTGCAAATGCGGCTCGCCAAATGCTGTTCCAAGTGGGGCAACAGCGTACGGCACGCCATTCGCATGGAGCGAAATCACATCCGTATAGCCTTCCACCACCAAAATGCTCGGCGCTTCGCGCGCAATGGAACGCACATTATTCATGTTAAACAGCACATCATGCTTTTTAAACAACATGGTTTCAGGTGAATTGAGATATTTTGGCGCGTACTCGCTTTTTTCAAGCAACCGCCCGCCAAACGCAATCACCTTGCCGTCCAGCCTGCGAATGGGGAACATCACCCTTCCGCGAAAACGGTCATAAGTTGGTTTTCCGTCCACCTTGGTCAGCAATCCGCAATCCACCATCTGGTTTTCTGAATAACCTTTCTCCAGCATAGCCAGCTTCAGCCCTTCACGGTTTTGTGGGGCATAGCCAATGTCAAATTGCGCTACTGTCTGCTCGTGAATGTCACGTTCAGTAAGGTAGCGCCGCGCAGCGTGTCCCACACTGGAATTAAGCTGACTTTTAAACCAGTCATTTGCCGCTTCCATCAATGCAAGCAGACGTGCTTCCTTGTCATATTTCTGTTGAGAGGCAGGGTCTGGCGTGGGCAGTGTCAACCCTGCTTCACGCGCAAGTGCTTCAATCGCCTCACGGTAATTCAGTCTTTCATATTCCATAATGAAGCTCAACGCATCACCATGTTGCCCGCAGCCAAAGCAATGATAAAAATTCTTTTCATCATTAATAGTGAAAGACGGCGTTTTTTCATTATGGAATGGACAACAAGCCTGAAATTCCCGCCCGTGCTTGCGGATGTTAATGCGCTTGCCAATCACTTCTGACAGACGAAAATGCGTTTTCACGCGGGCAATAAAAGACGATGGATATAACACAATATTTACTATAGTTATATTAGTGTGGCTTATCTACCGAAAAACATCACTTTGTGCAATCGCAATTTCGATATTGCAATAAAGCGTCATCCGCGCAGCCGTCGCATCACCATGCGCATCCACCCGATTCATGATAGGGTGGATATTACTGCGCCCAAACGCCTGAGCAATGAACGGATTATGGCGTTTTTGCAGAGTAATCATAAGCATTTGGAGGATTACTCTAAAAAACTGCCAGAGCCAGTGCATCTGCATTATGACGCGACCATTCCCATTTTTGGTGAAAGCCATATTATTTGCCGCGAACCACAGACGAAGCAAAGTCTGATAATCCTTTCAACAGATGCAAAAGTGACAGCTCACACCGCCAGAAAGTTAAATGCGCTGCTCACTGAATTTACTCATGAAGTGATTGATGAGTTGTGGCAGCTTGCGCCTTTTGCATCACTCACCCGCCCAACTAAACTTTCCCTGCGTGACCCGTCCTCCCGCTGGGGAAGCTGCTCCAGTGACGGACGGATTATGCTTTCACGCAGGCTCATCTTTGCGCCAGAATATGTTGCACGATATGTGATTATTCATGAATGTTGTCACTTGATTCATATGAATCATAGCACTGATTTTTGGGCATTATGTGAACAATTTGCACCAGAGAGTAAACGTGCATCTGCGTGGCTTAAAAAGAATTATCGTGAATTATTCAGGTATCAACTTTAGATGTTCGTCATTCTTAAGCGTTGTGAAGAATCCATCTCTCGGCTTGGAGTATGCTGCAACATGGATACTTCGCTTTGCTCAGTATGACGGTGTTAAATGAGCAATTCGGAAATAATCCGCTCGGTTACGCCAATATGTTCAGGCGACACTTTAATATGCTCACCTGAACGCATCACCAGCCCCTGCCCTTCAAACAATGCAAGTTTATCTGGATTCAGCACGGCTTGCACTTGTGCAAGCGCTACACCTTCCACAAGTCGCAAGCCACCAATGAGCATTTCTTCTGCTCTGTCCTGCTCGCTTAAAAAACGCTGCTCCACCAATGCATGTCCGTCTTTTTCCACCACGCTCAGCCAGCGTTCAGGGCTTTTGTGAGTGCTGGTTGCCATCCATCCTGCATCCGTGATAATCCGCCCGTGCGCGCCTGCGCCAACACCAATATAATCATGCCCCAACCAATAAGACATATTGTGTCGGCTCTCCTGCCCAATGGCTGCATAATTCGACACTTCATAACGTTGTAACCCTGCATCTGCACATAATGCCTGCGTCACCTCATAAAGCGCTAGAGATGTCTCATCATCTGGCAGTTCAAACCCGCCTTTTTCATAAACCCGTGCAAAGTTCGTATCTGGTTCAATCGTCAACTGATAGAGTGAGAGATGTCCGTTATGATACTGCAAGGCTTGGCGCAATTCCTTGCTCCAAGCGTCCACCGTCTGATGGGGGCGTGCATAAATCAGATCAAAATTATAGCGGTCAAACTGGCGTTGCACCTGCTGCAACACATCCAACGCCTCCCGCGCAGAATGTTCACGCCCCAAAAACTGCAATTCAGAATCAATCAGAGACTGTACCCCAAGCGACAAACGGTCTACGCCCGCTTGTTTGTAAGCTGCAAAATTCTGTGCTTCATAAGAAGTCGGGTTGGCTTCAAGCGTAATTTCAATATTCTCACTCACCTGCCACAGCTTCATTGCTTCATCAATGACATCCTGCACAATCTGCGGCGGCATCAATGACGGCGTGCCACCACCAAAGAAGATGCTAGTGAGAATATCTGGTTTCGCCATTGCGTGCATGGTGCGCATCTCCCGCAACAACGCTGCGCCCATACGGTCATATGCCACTTCATCCCTCACATGAGAGTTAAAGTCACAATAAGGACATTTCTTTTTGCAAAAGGGCCAGTGGATATAAAGTGCGGTCATGCGCATTATCTAGCATCATATTGCAATTTGTGCATTTTATAATTACATTAGCTTTATGAACGAAGCAGATGCACTCATCAGCCTGATGCAGGCGAAATATGCCGAAATCCGTGAGATTGAAACGGAATTTCAGATTATGGGACGTGACGGAGATTACCGCCCGCGCATTGAATATTATCATGATGCGGTGCGTGCGCTGGGTTCAGAACATGATGACGGGTTGACGCGTGATTCACGGCTTTCCGTTGAACGGCTGGCGTATGATGCCGAAATGCTGCGTTTAATCACCGCTCGCCCCCTGCATGTGGGACGTGGAGAGCAGCATTTTTCCACGTCAGATGCAGTGGTGATGGATGGCATTGAAGGCAGCGAACATCGCCCCAACCGCAAAACTAAGCAAGATCTCTCAAAAGCCTATAAGGATTATACGGTCTATTTCGTAGCATTATTGGCAGACAAAGCAGACATGAACAGCGAAGCACGGCTGGAAGATATGGATATGCTGGTGGAAGATTGTCATATTCTGGAAAATCTGCTTATGCAGCTGGCAAACGGCACGGCAGACATTGCCGATGTGATTTCTGCCGCAAATCGCGTGGAACATGACGGGCTGCGCCGTCATATTCTGGCGTTCCTGAATAAAGGTCGCCCCAATAAAGGTGAAATTAACGAAGCCACTGCCACGGTGCAGAATGCACGCGAACATTTCAAGAATGAGCAACAGGCAATAGATGCTGCAGGAATGCGCTTTGCAGGGTCTCAACTGGCCGTCTATGAAGAATCAAAAGATGTGGTTAAACAGCTTGCGGGACAAGGCTTAAACGTTGCTGGAAAGTTCACTGCCACAGCCATGCAGCAGGGTCAAGGGCAAGGGCGGGGGATGTAAATGCTGCGCGTCATGCTGAGCAAAGCGAAGTATCTCAGGCAGGTTGCTCTTGATTAAGAAAGATTCTTTGGCTGCGACTCATAATGACAACAATCTGCAAATACAGCTTTTCTTATGCATTTCGTCATAAAACTGTAATATGAAATTTGAGAAAAAGTCTGTATTATAATAAGTATGTCAGAAGGACCAAAAATAGTTTCAGAAAATCAAACGGGTGGTGAAAAACTCTTTAACTGGGTTGCATATCAGGGGCTTGGCTGGCTGACCAATGCGTTTGTGGGCATTCAAACGTATAAAATGTCTACTGATAAAGATGCGCTAAAAAGCGCACAAGAAAAAGTGGCGCAGAATGAACAGGATGGTGTTAATGGCATAAAAGCCTTTGCAGACAAAGCAGGCATGAAAACGCGTGAAGCCGTGTTTAATGCTCGTGAAGGTGCTGTGAATTGGTCGCGTGAGAATGTGGCTGATAAAATATTTTTAGAAAATGGTGAATATAAGTCACCTGCAACAGAGAGAGTGATTAAAGCAGTTTCAAACGCAAAAGATTTAGAAACTGGGATGCCTTTATTTCTGGATGCTCATGCATCACAAGATAAAGTAAAAAATGGAACTGTTGTCTTTTCTGATAAAATTCCTGCTTTCAATAAAGATAATGCACAACAATTCTTTTTCGATCGCTTCTCAGAAAGTGGCAATAACTTTGATGCACTTGCCGAAGCTACAGGGCAGTCTGTCGAAGACATAAAATTAGCCCGCGACACGATGGTAAACCATAAACGTTGGCGCGATGCGAGCAAGACGATTGCCACTGCCACTGCCATTTCCGCTGGTGGATTTGCGGTGATGATTCCCATCAAGATTATGGAAGATAACAAACTGCCATTAGTCAAGAAATTTGACAAGGTGGTGGACAAGTTCAATGAATTGACGGGCAATGGCTTTGCTTCTGAATTTGATAAGCAACAAACAATGGAAAAACGCGAAGAGCGTTACAAGGAAATTGAAGAAGAACCAAAACAGACCTGGTCCAGCGTTCTCACCAGCCGCGTGCTTTCAGTAGTGCCGTTTTACTTTATTTATGCAGGCATTGCGAACAAGGATAATATCATTTCTGGTGCAGCTGCAAAAATCAGCGGGAATGAATATAACAATCTGGACGCTGGTTTTCAGGGTTGGGAAAAACACGCGGAAGACGGCTCTAAATTCGCCATCGACAAAGCACGGATGATTCCTGTTGTTGGTGGCAAAATTCCTGAAAATGGAACGCAGGGGCATAAAGGTTTAGTAGATACGGTGCAGATGTATGCCACAGACATGACCTTTAGCTATCTGGTTGCCAACGTAACCTATGGTATGACCCGTTTGTTTGCGCCTATTTTGGGGAACACGGACAATGTGCCAAAAGCAGATGATGCTGAAAAAGCACCGCAGAAAGTGAACGAAGAAGCAAAGAATAATATTCAGTCTTTTAACCGTGAGAAGGAAACTGCAGTCAAAGAACTGCCAGCATCCGATAAAGCAACACCAAAAGCAATAATTGCAACAGCGGGTAGCATTAAAGATGGTGCGTTACAGGAACGTGAATTGCAACGAATCTAATTTCTGCAGCGCTTCACCTGCTTCCAATTCGCGTCATTTCCAATATAATGCTCTATTGTCTGACAATTTTTATAATGCTGTTTGATGTGTGTTTTAGTTTCATTATGTTCTAGCAGATAAAATGCCAACATATTTGGCAACACCAAAATTATAAAATATAACAGTACCAACTGATTAATGGTTGGAAGAAAGAACCGTTTTTGCAACATCTTTTCCAGCCCATAGATGCATAATGCAGAAAGAGACACACCAATAACAAAACAGAATTTGCGTTGTATCTGTTCTTTATCGACTGCCTCATCCAGAATTAAAGTAAACCCTGCTGACCCTATCAATAACACAATAACAGAAAGATGAATCCACGTATGATGCCGCTGAAATGATTCTCTTTCAACAGCATCATATTCTTCGCAAGTGGATGATTGCTCTTCCAACATGACATAACTCACTTTTGAAATGTGACTATATCATGGATCAATTAATTAAAAATAAACCTACGTTTATTTTTTTATCCAACAACTTTCACATAATCCGCCATCAGTTTTTTCTGTCCAGCTTTTTCAAACTCGATGTCCAGATGCTGACCATTTTGCGCACGAACTTTGCCGTACCCAAATTTCATGTGAAAGACGCGCTTGCCAATTAACGTATCCGCTTTTGGAGTCACGCGATGTGCTTCGCTGAACACGGAATCTATTTTGTTCTGGAATAACGCTGGTCCACTCGCACGCCCAGAAAATGATCCACCATCCATTTCTTCAACATGTTCGGTTGGAATTTCCTGAAGAAAGCGAGATGGGATGCAGCTTTGCCACTGGTTATAGATGCGGCGATTTGCAGCGTGCGTGATATAAAGCAATCGTTTTGCCCGCGTCATGCCAACGTAAGCCAGCCTGCGTTCTTCTTCCAAGCCGCTTTGCCCTGTTTCATCAAGTGATCGCTGATGCGGGAACAGTCCCTCTTCCCAGCCTGTGGAAAACACCGTATCAAACTCCAGCCCTTTCGCAGCATGGAGAGACATGATGCTCACCATGTTATCGTCTGCTTCGCCGACTGTGTCCATCACCAGTCCGACATGTTCAATAAAATCACGAATGGAGGTGAAATCCTGCAAGGCGCGGAATAATTCTTTTAGGTTCTCCAACCTGCCAGGCGCTTCGGGTGAGGTGTCCAGCCGCCACATTTCCATATAGCCCGCCTCTTCGAGCGCATGTTCGCACAATTCAGATGGCGGCGCGTCTTCCGCCATGCTGCACCATTTTTCATGTTGCCCAAGCAACGTGGCAATAGCTTTGCCCGCCTTGCCTTTCAGCGCATTATTAATGTTGAGATAATGTGCTGCCTCGAAAAGTGATGTGTTATTGGAACGCGCGGTCGTGTGCATTAATTCTAATGTAGATTTTCCCACCCCCCGCTTTGGTGTGTTGATTATGCGCTCAAACGCCAAATCATCCCGCGGTTCCAATATTAACCGTAAATACGCCACTGCATCGCGTATCTCCTTGCGCTCATAAAATCGCAAGCCACCAATCACTTTATAAGGCACACCCAGCGTCAAAAAACGCTCCTCGAAAGAACGTGTCTGAAAGCCCGCACGCACCAGAATCGCCATTTCTGAAAGGGGCGTGCCGTTGCGCTGCCGCGCTTCCACTTCTTCACCCACATAACGCGCTTCTTCGCCGTCATCCCAAACGGATTTAATGCGAATCAGCTCTCCGCCTTCCGCTTCCGTCCATAATGTTTTACCATGGCGATTATCATTATTGGCAATCACCGCACTTGCGGCTGCCAGAATATGCTCAGTCGATCGGTAATTCTGTTCCAGCTTGATGATAGTTGGATTATCAAAATCTTTTTCAAATTTGAGGATATTGCCCACTTCCGCACCGCGCCAACCGTAAATGCTTTGGTCATCATCCCCCACACAACAAATATTGTGATGCCCCAGCGCCAGCAATCGCAACCATAAATATTGCGCAACGTTAGTGTCTTGATACTCATCCACTAAAATATAGCGAAACTTCTGTGCATAACGCTGCAAAATATCTGGATGTTCCTGAAACAATGTCAGATTATGCAACAACAAATCCCCAAAATCTGCCGCGTTTAAAGTGGCTAGCCGTTTTTGATACGCCGTATAGACCTGATGTGCAATGTGCGCAAAGTCGCCCTCCAGCATATCCTCAGAAATTTTATCAGGGCGCAAGCCTCTGTCCTTCCAGGACTGAATCATTCCCAGCATCACTTTTGGTGCATATTTCTTGTCATCCAGCTGCAATTCTTTCATCAATGTTTTGGTGAGGCGCAACTGGTCATCTGCATCCAAAATGGTGAAAGAACTGCCCAGCCCGATCGCATCCCCATCTCTGCGCAAAATGCGCGCGGCGATAGAGTGAAACGTGCCAAGCCACATGCCTTGCGTGCTTTCTGCATGAGGTGCATCGGGGTTGAGCAATGCCCCCACCCGTTCCACCATTTCGCGTGCGGCTTTGTTCGTAAAGGTTACTGCCAGCACTTGCGAAGGATATGCTATGCCTGATGAAATAATATGTGCAATGCGCGTGGTCAGTGCCTTGGTCTTCCCCGTACCAGCCCCCGCCAGCACCAGCACTGCGCCTTCCGTTGTCAACACGGCTTCACGCTGCATGGGGTTAAGCGCAGAAATATATGGTGGGTGATTATGAAGATTATCGGCTATTGCGGGTGGATGGTTCATAGATTATTATATGACTGAAACATCGGCAAAACACAAGGAAGACTGCCATGAAAAACACAGATTTTTCCATCCGCCATGCCACAGCAGAAGATTATGACGCGGTATGCACCATGGTGCAGGCACTGGCGCTGGAAGAAGGCAGTGATAGTTTGTTTAATGTCCATAATTTATCAGATTTTCTTAAAGTAATGCCAGATGCCATATGCCTCATGGCACATAATGCAGAGGCACTATTAGGATGCGCGCTGGCTTATGCTGGCTATGACATTCAATCTGCCACAAAAGGCTGGCATCTCAGTGATATTTACGTCATGCCAGATGCACGTGCGCAGGGCATTGGCAAAGCCCTGATGCTCGCGCTGCAACACCATAAAACAGAATATAAATGGACAAGCTGGACGGTGATGCGCGAAAACAAAATGGCGCGAAAGTTTTATGCTGCCATTGGCGCAGAAGAAGTGGATGTGTGTTTTATGGCAATGTCTCATCGTATGTAATGTATAAGACAGAAAAAAAGGTTACAGAATGACTTCTATAACCAGATAATATATTACATTTTTTCAGGAATATTTAAATGCTTAGTCTGCTCTTTTGCGTCATCTTCGCATGTTGCATTAATAATCAAAAAATTTCCGATATTCTTGTATAGTCCCTGCTTTGCAGCAGTTAACCTATCTTTGAATGATGATGCGTTTTCATCGTCAATATTTAAATAAGTCAGATTGCCTTGCGAATTGTGATAAATTGCGTATTGCATAATCTATAAATTAAAAAGAACAACGTTAATATACATTAATTAATATCTTTTGTAAAGCATACTGGTATAATGAGAACATGAAATTGAGATCTTTTTTTAAAAGCATTTGTGCTGCCATCCTCTGTTTTTATCTGGTTATCTGCGGATATTTATATATCAACCAGCGAGAAATGATTTATGAACCAGATAAATATTATGCGTTGCCAGCATCAACAGGTTTGCCAGAATTTAAGGAAGTCATCTTCCGCACTGAAGATGGTTTAACCAACACCTCCTGGTATGCTCCCGCGCAGGAAGGAAAACGCACAGTCATCTGGTTTCATGGAAATGCGGCAGGCATCAGCAAACGCGGCGATTATTATAAAGCACTGGCAGATGCAGGCTATGGCGTGTTTGCACTGGAATATCGTGGTTTTTCCAAAAATGAAGGCAAGCCAACAGAACAGGGAGTATATGCAGATGCACGAGCTGCAGTGCATTATTTGCTAAAAGAGGGCATCAATCTGCAAGACATTATTTTCGTTGGGCGTTCGCTTGGCTCAGGAGTTGCCGTGCAGATGAGCAGCGAATATACCCCTTTTGCAACCTTGCTGCTCTCGCCTTACAGCTCCGTTGCAGAAGTGGCGCAGGAACGTTACTGGTATATTCCAGTGAATTTGTTGCTAAAAGACCATTTTAACTCTATGGAAAAAGCCTCAACTTTAAAAGCGCCAGTGCTGATATTTCATGGCACAGCAGATAAGGTCATCCCGTTGCATCATGCGCAGCAACTGCATGACGCGCTTGCCACGGAAAAGCAACTCTATATATTCGAAGGTCGCACCCATAATAATCTGCCGATGCAGGAAGTGATTCGGGCTTTGGGCTACCTTGAAGAAAAAGCCTGAATTCCATACTTGCACTTTATGCAAAACTTGTTACGACTTTATCTAAGCCTGATATTGGGCAGAATAAAAAGGAGTAAAGATTATGGGACTATTTGATTTTTTTAAAGATGCAGGTGAAGCAATTGCCAATGCAATCGGCATTTCAGATGCAAATGCATCAGAAGATATTAAAGCAAAAATCGCTGAATTTGATCTGGGCATTGAAGGTCTTGAAGTATCTGTTGATGGAGAAAAAGTAATATTGCGCGGCACTGCACCAGATGCAGAAACAGCTGAAAAAGCGATTTTGACTGCGGGTAATATCAAAGGTGTTTCAAAGGTTGAATCGCACATTGAAATTAAAGCAGAAGAATCATTAGAGCCAACGTTCTACACGGTGAAATCAGGCGACACACTTTCAAAAATTTCTAAACAGTTTTACGGCGATGCAAATCAGTATAACAAAATCTTTGAAGCGAATAAGCCAATGCTGAGCCACCCTGACAAAATCTATCCTGGTCAGAACCTTCGCATTCCTGATGCGCAAGGTGCTAAAGCAGCAGCATAATAAGCTGACATGGTGATAAAAGGCGGTATTGTTGATATAACAATACCGCCTTTTTCTGTATCAGCACTTTATTTTTTTCGCTTAACGCACTAAATAATAAACTATGAAACATCTTATTTTAGCTTCCGCAGCATTATTGCTTTTTTGCTCCTCCTGCAATTCAGACGCAAAGTCATCTCATCATCAACAGGATGCACATGGTGAAAGCATAATTCAGGCGAATTTGCAGTCTAAAAAAACTAAAAAAGGTGAGGCTTTTCAGGCAATACTGCATTTGAAAGACAGGCTAACAGGCACAGCAATCACATCTGATGATTTGCAACTGACACACACCAAAAAAATTCATTTATTTGTAATAGATGATTCGCTTTCGCATTATCAGCATATTCATCCTGAAGAAACCGCAGAAGGAGGTTATGCATTTACTTTTACTCCAGAAACCAATCTTCCTTACACTTTGTGGGGTGAGCTGAAACGAAAAAACAACAATGTTAAGGAACATGTAAAAGTGCATCTGCCTAATGATATGCATGAGGAAGCACTAAAACCATACCCTCTGACACCGTCTTTTCATGCAGAAAATAATGTGCTGAAAGCTGACTGGAACAATGCATCATATGATTCACTGATTAAGGGGAAGAAATCAGATATAATCATCCATCTGAAAAAGCAGGATGGCACACCAATATCATCTCTGGATACGTTAATGGGTGCAAAAGCGCATATGGCAGGCTTTAATGAGCAAACCAAGCAGCTGGTGCATGTGCATCCCATGCATGGTGACAATCCGTCTCAATTGCTGTTCCACATTGCACCTGAAGATGCAGGACTTACCAAATTCTTTTTGCAGGTTCAGTATCAGGGGGAAGAAATGTATTTTCCATTTGTAATGAATGTTGAGGATTCTTCAGAAACTCATGCAGTTCATGAACATCATTAAATAAATTATGAGTGACTGTTAAATATTAACTAGCTTTTGTTTAGAACAACATCATATTTCATCAAAACGTCACACTATTACTTGCATTTTATTGTATGATAGAAATATGGTGAAAGAAGAAAACAGCACTGCATCCGAAGCGATTTTAGCGCGCGCAGAATATCTCGGGCTTGAAGGCGCGAATGGAGATAAGCTGTTTGCTATGGCAGGCAAGTTTGAAGAACATGCACGCAAATTGCCAGGCGGAAAACTGGTGTTTGGGATGATTGACAATGCAGAACGCATGATCCCTGAAGATATTCGAAACGGGGTTGCAGACACTGCAAAGGAAAAGCTGAATGAAGCTGAACCTGAAGAAGGCAGTTTTATCAAAACCGTGATGGACAAAATATCAGAAGGTGTGAGCGTTGTTACTAATTTTATCACTGGTGCTGCGCAATTTGTCGGTGAAAAATTATTTGATACGAAATCTCAGCAATCTGGTAAACAACTTTCAGCAGCGCTGGAAAGCAATACAGATGCGATGAATGGAATAGATAATATTGCCGAGAATGCAGGCATTTCTGAAGAAAAACTGCGTGAAACGGTGTTAAGTTCCGTCGCGCAGGATGATGCACGTGACGTGTTGGACAGTATGGATCTGGCGCAACAAAACGTGAAACATGGCGCGTTGCAGATGCTCAACAAAGCGATGGGCAAAGAAACCGAAGCATTTGATGACACAGCCAAAGTGACAGACATTCAAAGCAACCGCATTTTTAACAATGTCTTTAAGCTGGCATATGAAGAACGCGTTGCTGCAGGTGATAGCAGTGAAGCAGCATTGCTGAAAGCCAATGAAGTGGCGGAATCTGTCACAGGCATGAAGCTGGTGAAGGAAGATGGTGAAGATGTGCTTAAACCAAGTGAGAAATATGTTGGTTTGCGCGAGTCATTGAAGGAAAGTTTTGTTGCCATCAAAGAAGGCAGTGATACCACCACCGCCATTGCTTCAGCTGATTTTTCTGTGAAAGAAAATGAAACACCAGCCGCTGCAAATGAAGATGTGGCACAGGCTGCAACAGAAGCAACAGCAGACGTGCAAACAGACATACAGCAGGATGAAACCTACAGTCAGGAAAATGGCGTTGACACCGTATCCCCTGATAATGTTGCTGCCGCAGAGCAGCCAGAACCACAGCGCGGGGTAGCATCATGAGCTTGTATGATGTGAACACTCAGGAATTAAATACTGTTATCAATGCAGAAATTGATAAAATGGTGCAGCAGGCTGGCAAAGATTTTAATTTGCAGTCACAGCAAGATGTTATTGAAGGAGCAAGCAATCCCATCGCGGGCGCAGCAATTATGAAAGGCGCTAAAGCATCTGATTATGATGGTGTAGGTTTTCGCACAGATAAGCAGGAATTTATCTCAGAACGATTTGATGATATTCGTGAAGGCACATCAGCAATTATAACAAAAGCAATTACAGATGCGAAAGCGGAAAACCCTACCAGCACAAGTGATCTTGAAGAAAAAGTCCGTCAGAATATTGAACAGGAATTTTATAATCCAACGCTATCATCCACACACGAATTAAGAAAATCAGTTGATTTCATACAAAATATGACTGGTCAGACGGTTGATATTAAAGGCTATATACAAAGCGAAGAAGGTATTGGTGGTTGGATTAATACTGAAGCTGCACAGACAACACTTGCCGCAGCCCAGCAACCTGCAGCAGATACACCACAGCAGGAAGCCACGCCTGAACCTGCAAATGACAATAATAGCGCAGCTGAAGAAACGCCTCAACAACCTGCTCAGGAAGTTGCTGATAATTCTGCTGCTGATAATCCTGCGCCTAAACCTAATCCAAACCGCACACGCCAGCGTGAGAATGCGCCCGAAGCGCAGAAGCAGGATAACAATCAGCCAGCAGAAACCTCGCAAGAACCTGCCGCACCAGAAGCAGAAGCCCCTGAGCCAGAAGTGACTCAGCAAACTTCAACGCAAACAGCAAATAATTCCCCTGAAGCAGATGCACCAGAAGCAGACGTATCAGAGCCAGACGATGCTGAAAATCAACCTGCTAATCAAGGTATGCAGGATCAGATAGCGCAATATCTGGAAAATCCTATAGGAATGTTAAATGATGAGCAGGGTAGGCAATATCTGGAATTGATTGGTCTTACCTTATCTGCACCTCTGGGGTCAGATAAGGAAGAAAATGAGCTAAAAGCAGAATTTGCTCCTATGCTTGCAGAAGTATTAGAAACAGAAGACAGACGACCAGGCAAAAAATCACCAGAGGCATATCAGGCAGCAGCTGAAGAAGCATTTGATGCTATACGCAGCTATCTTGGAAGTGATGATGTTCAGAATTTCCTAAACGATCCTGATGTAACCGTTCATCAGATTGAGGGTGTTTCAAGAAATGCAGCTGTTGCAGTCAGACATAAATTAGAAAATAGCACCAACCCTGATGTGCAGGAATTTGCAAATCTCAACTGGTTTGAAAATCTGTTCGCTGGTGGCACAACACCTGCACAAGTGCTTTCTGGTGTCGATGCAAGTGGCAAAATTAAAGACTATACTGGAAAGGACTTGCAAACTATAATGTTTGCAGGGTTAGCAGCAAATTATGTCCAGTCAGACACAGAAAAAGGAAAGCTGGAAACTTATGATGTAGACGCGGAGGCACGTATGGCAGAGCGAAAAAGAAAAGAAGATGAGGAAAATAAAAATAAAGGATTAAGTGGTGTTGCAGACCGCGTGAAAGATGGTGGCGGTGACTTCCTTGGTGTTGCCCTGCCAACAGGGTTGACCCGCATATGGGAGGGAATATCAGACCTGTTTATGGGTCTTTTCCAGATGATTGCTACTCTTTTTGAAGATAGAAGCGAAGAAACGGAAGTGGCTGAAGAAACCAGCAACCGCAGAAACAGACCTGGCTATAATAATCCCGAACGCACACGGGATGAAGAAAGAACGTCCACCATTTCCCGAAGTGATCAGGAAAAAGTGGAAGCAATTCGTGGAGACAATACCAGTGTCCGCGGCGGTGAAGACAGCGAGATTTATAGCCCTGCAGGTGGAGCAGCGGCTCAAAGAGACACAAACCCCTATAGCCTGCATCAATAATCCATGAGAATTATCGCTGGTGCGCATCGCGGGCGCACATTAAAGACTTTAGATGGCAAAAACATCCGCCCCACCGCCTCTCGCACGCGCGAATCCTTATTTAACATTCTGGTGCATATGGTGAAGGAGGATGGTGACGCGGTGCTGCATCAGGCACGATTTGCTGATATATGTTGTGGTTCCGGTGGCATTGGGCTGGAAGCGCTCTCCCGTGGCGCAGCTCACGTGGATTTTTATGATAATAACGCAAAATCACTGCAATGCGCGCGTGACAATGCAACCACGTTGAATGTTCTGCCGCAATGCTATTTTTCGCAATGCAATGCTGAGCAGTTGCCTGCGGTGAACACACCATATGACATTATTTTTGCTGACCCTCCATATTACAGCACGTTGTGCGATAAAATTGCAGCGCAGCTGTCTCAAAAGAACTGGGTGAACGATAAGACATTATTTATTACCGAACAGCACAAAACCGAGGCAGCCATCACACATGATGCATTCAATCTGGACAAAGAGCGATGCTATGGTGCCGCGCTGCTGCGCTTTTACACACTGAACTAGTTGAAATTTATCTTTATAGTTGCAGCGCATCATAACTGTGATTAAGGTGTTGTTTTAATCTGGATTGCAGCATTGTTATTATGAAGATACGACATTCCTCCCGCTTGTCTTTAGCGCTTAAGCCCGCAACCATTCTTCATTTTTTAAGCATTAGCGGCTGCATCATCATCACATTGCTGGTTATGTTTCTGCATTCGCGTGATAATTTCATGGTTGCGCGTTTTCGCAGCATTATGCAGGATATGATGCTGCCTGTGGTCAATCTGCTGAATATCCCTGCCCGCACATTAGATAGCTTTAGCGAGAAGCTGAAGGATGCCACAGTAATCTATACTGAAAATGAGCTGCTCAAAAATGAAAATATGGAACTTCTGGCGTGGCAGAACACCGCCAAACAGCTTCAGAAAGAGAATAGAGAACTGCGAGAATTGCTTGGGCTGCCAAAACCGCAGGACGCACAATATGTCAGCGCACGTGTGATTGGTCATGGATCGCAAGGCTCAAGACGCACTTTATTATTGCAACATGCAAAAGGCGATGTTTTGAAAAAAGGATATATTGTGGTGACTGCTTCTGGCATGGTCGGCAGGTTGATAGATGTATCTGATAGCTCTGCCACCGTATTACTTATTACTGATGCACAATCACGCATCCCCGTTCAACATGAACCTACAGAATTGCGCAGTATCATGACGGGACAGGATAATGACATTCCCAAACTCAAATATGTTAAGGATATTGCAGCTTTTGAACCAGGTGACCGCATTGTGACTGATGATACAGTCTCTGCAATGCCCCTATCAGTCAATGTTGGCTATGTCAGCAAAGTCACTGAAAATAGCGTGTTTGTAACACCTTATGTAAATGCAGAAAATCTCAGATTCGTAAGTATTGTTATTCCTGCCTATCCAAAATTGCAGCAACCTTTTGATGAGGAAACAGAATAATGCAGCGCACTGAAAAATTTTTTGCAGCCTCTTCCCGCACGCCTGAACTGGTGAAATGCATTCCTGTGATGATGTTGCCTATATTAACATTATTGAGCATGGCATTGCTGCCAGTGCCGACACTGACAAATTATTCCTGCATGTTTGTGCTATGCGGCATTGTATATTGCTCATGGTGGGCGCCGCAATATGTTCCATCCACCCTGCTGTTGCTGTGTGGGCTGGTGTTTGACAGTTTCTATACAGGCATATTCGGCACCTATGCCTTGTTATTTCTGCTGCTGCGCATCAGCATGATACGGCTTAGAAAATACCAGAAATTCCAGCATAAAACACTTCCCGCAATGGGGATTGCTTTGCCGATTATGCTGTTGTTTTTCATTGTCGAATGGTGCGTCAACACAATTCAGCTTGGCTCTGCGGCCACCAACATAGATTATCTGGTGCGCTGCGGTCTGACTATGATCAGCTACCCAATGATACATAAACTCTTGTCAGGTCTGATAATTCAGTTACAATCTTAGTGATTCTGAAATGTAATATATCTTTATGCGCAGTGAGCTTAGCAAGAAAAAATATCTAAATCGTCGTACGTTTATTCTCGGCTCAATTCAGGTTGGCGTGGCAACGCTGCTGACAGGGCGATTATTTCAGCTTCAATCACTTCGGGCATCAGAATATGCCACATTGGCGGAAGATAACCGCATTAATCTGAAATTAATTCGCCCAGAGCGCGGACTAATCTATGACCGATTTGGCGTTCAGCTCGCCATGAATGACCCCAATTACCAACTTATGATGAACAGGGCAGCGCTGAAAAATAAAAACGAGATATTGCAGAAACTCGCCACCTATCTGGAAGAAGATAAAGACCGTCTGGAAGAAATGCTGAACCGTCAGTTAAAACGCACTCCGCATGACCAGAACATCATGTTAAAAGAATATCTGGAATGGAACGAAGTCAGCGCGATTGAGCTTAACGCAGCAGACCTTGCTGGTGTCTCCGTTGAGGTGGGCGAAATTCGGCGCTATCCTTACAGCTTCGCCACATCGCATTTGCTGGGATATGTAGGCACTGCTTCCCAGAGTGAAGCCAAAGGCAACCGATTGCTGAAAGTGCCAGGCATGAAAATTGGTAAAAACGGACTGGAACAGCAGGCAGAAGAACGGTTGCAGGGTGTGGCAGGTCTGCGTTACATGGAAGTGAATGCAGCAGGGCGCTATTTAAAAGAAGTAAAACGTGAAGATGCAGTGGCTGGCGAAAATCTGACCAGCACTATCAGCGCAGAATTGCAGCAATTTGCAGCAGATCGCATTGGTGAAGAAAGTGGCTCAGCCGTCATTCTGGATATACATAATGGTGATGTGCTGACATTATGTTCAGTCCCATCATATGACCCCAACCGTTTCAGCCGTGGCATCAGTCATGCCTACTGGGGAGAGCTCACGGCAGATGAGAAAACACCGTTAGTAAACAAAGCCATTAATGGGCAATATCCCCCAGGTTCAACATTTAAAATGCTTGTTGGTCTGAAAGGGCTTGAGGCTGGCATCATCAACCCTACCACCAGATTTCATTGCCCCGGGCATTTTTATCTTGGGCGACACCGCTTTAATTGCTGGCGGCCTGAAGGGCATGGTTCAGTGAATTACAGGCAGTCTGTTGAACGTTCCTGCGACGTATTTTTCTATAATGTCGCAAAACGGCTTGGTATAGAAGCGATTGGTGAAATGGCGCATATTCTTGGACTTGGACAGGATTATGATCTGGGACTGATTGGTGAAAAATCAGGGCTTATTCCCTCCCCTCAATGGAAACGCGGGGCGCATAATCAAATCTGGCATCCTGGAGATACTATCAATTCGAGTATTGGTCAGGGTTATGTGCTGACCACGCCACTGCAACTGGCAATCATGACGGCTCGCCTTGCAAGCGGAAAAGCAGTAAAGCCGCGTTTGTGGACGGACACAGAGTTAAAAGAATTTGAAACACTGGATATTAAGCCAGAGCATCTTGAACTGGCGCAGCAGGGCATGATTGATGTAACCACAGGACCACGCGGCACAGGGCGCGGCTCGCAGATTGGTCAGGCAGGTTTTGAAATGGCTGGAAAAACAGGGACTTCGCAAGTGCGCCGCATCACGGTGCGCGGGCAGGATCAGAACAGCATCCCGTGGAAACAACGCCACCATGCACTGTTTGTGGCATATGCACCGATTATCAACCCGCGCTATGCAGGTGCGGTGGTGATTGAACATGGTGGCGGTGGTGCATCTGCTGCAGCCCCTGTGATGAAGGATGTCATGTTAAAATGTCAGCAGATTATGGCACAGGCTGAAGATAAGGCAGTATTATGAGCATTTTCGTTCCCAGATTTGGTGAAGCATGGAAAAAAATGCCTTATTCCTTAATTGGGCTGACGCTTACGCTGGCAATGATTGGTTTCATCATGCTCGCCTCGGCAGATGGTGGTGACATTAACAAATGGGCATTGCCGCAAATGATACGTTTCGGGCTGGGCTGCTTTTTGTTACTGGGCATCTGCATCACCAAGCTGGATGCATGGATGAAATATGCCTATCTGCTCTATGCCCTCACCATCATCATGCTTGTCGCTGTGGAAGTGATGGGGCATATCGGGATGGGCGCACAACGATGGATTGATCTAGGCGTAATTAAACTGCAGCCATCAGAACTGGCAAAAATAGCAGTGATATTAACGCTGGCTCGACATTTTCACAATACGCCGCCAATCAAATATGATAAGCCACAACATCTTATCATTCCAGCGATTATCATATTGCTTCCTGTCGGGCTGATTTTGAAACAACCTAACCTCGGCACAGCAACATTATTATGCGGCATTGCAGGCTGGCTGATGTTTGCCAGCGGCATCCACCGCAAATATTTTATTATTGCTTTTATATTGGTATGCGCATCATTGCCCATAGGCTGGCAATTTATGCATGATTACCAGAAACAACGTGTGATGACCTTTTTAGACCCTGGAAGTGACCCGCTTGGCTCTGGCTATAATATCACGCAGTCTATCATTGCGATAGGGTCAGGTGGCATCACTGGAAAAGGACTGATGAAAGGCTCACAGACGCAGCTGGATTTCCTGCCTGAAAAACAGACAGATTTTATCTTCACTGTTCTTTCAGAAGAATTTGGCTTCATTGGTGGTGCCACACTGATTATCCTTTATATGTGTATGATATTAAGGATTATATCCATTGCCCATAAAAGCAAATCACTCTTTGGAACACTGGTGGCGCATGGCGTGGCGGCATTGCTTACTCTGCATATGTTTATCAATATCGGTATGGTGATGGGATTGCTGCCTGTGGTGGGCATCCCCCTGCCCCTGCTGTCTTATGGTGGATCAATTATGATTTCCACCATGATTGCGCTGGGGCTGGTATGCAATGTGTACATCCATAGAGATTCCAAGCTCAGAACCTCTTAAATGCTATCACATGATGCAATCTGGCAGGAAGTAAAGCGTCAGGCACAAGCCGCATATGATGCAGATGAAGTGCCTGTGGGCGCAGTGATTGTTCACGAACAGACCATTATATCTGCCACACATAATCTCACTGAGACAACAAAAAATGCTACAGCACATGCAGAACTGCTTGCAATTTCGCAGGCATGTGAAGTGTCAGGCAGCAAATATCTGACCTCTTGTGATTTATATGTATCTTTAGAACCCTGCACCATGTGCGCTGCCGCTTTGGCACACGCGAAAATCCGCCGCATATATTATGGTGCGAGTGACGTTAAAGGGGGCGCGTGTGAACATGGGGTGCAATATTTCACGCAAGCCACCTGCCATCACACACCTGAAATTTACGGTGGCTTTCATGAAGCCTATTTCTCTGAATTGCTAAAAGGCTTTTTTGCTGCTAAACGATAATCCATGACAAAAATTGTTCCTGAACCAAGCCTGAAAGCGACGTTAGCCAAAAAGATTCTTCCTATGGAAGATTGCTGCTCCAAAGGCTGCAAAAAATGTCCTTATGGACGCTGGCTGAAACGTCGCGGGCAAAGCTGGCGTGTGTTGATTGATGAGGCATTAAAACTCGTGTCACCTTATGTGTGGATAGCGATTAGCATATTAACATTCGCATTGGGGCATTATGTTAAAGGGTGAACGCTATAATCTCCATATGATTGATGTGGGCAACCGTCTCGCCAACTATATTTATGTGCTCTATTGCAGGCAGACGCAAAGCACGATTGTGTTTGACCCCACAGAAGCGCAGCCTGTGTTGGATTTTTTGAAAGAGCATCAACTGACGCTGGATATAATCTGCAACACACATCATCATCATGACCATACAGACGGCAACGCCGAACTGAAAAAACGCACAGGCTGCAACATTATTGGCAGTGCGGAAGATGCCAGACGTATTCCATATATTGATACAGCAGTAAAAGACGGTGAGATGATAAAACTGGCTGCCTTTGATTGCCAGATTATGGACATTTCAGGGCATACTCAGGGACATATTGCCTTTCACCTTCCAGAAGAAAAACTGCTTTTTTCAGGCGATACTCTTTTTTCCGCAGGGTGTGGACGCATGTTTGAAGGCACGCCAGAACAGTTTTATGCATCCTTACTGCGCATTGCTGCTTTGCCAAATGATACTATCATTTGTGGCGCACACGAATATACCGTAAATAACTGTGAATTTGCCCTGCAATTTGAACCTGATAATGACATGCTGAAACGTCATTATTCATGCAGCAAAGCATTGCGTGAACAAGGGAAACCCACTGTTCCAACCACACTTGAACTGGAGCTGAATATTAACCCCTTTTTGCGCACGGACAACAAAGATATTCGTAAGGCATTGAAGATGAAAACGGCATCAGATGCAGAAGTGTTTGGCGCACTCAGAAAAGCGAAAGATAATTTCTGATTATTATTTACATTTGCCGTAATCGTGCATAATCTGCGGGCATGAAAAAGACATACGGCAAATCACAACTTGTTTCTCATCACGTCACTGAAGGACCAGAGCGCGCGCCGCATCGGTCTTATATGTATGCGATGGGGCTTTCTGAAGAACTCGTGCATCAACCGCTGGTCGGCGTTGCCACCACATGGAATGAAGCAGCACCCTGCAACATCTCTCTTGGTCGCCAAGCACAAACGGTGAAAAAAGGGGTGGCAGCTTCAGGCGGAACACCACGCGAATTTACAACGATTACGGTGACAGATGGCATTGCAATGGGACATGCAGGCATGAAAGCATCGCTCGTATCGCGTGAAGTGATTGCAGATTCAGTGGAACTCACCATGCGAGGACATTGCTATGATGCGCTTGTGGGGTTGGCAGGCTGTGACAAATCCTTGCCAGGCTTGATGATGGCAATGGTGCGTTTGAATGTGCCCAGCGTGTTCATTTATGGCGGGTCTATTCTGCCTGGCAATTACAAAGGCAAGGATGTGACTGTGCAGGATGTGTTTGAAGCCGTAGGGCAACATTCCGCAGGGCAGATGAGTGATGATGAATTGCACGCGCTGGAATATGTCGCTTGCCCTTCTGCTGGTTCATGTGGTGGACAGTTCACGGCAAACACAATGGCATGTGTCTCTGAAGCGCTCGGCATCGCCATGCCAGGCTCAGCAGGTGCGCCTGCACCATATGAATCCCGTGATATGGTGGGGTATGATTCTGGTCAGCAAGTGATGAAGCTGATTAAAGATAAACTCCGCCCACGTGATATTGTGACGCGAAAATCGTTGGAAAATGCAGCGGCGATTGTGGCTGCCACAGGTGGTTCGACGAATGCAGCCTTGCATTTGCCTGCTATTGCCCATGAAGCAGGCATTGAATTTAACATTCACCATGTCGGCGAAATCTTCAAACGTACGCCGTATATTGCAGATTTGAAACCAGGCGGACAGTATGTTGCAAAAGATATGCATGAAGCAGGCGGCGTGCAGGTGGCATTAAAAGTGTTGCATGATGGCGGGTTTTTGCATGGGGATTGCGTCACAGTAACAGGGGAATCTATGGCGGACAATCTGGCAAAAGTATCTATGCCAGACGAAACCCCATCAAACGGCAAAAAAGTCATATATCATCATAAATCTCCAATTACTCCAACGGGTGGCGTAGTCACCTTAAAAGGAAATCTCGCGCCAGAGGGAGCGATTGTGAAAGTAGCGGGCATGAAAAAACTCACCTTCAGCGGGAAAGCACGTTGCTTCGACTGTGAAGAAGATGCATTTGCATGTGTCGAAAACCGAGCTTATGATGAAGGTGACGTGTTTGTCATTCGCTATGAAGGGCCAAAAGGCGGACCAGGTATGCGCGAAATGCTGGCAACCACTGCCGCGCTCTATGGGCAAGGCACTGGAGACAAAGTGGCACTCATCACAGATGGACGTTTTTCGGGTGCAACGCGTGGATTCTGCATTGGTCATGTGGGGCCAGAAGCAGCCGTAGGCGGCGTAATTGCACTTATTAAGGACGGTGACACTATCAATATTGACGCAGAAAAAGGCACGCTGGATGTTGTAGTGAGCGAAGTGGAACTGCAAAAGCGCCGCGCCGCATGGAAACCACGCAAAACGGATTATAATTCAGGTACATTATGGAAATATGCCAAAACGGTTGGTTCTGCAGAATTTGGCGCAGTAACCCACCCGGGAGCGCAAGCAGAAACGCATATTTACGCCGATATTTAATGTTTCACTGCTTTACATTCGCTGCAAATGCGTTAATTTAGCAACACATAACGAATCAGGAAAAGTTACATGGAATTGCCAAAGATCGTAAGCCCTATTGACGGAAAAGCGCAAAAGAAGAAAGCGCATATTATTATTGTAGGAAATGAGAAAGGTGGTTGCGGGAAAACCACTACTACGATGCATTTGATTATTTCTCTGTTGCGTCTTGGATTTTCCGTTGGCTGTATTGATCTGGATTCACGCCAGCGTTCTTTAACGCGTTATGTTGAAAACCGCCGTCAGACGATTGCGAAAGAAGGCATTTCCATGCCTGTTCCACGTCATGCGGTAGTCAATAAAAGTCCGTTTGATTCTCAGGAAGAAGCAAAAAAGGATGAGCGTGATCGTTTTGCACAATCGCTTTCCACCATGTATGGCAGCTGCGACTTTGTGGTAATTGATACACCAGGAAATGACACATTTCTTTCCCGCTTGGCGCATTCTTTTGCGGATACGATTATTACGCCAATAAATGATAGTTTCGTAGATTTGGATGTGTTGGCATCTGTTGATGGTCGCACACTGGAAATTATCAAACCAAGTATTTACAGTGAAATCGTCTGGGAGCAGAAATTGCAACGTGCCAAACGTGATGGTGGCTCCATTGACTGGGTGGTGATGCGCAACCGCCTTAGCAATCTGGATGCAAAAAACAAACGCTTCATGGCAAAAGTAACGAAAGAATTATCTCGCCGAATTGGTTTCCGCGCTGCAGCAGGTTTCAGCGAGCGTGTGATTTTCCGTGAATTGTTTCTTCAGGGTCTGACGGTGCTGGATGTGATTGAAGCGAACTCCAATGTGAAAGTGTCCATGTCTCACATTGCCGCACGTCAGGAAGTGCGCGAGCTTTTGAAAACGCTCAATATTGATATTATCAATCAACGCATTGAAAAACTGCGCGAAGAAGAGCAACAGAAGAAAGCATCAGATAGTACGATTGCACCAAAAAAAGAAGCAAAAACAGAGGCTAATTCTACAAAAAGCACTGAAAAAGAAGTGACAGTGTCTGACGCAAAACCAGCTGCGAATGAAAATAAGGAAGAACCATCAGCCCTGTCTAAAGCGGCAAAGGCTTTTAAAGCTCCTGAATTAGCGACTTCCTAAACCACATTGATTCGCGACCTGAATAGAAATGCCAGGTCGCGCATTAATTTCGAGTATCATCGGCCCTTCATTTTTGTCCAGAACAATGTCAACGCCGACATAACCCAGCTTTGAAGCGGTTTGCATTTTCACAGCAATATCCAGCATATCTTTCCAGTAAGGGATGTTATGCCCTCTTAAAATATGTCCAGTTTCAGGGTGACGCTCAATATAACGATTATGCTGCACTGCGTGGGTGGTAACACCATTTTCCATATCAATGCCAGCGCCAATGCCTCCAACATGAAGATTGGCTTTACCATCTGATGCTTTGGTTGGCAGCCGAAGCATTGCCATCAATGGTGTTCCCTGCCGCACGATAATGCGAACATCAGGAACTCCCTGATAGGCAATCATTTCGAATATGGGGTCAAATGCCACTGCCTGCTCAATTAATGCAATATCAGGCTGGCCACCCAGAGAAAACATGCCACTCAGCACATTCTGCAAATGAAATCGTATGGTCTGAGCGTCTTCAATTTCGCCCGATGCCTTGCGATATCCCGCAAAAACTTTTTCCTTGATCACCATAATGCCGCCGCCGCCGCTGCCATGATCAGGCTTGATAACGAAAGAAGGATATTTCTCTACTTTTTCTGCAAAAAATTTGCAGTCATGCTGAAACTCAATCGTGTCATATAGCTTCGGCACTGCCACACCAACAGATTCCGCAAGTTGCTTTGTTGTCAGTTTGCTATCTGCTACAGGATAAAATTTTCGCTTATTATTGGAAAAAATATAATCCAGATTGCGACCATTAATCCCTATGATTTTATGTTTTGAAAGACCAAACATGATGTTATCTCGACTTGTTTAATGCGTCCATAGAGCGGCGCAACTGGCGGAAACGATAATATTCAGTCAGCTTATAACCATTATACCGCCCTAGCATCAGACAGCATCCGAAGATCACCAGCAATAGTTCTGGGAATGTAAACATCGCATGACGCACTATCGGATTGATAATAATAATATATACCAGACACGACACCACCAGACTTCCTGCACATGCAGTCAGTGCGTTTCTGGCGCCACGTTCTTCCCAGACGAGTGACATACGTTCAATGAACATCGTTACAATCACAACAGGGAAAAGCGCAACTGACACACCAAGCGGAATATCACTATCCTTGAATAATATCATGCCAAGCATGATGATCATGACTACAACCGTAAGCACTGTTGAAAGACGCGGCACTAACAATAATTGCAGATTTTTCAGATAGCTTCTTAAGGTCAACCCGACAAATATCAGTGTTGAGAAGAAAATAATGCCAAACCCAAGACCTGTTTCACGGAATGCAAGCGCCACCAGCACAGGCATAAACGTTCCAAAGGTTTTAACACCAATCACCTGACGCAGGAACGATACAATAAGTGCGCCTAATGGCATTAACAACAATACCTGCATCACCAGCTGCTGTTCAAGCGGCAGATTCTGCAGCGCCAGACGATAAGCTACGGGTTGTTTCTCTCTTGCCTGCCACAAAGCACGTGTGAGCGAACTATCCACGTTTGGCTTCACGGATATATTGGTTACTTTGTTGCTGAAAAAACTGGTTTCCACTAATGGACGGTCGCCAGACCACCAGCGATAATAGGGTTTGTCCTCATCAACAAATTTGCCAGTTTCCATGTCAAACTGTCGCCATGAATCTTTATGATAAATCTCGATCCAGTTGACAATCTGTGCAGAACGCATGGTTGTTTTTTCCAGTTTCAGCCCATGTGCAGGACGTGCAGTTACCCCGTGCGCACGCAGAAGGGTAAGCATTAGCTGCGCTTCATTTTCCAGTGTTGCAAATGTTTTGATGTGGCGCGCGGCATCGCGCTGTTCCTGAATCGTCTTATAAAGCTCCATCGTGAATGTTTTATGAGAAGATGACTTACGACGCGATACTTCGATCAGCTCATCTATCAGCTCATAAACTTCGGCAAGCGAATCCTCTGGAGATTTGATGCGGTTTTTCTGGCTATATTCATTCTGACTTAATTCTGACGGAAGCTCCTGCTTTTTGGCTGTTGTGTCATCCACATCAAGCTCATATAGCAGGAAACGGATATAGATTGATTCTGAATTATCAGGCTCTCTTTTGCTTAGACTAATAATACGGTTATCTGCATCCTTTAGTGTCTGACGACCAAAATCTCTTGCAATAATCTGTTTATCCACCACGGCATATCCCTCGCTATTGCGCGGGGAAATAACGGATACTACTGCCTCTTCATTGCGATATTTTCGTGTCCATCGCGCGGGGGATTGCAGTGTCGTGTGCAGTTCAATATACCAGCTATCAATCGAAGCATCTGGTGTGAGTGGAAAGGAAAGCTGTGTATGTTTATAAATAGCTATGAACAGAGCGGCAATAATGCAGACTCCAGCAACAGATAACGTTAATAGCGTTCTCCACATAATTACTCACTTTCTGCAACGCAACGCGGTTGCGAGGTAAATGTTTTGGAGACGTCCACAATAAACAGCGCTTTTTCAAGCATGTTGCGTCCCACCAGCACTTCATAGTTAAAATGGTCTCTGTCTGCAAGATTAACTTCTTCTTCAACCAGAGTACCCGCTATGCAAAATGTCATCATAATAGTGGGGCGGATTTGCGTTCCGCCCTCTTTCTTTTTGATTCGCACCATGCGTTCAATATCTTTTTTAATCTGTGTCGGCGTGCCATCTTCTGTTTTTAACGAAAATAACACATACCCCTTTTCATCACTTTCTTCATCAGGCTGAATAACTTCAATTATATCTGCATGTATGGAAGATGTCTGCGCGCCCGTATCCAGCTTTGCCTTATAGTTAATGTCAATATTTGGAATCGTCACTTTTTCAATATAGCCAACAATCACTCGTCTTTCGTTTTTTGCTGCAGCATTATTGGCAAGAAAAAATGACAGGATGATTGCAGATAAAGCAATTTTTTTCATAGATAAACTCATCATATTTTTATAAAGGAAGTGTTTTAGGTCGTGTTTTTTTCATCCACACGACAATCATTAAACGGGTTAGCATAATGGCAGAAAACATAGAACTCAGAATGCCAAATGACAGGGTCACAGCAAATCCTTTCACTGTGCCACTGCCAAAGTAAAATAACACAAATGCTGCAATTAAGGTAGTGAGGTTAGAATCCAGAATAGTGCCGAATGCACTACTGAACCCTTTATCCACTGCTTTCAAAATGCCCTGATTTTTTGCAATTTCTTCTTTGATACGTTCAAAAATAAGCACATTTGCATCCACCGCCATACCCAGTGTCAGGATGATGCCTGCAATGCCTGGCAAGGTCAGCGTTGCCTGCAACAAAGACAATGCTCCAAGCAGAATGATGATGTTGAAGCAAAGCGCGATATTTGAGAACAATCCGAACAATCCGTATGATAGCAACATGAAAACAATAACAAGCGCGACTGCAATTACCGCTGCTACAGTACCCGCACGGATAGAGTCAGCACCCAGACTTGGACCTACACTACGTTCTTCAATAATTTTGACATCTGTGGGCAATGCTCCAGCACGTAACAGCAAAGCTAGATCCTGCGCGGATTCACGTGTGAAATTCCCTTCAATGATGCCACTCCCCCCCAAAATTGCAGAACGGATAACAGGGGCTGTGATCACTTTGCCATCTAGCACTACAGCAAATTGCTTTCCAATATTCTCTTTGGTAATTTCACCGAATTTCCGCGCTCCCTGAGTGTCAAAACGGAAAGCTACAATAGGGTTTCCTCTGTCATCTGATGCATTGGCATCTATCAAAGATTCCCCGCTTAGCAACGCTTCAGAATATAGTGCATATGGTTGAGGCGGAACGCCACCATCCTGTTCTGACATGAAAATTTTCGTGCCTAATGGAACATTACGATTATAAATATCTTCTTCACTCACAGAATGATTGACCATATGGAACGTTAGTTTTGCTGTCTGCCCTAAAATGTCTTTAAGTTTCTGAGGGTCTTCAAGCCCAGGAACCTGCAATAATATTCGCCCTTCTCCTTGTTGCTGAATAACAGGCTCTCTGGTTCCTGTTTCATCAATACGTCGCCCTATAATTTCGATAGTCTGCGCGACAACAGAAGATATTTTGTTCTGATGAGCCTCCTCCGTATAGCTTAACTCATAACGCGCTTCGCCTGCTTCGTTGATTTCGATGCCAGAATCTATACGGCGAAACAGGTTTTTAACGTTCAGATCCTGCGGGATGGTTTCTGGACGCAATGTTACCTTCACCTTCTGTCCCTGCACTTTCAGAACTTTATATCCAATTTTTTTATCACGCAGTTCAGAGCGCACTGCAGTGCGCAGATTGGTGATATGGTCTTTTTTAACGGTGTCCTGATCTATTTCAAGCAACAGATAAGACCCTCCGCGCAAATCCAGCCCAAGATTCACACGTTCCCCCTGCATAAATTCAGGGAGGCTGTTTAAGGTTTCATCATTTAGTGCGTTTGGCAATGCCAGCATCATGAACCAGAGGCACACCAACATCACGCTCACAATTTTCCATTTCGGGAAATGCAACATATTATTCATGGCAATTCTTATGGCGCAGAAAGTCTGTTTCGTCCAGTATTTATATATTAATATGAAATACTATCACAAGAATGCCAGACAAATGATAGCCGCAATAAGCAGACTATAGGCTATCTCATGGCGAAAACCGCTTTTCTTCGGTGCGTTTTTTTCTGGCAGAGTGCTGACTTCCAGCAAATCCCCTACATCTTCCAGCTTGCCAGAAAGATACGCTTTCACCAGATATTGCATAGTTTGCACATTTTTTTTGTCCATCTGATGAAATTTGCAGCCGACACGCGTTGCACCGCCATTAACATATCGCACTTCACATTGCAATGGCACACGCAACGAGAACCCTTCAAATTCAAACAGCAATTCTGCCTGAATCACATCTTCCTTGCGCAGCATCACCCCGCGTGAGGCGAGCGTAGCCGAATTAAATGCAATCCCGCTATGTGACCAGTCAATCACTTTCAATCTGGTGTCCTGCACCATAACGCTGATTGGCAGATCAAGCCTGATATGCGTACGTTGGGATTGTTCCTGCTGTTTTGCTTGCTGCATGTGTTTTTTCTCTAAAGATAGGCTTTGACAATTCACTATTATATGTGATGAGATAGGTTAAATAAACTTTAAAGTGGCGTGATAATATCATGATGAATAAATGTGACTCTCTGACATCCTCGACCCTTTTGAGAAATGGTGCAACTCTGGCGCTTGTAGCATTCATTGCGTCCTGTGCACCTCAGACAGACTCTGGCGTGATTGACGCGGAAAGGTTACTGTCTGATACGCAATATAACGCTCCTGAACTGCAAAAAGCGCGTAAAACTATTTTCAAACGCAGCAAATCTAATGCTTCTGAGCAAAAACTTGGAGAAGCATATCGCCAGTTCGCACGCAGTTTTTATGATAAATATGAGTTTTATGATGATAATTCAATCCAGCTTTTGCAGCAGGCATCTCTGTTTGGAGATCATAAAGCCCGTTTTTATCTGGGTGAATATTATGGGAAGCGCGGTGAATATACCAAAGCTGTGCATTGGCTTCGCCCTGCAAAGGATTATTATGTTCCCGCAAAAGCATTGCTTGGCACAATATACGAATATTTAAAGCAAGACACAGGCGAGCAGCTGATTGAAGATGCCATTTTGCATTATCATGCAGAAATTGCTAAAGGAAATGATGAATATCATGTGCTGATTGCGCAATTATATAATAATCAAAATTCACCATATTATAACGGTCAGCGCGCATTTGAACATCTGATAGCCGCATTGAAACATGACCCGCAGGATAGCTACGCTTTGCAGATGCTTGCAGAAATCTATCGTGAAGGACGGGTTGTTCCCAGAGACACAGATAAAGCGCTGCAATACACTAAATCTCTGGCGGAATCAGGTAATATATACGCAATGTCGCTTATGGCTGACGCATTTGAACAGGGCGGATGGTATGATGAGCGCCCGCATGAAGCACTTTACTGGCAGTATAAATACGTAAATAGCAAGCACCAGAATCATTATATGTTCAGTGATTATGCGAAGCTGGCAGGCTATTATGCAGCGGGATATGGCACAGCTCAGAATCTTGATTCTGCTGAATATTATTATGACGAAGCATTAAAGTTGCGCCCAGGTCAGGCATATAAAGTGGCGGCGCAGCTGGAACGCCTGAAGTCCCCTCACGCACATGCACTGGCAAAGAAATATCGCGCAATGGCAGCACGTTAGGATTTGCTGTTAGCGCAGCGTTTTGAGCAATATTTCACCTCATCCCAGCAGCGTTCCCACTTCTTGCGCCACGCAAATGGTTTTTTGCATGTTTCGCATATCTTGCTTGGAAGATGTGGCTTTTTATGCGCCATATTATCTGCGATTGCTGCGACGCCATTTCAGGCGTGGATCTTCCATCTGAAAGAGGTCAGAATCCAGCGATAGATTATATTGAGCACCGCTCAGTGAGATATTGGTTTCCTCCCCTTTTGCATCTTTCAAAATAATATTTCGAAGTTTAAATGGCTGCTCTTCAAATTCAAAAGTAATGATGCCATCTTCTATCGCACCTGCCTGCGCGGCGCTAATAATAGTGACCATATCTTCTGAATCAGCTTTTAACACTTTGATGCTGTCATTGCTGAAGTCAATCGTCTTTCTGGCAAGTAAGGAAGCTATCGAATTTTTCAGCGGAATATCACTCACCTGCTCCAGTTCATAATCTATAAAGCGCAGCATATCACCACGAGATACCATCAGCACTGGTACAGGAGGATTATACTGCCAGCGCATCAACCCAGGACGCCGCATGTAAAACATGCCCGTAGAAAGCGCTCCATTCGGGGCAATTTGCGTGAATTCAGCCTTGATAGTTTTGATATCATTCAGATAGTTTTCAGCTTTCTTAAGCAATTCCGCATTTACATCTGCATCCGCTGCTGAAGATATGAGAAGAAATAACGCTAAAAATAGATGTTTCATGGTTTAATGCCTCGCCTGCAATGCTTTGTGTAACGTATTATCATCCACATAATCCAGATCCCCTCCAATGGGGATGCCTTGCGCCAGTCGTGTCACGCGGATGTTTTTTTCTGCTGGCAACTGTTCCTGAATGTAAAAAGCGGTTGTCTGCCCATCTGCCGTGGCATTGGTTGCCATGATGATTTCTGTGATATGTTGCGTGTGTGTGCGTACAATTAATTCAGGTATGCCAAGCATGTCTGGTGTCTGCCCGTCCATTGCAGATAACACGCCACCGAGCACGAAATACACCCCGCGATACATCCCTACGCGTTCAATCGCCCACAAATCTGACACATCTTCCACCACGCAAATGGTGGAAGTATCACGTGATGTAGTCGCGCAGATTGTGCAGGGATTAATCACATCCAGATTGCGGCATGTGCTGCATGTCTGCACAGATTCTTTCACATTCTGCAACTGGTCGATCAATGGCAGCATCGCCTTTTCAGGCTTTTGCAACAGGTGCAACACAATGCGCCGCGCCGAACGTGGCCCCAGCCCAGGAAGGCGGGATACAGATTGAATTAACTGGTCTATGACTGAAATATTATAAGACGCCATATGCAATAATATATGCGCCTTCGCGCCTTAACTCCAGTGACAGTTGCGCAATCTTTAAAATGGCAGCTTCATTCCCGCAGGCAGGTTCATGCCACTTGTTGCATCACTCATCGCATCTGCAGTGGCATCATCTGCTTTTTTCTTTGCTTCGTTGAAAGCGGCAATAATCAGATCTTCCAGAATTTCTTTTTCGTCTTTATCAATCAGAGAATCATCCAGAGCTATTTTGCGCATTATGCCTTTGCCATTAATGGTGATGTTCACCATGCCACCACCTGCGCTGCCTTCAAATTCTTTTGCCTGAATTTCTTCCTGCATATCCTGAATTTTCTGCTGCATTTGCTGCGCCTGTTTCATCATTTTCTGAATATTCATCATGATAATTTGTCCTTATATCTCTTTAGTTATTCTGTACGCTTACAATACGCGCATCTTCAAAATGTTCAAGTATGGAAGCAACCACGGGCGCTTTTTTCGCCGCTTCAATATCTGCATTCATCGCGCGTTCTTCCTGTTCGTGTATCGGAAGTTCGCCGTCTTCATCCACATAGCGAATCTGCCAGTCTGCCTGCGTTTGTTCTTTAAGCAGTTGTTTTAGTGTGTTCGCCTGCTGCGGTTCAAGCTGTGATGCTTTGGAAAAGGTCAGCGTGTGGTTCTCACAGGAGACAAACCGCATCGTGCTTTTGAGAGGATGCACCAGCAGCATTTCGCGCGCTTCTTCACAAATGGCAATTATTTCTGCATAGCTGCTAATCTCTCTGGCAGCAACGGCTTTGCGATCAATCTCTGGGTTATGTGCCACAAGGGACAAATGCTCACTCTGTGGCAATGGCGATGCATGTGCAATAGCAGGTTGCGCCGCCTGAAGCAATGCGCCAGAACCGCCTGAAACAGGCGCTTTAGCAGGAGCGCCAGCACTAACTGCGGCGCTGCCATCCTGCAATATTTTTAATAGATCGGTAGGGTCTGGCATATTCGCAGAATAAGAAAAACGGATAAACAGCATTTCCATAGCCGCCAACGCATTTGAGGCATGTTTAATTTCATTCGCGCTGGAAGTTAAAATCTGCCATGCTTTGGTAGTGGACGGAATATTCAGTTTTGCTGCCAGACCGCCTAATAATGATTTTTCATGTTCTGAAAATGTAGAATTAAGCGCATAGTTTTTGTCTACCAGCAAGCGGCTGATCAAATGCACTGCCTGCATCATATCCTGCAGCAGAGTTGGCATGTGCGCCCCTTCCAGATGATGTGATTCCAGCAATTCCAGCGCCTCTTTGCATTTTCCCGCAAAAAGATGCTCAAGCATGATATAAAGTTTGGTTCTGTCCACCAGTCCTAACAATTCACGGACAATGTCTGCCGTGATCGTTATCTCGTCACCATTTTGCGCGTGTGCTATTGCCTGATCCATCAGTGATAATGCATCCCTGACGGACCCCTCCGCAGCAATAGATACTAATTCCAGCGCTTCACTGCCCGCCTGCACATTTTCCTTTTTGGCAATATTGCTTAAATGGTCTGTCAGTTCCTTAGTGTTCAGTCGCTGCAAGTCAAACCGCTGACAACGTGAAAGAATGGTAACAGGAATTTTGCGGATTTCGGTGGTCGCGAATATGAAAATCACATGCGCTGGTGGTTCTTCCAGTGTCTTGAGCAATGCATTAAATGCGTTGTTAGAAAGCATATGCGCTTCATCAATAATATACACTTTATATCGTGCGGCGCTGGGCTTGTAGTAGATCGAGTCTATGATCTCGCGAATGTCCCCCACCCCCGTGCGGGATGCCGCATCCATTTCCAGCACATCAACATGCCTGTCATCACGAATTTGCTCGCAATTGCTGCACACTCCGCAAGGCGCTATCGTCGGTTGGTCTGCGTTTCCATCTGCCCCTAAACAGTTCAGCGCTTTTGCAATGATGCGGGCTGTGGTGGTTTTCCCAATGCCGCGTATGCCAGTGAGCAAAAATGCATGTGCGATGCGGTTAGAATCTATCGCATTGCGCAATGTTTGCACCAGCACATCCTGCCCTACCAGATCATCAAAATTCTGCGGACGATATTTCCGCGCTAATACCTTATATTCAGCCATATGAATGACATTACCTCAGAAAAATTTATTGTCCAGAAATAAAGATAATATTAACCATTAAGGTTTAAAATGAACTTTTAATAAAAAATTAGTTTATTTCTTTTACTTTATCTATTATAATAAAGATTAAGTAATAAACTATATAGACACGTCTAATTGCAAGGTATTTATTTATGTCACATGATCAAGCAGAAGCGCAGACTGATGAACGTTCGGCGCAGCAGCGCAAAAAACCAAAGAAGTTTTTGGCTAATGTTAAAAGTCCTATCATAGATGCTATTCTTAATGGACATTATATTTTTTCATCACGTGATCAGGCAGAGAAAAAACTGGAATATGTGCAGTCGCGTTTTGTACGCTCTTCTTACGGTCAGGAAGAAGAAGTGCCACGCACTATATTATGGATTCGTGGATATGATGTGACAGAAGAAGAAGCCGAAGCAGGGTGCATCGGCAATTATGCCATTATTTATATTGATGAACAACCCGACAAAACATTCACACTTGCCGCGCAGAAAGTGGTGGCAGATGCAAAACGCCATCCGCAACGCCGCCGCAAAAAGAACCGTCACCCTGACTGGGGCTATTGGGTGCTGCGCCGCATTAAAAAAGGCTGGCGTTATGACAGCATCGACGAAGCCTATTCTGACTTAATGACGCTTGCGGAAGATTTTCCTGACGTTACCATCCCCAGCCAGAACAAAGTTTTCACCATTCTGTATCAGCGTTCTATGGAAGAAGACGATCTGCCATTAAAGCGCGTCATTCTTGAAGTGGAAGCGCTGCATGAGGGCGGATTTACGATAACGTGCAAACCTAATAACTATAAGCCAAAAGAAACAAAAGTTAAAAAAGTGGAAGCTGAGCCAAAAGCGGCTATGGGGCGTTTCACCTCTATGGTACAGGTCAAGCAGAACAGACGCAAAAACATTGCGGATTTCAAGCCAACCCAACCAGATGATACGGAAGAATAAATTTTAGTGCGCGAAATATAGCGCCAGATTTGCACTATATACGACGGCAGATATACCAAGAATCAGAACGGACAGATCTTTCTTTTTATCACATGGCGCGTGTTCACATGCGCCATCCTTTCTGCAATCTATAATCTTACTGATGCCAACAGACAAAGCGCATAACAGCAACAATGCCCCTGCAATAATCATTATAGGCGCTTCATAGGGTTCAAACCATGCGTGGTTTGCCACGTCTGCTCCGCTGACCCCCAGTAAGGCAGCCAGGCTGGAAATGCTCAAAATTAAAGGTAATCCACAGCATAATACATGCATTAAACACGTACCAACCAAAAAACCAGTGCTAAAACGTTGCAGCACAATGCCTCCACATAATCATATGTGCATAATTTAATGTGGTTTTGCATGTGCTGTCAAGGTTGCAAAGCATGATTTGAGCAAATAAGATGCAGGAATGAAACTTTTTGATGCACTAACCCGACCAGTGACCACGTTAAAGGGCATTGGGGAGCATCATGAGCGCCGTATAACTGCCTATATGAGCCGCCATTACAAGCGAACAGGACGCGCAGAAATTCGGGATTTACTGTGCCATGTGCCATTTGATTATATTGACAGGCGTGAGATTACGAAGCTGGTAAATTCTGGGGAAGGCACACGGACGCTCATCGTCAAAGCAGTAAAGCATTTTGCACCGCCATATTCGCGCACACGCCCTGCGCCATATAAAATTCAATGTGAAGATGACACCGCCAGCATGTTGCTGATTTTTTTTCGCGGGGATACACGATATCTCAAACAGCAATTTCCTATCGGTGAAGAACGGCTGATAAGCGGTGAATTGCAGCTATATGACAGCATGTGGCAAATGACACATCCTGATATTATTTCCGTCCCTGAAAAAGCAGCGCAGGTTTGCAGGCTGGATGCAATTTATCATGCAACTGAGGGCATTTCGTCCAAAATGTTTTCCCGCTGGATGGAATCCGCTTTGCAGGCTCTGCCTTCAACACATGAAGAATGGCTGCTTGAATCCACCATACAGCACTTTGGCTGGTCATCCTTCAGCAACTCTTTGCGCACACTGCACAGACCCGACACACTGGAAGACCTGCCCAAAGCACGCGAACGCTTGGCATATGATGAAGCGCTTGCCCATCAGCTTTCCATGCAATTGTTGCGCTCAAAGCAGCAGGTGGTCGAAGGCATAACGCTCAACTGCCTGAAACTGCCAGAAATTGCTGCGTGGCTTGCCCGCCTGCCCTTCACGCTGACGGAAGGACAAATGCAGATTCTTGATGAGATTTCAGAAGATATGCAATCTGGAGCACGCATGTTGCGTCTGCTACAGGGAGATGTGGGCGCAGGCAAAACCATCATTGCCTTTGTTGCCATGGTGGCAGCGCATCAGCAGGGATATCAATCTGCGCTGATGGTGCCAACAGAAATTCTAGCCAGACAGCATTATGAAGCTCTATGCACACTTTTCCCTGAAGGAAAAAAGGACATTATTTTTCTCGCAGGGTCATTGACTGAAGCCACAAAACGCAAAGTGCGTGAACAGATAAGCCAGCATCCAGCTGCGCTGGTGATCGGCACTCATGCACTCTTTCAGGATATGGTTGAATTTCGCCAGCTGGGGCTTGTTGTGGTGGATGAGCAACATCGTTTCGGTGTGCAGCAACGAATGAAACTCTCTGAGAAAGGGTTGCACCCGCATTTATTATTAATGACCGCAACCCCTATCCCGCGCAGTCTGTCACTGGCGCAATATGGCGATTTGGATGTATCCGTATTAAAACAAAAACCAAAAGGCAGGCAGGAAATAGACACGCGCGCCCTGCCCCTTTCCCGAATAGATGATATGATGCAGGCCGTGCAGCGAGCAGTGGAGGCAGGTGAAAAACTCTACTGGATCTGTCCATTAGTGGAAGAAAATGACAATCCTGATATGCATTGGCAGGCGGCGGAAGCTCGATTTGCCGAACTTAAAGCCATATTTGGCGAGCATGTAGGCTTAATGCATGGCAAAATGCACATGCATGAACGCAATGAGGTGATGCAGCAATTTAAAGAAAGTCATATTAAAATTCTGGTGGCTACAACGGTGGTCGAAGTTGGGGTGGACGTACCAGACGCTACCATTATGATCATTGAAAATGCCGAACGGTTTGGACTGGCGCAACTGCACCAGCTGCGTGGGCGTGTGGGGCGAGGCAACAAACAGTCACGTTGCATCCTGCTTTATGCTGATGCATGTTCCAAAACAGCAAAAGAACGGCTGAATATTATGCGTGATACGAATGATGGCTTCATCATCTCAGAAGCGGATCTGCGACTGCGCGGGGCAGGAGAAATGCTTGGCACACGGCAGACGGGGCTGCCACAATATCTGTTTTTGGAACTGGAAAAACACTCCGAGCTTATGCAAATGGCGCAAAAAGAAGCACGTATCGCGCTGTCAGATAAGGCTATTATGCAGCTTCATTCAAAAGACGTGTATAATGGATTATTGCATTTTTTCTATATTGATGATGCAAAAAAATTTATTACATCAGGATAACGTAAAATTTTTAAATATTGAACATACGAAAAATCCGCCATTATAAATAACAGCGGATTTTACTTTTTACCTAACAAAGATTAATCTAAAGGTGTTTTGATTTTTGGCTCATCGACTGGAGAGACGCGCATTTCATTGCGTAGCTCACCTTCTTTGATTTTAATATCAGGGATAACACCTTCAGTTTCTGGAACATTCACCATATCCTTGCCATCTTTTTTCATGCTATGGTGCTTTTTTTCGCCTTTATAATGCTCTTTTGCTTCCATCATTTCTTCACGAGTGACATAACCATCTTTATTTTTATCAGCCATATCGAAACGGTCATTTGCTTTTTTGTTGGCTTCCTCGCGGCTTACTTTGCCGTCCTTGTTAGTATCCATTACATCAAACATAGAACCACCATGATCTCCGTAATTTTCATGATGTCCCGCATGTACACCACCTGCAACTACAGCGGTTGAAAGTAAAGCACCTAGTAAAAATTTATTCATATTTAAACTCCATAAAATTTTGTGATGCCTTAGGCTATGAGCATGGAGATAAAGATTCTATTGTTTAGCGACAGATTTCTTTCATTTTTGCATAAGCGGCAGAAAATCCGTTCAGTGAATAGGTGTCTATAGAATATGTATTCAGCTTTGAATTTCCTTTAACCGTCAGTTTTGAACCTGCTTTCATGCGTTCCACCAGCAACATATCTGTTTTTGAGTCTTTTGCCCAGGCGCGCTCGTCCTGAACAAAGAGTTGATGGTTGTGTTTCCCGATGGTTATCGTAACGTCTTTATTTTCTTTATAAGGATAACCTGACGACACACTCACTTCATCCAGTCTTGAAGAACGGTGAGTAACCAGCAAAAACGGCTCGCCACGATTATTGTAATTCCCTGTTTTTTTGACTGGCATACTGGCCATATAACATAATACGCCGCCATTATTGTTAGTGGTAAATACGCGCCAGTCACGTGATGTATATTGCAGTGTTTGTGCAAATGCACTGCTGCATACTATCGTGCTTACGCAAAAAAAGAAAAAATAGAATGATTTCATGTGAAAAGATTAAACATCGTTTTTTTCTTTGTAAAGTAGGATTACCGTGTGAATTGTTATTTAAGCATAATCTTATATAGGTTGTTACTGCAAAGTATCTCAAAATATGCAGCCGTCTTTTGACGCAGGCGATATAGATGCGTATCAAATGTGCCTGTATCAACAAATTGCTGTTGCCACATGGTGTTGATAAGGGTTTCTTTCTCAACTGCTTCATCCGCCTGCATTAATGTGCGGAGCAGGGCTGTTTCCTTGGCGGTCAGTTCAATCTCTTCATTGTTGCATAGAAGATGATTTGAAACGCAGTCTAATGCCATTCCATGATACTGGATCAGATGATGTTCTGTCATCAACCCAAGTTTTTTCACGCATGTTTTTTTAAAATCATGCATGTAAATGGGCAGTTCTGCTTCATGCAGTAAACTATCATCCAGAAAACACTGGGCGTGCTGGTCAGATATTTTAATGACAATATCTGCTTTGGCAGCAGCTGAGAAAACACGTTGGAATGTTTCCGCAATGTCTGCATCACTGCAATGCACGGTCACATTGTTATTTGTTCTGGATGACATCAAGTAATTCAATGCTTAATTCGTCAGAAATCTCAGGCGTTTGCGGAATGGCGGGGATGAAACTATCTTTTTCCCAGATGCAGGAATGTTTTTTCCACGTGTCCGTCTTGGCATATAAAGCCGTATTGTTCCATTTATCATGTCCTGTTTCAGCCAGAGCATCCATATTATCAGCAATCGCTTTTGCCACTTTTAACAGAGGTTCGCAATCCTCCTTTCTTTTCGTGTCATACGTAACTAAAGATGCGGTTACTTTGGCAGTCAGAATAGTTTTGTCATTAAACCCATAATCTTCTTTTTCAATGCGCGTTGGCTGATATTCGGAAAATACACGCTGATCATCAATCGGCACGAAATGAACATGCTCCAGCAAATGTGCGTTCTTGCCTTTATCTGCTTTTTTCAGGTTTGAGAGATTTTCAAACAGAGACACTGGTTTGCCACCAACAAAAATAAGTGCATCCGCATTGTTGGAAAGCAACGCCACCACGCCCTGCGCAGGTTCAGTATATAATGTTTCAGAAGGAGTAATGCCTGCAATATGCAAAATGTTGGTTGCTGTCATCATATTGCCGCTGCCCTGCTGCCCCACAATGACACGTTTTCCCTGCAGGTCTTTTAAACCAGTAATATTTTTTCGCGCTAAAATATGCACTTCTTCATCGTAGAAGGGAAAAATTAGAGCAATATTTTCAGCAATTTCTCTGGTGTTTTTGTTTTTTGAGCGTTGCAAAAATCCTAATATGTCTGACTGCACGATTGCCAGCGTAATGCCATTATCTTTCTTTAATTCTCGGATATTGTCTATTGAGCCTGCGGTTTCAAGCACGTTTATATCCACATTATATGGCGCTTTTCTGGCAACTTTTGCAATGTCCTTGCCGAACTCAATATACGTGCCATTGCTTGCACCTGTTGCCAGATTGATAGTCCTGTTCTCTGCATATGCGTGATAGCTCAAGCTACATATGATGGCGCATATCAGAAGGACATAGTTCATTTTTTTTCCTCACTTCGCTTGAATAATTCAAGGCTATCCAGTGCATTATTATTCGGTATTGAGATTACAGGGGCATCAGAGGCATCTGTTTCATTAATAATTAAAGGAATATCACGGACGGTTTCTGGTTCAACCATTTTTTCAGATTTACCGAGAGATAATGATATATCCAGCGTTTTCTTATCTGTCATCACAATCAGATTGGCGATGCCAATTAATGCCAGAATGATCAGCAATATGCTTAATGTGCTTTTGCGCTCCAGCAGATTTTTGGGTTCTACTTTTTGCTGTGCTAAAGTATCTTCTTTCTCGGCAAAAATTTCTTTGCTCAGCATTGCTGGGTGATAGTCAAAACGGGATTCTTTGAATGTCTCGCTGAAATTCTCCTCCTCCGTTTCGTCCGTTAATGGCAGAAAGATCTTCGGCTGAACCTGATTGTCTTGATTTGACACAGTTGTTTGTTTTTCAACAACAGGGGACTTAGGCTCTGCAGACATTTTGGGCTGTTGCGCAAACACTCCTTCCTTTCTGACATGCCCTTTCAGCGCTTCCATTTTCGGCGGTAGGAAGTAATCTGAATCTTTGGTCATAGGGTATGTCATAAAAATAATTGTTCTGCGTTACGGTTAATATTAAATAAAATTAAAACAAGCTTCAAGTAAATTATTAACAAATTACAAACTATACTGGTTTAATAAAGCATTTGTGGATTGAAATTTAAAGTCATTTCTTTCCAGCTATTATATTTATTCTGTGGCAGATTTTTAAGCGGACTTGCCTTCAGCACGGCGCGTCTTGCACTTTGGGCAGCCGCCGTCATGGCAGGGTTGCTTCTCATGCGGGCGGCTGTTTCTGGCATAAACCCAACACTTATGACTGAACCATCCTGCCTTAACTTCACGTCAAGACTGACATTCAGGCTATAATCATCTTTCACGCCAGCAGGCGGGCTCCAATGGCGCACAATCTGGTTGACGACTGCCATTTTCTCACTCACGGAAATAGGAATGGTCGGGTCATAAGGCACATCAGGTGCAAAGGTTTTGTTTTCCTTTGGAGATGGCGCTTTATCCGTTTTTTTGGCGGTCTCGTCCCCTTCCCTTGCCTTGTCCCTATTCTGCTTAACATCTTCAAGAATGTCTTCCAGAGATGGCTCATCCTTCTTTTCTTCTTCTTTTTGCGGTTCAGGCTCAGGCTTCTTTTCCTTTTCCTTCGGCTTTTCCACAGGAGGCTTTGGCTTTTCTTTTTCCTTCACTGGCTCAGGCGGCTTTGGCACAGGGTCAACTTTTTTAGGAGCTGATGGCGCAGGCTGCTGCTTTTCCACCTTTGGTGCAGGCGCAGGCGGTTCTGGCTTTGGTTTGACAATTTTTTGATTGTTCGGCTGAACGTTGGTAATCTCTTTGATTGGCAGATTTTCAAGCGTGATCACAAAGGGTTCTGGCTTCATTTCCTTTTGAAACCAGTCTGGCAGACCAAGATATGCAATCATCAATAATATCAGATGAATACATGCTGAAATGAAAATGCCTTGTTCACGCATAAAATGAGTGCGCCTTATTTCACGTTTTCAGTAATCAATGCCACTTTGGTGAAGCCACCACCTGCAATCTGCGCAACGACAGACATGATCTCGCCATAACTCACACTGGCATCCCCGCGCACAAAAATGCGGTTGTCTGTTTTAGCGCCTGAAATGGCGGTCAGTTTCACCAGCAAATCTGCTTTATTTACTGCCGTTTCCTGAATGAAAATTTTGCCATCTTTTTTAATAGTGATAGAAATAGGCTCGTCCTTACCTTCCACCGCTGGTGCATCAGCATCTGGCAAATCCACCTGCACTCCTGCCGTCAGCATAGGTGCGGTCACCATGAAAATGACCAGCAACACCAGCATCACGTCCACAAAAGGTGTTACATTAATATCTGTAAATTGCTGCTTGCGGTAGCCTCTGCCCCGTCCGCCGCCTGAAGTGATGTTCGCTCCCATAGGTTACGCACCCTGCTCAGTCTGGCGTGAAATTAATGCTGCAAACTCAATCTCAAAATCTTCCATGCGCCCTGCAAATTTTCCGAGTTCGGCAGAGAACTTATTATATGCAATCACGGCAGGAATCGCCGCGAACAGACCAATCGCCGTTGCCAGCAATGCCTCTGCAATTCCAGGTGCAACCACGGCAAGGGACGTGTTGTTTGAAAACGCAATGGACTGGAAACTATTCATAATCCCCCACACCGTTCCAAACAGCCCGACAAACGGTGCGGCAGAACCAACCGTTGCCAGAAAACCAAGCCCGCGCTCAATTTTTTCCAGCTCACGGTTGCGTGCCACGCTCATAATTTTAGAAATGCGGTCTATGCCGCTTGCTGCCAGTGCCGTTGTTTTGCGCTGCGTCGCTCTACCAGAACGGAACCATTCTTCCATTGCGGAGCAAAACACCACGGTGAACGGATGGTCACCACGCTTTTTAATCTGATCATAAAGCTGATCCAGTGCATTGGACGCCCAGAATTCCTGTTCAAACCGTGCTGCTTTCATTTTGACAGACTTAAAACGGGCAATCTTTTCAAAAATCAGCGCCCAGCTCCAGAAAGAGGCAACGAGGAGCGATATCATTACTGCTTTTACCACCAGATCTGCCTGCATGAACATGCCTATAATGGACATATCCGCCGCGCCCATATGCGCTGCGCCTGCGTTCACGCTCTGCACTGCTGTATCAACTGGAGTTGCACTCATAAATTCTGCCTTTCACGTTCAAATTGAATACGCATAGATATGCAACGACAGCGTTTTTTTCGCAAGTGGTTTTACATTAATTTTATTCCTTTATTTACATTTATCCTGTATAATTCTATGCATTAAAGAATGAATCAGATGCAAAAGAATTACATTCCCGCCACTGAAACAGGAGGCTTCCGCCGCGGTTTCATGTTTGTGCTTTCCTCCCCTTCAGGCGCTGGCAAAACCACACTCTCGCGCAAACTGCTTGAGCAGGAAAATGGGATCAAGATGTCTGTGTCTGTCACTACACGCCCCGCCCGCGCTGGGGAAGTGGATGGGGTGGATTATAAATTCGTCAGTCAAAAACAGTTTGATGCGCTCGCAGAAAACGGGCAGTTGCTGGAACATGCGACTGTATTTAACCATTCTTATGGCACACCAGCTGAATTTATCAATCGTTCGCTGGATGATGGAATTGATGTATTATTTGATATTGACTGGCAGGGGACAAAACAACTGGCAGAATGTTGCCGAAATGATCTGGTCAGTGTGTTTATTCTCCCTCCATCCATGGAAGAACTGGCATCCCGATTGAAAAATCGCGCATCTGACAGTGATGACGTGGTCAAATTCCGCATGGAACGCGCTGCTGCAGAAATTTCTCACTGGGAAGAATATGATTATGTGGTGGTGAATAAAGATATTGATAAAACACTCTCACGCATTTCCAGCATCTTATACGCCGAACGCCGCAAACGCATCCGCCAGACGACTTTGCATGAATTTGTGGACGGCTTGTTTGATGAGGCGGAAAAACTGGGATATTAGTATTTGCTGATTAAAGTGAACGCTATTGAGCAGAATATTGCCGAGACAATAAAACCGTAAATATATTGCGTTAGTTTTGCAAATAACAATTCGCAATATTCAACATTTCTTGTAGAATAAACTGTAACTCCATGAGTCCAGTCATTTGAAGATGAAAAGTAATCATATCGTTGTTTGAGCAGTCTAACTTTTTCTCTAAGAATTTTATAAGTGACCGGAAAGAAGACAAAGAAATAACAAAGTTGCTGCCCCCATGCTAATATAACTCCTATGATTTCTGGTGCATTTAATAATGTGACTGTGATTGTAATTACAAACAAAAAGAACCAGTTCAGCAGAAAGCCAAACAAACAGTATTTTACGAAGAAGCTGGCAACGATTTCATCTTTTGCGAGGTTGCGAATGCTGTCTTCAAGTGGGAATTTCATAGATATATGATAACAATAAAAGCAGAAGAAGCCACTTTTAATCGTCATTCTGAACGTAGTGAAGAATCCATCTTTCCGCTTGCGAAAGCCGCTCTGGATACTTCGCTGCGCTCAGTATGACTATATGAATCACTCCATAACCCCACCTCCGCTTCCCTGCGCCGAACTAACCCGCGCAGCTTTCTTCCCTCTGCAAACACCCATCGCCTAAGCTGGTGCGGCGCACTTGTATAATCCCCACGATTTATCACTCTGCGCAAGGTGGAGCGTTGCAGCGCCCCTGCCCCCAGATTAAAGGTGAAACTCACCAGCGCATCAAACTGCCCTTGGGTTAGTGGCGCATGAATATAGCGCAGCACCGCACGTTCTGCCACAGCTACATCCTGCATCAGCAATGCCCGCGCATCCAGCCTGGTGATGGGCGCATCAAACTGTTCATGCGGGGCAATAACATGCCCATAACCAATGGTGAGATGCCCGCCAGCGCATATATAAGGCATGGCAACAAAGCCTTCAAACTCTGCAATCAGCGCAATGCCTGCTTCCGACGTCTGCATCATGAGCGCAGCTTGCCAAAAGCGCGTTGACCAAAGTAAAAACTGATGATTGCGGAGAATATCGCCTGATCCTCCTGTCCCCAAAGCTGCCACGGCAATGCATCGTCATATGCTGCAAAATGCATCATTTTCACGGTGGCATATAGCAGGAAAAACGCATATGCCAGCACAGGGCGAACCGTGCCATTCAATGCATTTACCCACGGCACATCATGCCTGAAAGTACGGTATAGTGACTGCATTTGCGTTGCATCATGCTCCACGGCAATTTCATCCAGCCTTTGACTGTGTCCTTCGCGTTGCTGCCTGAGTTGCATTTCCAGAATCAGCAATTCATGTTTTTTGTCATCCCGCTCACGGATGAACACCAGCGCTTCGGGAACCATAGACCCCAGAAAGCCAAGCAATGCTCCAATTAACGTTATCATCATCCCTCGCTAATTTCTGTGCAGTCCGTTGAGCATATAGTTTAAGCATATGCCAAAAAGATAGGCTGCGTTTGCCAGCGTATCATTCACATCTGCGCCATGTCGTGCAATGCGAATGGTGAGAATGTCACCTGCCTGCATGTTGGCCGTATCAAGCATAATATCGGCAGTATGTGTATATTCATTATTATTTGCAGACGCATTGATTTGCGTTTGCGATCCGTATGCACCAGAAAGCAGCAGACCATTGCGATGCGCTGCCACTTCAGCCGCCCAGACCACATGAGCTGCAGCGCCAGAATTCTGCCCCCAATGAATAGCGCAGTGAATTGCACCTTCATTCCATGACTCTGGCAAACGAAAACTGGCTTGAGCATATTGCGTTGTGCCATCTGCGAAGGTAAGCTGCGCCACATCTGCCCCGCTGCCAAAAGAAGATAGCTGCGCAGCACTGCATCCATCAATAATGGTAGGAACAATCTCAGAAGCGTGTCGGTGTTCAGCATAGTCATACAATGCCTGAGGCGCTTCAAGCTGCTGATTAACTGTAACTTTTCGTGTTATATGATTGACCGTGAGCGCGGTGTTAAATGTTATGCCATCACTGGATAATTTCAACGTAAAATCGTCATCACCGATTAGCCCAAACTCCGCTCGCCCCTGAAAATTGTTCTGAAACAGAAAACTTGCCGTGTCTGCGGCGCTGCTTTTGCTTAATATGGTGCGCATATCATTTGTTTCTGCAGCAAACAACACCGCTTCACTTGATACGCTCAATCGGTTTGTGGTGTCAGCATCAGTGTTAACGCCTAACAGGTCTGGCGTTCCGACATTGTTTGAAAGCAACCATGCTGCACCATCAAAATAATAAAATGCTGCCATATCCTGCACCCACATGGTGCTGCCCTGTTTTGGAACGATGAACCGCCATATCTGATCAAAATAGGCAATATGCTGTTCTTTTCCTTCCCATTCCTCTGTGGCGTTATCTGCCACAATATACATATTACCCGCTGTGGGTGATGCAGGAGGAGTAGCAGCATTTTTGCTGATCGCGCCCGTGTTCAGCAATGCATCCATGCGCATCAGTGCCTCATTCACGGTTACTTCCTTTTGTGCCTGCGCTGCTTCCAGCAATGTCGCGCCCATATTCGGGGTGTGTGCCATAATCAGTCCTTCATGTTGTTTTATGGCGTTATAGTGCGTTGCATCACAACATGCAGGAAGGGAGAAATTTTACTTAGATAATAGCTTCATTATTTGTTATAATATTTATGTAATATTACAATTTAAAAAAAATAAGGATGCCCCATGCCTACATTGGAAGAAGTCAAACACCAGATTGATTCATTGCCTGAGAAATATGTGTTTTACACTAAAAAGGAGATTAATTATCTACCCGAAATTATGATGGAAGGCGAATATATCCGCGCGCTGACCTCTGGCTATTTTGACAAACGCACCGTACTGGCAGTCTGCACTAATCGCCGAATATTGTTTTTGGATAAAGGATTCTTTTTTGGGTTGAAACAGTGGCAGATGTCTTTAGACAGGGTTCAGTCTATTGACGGGGATTATGTCATTATGTTTGGTTCTTTGCGCATCTGGGATGGTGCATCCGCCATTAATATGACTATGGTATGGGCAAAATCCATTGATCCATTCATTAAAGAAGTACGTGCTGCCATTGATGATTTCCGCAAATTGATGTTTCAGGAAGTCACGCAATCCCATCAGGCGCAGGCAGCTACTGCGCAGCCTGTGGATGTGGCAGGGCAGATTGAGCGCTTAGCTCAGTTGAAAGAAGCAGGGCATTTAACTGAAGAAGAATTTGCGCATCAGAAATATAAGCTGCTGAATGGCTAAAAAATGCCAGAATTTTCTGCAGAAGAACGTAGCGCATTGCTGAAACTGCGTTATATTGGCCCTACAACGTTAAAACGTCTGGAAAGTATTGGTGTTTATAGCTTCAAACAGCTTGCACAGGCAGATTGCCGCATTCTTTGTGAACATATTGAAGCAGATTCGGGCATTAAGGGATGGGCAACACATTCATTGGCGATAGCAGGCGTAAGCCATGCTATTGATTATGCCAGAAACGCCTGTACTAAATAACTACTTTCTGAATTGCTGAATATTTTGTTTCAGGTTCTGCGCAATCACTTTTTTTTCAGCCACTTTGCCACATGGCTCATCTTCCGTAATGGACATTCCCGCCCCATGCAGCACATCAATATATGCCATCTGATATGGGTTGCGTTTCATTTTGTTGCGCTGATATGCCATTAAAGATGCATAATGTGGTTGCCAGTTAATCTTGCAGGCAGCCGCCATGCCACTTACCATGCCATAGCGCAATACGCGGCGAGCGCCTGAATCTGGAATATAGGCTATGTCCTTGCCTAATCCTTCAGGTGGTTCGGTAATAAATTCATTTTCATTGGCTTTCACCTTGCCAGACCACACCAACATTTTTGCATTGTTGATAATTGGTTGATACATTTCGTTCTTGTCTGGTTCGGCGTGCGCTGTGACGGTCAGAAAAAAACAGAATATGAACAGATATTTCAACATGTTTAGAACCGTGTTCCAAAGGTGAAGCGGAATGTTTCTTCCACATCCTGATCTTCTTTCAGGAAGGCTTGGGCAAAGTCCAGTCGCACAGGGCCAAATGGTGAACCCCACGCAAGTCCTACCCCTGCTGCCGCACGAACGGAACCTTCATCAGAAACTTCAGGACCGTTTTCATCCACATCCATCAACGAACCAGCATCAACAAACACTGCGCCTCTGAACCCAAGATCATCAGGCAGGCCGAGCGGGAACATCAGTTCTGTAGTGCCTGTATAGTAAATATTTCCGCCGAGTGCATCCCCTGTGGTGGTGTCACGTGGACCAATACCCGCATTGTCAAATCCGCGCATGTCACGACCGCCAAGGAAGAAACGATCCTGAATCTGGATTTTGTCATTCAGAGCGTGGACATATCCCCCCGTTGCACGAAGCATCAACGTCCATTGTGGCGCAAAGCTGTGATATGCTGCAGTGCGCACTTCAGGGCGAAGAAACTCAGAATCTCCCCCAAGCCCTGCAACATCAAGGTTCAAACGTGCATAATAACCTTCAGTGGGGGTCAGGCGGTTATCCAGCTTATCATAAGTTAAAGATTGCCCTACTAGTGAGGTAATATTTTCACCTTCCTGATCACGAATGAAGCGGGAAGCGTTGCTGTCCACATCTGCTACTTCTGTTTGCTGATATGAATAATACACATCCTGACGCAGATTTTCGGTTAAAGCATAGCCAAAGCGCAGGCGTCCACCTGTTGTTTCACGGTCAAAGGAGGATTCCTGACGCAAATCCTGTGTGGTGTGGAACACATCAAAGCCTGCAGAAACGTCACGTCCTAGAAAATATGGCTCGGTGAAGCCAACGTCAATTTGCGAACGGTCAGCCGCAAGCGTGCCGCGCAGACGCAGATCCTGTCCTTTACCGAGCAGATTTCGTTCACGAATACCAAAATCTGCCAAAGGTCCATCCACGGTGGAGAAACCAGCACCGAAGGTAACTTCTCCTGTGGATTTTTCTTCCACGTCAACATTGATAATAATTTTGTCTGGTGCAGAACCGCGTGCAGTAGCAATCTTCACATCTTCAAAAAAGCCAAGATTGCGCAGACGTTGTTCTGAACGTTGCAGTTTTGAAGTGCTGTAGGGGTCACCTTCCACCACTCGAAACTCACGACGGATAACATTATCCAATGTGCGCAGATTGCCTTCAATATTAATTCGCTCAATATAAACGCGCGGTCCTTCGGAAATGGTATATGTCAGATCAATCGTTTTGTCTTTTGGATTGCGCTGAAGTTTGGGGTCAACATCCACAAATGCAAAACCACTATCCCCTAATGTATCAATCACATTATCAATGGATTCTTCAACTGCGGTAGAATTATAGAGGTCGCCAGATTCTGTATCGACAATTTTTTTCAGGTTTTCAGCATCCGTTCCAGGCAAATTGCTGTCAAACGCAATATCGCCAAGCGTGTAGCGTGGTCCTTCTTCAATCACAAAGGTAATGAAAAATGCATCTTTCTGCGGGCTGAGTTCAGAATCCACTGCTTTAATTTCAAAGTCTGCAAAACCCTGTTTTGTGTAGAAACGGCGCAGCAATTCCTTATCATATGCTACTCGGTCAGGGTCATAAGTGTCACTATCTGTCAGGATGCAATACCAGCAGCCTTCACTGGTCGTAATAATTTTCTGCAGATCGCGTTCGGAAAAATATTCATTGCCAACAAAACCAATCTTTTTAATGGTTGTCTTTGCCCCTTCTTCAATCTCATAGATAATATCCACACGGTTCTGATCCAGCGCTTCCAGCTTCGGCGTGACTTTGGCAGAATAACGTCCTGAACGACGATATAATGATGCGAGGCGGGCTGTATCAGCCTGTATTTTTGATACAGAATAGACGCTGCGTGGCTGCAGCTGTAATTCTGCTTCCAGCTCTTTGGCTTCCAGCTTGTCGTTGCCTTCAAACACGACGCGATTCACCATCGGGTTTTCCTGCACATTCAGAATTAATCCGTTTGGAGTTGGGGTCAAAGACACATCTGAAAAATAGCCTGTGCGATAAAGATTTTTAACTGCGTTATTTAAATCACTATAGCGATATTCCTGACCTTCACGCAGATTGGCATATTCAAGAATGGTGGAGGCTTCCAGTCGATAATTACCTTCTACTGCAATATTTTCTGCAAATATTGCTTCTGCCTGTGAAGCAGTTGAAAAAGATAGACTCAAAACTGTCAGAACAATTAAAAATAGTGTCTTCATAAATACATTCTCTATTATCTATCATAGTTATTACGGCTAATATAAATCAGACGCAATCATTTTATTTGGACAATAATGCTACAGTGCTTTATAAATATTGCTGAACTATGCGTCATGTATTGCTATTTTTGATTGAACGGCGTGTTATGAACACGTATTGTAGTTGTAGTACGCAACAAGTTAGGTGTTGAATTATGGATGATGCAATTAAATTCTCCTTTTCCTCTTTAATGACGCAGGATAAAGCAACGAAGCAGGCCATTGAACAAGCGCAGCTTGCCATTCAGAAAAAATGGGATTGTGTGTGGATCGAAGGGGAAGCTGGCACAGGGAAAACCCTTCTGGCTCATACTATATGCGCGCAGCAGGATCGTCTCGCACCGTTATTGTCGAATCGGTATGTGGTGCTGACATCACCTGATTTCATCACTCTTAATGTGTTAGACACACTCACATCTACAGATCCCATCGTGCTTTATGTCAGCCTGACGGATAATGCTACCAAGAATGAAATTGAAAAATTTCATCAACTGATGGTGGAAAGGCTTGAAAAAAACCAGTTAAAACCTGCATTGCTGGTTTTCATGAGCACCAATATTGCACATTATGACCATGAAACGCGAATATATCTGCGGCATCTGCAATCTATTTTTCTGGAAACCCCGCTTGCATATATAAGACTACCCTCCTTAAAAGAAAAGAAACAGGATGTGGGATTGCTGGCGCGATATTTTCTGAGACAATTCTCACGCAAACATAAGCTGACAGATGGTGCTATTGAAGCGCTTACTATGCTGGAATGGCGCAATAATATAAAAGACCTGCAACTATTATGCTTTAAACTGTCTCAGGATGATGAAGTAGAAATCATCTATTCTCGTCACGTGCGAACTGCATATAATGAAATCTACAGCCCTGAAACCAGCAATGAGTTGATTGAAAGCCAGATCAGCAAAGAAAATATGAAAATCAATCTTCTGGATGCGGATGGCAATCTGCGAGAATTTCATGATCTTGAAGAAGAAATCTACACTCGCGCCTGCCACTTTAAACGTGGCTGCAAAAGCTCCGCTGCCAGAGATTTGGGCATTGGACGCACCACCCTATATCGCAAATTGAAAAAAGTATAATCCTGTCATAAATTTGTCATTTTTTTGACTATAGGCGAATGATGCAATTTTTGTTATAATTGCAATATGAAAAATGCGATTAAACGATCTATATTTCTGGGTTTAGCTGTGGTGATGCTTGCGTCCTGCCGCCCATCAAGCATTTTTTACGTCAAACCATCAGGTCCACGCGAATATCAGCTTGGCTGGCAGGATGGCTGTGACACTGGTCTTTCAGCGCATGGTACGTTCCTGTATAAAATTCTTTATGGCTTCAAGAAACGCCCCGAATTTGGAAATAATGAGCTTTACAAGACTGCGTGGAACGAAGGCTTCTCATATTGTCGTTTCTCTATCGCATCACAAATGGGTTAAAGACAAGCGCTTTTTTGCATAATATAACTCTTTGTATATTCCAAAAACACAGAGGGCATCATGCAATATACTTCTTTTCTGCTTATATTCGTAACAGTATTTTTAGCGGAGCTTGGCGACAAAACTCAGCTTGCGACAGTGCTTTTTGCAAGCGAAAAACAACATAATCCGTGGCTGGTTTTTATAATAGCGTCTCTTGCGCTGACATTATCAACTGGGATTGCCGTGTTGCTGGGAACGCTTGCATCAAAATATCTGGATATAATTCCGCTTAAATTATGTGCTGGTATAGGATTTATATTAATTGGCAGCTGGACAATTTTTGAACATTTTAAAGTGTCATAATAACCTTATGATTTGCGCAGGTTTCTTAGGAATGTGTCTACCTGATCATTAAGTTGCTCTGCCTGTTTTGATAGCTCCTGAGAGGCTTCCAGAATTTGAGAGGCAGAATTGTCTGCTTCTGCAGAGGCAGCGGTTACTTCCTTCATAGATTTGGAAATAACATCCGTTCCCTGCGCCGCAGTCATCATGTTCTGGGCAATTTCATTTGTAGTGGCAGATTGTTCTTCCACAGCAGACGCAATAGAGCTGGAAGAATCTGAAATGCTGTTGATAGATTCTTTAATATCTCCCAGAGAGGAAACAATATTTTCAGATGCATTGTTCATTTCATCAATCACTTTGGTGATTTCTTCAATGGATTTGTCAGTCTGACTGGCGAGATTTTTCACTTCACTTGCCACCACGGCAAAGCCTTTGCCCGCTTCCCCTGCCCTTGCAGATTCAATAGTCGCATTCAGCGCAAGCAGATTAATCTGCCCCGCAATATCCGAAATAAGTTCAATCACTTCTTTCACCTTTTGCGTTGCATTAGCAAGAGATGCTGCATGAGCGTCTGCTGCTTCTGCACGGCGCACAGAATCCACCACCATCTGATTGGAACGCTGCATTTGTGATGAAATTTCACGCACAGATGAGGAAAGCTGCTTTGCAGCAGATGCGACAGACTGTACATTTGCGCTGGTTTGCAACGTTGCCTGTGAAGCATTGCTTGATGTGGAAGAAGAACGGCTGATAGAGACAGCAACCCCTTCCGCAGTTTGCGACAATTCCGTTGCCGCAGCTGCCACCATAGACACAAATCCTTTGATGTCTTTTTCAAAATTGTCAGCAAGTTCAATTTTATCCTTGCTTCTGATGCTCTCAAATCCTTCTTTTTCTTTAATATTCACGATAAGTTTGTTCACCGCGCGTGCCGCATCTCCAATGCGGGTTGTGTCATCTTTATATGGAACATCCTTATCTTCGCCTTTGGCAATCTCATTAATCACTTCAGTTAAATGCTCAAGCTGGGACTGAGCAGAGTTTAACATCATTAACACAGCAACAATCGCAGCAATCCCCATGCCGAACACCGCAACAGATGCAGGAAAACCGTCTGCGCCCATGCTTCCCGTAAGAACGGTAGCAATCAGCGTAATGATGAATATGACTAAAGATATTTTGCTTGAAAGGCTCATAATAAAAAATGTTTTCCGTTTATATTTTAACTGTATCTTGTTGTATCATGCACAATGTAAATAATGCGTAAACAGCATTTGAATTAGATTTGAGTTAAATCATCTATTGCAAAGCAGCATCAGCAATGAAATAAGTATGGTCATGAATCATCAATTTACTATTCCCGAAATACAAGGGCGCATTCGTGAGAATGTATCGCTTGCAAAGCGCTGCTGGTTTGGCGTGGGCGGCAATGCGGATATATTATTCACTCCAAAGAATGAAGATGATCTGGCTCATTTTCTAGCTGAATTGAGTGATGATGTTCCTGTGATGCCGCTTGGGGTCGGGTCAAACATTCTGATAAGAGATGGCGGCATTCGCGGCGTGGTGGTTCGTCTGGGGCGTGATATGGCAACTATCACACATCAGGGAACAAAAGTGACTGCTGGTGCGGGGGCGCTGGATGTAAACGTGGCGCGCTACGCTTCTGAACATGGGCTTTCAGGGCTGGAATTTCTGGTCGGCATCCCTGGAACCATTGGCGGGGCAGCACGCATGAACGCTGGTGCATATGGATCAGATATGTCAGAAGTGGTGGAACACATTACCGCAATAGACAGGCAGGGAACGCTGCATCAGATTAGTAATAAAGAAGCAGGGTTTACATATCGTCATAGTGACATTCCCAAAGACTGGATTGTTACCAGCGTGACGTTCAATACGACAAAAGATAATGCTGAAGATTGCATTTCTCGCATGAATGGCATTTCTGAAAGGCGCGAAAACACACAGCCCGTGCGCAGCAAAACAGGCGGATCAACCTTCAAAAACCCTGAAGGGCACAAAGCATGGGAACTGGTTGATGGCGCAGGCTGCCGCGGGCTTTCGCGCGGAGACGCACAAATTTCTGAACTTCATTGCAATTTCATGATTAACCACGGAGATGCAACCGCAGAAGATCTGGAACTGCTGGGTGAAGAAGTGCGTAACAAAGTATTACAGCATTCAGGTGTGCAGCTTGAGTGGGAAATTAAAATCATAGGTGAGAAGGAATAAACAGCATGACGCATGTTGCATTGCTAAAAGGTGGTTGGTCAAGTGAGCGGGAAGTATCGCTCAATTCTGGCGCAGCGGTTGAAAAAGCTCTGAAGTCTCTGGGGCATAAGGTAACAGTGATAGATGTTACGCCTGAAATTGGAAAAGTGCTAACGGAATTAAAGCCTGATGTGGTGTTTAATGCGTTGCATGGTCAATATGGGGAAGATGGCACTATTCAGGGGCTGCTCGAACTGCTGGGCATTCCATACACCCATAGTGGTGTGTTAGCATCTTCCGTAGCGATGCATAAAGTCCGCGCGAAGGACATCTTCAAAGCGGCAGGCATTAAATGCCCTGAAGGTGGCACATACACTGTGACGGACGTTAAAAAGATGAAGCCTGTGCCGTACCCGTTCGTCATCAAACCAATTGATGACGGGTCAAGCGTGAATGTTTCTATCATCCGCAAAACGGAGGATATGAGCAAGCTGGACGCGATGCCGCAAAATGAATTAATGCTGGTGGAACGCTATATTCCTGGGCAGGAAATTCAGGTAGCGGTGCTGGACGGCAAAGCGCTTGGCGCAATCGAAATAAAACCGCTGAATGATTTTTATGATTATGAAGCAAAATATACAGCAGGTAAGGCAGAACATATTATGCCTGCTCCTTTGGAAGAAGTGGATTATGACCGCGTGCTTCGTCTGGCAGAAAAAGCGCATAAAGCACTTGGTTGCCGCGGTTTAACGCGGTCAGACTTCCGTTATGACAATGTTACTATTGGTGAAAATATGTTCTACCTGCTGGAGATCAACACGCAGCCTGGCATGACGGAGCTTTCTTTAGCGCCTGAAATTGCAGCACATAGCGGACTGGACTTTGCAGCTTTGGTGGACAAACTGATTGCCTCTGCCACAACAGATTACAGCGCAGCGTAATATTCACCTTATGGCAAAGAAAACAGCAACCACACCCACAAGGAAAACTCAGCAGAAAAAGCCTGCATCCAAGGCAAAAAAGCCTACGCGCGCGCCCTCCAAAAAACAACAGGCGCAAATGGAACGCGAGCGCAAAATCCGCTTGCAGAAAATCAAGCGTAATGCTGGTTTAAGCGCTATAGCATTGTTGTTTATTATAATATATGTAGGCAGTATCTATCGTCTGGATCGCCAGATTTCAGACTTTGCCTATAATAAATGGCTGGAATACACACATTCTGCAGGGTTTACCTTTAATGAGCTTTTGCTGGAAGGCAGAGAGCTGACTGAACCAGAAGATATTATAAACGCCGTCGGACTGGATGTGGGAGACCCCTTATTCTTAGTGTCGCTGGATAATATCCGTGACAGGTTGCTGACACTCAACACAGTCAAAAATGCTACGGTCACGCGTGATCTGGGTGGAAAAATTATCGTTACTCTGGAAGAACGTGAACCGTTTGTGTTATGGCAGCACCACGGCAACATCCGCGTGATTGATGATGAAGGGATAACGCTTCAGCAGCTAAATGCAGCAGACTTCCCCCATCTTATCACTATGGTTGGTGAAAAAGCGCCTTATCATATGGATGAACTCGCGTCATTTCTCACCAAAGACAAATCTCTGGTGGAACAGGTTACAGCAGCAGTGTATGTTAGTAATCGCAGATGGGACATTCATTTGTCCAACGGCACTAAAATCCTTCTGCCAGAGAAAAACCCTATTGACGCATGGGAAAAGCTGCTGGAGATGCATGAAAAACATAATATTCTGGAGCAGTCACTCCGCGCTATTGATTTGCGCATCAAAGATAAGGTATTTATAACATTGCCTGAAGATGTCACTAAAGAATCCACGGAAGGTAATTCAGATGTTTAGTCAAAACAAGGAAGGTTGCGCATGACCGCTTCACTAGGATATCAATCCGTTAAAGGAAGACGTGACACGGTTGCCGTGCTGGATATTGGCAGCAGCAAAATTGCCTGCTTCATCGCCGAACCTGATGAACATGAAGAATTGCGGATTATTGGCATAGGACACACCCATGCGCAGGGAGTGCGCGGAGGATTGATTACAGACTCACGCGCTGCCGAAACATCCATCATTGGCGCCGTCAACCTTGCTGAGCAGATGGCGGGGGTGACGCTGGATAATGTCATGGTGAATCTCTCCCTTCCACAGCTTCATTCACATGCCATGCATGTCGAACTGAACATTTCAGGCAACGAAGTGACGGACAAGGACATTTCAGATATTCTGAAAGAAGGCTGCCGAAGCGTTTCACGGGATGACAGAGAAATTATTCATTGTTTCGTGACGCAATACCAACTGGATGGGGCGAAAAACATCCGCGACCCACGCAATATGTATGGCATGACGTTGAAAGCAGATGTCCATGTTATTTCAGTGAATAACTCTGTATTACTCAATCTTTCAAACACGCTTTCACGCTGCCATCTGGATATTGCTGAATTTGTGGCAGCGCCTTATATGTCTGGCTATGGCTGCGCTGAAAATGATGAACGTGATCTGGGCGTTGTGGTGATTGATATTGGTGCAACTGAAACTAATCTGGCACTGTTTGCCAATGGGGCAAACGTATATAGCACCTGCGTGCCAATTGGTGGTCATCATGTGACAAAAGATCTGGCGCATTTCCTGTCCACCAGCATTGCACAGGCAGAACGCATCAAAACCCTGCATGGCGGTGTATATGCTTCCGCGCAGGATGCGCAGCATAATATTCATGTTCCACGTATTGGTGAAGAAGATGACACGGGAGATGATGCGTATATTTCACGTGCTGATCTGGTTAATATCATTCATCCGCGCATGGAAGAACTGTGTGAACTATTGCTTGAAAAGATCGATGGCAGCCATATGCAGCAATTCGTCGGCGCACCTGTCATTATTACGGGCGGCGGAGCGCAGTTGATGGGCGTGCGCGAAATGGTGGCAGAAATGTTTGGCGCAAAGGTGCGTATCGGCAAGCCAAAATTCTTTCCTGGTCTGGCAGAATCCGTCAGCGGCACGCCGTTTTCTTCCTCTGTTGGAATGTTATATTACGCAACGAACCGTCCATTTGAAGATGGGCTGCTTACCAGCTGTGGGCAATCCCGCAACCGCCCTGCTTTCATTGAGCGCACATGGCAATGGTTGAAAAAGAATTTCTGATATGATTTTGCGTGGCAGCCTCAAAAAAAATTCACATAAAAATCATATGTGTAACACATAAAACCGAATCTTTTTAATTTGTAATTTGGCATAAATTAGTGTCTTCTTAATAGTCGAGCGGGATAATAAGCAGCATGAAACAGCGTAGTGTCGCATGAGCAGTCAATCATTGCAGTTACAACAGGGTCAATCATTAGTGATGACGCAACAACTGCGCAGCTCCATTGCGTTGCTGCAATTTTCCACGCAGGAGCTTAATCATTTCATAGATGCGGAGCTTGAGAAAAACCCGCTCCTAAAAAGAGATGATGGATCATCATCTGAACAGGTGGATGTGAAAGACTCCACAGAAGCATTGGCAACAGACTCTGGCAGCACGGCAGAAACACTGACTGAAACGCTAGATATGCCAGTGGAAGGCGCAGAAGATTCAATGCGTTATGATGGTGTGATAGACGGGAAATATGCAGGTCAGTCAGATGATGCCATTAACCGTGTCACTGAAACAAAAACGTTACATCAGGACATATTGGAACAGCTGCAATTACAGATTTTCTCTGACATAGAAATGAAAATCACGCAGGCTGTGGTGGATATGGTAGATGCGAATGGCTATCTTCCAGAAGATATTATGCAGCGGGCTGATATGCTGGGTGTGACCGAAGCCACGCTTCGAAATGTTATCAGCAATATCCAGCAATGTGAACCAACAGGCGTTGGCGCGCGCAATCTGCGTGAATGCATTGCCTTGCAGCTGGAAGAAAATGATGAATTGGACAGTGCAACACAATGTATATTAGACAATCTGGAGTTAATTGCTTCTGGCAGTCTAACAAAATTGAAAAAAATTTCTGGTCTTGATGAAAAGCAAATTGCTGAGAAAATGACGCTGATCAAAAGCTGCAACCCTAAACCAGGCAGCATTTACGACAATACCATCGCGCAAACGCTGATTCCTGAAGTGATCGTTCGTAAACGTGACGGCGAATGGATTGTGGAACTGAATCACGACATTTTGCCAAAAGTGCTGATAGACCAGACCTATTCCAATTCTTTAAAGGAGCGTGTGCGGGACAAGGAAGATGGCAAAATCATCAATGAACACCTTGCTAATGCAAGCTGGCTGGTAAAGTCCCTACACCAGCGCAATACGACCTTATTAAACGTTGCCAGTGAAATTGTGCAGGAGCAGCAGGATTTCTTTGATTTTGGGATTCAATATCTCAAACCCATGACGCTGAAAGACATTGCAGCAAAGGCAGATTGCCATGAAAGCACCGTCAGCCGCATCACTACCAGCAAATATATGAACACGCCACGCGGCATTTTTGAGCTGAAATATTTCTTTAGCTCCACACTGAACAATGCTAATGGTGGCGAAGCCTATTCCAGCCGTTCCGTGATGCATCTCATCAAAGAAATTACAGACGCAGAAAAGCCAGACGCAATCCTTTCCGATGATGCGATTGCAGAGCAACTCAATGCGCAGGGGATTGATGTGGCACGTCGCACCGTCGTAAAATATCGCAAATTAATGAACATCCCCTCTTCCATTCAGCGCAGACGCGCCAAAAAGAACGGCAGCTAAAATAAAAATACTGATTATATTTCATTGTCCAAAGAAAAGACGTGCTTTTTCTTAAAACTCTTTTAATAGTTTGTTTCTAACATAACGACTACGGAGCAACCATGACAGACACGGCTAAAGATATTACTCACCTCGAAAATGAATTACACGATGTGACGGACCATATATATCATACATTATCTATGTTTGAGCAGCTTTCAGCACGGCTTCAGGAACGTTGTGTCGATATGGATGAAGCAGATGGCAGAAACCAGCTGCATGTCATTCCCCCAAAAGAGATTGACTATCGCGCCATCAAAGAACTGATGGATGATAGCTCCGTGAACGATATTCTTATCAACGGGACGGAAAGCATTTATGTGGAACGTGCGGGTGTATTACAACTTACGGATTGTCGCTTCGAAAGTGAAGAAGAATTGCTGCAGCTTGCAGTGGATATTGCGCAATTCTGTGGACGCAAAGTAGATGCCAAACACCCTTTAGTGGATGCGCGTTTGCCAGATGGTTCACGTGTAAATATTGTAACGCCTCCCGCCTCCATTGACGGCATCAGCATTTCCATTCGTAAATTTGGCGATGGTTCTTTGAATCTTCAGCAAATGTCAAAAGCAGGCTGCATTAATGAACAGATGCAAAAATTTCTGGAATGTTGCGCAGAAGCAAGATGCAATATCGTAGTATCTGGTGGCACAGGCGCAGGAAAAACCACTTTGCTGAACGCCATTTGCAAAAATATCTCAGAAGAAGATCGCGTGGTCACAATTGAAGATTCTGCAGAATTGCAGCTTCCCATTAAACATGTAGTGCGACTGGAATCTGTTACGCATGAAGGGGCTGCCAAACAGATAACCATTCGTGATTTGCTGAAAAATGCACTGCGTATGCGCCCTAACCGCATTATTGTGGGCGAGGTTCGCGGCGCTGAGGCATTTGACATGATTCAGGCTATGAACACGGGGCATGAAGGGTCACTTACCACCATTCACGCCAACACGCCGCGAGATGGCATTGCGCGTATTGAAAATATGATTGGTATGGCTGCTATGAACATGCCAACTACTGCAGTTCGCAAGCAAATTGCCTCCGCCATTAATTTTATTGTGCAGGTGGAACGCAATGCAATGGGCAAGCGTTATGTAAAAAATATTTCTGAAGTGGTCGGCATTGAAGGTGATGTTATTACAATGCAGGATATTTTCACCTATCAGGAAGAACGCGGCATGGACGGCACAGTGAAATCCAATTTCAAATGGGCAGGCATGTTCCCGCGCCATACAGAATTAAACAAACTTTTAAGAGAGAAAAAAGTGCTGAATATGGCACTCTGACAGGAGCGATTTTTATGAGCGATGAAGCATCAGCAATGTTAATGCAGCATATTGCAAGACTTGAAGAAGAACTGAATAATCTGCGTCATGAGCAGGATTTTCGGTTTAATGCATTGCATGATGCACGCGATGCTCATATGCGCGAATTTGACCCTGCCTTGCTGGAGTCACATCCCAAAATTCCTATTGTACCCACTGGCGGACAGGCAGCGCTGACAGAGCAATTTGTTCAGGAACTCTCCAATATGGGGCTGATACAGCCGTTGCTGGAAGATGATGATATTAACGATATTCTCATCAACGGCACAGAATCAGTTTATATTGAACGTTACGGAAAACTGGAACGCACCGATATTGTGTTCCCGCGTGACTCAGAAGTAATTGAACTGGCAGAAAAAATCGTAAAAGCAGTAGGTCGAAAGTTAAATCCTACGCGTCCATTGGTGGATGCCCGCTTGCTGGACGGTTCGCGCGTAAATATTATTGCCCCTCCTTTGGCAGTGGATGGCACATCAATCTCCATTCGTAAATTCTCCAAGCGAGTGATTACGCTTGATATGATGGCAGAGCAGGAAAATATTTCTCAGGCATTGGCAGAACTGCTGAAAATCATCGGAAAATGCCGTATGAATGTCATTATTTCAGGCGGTACAGGGTCTGGTAAAACGACGCTGCTTAATGCAGTATCAAACTTCATTGAAGATGAAGAACGCGTGGTGACGATTGAGGATGCCGCAGAATTGAAATTGCAGCAGCCGCATATTGTGCGTCTGGAGACCAAACCTGTGACGTTTAACAATAATCGCCGCGAAGAAGAGGTTTCCATGCGAGACTTGGTGAAGAACGCCCTGCGGATGCGCCCAGACCGCATTATTGTGGGGGAGTGTCGTGGGTCTGAAGCGTTTGACATGATGCAGGCGATGAATACGGGTCATGAAGGGTCACTTACCACCATTCACGCCAACCACCCGCGTGACTGCCTGTCACGTCTGGAAAATATGATCGGTATGGCAAATCTTGGGCTGCCAACACGTTCCATCCGCTCACAGATTTCTTCTGCAATCAATATCATCGTGCAGATCAGCCGTATGCGAGATGGCCGTCGTCGCATCACCTATCTCTCAGAGATTATAGGAATGGAAGGTGACACAATCACCATGCAGGATTTATTCACCTTTAATGCAAAAGGCGAAAAAGCAGATGGCACAATTGACGGCGAATTTAAATGGAGCGGCATTATGCCCCGCTTCGTGCGCCGCGCTGCCTACTATGGTGAAATAGACAGGCTGGCGCATTGTCTGAATGTGCGAATCCCTAAGTTTTAAGATGCAATAGCAGATCCTTTTGGCGGAAAGCTGAGCGTATTAGCTACGCGTTTCCTTTCATCATCAGATAAATCAGGCCATTGCAACACACCCTTGTCACGTGCGCTGGACACTTTTTTATTAATGTCATCCTGTTTATCAGAATCCATGCCTTCGCCGCGCTCAAAATAGATTGTCTGAGATGGGAACGCAAAGTCAGACCCTGCTTCTTCAACAATATCTTTTAAATGAAGCAATATATCTTCCTGAATTTCCAAAAACTCGTTCCAATCCATTGTTTCAATATAAGCAAATATCTCAATGTTCAGCGAATAATCACCATAACTTACAAAGCGTGGGCGTGCGGGGTCATCCAACACTTTTGGATGCGCGGTGAGCATTTTCTTGATTTCTGAAATGATGTAGCGAATCTGGTCACTTGTGGTTTCATATCGCAAACCGAGCGTATGCAAAAACAGGATTTTGTCTCGCGTCGCAAATGTTTCAATTTGCATAGATGAAAATTCCGAATTTGGAATGGATTTTATGGTTCTGTCTAATGTGCGGATGCGTGTGGAGCGCAACCCAATATCTTCCACTGTACCAATAAAATCTCCAAAACGCCCAAATTCACCTACGCGAATAGGTTGATCCAGCGCAATCATCACGCCACCAAACAGATTCTCCACACTTTTTTGAGAAGCAAGAGCAATGGCAACACCTCCAATTCCCAATGCTGCAATGATTGCTGCCACATCAAAGCCCCAATTCTGCAACAGGAACAATATGGTCAACGCCACAATCGCCGCTTTGGTCATTTTGCGCATAAGCGGCATGATGCCCAAAGCAGTTTCCTGATGGTTGCGCTGCAGTTTTTCCACCACTGCGCTATAGGCTTCATTAGTTATGATAAACAATGTCCACGCCACTGCCAGTGCATAAATAAACGTATCAAATGCCTGAACGGCAGGCTGCGCATTTGCATTGACGGGCAGCAGGCTGTTAAGTGCATTCAGCATCATCGCTGCAAGCAAAAGCGAAATCGGGCCAGACATATGGCAAAGTATATCAACTGGCTTTAAATTGCTGGCTTTAGTGTTAGAGAGCGCAGAAAACAGAAACCCAGTAACAATGCGGCTCAATGTCCACGTAGCCAAAAATCCTACAGGCAATGCCAGCCACACCCATAATGCAGTATCATAATATTCAGTTTCCAACCACGGGAAAGTTGCAAGCAACGTCTCTAACATAGATTCTCCTTCTTTTTTCTTTATACCAACAAACGAAGTGTTAATTTTCTATAAGTTATCTGTTCATCTTCGCAGCAAAGAAACTTATTGTGTTTTGATTACAAGGATGTCACTAATTATATTCTGAACTGGTTTAAGGAGAACTATAATGAACGTTAAAGAATTAATGAGCGATAAGCCTGAATATCTGTCAAAATCTGATTCTGTGCAGAAAGCTGCTCAGAAAATGAAAGCGCTGGATTGCGGATTTATTCCAGTAGGAGATAATGACCGTCTTGATGGTGTAGTCACTGATCGTGATATTGTGCTTCGCTGCGTAGCAGAAGGTGAAAACCCTGCGCAGGTGGAATGTGGTGATATTATTTCAAATCGTGTGCTTTACTGCTTTGAAACCGACAATGTAGAAGATGTGGCTCAAAATATGGGTGAACAGCAAGTGTGCCGTTTGATTGTGCTGAACAATAAAAATGACAAGCGCATGGTGGGTGTTATTTCACTGGGTGATATTTCCCGTTGTGGAACGTTGGATACATTAGTAGGTGAAACGAATGAGCATGTGAAGAAAGCTGCGTAAGTTTTTTTTACTTATTGAAGCCGTCTGCATGATGTATGTAGGCGGCTTTTTTATCGCCCTAAATTCTGGGCAGCATTTTTGCCTTCTTCAAGAATTTTCTGCGTCCATTTTCCAATGCCCTGACCCGTCTTTTTTTCTAACGCATCATTCAAGCCAACACCTGTGGAAACCAGACCACCAACTCCCATTGCACCAACCATTAAACGCTCACCCATGCCTGCGTCAGGTGACATATTATCCAAGCGATTTTTAGCAATCGCCATTGCACCAATCCCGCCACCAATCGCTGCGGCCGTGCCGAAATGTGATCTGAGTCCTTCAAGCTTAGCGCCTTCTAGTATATGTACTCCAGGCTGACCAGGATCAGCCACTAAAGCAACAGTCTGATTATCTGCTGCCACTTCTTGTGGAGACATTCTCGTTACAGTTGCTTCAATTACATTATCACTCATTCAACAATAATAACGCACCCATGTTACATTTTCATGTCAGCGCACACTTAAATTGCATGTTTTCCCGCATAATCCATCGGCACGACATTATTCACTGTTCCCACGCCAATAGCACGCTCGGTATATTCATCAATCAATAAAAATAACCCCGTATGCGGATTGTCTTTATATTTGTCCACGCATATCGCCCGCGCCACATTGACAAATGCAGGTTTAAGTACATGCTCGCTTTTCTCGAGTGTAATCTGCACCTGTTCTTCTGCATGGTGTATTTTCATGATGCCTTGGAAGGTTTCTGCATTATTATATTTCTTATCCAGCCAGACAATATCCGCATAAAAACCCTCAGTCGCCAATGCAGGGTCACCCACTTTGGAAAGCACCGAACCGCGTGAAATATCCACATCTTCAGTAATTGAGACCGCCACCGCATCCCGACGCTGTGCAATATCCACCGCCTGCCCGCTCACGGTAATCCCTTTGACCGTCACATGTTGACCACTATCCACCGCAGTGAGTTTGTCACCCACATGCAGCGCATCGCCGTGTAACGTACCGAGATACCATCGCGTATCACCATCTTTCACCACTGTTTGAATGGGCAAACGCAAACTGTGGTTCGTGTGGGTATGGCTTTTCGCCTCTTGCAGATAATGCAATAACGGCTTGCCATCGTACCAGGGTGTGTTGTCACTTTTCTCCGTCACATTGTCGCCCACTAACGCGCTCACAGGCACAAACACCACCTCACACGGAGTCTTATCATCCTTGAATGCTTCCATATACGCATCACGGATTTCGTTATAGCGTGCTTCCGCATAATCCACCGCATCCATTTTATTGATCGCCACAACAAACTGACGCACGCCGAAGAAACGCGCAATTTTGCTGTAATCCACCGTTTGCAGGCGCACGCCGTGAATCCCATCCACCAGCACCACTGCCACGTCCGAATCCACCGCAGCGACTGCCATATTGCGCATATATTCCAGATGCCCTGGCGTATCCGCAATGCGGTATCGGCAGCCATCATGGCGGAAGTAACGATACGCCACATCAATCGTAATCCCCTGACGGCGCTCATCCTCCAGCCCGTCTGTGAACAGGGAATAATCAATATTGCCCTTATCATCCTTCGCGGCTTCAATATGGTCGTCTGGCACGACATTAATGTTATAAAGCAACCGCCCAATCAGCGTGGATTTGCCGTCATCTACGTGACCTGCGGTGAGGAATTTTATGGTTTTTAGTTCTTCGTTTGTCATGCTGCTATCTCTCTTTGAATCATATCATAAAGATTAATCATTTTGTTAAATTCGACTTTATAGCTGTCGCCAATATCTAGTTTTCTGCAAACATCCACCAAGTTAAGCTCTTTAAGTTCCTGTGCGTGCAGAAAACCAAAATAATGAATGGTAGCTGTTGTTTCATTATTTGCTTTTGCGTCTACAATTTTTTGCTTCCACATCGAGTAATCTATTTTTTTAGTCATTTCTTCCCCCTAAAACGCAATATAATCCTGCTCACGCACGCGCGTGGCTAGGTTTTGCCATGTTGAGCCTTTCGGAAACGCGCGTTCCATGTCTGCCAGTTTTCCGCCGTGAAAATGCAAAACGGGTTGTTGCAGCTTGTCTGGCGTATCGAGATTATACCACTCGCCGCTTTGTTTCCATGTTGGTTCATGTCGCAATGACCCTACATTCATCACCCAGCTTGCATTGTCGCGCTGCAATCGCGCTGGTGCATGAGTGTGTCCAAAAAAGCAATTTAGCTGGTCTAATTCTTCAGGCAATAACGTTGAGGTTTTGCCCCCTGCCCGCTGCACCACAAAATCCTTCGCATGTTCCGAATGTTTCAAAAAATGCTTCAGGAATTTATATTGATTGGCAGTTTTTTCCTGCGCGGTTTTGCCAGTGTCCAGCCTGTCTGCAAAGTCACTTTTTTTATCCCGGCTTAGAATATCCAGATTGCATTGCTGCAGATCGCCATGTGTGAACAAAGCATCGCCAACCACCACCCCATATTCACTAACGCGGAAATTGGGGTAACGCTCCTGCAATGCATACATACTATCTGCAAATTCATTTTCGCGGTAACTATCATGATTGCCCATCACAAAGAAAAAATGTGTGTCAGGATGCTGTTGCAGCCATAACTCCAGTCGCTTGGAAACATATGCATGAAGTTCCTGCTTCCTAGCGGAAAGTGAGGTGTTGAACTGAATATGCTTATCTTTAAAATCACCATTAATGACGACCATATCCACAGAATCAATAATATGTTCCACACTCTGCATCACCGCGCTTTTTTGCTGCGGTGAAATAGAAGATGGCACGTTTTTTGGTGCGTCATGATGCAAAGCGGCTTCACTTTTGAAGCGCCTGTCATGTTTGATCAGCTTTGTCGGCGTCATAAAGGAGTTATTCGCTCCAATATGCACGTCTGACATGCAAAAAACACTGTAATTTCCGTTTGCTAGTGACATAATTTTAGCTGTTAGGTTTCAGGTTACAGGTTTTAGGAATTGCGATAACCTAAAACCTGTAACCTATAACCTAAAAATACCCCATCTTTTTCTTCTGCTCCATTGCAGATGCAGAATCTTTGTCAATCAACCGCCCTTGCCGCTCTGAATGTTTGCTTAAGCGCAATTCTTCTACAATTGCTTCAAGCGTGTCTGCATCAGAATCCATCGCTCCTGTAAGCGGATAACAACCCAGCGTGCGGAAGCGGATTTTGCGCATTTCCGGCACTTCGCCTTCCTGCAATGGTAAGCGCTCATCATCCACCATCACCATCATGCCATCACGCTGCACGATAGGGCGTTCTTTTGCAAAATAAAGCGGCACTAACTCAATCTGCTCATGTAGGATATATTCCCAAATGTCGCGCTCCGTCCAGTTGGAAAGCGGGGAGACGCGGGAACTATGCCCCTGTTCCAGCCGCGTGTTAAACAGCCAGCCAAATTCTGGCTGCTGGTTTTTGGGGTCCCATGCATGAAACTTGTTGCGCGTGGAAAACACACGCTCTTTCGCGCGGGATTTTTCTTCATCGCGGCGCGCGCCAATCATGATGAAATCAAACTTATGCTTGTCCAGCGCCTGCTTCAAACCATCTGTTTTCATAATGTGCGTATGTTTTTTGCTGCCATGATCAAACGGGTTAATGCCCGCATCCACTCCTGCCTGATTAATATGCACATAAAGCGTCAAGCCATGCTTTTCCGCAATAGCATCTCGAAAGGCTACCATCTCCTTAAATTTCCACGTCGTGTCCACATGCAGCAATGGCACAGGCGGCTTCGCAGGAGCAAAGGCTTTCAGCAGCAAATGCAACAATACGCTGGAATCCTTGCCGATGGAATAAAGCAACACAGGGTTTTCCGCCACTGCCACTGCTTCACGGATGATGAAGATGGCTTCATCTTCTAATTCTTTGAGATAATGAGGTAAGGTCATGCTACTTTCCTTTTATTGTCATTCTGAGGCAGGGCCGAAGAATCCATCTCTGCGCTGGAGGCAAATGGCAACATGGATACTTCGCTATCGCTCAGTATAACGGTTTTGATATAGTGTCTCACTGCTCAGCTCCTACAAATTCTTTATTACTAAAATGCGTACGAAAGATGTAATCGCCAAAACGCTCATCAGGCGCGCGTTTGTAAGTAAATTCTCCAAACAGCCCATCTAGCGTATCCAAAATCTCCGCTTCATCCACTTCTTCCTTAAACACCTGATTTAAGCGCTCACCTTCATAATCCCCGCCGAGGCGCAGCACATATTTCCCTGCGGCTTTGCCGACAAAGCCAATTTCTGCAAGGTACGGTCTTCCGCAGCCATTTGGGCAGCCTGTCATGCGGGTGGTGATGGCATCGTCTGCCAACCCGTGTTTTTCTTGCAAGGCATCCAGCTTGGTCATCAATTCAGGCAAATAACGCTGCCCTTCCGCCAGTGCCAACGGGCAGGTTGGCAAAGCCACACATGCAATTGCTTCCTTGCGGGATTTGGAATATTGGTCGTGGCTAATGCCGTGCTTCGCCAAAATACTGTCAATTTCTGCTTTGTTTTTAGCATCCACATGCACCAGCATCATGTTCTGATTGCCCGTGCAGCGCACATCCGCTAAACCTTTTTCCGTCACTTCAAGAAAGGCAGACTTCACATTGTAGCCATGTTCATCTACCACGCGCCCATTTTCAATGAAGACACCATATGCCCATTCACCGTTATAATCTTCAATCCAGCCAAATGGATCACCACGATAGGTAAATTCATATGGTCGCGCTTCTTCAAAAGCAAAACCAAGTCGCGCTTCCACATCTGCTTTGAAGGCATCCACACCCATCCGATCCACCGTATATTTCAGGCGAGACAGTTTGCGGTCTTCTCTGTTGCCGTGGTCGCGTTGTGCTGCCACAATCTGCCAGCACGCATCCAATGCTTTGTCCTTCGGCACAAAACCAATGATGTCCCCGCGACGAGGATAGGTCGCGGCATTGCCATGCGTTGCTCCCAAGCCACCGCCGATCGCCACATTAAATCCGTGGAACTCATCTCCCTCGCCAATGGCGATCAATCCAATATCATTGGCAAACACATCATTTTCGTTATGCGGTGGAATGGCAATCGCAATTTTAAATTTGCGCGGCAGATAATGTTCTTTGTAAAGCGGATCTTCCTCGGCAGGTCCATCCTGCGGCAACTTCTCACCATCCAGCCAGACTTCCTTAAATGCGCCTGTCTTTGGCAATAAATGCTCAGAAATTTTCGTAGCGTAAGCGTGAACTTCTGCATGATATTTTGCCAAACGTGGGTTTGCACCGCTCATCACATTGCGGTTCACATCTCCACATGCGGCGATGGAGTCCAGCCCCAGCGCATCAAAATCCTTCATGGTTGGTTTCATCCGAGCTTTCACAATGCCGTGAAACTGAATGGTTTGGCGGGTGGTAATTTTGATAATGCCCGACCCATTGCGCTCACAGCTTTCCTGCAATTTCACCCACTGATCTGCCGTCATATCTCCACCAGGAATGCGCAGGCGAATCATATAAGAATATGCCCATTCCAGCTTTTTGCGCTCGCGCTCTTCGCGCCGATCTCGGTCATCCTGCTGATACGCGCCATGAAACTTGATGATTTGCTGCTCATCCGCCGAAATCGCGCCTGTAATGGCATCTGCCATTTCTTCATTGAGCTTGCCTCGAAGCCCACGAGAGCCTGTTTTTATGGATTCATTGTGATGGAGTTTTGTCATTTTTATTCTCTCACTATTGCTATTTTGTCATTCTGAGGCGCAGCCGAAGAATCCATCTCTCGGCTTGGCGCAAGCGGCAACATGGATACTTCGCTTTCGCTCAGTATGACAGGATTTATTGAAACCATATTAATAAACATCCTTCACATACCTCCCCTGCTCTTCCAGTTCCCCCAGATAATCATTTGCCGCATCCAGTGACAAGCCTTTCTTATCCTGAATAATGCTTAAAATCTCTGCTTCCACGTCACGGCTCATCGGGTCTTTTGCACCGCAGACATAAAGCGCTGCACCACCGTCCAGCCATTCCAGCAATGTATCAGCACGTTCGCGCAGTTTATGTTGCACATACACTTTCTTTTCCTGATCACGCGAAAATGCCAAGTCCATACGCTGTACTACATCTGTTGCCACATGCTCCTGCCATTCTGCCTGATACAAGAAATCGCAATGGGCATGCTGGTCACCAAACAATACCCAGTTGCGCCCCTCAGCTGCGCGCTCGGAACGTTCCCACACAAAAGACCGAAATGGCGCAATGCCTGTGCCAGGTCCAATCATAATAGCATCCTGATTATCCAGCGGCAGATTGAACAGCTGGTTTTGAGAAATATAAAATGTCACCTCATCCCCCTCTTTCAAATCTGCCAAATAACGCGATGCAACGCCATATCCAATCTCGCCATTGTCTTTTTTATAGCTCGCCAATGCCACCGTAAGATGAATCTCCCCTTCATGAACGGACGGAGCAGACGCAATGGAATATAATCGTGGCGTAATTTCTTCGCCTTCACTTGGAATAATAATCCCCGCAGAATCTCCGCATGTGTACGTCACATCTGCATCATACTCAATTTCAATATGATAGGTTTCCTTATTTGAACCGCGGTCATTCAGGTTGATAATATCTTTCACTATGCCTGTAATCGGCTCTAATCGTGAATAGCCTTTACCAGATTTCAGCGCATATTCCTGCAAAGCGGGCGCAGGGGCTTGCGTGGTGGTGTCCCCCTGCAAAGCATTCAGATTGCGCACAGTCTCTTCAATCCATTTTGGCGTATGCTCCGCATAATCCACATCAAATAATGCAATCTCCTGAAATGCCAAGCCGCCAAGACGCTTCATTTCACTGTCTAAGTCAGTCGCTGCTCCGCAGAAAATTTCATAGCTTTTGTCGCCCAAGCCAAGCACGGCATAAGGCATATCTTTCAACGTGCCATCCTTCACCGCTTTTGCGCTGTCAAAGAATTTTATCGCACTTTCAGGCGGTTCACCTTCACCATGCGTGCTGCATAAAAAAATAGCAATATGGTCTTTATTGATCTTCGCCGCATCAAAACGATTCACCGCCGTGCTTTTCACTTTAAAACCAGCGCCTTTCACCGCTTTCATCAGTTGCAGCGACAAGGCTTTTGAATTGCCTGTCTCAGTTGCATAATAAATATCCACGGGCTTTTTGTCTGCTTGTGGCGCAGCGGCAGTCACCTCCCCACCAGCCTTGCCCTGCACATAACCCGCCAGCCAGATTTGCTGGTCGCGGGTCAATGTGGAAAGCAGTGCATTTATCTGCGAAAGTTGTTCGTTAGTTAGCATAAACGTGACCTTGATGAATTGCTGATTCCGCTACCGTCATTCTGAGGCAAAGCCGAAGAATCCATCTTGCCGCTTGTGCAAAAGCCTCTGGATTCTTCGCAGCACTCAGAATGACGAAAATATGAAGAAAATTAAAACTCCCCCCTTGAGGGGGAGTCAAAAAGGCATCGCCGTTTTGGTGGGGGGAATAATGCGCTGGTAATGTCCCCCCGCCCAATCGCGTGCCGCTCTTGGACTCCCCCTCAAGGGGGGAGTTTGTCATATCATTAAACATCCTTTGCCCTCACTAATTTGCCATTCACCATATGCAAGCCACATTCCTGAGACGATTCTTTCTCCCACCACCATCTGCCGGCGCGGGCATCTTCGCCTTCTTGTACTGCGCGTGTGCAGGGGGCGCAACCAATGGAAGGGAATCCTTTATCATGCAGACTATTATAGGGGATATTATTATCTTTAATATAACGCTCCAACGCCTCATCGCTCACATCAATCAAGGGATAAAGCTTCACCACGCGATGTGCAGAATCAAATTCTGCCACATCCATCAATCCACGCGCCGCAGATTGCGCATTGCGCAGTCCGCTCACCCAGATATCCACATTTTCCAACGCACGTTTAAGCGGCTTCACTTTGCGGATATGGCAGCAATTCAGGCGTTTTTCATAAGACTCATAAAAGCCGTTAGTGCCTTGCTGTTCAATCAACGCGGCAATGTCTTTTGCTTTTGGTGCAAAGGTGTGAATCTCCAATTCAGGATAGGTCGCTGCAGTGCGCGCAAACACATCATGCGTTTCTTCAAATAACCGCCCCGTATCCAGTGTGAACAAACTAATATCCAGCTTTAATTTTGCAATAACATGCGTAATCGCCTGATCTTCCAGACCAAAACTGGTCGAAAAAGCGATATTATGTTTGTGGTAGCTTTTCAACATGGCAAGCCGTTCCTGCCAGCCAAGTTCTGCAAAGGCATCCAGCATAATTTGTGCTAGTTCTTTTGTGGGCATTATGCAGCCTCCTTCGGTGGCAGTGGCTCAAAATATTGACCGTCCTGTTCTGGCGCTTCTTTCCAGTGATGGTCGTGCCGCCATTTCACCACATCACCTACAATAATGAGTGTTGGGGAGGCAAAACTATAATCTCCATAATCTGCATCAAAATCGCCCAATGTGCCAGGCAATTCTTTGTGATAGGGCGTTGTACCCTGTTCAATTGCCAAAAATTCTGTGCCTGCGTCATAGCCTGCTTCAATCAGCTTTTTGCACACTAAGCCGAAATGATGCGAACTCATATACAGCACCAAAGTCTCATTAGTTGCATAAGACAAGCCTTCCCAGAAATGCGCGTCATGCAGCTGGTCTTTGTAAATCGTCAGATAGCGCACAGACAGCGCTCCACCGCGCTCCGTCAGCGGAATGCCAGCGTATGCCGCGCAGCCATTTGCTGCGCTGACGGCTGGCACAATCTGATATGGCACGCCAACTTTCTTTGCAATGGCAATTTCCTCTGCGCCGTGCGCATATACCCCTGGGTCACCGCCTTTCAAGCGTACAACAATCTTGCCTTTGCTGAGCAGCGCCTCAATCATCTCATCAATTTCAGCCTGTTTTTTGTGATGATGACAGCGCGTTTTGCCGACTGATATTTTCTCTGCATCCTTGCGGGCATACATCGTCAGCAATTCAGGCGACACCAGACGGTCATACAGCACAACATCTGCCTGTGATAGCAGTCGTATAGCTTTCAGCGTAATCAAATCTGGGTTGCCGGGCCCTGCCCCCACCAGATACAACGCCGCCTGATTTGCGTTTGGCGTGCCTTTGAGCGCAGCATCAAACATGGCATCTGCTTTTGCGCGGTTGCCTTCCAGCACTTCATTTGCAATTGCCCCCCGCAAGATGGTTTCGCTGAACAGGCGACGCGGCTGCAATTTGGTGAGATGCTCTCGCAACGCCTGCTTTTTGCTGCGCATAAATTCGATTAAACGCTCATAAGACGCAGGCAAAAGTTTTTCCACCTCATGCTTTAATAATCGCGCAAAGACAGGCGCAACGCCTGAACTGGAAATCGCCACCTGCACATCTCCACGGCGAACCAGTGCGGGGAAAATGAAGTCACATAATGGTGGGTTATCCACCACATTCACCAATATGCCACGCGCACGGCAATCTGATGCAATGCGCTCATTCACCACGTCATCATCCGTCGCTGCGATGACGATTTTAATATTGTTCAGTAATTCGGGGGTATAAGACGCCGTCTCATGTGGGTAACCATGCGCATCACACAACGTTATAATCGCATCCCCCAGATGCTCCGCTACCACGCGAACATCCGCGCCAACACTTGCCAGCGCTTCCGTTTTCGCCGCAGCAATCTCCCCACCCCCAATCACCAGAATCGGGAAGCGCTCAGATGCGTGCAGAAATAACGGCAAATAACTCATGAACGCAGTATATATCACATTTTACAAATGTAAATACATTTTTTTCTTGTTTAATTTAGATGTTTATTCCTGCTGTCAGCGGTCTAAATATAATTTGCTCCCTACAGGAACATCAGCAGAAAAACTTGTTGGAATAAGTAATTCTGAGTCACCCACAGCTAACTTTATGTTATCATTATCTACGCCTTCAGAATTGTTTGATACTATCGTCATATAACCAGAATCAAACAGTACGCCATTTAAATCATTAACTAGCTTTTCCAGTTCTTTAGCATCTGTTACTCCATCTTGTCCTATAGCCTTGAAAGCAATCGGATACACATCTGCATTAGCACTATATTGTTCAATTTTAGCTGTATCATCGCCCAATAAAGTCTGTTTCTCAGTAGATAATGTTTCTATTTTTGACAAAATAGATTCTACATTATTAGAATCTATTGGGAATGTAATATAATCTCCTTTACCCGTTGAACTTGTACCAACAGAGGCATTTTCTATATTATTTTCTTGTAATAGCGAGTTTAAGGCTGTTGGGTCTGTATTTTGATAATATAAAGTAACAGACGGATATTCCTCTCCCTTAAAATGATTCACACTTATTGAATCCTGCCCTGAATATTCCTGTTTTATGTCATCAAAATTTTGATTTGCCTTGTCAATAAGATTAGGGTCGGCGCCTATTTTTTCAGAGATTTGTAAAAACTTTTCTGAGCTAATTGGAATATCGTTACCATCTCTATCATGTAATCCATAATAAGTTCCGCCACGCCCTGTTTCATAGGGTTCAACATCCAAACCAAGAATTTCGATAGCTGCCTCAACATCTCTTTTTGAGTGCTGGATTCCTTCGAGAGTGCTGCTGTCTTTGGAAGAAGACCCTCCTATTTCTATACGGTATTGATTATTGCTGTCTTGTTCTAAATATATAGATAGATTAAAGGACGATTCATCACCTGTGACTTCTGTGATGCGACTACGCAAAAGTTCTTGGTATTCATCTAAAACTTCTTCAGATAATTTTGGCATACTTACTCCATCATTAACGCTAATGTAATGTGAATATTATACCATAATACTAAAATTAAAGCATCAGCATTAATTGCCGATGCTTTTTTCTTATTTATTCCCAGCAGGTGCAACCACCATAATCATCTGACGTCCTTCCAGTTTTGGTTGATGCTCTACCTTGATTACATCTCCCAGTTCTTCACGGATTTCCATCAGCAATTTCATGCCAAGTTCCTGATGCGCCATTTCGCGCCCTCGGAAACGCAGTGTCATTTTCACCTTGTCACCAGATTCCAGAAATTTGTGGATATGCTTCATCTTCACATCAAGATCGTGCTTATCTATCGTAGGACGTAATTTTACTTCTTTAATCTGGATAGTTTTTTGCTTTTTGCGCGCTTCATTGGCTTTTTTCTGTTGATTATACTTAAATTTACCATAATCAAGCACTTTGCACACAGGCGGTTCGGCATTGGGGGAGACTTCCACCAGATCCATTCCTGCTTCTTTTGCAATTCGAATTCCTTCCGCAACGGAGATAACGCCAACCATTTCTCCATCTGCTCCAACCACACGAACCTTTGGCGCGCGTATCTGATCATTTACTCTTGGTCCTTTAGCGGCCATAATATCCAGTTTCTTTCATAAATTACACTCAGTGTTTGTTTCAATTATTATACTTAACAAGTTGTGTTTAACATTTCGTGAATAAGGCTGCAAGGCTAAAGCCATGATTGCGCAATATTGCAAATGCTTTATTGATACTTATTATAAAAACACCACGGTTTTATTCTGATTTGGCAACACACGATGTTCTGCGTGGTATCTTACCGCGCGATATAACACGCGGCTTTCAATTTCCTGCCCCACATTGACCAGTTCTTCAGCGGTGTATTTATGATCCACCCGTTTGACTTCCTGCTCAATAATCGGACCTTCATCCAGATCCTCCGTCACATAATGAGCCGTGGCGCCAATCAACTTCACGCCTTTTGCATGTGCCTGATGATACGGTTTTGCGCCTTTGAAGCTGGGCAGGAATGAATGATGAATATTAATCGCCTTGCCTGAAAGACGTGCGCTTAATTCAGGGGAGAGAATCTGCATATATCGCGCCAGCACGACCAGATCAATATTATGTTCATCCAGCAATTCCTTTATCTGTTCTTCCTGCTTTGCTTTGCCGCCCTCAACTTTTTTAATTGGAATATGGTAAAACGGAATATCATACCATGCGACCAGCCGCTGCAAATCTGGGTGATTGGATACTACCGCAGGAATCTCTACATTGAGCGATCCGTTCTGATAATGATAGAGCAGATTATTCAGACAATGCGAATATTTTGACACCATAATCAGCAGCTTTGGTTTGGTGGCAGCATCATGCAGATTCACTGTCATTTTGAAGCGTTTGGTGATTTTGTCATCAAATTCATCTTTCAGGACTTTAAATGATGCTGCATCATCCTTCTGGTCACGGCGAAAATGAATGCGCTGAAAAAAGGTTTTTGTTTCGGGGTCACCATATTGGTTGGATTCCAGAATAAACCCACCATGCTCATGAATGAATGTTGCGACTGATGCAGAAATGCCAGGCACATCAGGGCAGGAAATGGTCAGGAAATATTCGCTTGTCGTGTTTTCTGTCATCATTTGCTGATAGCACGACAAAAGCGCAGCGCAAAGCGTTAGTTTCTGTTGCACTCTAAAATATGGCTGTTACCATGCAGACCATGATAACCTGTTACCATATTAACCTCACCTACCCTGCAGGCACAGAAGCACTTAAAGACGTAACGTTTAAGCTGCGCCCTGGTGGATTTCATTTTTTAACAGGGGCAAGTGGTGCGGGGAAAACATCATTGCTGAATATTTTAAGCCTGCATCAGCGCCCCACAGGCGGGCGGTTGATCATGTTTGGCAAAGATGTGCTGACACTGCAGCGAGACGTGTTGCCGCTGGTGCGCCGCCGCATTGGATGTGTGTATCAGAATTATCAGTTGCTGGATCATTTGACCGTGGCAGAAAATATTGCACTACCACAGAAGATTTCAGGGCAAAGACCTCAGGATTATATGCCAAAGATCGAGGAATTGCTGCACTGGATTCATATGGAGCAATATAAAGATGTGTTGCCGCCTGTGCTTTCTGGCGGGGAAAAGCAGCGCGTGGCAATTGCACGCGCGGTGATTAATAACCCCGCCATCATCATTGCAGATGAGCCGACAGGAAACCTGGACCCCGAACTCAGCAAAAAAGTGATGCATCTGTTTGAATCATTGCATCAGCTTGGAACAACTGTTTTGATTGCTACTCATGACAAATTGCTGCTGCGTGAATTTAACTATCCCGTCTTCAATTTAAAAGAGGGCAGAATTAAAGATAATGCCCGCGCGGAAATGATTGCATAAAGTAAATCATAAGTAATGATGCTTTTTTACTATTATCATCATGAATTTGTAACATGGGCATGATAGATTATTAGTATGAGTGGTGAAACCGACAAACCGAAAAGTAAATTCTGGACATTGATAGATGCTGGACCCAATGCCGTTGGTGCGTGGCTTTGGGAACGCACTAACGACGTTATTAAAGGCGAAAATAACGCAGAAGAATTTTATGAGGAACGAGTTGTTCCCACTGCAAAAAATAATCGTGAAGTATATAACAATATTAAAAAGGTTGGAACGGACCGTATTGATGACGTAAAAGATGCATGGAACAACCGCACTACTATTGCAAAAGGCATTACAGAACAGGACGTGCAGACGATGCGTTCTGTGGATAATCAGCTGAAAAGCGATGTTGAAGCCTTGGAAGGCAGTGAAAAAGAACGTTTTGATAATACTCGTAATATTGTGCGCCTTGCTCTTGGTTCGAATTATCCTTTAAGTTTTAATGATGCCAGCCAGCGCGGCGCGGGATTTGACAAAATAACAGAAGTGCTGCTCAGAGAAGAAAATCTGGGTGATGCATTTGATGCTTTTAAAAACGGTGGCAGCAAGCATTTGTTCTTTGCAGAAACTTATTTTAAGCAGCTTGGGCAGGATGCATCTGACAAAGGGTTTTTTGGCACAATAGGTAATGTATTTGGTGGCATTGGAAAATTTGTTCTTGGCGCATTTAATTTTATCAAAGACTGGATGAGCGAAGGGCTGGATGCTGCGAAAGAGAATTTTCAGAATAATATTTTAACACCTGGAGAAGCGCTTACCAAGGATGTGTTAAAACGCGACATTACTGAAAGACTCGAAAATATCAAAAATGATCTGATGGCAGAAGGCTTTTCAGAAACGAAGGCGGATGCCATCATCACTGTGATGAAGAAAGAAACGAACAAAGCGCTTGCACGTGATGGAAGCGTGCCAGAAACGTTTAAAGGCGGATTATTTACTGAAGAGGAAATTAAGGCTGGCGCACCAAAAGAAGAATTATCTGAACCCGTTCCAGAAGAACAACAAGCTCAAACACAAAATACTGAGCAGACTCAGGGGCAGGATGTGGGGCTGGATGAAAATCTTTCTGCTCCTCCAACACCTGCAGCGTCTACGAATGAACCTGAATTAACACCGTCTGAAATGGCGGCTGCTAATAGAGGGTATTAAGCTGAAACATTAAGTTCCTGTTGCAAACAACACACCAACAAGCACTAAGGCAACGCCTTGCAATATTACGCGCCATTGCATCAGACGGTTGGAATATTTCTTATTCGCTTCGCCACCACGCGCCATCAGCACAATACCTGCAGTCATTACGATAGCTACCATCACCATTGTGATGAAGAGTAATATCACTACAAAATTCATGATGCATCCTGATAGATAAAAGTGACGCTGCAGTAAGGGCAAACCACCTTGCTTTCACCCTCTTCCATCTTCATAAATACGCGAGGATGTCCAAGCTCACCTGTTCCCCCATCACACATCACTTTGCGTGTGGAAACAAATTTTTCTTCAAATGCGCTGTTAGCTACAGTGTTTGGATGTGCATATTTCATAATATATATGTATGTAGCACAAGTTTTGCTGAATACAATTACTGATTAAAAATAAAATTTGGTCCGCGGCGCGTTTGTGTATTTCCAGACTGATTTAATACGCGTGATGCCAGATGTTTGTTTGATACCTGCATCACTTTTTGCTGATGCGTGTTAAGGTTACTGCTTTTCACCGCAGGAACTGTAATGTTCTTCGGTTTTGGCGCATCAAATGAAACACGTTTGGAAAGTGGTGTAACCGTAACCTTTGCAGCAGGTGCTGTTGTGCTTCGTGCCGCCACCTTAATCACTTTCATTTCCTGCTTTTTGGGTTTGGAGGATATGAAATTCTGAGTTGTGACACCGTTACCGTCTGTCACAGCCACTTTAAAGGTCTGATGTGCTGCCGTAGTTGCACGTTGTGGTTTTGGCACACCATAAGATTTGAATGGCTCCAGCTTGATGGATTTCTCCCCTGAAGACAGGGAACTTGCAGGATGAAACAGATGTGTTACCTTCACCGCAGGGTCAATAGCGGCATATTCAGTTGCTTCCAGCTGGCTGCCACCCACATCACGACGAATGTCGCTCCAGCGTTTGCGCACCAATGCATAATATTTGCTGCTGCGTGAAGGTGTGCGGGAATGATATGCACCGATTGCCTTGCTCCATGACTTAAACTCGTCATAATTGCTGCGCAGGAATTTTGCGGCATAATTCACGTTTTTCTCAGGGTCAAATGCATCCTGTATTGAATTAAAGGCTTCAGGATGATGTTTCAGATTAATCTGCATACAACCAACATCAATGCTTTTTTTGCCATTTGCTTTGGCGCGTTGCACTGTGCTGACAGCTTCACCATAACTATCGTAATATGCACCAGCGCCTTTAATATTCGTTGTCCACGGCCAAGGCACTACGCGTTTGATAGCACTATTATAGCGCCCTGATTCCGTATTTGCTACAGCCATTAACAAATGTTTTGGAATGCCGTATTTACGTTCAGCTTTAGTAAACGCCTTGATGCACAAATTGGAATGCGCCATTTCTGCATGACCCAACTTCGCTGATTCAGCGTTAGACGCAGTCAACGCGCCGATAAATAACAATGTAGTAAAAAATCTCATTAATATAGTTACTTTACAATAATTTTATGTTTTAATCTACTTCTTTAATCACTTTATTACAGCTTAGGGAGACTTTCTTAATTATGCGTTACTTTATTATAACAATATGTCTTTTGATGTTTTCTGCCCCCGCTTTTGCCATTATCAAGGTGCAGAATCTTAGCAGTGAACCAAAAGAATTTGCAGTTATCCCTACTGGAAAAGAACGTTTTATTATAACAATTCAGCCAAATGAAACATGGCGCTTTAACACAGTGGAAGCGCGCGTTGCACCAATTGACGGAAAAACCGTGCAGCCATACCGTGTGATGCGCCGTTACGACTATTATGTCTACTGGCCAAGTGGCGTATTTGGGCTTCAGATGCGCGGCACCAGCCGAGGACGCGTATTTTAAGTAAAATTAGTTCATTTAATCAGGTTACTGTCATAAAACTGTAATTCTGTTCCTGTATTCTAATAGTATTAGAGATAATATTTATGGTAACAGGAATACAACAGAACCCTTATATTACAGACCCAACGCTCACTGCGGGATATCGCAATGTGGACGGGGGAACGGATAAGCTGATTGGCGGTGTGAAAGCTGTTGGTGCGGCTACGGCTGTTGCTGGCGCTATTCCCGCCTTTGGCGTGGGGGCTACCAGAACTGTAGTTTGGGAAGGCGGTAAGCGATTACTAAATAATATGCCAATTACTGGTTGGATGATTCCTGACTCAAGCGTTGGCAATATGGCTGACGGAGCGATTAACGGTGCAGGTGGTTTTTTAAGCGATAGTGTAAACAAAATAGGTGGCGTACAAAAAGTTCTTGGTGCTGCCGTTGCCGTGGGTTACGGTGTTAAAGCCATTAATGAACTGCGTGCAGGTGATGCGGTTGGTGCTGCAGGTCAGGTGGCTCGCGGTGTGGGCGAAGGTTTCATCACTGCTGCTTTGATGAGCACAGGCATTGGCGCAGTGGCAGAACTGGCAACGTGGGCATTTACAGGCAAACCACTTTCAAAGCGTTTGGGTGACATTGTGGAAAATGCCACAGAAGGCACATTAAACGGCATTGGCGGTGTTGCCAAAGGTGCAACCAACTTCATTTCAAATAATCCTGGCAAAAGTGCTGCCATTGTTGGTGCAGCAGCTATTCCAGCAGCAGTGGCTGTTTCCCGCAATGGATATGGACAGAATGTTGGCGGCAGTCAGTTGCATTTTAATGCGCCACCTCCTGGCGCACAACGTGTTGCCGCAGTGCAATCTGCTCCACAACAAATTGAAGAACAATATACAAGTAACACATATGGCAAAAGCCCTACGCATTTTCAGGATATGGTCAATGCGCAACGTGGCGGTCAGCAGCCGCAGGTTGCCGTTGCATCAGGTGATGCCGCATTCAGCCAGAAACTATTAGATCAGCGGGCGCAACAAATGCTTGCACAAAACGGAATTACAGGTTAAAGAGCATGTTAACTAAACGACAAGAAAAATTAACAATTAATGGTTCACGACAATGACACAGGATATTTCATTACTGGAATTGCATTATCACCAGATCACCGAACTCTATGATCTGGCAGATGATCTTGTTGATACGGTCGACAAAAGCAAGCGTCAGGACCCAGAGTCTCAGCTTCGCATTGTGCAACCGCTTATTGAACAGGTAAGTGACTCTGCCGATATTTTGTGCGAGGAGTTTATTGAAGTTGCAGGCAAGGAAAATAAAGCCCCATCACGCAAGAACCGAATTGAAGGCGCGCTTCGCAAAATTTATATGGCGCTGGATAATTATACACAGGCCACCATTGATTTTACTGTAGATAGCGCAACCAATCTGCGCAATGTAGCAGACCCTATTGTTGAAAAAATCAAACGTCAGGTAGAAAATATCATTTCTATCATGGTAGACTTTATTGATATTTCGCTCGACCGTATCATGCAAAAACAGCATATTGAAGAGCTGAAAAAACGTCAGGAAAAAATCGCGAATATGATCTATGCGGCAGAGCGCCAGTCATCATTTGGCATGGGAATGCAATAAACCTTAAATCTTGATGTCGATAAAGGCTTTGCTGCGCAGATCCCGCAGATATTTTACTGCCTTTGTTTTGAATTTTTCTTCTTTCAGCGCCATTTTAATGCGTTTTGCATCCTGATTATTTTCAGATGGCTTGTCCACACGCTCACAAAGTTTCAGCAACTTGATGCCCACAGGCGTGGCAAAAGGCTCTGAGATTTCACCAACGCTAAGATTGCGCACCATAGGTTTAATCTGTGGTGACAGGGAAGAAAGCTGCAACCGCGTAAAATCTACCGTAAAGTCCATCCCTTCAAGAGATTCAGCGCCCGCAATCGTTTCTGAACTGCACTGCCCTGGGTTTTTGCGCACATTGCGTGCAATGCTCATCAGCAAATCCACTTCCTGCTTATCTGCTTTTTCGCTAAGATTCAGCGTAATATCCTTAAATAACATTTCTGCATCAGTGGAATAATCACTAACTCGCTTGCCTTGTAACATAATAATCTGCAAACCATTTGGCGTGCGCACCACTTCAGAAACTCCTGAATCCCCTTCCATCTCGTCTATAATCTGCTGCATTTGCGGTGCAACCTGATTATATGGCAACCATGCGGGAGAAACAAATGCCTGTGCAGGAAGATTATATTTTGCCGCCACTGCATTGAGTGGCTGTCCTGCTTTAATATCTTTTAAAATCGTATCAGCCAGTTTTTGTGACTGCTCCGCCTGAGCGCCTATTGGAATGATCACAGATGCCAGCTTCACCTCTTTCACGCGGCTCATGCGTTTGGCTTCCGTTTCTTCCATACGGCGCATTTCAGCCTTGCTGATGCTAATATCGCTGACAACATTGCGTTGCAGCAATTTGCTCCATGCAATCTGGCTCTCAATCTGGCGTTTCAGCGTATCATAAGGTATATTGCTGGATGCGAGAAACTCAACCAACGCGCCCTCTTCTCTGCCACGTTCTTTCTCAATGCCTGCAATTGCATTGCTGATTTCTTCACTGGTTACATCAATATTATAGCGTGCTGCTTCCTGAAGCTGCAGTTGCTCATTAATCAGCGTCTGCAGAATTTCAGGATAAAGCTGCTTGGCGCTCTCAGCGCTGGCAGGCGCACCACCAGTCGCCATGACGAAGCGCACGCGATTTTCAACATCATATTGTGTGATAATATCATCATTTACCACTGCAATCGGAGTGAACTGAGCGCTGGATATTGGTGCAGTCTGTCCAGCATCCTGCGCATAGACATTTGAAAAAGCAAGATGCGCAGACAGCGCAATCAGTGAAACATAGCCAAGCCGTCTGCTAAGATGCATTAATCAATATCCTTATATTCAACGCTGATAATCTCATAATATTTTACGCCACCAGGCGCATTCACTTCAACACTATCGCCTTCTGATTTGCCAATGAATGCGCGGGCAATAGGAGCGGTAATCGCAATGCGGTTCCGTTTCAGATCTGCCTCATATTCTCCGACAATCTGATAGGTTTTCTCTTCATCTGTCTCTTCGTCTGCGATGCGTATGGTAGCCCCGAATTTCACCGTATCACCTGAAAGCAGGGATGGGTCAATCACTTCAGCACGTGCCTGCTTATCTTCCAGTTCAATGATGCGACCTTCAATAAAACTCTGTTTTTCACGTGCTGCATGATATTCCGCATTTTCTTTCAGGTCACCATGCTCACGTGCTACAGAAATCTGTTTGATCACGGCAGGACGGTCTTCATTTTTAAGTTTTTTTAGTTCAAGCTCCAGCTTTTTGTGAGCTTTTGCCGTAATTGGAAATTTTTGCATAGTTACATTCTCTTTTATAAATGTTGTAGGAAAAAGAATGGATGATTGCAAGCGCTTTAATGTGCCTTGCTACGCTCATAGAATACTGCAAGTTTGATTAATTCATACAACACGACCGCATTTGCAATATGCCAGAGGAAATGTGTGCCAATGTGTGTGGCATAACATAAGGGAATATCTATGGTTCGGAAAATAAGCGAACACGTCCATATCAGAGTGATGATCAGCAAATGGTGCGCAAATGGTTTGCCCATCAGGGCGCTGAATGCACATAGTGCTGCAAGCATGGCGTAGGTGGGGAGATACATAATAGTGCCATACAGCGTGTCAGGGTCAAACCACATGCCTGCGCCCACATTCATAAGCTGAAGCGCAATAAATGCACCGACCACACCCCACCAGCGCCATTGCAGGCAACGCATAGTGAAAATGATTATATAGAGATTGATAAATAGTGTTATAGGGATCACATCCAGCATCAGCGTAAATTCATCTGCCATAACATGCCAGGCAAAACTGCCAATTCCTATGCACGCCAGAATAACAGGAAGCAAAAAAATGTCCCATTTCTTTATGCCTGTTCTTTTCAATAATTGAAACGCGACATAAGCCGCGATTAAAAATGCAATATTGCTGATGGCATTTACAGGCTCTGCCCAAAAATGTGCCTCACCCGCTCGTTCACAATAGCTGTCCAGATATGCCATAAAAAAACCCTTAGTAACTGGGTACTAAGGGAGAGTTAAGTTGTAAAGCAGTTATTCTGCTCTGCCAGATAACAGGATTATTTATCCAGCAATATGAGCAGACCGAGAGTAAACAACCCTACTGAACACATCATGGCGAAAATGGAAACAGCCATAACTTCTTTGTCAGTTGTTAGGTCGTTCATATTTATGTCATATGCATCGACCAGAACTTCTGGAGAAGAACTACGAAGATCATCTGAAGCAATCATGATGCCAAAAGTGTAAATTCCCGAACAGGCTAATGAGCCAAGCAAAACAAGACTGCCAATAAAATTTCGTAACATCATTATGTGTAAGTAAAGGACAGATTTTACTATACATGTTGTTTTTAAATATGCAAGCCTATCAGGCAAAATGCTCACTGGCTGCACGCAACATCCTCGCTCTGCGATTTACATTTCGTATGAGCTGCTGCATGAGGATGTAAATTAAGGTTGCATTGAAAATATGCCACAGGAAGTGTGTTCCCAGTGGGAACATGTCACACACAGCATTGTCTATAGAGCGGAAGAACAACGAGATTACCCCTAACAATGCTGCCGCCAGAAAAGACCGCGCCGCCGCTCTGCGCTTCATGTTCAGATAAAATGCCACGACGCACAATGCGCTCATTGTAGAAAGATAACCAATAGAATCATTCAGCGCGTTAGGAAAATGGGTAATCAGAATATGCGTAAATCCTGCATAGGCAATATAGCAGATGACCGTTTCCAGCGGTTTGCACCCTGCAATGCGCACTACGGTGCTTAAAAAGAAAATATTGATGAATGCAACGATAGGAATGGTATCAATCAATTCTGTTTCTGCGCTGGGCATTAAATGAAATATGGAACTACACACCCCAATGCACAAAATAAGGAAAATGAGTAAATATATGTCATATAACCAGAAACCTTTTAGGTCTTCATGGTTTCGCGCATAACGATATAAGGCGATGGCTACACCGATAAATGCAAGATTGGTTAAGACGTTAAATGGTTCTGCTATTGGGATAGTCTCAAATTTTTCACATATGCCGTAAAAATAACGAATTGGTGTTTCCATTATTTATTTTAGCATAAATCATTTTAATGAAACATGAATAAATGCAGCATTTACGGCGTTTTTAAGCGGTTAGCATCTAAAAATCCCTGCAAAATATAACTTGCTGCCAGTTTGTCCACATTCTCAGCGCGTTTGGCGCGGGAAATATCCGCTTCCAGCATAGTGCGCTCCACTGCCAGAGAGGACATGCGCTCATCCCAGAAATGAATATCACAATCCACATGCTGCGCCAGATTGCGCGCAAATGCGCGAGTGGACTGGCAGCGCGTGCCTTCCGTTCCGTCCATGTTCAACGGCAGCCCCAGCACGCAATCTGTAATGTCACGGTCTTTAATAAGGGATTGTATTTTCAGTATATCTTTAGAAAACTTCGTGCGCCTCAGCGTTTCCAACGGTGTTGCAATCATCCCCAATGCATCCGACGTGGCAAAGCCAATCGTTTTCGTGCCTATATCAAATCCTAAATATCGCTTCATCTGGTTTTTTTTAGCATATCTTTATGCGTTTGTCACAAAGCTGTCATAGTTAGTTGGTATAGTGTAATAGTAGCGGAACAAAACACATTATTTGATTATGGCACAGGAACAAACGACCAACATAGAGCAACAACAGGCGGCGATGCAGGAAATGCTGGCAATGGCGCAGCGTGAACAGCAGGGTGAGCGCGTCTCCGTTGAAGAATTGCAGGCGTTTGTTACGAAGAACAAAGATGTGCTTCCCCCTGAAATGACGGCGCAAATGCAAGAGCAGCTAGATGCAGTGAAAACCATGCAGACACAGGCTCCTGCACCAGATGCTGCCCCAAAAATGAAAAATTTTGATGATTCTTTTGCAATGGAACGCACCGCACTGGAACGTGACATCGCAGAAAAATCCGCCCAGCGCGAAATGAAAGCAACAGAGCGTGAAGCCATCAAAGGCACAAACACCATCCAGAGCGCAGCCATTGGCGGCGTGAGTGCTGCAGCGGCAATGAAGGTGATGCATGGCATGTATAATGACCAAAGCATTTTGAACAAAATGCTTAAAGAGGCGACCAAAAAAGGATTCACCGAAGAGGGTACATTTAGCGAGAAAAAAGTTCAGGAAATTGTTGAAAACTTTGGTAAAAACATTTTTACTAAAGTAAAGGATGGAGATTTAACACAATCACAATTAGATAATAATAAAATTGTTAATGACGCTTCAAAAAAATTAGGTGATTTTGTTAAACAAGCACAACAATTCACAAAAGATGGAATGGCTAATGAATTTAACAGTAAGCTAAATGATTTAGATGACTCCGTCGTTAAAACGTTATCCGAAAATGTAAAAGACTTTACTGCAGCTATAGTAAAAGAAGCTGATAAATTAGCTCAGATTGATGATCCTGCAAAAGCTACAGACACCTACAAAAGCGCTGGCGAATTGATTGATAAGAAATTAAAACCTTTATTGGACGAAGGGAAGCTAGATAAAGATCAAATTCAGGCAATCAAAGATAAAGCTACTAATTTTATTGAAAACAATCGTGATAATAAGAAACAATTTCTTTCAAAAGAAAAAGGGGATTTGCTAAAGCCCGTAGAGGAATTAGCTAGTAAAGTAGCCACCGAAGGACGCAAATTTGGTGAGCAAATGCAAAAACCAGTTGAAGCATTTAACAGCTTAAATAAAAATAATGATTTTAAAGGACGAGCTGCACAGTTTGGCGTTGTCGCTGCCGTGGTTGTTGGAACGGCTGCATTAATCGCAGGCGTTGACCACCTCCTCAAATCTGGCGGTGACAAGAAAAAACAGCAACTCACCACAGACATCCGCAATTTTGATGAAGAGATTGCAAATGACAAAGTGAAACTAACATCATTTGTGGATAGATATGCCGCAGATGCTGCCAAAGCCGAGCAGCAGACCAGTTTTGCTGAAAAGGTCAGCAAACCAGACGGTGCAAACAACATCGTCAAAACCGATGGCTCATTTGGAGACAAAGTTCGTGCGGAACAGGAAGATGCCAAAACGGCTGAGCTGTCTGTTTAAACTCATTTTCAAAATTTATACGTATGGCGCTGATTCATTCAGCGCCATTTTTATTTGCTGTATAAAATCTGCATTTTAACCCAAAGGAAAGGGTTAGCTGCTACGTCTTATCTATATTATGACATAAGACTATGAATGAAGCTGAATTGATAACCCACGCACAAAACGGTGATAGAGATGCGTTTTCCAGCCTGCTGGAGATGCATTATGACATGATCTATCGCGCGGCTTACAAATGGTGTGGGGATGCGCATCAGGCGGAAGATATTGCGCAGGATGTCTGCATCAAGGTGGGGCGCAGCATGGGGCAGTTTCGCGGGGAAAGCAAATTCAGCACGTGGCTATATCGCATCACCATCAACATGGCGCATGATGCACGGCGCAAGCACAAACCGCATGTGGATATGCTGGTGCTGGAAACGTTGGCAGGCGCACATGCAGCAGACGTGCAGCGCCCGCTGGAGCATCAGCAATTATGGCAGAAAGTGCAAACCTTGCCAGACAAGCAACGCAGCGCCATATTATTAGTCTATAGTGAAGAAATGAGCCACGGCGAGGCAGCGGAGATTATGAACTGCAAGGAAAGCACGGTCTCATGGCATATTCATCAGGCGAAGAAAACGCTGGGTGACTGGGCAACAAAAGAATATGGAGGGACGAGATGACGGATAAGGATACGCTGGAAAGCGCGTTGCATGGATTGCGTGATATTGACACGCCCGAACCCTCCAGCGCGGTGAAATATCATCACATTGCGCAAGGTACGCAGGCATTTGATGAAGCGTTGCAGAAAAAAAATAAAAAATTCTCCCAAGGATTGGTGGATTGGTTGCGTCATACCTTTGCAACCAACAAAAAGGAGAATGTTATGTTGAAGAAAAAATATGTTATTGGAACGGCGCTGGCTGGGTCATGTGCTTATTTGTTAGCGTGGGGAGTGTTTAATAATACTGACCTTGTGCAACATCTTGGGACAGACAATAAAGCAATGAAAAAAGCTGAACCACAGATGGAGATAGCACAAAGATCTGATAACTCAGAAATGGTATATGATTATAGTGCTGACGGGCTAATCTACAGTCCAGATGTTAAAGCACCTGCTAAACCTAGCGTTTCTATAGCTTCTAATAAAGAAAAAAAATCTTCTAAACCTGCACCAGCAAAAGCTAAACCTAATATTGCCAAACCTGATGCGCCTCAAAAAACATTACAAATGCATTTGGCTGAAACTGAAGCCTATCAAAGAAGACAGAAAATTAAAGCAATGGCTAGAGCAAATGTTGCTAACACAGAGTCTCGCAGCTTAACGCCTGCCCCAGTCTTTGAACCTGTACCACAACAAACCAACAACGACAAATTCGAGAAAACCAAACCAAACGCGCTCAAAATCACGTCAACAGAACCCGTGTCCACCTTCTCAATAGATGTGGACACCGCCTCTTATGCATATGTGCGCCGCTCGCTGAATCAGGGGCAGTTGCCAAATGCCAATCAGGTGCGCCCTGAGGAGATGATCAATTATTTTGATTATGATTATGATCTGCCAAAAGCAGCAGATGCCCCTTTTGCCACAGACGTGACCATCATGCCAACGCCGTGGAACGAAGACACACAACTCATGCATATCGGCATTCAGGGATATGACCTCCCCGCCACCACCAAACCTCGCGCAAATATTGTGCTGCTGGTGGACGTGTCTGGCTCTATGCAGGCGCAAGATAAATTGCCATTGCTTAAAAATGCTTTCCGTTTGATGGTGGAATCGTTGGATGATGAGGATATGGTGTCTATCGTGACTTATGCAGGGCGCGCAGGCACCGCGCTTGAACCCACCAAAGCTGCCGACAAGCAAGCCATTTTTGATGCGCTGGATAATCTGCAATCTGGCGGCAGCACGGCAGGTCAGCAAGGCATCAAACAAGCTTACGCCCTCGCCGAACAGCACTATGACGCAGAAGGAGTCAACCGCGTCATGCTGGCAACAGATGGGGATTTCAATGTTGGAATGTCTAACAACGAGGAGTTAAAGGACTATATCGCCAAAAAGCGTGAAAGCGGTGTGTCACTTTCTGTGCTGGGTTTTGGTCAGGGAAATTATAATGACGCGCTGATGCAAACGCTTGCGCAAAATGGCAATGGGAATGCGGCGTATATTGATACGCTTTCCGAAGCACGCAAAGTGCTGGTGGAAGAAGCAGGATCAACCCTGTTCACTATTGCGAAAGACGTGAAAATTCAGGTGGAATTTAACCCGTCCCGCGTCGCAGAATATCGCCTGATTGGGTATGAAAGCCGCATGTTGAACCGTGAGGATTTTAACAATGACAAAATCGACGCTGGTGAAATTGGCGCAGGGCATACGGTGACTGCAATGTATGAGATTATCCCAACAGGCAGCAATGCCCGCATGACAGATGAATTGCGTTACGCAGAGAAGAAAGAAGCAAAGGTTAGCGATGAAATTGCGCATGTGAAAATCCGCTATAAACTGCCAAAGAGTGACACCAGCACGCTCATCAGCACGCCAATAACGGATGCAAACGTGACAGACAGCCCGCAGCAAGACACACAATTTGCCGCCGCCGTCGCCACCTTTGCGCAAAAACTGCGTGGTGAACCGTGGGTGGCAGATTATGCGTATAAGGATTTGATTGAGCTAGCACTGAAAGGACGCGGGAAGGATGCGTTTGGTTATCGCTCCGAATTTATTTCACTGGTAAGGTTGGCGGAGTCTTTACAGGGGAAAGAATAATGTTCATGCGCTACCGCAAGAAATTGCGGTGGCGCATCACATTGCTTTGTATTACATAATAACTCATGACCATCTCACCTTCTGACATCTATATCAGCCAATGCAACCCGAAAGTGGGAGACATTTCAGGCAATCTTGCGCATGTGTTGCGCGAATATAACAAAGCCTGCGCTTCGGGTGCAGAACTCGCGGTATTCCCTGAAATGTGCATCACAGGCTACCCCGCAGAGGATTTGCTGCATTTTCCGCATTTTGTGCGTGAAGCGCTGGAAGCCAATGATGCGCTGGCGCAAGCTACAGAGGGCAAAGATACGGCTCTCATTGTTGGCAATATTTATCAGCAGGACGTATTGTTTAATGCAGCATATTTCTTTGCAGCAGGTGGAACGCAGGTGCGCTGTAAATCTAACCTTCCCAATGATGGTGTGTTTGATGAACATCGTTATTTTGAGCCTGCGCCATTGCAACCGTTGGTGCATTGGAAAGGGCATAATATCGCATTGCTGATTTGCGCAGATATATGGAATATGGATGTATCACACGCTACATGCAAACAAGGTGCAGATATGGCTATCGTCATTAACGGCTCCCCCTTTGAAGTGGAAAAAGATGCTAAACGCAAAGCGTTAGCGCATGAGCTTTGCTCGCATTTTGATGTGTCGTTGCTTTATGTGAATATGGTTGGTGGGCAGGATGAGCTGGTGTTTGATGGCGGGTCATTTTTTATGGATGAATCTGGCAACACCACGCATCAAGCCGTGTTTTTGGATGAGTATCACGGAGTATTGCCTAAGGGCGAGCAAGCATCAGACAAATTCGCCTTATGTTATCATGCGATGGTCATAGGCTTACGAGATTATGTGTTGAAAAGTGGGTTTTCTAAAGTGCTTATTGGGCTTTCAGGTGGGATTGATTCTGCACTCACTGCCATTGTGGCAGCAGATGCTTTAGGCGCAGAAAACGTGCAATGCGTCATGCTCCCTTCACCTTTCACCGCGCAAATTAGCTTGGATGATGCGCAGGCGCTCGCGGAAAATCTGGGTGTGCAATATGATATTCTGCCGATTAAAGACGGTATGGACGCAATAGATTCCATGCTAGAAGGGCAGCAGGTCAGCGACTTGGCACTAGAAAATATCCAGTCTCGCCTGCGTGGTTTAACGTTGATGGCGCTCAGCAATTCCAGCAATGCATTGCTCATCACTACAGGCAATAAAAGCGAGATGGCAGTGGGCTATGCCACATTATACGGCGATATGTGCGGGGCATATAATCCGCTCAAAGATGCGTATAAAACAGACGTGTTTGCCATCTCCCGCTGGCGCAATGCGCATGTGCCGCATTATGCGAAAGTTGCAAAGGATGAACTGATGCCAGAACGCATCATCACTCGCCCGCCTTCCGCAGAACTGCGCGCAGACCAGAAAGATGAAGACAGCCTGCCGCCATATGATGTGCTGGATGCTATTTTATATGACATTATAGAGAACCGCATGGATGCCCTCTCACTCATTGAAGCAGGGCATGATGAAGACACCGTGCGCCGCATCACCCGCCTGCTGAAAATAGCCGAATATAAACGCCGCCAGGCGCCAATTGGCGTGAAGCTCTATCCTACATCATTTGGGAAGGATTGGAGGCTGCCACTGGCGAATAGGTTTGGGGGATAAAAAAAGAGGCGCGTGATGCACCTCATAAATCTGCTTTCTTTATATGTTTAAACTGCAAGCAATGATAACATTATCATAAGATGCAGCATCTGCAAAAAGCGCTTCTATTGTTTTAATGCCTGAACCATCTTTTGGATAATCCTGCAAGATTGTGTCGGTAAAGTTTGCACCATCCAACACAGCATTTTTGTAACTGGCATGTTTCAAATCACTTCCTGTAAAATCAGCTTGTGATAGTCCATGTCATCAAAAACAGCACCTCGCAATATCTGGTATCTTAGAGACACGCCAACAAGGCTTTGCTCAGACGGCTTGCCAAGTTGCTGGCTAAGATATTTCAAAGCACCGACTACAAAATAGTTACAGACCTGAACTTTGCTGTTCGTCTGCCTAGCTATTTGTTCAGCCTGACGAGAAAGTTCCGCACTTCGGGTGATGATGTCAATATTCTTATTCACCCGTCTGACAATACTTTGTTCACGATTGAACGCGGCTTTTTCGTCGTTTGCTTTCTGAATCCTTGCAGCTTCTTTGTCTCTTAGTGCTTGATCAGCAGCTTTCTTATAGTCATTTTGCAATGACCCAAAAAGCAGCCCCAAATACACAAATAGAATTGGAATAATGTCTGCAATGCGTTGCTTAGTGCTTAAATTGCTAGCGCTGATTTTGACCGTCTCACTGATTTTAAACAGTTTGAAGGTTCCTTCGTAGTCAGTATGTATATCACCTGATAGGTAATACCTTGTAAACACAAGTACCAAAATGCCAACGTAAAACAGCACTTGAGATATTGCTCCAATAGATGCTATGAAATCAAGAAACTTATTTTTCATTATTGTTAAGAAGATAGGACAAAAAAAAGAGAAGCTATGTTCTCTTTAGATAGATTGAAAAATCTATTTAGCCATTTATGGCTTTTGAAATTACTTCTATTGCAAGTAGTACAACACATGTCATTCCGATAAGAAATCCACATAGATTGCTGTAATTAATTTTTTTATGTTCAAGCATTGTAGTATTCTCCGAAAAGAATAAAGATCAATAATGATTATACACTATTTCAAAAAAATTTGCACCAACAATTTAAAATTACTATATCCTCAAAACCTACAACCGAGCAATCGTCTCCTTAATGCGCTCACGGCGATTCTCTGGGTTGGGGTGGGTGCTGAAGAAATCTGCCCCGCGGGATGCACCTCCGCTGGCTTCTTCCAGAATATCCATCACGCCGATTAAGGCATAGGGGTCATAGCCTGCTTCATGCATCAGCCGCACGCCAAGCGCGTCAGATTCCAGCTCGTCATCACGTCCATATTTCATGTTGACCATGTTGCCAATCATCATCGCCATCTGCCCCACGCGCTGATCTCCAGATGCCATCACGGCTGCGCCAGTTAAGCCTTGCGTCAATCTCTGTTTTGCCATTTGCTGCGCGCCGTGGCGGGCGATGACGTGTCCTATTTCATGCCCAATCACTCCTGCCAGATGGTCTTCACTCGGCAACCGTTCAAACAAGGCTTGTGTGATGAATACCTGCCCCCCTGGCAATGCAAAGGCATTCACCGTTTGAGAGTCTGCCAGCAAATGAAATTCATAATTCCAGCCAGTGTTGCGCGCCACTGTTTGTTTTACCAGTTTTTCACCTACTTCATCCAGAAGGCGTTGGTTGGTTGGATTAGGAGCTAACCCGCCATATTGACTGAGCATTTCTGGCACAGCCTGCAAACCCAATGCAATTTCCTGACTTTCAGATAAGGACACATATTGCGTTGTGCCTGTAATCTCGTTATGCTCCCCAGAAAAGAAATAAGACCCAATCGTAAATGCTGCAAACAGCAGCCCCATCACCAAACGTCCTTTCATGCCGCCGCCAGCGCGTCTGCGCCCCGTATTGCCAAACTGATTGCGTTTGTAGCTGTTTAAACGGTTATAACGGTGATACATACAACTTTCTCTCTTTTTAATGAAATTATTGCAATGTTGAGATTTTGTCTATTTATAATTTGTCATGCTGAGGCAGCGCCGAAGCATCCAGAGACTCTTGCTCAAGTGGTTAGATGAATTCTTCACTGCGTTCAGAATGACGTAAAAATCATCCCGTTTCTTCTTCATCATATCCCAGCAATGAAAGTGCCTGTGCCTTAAACCCCATCTTGCGTGCCTGATGCACCAGCGCATCTTCCCTGCCATGCGTCACCCAGACTTCTGGTGCGTTCACTTCTTCTAATGTCTGGCACAATTCATCCCAATCACAATGATCAGATATAATCAGCGGCAATTCTGCTCGGCGCTGCTTGGCGCGGGCGCGAATTTGCACCCAGCCAGATGCCATTGCCGTCATCACATCTGGCAATTTGCGAGACCAGCTATCTGCCAGTGCAGAGGGTGGCGCAAGCACAATCTTTCCTGCCAGTTCTTTCTTGTCTTTAATATCAGAGACTTTCTCCCACTTGCCCAAATCCACGCCCTCTTCACCATATAACGTGCATAATTTCACCTGAGCTCCATGAAGGTATAACGTGTCATCATATCCCAATTCACGCAGACCAATCATCACGCGCTGGCATTTGCCCAGTGCATATGCACCAATTAAATGACAGCGATGCGGAAATAATGTCAGAGAATCCAGCAATTTTTGCATTTCATCTTCTATTGGCGGATGCTTGAATACAGGCAAACCAAAGGTCGCTTCAGTCACGAACACGTCACAGGGCACAACTTCATATGGCGCGCATGTGGGGTCATGTCTGCGTTTGTAATCCCCTGAAATAACGATGCGCCCGCCATCATATTCCAGCACAGCCTGCGCACTGCCAAGAATATGCCCCGCTGGCACGAACCATAAAGTCGCGTCACCCACCTGCATTTTCTCGTGATATGGGAGGCGCACCTGATGCTGCGCATGTTCTTCGCCATATCGCACCTGCATGATGCGCATGGTTTGCGGTGTGGCATAACATGCGCCATGTCCGCCGCGTGCATGGTCCGCATGTCCGTGGGTCACGATGGCATTTTGCTGCGCGCCGTGTGGGTCTATATAGGCATTTGCAGGACGGCAATAGAGCCCCTCAGGGCGCACTTCAATCCATTCTTTCGGGTGGGTCATGGTATTATATATGGTTTGCAGCGCCTCAAGAAACAATATGGCGCGCAATAATTTGCTTTTTTATGCAGGCTATAATATGACACGCAGCATGAAAACACCGATTATCCTCGCCTCACAGTCCAAAGTCCGTGCGCAAATGCTGCTGGATGCTGGGTTGGAATTTGAAATCCGCCCGTCGCCCTATGATGAAGAAGCTCATAAAGCGGAGCTGTCACATCTGCATCCGAAAGACAAATCCCTTGCACTGGCAAAGGGTAAGGCAGAAGCCGTTAGCCGCATTTATCAAAGTGATTATGTGATTGGAGCAGATCAGATTTGCGCGATGGGAGATTTCATCTTCGGCAAACCAAAAACACACGCACGCGCAAAGGAAACACTGCAACAATTGCGCGGCAACATGCATCATCAATATAGTGGTGCATGTGTTTACTTTGGCGGTGAATGCGTCTGGGAAGAAGTGGAAGTGGTGGAACTGCACATGCATAAATTAAGCGATGATCAGATTGAAGATTATATTGCGCAGGATGAACCCTTTGCAGCTTGCGGGGCATATCGTTATGAAGCGCATGGTCATGAACTTTTATCCAATGTCCATGGCAGTGCAGCAGCCATCAAAGGGTTGCCACTGGAAGGACTGCTCCGCTTTTTAAACGATTAGTAATATTGCTTGCAAAAACACCTTTGCTCATGCAAAACCATTATATGCATAAAATCATGGCGCATTGTGAAGAATTGAAGGGTTACACACGATTAAGACAGTTTTTTTGCCTGTCTTTTGCGTTTTTTCTGTTCTCACAATTTGTGGTGCCATCCAACTTTGCTTATAGCTGGATATTTTATCTGGCTGTGGGGCTTCCCTGCCTTGCAATTTATGCATCAGATAATGATGTAAAACGCTCAGTATTTTCACATACGATCATTAAATATTTTGGCGTTTTATGCGTATATTCCATTGTGCATGACTGGATATTTGATACTACCGATTTTGCCATAGACACCACACGCCACACGATGGGAACGCTTGTGTTCGTAATGTGCGCAGTCTTATGGTTCTGCTGTGCGCAAACATTTCTTTCCAGATGTTATAAATTTTTACTTGGTACGGTCGTTGTCTGCGGAACTATCTCCATCATCCTGCATCTGTCCTCTTTTGGCATCTCAGAACGTTTAAGCGCTATCGGGCAGAATGATCACCCAATCCTGGGCGCAAATATATTCAGCATCTTCACCATGCTGGGCTTTTATTTTCTGCATCCGCAAAAAAAAGAAACCTGTTTTTACAAACGCACATTGCCGTATCTGGCGATTGTGGTGACAGGCATATTAGTCATCCTTACCCAAAGCCGTGGACCATTCATTGCGTTTGGCATTTGCTGCTTCGTTGGTTTGCTTGCCACAAAGCATTACAAAACCGTGGCGCTGGGCAGCACGGCAGTATGTTTTTTGATGCTGGATTTCGTGCTATATTCACAAAATGCGCAACATTATCTTCCATTGGATGCTATTTATGAATCTGCGCTTTATTTGCTCAACCGTGAATCTCACCGTATGAATATCTGGATTTTGACTGTGCAGCTTATTAGCGAAAAACCGATAGTAGGTTATAATCTGCAAACCATGTTCCCATACGCATTTGGAGGCGTAAACCCGCATAACATATTTTTGGGTGCGTGGTATTATACGGGCATATTAGGGTTTTTCCTGCTCATGACCATCGTCATTGCCAGCTTCGGCGCAGTGCTGCGCAGACGCAAAACCGCAGAAGGGTTTTTGGGCGTACTGCTGATGCTCTATGCCGTGCTTGCCTGCATGACAGACCAGGGACAATATGTAGACTCCCCCTCCCCACTCTGGTCTATTTTCTGGCTGCCCATTGCCTATGCGATTGCGTTTAAGGTGCGGGAGCGGTTAAGCGCATAACAAAAAGGCTGCATCATGTTAGGTGCAGCCTTTTCATATTATATGCTAGTGACGCTTTAAACCGAAATAATCTTCAGCGTATTCGTTGTACCCACTTCACCAAACGGCGTGCCAGCAAGCAGCACGATTTGTGAGCCTTTTTTGCAACCCAGTGCATCCCGCGCCAAATCTTCTGCCCATGCCATCATGTCATCTGAATCATCAAAATCTGGTGAACTGCCGATGTTTGGTGAAATGACAGGTGTTACGCCCCAGACCATCGCCAACTGACGGGCAATGGAGATATGTGGGGTTAGTGCATATAAAGGCGTGCGCGCACGTTCACGCGCGGCTAAAAATGCGGTTCTTCCAGATGCAGTAAACGCGAAAATGGCTTCTGCCTTGAGCAATTTTGCAATGTCATGCGCTGCGGTGCAAAGTGAGTTAGATGTCGTCGGAATTGGGTCTTTGCGAGACACTTTGCGCTCTTCCCAATAATATTCATCTTCTTCCACTGCGCGGATGATGCGGTCCATCATCGCCACTGCCGTTGCAGGGTGGCGCCCCACAGCAGACTCAGCACTCAGCATCACTGCATCTGCACCCATATAGACGGCAGTTGCCACATCAGACGCTTCTGCGCGGGTTGGCGTTGGAGAATCCACCATCGTTTGCAGCATCTGCGTTGCCACAATCACAGGCTTGCCTGCTTTGCGGCAGGCGCGGACAATGTTGCGCTGCGCCGCTGGCACTTGCTCTGTTGGCAATTCCACGCCCAAATCACCACGCGCCACCATGATTAAATCTGATGCATCCACAATTTCATCAATATGTTGCACCGCCAGCGGCTTTTCCACTTTTGAAACCACAAGCGCCTTGTTTCCAATCACTTTTTTTGCATCCAGCACATCCTGCGCGGTCTGAACAAAACTCAGCGCAATTAAATCAATATCCTGCTTTAAAATAAATTCAAGGTCGCGCTTGTCTTTTGCTGTCATAGAAGAAATCGGCAACTGGCGCGTTGGAATGTTCACGCCTTTGCGCGCGCTCAGAAATCCTGGGCAGTCGACATGCGCTTTCAAACGTGTGTCACTTTCTTTTTCCGTAATGGTCAGCGCAAGCAAACCATCATCCAGCTTCACTTCATCCCCCACTTGCAGCACTTTGAGAATTTCTGCATGAGGCAAACGAATTAATCCGTCTTTGCCTGGCTCTGTGCCAAGTTCCAGCACTACGGTCTGACCATATTTCAGCTCAATGCCTTCACCTTCAAATGTGCCAACACGAATTTTTGGTCCTTGCAAATCTGCCATAATTGGCACAAAACGTCCTGCTTCTTTTTCCGCCTCGCGTATCATATTGATGCGTTCCAGATGTTCTTCATGCGAACCATGCGAGAAATTCAGACGAAAGCAGGTTGCACCCGCCTGAATTAACTCATATGGCTTGCTCGCTGGACCCATTGTCGCAATAATGCGGCAACGGCGCGAGTAATCCGCAATTGCGGAAGTGTTTTTATGCGAAGAAATTTCGTGAAGTTTTGCTGTCATGTTCATATGTGTCCTTATTTGTAACGCAACTTGGTTATTATGAAACTCACAATAACCAACTGCAAGCGTGACGCAAGAGTTATGTGGCATATATGCACAGACATTACTGCTTTTACATTGGCGAAAAGCGTTACACACTTTATAGTAACATCCATGAATCATCTGATTGAGCTTGCCATAAAGTCTTACCGCGTTGTCTTCATGATACTCGCATTTATTGTCATTGCAGGCAGCATTGCATATGTCAGCATTCCCAAAGAATCCTCACCCGATGTGCAAGTGCCGATTATTTATGTATCTATGTTTCTGGAAGGTGTTTCCCCTGAAGATGCAGAGCGTTTGCTTATTCGCCCGATGGAAAAGAAATTGCAGGCAATAGAAGGCGTAAAAGAGATGACCTCTGAAGCCACGCTGGGTTTTGCTTCAGTGTCATTAGAATTTGATGCAGGGTTTAACCCCGATGCAGCATTGGCAGATGTTAGGGCGCAGGTGGACAAAGCCGTGCCTGAATTGCCTGCTGATGCGGAAGAACCTAACGTGAGTGAAGTGAACTTCTCACAATTTCCTGTTATTAACGTGGTGCTGAGTGGGGATACGAATTTGCGGACGTTAGTCACGCTCGCGCGGAATCTGCGAGATAAAATTGAAGGCATAAGCGGCGTATTGGAAGCCAAAATTGCAGGTGACCGTGAAGAAGTGCTGGATATTATTCTTAATCCCGCGACTTTAGAGAATTACGGCATTCAGCCAGCGCAGGTGCTGCAAAGCGTCTCGAACAATAATATTCTGGTGGCTGCGGGGCAACTGGACACTAGCGACGGGCGATTTGGGGTGAAGCTGCCAGGATTGATTGAAACTTACGAGGATTTGCTCAATATCCCGATTATTTCCACCGCTAATAAAGTGGTCACATTGCGTGACGTTGCAGAAGTGCGCCGCACCTTTAAGGATGAAACAGGGCGCGCACGCATCAACGGCAAACGGGCAGTGGGCATTTCTGTTTCCAAACGCGCAGGCGCAAACCTGTTGGATACCATCGCAGCAGTTAAGAATGTGGTTGCCGAAGAGCAGCAATATTTCCCTGACAGCGTAGAAGTAACCTATTCGCAGGATACCTCAGGCGAAGTACGCAATATGTTAGGGGATTTGGAAAATAATGTGGTGCTGGCGGTGCTGCTGGTGTTGATCGTCATATTATATGTGATGGGCGTGCGATCAGCACTTCTGGTCGCCTTTGCCATTCCTGGCGCTTTCTTGATTGCAACCATGTTTCTTTCACTTATGGGACTGACGATGAACATTGTTGTGCTTTTTAGCCTGATTTTATCGGCAGGTTTGCTGGTGGACTCTGCAATCGTGGTCTGTGAATATGCCGAGCGACTGATGCAACAGGGCATTTCTGCCGCGCAGGCTTATGGGCGGGCGGCAAAACGCATGTCCATGCCTATTATCGCTTCCACGCTCACCACACTTGCTGTGTTCATGCCCCTGCTCTTCTGGCCAGGCATTGTGGGTCAATTTATGAAATATATGCCAATTACACTGATTCTGACCCTTTCAGGTTCCATTTTGATGGCGCTTATCTTCCTGCCTACTATCGGCAGCCGTCTGGCGCGATTTGAGACAATGGACAGGATGAATGAACAGGAGGAAGAAGAACAAATTTCACATAATGCTATCACCGCATCTTATGCACGCACGGTAAACCGTATTTTAGACATGCCATGGCGCGTGACAATTGGAGTGCTGGGCGTGGTGGCTGGCATTTTCGTGTTGTTTGTTGTCGCAAAACCTGGTGTAGAATTTTTTCCAAATATTGAACCTGAGAACGCTAATCTTATTGTGCGCGGCTCTGGCAATCTGTCCATTCAGCAGCAGGACAACATCATGCGTGAAGTTGAAGAATTGCTGCAGCCTTTAAGCAATGAAGTGGATATATTTTACACACAGGCTGGAAAAACCACGCTGCGCGGCGCAGCGGAAGATACTATCGGACTTGTCCAGTTTGAATTTACGGACTGGGATAAACGCCGCCCTTCTTCAGAAATTCTGGATGATGTGAAACAGCGCTTAAGCAATATTCCAGGCATTAAAGTGGAAACAGCACAGCAGGAAAAAGGGCCACCCAGTGGCAAGGATATTCAGCTGGAATTTCGCTCGCGCTATCCTGAAATTCTTACGCCAGCTGTGAAAACATTTTTAAATCAGGCGGAAGCGATTGATGGTTTGACCAATTTGCAGGATGATTTGCCCGTGCCACGCATTGAATGGGAATATGAAGTGAATCGCGTGCTGGCAGGGCGCAATAATATTTCCGTTTCAGAAATCGGGCAGTTAATCAAATTCGTAACAAATGGTGCGAAAATTAATGAATATCGCCCTGATGACTCAGATGATGAGCTGGACATTGTCGTGCGCTTTCCCGAAGAATATCGCACCCTTTCACAGCTATCCGCATTGCGGGTTATGTCTATGAATGGAACGTTGGAACCAATTGAAAATTACGTCACCCGAACACCGCAGCAAGCCGTCAGCGTGATTAAGCGCACCGAAGGAAAGCGCGTGATGAATATCAAAGCAGATGTGAAAGAAGGTATTTTGCCAGATAATAAAGTGCAGCAGATTAAAGCATGGATAGACAAGCAGGACTTGCCAGAGGCGCTGGAAGTGCGTTTCCGCGGAGAAAATGAAGATCAGGCAGAAGCGCAGGCGTTTCTTTCTGCCGCCTTCGGAATTGCACTGTTTGCTATGGCGCTAATTTTAACAGCGCAGTTTAATAGCGTGTATCGTATGTTCGTAATCATGAGTGCTGTATTTCTTTCCACAGGGGGAGTGTTTCTTGGCAACGTGCTGACCATGCAGCCATTCGGCATCGTCATGGGCGGTGTGGGTGTTATCTCCCTTGCAGGCATTGTAGTGAACAATAATATTATCCTAATCGATACGTATGACCAGCAATGCAAAGCAGGCTATGCCGTACGAGATGCGCTCATCCGCGCTTGCGCGCTTCGCCTGCGCCCTATTCTTCTGACAGCTGGTACTACCATTTTAGGGTTGATTCCTATGGTTGCAGCAATGAATATAGACTTTATCGACAGAAACATCACCTTTGGTGCGCCATCCAGCCAGTGGTGGCGACAGCTTTCCACAGCAATCGCTGGAGGACTTACCTTTGCTACAATATTAACGCTATTTGTCACACCAGCAATGATTTATTTAAAGGATAGAAAATCGTTAAAGATACAAAATTAATCTTTTTATTAAACGTCTTTATATTATTTAACTATATATTTCATCTATTACTTGTATTCAATAGAGATGTAATTAATAGTTATTACTATTAGTAATTGAGTATAACCAAGTAATATGATATATTGATAAAATATAAACTAAATATAAACTAGAATAATTGTGAAATTTTTAGCCTCTGTTCTTTCAACTACACTGACTCTATCCGCAACCTTAGCAAGTGCTGAGGTTATTTGGAGTGCAGATTTTAATGATTGGAAATCCAAATGGAATCCGATGTTCACTCAAATGGGAAATTCAAATATCGTGGATATGGGAACGACAATGCGATGTAATTTCCCTGCAGGTATTGGGAACGCAAGTGGTGGTTGTCAGTTTCCTTCTCAGTTTCCAGAGAATGTAAAAGGTGATGACCTATATCTTTCATATAATCTTCGTTTCAGTGATAATTTTGAATTTGTTATGGGTGGGAAACTGCCAGGGTTAAAATCTGGTGATGGAAGTGCGAGTGGTGGTAATCATCCAAATGGAACAAATGGTTTTACAGCCAGAATTATGTGGCGTCCAGGTCCAACTCTTGAAACATATCTGTATGTTCCGCAAAATCAGAAAGCCATTCCAAACAATGCCTGGGGTTGGGGTGAAGACATGAATGTGAATCTTAAAGGCGGAAAATGGTATAATGTTGAGCAGCGTATAAAACTCAATACTCCAGGTCAATATGATGGAGTATATCAACAATGGGTAGATGGTGAGTTGAAAATAAACCAGTCTGGTTTATTCTTTAGAAGTAATGATTTCAAAATTGATGGTATTTATTTTTCTACATTCTACGGAGGAAATGGACCAGAATGGGCTCCAAAAACTCAAGGTAACTATGTTGAATTCAAAGATTTTCAGGTTGCAACATCGCCCATTAATGGCGAAACTCCACCAGACCACGATGTATTTTTAGTCGATCCCGAAGAATATGTTGGTGAAGCGCCTGATGGTGTAGATGATATCGGAGTAAATATCGAAGTTGAAGATACTCCAGTTAATGAAGTTATTACTGAAGGTGATGCTGAAGCGCCACCGTCAAAACCTGTTGAACCAGTTAAATCAGCTCCAGCAGAACCAGCTAAGCCAGAACCAGTAGCTGAAAAACCTACTACACCTGCCCCCACAACAATACCTGAAAAGTCAGCGCCTGCAAAGTCCAAGCAAGAACCTGCACAAACTAAACCAGCACCATCCAATAGCGGCACTGGCAGTAATGATGCTTCTACTAAAACAGCGTCTTCAGAAACAGATACGCCAAAAACAGAAACCAAACCTTTCAACTCTGCTCCAAAACCAGAATCTACTGAAAAATCTGTTTTTGTGTCACCTAATGGCAGTAACACAGGTAATGGTAGCTTTGAAAATCCAATGAATTCTATTGAAAAAGCAGTTAATCAAGCGGTTCCTGGTGATACAGTGTTTCTTGATGATGGAACTTATCAGTTAGACAGACCTCAGACATTTCGTAATAATGGAACAGCTGAGGCACCTATCAATATTCGACCATTTAATCCAAACGGAAATGTTCAAATTGATGCGGCGACAATACGTAGCATAGTTGAGGAAGCAGTTATCCGGATTTTAGGGCAATATCTGAACTTCAGTGGACTTAATGTAAATAATGCTCCAAGTGATGCTATTAGTATGCAAGGTAATAATCTAGCGCTTAGAAACAGTAATATTACTAATGCTGGCGGAAACGGTATTACCATAGGTTCAAATAATAGCACCCCATCAAATAATATTCGTTTGGAAGAAAATAATATTACTGGTGTAGCAAGCGCAGGGGCAACTATTGAAAATGCATCTGAAGTTGAGATGGAAAATAACGTTATTTCTGATAATGGGAATGATGGCATCAAATTAAACAATGTGAAGCAGACAAAGTTATCTAATAATATAATATCAGATAATAAAAACTCAAATATCGCTGTTGAATCAGGTGACAATGTAACAATTCAAAACAATAAAATTACCTCAAAAAACAAGAAAGTTGAAAATGGAGTAAAACTTGGAGGTAATAATAAACCAGTTAGAAATGCGATTGTTGAAAATAATGTAATCAGTAATGTCGATAATGGAATTGCGATTAAAAATACATCGGGTCAAGCAAGAGTGAAAAATGCTTCTGTTAAAAACAACAGAATTTATGGCAATCAGAATGCCGCATTATCTGTAGAGCAACCAAAATCAGGGGTAAATAGCGTTACTATGGATAGCAACATCATTGCTCCTACTTCTAAAAACGCAGTAGCTCAAAATTCTCAAATGCAGGGAACACGTTTTGTAAATAACTGCTTTGATAGTAATGTGGAAATACCGACTAATGCACGTAACGGCAGCAATAAAACTATGGATATAAATGATCCAGAATCTGTGGAAAGCTGTAATGTTAAACAAGCAGAAATTCCTAAAAATAATGAAAAGCCTTCAGCTATTGAAGATAATATCGATTCTCCAAGAAAAGACGAGCCTACGCAGTTAGCAGAAAAAGAGGTTACTATGGAACACTCTGAAAACGCTCAAAATGATGTTGTGAAAGAGCCTGAAAGCAAATATCAGTCTCCCGTGCAGCAGCCTGAGACTATTGTGCAGTTTATTCGTGAAATGATAACATCAATTATCACATCAATATTACAAGCTATATTCGGATTTCAGGGAAGGTGACAATATTTGATAATCAATACTGTAAAACATTATGTTCAAGAAAAAGTATATATTTAAATTTACTTTTTCCCAGATGTTAAAATGTAAATAGTCAAAATCTAAACTAGTATTTGGAAATGGGGTGTAATTTACTTATTATTAAGTGATATTATTTAATATTGTGTAATGAAATCCGCTTTCTCTTTATTAGAAATATCTATCGTTTTAGTTGTATTAGCATTAATACTATCAGGGATTATGTTTGGTCGAGACCTGATTCGCGCGGCTGAGCTGCGATCTATTACTACAGAATTTAATAACATACAAATTGCGATAACTCAATTCAGAACAAAGTACAAATCTATTCCTGGTGATATGAAAAATGCAACAAAGTTTTGGGGAGAAGCAGATTCTGATCCTTCTAGCTGCATCACAGCTTCAGCACATGGTACACAAACCTGTAATGGCGACAATGACAAAGTATTGGATGATGCATCTGTTGCAAACGCATTTGGTGAGAGAACTATGTTCTGGCAACATCTTTCAAATGGAGGTTTCTTAAATGGCACATATTCGGGTAAGGCTGGAGATTTAAGCAAGAAGCATTTAATTGCTGGCGTTAATGCACCCAGTTCAAAAATATCTGGTGCTGGATGGGGTGTTGATTATAATAATAATGGCAACTCAGAGATTTACGATATGTTCTACGGAAACTTTATTGAATATGGTCTTAATGAATCAGGATCGGATTATGATGAAGCAGTGGTAAGTCCTTTAGAAGCATATGCAGTTGATAAAAAACTGGATGATGGATTACCAGCTAAAGGGAACTTGGTTGTCAGATTCTGGAATAAATGCACCACTTCTAATAATAATAATGATTTTGAGGGAAACTATTTAACACAACTTGACAATATCTCATGTTCACTCATGTTCATAAATAGTAATATTAATTAAAAATTAATATAAATGTATTAATATTATGCTTCTACTAATAAAGGAATTAAAAATGAAATATACTTTGCGCGCTTTACTATGTTCCACAATACTATCTATTTCTGCACCATCAGATGGTTACGCGCAAATTCCTGCATTTCCTGGCGCTGAAGGCTTTGCCGCATATACGCAAGGGGGCAGAGGCGGCAAGGTGATTTTAGTAACTAATCTGAATGACTCTGGTGCAGGAAGCTTCAGAAATGCTGTTGAACAATCTGGCCCGCGCATTGTGGTGTTCAAAGTAAGTGGTACTATTAACGTAAAATCATCTATTGATATAGAAGACCCGTTTATTACCATTGCAGGGCAGACTGCACCCGGTGATGGAATAGCATTACGGAATGATGGCAACACCTCAGCAACATTGAAAATTAAAACTCATGATGTTGTTATCAGACACCTTAGAGTGAGACCAGGGCCTGGCGGGGAAGCGGATGGTCTGGCGTTGCAGGGAAAAGACACTTACAACATTATGGTTGATCATTCTTCTTTCAGTTGGGGAGTGGATGAAACAGTCTCTTTCTATACTGGTGACAAAGACAAAAAAATTCATAATGTCACCTTTCAGGATTCTATTATCTCCGATGCGCTCGACTGCAGCACGCATGGTGAAGGATGCCATAGTAAGGGTTTGTTGATACAATATGCAGATAAGGTCTCTGTGCTTCGAACATTATTTGCCAATAATGGCGGCAGAAACCCGATGATACTTTCTGGTGATATAGAAGTATCCAACAATGTGATATATAACTGGGGTGGTTCTGCTGTAAAAATGGAAAATCGTCATGGTGATGTAAGACTGAATTTTGTTTCTAACTATCTTGAACCAGGCAAGGATAGCGATATGTCGGAGAATGGGATTCAGGTAAAAACCAGCGGCATAAAACTGCATTTAAAAGACAATTATGCCAGCCATGTCAGACCCGATAATTCTTACCCTGAAGATGCTATTGTCAATTATCGCGCATCAGCACAAACGGTTAGTAAACGCTTTGATTTTCCTGCTGTTAACATCATGACACCACAACAAACCTATCAGACTGTTTTGGAAAATAGTGGTGCAACATTGCCTAAACGTGACCGTGTGGATGAAAAAATTGTCGCAAGCGTTAAAAACAAGACAGGTCGGCTTATTGACAGCCCGAAGGATGTGGGAGGATATCCCGAACTCAAAACATATAACGTGCCCAAAGATTCGGACAATGACGGAATGCCAGATGATTGGGAAGACGCTAACAATCTGAATAAAAATGATCCATCTGACAGCTCGCGCGATAAAGACAATGATGGGTACACTAATATAGAAGAATATATCAATTCTTTGGGTGCAAACGTGACGACAGAACCATCAGGCGGAACAGACAATACGCCTACTGAACCCAGCGAGCCAGAGAACACCGAACCAGTGCAGGAACAACCACCTGCCGAAGAAGAAACGCCTGTTGAAGAACCAGTTAATAATGAAAATAGCACTCCTGCTTCAAATCAAACACTCAAAGTGTCCATCGGCGACAATGTGATTATCAAAGATGATAACGGCAATGGCGGAGAAACGGTAGAGTTAGAAGCTACGGTAGAAGGGAATGCCAAATCCTATGAGTGGAAGATTGGTTCAAGTGTCGTTTCTCGCAGCAAGGAATTTAAGGAATGGCTGCGTGTGGGGGTGCATACTGTTAAGTTTACAGCAACAGATGCTTTAGGCAAAACTGCATCTGAAACCATTACAGTTGAAGTTACTAAGCCAGGTACAGGCAGCGTAAACACTGCGCCGCCTTTGAAAGTTACAATTGGTGACGATGTGACGGTCAATGATAAAGATGGCAATGGTGGAGAGACTATCGAACTTGAAGCCAAAGTAGAGGGCGATGCTAAATCCTATGAATGGAAAATTGGCTCTAATGTTATATCGCGTAGTAAAGAATTTAAAAAATGGCTGCGCGTTGGCACACACACTGTGACATTTTACGCTACAGATGCATTGGGCAGAACGGTATCGGAATCTATCACAGTAGAGGTTAGCAAGCGCAGCACAAGCAGTGTAAACACTGTACCAGAGCTGAAAGTCTCAATTGGTGATAATGTTGTCATTGAAGATGATAATGGCAATGGTGGCGAAACGGTAGAGCTTGAAGCGAAAGTGGAAGGCGATGCCAAATCCTATGAGTGGAAAGTTGGCTCTGGCATTGTTTCGCGAAGCAAGGAATTCAAAGAATGGTTACGTGTAGGCACGCATAATGTAACATTTAAAGCAACTGATGCTCTTGGCAGAGCCGTATCGGAATCCATTACCGTAGAAATCTCTAAACGCGGGACAAATAGTAGCAATACTACGCCAGCGTTAAAAGTTTCTATCGGTGATGATGTGGTTATTAAGGATGATAACAGCAATGGCGGAGAAACGGTAGAGCTTGAAGCGAAAGTGGAAGGTGATGCCAAATCCTATGAGTGGAAACTTGGCTCTAATGTGGTTTCTCGAGATAAGGAGTTTAAAGAATGGTTACGCGTAGGCACGCATAATGTATCATTCACCGCTACAGATTCTTCAGGCAGAAAAACATCTGAAAATATTACGGTAGAGGTTAAAAGATAAGAGTAATTCCACGGGGCTAAATTAGCCCCGTGTTTATTATTTCTAATACTATAAATAAATCATAAAGAAATACTTGTGCTTTTTCTCGTTTTTCTTCACAATATATTCTTTTTTTAAAGTAACACCCTAAGGTAACATTATGTCTAAATTACTCCCCACTTTAATCTGTTCAACTGCATTAGCTTTGAGCAGTTCTGTACAAGCCCAAACTCAGATTCCTGCCTTTCCAGGAGCTGAAGGATTTGGAGCATATTCTCAAGGTGGACGCGGAGGATCCGTTATATATGTTACTAATCTGAACGATTCGGGCCCAGGGAGTTTTCGCGATGCGGCAGAACAATCAGGCCCTCGAGTTGTTGTGTTTAAGGTAAGTGGCAATATTGATGTGTCATCTTCAATCAAAATTGAAGACCCTTATATTACCATTGCAGGACAAACTGCACCAGGTGATGGCATTACTCTTCGTAATAACAATAACTCATCTTCAACATTGAAGGTAATGACTCATGATGTGATCATCCAGCATATCCGCGTTAGACCAGGACCAGGAGGAGAAGCGGATGGCTTAGAGTTTAAAACGCCAAATGCACATGATATTATTATTGATCATTCTTCTTTTAGTTGGGGTATTGATGAGAATATTTCTTTTTATACAGGTGATGCAAATAACAAAATTCAGAATGTAACGATACAGAATTCTATTATTGCGGATGCATTAAATTGCAGCACACATAGCAAAGGATGCCACAGTAAAGGATTGCTAGCATATTATTCTGATAATGTATCCATCTTAAGAAATTTGTTTGCTAATAACGCTGCGCGTAACCCTGCTATTTTCTCAGGCAATAATGAAGTGTCAAATAACGTGATATATAACTGGGGTGGCTCGGCTGTAAAACTTGAAGGACGTCACGGAAATGTTCAGATGAATTTTGAAGGGAATTATCTGGAACCTGGCGCAGATAGCGATCTATCTGAAAATGGTGTTCAGGTGAAAACGTCGGGTGTTCATATGTACCTTAAAAATAACTACGCATCGCATTCAAGACCTGACAACAGTTATGCGGAAGATGCGATAGTGAATTACCGCGTTCCAGCAACAGTCTCTCCTAACCGATATCCTTTCCCTGCTGTGCGTATCACAACACCTCAGGAAGCATATGATGAAGTGCTGGATAATAGCGGTGCAACCCTTCCAAAGCGTGATAGTATTGATACTAATATCATCGCTGGAGTACGCAACAAAACGGGAACTATTATTGATAGTCCCGCAGATGTTGGTGGTTATCCTAATATGTCTACCTATGACGTTCCATTAGATTCTGATAATGACGGTATGCCAGATGATTGGGAAGATGCTAATGGGCTTGATAAATTGAATGCTGCTGACAACTCTTTAGATGCAGATGGCAATGGTTATACCAATATCGAAGAATATCTTCACAGCTTAAGTGGAGTATCAGGGGCAGCCTTTTTTGATTCTGATGATGCTATGATTGTGTATGATGAGAATGGCAATGGCGGTGAGTCCGTAACAATAACTGCGAATGTGCCTAACAACTACGTGACTTATGAATGGAAAAAAGGCTCAAATGTTCTTAGCAACAGCACCACATTAAACAAATGGTTTGCTGTAGGAGATCATGATCTTGTCTTTACTGCTACAGACACATATGGAACTCAAAATAGTGATGATATATTACTGAAAATTGTACCACCAAATTACGTGATTGTAGACGCTGGAGATGATTTAAACGTTTCTGATGAAAATGGCAATGGTGGTGAGTCCGTAACAATAACTGCAACAGCATCAAACAATGCTGTAAGTTATGAATGGAAAAAGGGTTCTCAGGTTATTGGCTCAAATCTTGTATTAAACAAATGGTTTGCAGTAGGCACACATCAGTTAACCTTCAGCGCTCAAAACGCAGATGGGGATACGTACACTGATGAGATGACGCTTACAATATACTAATATTGATATTAGTTATAAGACATTTAACTCAGTAATAATATATCAGTATAATCTGACAACATTTGGGGTGGGCATACTCATCCCAAATGTTTTTTTAGGTTGAAAAAACTGCATTTCTGGTGAAGAATTACAAGGGTTATATATTTCTCCGCGCTTGATCCATTAGGGTATTTAAAGTTCTATGCATGGAGATTTTTTGTGCACAACAGCGATGAACTGTGACAGTGACAGTCCGAACGCTATTTTCAATTAATTCGAGTAGTGGAAATTGCAATTGCAGCACTTTGATCGTAATAGGTTTGATGAATTATGAGGAGTGCTTCTTATTCAAATATGTTCTTTCAGGATAATTAGGTCTAGCGGCGGATGATGCAATTGCTACACATGCGACATCATCCAGACCTGCTAAATAAGAAAAACTCTATGCTGTATCGTTTCAAGTCTCTGCGGCTGAGAAAGCGCATCTCAAAGTTGTGGCTGGCTGAACAATTCTGCGTCAATATCTTCACTATTAATAAACTGGATTTCAAACTCCTCTACCTGCCCGCAAAAGTCGATTTTGCAAATGGCATTTTGTGCGTCATATTTTCCTTCATCTAAGAATAAACCCTGTGGCTGATACATCATAAGGTTGTGCGTAAAACTGTGTCATAGTAGTTTCCTCTTCTCTTAAATTTCCAACGGAGATAAATTCCCCGTTCCCGAAACCTTGCCAAGCGGTGATCGTCCAAGAGAAAACACAAACAACACACCATGATTAGCTTGGCTGACAGGGGTAATACAGGACGGTCGGTCACAGTCCGCTGATGATGCAATGGCTTTTCTGTGGTGTCCGTTAGCGGAAGTTACAAGCGCAGCGCCTTACTGACGTTTACGGGAAAAAAGCCATTGCATCACCGCCAGCGGCATCGGCGGATGTGACATAAGCTCAAAAGGTGGTTCTCAGGTATTGGGAACCGATGCCAGAAAGAATATAGACTGATTCAAAATATAACATTTTGAATTTCAATAACTTTGTAGAAATGATTAATCAGAAGCAATTTTTTATATTAAAATCCATCCATAATTGTGATATGCTCTCTTTATGAAATATTTATATACTATACTTTTCTCGTTTTTATTATCAACGAATACTGCATTTGCGTCTAGCTGTTCTGGCTTTGATTTTTTCGATAATTATCGCTACGCAGAATTTGCAGTTAAAGGACATGTTACAAACATTGATGTACTGGATTACATGAGTAACGGAGATAAAGGTAACAAAAAAATTGAGTTTTCTGTAATTGATTGGATTAAGGGGGCTGGAGACAACAAAATCAATTTCCTTGCTCACGCTCCGATCAAAGTCGAAACAAATAATCAGTATATATTTTTGCTTTCAGATAGAAATAAAATGAAATTATATTCAGGCGAAAAAAGACGATTCCCAGAATTGAATTACTCTGTCATAGACACGCGCTGCGGCGGCGAGTCATATGTTCAAATTATTAAATAATTAGGTGCTATTTATGTTCAATAACAATCAAAGTGATACAGTCGAAGCGTTAATAAGTTGGGAACAGGCTCTTTACAGTGATGGTGGTCAGTTGCTTCTTTCAAGGCTTGGAATTAACGGCACATATTCATTTACAGGTACTTTTGGTGAATCTTTTGAAGTTCGTTATTCTCTTGACGAGGGCAATAGTATTTTCCACGAAGGAATTATTACTAACGGCATTGAATGGAATGACTATATTGATAACGCTGACGTAGATCAAATAACCTCAGACTTGCCAGATCATCAGACAGCAGTGATTGAAGCCATGAACACTTGGTCTCAATTTGCAAATATTACCTTCAAACAAGATGATGCAAATCCCAATTTAAGTTATTACAGAAGCATCAAGGCTTTATCATATCGAAGATACGCCGCTTCCTGATTATTATCTATTTTCTGACTTACAAGCAGACAGTTCTACGACATCTGAACAATCAATAATTGTTAATGGAGAAGTAAAACCTATTACAGATAAGGGATTAGCATTCCAATTTGTCAATGGAGCAACAATTTCAAAATCTGAAGTTATTTTGGAAGATAAGGTCGGTCCTTTTGGTTTTACAGGAATTGATTTAGACGGTTATGATTTTGGCGAAAAAATAGCTGGAAATTATACCTACCAAACTACAATTCATGAAATAGGTCATGCCCTTGGATTATCTCATCCGAATGGCAATCCAAGTACGGATGGTTATTCAGAAACAAGTCTAATGGCTACCAACAGTTTTTCTCAACCGATAGCCACCCCACTCATATATGACGTAGCGGCAATTCAATATTTATATGGCGTCAACGAAACATATAATTTTGGTGCCACAACATATGATTTAACAGGGGAAGCCAAAGTCTGGACATTGTGGGATGCTGGTGGGGAGGGTTCGAATATAGAATCCTATATAGATACTATTAATTATGAAGGCTCTGAAAACGCTAGCATTGATTTACGTGGTGGTGTGGACGCAGACACTAACACAGTCAACTGGTCACGTGTTGGTGATGAAATGTTCTCCATTGCCTATGACCCCCGTGAATATGAGAAAAATGCTGACGGATCTTACGCTACATTGGATGCAAGCCGCCTTCTTGAAGGCAAAGATGGTATTGTAGATATCGAAAATGTCACTCTCGGCGCTGGTGATGATGAGGTAATTGGCAATCATCTGGATAACGAAATTTTTACTAGCGGTGGGAATGATGTCCTTACTGGTGGAGAAGGTAACGACAAACTTGACGGTAGCACAGGTTTTGATACATATATATTCAACGGTCAATATGGCAACGACACTATAACAGACTCTGATGGCTTAGGTGTTATTGAAATAGATGGCGCAGCGGTTACAGGAGAGGCTGAGTATGTGTCGGACGGCGTATGGAAGCTGGATGTTCCAACCCTCGGTATTGTCAACATAAATAGCACTGATAACGGCGTAGCACTGACTCGTGGCGATGATGTTAACAGCATAACAGTTGAGGAACTAACGAAGGCAGGACAAGAAAAGCTTGGCATTACACTGGGTGAAGAGCCAGAACCCGAGGGTATCAGCGTTATAATTAATGTGTCTGGTGGTGAACATTTTTTCAGTAATATAGAAGAAAGTAATAAAGCAGCCTATGAAAGTCTTGCAAATACAGTACAGCCACATTATGTCTCTGGTTCGACAGCATATGCAGTATCAGATTCTTATGTTGTAGACACTGGTAGTGGCACCTCTCCAATTAGAAGTATAAAGATGATATTTGATAAAGACTCGGGAGAGATATTATATGTAAGCACTGGCAATAACAGCTTCAGAACCGACACTTCTGGCTTTACTCTTTCTGGTAAAATTGGATCTGGATATTATTATACTGAAATTCAACAATCTAATCAAAACCCTGAAGCTGGTACTATAGGCACTATGAGAATATATGGCGGCTTTGAAGATGTTAACGATGATGGTAAACCATCTGCAGACGAAATATCAGCAGGATTTGCAGATGTTGACGCAGCATATATTATTGTATCAAAAAGTCTATTGAAATTAGATTTCGAACCTCACACTCTTTATGATGCAGAAGGAAATCCTATTGGTGGGGGACATATCCCTTCTGGGTCGCCAACAATATTTTCTGATAGCACAACAACATCCAGTATATATTTGGGTTTAGATGTTCAAACCATTGTTAGTACTATATCTATTGACAGTCCTCCTGAAAATGACACTATAAAAGGAACATCAGGCAGTGATAGCCTAGATGGTACAGCATCTAATGACACCATAGAGTCTGGTGATGGCGATGACACAGTATACGCACTGGATGGCGATGATTATGTCGATGCGGGTGATGGTAATGATGTCATTATTGGCGGGGCTGGCAATGGGTTTGATACCTATATTGGTGGCAATGGTGAAGATACGGTGGTGTATAGCAGCGCTGTGTCCTCTGTCATAGTCGACCTGCAAGCTGGTACAGCGTCTGGCGCTGATATTGATGCGGATACACTCTCTGGCATTGAGCATGTCACGGCTGGTGCTGGTGGAGATATTATCATTGGTGATGCAATGAATAATATCATGCTTGGCGCAGGTGGTAATGATTCTATCAGCGGCAATGAAGGGCTTGATAATCTCTCAGGTGGTGAGGGTAACGACACGTTAGTGGGTGGTGCAGACAATGATTCGCTTACTGGTGACGTAGGCAATGATAGTCTGATCGGTGACAGTGGTGACGATCTGCTAAACGGAAACACTGGAACAGACCATCTGGATGGTGGAGAGGGCAACGATATTCTTAATGGCGGCAATGAGGATGACACACTTTACGGTGCATCAGGCAATGATAGCCTTGCGGGAGATGCAGGTGACGACGCGCTATACGGAGATGATGGCGATGACACATTAGCAGGTGGTGATGGCAATGATACACTGCATGGTGGTACAGGCAGTAACATCTTACGCGGTGGTATAGGTACAGACATATACGTGATCACACAGGATACGTTACTCACATCACATCATATCATTGATGGTCTGGACGCAGATGACACGATTGATCTGACCGCATTCAGCACTATTAGCACAACAGATCAGTTGGTGGCAGATAATAATGGCATTATCAAACTCTCCGATATGGCAACCATTCAGTTGACCAACAGTGCCGTATCATTAAGCAATGTTACTATTATATTTGCAGAACCGCTGATGGATACACTGGAAGGCACCAACCGTGCAGATAGTCTGATAGGGTCTACGGCATTTGACTCTATCAGTGGAGGCAATGGACGCGACACGATTTTGGGAGAAGTAGGCAATGACACGCTGGAGGGTGACAATGGGCATGACCTCATCTTCGGTAGTTTTGGCGATGACTTTATTCAGGGCGCTACAGGGCGTGATACGCTATACGGTGAAACAGGTAATGATAGTTTATTCGGCAGTAACGGTAAAGACATATTGTATGGCGGCGCAGGTAATGACGCCCTTTACGGCGAACAAGGACGTGATACGTTGTTTGGTGAAGCTGGTGATGATCTGTTACTTGGTGGAAACGGTAACGACAGTCTGGGCGGTGGCGAGGGTAACGACATCTTGCAAGGGGAAGTGGGTAAAGACACACTGGATGGTGGTCTAGGTAATGATGTCCTCACAGGGGGTAATGGACAGGATACCTTCCTCTATAGCGCTGGCGGCGATGTCTTCACGGATTACCACGTCAAACAGGATACGCTTATTTTTGATTTTGCGGGAGATACCTACGTGATCGATTCAAAAGATGATCTGGTGATGTTCGTTGATATTATCGAACATGATGCAAATGGTGAAACCGATGCCATACTACGCGGGAATGATCTCTATCTCGATTTCGGCAATAACGCAGATTACATCGTGCTGGAAGACGTAATTAACAAGCATGGACTGACACAAGCACTGCTTGATGCTGTCGGCGTTGATTACTGGACAGACGCTGGACTGATGGGATAATCAGCAATTCTTCAATCGGGGTAGATGGGAGAAGTATGTTACCCTCTACGAAGCTATCTGAAACTATGGAATAGCTTGCTTTCATTTGCTCTTACATTTTAATGGTATCAACTACTCCAAACTATTTATTTTTGGTTACCCCCCCCAATTTATAGTCCAGTCTTAAGTTAGTAGTTTTGCATTATTCAGCGGTGTGTTTGATATGTATTAAAACGCATGAGGCGGAGCGGAATAGGATTGAATGCAGAAGCGCAGCGCGGCAGAGAAAATAATAACGCTGGTCATTGGCTGATGAAGATTGCCTTATGCAGATCAGCAACTCATGGATTGCATCATGCAATTGTCGAACAGCACTATGATCCAGAAATATGAAAAGCGTATCAGCGAGATGGAAAAAGAAAAGCTGATTTTAAGCGAAAAACTCTATGCTCAACCCAAAAAACACCCCACATTCGAGGAGATGTTCAAATTCTCCATGAACTTCCTGCTCAATCCTAAGAAACCACGACGTTCGGACAGGTTAGAACATAAGCGAGCGGTGCTCAAATTGGCCTTCAAAGAGCGCCTGCCATATAGCCAAAACAGGACTTCGAACTTCCAAAAACCATCATCTCTTTCAGTATGTAGCGCAGTCATTCATCAAAAAAATTGAATAAATGGTGGAGCCTAGCGGGTTCGAACCGCTGACCTCTTCACTGCCAGCGAAGCGCTCTACCAACTGAGCTAAGGCCCCTTTAAGGTGAATTGGTTATAATATTCTCTCTTACGGTTTGCAAGTTCTGAATTAATGATTGTCACGTATGAATGTTATCTCTTTTTCATCTGACATTGAATCCGCATATTGATACCCTTGTGCATCAAATTTTTTTGCTTCGTGCAGTGAAGTAATGCCTGCTTTAATAATATAATCAGTAAATAATCCACGAGCTTTTTTGGCGTGGATGCCAATCACTTTATATGCATCCCCTTTACGCTCCTTGAAATGCACCGTAATGTAGTGTCCATTAATCCGTTTTGGCTGCACCACTTTGCTATATTCTGTGGAAGCGACGTTCAGTACGATATGATGTTCCAGCATCTCTAAAGATGCGTTTATTGCATCTGTAACCTTATCACCCCAAAATTCATAAAGATTTTTGCCACGCGCATTATGCAGCTTTGTTCCCATTTCCAAACGGTAAGGATACAGATAATCCAGCGGACGCAATATGCCATATAACCCAGAAAGGATGCGCACATGACTCTGTGCAAAAGCAAGCTGCGCATCATTATAGTGTTTCGCGTCTATCGGTTTATAGACATCTCCCTGAAAGGAAAACAACGCTGGTTTGGCGTTTTTGGCATTAAGAGGCAATGAAAACTGCTGGTAACGTGAGACATTCAACGCGGCAATTGCATCACTCACATGCATTAAAGATGCTATATCCGCATGACTGTAATCTTTCAGAATAGCGACTAATTCACTCGCATCCTGCAGAAATTCTGGCTGCGTAGCTTCCAGCTGTGTCGCAAGAGGGGATTCATCAAGCGTTTTTGCGGGCGATAATAATAGTAGCATAATTTATGCAGGGCGTTTAATCTGCTCAATTGTTTCTTTACAGATTTTTGTAATGCGGGCAAAGTCTTTTGCAGCTATTGCATCTTTCGGTGTCAGCCATGAACCGCCCATTGCGAACACATTTGGCAACGCTGCATATTCATTCATATTTTCAAGCGAAATGCCGCCTGTTGGGCAAAAGCGGATATCAGGGAAGACGGAGGCAAACTGCTTCAGCATTGGCACACCGCCAGAGAGTGAGGCCGGGAAAAACTTCATATGGTTCAGCCCATATTCCTTTGCCAGCATGATCTGTGATGCATCAGTTACGCCTGCCAGCCAGTCTATATTATTATTTCTGGCATAATCTGCCAGAGACGGTGTGATGCCAGGGCTTACCTGAAACACTGCACCTGCCTCTTTGGCTGCTTTCATCTGCTCTGCATTGGTGACCGTGCCTACGCCATTAATAATGTCAGGTACATATTTAGACACCTGATAAATTGCATCTAGCGCTGCTTCGGTGCGCAATGTGATCTCAATTGATTTAATGCCACCTTCCAGCAGGCTTTCTGCCAGCGGCACAGCATCATCAGCATTTTCGATAACGACTACGGGAATAAGTGAAAAATGGCGAAATAATTTGGTTAATGGCATGAATATATCCTTTTTATTCAGGGCAAGAGGGAATGAGCATGGCTGCAGCGCCAATCAGCGCATTGCGGCTATGAGACAGTAACAGATAGGTCGGTATGGTCTTCACATAATCCTTAAACAGTCCTTTTGCTTCAAAACGGTCACGGAAGGAGCTGTTGACGAACACTTCTTCAAGCTGTGGGGCAACGCCGCCGCCAATATAAACGCCGCCAAATGCACCTAGTGTCAGTGCAGTGTTTCCCGCAATTGACCCTAGCATACCGCAGAATACATCCACTGTCTGATAGCAGAACCCACCTTTACTCATTTTAGCGCGCCAGGTAATATCTTCTGCCGTTAATTTTTCGTCCTTCTTTCCGTGAATCTGTGCGCGGATTTTATGCAGGAATGGCAAGCCTGTGCCGCTGATAAAATCTTCGTGGCGGACGTGATCCATATAGGTCCATGCTACTTTCAGAATTTCCAGTTCTTCTTCGGTGGTGGGCGCAAAACTTGTGTTTCCACCTTCCCCCTGCAATGGAGTGTAACTATTGCCATTCCACAACAAACCGCTAACGCCAAGCCCCGTTCCTGGTCCTAATACCGCGATGGGTTTTTTGTCTATGCGCACAGCATCACCGCGCCCGATGCAGGTGTAATTTGCTTTGTCCAAAAATGGAACGGACATGGCAAGCGCCGTAAAATCATTGGTGAGTTTTAATGCTTCCAGATTGAACCGTTTCACATAATCCACTACTGAAAATTCCCAGTCGATATTGGTCAGGCGAACATCATTCAGATGCGCAGGACCCGCCACTGCCATGCAGGCTTTCACTGGCTTTTCTTCCACATCGTCTAAATAACGCTGAATCACATCACCTAAGGATTGATAGTCTTTATTAGGATATTTTCGCGGGTCTATCAGGTCTGTCTTTCCGTCCTCACAAAGAGCAAAACGCGAATTGGTTCCGCCAATATCAGCAACAAGATGCAACATTACGCAACCTCCTGCGGCTGTGGCAGCGCAAAACTAGCCCCTGTTTCTGCGGTGGAGACTGATGCTCTTGCATTGCTGAACAGTTGACGACCCATTAAATATGGCTGCGCTTCTTCTTCCACGGTGAGCAATTCACGCGCTGCCCATTCCGCTTCATCGACTAATGCGTTGAGTGTGCCTTTTTCAGCATCCAGACGAATAATATCACCATCACGTATTTTGCCCAATTGCCCGCCAGCCAGCACTTCTGGAGAAACGTGTATGGCAGCTGGCACTTTGCCTGACGCACCAGACATGCGCCCGTCTGTTACCAATGCCACTTTGAAACCCATATTCTGCAACACACCAAGTGGCGGCGTGAGTTTGTGCAGTTCGGGCATTCCCTTCGCCATAGGCCCTTGACCGATAACCACGGCGACCATATCACCACCTAACTCACCATCTTTAAAGGCCTGCGTAAGATGTTCCTGTGAGTAAAATACTTTTGCGGGTGCTTCAACCACATAATGTTCTGGCTTCACAGCAGAAATTTTGGTGACGCAGCGCCCTAAATTTCCTTTTAACAGCTTCGTGCCACCATCTTCTCGGAATGGCTTATGAACTGTGGATAGTACATCTGTATTCGTCGATTTTTCTGCTTTTTTCCATGCAAGCGTGCTGCCTTCCAGTGTTGGCAAACGCAGATAGGATGTCATGCCCTGCCCAGCCACGGTGTTCACATCTTCATGCATTAACCCAGCGTCCAGCAGATTTTTGATGAGGACAGGCATTCCCCCTGCCTCATGGAAATGGTTTACATCTGCATCACCATTTGGATATATTTTGCACAACAGTGGAATAATCGCAGATAAGTCATCAAAATCATCCCAATTCACCAAGATACCTGCTGCGCGTGCAATGGCAATGATGTGAATTGTGTGATTGGTGGAACCACCTGTTGCGAGCAATCCGATGATGCCGTTAATTACTGATTTTTCATCTACCACTTTGTATAATGGCAGATAATCCCCAGTAAGTTTGGTTTGAGAGAGGACGGTTTTTACTGCATCTTTCGTTAATGCATCACGCAATTCTGTATATGGATTTACGAATGACGAACCTGGCAATTGCAGCCCCATCATTTCCACTAACATCTGGTTGCTGTTTGCCGTGCCATAGAATGTGCATGTACCAGAAGAATGATAGGACGCAGATTCTGCTTCCAGCAATGCTTCCTCTCCAATTTCACCTTTAGCGAATTGCTCACGAATGCGGATTTTTTCTTTGTTCGGTAAGCCTGATGGCATCGGTCCTGCAGGCACAAAGATACTTGGCAAATATCCAAATTGCAACGCGCCCATTAGCAAACCAGGCACGATCTTGTCACAAATCCCAAGATACATCGCTGCATCAAACATATTATGAGACAATGAAATCGCGGTCGCCTGCGCAATCACATCACGTGAGAACAATGACAGTTCCATGCCCACTTGCCCTTGCGTCACCCCATCACACATAGCAGGAACACCACCTGCAAATTGCGCCACGCCGCCAAGTTCGCGCGCCGTTTTTTTAATGAGCGCTGGATAATCCTTATATGGCTCATGCGCGGATAACATATCATTATAGGCAGAGACCATCGCAATGTTTGGCGTATCTTTCTTCAGCGCGTCTTTATCATGGCTGTCACACGCCGCAAAACCATGCGCCAGATTGCCGCAGGAAAGTGCGCCGCGCAGTGGGAAATGCTTACCCGCCTCAATCATTGCATGAAGATACTCATGTCGTGTTTTTTCGCTGCGTTGAACCACGCGTTCCGTCACGCGCTGGATAATGTCATGTGTCATAATTTATGCTGCCCAGTAGGTTACTAATGGTCGTTCTGGTTGATTGATGAAAGCTGAAATAGGATATGCATTCGCATCATTAGATGTTTCAGCTGTCTGATAGACTTCACGTTTTTTGTCACCTGTAATATGCAAAAATAAATGCTTGGCATCCATAATGGCGCTTGCTGTCAGGCTGATGCGCTCTGCGGGTGGTTTGGGCGATTTTCTGACTGCAATGCACATGGCTTTTGATTCCAGCCCGTCTTTTAAATCAGGGTGATTGGGGAAAAGTGACGCAGTATGTCCATCATCTCCCATGCCCAGCACAACCACATCAAACAATGAAGGAAGGTGGCTCAGCTCTTCATTTAAGCGATGCGCCCCCTGCCCCACTGTTTCTGATGTATTTTCTGGTGCAAGAGAAATAAATTTTGCATCCTTATGCAATAAATGCTCACGGACGAGTTTTTCAGTGCTGTCATCACTGCTCACAGGCACAAAACGTTCATCTGCAAGAGTGATAGTAATATGCTCCCATGGCAAATCTTTGTCACGCAATGCATGAAAAAAAGGCTTCGGCGTTGAACCACCAGAAACGACCAGTGTTGCATAGCCCTGCTGTCTGACGGCATCTGAAAGAATTTTGGCTACATCATTAGCAAATTCATGCGCTAATTTGTCTTTGGATTCAAATGTCTTAAATTGATTATCGTACATAATTAATGCCACTCCCTTCCATCTCGACGCATCAGGCGGTGCGCAGCTTCAGGGCCTTTTGACCCTGCTTCGTAAATATCCACGCCCATTTTAGCGTCTTTCCAACTGCCCAGAATGGTTTCCACCCAGTTCCATGCCGCTTCCACTTCGTCACAACGCATAAATAATGTCTGGTTGCCACGCACCACATCCATCAGCAGACGCTCATAGGCTTCTGGCACGCGCTCATCATATTCTTCTGCGAGCGACAGATTCAGATTCACAGGTTTCACGCGATAACCGCCAGGACCAGGAATTTTTGTCATCATCTGGAATTTGACATATTCATCTGGCTGCAGACGAATCACCAGTTGATTGGCAAGTTGCGTAATGTCCTGATCTGGGAAAATATCATGCGGAATTGGCTTAAAGTTAATCACAATTTCAGAATAACGTTCTTTAAGCGACTTTCCCGTGCGCAGATAAAACGGCACATTGTTCCAGCGCCAGTTGTCAATATGCGCCTTGATCGCCACAAAGGTTTCAGTGTCGCTTTGCGGCTTCTTCGCTTCCTCACGATAAGCAGCAACCTTTTTGTTGCCAATCGTCCCCGCGCCATATTGCCCGCGGACAGTGTGTGTCAAAATGCTGTCTTTATCAAACGGACGCAGCGCACGCAGCACTTTCATTTTTTCATCACGAATGGCGTTAGGGGTCACCTGATTTGGTGGTTCCATCGCAATCAGGCATACTAACTGCAATAAATGATTCTGCACCATGTCACGCAGCGCGCCTGCATCATCATAATAATCATGCCTGTCTTCCAACCCTGTGCTTTCTGCCACGGTAATTTGCACATGATCCACCACATCACCCGTCCACACACGCTGGAACACGTTGTTTGTGAAGCGCAATACCATAAGGTTCTGCACCGTTTCTTTTCCCAGATAATGATCAATACGATATATCTGTTCTTCTTTGAAATGCTCGCGCACTTGCGTGTTAATTTTGGTGAAGGTGTCTAAACCATATCCAATCGGTTTTTCCAGCACTACGCGAGATGTCTCCGTAATCGCATCTGCCTCATGCAGATTTTCGCATATAGCACCATAAATCTCTGCAGGCGTTGCAAGATAAAATACGCGCACTTCATTGCTGTCTTTATCCAGAATCGTTTTCAGCTTTTTGAAATCATCCACATTTTTTGCATCTAATGATACATATTGTATATGCGCCATAAGCGCTTTAAAGGATTTTTCGCTGAAATCTTCAACCTTCACAAATTCACCAAAGGCTTCGCGCACTTGCTGCGTATGTTCTTCTTTTGTGCGTTCTGCGCGCCCAAGCACCAGAATGCGGCTGCTGGCAGGGAGTTGATTATCTTCCAAACGGTAATAAAGTGCGGGTAGAATCTTTCTTAAGGATAAATCCCCCGTGCCACCAAAAATAACAATGTCAGATGGTTTTATTTCCGTTTCATACATAATGTCAGCGCCTATAGAACGTTCAAAAATTTAGAAGTCCTACATTTGCCGAGTTACGCAGCTTTTGTCAAGCGGTGTATGGTTTTAGCCTTCGTCTTCTCCTGCTCCTGAAAGAGATTCGATCAGAGAAAGCAGATTATCAGAATGAAGCTGATTGGCAGATGCTATAGTGTTAATGGTTGCCTGCGTCTTGGCAAGCTGGCTTGCCAGTTCAGTGGATGCACGTGCAATATCCGTATCAGATAATACAGCATTTGCGCCAGCCTGATTTGTAATTGCATCTTCCAGATTGTCCAGAATGCTGTCTGTCTGCGCTTGGAAAGCACCCAAGTCAGCACGGCGCGAGGTCAACTCTTCAATCGCTTCGCGGATTTCCACAAATGCTTTTTGTGCATCTGCCTGAGTGCGGATGTTAATCGTGGCATTTGCTTCTCTGAACAATGCGGCTGATGTCACTGCCTGAATGTCAATCCGCAACTGCTCGCCAGACGCTGCATTTACCTGAAAATCTATTGTTTTGCGATCCAGAAAACCACCAAATGGCAGCGCTCTGCGTAATAACGTTTCAAATGTTTCTGCATCTTTCGCAGTAATCAGGTCAATTTCTTCTCCTGCATGGCGCAAGGTGATTTTTTCATTCGGATCATCTTCATTTATCAAAACCAATGTCTGATTAGTGGAAATATCAGTGTCATTCTGTAAATCCGCAACAAAGCGTGATCCATTCGCAGTAATAACGATTTTTGCTCCGTCATGTGTGTGCAGATTGTCAGAAATAGTCACTTCCACATCATCAAAGAAGATTGGGTTATCATAATCATTCAGCGTTACACTCATAGTTGAGTTGCGCAATGCACCAGAAGGTTCGTAATTCAGAATCTGGCGTTCCTGATAGAAATTTACGCCACTTAATGCTGCATTAATGCGATCTGCAAATAAATCTGCATCACTATCTGAATTTACCGCCATGCCACTGCCTGCGCGGAGTTCAATATCAAAGAAGCCATTGCGTTCAGAGGTAAATCTGACAGCAGTATCAGCACCTTTAATGGTAGTGTCAGACACATTCGCATAATAGGTTGCGTCACCTACTTTAACAGATAACTGCACCTGATTGCTGTTAGTGTAATTAGCTTTAACATTATCAATCGTGCCGTAAAATGCATTATTGGCTACGTAATCTGCATTCACACCTTTGGATAATGCGTTATCCATCACATTGCTGCTTAAAGAACTGCCTGTGAAGCTGGTGCCGAAATTCGCCAGCTCATCACGATAATCCAACACTGGGCTGGCGGTCTTCCCTGTCATGATCAGCGTGTCCTGCTCCCATGTGAAATCCAGTTCACGCATCACATAGCTGTTATTTGCTGTGCCAAAATCACTCACCCAGCTATTCAGCTTCGTGACTATATTATCCAGCGTGTCCTGAATAGTGTCACCAATCTCAATTTCAAACGGGTCTGTAGAGTCTGCATCATTCACCATCACAAAGTTTAGGAAGCCGCCATTGCCATCATCAATAGAGAGCGTCTCGCCCACTTGCGGAATGGCATCCATATGCAGATAATTTTTCGCACGAACATTTGCAGGAGACAGCATAATACCATCATTGCTCTGACCTGAGACCGTAACGCTTCCAGAACCGATGAAGCTATACTTATTCGCATCACCATCTTCCGCGATGTAGTTAAACTGCGCGCCAAAATCGTTCACTTCCGTGCCACCCAGCACGGTGATAAAGTCACGCAAACCCGCCAGATTATCTGCCACTTTATAAAGCTCCGCCACATCCTGCCCTGCGCGTGTCGTGATTTTAATCGTGCGTGGGTTTTCCAGCTCATAAATCGCCTGAGACAGACGCGGATCTGTTGATGCATTTAAACGATTAACCAGCGTTTTAAGCATCTCTTCCAACGGCGCAAACTCAATTTGTGTCGGGTCATTCGCATCTGCGCCTACTACAAAGCTAAACGGAATACCGTTAATGACGATATAATCCCCAGTTGCAGGTGCTGGTGCTGCGGTAGGTGCAGTGAATAATTTCACCATATCACTGCTGGTGAGACTGCTGGATGCCATCAGATCATCTTCATCTGGCTGTCCTATGTCGCTGAGATATAAAGAGGATGTATCAATTGATGATGCCGTGCCATAATCAAAGGCATAATTATCTGTTTTCTCACCATATAAGTGTGTCAGAGCCGCAATATCCACTGCGCCAAGATCACTATTAAATTGTCCAAAACGCGTGCCGCCAAGTGCTTCATAATCACGGTTATAGGACATAATCGTATAATCACTATTATCATATAACGTGCCTTGCAGATTTTCCTGAACATCGTCCAATCCAAGGTGGTGTCCAATTTCATGCATAATGGTCAGATAGGTAAAGCTGCCTTCATAACTGCCCGTTCTGGCAATCATTTCCTCATAATCCATATGACGGTTGGAAATCTGCACCTCCGCATTCGCATAACCGCCGCTAGGCACATCTTCTGTCCAATATTGATACAGACCACCATGTTCCGTATTGCTTGTTGCAAATGTCAGGTCATAATTTCCCGTAGAGGGGTCTTTCCCTTCAATGAACTTCACATTCGCCACAGCTTCATATTCACGCATTGCAGCGCGGGTCATTTGCTGCATCTGCTCATCAAACGCGTCGTTATTATCAAAAGTATAATACACCACCTGATCACCACCCAGATTAGAGATGATATTATCATATATAGATGCATCTATATCTGCTGGTGAAATATCGCTGTTAGACGACGTCGTAGCATTATCAATATGTGTTGTAGGGGATGCAAACGGCACGGCTGCAGGAGTTGCTGCATCAATAACCACATTATCAAATTGGAAATCTGTTCTTTCGCCACCAGCGGTCTTTTTATTGTTAAAACCACCTAGGGTAATAGTATGCGTTCCAGCAGAAACAGTTCCTAGATTTAATGTTACAGTCTGCCAGCCAGTATCTCCTCCGCCTGCAATTCTTCTCACATAATCATTAGCACCTACTCCAATCAGATTTCCATCTAAAGCAAATAATATCTCTGAATATTCATCATTTTCATAGCTGTTTGCCATGTCTAATCTGTAATTGAACGTTATGGTAGCATTGCCAGTATTTGCAAATGTAAACGTTTTGCGATATCCACCAGACATGTTGAGTACAGTGCCGCCACCACCGCCGCCAACGCGAACATTCACACCATCGCTCGGAACGCCAGAACCAGTAGTAAATCCATCAGCAAAGTTTGGCTGTGATGTGCCTCTGAACGTATCGTCAAGATAAGTAAATCCATCAGTAGTTCCGCCAGTAAACTGATCTAGTGTATCCACAGTAAAATTGAACTTGTTGCTTACACGTTCTGTTCCATCACTGGCAATCACTTCAACGATATACGTTCCAACCACGTTTGTTGGTGGTGTGCCAGAGAAAGTGCGCGTTGCTGCATTGAAGGTCATCCATGCAGGCAATGCGGCTCCACCTTCCAGTCTTGCAGTGTAGGTTAGCGTGTCGCCATTCGGGTCACTAAATGCATTTGCTGGGAAGGTATAAGAAAATGCTTGTTTAGTGGTTGCTGTCTGATCCGTAAATCCTGCATCCACTGCGGGGTGTGTCGGAGTATAGAATATGCTTCCAGCACCTAATTCTGTTAGTGAACCCGTAATATTGCTGAATAGTTCAAAACCTTCCTGACCACCATTTTCCCAGTAAATAAATTCAATATCGTGAAAACCTTCGCTCAAAAATCCGCTTTGGTTGGTAGAGGTAAATGCTCGGTTGCCCGTGAACTGAGACCAGAGAGACCCATCAATATTCAGCTGGAAGCCATCGTCAGAAGCAACATTTAATTGATATGTGCCATCTGCAGGCACATAAATCTGACCGCTTAACTTGAATACCATCCGCTCCATAGCATAATTTGTTGGCAAACCAGACATGGTTCCAATGTCACTACCTAAAAACGCTGACAATGGTCCAGTATTCGTAAAATCCTGCGCCCCTTGTGGGTAATCCACAGCAGATGCAACAAACGTAGCGTCTGGTGCGTTACCTGCAATAATGGATTGCGCATCACCTAAATTATTAATGGCTGATGTACTTCTCCATATCTGCCCTTGCAAACCAGCTGTTCCCGTTACAGACACCGCAAAATCAGTATCAACCGACAACCCACCACTATCTGTTGCTGTTACCGTAATAGTTGACGTTGTGCCTATATCTCCCGTTGCTGGAATCCCGCTAAAGGTGCGCGTTGCTTCATTAAACGTCATCCATGCAGGCATCCCAGACACCGTGTAGAGCAAATCTGCGCTATCTGCCGCATCCACATCATCAAATGCACCACCTACATTTGGGAACGTATAAGAGAACACACCACCCGCATTTGCCGTTTGGTTCGTCAACCCCGCCGCCACAAATGGCGCTTCGTTCACATCGTTCAGATTAATTGTAAATGTATTGGTTGTAAATAGCCCGCCTGGGTCTGTCGCACGCACGGTAATATTATGGCTGATAGCCGTTTCAAAATCCAGCAATGTACCATCGGCTACAGTAACAACACCCGTACTGGAATCAATCGCAAAGCGTCCGCCTGCATTGTCCGTCAGGCTGTAAGTCAGCGTGTCCAGATCGGGATCAACTGCCATTGCAGTTACATTCACTACCGTGCCATTTGCCGCATTTTCATTCACATTATTTGCTGCACCATCAACATCTGTCAGAGCCATTGGGGCATTGTTAACGTCATTCACGGTCACATCAAATGTTTCCGTGACAAGCAATCCACCTGGGTCAGTCGCTGTAACAGTAATCGTAGTCGTACCAACATCTGCATCTGCAGGATTTCCACTAAAAGTGCGAGTTAGTGCATTAAAGCTCATCCATGCAGGCATACCGCTTGCGCTATATGTTACTGTGTCTCCATCTTCATCATCAAATGCCGTTGGCTGCGCGCCAAATTGATAGTTAAAGACATCACCTTCATTGACTGTCTGGTCAGCCAAACCACCCGTGACAAATGGTGCTTCATTAATGTCATTAATTTTGATGGTGAAGTCCTGCTCAATCGTGCCACCATTGCCGTCATCGGCGCGAACGCGGATGATGTAATCACCATCGGCATCCGTTTCAAAGTCAAGCAGGGTTTCGTCGATGACTGTCACCACGCCAGTGCTAGCATTAATACCGAATCTTCCACCCTCATCATTGACAAGTGAATAAGTCAGCGTATCGCCATCAGCATCATCTGCAAGTGCCGTCACACCAACAATCGTGCCGTTTGTTGCATCTTCATCTACCGTGTTGAGCAAGACGCTATCATCGCGTAGATTAATAGGAGCCTGATTCACATCCGTCACCGTCAGGTCGAACACGTCGGTAGCAGTGAGCGTGCCGTCACTTGCGGTCACTTCAATCTGATATGTCCCCACATCCGCATCCGCAGGGTTGGTGAAGGTGAAGGTGCGCGTGGCGGCATTGAAGCTGATAAAGGCAGGCAGCGGCGCGCCGCCCACTAAGGTGGCACTATAGGTCAGCGCATCGCCATCAGGATCGGTAAAGTCCGTCGCATTGAACTGATAACTCGCCGTGGCGCCTTCCGCCACCGTCTGGTCTGACAGGTTGGTGTTTAAAACAGGTGCTTCATTGATGTTGTTGACATTAATCGTGAAGGTCTCCGTCCGCGTGCCGCCATTGCCGTCATTCGCTTCGACGGTAATATCATGGCTGGTCGCACTTTCAAAATCCAGCAGCGTGCCATTCGCCACCGTGACCACGCCCGTATTCGCATCAATCGCAAAGCGCCCGCCGGCATTGTCGCTCAGAGAGTATGTCAGTGCATCACCATCTGGATCCGTTGCCAATGCCGTTACGCCCACCGTCGTGCCAGTCAACGCTCCTTCATCCACCGCATTCACCGCTGCATTATTGTCTATCAGCGTATCAGGTGCATTATTCACATCCGTCACCGTCAGGTCGAACACGTCGGTGGCAGTGAGTGTGCCGTCACTTGCGGTCACTTCAATCTGATACGTGCCGACATCCGCATCCGCAGGGTTGGTGAAGGTGAAGGTGCGCGTTGCGGCATTGAAGCTGATAAAGGCAGGCAGCGGCGCTCCGCCCACTAAGGTGGCTGAGTAGGTCAACGCATCACCATCAGGATCGGTAAAGTCCGTTGCATTGAACTGATAGCTCGCCGTTGCGCCTTCCGCCACCGTCTGGTCTGACAGGTTGGTGTTTAAGACAGGTGCTTCATTGATGTTGTTGACGGTTAAATCAAAATCACCTGTGGCGGTTAGTGTGCCATCTGAAGCGGTAACACGAATAGAGATTGTACCCACATCAGGATCATCAGGGTTGGTGAAAGTGAATTCGCCTGTAGTGCTATCCAGCGTTACAAATGCTGGCAAAGGCGCACCGCCAACCAGAGTTGCCGAATACGTCAACGTATCTCCATCCAGATCACTGAAATTACCTGCAATATTGTAATTCGCGGTATCGCCTTCATTCATCGTCTGATTAATAAGTGGCGCATCCAGTGTTGGTGCGTTATTCACATCCAGCACAGTGACATCGAATGTGTCTGTGGTTGTTAAGCCATTCCCATCATCCACTGTCACGGTAATGGTGCTAGTGCCTACGTCAGCGTTGACTGGGTTGCCACTAAATGTCCGCGTGGTGGCATCAAAGCTCATCCATGCAGGCATACCGCTGGCAGTGTAGGTCAGCGTATCGCCATCCGGGTCATCAAAACCTGTTGGCTGAGCTGGAATGGTATAGCTGAATGCAGCGCCTTCATTAACATTCTGGTCTGTTACACCATTCACTTCAAATGGTGCTTCATTGATGTTTACAACTGTCAGATCAAAATTATCCGCAACGCTCAGGCTGCCGTCAGAGGCTACCACACGAATGGATATAGTGCCTACATCCGCATCATCGGGGTTGGTGAAGGTAAATTCTCCTGTAGTGCCATTAAAGGCAATAAATGCAGGCAGTGGCGCACCGCCGACCAATGTTGCGTTGTAAGTGATTGTATCTCCGTCCAGATCACTGAAATTCCCTGCAACATTATAGCTCGCTGTATCACCTTCATTCATGGTTTGATCTGCGAGTGGCGTGTCTAATGTTGGTGCATTATTGACATCCAGCACAGTAACGTTGAATGTATCAGTAACGCTGAGTCCATTGCCGTCATCTGCGGTCACTGTAATGGTGCTGATACCTACATCAGCATTCACAGGGTTGCCGCTGAATGTCCGCGTGGTGGCATCAAAGCTCATCCATGCAGGCATACCGCTGGCACTGTAGGTCAGTGTATCGCCATCAGGGTCATTAAAGCCTGATGGTTGCGCCTGAAATGTGTAGCTGAATGCAGCGCCTTCATTCACTGTTCTGTCTGTAACACCATTAACGACGAATGGCGCTTCATTGACATCCCCTACATTAATAGTGAATACGCGCGCCACACTTAACCCACCTGCATCCGTGGTCTGTATGGTGACAGAATGTGTGCTTTTTGCTTCGAAGTTCAACGGATTATTGATGCGCAATTCATTGCCAACAATAGTGAATTTATTATCTGGATCACCTACGATGCTATAAGTATGTGTGTCACCCGCATCTGGGTCTACGCTGGATAATGTGCCGACAGTAAAACCGACTGCTTCATCTTCATTGACGTTGTTATTTGAGAGCAATACATCTGTTGGTGCCTGATTGACATCCGTCACTTCAATCTGGAAAAAGCTGCTTGCGGTCAGCGCCGTTGGGTCAGTTGCAATAACTTCGATGTTATATGTGCCGATAGCGCCAAGTGGTGGATTTGCAACAAAAGTGCGGCTTGATGGGTTAAAGCTGAGCCATGACGGCGCTCCTGCTCCCAGAGAAAAAGTCAGAGTGTCCAGATTGGGATCATCAAATGAGACTGGCTGTGCTGGCATGGTGAAGACCAGCGAACTTCCTTCCCCAACCACCTGATTGGCAAGAGGCGTTACCACGACGGGCGGCGCTGGTGGGTCAATCACGGTAATGTCAAAAATGTCACTCGCCGTTCCTGAACCATCTGTTGCGTTCACACGCACTGAAATGACGCCCTGATCCGTCACGGTTGGTGTGCCACTGAAAGTTTGTGTTGCTGCGTTAAAGGTCAGCCAACCTGGCAGCGGAGAACCATCTGCAAGGGATGCAGTATAGGTTAGCGGGTCACCATCAGGGTCAGTAAAACTGCCCCCTGGCACAGCATAGCTAAATGCGGTGTTGGTGTTTGTCGTCTGATCCACTAATGGCGCAGCAGATACAGGCGGCGCATTTCCAGACCCTGGCGCAAAATCATCAAAAGTTAGATAAACAGACGCAGGTTCTTCAACCTCAATGCCTGTTTTAATTTCTTTAACGGCAATCGGGTCAACATAACGGTTAAGCAGCTTCGTGCCATTGAAATTTGTTTCATTCGCAATGCGGTCTATTTCGTCTTTTAATTGCTGAAATTCAAGATCCAGAAAGCCGCGTTCTGCATCTGTTAAGCCACCACTATTGGACATAGTGGATAGTCCCGCCATGCGTTGCAGAATTTCATCCACTTCCCGCATCCCTGCGTCAGCAACCTGAAGCAAAGAAGATGCCTGAAGGGTGTTTGTGCGTGCAGAACGCAGTGAGCGAATACGTGTTGTGAGAGATGTGGAAACAGACAAAGAGGCAACATCGTCCCCCGCACGGGTGATGCGCTCACCTGAGCTGAGTCGCGCAATAGTCGTAGAAACCTGTTTCTGACTTCTAGCTAATGCGAAGTTCTGGCTACGTGCCAGAGTTGCTTCCATTGACAATACCATTATCCACTACCTGCGAATATATTATGGATATAGCATACCTACTATTCCTTAATATACTGTATATCAGGTAGGGTTAAAATATACTTAAAATGGAACAGATGAAATCGTTAATGTTTCAAAAAAACTATAACATGTAACGTTTATGAACTAAATTTTATATTCTAAAGTTAATAGGTATTAAGAACTCGAGATGTTTCCCGCCAGGATATTCTTCTGGAACTACTGGCATTGGTGATGCGCGAGAGACAGTTTCTAATACTGCTTTATCTAATATATCATGTCCTGAAGATTTTTCTATAGATTTTATGATCACATAGCCTTTTCGGTTGATACGCAACCGCAGCACCACTTCACCTTCGGTTTTGCTTCGGTATGCAGCATCAGGATACACTTTATGTCTATCAACCCAACCAGAAAGCAACCGTTCATATTTGGATTTTACCGCCCGAACCGCAGCTGAAGAATCTCCTGCATTGGCAACACCATTAGTGGAACGCACTCCTCTTGCAGGTGCAGGGCGACGCATGGAACGTTTGCGCGCTTTTGAAGCATTGTCACTTTTCTCAGATGCCGTCTGCTTTTCAGTGCTTGCTGGCTGCACAATATTAGGGCGTATTGTGCGCGTCACAGATGTTTCTGCTTTGCGAGCTTTCGCAGCAGTTGGCGCAGCAGGAGAAAGGATAGAGTCAATATCATTTACGATTTTGTCTGATATACCATCCTGCTCTTCTTCTGCATCCGCTGAAAGGCTTGGTTCTTCCGTATTGGTTTTGACGCGGGATGTATCTACACCAAAAGCCACCCGCACCTGCTTTAAATCTGGCACATCTTTTGTAATGTCCAATATATATATAGGCACTAAAAATGAAAAATGCACAAAAATTGCCACTGCAATTAGCACCGTGAAAGGTGGTACGCCTTCAAAACGCTCCTTTGCTTCTTTAGCTAATTTTGCCAGATGATCCAGATAGGCTGAATTATAGCCAATTTCGTATATTCTGGTCATGGCTTTTGCGCTGCCAGCACCACATCATCTGCGCCTGCATCCTCAATAAACTGCATTACTTCAATCAGCTTTATCGCCTCCATATTAGCATCTGCTTTAATAGTAAAACGTGATTCTGGATTTTCTGCAAGACGCTGCTCAATCCATTTTGCCAGATCGGCATAGCTGAACATAATCTTGTCACCCGCGAGAATTTCATCATGACGACCAAGTGTGATGATTTCCTTCCCTAAAGACATTTCACTGCTTTGCTCTGAAAGTGGCATATCCACAGGCAGAATATCAATATTCTGAATTTTCCCTGCAATCACAAAAAAGATAAGCATCAGGAAAATGACATTAATCATAGGCACAAGACTGATTTCTCTTGGTTGCTTGCGGGTGCGTTCAATATCTACTCTATGTGCCATAATTTATTGTGCCTTAATCGTTTCCGCTTCTTTCCAGCGAGAGACTTTCACATCCCTGCCCCCAGCAAGATATACCATATCCAACACGTCAACCAGCATCTGCACTTTGACCTTATCATCTGACTGCAGCGCCATTGCCGCGCCAGGTGTTTTGGTATAGAGCACTTCAAGCTGCTGCGCCAGATCCCCAAAATACACCAGTTGATTGTTCAAAAATGCTGCGCCACTGCCCAGCAACACGAGTTGCTGCACCTGCTGGGATTTGTCAATTTTCTTTGCTGCCTGCACCTCTTCACGCACCGTTGCCAGTTTCAGCGCTTCCACTTCTGAGAAGTTGGTCGTAAGGATGAAAAACACCATTAGCAAAAACACCACATCAATCAGCGGAGTCAGCGGGATTGCGCGTGAGTTGCGCGGGGTGCGTTGAATATTTGCCATAAAGCATCCATAACAAATTGTTCACATGCTGACAATCTTTAAAACAGTGTTGATGCTTGCACATAGGCAGCAATTCACGCTAAACTAGCCATCATGAAACATTTGCTACCAATGATTATTGCTACGATTGCCGTATTCGCCTTTCTTGGCGTAGTAATTTATACGGGTGAATTGCAGATTGGTGAACCAGAACCAGATTCATATCATCTGTCTTTGGATTATACGTCTATTGTCTGCTCCTCTGAAATAGGCGAGGTCACTGTTGAACCAGAACTGCAAAAAAGCAAAACTTTTCACAAATGGTCATTGCAGAAATGCAAGGACGGCGCAAGCTGCACTGTCAACAGCCGCGAATTTTACGAGTCATATGGAGATACAGCATCAGAATGCACCGATGAAATTACTATAAGCGCAAAATGCGCACCTGTTAATGACCCACTTGCAGATGCTTATATGAAGACATATTATCTTTATGAAGGGCAGGAAGCGACCCTAAGCTGTCCATAATGCCAGATATCTCACTTATATTTTACGGGATTTCCCAACTGCCTTATACCATCTTTCTGCGCTGGGCAGTGATTATTATTATGAGCATTGTGTTTGGCATTGCGCTGACGAAGCAGAATAAATATCTGCAGATGATTCATGATGAAATGCAACGCTTCAAAGAACAGGACTATATTCTGCAGACAGCCAAAGCAAGGGGACTGATTGCTTTTGTGTTATGGTGTCTGTTTGGCGCATTTGTCATCTTTAACGATATTAATAATGAAGTGATACGTATGGACGCTTACGTGCTCGACAGCACACCAAGAGATGTCACCCAAACCAAAACCATTGCCTCCGCTACCCCTGCTTTAGAAGCTCAGACATTAAACAAAGAAAGCTCATTAAATGATATTAAATCTACCTTTGAAGATGCATTTGTCAGCTACATGCTGTTGAATGGCTGCGACAAATCCAGCGACGACGTATACGTGCAGCTATATGACAAATTGATATCAGCATTGCAGAATTTTGAAACACCCACCATTCAGGCGCATAATATTATCATTGCCGCATCAGGCACATATGATTCACTTTACGCGCATACACCATGCGAAGCAGCCTATATCAGCCCAACAGAAAAAAATCTTGCAAACTTCTTAAAGGAACAGGGTTAAGCGCGTTTCTTTTAAACTTTCTTCATTTTTAAATCCTATACTGTGGCTTATGTTTAGGAAAGGGCAATAGGTCACAATGCGCTATCTCGTATTAATAGGTTGCATTATCATGGTGGTTCTCACCTCGTATCTTATTGTCAAAAAAACCGACCCTCACCTGTTTTTAAAATTGCAGGTCACCTTTGGAATATTAGGAAATGATGAAGATATTATGGCGGAAGCCAAACGCATGGAAAGCATCAATATTCTGCCAATATCAGACGAGAAAAAAGAGATACTGAATAATCGTACTATCTTCATGGGGGCAACCATGCCTATGGTGCGTCTGGCACTTGGCAAACCGATGCAGGAAAATGTCAGCAAGGATGGCAAAATCACTTATTGGGATTATCACTTAGATGAAGATATTAAAGCGACGCGGTTAAAATTTGTGGATAACAAATTAGTTGAAGCGAAGGCAGTGAATTATTAACGCGTCGCCGCCAGTTGCGCTTCCTGCAAAGGCTGCTGATATTCTGCATCACTTACCTTTTGGCGCGGTGGAGTGACATCCATATCCATCTCATCTGCGCGCAGCCCTTTTGCACTGACAATATTGTTTTCAGAGAGCTGTTGTTTCACCAAATCAGAGATAGTGATGTTGTGCTGCTGTTCCAGCTCTTTCACAATCCCCGTATAAACATCCGTCACGGTCATTGTGCTATCTTCTTTGAAATGCTCTTTTAAGGAAATCGCCGCACCTGCCAATGCTTCTGGAATATCTGCTGGGTTAAGTGCCATCAACGCATCCGCTGCGTGGGCGTATAGTTCTTCTTTATCTGCATCCATCGAGCCGACCGATGCACCAAAACGCATTCCGTAACCGCCAAGAAATACGAGGTTTCCAAGTCCACCCAAATAATCTGGATTTAAATTATCGACATTAAAAGTACCATCATTAATCGACTTATCTAGTTCTTCTTTGTCCACTCCCAACAAAGACTTTTTGTTCTTAAGGCGGTCAACCATCATATATGCAGTTGCACCAGTTTCAATCACTGTACTGGTTTTAAACGCATAATCCTCACGAAATGTGTCCAGCCAGTTAGCATCTTTCGGGTTATAGGGGTCTTTTTCTTTTGCCAGCATGGATGTCACTTTTCCGAGCAACATGCCCGCGCCAGACATACCTGTTTTGTTTAAATGACCATTTTCATCTGTGTTCAGTGCCTCCTGAAAAGCAGCGCCAACACCCTCATTTTTCAGTTTTTGAAAAGCAGGCGCAAGATTATTCACAGGAAAAATAAGTGCCATTGTGCCAAGCGTACGCAACCCTACTTCACCAAAGGTAATAGATTGCTCCTGTCCGAATTTATATGCCTTTTGCGCAAATGACAGTTTTTCTGGCGGGCGACTGTCCATCGCTCTTGCGTTTGGGTCTGGTAATGCATCTGCATTTTCTGCATAATTAGCGATATTATCATTAAAGCGCTCTTTCAGCATCCGCGTATGGTTATCATCTGTCTTATGCTGCGAACCAAAAATCATATTGGAGAAATTCGCCGCTAAATTCAGCCCTGCAAAACCAAGCACATCCATGCCAAGCGCACTTTTTTGATCATTAGGATGATCTTTATTGTGCCTGTATTTTTCTTCGTCAAACACCGTCAAACCAGATGCAATCTGCAATCCCTGCCCTACGATAGACGCAGCACCGCGCGCAAACATTGGGTCAAAGCCCTTCTTCTCCTCTGGCGCATCCACCAGCATCTCACCCTTGCCTTCCAGCGCCTGTAATACTGCGCCTTCGGTTTTGTTCACCTGCGCAATCACAATATTGCGCCCTGCTTTCTCGGTTTGCGTCAGAATGGTGACAGGCACATGTGCCAGCAACGCAGCAGCATCCACGCCCTGCTGCACTTCAAACATCGCCACATGCGCGTAGTCTGACTGTGAAAATTCAGCCGCTTTGATGTTTCCGTTCGGATTGCTGCTAATTTTTTGACTCATGCACATAGTATAACAAGCCATGCACCGCGCGCAAAGCAGATATGCACCACGTCATAAAACTGTCATATAACATCTACGCTGGAAAAATTGATTTTGCGCTCTATGATGAATGAAATTTTACATTAGGCAACGCATGAGACTTTTCAGACTTCCTTTATGGCAACAGATTTTAATTGGCATGGTGCTGGGCATCATTGTCGGTCTGATATTTAAAGAACATGCTGCCATCTTAAAACCTCTGGGTGATTTGTTCATACGCCTGATTAAAATGCTGGTCGTGCCGCTGGTGCTGTTCACGCTAATCTCAGGCGTGGCGTCACTGGGAGATCCCAAAGCATTAGGGCGCATTGGCGCAAAAGCGTTTGGATTATATATCTCCACTGCTGCCATCGCCATTTCCATTGGCATTTTTTGCGCGGAACTGTTTCAGCCAGGCAAGGGGCTGAATATTGATATCCCCGTCAACACAGACATCGCCACGCCTGAAAAACTCAGCGTGACAGAATCCTTCCTGCGGATGATTCCCACCAACCCTTTTGAAGCGCTGGTGGAAGCGAATATGCTGCAAATCATCGTCTTTGCTATGCTGTTTGGTTTGGCTGCGTCTATGAGCAAAGGCAAAGCGAAAGCCTTTGTTGATTTTTGCGACAGCACGTCCGAAATTTGTTTTACGCTGACTTTATTCATCATGAAACTCGCACCGCTCGGCGTATTCGGCATTATTGCGTGGGTGGTCGGCACGCAGGAACTGAGCGTATTGCTTTCACTCAGCAAACTGGTGCTTGTGTTCTTTTTAGGAGTCATACTGCATGTTGTAATCGTGTTTGGCGGTGGGATATATCTGTTGCTACGCACCAACCCCCTTACCTTTTTTCAGGATACAAAAGAAGCGCTCATCATGGCGTTTTCCACGTCTTCCAGCTCTGCCACCCTTCCTGTCACCATGAAAGTGGCAGAAGAAAAACTTGGTGTGTCCGAAAGCACCGCCAGCTTCGTGCTGCCTCTGGGCGCAACGGTGAATATGAACGGTTCAGCCCTGTTTCAGGGCGTATGCGCCGTGTTCATTGCACAGGCAGTCGGCGTGCAACTGACCTATGACCAGTATGGCACGATTATGTTCACAAGCATCTTGGCAGCCATTGGCACAGCAGGCATCCCTGGGGCGGGATTGATTATGCTGACGTTGGTGCTGACGTCCGTTGGGCTGCCCGTTGAATATATCGGCATCATCTTCGGCGTGGAACGCATTATGGACATGGTGCGCACCACAGTGAACGTGGCAGGAGATGCATTTGTAGCCGTGGTGATTGACAAGTCAGAGAAGCGGCGCTAAGGCTTATAATTAAAAAATGTTTATAAGAAGATACTATGAGTCAGCCAAACAATAACTATTGTGATGAGTTCATTGAAGCCTATTCAGATGACCAAATTTATTTAACTATGATTGAAGATCTGGTAAATGAACATCCAATTGAAGCTAATGTCCCAGACAACATTAAATATTCATCATTCTCAAGACTATGGCTAGTAATGATGGTTGGTGCAATCGAATCTATGATAAAATGTTGGAATAATGGTAACGTATTATGGAGTGATATAGCATCATACTTAGACAGACAACCGAATAATGAGCGTGTGGATAATTTAGCGAATGCTTTCAAAAATATAGGTTTGGATATAGATTCAGAAATGTTTAAAGACTTTTTAGCATTTAAATATATTAGAAATGCTTACATACATAGTAACTGGAATGATTCACAAAGAAATTATGTTGCTAGCCGTAATTTTCCTAAAAATGTAATGAACTTCGAAAAAGACCATTTTGAAAGAATGAAAGCAGTTTATATTCATATATTGAACAATCTTGGTATGGCAAAAAAAACTGTGCTTGATTCGCTTGATTCTAGTAATTAACTCCCCTTCCCGCCGCCTCCTCTGCCCCATACCCTAACACGCACCAACAACTGATGAGGTGCGATAATGAAAACTCTACCCCGCGCAGACAAGGCCGGCTTTAAGCTGCCCTTCTTGCGCAAACAACCCCAAACCAAAGCCGCCACGCCAAGCTGGTATAACAGTCTGCAGGCGTACGTCCAACAACCCGGGCAAGCGGTCTGGAGCGGCAGGCAATATGCGAATTTTGCAGAGGAAGCCTATCACAAAAACGTAATTGCCAATCAGGCAGTGCAGATGATTGCTAAAGGCGTCTCTTCCATCACCATGCAAGCGCATGATGGGGATGCGTGTGACGTGCAAGACCATCCGCTTTGCCACGTGCTACACAAACCCAACCCCGCACAGAACAAAAGCGCGTTTCTGGAAATGTGCATTAGTTATTATCTGCTGAGCGGCAATGTGTTCATTCACGCCGTGCAGGCAGGGGATGACGCTGCACCGCGTGAGCTCTATGCCCTGCGCCCAGACCGCGTGAAAGTGATTGCAGGGGCGCACGCTCTGCCCCGCGCATATGCATATCAGGTAAATAACAAGGAAACCATATTTCCAGTGCATACTGTGAGCGGTGAAAGTGCGATCCTCCACATCAAACATTTCAACCCGCTGAATGACTGGTATGGCATGGCTGCCGCACAAGCAGCGAGTTATAGTATAGACCAGCATAATCAAGCCGCCGCATGGAATCAGGCACTGTTACAAAATGGTGCGCGCCCAAGCGGGGCATTGGTCATGAAAATGGGAGATGGCAGCACGCGCTTGTCAGAAGACCAGTTCTGGCGACTGAAAAATCAGGTGGATGAACAATTTAGCGGTGCGCAAAATGCGGGCAGGCCGCTGCTGCTGGAAGGCGGACTGGAATGGAAGGAAATGAGCCTTAATCCGCGAGATATGGATTTTCTCAACATCAAAAATTCCTCCGCGCGGGATATTGCGCTTGCATTCGGCGTGCCTCCGCAACTGCTGGGCATACCAGGTGATAATACCTATTCCAATCTGGCAGAAGCTCGCGTTGCGCTTTGGGAACAAACAATTATTCCGCTTGCGCAGCATGTTTATGACCAGTTGCAACACTGGCTCAATCCGCGTTTTGGCTCAGATATTCATTTGAAACTGGATATGGACAGCATCCCCGCCCTCGCCCCCAAGCGCGAAGCCAAGTGGCGGCAGGTGAATGAAGCAACGTTTTTAAGCGACGCCGAAAAACGTACTATGCTGGGCTTAGGCGCGGAGGCAGAACATGGATAAATTTTACGAACGCAAAATCTGCCATTCCATGCGCCAGCATAAAATGTCTGATGCGCATTTTGACATTAAGCAGCTTTCTGAGAAAGGCGTGTTTGTAGGCTATGCCAGCGTCTTTGATGTGGTGGATTCACAATCAGACATCATCCAGCGCGGCGCATTTTCCCGCTCTATCACAGGTCGCGCGCAGGAAATCAAACTGCTCTGGCAACACGCATTGCATGAACCCATCGGCATTATCGAAGAACTGCGAGAGGACATGCACGGCTTGTATATTAAAGGGCGCTTGCTGATGGATGTTGCCAAAGCGCGTGAAGCATACAGCCTGCTCAAGTCAGGTGTGGTGAAGGGATTAAGCATTGGCTATTCCCCCAAACGATACCGCATTGATAGTGCATCAGGTGTGCGCCACATCTCTGATGTGGATTTGTGGGAAGTGTCACTTGTCACCTTCCCTGCCAATGATGCGGCGCAAATCACGGTGGTAAAAAGCACCCTTCCAGACAATGTGCGCATTATGCAAGCATTAGACGCGGCGATTCAGTCGCTGACATAAATATTTATATCTAAGGAATATCATATGAGTTATACCGAAATTACCGATAAAGTGCATCAACTCGGCACGGCGTGGGAACAGTTTAAACACGTAAACAATGCCCGCCTTGATGAGATTGAAAAGAAAGGTCACGCAGACCCGCTCTATACTGAACATCTGAACAAAATCAACAATGCGCTGGATAATTACAAATCCCGCATGGATCAGCTTGAAGTGGCATATAACCGCCCTGAAAGCGACGCAAGCGACATCCCGACTTACACCACAAACCGCGAATATAAGCAAGCCTTCCGCAATTATCTGCGCAAAGGCATGGATGCTGGGCTAGAAGCGCTGGAGAGCAAGGCGCTCTCAGTTGGCAGCAATGAAGATGGCGGATATTTCGTGACTGAGGAAATATCAGACCGAGTCGCGCGCCGCATTTTTGAAAGTTCACCACTGCGTCAGCTTGCCACGGTGCAGACCATTTCATCAGACGCGCTAGACGTGATTGAAGATGCAGATGAGGCAGATGCGGCGTGGACGACTGAGACAGGCGCAGTGACAGACACCAACACGCCCACCATCGGCAAGCGCACTATTTCTGTGCATGAAATGTTTTCTCAGCCAAAAGCCACACAGAAATTGCTGGATGATTCCGCGATTGATGTGGAAAGCTGGATTGCGGAAAAAGTGGCCGATAAATTCGCGCGGATGGAAGCAGGCGCATTTGTCAGCGGATCTGGCACAAGTCAGCCAAAAGGCATTTTATCTTATGCTGATGGCACAGGCTTTGGTCAGATTGAGCAGATTGATTCTGGCGCAAGTGGCGTGGTCACGTCTGACAGTCTGGTGAAATTATTTTACAGCCTTCAGGAAGATTATGCACGCAATGCCACTTTCTTGATGAACCGCTCAGTGCTGCAATCCGTCCGTTTGCTGAAGGAATCCACAACGGATCAATATATTTGGCAACCAGGTTTAGCGACAGGCACACCTGACACCTTGCTTGGAACTCCAGTCGCGCAGGCAGCGGACATGCCCCTTGCTGCGGCAGATTCATTAAGCATTGCGCTGGCAGATTTCAAAACGGCATATTTGATTGTGGATCGTATTGGTCTGCGCATTTTGCGTGATCCGTTCACCGAAAAACCATTTGTGAAGTTCTACACTACCCGTCGCGTGGGTGGTGAAGTGATTAATACGGATGCAATCAAATTGCTAAAACTCTCTGCATAACAGTTTCGTCATTCTGAACGTAGTGAAGAATCCATCTCACCGCTTGCGCAAGCCTTATGAGATGCTTCGGCGATGTCTCAGCATGACAAGTTCAAAAAAGCGCGTCAGTCTTTTGGCTGGCGCGTTTTTCTTTTGTTTGTTATAGCTTTATGATAGATTAACGAGGTGGCGACATTGACCAGATCAGAACAATTACTGGCAGAAAAAACCGTTTGCATCTTCATGCTGCGCGGGAAAAATGCTGCTATGGAAGATGTGTATGCTTACGTCGCCGTGCGTGCAGACCAAATAGACGCTTTCATTGATGCGCAAGCTCAACCAGATTTTAACCCAGAACATTACGGTGTTATTTTAGAGTCTGGGATTGGCACACCATCACAGAAAATGCGTGAAAAAATGGAACAGGAATATGGTTGCCAGCACGAAAAAGCAGTGGAATTGAACCTTCCTCACAAGTAAAACACAAGTAATGCTTTATATTTATGCTATATTATGTTAATATTATAAGTAATCTATATGGCTATAGCGTCATTAAACTGTAACATACTTGCTATATTCTATAGGTTAGGAGATTATTATGGGTACATTTGCAGAAGGCATAGATGAGTTCGCAGAAACTATTGACGTTCCGCTTCTAAAAGCATTGTTTAAAAGTGCTGCTGGTGCAGTAGAAATGGGTGGACGTGGTTTGGCTGCAGCTGGTGAAGGTATTATGAATGCTGCAGATACTGCTATTGCAAAGAGCCAAACAGCTATATCTACATTTAGTCCAAACAGCACACCATCTATTGCAAGCGAAGGAATAGAAAAAAGCGCACCATCCCAGCAAATCGCAATCGAAAAATCAGATGTTGCTGCACCTGATATGGGCAACAATGCTCCTTCTCCAGAGATGCAAGCTGCTTTAGATAAAGTAGGTGATTTAGGTCAATCGTTTGCTATGCAGGATGTAGGAGGTACTGGCAATTTAGGTGATTTATCACAAACAGTAGCTGCTAATCAAGAAATGCAACGTCAGCAGCAAAGTATGGGAATCGGCTAATTATATAATATTAGCTATAAAACTATACTGTCTTATAAATTATTATCCCTGAGAAATTTTCTTGATCTCTGCCTGAACCAATTTTTCCACAATCTGTGGAAGATTATTATTAAGCCATTCTTTCAACTCAGGCTTCAACATTTCCACTACCAGATCTTCAACTGTGATACCAGAACGAAACGATATAGAACCCGTAACTTGTGGTTGCTTGATTTCAGTTTGTGTCTGATTTAATTTTTTCAGTTCCTGCATGGCACTGCTGGAAGCCTGCGCCACTTCTGCATTCAGCAGTCCGTCAATGCTGGCTAAAATATCATCAGCATCTGCTGCGGAGGCTGTTGGCTTTTCTTCTTTCTTATCAGTCATTACTTCTTTTTCTGTTTCAGGTTCATTTTGTGCCGCAGGCTTCTCATCCAGTAAATCTGTTAATGGGTTGCTTTCAGTGGGCGTATCATCTTTTTCATCACCATCAACAAAATCAGATAACTCCAGAATATCGTCTTCTTTTTCTTCATTAGCAGATTCTTTCTCGTCAGAATCTTTTTTTGCAGCAGCATTTGCTTCCTCCGCTTCATCATCCGCAATAATGCGTTTGATGGATTGAAGGATTTCTTCCATTGACTGTTCTTCTGATGCTTCTGCTTTTTCCATAACACTATCCAATATACTGTGATACTATAATATGCAAATGATTAAAAACCAATAAATTGATATTTCACACGTTCAATTTCTTTTTCAGGGTCATATGCTTCCAGATCCAGATTAAGTGTTTCTGGGCTTAACTGTCCTGTTATTGACAGAATATTGTACCATGACACTATCTTATTGCGCTCAGAGCGCGTGCGATTCACACGTGCAATAAAGAGTTCCTGTTTTGCATCCAACACTTCCAGCACGGTGCGTGAACCATAAAGCTGTTCCTGCTTCACGCCATCCAGCGCAATTTCAGCAGCTTCAATGGCTGCATCCTGCGCTTCAATCACCGCTACTGCTGTGCGATACCCTTCCCATGCCTGAATCGCCTGCTGTTCAATCTCATTGCGCACGCCAAGCAGCTCAAAACGGCGACGGCTTTTTTGAATTTTGGATTCGCGCACACGTGAATATTGCGCGCCCCCCTGATAAAGCGGTAAATTCACATTTATCAACACAGTGTCTGTGTCAAAATCCACCCCCTGAAAACCCGTTCCTTCAGAACGTCCAGCAGACGCACGTAAGGTCACGTCAGGTAGCAGACGCGCTTTATTGATGTTGACCAGATCTTCAGCCGCACTTTCAGTGTGATCCGCGGTAAGCACGCGTGGGTTATGCAACTGCGCCAGCGAAATCACTTCTTCTAATGTTTGCGGAATTGGTGGCAGATCCTGCACAGGTGAAAGATCATCTGAGGGTTTGCGACGCACGACCTCTTCAAAACGTGCGACGGAGACAGCAAGATTTCCGCGTGCCTGTTCCACATCTGACAACGCACGTGCCAAACGTGATTCAGATTGCGCCACATCTGTTTTGGTTGCTTCACCAAGGTCATATCGGCTTCTGGATGAATCCAACTGCTCTTTTAGCACCGATTCGTTCTCAACGCTGAGATTCAGAATTTCTCTGTCACGCATTACGTCTGTATAGGCAGTGATAGCGTTAATCATCACATCCTGAGTTACTGTGATCAACTGCGCGGCATTGGCTTTGGTCAGACTGTTTGCCTGATCCATCAAAAACCATGTTTCGCCACCGCGGAATAATGGTTGATCAATATTAGCCTGCTGATCTTCCATATCCACATAATTCCACTCACCATCCAGCCTGTTGCGGCGGCGGCCTTTATTATAATTCAAGGAAATGGTTGGCAACCACCCTGCCAATGCCTGATTATAAGTTTCACCCGTGGTTTCAAACACCTGCCGTTGCGCTTTAATGCGCGGATTGGAAATATAGGTTTCCTGCAGTGCGCGTTTCAGATTTCCAACATAAAAATCACTTTGTGCATCGCTGACTTCTTCCTCTGCAATCACTGCTGAGTCAAAACCGTCATCACTGCTTTCCAGCAATGGTGCTGCCTGCGGTTCATCAAATTCTTTTTCAATCGCTTTGTCAGTATATTCTACAGATTCATCAAACGTGGTTGCTTCTGGCGCTTTATTCGTTTCAACCACTTCTGAAAATATATCCACCCCTTCAGGAGAAGCCTGCGGTGAAACAAATTGAGTATCATCCGTGATAGATTCAATTTCAGAAATAGTCTCCGCTTCCTCGATGTCCTGAATATCTTTTTTCAAAGCCTGAATATCTGGTTCTTTTTTGTCTTTCAGCTTAAATTCATCATCCAGAATTATGTCTTGTGACGTTTCATCACCTGTTGAAGGTTTGTAAGCATCGCCCTGTGATGCTGTTACTTCAGATAGAATATTAACGCCCTCATCCTGGGTTGGGCTATACACATCATCCTGATATGATAGTTCAGTTTTTTCCTGCGTATCAGGTTCAACCTCTAGGACAATAACTGGTTCAGAAGACGCTGCAACATTTTTGTTATCTTCTTCTATAATTTCTGAAAGGATGCTTACGCCTTCTTGCGCATACGCATTATGCGCTAGTAACGACACGGTACTGAGCAATATAAATGTCTTTATTTTCATTCTACCATCCTGCCAATTCATAACCATAAAATCAGCAAAGCCGAATAAGGTTAAAAATCTATTACAAGTTTAAAAACTGAATGTATTATCATTCATGATTTGCAGAGGATAGGTAGAGACCGTCTCTTTTTCAACATAAGAGACATGATTGTTATATTTTTCACCAATAATATAACGTGCCAGCATTTTATTTGTCGCAAATCCCACAGTTGTGAGTTTCATAGCAACAATAATGCCTCCTTCCGCAAGTTGTTCTTCCAGTGTTTTGCATATTTCATGCACACCACCTTCAATAATAATGCGGTCATATGGGGCATGGGATGTGCAACCATTCAGCAAGGGTGCAGTGATGACATCTACATTTTCAATCTGTCTGCCTGAGAGTTTTTTGCGTGCAAGAGAAACCAGTTCAGGGCTTTGCTCAATTGCCACCACATGCTTTGCCAGCTTTGCAAGCACTGCCGCGCCATATCCAAGCCCTGTACCAATATCCAGCACATTATGCGTTTTTTCCACGTCTGCATAAGCAAGCAATTTTGCAAAAACCAGCGGTTCAAGCAGATAGCGGTTGGAACATAACTCAATATCATCATCAACATATGCAACATGCTTCAGGCTTTGTGGCACAAATTCGCTTCTGTCCGTATGGTTCAGCGCGTTCAGAATATCATTTTGGTGGATGCCATTGGTCATAAGCTGACCTTTAAGCATATTGATGTTGGGCGGTAATGTATGTGTGTTCATAAACAAAGCTTTTAGCGAATGAAAATCATTTAAGCAATACATTAGATAGTGCTATTCCTGTTCAGCATATGATGCCGTTTTTTTGACGCGATACTGATGCATCTGATAGTCGGGATAGACATTTACCGTTTCACTTTCAATAAAACGCAGCCCTACCCGCTCACACTGGTTGCGAATATAGGCTTCACTATGTCCAAACCGCCCCAGACCAGGCAGCAACCCATACCAGTCATTCGCTTCATAAATTTCAGTCTGAAAAATAAAGACTCCGTCTTCTTTCAGCGCTCTTGCAGCCCCTTCAAAAATATAGCTGATATCACCGATATAGTTAAACACATGCGCGGCAACAATCGCATCATATTCAGGTTGTTGCGCATCGATCATAAAATAACGCGCATCCTGCAAAATGCTTTCAGAATATACGCGGCGGCCATCGGGTCTGCGTTTTGCTTTACCAATATCCAGCATATCCTTGCAGAAATCCACTCCAACAAGACGATCCGCCCGTTGCGCCAGTAACGTACCGCATAAGCCCGTACCACTGCCAAGCTCCAGAATTTCATAATTCACGCGGCGCGGATCCAGCAAATCCCACACCGCCATATCAGCCAGCTGATGCCCCTTATAACCTGCATCAGACTGCATATTTTCATAATTTTTGGCGTTATTTGAAAAATAGTCATGAGACATTTCCTGAGGCATCGTCAGTGGCATCATAGAAGGGTCTAATGAGGTAGGGTCTAAAGCGGCGAGCATAAAAAGGGCAACTTCGTCATGCGGATTTAATTCTACAGCACGGCGCAGATGATACGCACCTTTTTGTGCATTTTCCTCTGCCACGTAACAACACCCCATCAGATAATGCGCCTCCTGATAATGTGGGGAAAGCCATAGCGCTATTTTTAAACGCCATATAGCATCACGATATTTCCCCTCGTCAGACATACGCTGCGCAATTTTATAATTTGTTTCCGATATGTTCGTCACCTTATAGATGATTTCATCAATCTTTTCAGCGGGAGTATCAAACAATGATAAAAAAGAATCCAGTATTTTTGCAACGATGCCTCTGCCCTCACCAACCTGCTCACGCATAGGAGTCTGATTATTGGAAATAGGCGAAATTGGCTCTTGTTCTGACATAATAATCCTGCAAATATTACAATATAATTACTGGTATAAATTTTAAATATCCGTAAATTATACCATGTAACGCGAAAAAAACCAATTATTGTGACAGGGATACACTTCATTATGGCTCACACATCCACGATTGACTCAGAAGATGTTGCAAAATTCAGCGCTCAGGCGGATGGCTGGTGGGACGAAACAGGCTCTTTCAAACCCCTGCATGACATCACCCCAATAAGAATTGGTTACATTACAGATCAGATTAATCGTCATATTACGGTGAAAAAAGACGGATTAAAGGGCCTCTCCATAATTGATATTGGATGTGGAGGCGGGCTGGCTGCAGAACCTCTTGCTCGACTTGGTGCGGATGTTACTGGGATTGATGCATCCGAAAAAAATATTGAGATTGCAAAAGCTCATGCAATGGCATCTGGTTTATCTATAAATTATCAACATAGCACTGCAGAAGATTTAGCGGCAAAAGACACACAATATGATGTGGTACTGGCGCTGGAAATCATCGAGCATGTGGCGAATGTGGACTTATTTCTTAAATCATTAAGCGATTTGTGCAAACCAGACGGGTTGATTATTATCACCACATTAAATCGCACCATGAAATCTTTCGCGCTTGCTATCATTGGTGCTGAATATATTATGCGTTGGCTGCCTGTTGGCACGCATAACTGGAAGCAGTTTCTGCGCCCATCTGAAATTGCACTGCCAATGGAACAGCATAGCTGCATTCAACGTGATGCAACTGGCATGACTTACAATCCAATTAAACGTGATTGGAAACTCAATCAGAATGATCTGGATGTCAATTATCTGATGACCTTCCAAAAGGCTTCAGACCCAAAGCAAAGTTAATTAGATAATAATATTTATTTATGCTATAGTATTACTTGTCACATTACTTTAACATTTCTATGTTATAGTGATGTTAAGGTAAAGTATGGTTGATAGTAAAAACATAGATAGTAGCGTTTTGGCAGATTTAGAATTTAACATAGATTCTGCAGGACAAACACAATCTCTTGAACAGGCAGCAAAAGATGGTGAAGTTGATCAAGCTACGTTAAATGCGCTAGCAGATCAGGAGCGCACGCTTTCTGGTGTTCGTCAGGATCTTGAAACACTTATTGCCAACATGCGCGCTGAAGGATTAGAGACGGGTGACATTGAAGGACAACTGGCGAATGTCGCAGCAGCCTATCAGGCTGTTAGTGGTGCAATGGCAAACCCAACTGCTGCTAATGTGTCAACCGCTCTGGCGACAGGAAACCAAGCCTATAATAAATCATCCAGTTCAGCAAGAACCAGCAAAACTGATGCGATGGCAATGGCTGCGTCCATGGCACTTACCTATAATTTAAGCGTTATGGCGATTGAGCAGGCACGTGAAATTGCATTTTTTGCCAGCGACACTTTTGCCAGCTTAACGGAAGGTATTCAGAATCTGATTATGCCTGAGGTGAGCAAGTCTTTAGATGAAAATGAACGCAAAGAAGCCAGCCTGGGTGAATTAATTGAAGATAATCCCGAGCTAAAACGCCAAAAAACTGAACGTATTGATAAAACTAATAATACTCTTGATACGTTAGAAGAATTATCGGCACAAGACAAAGAATTGGCAGATTTAGTAGCTGAAGTAAAAGATTTGCAAAGTGATGCAAATATTGATGGTTCAGAGAAAAATTTCGATGAATCTTTATTATATTTAGAAGAATTAAATGACCAACTCGCTGAATATGAAAAAGCTGTCGAAAGAGGGGAATCTCCTGAGCAGTTAGAAGCTCGTATGACAGAAATCAAATCTACTCTTGAAAACAAATTACAAACTGAAACGCAAATTCAGGATGCAATTGTCTTAGATGCGCTTGCAACAACTTCTCTGTCCACACAGAAACGGATTGATCGTGATATTCGAATGTCTTCAGATCCACCAATTCCAGAACATGTGCCTATTACAAATGAACAACGTATGGAGCATTTAGACAAGATTGCAGAAAAAGGGATTTCCATAGAAGAGCAGCAGTCAGCACAAGATCATCTTCAATCTCGATATCCTGGCAAAACAATGGAGGAGCTAAAAGAGATTGTTGATAGAAATTCAGCAAATTGGAATAATCTTTCTGATGAAGAAAAAGCATTACATAAGCTAGATAGAGATGCAGTTGCAACCGCTGAGACAGGACAAATTCTAGCTATTAAAGAAACACATCAAAAACTGCATCAGACACGCATGGTGTTAGACAATGATGAAATGTTAGCTGGTATAAAAGAAGAAATCACTCAAGGCAGAGCTGATGGAACACTATCTGCTGAAAAAATTAAAGAAATCGCTGAATCTCGTGGTATTCATCCTGACGTAGTCAAAGATTTTGCTAATAAAGATGTTGATACTTTACGTGCAGAAAACACAGCACGTATGGAGCAGACGGCTGCCGAAGCTGCTGCAACTGTGAATTTAAACAAACGTGCAATGGAACAAATTGAAAAGGACAATCAGGAACGTATTGAAAACGGTCTTGAGCCAATCAGAGCTAATCCTGACCAAATAGAACGCGTTAAACAGGAACTTCTAAAAGAAGATGGTGCAAAAGGAACTAATAGCGACATTCAATATAATGACAAAAACGAAAAAATGTCTGAATTTTCATTATATCTTGCAGATGCCGACATTGGAGATTACGATCTTTCACATATCAAATTTGAAGCAATGACTGCGGAAGAAACGCAAGCGATGCTGGATGCGAATGAAGTTACTTTGGCAAATCTTGAAGAAGGAACAGTGGTTATAGATGATTCTGGAAAATCAGAAGACATGTTCAATGCGCTGAATCAGGGAAGCCAGAAGGCGCAGGAACAAATTCAACATTCTAATGATTTTGCAGCCATGTTAAAAGGCGAAAGTTTTTCAGACGGTATCATGTTTGCTGGTGATATGAAAGATGGTCAAAATGTTAATGCAACGAATGCACCTGCGATTGAAGAAGAAAAACAAGTCGCTTATCAACGCTGATTAAATATTATAATCAGGTGGCGGTAGATACGCTCTGTCATGCGTCAGCGTTGGCATGTTGGAACGCACTTTTTTCACATAATCCATATCAATATCCGCCACAATCACGCCCGTTTCAGCCTCTGGCGCTTCGGCAATTATCTCGCCCCACGGATTGATGATCATCGCATGACCAAAGGTTTTTTTATCTCCTGGGTGCGTGCCACATTGCGCGGCGGCAATCACATATGCCCCATTTTCAATTGCCCGCGCACGCAATAGCACGTGCCAATGCGCCACCCCTGTGACATAGGCAAAGGCAGCAGGAATTGCCAGCACTTCCACCCCATGCTTCGCCAGGTCACGGTAGAGATGCGGGAAACGCACATCATAGCAAATCGTCATCCCCAGATATGCCCAAGGCAAATGCGCAGTAGCGACCTGTTCACCATGTTTGATTCTGGCAGATTCCTGATAATATTTATTTTCACCAAACGACGCATCAAACAGATGAATTTTGTCATAATGTGCGACAATTACGCCAGCATCATTAATCAATAGCTGACGGTTATACCACCTCGCATCATCCAGCGGGTCTTTTGATGATGGCACGAACACTGAACCAATCAACAACCAGACTTTCAGTTCTGTTGCCAGCGCCAGACACATCTGCACCCCAGGATGCATATCCATTGTGAATAAAGGCACATCGTCCGAATCCTTTGCACGCATATAAAATACATTTTCAGGCATGGTAATAAACTGCGCCCCTTTGTCAGCGGCTTCGCGCACCAGCTTTTCCACTTCACGTATGTTGTGATTCAAATCATTAGTTGTGTTGGTTTGAATGCAGGCGGCTTTAAATATCGAACTCATGAAACTCTTTTTCTGGATTATATAATGCGTTTTGCGCATAATATCACATCCACTCTTTCCGCACCAGCGTCTTTGAGCGTTTTTGTAGCAGAATGGATGGTTGCGCCTGTTGTCATCACATCATCCACTAAAATAATATGTTTTTGTGCCACATGCGCCTTGTGACGCTCACGCACGGCAAACACATCCTTCACATTATTTTGCCGTTCGCTGAAATTTAACGTCACTTGCGGTGGTGTGTAAAATTGCCGTATCAAATAATAATATAAATACGGCATATTCAGCTTCCGCGCAATAGACTGCGCCAGCATGGCAGACTGATTATATTTGCGTTGCCTGAGCCGCTTTGGATGCAGTGGAATGGGGATGATCATATCTGCCTTGCGCATATTCTCATCAAGCAGTCGCAGCATCATCGCACTTAAATATGGCGCAAGATGAGTAGCATCTGAATATTTAAATCGTGTGATAAGTTTTGAGCAGGCATCATCATATTCCCACAAAGCTCTGGCAGAATCATAGGCTGGTGGCGCGTCTGCGCAGTCTGCACAAACCTCTCCCTGCGTATATTCGAACGGATTGCCGCATAATGTGCAATAGGGTTCAGAAATGAAGGAAAGCTCGGCAAAACATGCATTGCAAATGCTCATTTGTGCATCAGAGGGTTCAAAACACAAAGTGCAATAGGCGGGAAATATAATATGTGCGCCCAGCGTTTTCGCGCTATGGCTTATATTTTTGCAGGATTGTAAGATAGCACTTTGCATCATAATCGCTATAATGCGGAATATGGAACCAAATTACCAGCTTTTTGACCGTATTTTATGGCGAGCGCGCCGCAGCAACACTGCCACCAGCTTTAAAGAACATGATATTATCCATCAGCTTGCGCAGGATATTGCCATGCAACGGCTGGATTTTATGGATAAATCCTTTGAACGCGCAGTAATAATCGGTGCGCATAATCCAGAACTGGCGCAGCATCCAAAATTGCAGCATTGCTTTTTTATGGACAGTGTCACCTTGCGCCTGCCTGCTGTCAACCACATCATTTGCGCAGATGATGAATATTTCCCGTTTCAGCATAACTCACTGGATGCCATTATTTCCATCATGACCATGCATAATGTGAATGATCTGGCAGGGGCGTTGGTGCAAATGCAACGCGCCTTAAAGCCAGATGGCTTATTGCTCATCGTTACCAGCGGCGCGCAAACACTTTATGAACTCCGCGAATCCTTCGCCCACGCTGAACAACATATTTACAGCGGCATTACCCCCCGCATCCACCCTTTCATGGAAACGCGGGATGCAGGTGCGCTGCTGCAACGCACAGGCTTCAACCTTCCTGTGATCGACACTGAAAAATTCACTTTGAGTTATGAAAATCCAAGCGCATTAATGAAAGAGCTGCGGGGCAGCGGTGAAGCAAACTGCATGTTTGAGCGCATGAAACAATTTGAGAAGAAAACATTTTTTGACGCGGTTTCAGCTTATTACGCAGCACATTTCGCAGATGCTGAGCAACGCATCATCTGCACCGCAGAATTGCTTAGCATGACCGCGTGGAAACCGCATGAATCTCAGCAAAAGCCCTTAGCGCGTGGTTCAGGAAAAATGCATCTGGGCGATGTGCTGCATATGTGTCACGCTAAATAAACCGCTGATTTATATTATTTCAGCGTGATGCACTATAGCAGGGTTTGACTTGTCGTAACGCGACATCAGCAAACGCACCATGATAGAGAGCATCATTAATGGAATAATCATGGATAGAAACGCGATTCTGCCATCCAATACACCAAAAATCCGCCCGATTACCATAGACCCGACACCACCGCCAAGCGCTGAGAACATAATGCTTAGCGCTGTCATTTCAGGATGTTGTGACGGATGCAGGGCAGTCAGCACCGCAGAATTGATGAGCGGGTAAAGTGGTGCAATGAAGAAGCCTGATATAGGCAATATATATGCCGCATAGGGAAGATTGAACCAGTCACCCGACTGAACATATACGCCGTCAGGAATTCGATAACTTAACACGACAGTTATAACAATAACAGCACCAACGCCGAAAATACATATCTGCAATAACTGCGCTCTGGTTAAAAATTTTAATATGTAGCCTGTCAGAAAACGCCCGATCATGATGCAGATAGCGAAAAATGTAATCATCTGAATTGACATATTCGCAGGAAGTCCAATCACGCGATTGTAAAAACTGGAATACCATGATTGCACCCCCTGCTCCACCATCACGCAGCATATGACCGTGCCGACAAAGGTATATACGACAGGAAGTTTGAGCAACGCCATCATGCTGCTAATGCCTTTTTTAGGAAGTTCTGAAAGATTATGTGTTTCAGCAGGTCGCATGAACATCAACACTATGACCGCCACCGAGCAGATAAAGGCGATCACCCAATATGCCCCCAACCAGCTTAATGAATCTGGCTCTTGCGGATCAACAAAATATCCGAATAACATGCCAACCGTTAGCATTCCACAGCTGAAACATGCTTCGGTTATGGAAATATATCTGCCATGAGCATTACCATCCCCATGTGTAGCTGCACCAATTTGGGAATATACTGATATTTTGATTACAGCACCAGAAAATCCCAGCACAATAAAAACAATTTGAGTGGTTGTGAAGGAAGGAAATAACGGCATCATGATGGATGATAAAGCCACCGCCACCAGCCCGATCATCATAATTTTTTTGTCACCCAGACGAATTAAATGTGGCGCAATTAAAAAAGACGCAATAACAAAAAATCCGTCCTTGTATAATTCTAATATGCCTGCATGTTCCGTTTTAACACCAAAACTGAGAATGGATTGCTGAATTGCAGGGCTCACCTGAGACAGAAACAACCCCGCCACCATAAACACAAACATAACAGGTATGAGTGAGCGCATAGACCTAACTGACATTATAATCCTTTGTTCAAAGAAGCGTTATGCCAATATAAGCCAGTTCAACAAGAAACGCTCAACTACGTTGAAATGGATGCAGGTCACCTGATGCGGTATCAAAAAAATATTGAACAAATGTAATCAACATTTCACTTCTACTCTTTTTAGTAATCATGTCAAGTAGGAAAATGTGGCAGAAGACATTGCCTATTTAGCACCCCCAATTTTACGTGAAGCCGTTGTTATAAAAAGATTATAACACTGCAATCTGAATGACATTATCCGTCACACCAAGCACCGTCTGGCGTTGCAGGTTATTTGCCTGCGCCTGAATGCTGAGAATATTTTTATATGAAATATTCTCTTAGGAAATAAAAACTTCCAATTATGCTTAGCACAATCACTTTCCAGATCGGCACACGAAAGAACCCGCTGGCGACCAAAATTAACGGCCCTAGAGGAATCCAGAATAATGCAATCAGTAAATATCCATATTTATGCATAAAATTATGCGCATTCTCATAGCTGTTTTTGCCAAGAAAATTCACATTGTTACGCAGCTTTGCTACGCCAAATCCGATTAGCCAGTTAAGCAAACAGGCAATAACCATACCACATGCAGCAACATAAACAGGTTGTTCCAGCGCATAGCCACCAAATTCTTTCATGGCTTGCAGCGTAATATTCGGGCTGAACGGAACGATAAAGGCAGATCCGATTGCCTGCCTGAGAATTTCGACTAAAAATTGTGATGTTTCCATGAATAAAACAGTAACAAAAGCGCCTCATCACACAATGAAAAACTAACATTTCACGCAAATTGCATTATATATAAAATCATGAGTGAGACGAACAACGCAAAAAAGTCACTGCGCGGTGCAGATTATATCCGCCAATTTGCCAGCCTGCTTTCCGCTAAGCCTGGAGTATATCGCATGATAGATGCCAAGGACGTGGTGCTATATGTCGGCAAAGCGAAGCATCTGAAAAATCGCGTCAGTAATTATGCGAATAAAGGCGCACTGTCCACCCGCATTTTGCGTATGGTGGAACAGACTGCCAAAATGGAAGTGATTGAAACGCGCAATGAAGCCGAGGCGTTGCTGCTGGAAGCGAATTTGATTAAAAAATTTCAGCCGCGTTTTAATATTCTGCTCAAAGATGATAAATCCTATCCTTATATTCGCCTTACCGCGCATGACTTCCCGCGCATTGTGAAGCATCGCGGTGCGCAGAAAAAGAGCGATACGTTTTTTGGTCCTTTCGCTTCTGCGGGTGCAGTGAAACAAACCATTGATACGCTGCAACGTGCCTTCCTGCTGCGCCCATGTAGTGATTCTGTGTTCAACAACCGCTCCCGCCCCTGCCTTCAATATCAGATTAAGCGCTGTAGTGCGCCATGCGTGGGGTATGTGGATAAAGGCGGTTACCAACATTTGATAGACCAAGCACAGGCTTTCCTCAAAGGCAAAAGCCGTGAAGTGCAGGAAGATATTACCAAGCAAATGCAGGCGCACTCCGAAGCGATGAATTTTGAGCAAGCGGCTTTGTGTCGTGACCGCATTAAAGTGCTAACGCAAATTCAGCAGCAACAGACCATGTATCAAGCCAATCTGGATGAAGCAGATGTGATTGCGTGCCATAGCGCATCTGGGCAAACCTGCCTGCAAGTCTGGTTTTTCCGTGGTGGTCAGCATTATGGCAACCATGCCTACTTCCCATCCAACGCGCAGGAACGCGACAAGGCGGATATTATCTCCGCCTTCATCGGGCAATATTATCAGTCCCACCCCATCCCCAAAGAAATTTTGGTGGAAGTGGAGCCAGAAGATAAAGACACGCTGCAAGAAGCGTTAACGCTGTATGCAGAACGAAATGTCAGCATTTCCGTGCCACAGCGGGGGGACAGAAAACAGCTCATCATTCAGTTGCAAAAGCAGGCGGAGAACGCGCTGGCGTTGCGGTTGGCGGAGCGCAAAAGTGAGTTGGCGCATTTAAAAGCGTTGCAGGAACTGTTTGACCTTCCCACCATTCCAAAACGTGTGGAGGTCTATGATAACAGCCATATCTCAGGCACGCACGCTGTCGGTGCAATGATATGCTCAGGTGAAGAGGGTTTTGAGAAAAATAACTATCGCCGCTTCACCATCCGCAACACGGAACTCACCCCAGGGGATGATTACGGCATGATGCGCGAGGTGTTGACCCGCCGCCTGAAACGATTGCAAAAGGAAGATGCGGACAAAACGCTGGGCATGTGGCCTGACCTACTGCTTATTGATGGCGGCAAAGGGCAGATGTCTGCCGTGACAGATGTGATGAACGCGCTGGAAATTTCAGATGTGCCTTACGTCTGCATTTCCAAGGGACCAGACCGCAATGCAGGGCGCGAGCAATTCCATATGCCAGACAAAGACTCGTTTCAACTGCCTTTGAATGACCCCACCCTGCATTATCTGCAGCGCCTGCGGGATGAGGCACACCGCTTCGCCATCACCTCCCACCGCATCAAACGCAGCAAGGCCATCCGCACCTCTGTGCTGGATGACATTCCCGGCATTGGCGCAACACGCAAAAAAGCGCTGATGATGCATTTTGGTTCTGCCAAAGGAGTGGAAGTGGCGAGCTTAAAAGAATTGCAAAATGCACCGGGCATTAATGCTGCCATTGCTGAGCGGATTTATGATTATTTTAATGGGTAAAAAAATCCCACCGCATTAGCAGCAGGAAAATAAATTAATGTTCGATATTTCGGATGAATGTTTCTGTAATCATCTGTTCATCTGGATCATATATAACATATAGACTGTTATATTTATTAATATTAAAGCGAGCTTCGTGTTGCACAGCTTTGCCGTGAATAAATAATATCTCTATTCGGAGATAATCACTCACCTGCCACGTTACCGTAACTTCCTGAACCTGATATGAAAAACACATTTCATCTTTTTTAATTTCCTTATGTGTTTCCTGATATTCAAGCTCTTTTGGCAAGGGCTGTAGCATCTCAACATCAATGTTCAGTTTGTTAAGGAACAATGAGGCATAGTCATCATATGACTTTTTGTCCTGATGATTGCACCACATCCCAAACTCTTTTGAGCGCAGAATGTCCTGAAAAAACTCGTTATCGTAAGGTGATTTATTTGCTTTTGGGCTAGCAACCATAATTAAAAATTCAGCGCGTGGCTAAAACTAAAGAACGGATAAGCTATAATTCAAAAACTCAAATATCACCAGAAAAAAACCCTCAATAATGAGGGTGTGAGTTTATAGCTGATATTCTGGCATCAACGTTTGAACATTATTGGTCACTGTCAATGTGACATATAGCACAGACACATTTATAATCAGATAGGCTACAATCACATTGAGCATATGTCTGTTCAACAGATATGAACGAATAAACGCGGGTGCTATTAATTGTTTTTGATGTTCTATAGGAAGCAGAGCTTTCAGTTGCGTTCGGGAGGTTTTATAATAATATCCGATAAATTCCATCTCTGGATTTTTATAACAACTTCCGAGCAAACTATGTTTACTCAAAAAACAAAAGCAGCTTATATATCTGGTTGTCCATACAAATAACACCTCACGCGACATATATGAGCATTTTTCAGCAATCGCAGCCTCAAAATCATCATAAGTGAAGCGGTGATTTTTCTGCACTTCAAGATTCAGAATAAGCACTATAACATCAAACAAAATGTTTAATGTCGGTCGTCTGTTCCAGTCATCAGCAGGATAATATTCCTGTAAAAGAGAATGTTGCATGATTTATGCGAAATAATAAAGTACCGCAGTTACTATAACCGCACGTTCATCCTGTGACTATCTTTAATGTGCATAACTCATATTCACCCAGCGCATAATTCATCTTAACATTTGTAAACATATATGTTATTATGAAAGCTAATCCTCAGCTATTTTTTAGCCTGCTTTGTATATTTACAAACGATTTTATTCGCGCCTTTCATTATGTTCATGATGGGGTGGTTGCGCTATGAATAAGTTGAAGGATATGTAAACCTTTCATTATTTAGAACAATGAGAAATTTTTTGGTGTCTGGAGTTTTCGCACTTGGTTTCACTCTATCATTAGCAAGCATTTCGCCTGCTAATGAAGTTGACGATTGTACTCAAATAGCTGTTGAAGAACAGCTTGGAGAATTAGCTGAATTTGTTTCGAACGAAACAGAAGAGGTTGGTGATAAAGTAGAAAAAGTTTTGGATGAAGTTGTTGAAGAAATAGCTTCGCCTGATCTTAATAAACCGAAAAAACAAAAATCTCTTGGAAACCAAAACCTGAATTTAGTTCAGGGTGATGGTTTTGCAGATTTAAACGCACCCCACGAAAATTATACTGCTCCTGAGCAATAGTAATTTAAGTGGTAACTAAATTAGCCCCTCATTTTATGAGAGGCTTTTTTTTCGTCAGTAACTTCGTTTTTGTACATCAATATCTACAAAATTATCGCCTTCCCCGTGCGTCATATCCACCTCTTTCGTGCTGCATTGCATCGTATCATCATCCATATGCACCAGCGTATGCTTTAGCCACTGAGCATCATCACGTTCAGGGAAATCACTTCGTGCATGTGCACCACGGGATTCAGTGCGAAAAGCTGCGCTTTGCAATACAGCGTGAGATTGCATCATTAAGTTGTCCGTTTCCAGCGCAGTGACCAAACCATTATTCCATAATAGCGTATTGTGTGGTAAGCCACATTCAGTGCGGAATTGCTGCTGCAATTTTTTAATATGTGCAACACCCGTTTCAAGCGATGCGCCATCGCGCAAAATACCTGCGTGACGTTGTGTAATGGCTCGTGATTGTTCACAAAACTCAAACGGGTCTTGTTTGCCATTCGCATGTCTTAATGCATCAAAACGAGTCATCGCCTTATCATATGAGATATGCGGGACATCTTGCTGGTTTAATGCGGCGCGGTCTTTTGTAATACTCGCTTCCCCTGCGCGTTTGCCAAACACAATCAAATCCAGCAGAGAATTGCAGCCCAAACGGTTTGCACCATGCACACTATTGCAGGATGCTTCGCCAATGCAGAACAGCCCCTGCACCACATTGCCTTCTGCATCCAACACTTCGCCATCAATGCTGGCAGGAATGCCACCCATAGTATAATGCGCGGTGGGGCGGATGGGAATCGGCTGCGTGGCAATATCCACATCCACCAACTCTTTCGCCACAGATTTTGTGCCTGGCAGCAAACGATTCACCAAATCATCTGCCAGCCCTGTGACATCCAGATACACATGATCACCCAGCTCGCCGCATCCACGCCCTTCAGCAATTTCCTGCATAATGGCGCGTGTGACCACATCACGCGAGGCTAAGTCTTTATATTTCGGAGCGTAGCGCTCCATGAAGCGCTCACCTTGCGCGTTGCGAAGCACGCCCCCTTCCCCACGCGCTGCTTCGCTGATAAGTACGCCTGAATCATATAAACCCGTCGGGTGAAACTGGATAAACTCCATATCCATGAGTGGCAGCCCTGCTCGCAGTGCAAAGGCGTTACCATCGCCCGTGCAGGTGGAAGATGATGTGGCAGATGTATATATTTGCCCGTAACCGCCTGTCGCAATAATCGTTGAATGCGCCAAAAACTGATGTATCTCGCCTGTGTCCAATTCCCATGCGATGCAGCCGCGACATGCACCATCCTCCGTCATCAGCAAATCCAGCACGATAAATTCAACGAAGAAATCCACAGGAAAACGCTGAATATAGTCAAACAAGCCAGTCATAATCGCATCGCCAGTGCGGTCTGCTGCGGCGCAGGCGCGAAATGCCATATCGCCCTTGCCATAATGAGTGGACATGCCCCCATAGGCGCGCTGATATATCTTGCCTGTGTCGTCCCGCGTGAATGGCACGCCCATCTGCTCCAGATCGCGTATCGCATCAGGCGCAGCTTTGCACATGGTGCGAATAGCTTCCTGATCCCCTAAAAAATCAGACCCTCGAATCGTGTCATAAGCGTGCCAGCGCCAGTCATCCTCGCTCACATTGCCCAACGCCGCATTAATGCCCCCTTGCGCAGCCACTGTGTGAGAGCGTGTTGGCGGCACTTTGGTAACTACCGCAACATTCGCTTCCAAACGCGCCGCTTCAATTGCCGCACGCAACCCTGCCCCGCCTGCGCCGATGATAAGCACGTCATGCGAGTGAGTAATTGGCTGATAATGTTTGCTATTCATAGTCTCACATTATAAAGGTAAACGTAAGAAACTCTAGTAAAGATTACGCAACGCATGACCCTACACCACCCAGACTATGACACCTATGCCCATCTGATTGATTTAGCACTGGAAGAAGATATCGGACGAGGTGACCTGACCACGAACGCGTTTATAGACGAAAACGCCACTATGCAATGCGCCATTGTGGCACGTCAGCACTGCACCATCTGCGGCGTGCAGATTGCTGAAGATGTGTTTTACAACTTGTCTGATGATGTAATGGTGGAGATTCACATGGCTGATGGCACACGTGCCAAGCCGAAAGATGCCATCATCACCATTTCGGGCAATGCCCATGACATTTTGATGGCGGAGCGTGTTGCATTGAATTTTATGTCGTATTTAAGTGGCATCGCCACTTTTACGGCTGCATGTGTGGATGCAGTGAAAGGCACGAATACACAAATTCTCGACACACGAAAAACCTTGCCAGCCTATCGTGACCTTGCCAAATATGCCGTGCGGTGCGGTGGCGGGAAGAACCACCGTATGCGGCTGGATGATGGGGTGATGCTGAAAGACAATCACATTGCGGTAGCGGGCAATATTCAAAATGCAGTCGTACAAGCCCGCGCACATATTCCTGCACTCACCAAAATTGAGGTGGAGTGCGACACGCTGGAACAGGTGAACGAAGCCATCGCTGCACGTGCTGACGTGATTATGCTGGATAATATGGACAACGCCACCATGCGCGAAGCTGTAGCACTGGTCGCAGGGCGCATCCCACTGGAAGCCTCTGGCAATATGACGTTAGCACGCCTGCCAGAGGTGGCTGCAACGGGTGTTGATTTTATTTCGCTCGGCGCGCTGACGCATAGCGTAAAGGCGGTGGATTTCGGGCTGGATGTGAAGTAGCAAACTTTGTCATCCTGAACGCAGTGAAGGATCCATCTCACCGCTAAGCGTTTACGGCTCTGGATTCTTCACTGCGTTCAGAATGACGCTAATTCGGAAGCTACACCTTCTTAATCATATCACTATACACATAGCGCACATGGTCTTCGGGCTTAATCTTGCCTGTGCCAATGGCTTGCACGCCTGCTTCAATCATATCTTCTGTTGGCACATCTGGCACAATTTTCCAGCCCTCGCTTTGCAGCATTTTTAACACGGCTGCGGCTTGCTTGTTATAATCTTCAAAAAAATAAGAGCTGTCAGCACGCTTAATCGCGGTTGCAATTGATTTTTTAATGCTGGTTCGTTTACTCTTAGTCATATTAAGAATTATATCCAACAAAATTTAATAAAATACTAAGCTATGCCCCAAAACGGAAAACCTATTATTGGCATCACTATGGATCATGAAGTGGAGCAGACATACTCCAAATTCCCGTGGTATGCGCTGCGTGACAATTATGCAGGGTCAGTGCGGCTTTCTGGCGGCATTCCGTTTCCGCTTCCGCATGAGCTGGAACTGGTGGATGATTATTTAGAGATGATTGATGGGTTAATCATCACAGGTGGCGCATTTGATGTCTCCCCTGAATTATACGGTTCAACCATTTCGAGTGATACGGTCAGCCTGAAAGACCGCCGCACCAAATTTGAATATGATATTACGGTGAAAGCCATTAAACGAAACATGCCTGTTTTCGGCATTTGTGGCGGCGAGCAGTTGCTGAATGTGGTGTGTGGTGGCACATTGATTCAGCATATTCCTGATGTGGTGAAAAGCACCATCGCCCATGAACAACCCAATCCGCGGGATGAAGCAGGACATAGCGTAACGATTCTGGCTGGCTCAAAACTATCCAGAATTATTGGCAAAAACAAGGCAATGGTCAATAGCGCACACCATCAGGCGGTGGAAAAAATTGGCGCAGATATGATGGTCAGCGCCATTGCACCAGATGGCGTGATTGAAGCGATTGAGCTGAAGCAACATCCATTCTGCATTGGTGTGCAATGGCATCCTGAGTTTTTCATCACGGAAGCAGATACTGCCATCTATGATGCGTTTATTGATGCGTCTTTGGAATATAAAGCGGCGTAAGATTTATTGATTAATGCGCATAATCTGGTGAGAAATATATTCGGCTAACTTGGTGGCATAATGCAATTCACCCAAAAGCTGTTTAATATCATGCGCATTAATGGCTGGCACAGAGTAGCATTTGCCAGGTTCGAATAAATCTAATGCATTTTCCATTTGCACGCATACACTATCATTTTTAATAGAAAATACGAGTCCCTCTCTGTCATATGTACTATTAAGTTCGAGCAAGTTATTTGTAAATTCTTCTGTAATCCAGTCTAAATTTTGATTCGGCAAAAAATCTGGCAGATATAGTTCAAAATGAGTACAAAAAGTATGATTTATAAACTGATTGCATTTCTTTAGAGAACGACGATATTTCAGTTCCTTATAGTGAAAACCATCTTCATTGGGTTTAGCCTTGCTAAAAATAACAACGTCTGCTGCAAAATAATATTGTGCAGTAAATAACATAAATAATTTACCAGTGCGTTTCCAAATATGCCATTGTGTATATTCATAAATTTCGCACTGAATATTATTGTGATGAAATATAATATGGTCTTCACATGATATACTTTTAGCTAACAAACCCCCATGTCCTGTGTGTCTGACTGTAACAGCTTTAGGCAATTTTTGATTTGTTTGATAAGTAAAATTGCCAATAAATTTTAAAACAAGAGGAACAACTTCTTTTTTCATAACTTTGAAATAATTATTTCTTGGTCTGCGTACAAAAACCCACCAACTAATGACTGGAGGAAGAAACAATATCTGACCACCTCTTCTTGCTCCCTTTAAAAACCAGCTAGACTTCAAAATCATCCATGAACCACCCAAGCCAGCGCCAAGCGCAAGCCCGATATTGCCAAAATGTAAGATGCGTTTGCGCCTTCGCACAGGTTCGTATTTTGCCGCTAATGGAACAATATGCTTCTGGTAATATTCTGCAAAACCGCGTTCATACTCTTCTGTTTCGTGATATTCATAAGGCAATAACATGCTTGCAGCATATCACAGAGTAAAAAAGAGTGAAACACATACAAAAAAGCCCCCGCACTTTAAATTAAGTGCGGAGGCTTTAGCAGAAATAATAAAGTGATTAATCTACTTCTTTATATTCTGGCTTAGTCGCATCATCAATGGCGCTGCCTTTAGCTGCATCAACATCAATGCCAGTTGGAACTTCAATAGTTTTTGTTTCAGTTTCCACATCAATTTCTGGAGTGTCTACGTCAACATCTGGCAATGCACCGCCTTTAACGTCTGTATCCACATCCACTGATGGCATTCTGCCTTCTTCAGTTTGTTTAACTTCATATTCTGGCAGATTTCCAGAATCACCAGTAACGTTCACATCAACTTCTGGCATGTCACCACCATCAACATTTACTTCCGTGCCTGAAAGATAAATACCACCAGCAATCAGTGCCAAAATAACCAAAAATCCTATAAATTTCATATGTAACTCCTAATGTTAAAATCGAATCTAATAAATTGTTCATTTAATTCATAGCGTGTTAAACACGCCTGCGCATAAAGAATCTATAAAGATTGTGTTTTTTGGCACGGTAATTTACACTATGTGCATGAATAACACAGATGCATCGACTAAAATCAATATCATTGGACTTTCGCGTGAAGAACTGGCTGGCGCGCTGGCAAGTCTTGGGCTGGAGAAATTCCGCACCAAACAGATATGGCAATGGCTGTATCATCATGGGGTGCGTGACTTTGCGGATATGAGCAATATCTCCAAAAAGACCCGTGAAGCGTTGGAGCAACATTTCTTCATTGAGCGTCCACATGTAACGACTGAGCAAAAATCTGAAGATGGGACGATCAAGTGGCTCTATCAATTTGCGGATGGCAATAAAGCGGAGACTGTCTATATTCCAGAAGCTGACCGTGGCACACTCTGCATTTCCTCGCAGGTCGGCTGCACCCTCACCTGCACTTTCTGCCATACGGGCACGCAAAAGCTGGTGCGCAATCTCACTCCATCTGAAATTGTGGGTCAGGTGATGGCAGCGCGTGATGCATTGCATGACTGGCCAAGCCTGAAAGACGACAAACGAATTACCAATATTGTGCTGATGGGCATGGGTGAACCACTCTTTAATTATGATAATGTTGCCAAAGCGATGATTATTGCAATGGACAAGGAAGGCATTGCGTTCAGCCGCAAGCGGATTACGCTGTCCACCTCTGGTCACGTGCCATTGATTAAAGAATGTGCGAATGATCTGGGCGTGAATCTGGCAATTTCGCTTCACGCTGTGCGCGATGAATTGCGTGATGTGATAGTACCGCTCAATAAACGCTGGAACATTGCAGAATTGCTGGATGCCTGTCGTTATTACGCCGAAATTAACACTAACCAGCGCATCACCTTTGAATATGTTATGTTAAAAGGGGTGAATGATAGTGATGCGGATGCACAGCGCTTAGTGCAGTTGCTCGAAGGCATCCCCGCCAAAGTGAATCTTATCCCGTTTAACAGCTGGGAAGGCAGCGGATATGAACGCTCCAGCAACAACCGCATTCACAGCTTCGGGCGGATTGTGCAAGCCGCGGGCTACGCCTCCCCCATCCGCACCCCACGCGGGGAAGATATTATGGCAGCTTGCGGGCAGCTAAAGTCTGACAGTGAAAAGCAACGCAAAAGCGCTTGCAGCTAAACTGCTTGTAGTTAGGGCAAAAAAAATCACTAAGAGCTAAATGCTTTTAGTGATTATAAGATGTGAATTTATCTGATAAGCTGTATGCCACCAGATGAATCTCTTTTTTGCTGACTGTTATCTGGTTCATGTAAACCGATAACAATAAGAAACACCAAAAATCCAATAAAATAACAAAAATGATATTTTGTAAGATGGTTATCCAATTTTTCCAGAAACTTATTCATTACAAATTTCGCGAATTGCTATAGGGTTTCCTCGATAGTTCTCTTCACATGTTATCGTTTTTTGTTCTGGCTGAGGAACTGCTAAGATAAGCAACAATACAGCGACAAAAAAACCAATACCAAACAAAGTTGATTTACTCATTTCTCACACACGGTAATAAAGAACATGCATGATCAGTCACTGCGAAACGCAATAATATAAAACTGACCACTGGTCATAAGTTTTTCTTTAAATGAAAGAAAAAGAATGATTAATGATAGTTTACCTTATTTATGGGTTGACTGCAATACCTGCTGTCACTTTGGGTCTTTTTTATCCAAAAGTGGTCTAATTTTGCCACCTTTATGCTGTTTGCCTGCATCCCTATCCGCTTCCCAAGGTGCAGCAGCAGGTTTCCCATGTGCTTCAGGTGCAGCAAGCACATCATCACTTGCTTCATGCGTTTTCGCGTAATCCTGAGCTGTTTTTTTGTCTTTTGTCATTATATATCCTTTTTAAAATTTATATCAGGCTAATAAATTGCAGCTAAAGAAACCATAAGCGACTATATCAGTGCGACTTGCAATAATGTCATTATTCCTTACATAGTATAATATGACAAAATATTTTAGACTGATATTGTTGTGCGTACTGACTACCTTACCTACATTCAGTAATGCATCTGCAACCACAACCCAAGGAGACGCTATGAGCAACCTAGAAAATATAGAATATGCCCTATTCGGCGCAGGGTGTTTCTGGTGTGTCGAGTCAGAATTTCAGGCAATTGATGGCGTGATTGATGTGGTTTCGGGTTACGCTGGTGGCGAGACAGACAACCCGACTTACGAATCTGTATCAACAAAAAAAACAGGGCATTTTGAAGTAGTACGCGTCTCATATGACCCGTCAAAAGTGGAGTATAAACGCCTGGTGGAAGCCTTCTGGCTGATTCATGACCCTACGCAAGTGGGCGGTCAGGGTGTGGATATTGGCCCACAATATCGCTCAGCCATTTTGCCATTGAACGAGAAACAACTTGAAATCGCTACTAAAGCAAAAGAAGAAGTAGATGCATCTGGCGAATTTAAAAAGCCGATTGCGACGATCATCAAACCAGTAGACACATTCTATGAAGCTGAGCAATATCATCAGGATTATTACGAGAAAAAAGGCGTGGTCTATGATAGTGTGTTTGATCTGGGCGGTGAATCCACCACTATGAAAAAGCGCAAAGGCTGGCTCAATCAGTTATTTGGAAATTAATTTATGTCAGATTGCTTACTGTATCTCATTTCACCACCTAACATTGAAGATATAAATAGTTTTGCAAAAGAATGTCGCAATGTATTTGAAGCAGCAGATGGCAAGATTGGTGCGTTTCAATTGCGTTTGAAAGACGCTGGCACAGACGATGGAAAGCTGACTGAAAATGCAGCATCTGACGATATTATTAAGCAGGCATCAGAAATTCTGCTGCCATTATGTCAGTTATATAATATTACGTTCATCCTGAATGATAATGCTGCGCTTGCTAAAGAAATTGGCGCAGATGGCGTGCATCTTGGGCAGGATGATGGTGACATCCAGAATGCGCGCGATATACTCGGTCATAATGCGATTATCGGTGTAAGCTGTCATGCCTCCCGCCATCTGGCAATGGAAGCGGGTGAAGCAGGAGCGGACTATGTGGCGTTTGGTGCGTTTTACCCAACACGATCCAAATCTGCCAAAGCGCTTGAACATTGGGGAACGCCTACGCCTGAGATTCTGCAATGGTGGGTGGAAGTGGCAGAACTGCCATGTGTTGCCATAGGTGGCATCACGCCAGACAATGCACAACCATTAATAGAGGCTGGAGCGGATTTTATTGCGGTTATTTCTTCCATATGGAATCATGATAAAGGCGCGACTTATGCTATCGAACAATTTAAAAAGTTATTATAAAAAATAAGGATTGATAATGAAAAAAATACTTGGACTATGTTTAGGGTTGCTGCTGGCAACCTCTGGCGCACATGCCGCGCAGACCTACCATTTTGACAAACAACATACCAGCATTCTGTTTAAAATAGATCATGCAGGATTTTCAAAATTTGTCGGCGAATTTCTGGATTATGATGGCACTATTACAATTGATGAGAAAAACCCAGAAAACAGCCAGATTAACGTGACCATACGTCCACAAGGTATCAGCACTGATATTCCCTCTTTTGATGAAAAACTTCAGGGTGAAGAGTTTTTCAACACAGAAAAACACCCTACTGCCACATTTAAAAGCACTGACATTAAGTTGACAGGGCTTAACACTGGTGTGGTCACAGGTGACTTTACCATGCTCGGAAAAACACGCCCACTGACTATGGATGTGACCCTGAATAAGATGGGTTATGACAAATGGAGCAACAAATACAAGGCAGGCTTTACGATTGAAGGTGAATTCAAGCGCAGTGAATGGGGTCTGGATGCATATTTGCCAGCAGTGGGAGATAATGTTATACTATACATAGAATCAGAAGTAGACCGCCCTGCTCTGCCAAGTGAACAACCAGACGTGCCAAAATAATAAACCATCATGCCATATATTCACCATTACCCTAGCATTCACAAATGGCTTCACTGGATCATAGGTGTGGGCATTATTGCAATGCTAGGGTTTGGTTATTATATGGAAGGGCTGGAATTCAGCCCGACAAAACTGACATATTACGGGTGGCATAAATCTATTGGCATCATCATTCTTGCATTAGTCATATTCCGCATTTATGTGCGACTCAGAACCAAAACGCCGCCCCTTCCACGTCATATGACTCGGTGGCAACGCGTTGCCTCTCACACTTCTCATGCACTGCTTTACATGATGATGTTATATATGCCGCTTACAGGGTGGCTCATGTCATCTTCCGCAGGATATGATGTGTCCGTGTTCGGTTCACCAACCTTGCCGAATCTTGTAAGCAAAAATAAAGAACTGTCAGGATTGTTCAATCAGATGCACGAACTTGGTTTGTGGGTGTTCGGTGCGTTGATTATCATCCATGCAGCTGCCGCGTTAGTGCATCATTTCTATTATAAGGATGATGTGTTGCTGCGCATGTTACCATCACAAAAAAACAAAAAGGAAAATGTCACATGAAATTACTTTTAACCCTATTAAGCATCATGTTCATCTCCTCAGCTGCGCAGGCAGAAACGCATGTTATTGTGAAAGAAGATAGCGTATTGAATTTCACTGCTATCATAGACGGCAAATCAGCCACGGCGGAGCTGCATAATTATGATGCAGACATTAATTTTTACCCAGAACAGCCAGATAAAAGCACCATAGATGCTACGGTAAAACTCCCAATGGGCAGCATCACATCAGATTATGACGGGTTAGTCGAAAAGGTGACAGGGGAAAGCTGGCTCAATACGGATGTATATGATACCGCAAAGTTGCAGATTAAAGCCTTAGAGCGAAAAACAGGCAATCTTTACACGGGGTATGGGTATCTGACACTGGTTGGTCAGACATTGCCTGTGAAGGCGACTTTGTTTATCATGGAAGATAATAAAAAGAACCTTGTTACTGCAACCATCTTAATGGAAGTCAACCGCCTGATGTATAATATTGGTAAGGGCGAATGGAAAGATACTTCCAAGGTAGACAAATCCGTTATCATTAATGGGCGATTTGTTACCAAACCGCTCTAAGCGCACAGACTGATTGCCTGCATTGTTTTTTTGTGGCATAACTAGGCTGTGAAAGACTCAAACTACGTTACCTTATATGATTCCACCCTGCGTGACGGCTCGCAGATGCGCGGCGTCAATTTTACGCTGGCAGACAAAATGGCGATTGCCAAAGCGCTGGATGGCTTCGGCATAGATTATATTGAAGGTGGCTGGCCAGGAGCAAACCCGAAAGATGATGCATTCTTTGAGCATCCCCCAAAGTTAAAAACCTCCAAGCTAACCGCATTTGGCATGACCCGCCGCCCAGGGCGTTCTGCCGCGAATGACCCTGGATTAAACGATTTAATTAATCAGGATTGCGGACATATCTGCATTGTCGGGAAAACATGGGATTTCCATATTGAAAAAGCGCTGGAAATTTCCTTTGAAGAAAATCGAGCGATGATTGCGGACTCCATTGCAGAGATTGTTGCCAAAGGCAAAAAAGCGATGTTTGATGCCGAGCATTACTTTGATGGCTATAAGAAAAACCCGCAAGTGGCGCTGGATATGTGCAAGGCAGCTTACGAAGCAGGTGCTGAATGGATTGTGTTATGTGACACCAATGGCGGCACACTGCCCCATGAGATTTATAATATCGTCCGCGCCACCTCGCACCATGTGCCTGCGTCCATGCTGGGCATTCACTGTCATAATGATACGGGCAATGCCGTTGCCAACTCTCTCGCCGCCGTGCAGGCGGGCGCACGGCAAGTGCAAGGCACGATGAACGGCATTGGGGAGCGTTGCGGCAATGCGGATTTGATTACCATCATTCCAAACCTGATGTTGAAACTTGGCTACAAGACCGCCATTTCAGACGAAAAACTCACGCAACTCAAGCATCTCTCACACATGATTGATGAACGCCTCAACCGTGCGCCCAACGTTCACGCACCTTACGTCGGCGAAGCGGCATTTGCGCATAAAGGCGGGTTGCACGTCTCCGCGATGGCGAAAAGCACAGATTCATATGAACATATCAAGCCAGAACAGGTGGGCAATAAACGCCAGATTTTAGTCTCTGACAAAGCAGGACGCGCCAACATCATCACCCGCCTAAAAGATTTTGACATTGAAGTGGACGCGAAAGATGAGCGCATCAATTCACTGGTCGCCGTGGTGAAGGATTATGAAACGCAGGGCTATGCCTATGAGTCTGCCGATGCCAGCTTTGAATTGCTCGCGCGGCGGCATCTGGGTAGCGTTCCTGAATATTTCAGCATTGAAAGTTTCCGCGTGATGGACGAACGGCGCTGGAACGCAAAAGGTGACCTCACCACCATGTCTGAAGCAACCATCAAATTGATGGTGGATGGCAAACGCGTATTGCAGGTGGGCGAAGGAAACGGTCCTGTGAACGCGCTGGACGGGGCATTGCGTGAAGCACTCAGCGGATATTATCCTGCACTGAAGTCCATGCGACTGACAGATTATAAAGTGCGCATCCTCTCCCCACAGCAGGCAACAGCAGCCGTTACCCGCGTGACGATTGAAAGTGAAGATGATGAAGGCAACGTCTGGAACACGCTCGGCGTTTCCCCCAACGTCATCGACGCATCCTACATCGCGTTGCATGATGCCATCACCTATAAATTATTCAAATTATAACGTCGTTTTTATCAAATCAGTGCTTGAACTGACGAATAATATTGAGTACAACACCATTTCGTTGTTGGGGTATGGCCAAGTGGTAAGGCAACGGTTTTTGGTATCGTCATTCCCAGGTTCGAATCCTGGTACCCCAGCCACGAAATTGATTTTTAAATGAATTTCAACATATAACAATAAAAACATCTATGGTTAAAATAAGGATAGCTGCATTTCCACAGGCGGATGAAACGTACCAATAATAACGTAAGGGTTTGGCGCTTTTTTGTTATGGTGTTCGTAGGTAGTGCCAAGAAAAAGATAAAGGTCTTTGGTTTTTGCGATGTCTTCCATATACTTTTGTTCTACTTTTTTTAATGCCTCTTTTTCGTTTATACTCGATTCGAGACAGTTCCAGTATAGCTGACCAATTTCCCAATCCTCAATCATCAGTTTGCTAGACTTACCCGCATCATCTCTAAAACGGTAGGAAAATTTGTAAGGCAGCTTTGGCATTATTTTAAATTCAGCAATATCATCTGATTCATCTAAGAAACTTGTTTGTTTCATCCCCTCCAAGACCCGTTTTATTTTATCTTCTGGCCACTCTTTAGGTGCAGACTCAATCTTGAAACTTTCAATAATACTAGGTTTAAATATTGCTAACGAAATTTTATTATTATGTGCTTCTTGAATTAGTTCAGACAGATTAGTATAAACTTGGTTTTTATCTAAAATAATACGTTTTCGAGATTCCCAGTTACGTTTAGCAGAAATCTTCTCTTGAACAATGATAGTATCAATATTGATAATACTATAGCTTTCAGGACGTTTATCTTTTTTGGCTTTATCAATATCAGCTTCAATCCACTGATATTTTGTATAACGTTTGTCATTCTCTAAACGACGAAAAGGAATAGGGAAAAGCCTGATCCAACTTCCATCCTAACGAAATCCAGCTGTGCAAGCTAACTCTACATGTGACTCAGAAAGCGTGGGATAAGTTTTAACTGCAATTAAAATACGCTCTCTTGGCATAATTTACCTCAAATGTGCTCAATTGGACAATGCCACTTTGGGTGTTTGGCTAACTCTTTTGCTATACGTCCCCTATGACAATAACACGGCTCTGCCTCGAAACAAGTTATTGCAACACGCTTATATTGCTTTACTAATAAGCTTAAATTATCTAAAGCTTCCTTATTATCCTTAAGTGTTGTTTTTTCATATTCATTAAAGAGATTATCGTAATCAGATTGAGATTTAAGTTCTTGACGTTTCTCAGAAACAATACCTAACTCTGGTATATGTTTGTACTCTATGCCGAGTTTATTAAGGCTCTCACTTAATGTTAATTTTGAAAAGCCATATTTTCGACTTAACGGATTTTTGCGAACGTCGCATAGTAGTTTCACGTTGCTTTGTATTAATCGATTTAGGTAATTCTCAAAACTCTGACCTTCATAGCCGATTGTGAAAAAACATGATTCAGATTGAGAAGGGCGCTCGGATTCGATTATAGAAAGTTCATTTTCATTCATTAATTTATCAGCTATATGACTATTTATAGCGTAATATGGAAATCCTCGATAAACTTCTTTAATCAGTTCGTCGCCAAATAAATGCTTATAATGCTTTTTAAAATTCAATACTTTTTGAGCATCACCTTTTTTTAGTTTCTTCAGATATATTTGCTCATTTAATTCCCAGTCTTCACCTGCCTTTAAATGCCCTGCTTCAACTAAATTTCTTCTATCTGCGTAAGATTGAAAAGAAAAACAACCATATTTATATGGCACAAACTCGTAGCTTTTATCCTTTTGACACTTTTGCGTAAACAAAAAAAGGTATTTCTGTAGGTCACGACTTTTAAGACTCCCTCCAAAAGCCTCAATTAACGCTAATAATATTTTTTGTCTGTAGAACATGCACTTTCCTCTCAATACCAATATAACTGGCTGAAATGTTATTGTAAAAGATAATAGAAGAAAAAATTGTTGTTTTCCACATCACAAAATCAAAAACGTAAACTCCTCATAATCTGCCAGATCAGCACTATCTACTACAAACGCAATTTCTACAAAATCATCTCCTTCCCCGTCTGCATTCACATGCACAAAGGCGTGACCTGCATGTTTGTCGATGCGTACAAAGTCTGACAGGACACTGGTGTCTGCGTCATAGCCCTGCAGCAGAGCGGAAATGTCGATTTTGTCACCATCAAATGCGTTGAAGTCTCGCAGCATGTCGCCTACCGTATCTTCATTTGGAGTGAAGACGAACGTGTCTGCGCCCGCACTGCCCCAGAGTTTGTCAAAGCCTGCGCCACCGTTGATAATGTCATCTCCACCCCCGCCGAACACCTTGTCAAACCCGTCATGCGCGTTGATGATGTCATTATCATTTGTTCCGTTGAGCAACTCCTTGCGAGCTGTGCCTTCAATGATGTTGTAACCACTAACTGTATCGTCATTTTGTTCAGGCACATCATTTTCAGGCGTTTCTGCGCCACTGCTTATTGTGTCTTCACTGGTGTCTGGTGCGTTTTCAGGTGTTGCAGGTGTTTCCGCCTCAGCCGATGGCACAGAATCCACCAGATGATACACATATTCCTCATCCAAAATGGTTGCTTGGGCAGGCATGGTCACACCAGAAATGTTGGCTTCATTCAGCATGTCATATGTCATATGTGGCAGAACGATCTGCTGCTCATCTGCCAGCTTCACCACCAGATGATGCAGATATTGTATAAACTCAACTGAATTATATTCACTGGCATCAATCACATCCTGAGTCACATCAAAATCTGTAATGGTCATGATGGCTGGTGCATCTGGTGAGACGATATAGCTGTCTGCCCCATCTCCGCCAGTGACCACATCATTTCCACCACCGCCGAGGATGACATCATCTCCACCATTGCCCAGAATCACATCATCATAGTTCGTGCCCTGCAGCATTTCAGACAGATGTTTGCCTGCCAGATAAAAGGCTTCACCATGTTCTGCAATATGCGGAATGTTGGCGCGGTCTACGTTGGCTGCAACATAAATATCCTGCGTCAGCGTAAATTCACCCTGATAAAAATCATTCACCTTGCCGTTCAGCGCTTTGGCAAAATTGACGTAACCTTCTTCCAGCGTCACCATGAACTTAAAGGTTTTGGCAATCCCTGACGCACGATCTGAAATCAGCGTTTCAAACACAGTCACTTCTGTGCCGTCTTTAAGCGTCCAGTAGCCATTGTCGATAATATGACGTGCCGTTTCAGCAAAGTCATATGAGAAGGATTCGCTGCCTGCGGGAAATTTCACCTGCCCTAAAGAATCCGTCTTGGTTCCGAGCGGAGAAAATCCGATATACCCCCCGCTAAACAGCCATTTTGCCACCAGCGTATCATCATCAAGCTGTAGATTCAGCGGTGCATCTGACAAATCTTCTGTTTGCAGAATTTTGTCTGTCTCAGGGTTAAAGTTTTTAATCTGCGTTGTTATGCTTTCTCCGAAGGTTGGGTTCACTACGGTGAAATAAAACTGGTCTTCTTCTCCAAAAGGCAAAGAGTTGCTGAATTTCGTGTAATTGACACCATTCGTAAAACCATCAATTTTTGCATCTACCAGCGTCACATCTTCTGCAAATCCACCCAGCAACACGCCATCATTCAAGCCGTTGCCCAGCACATCCAACCCGTGAATGGCATATTTGCTGGTGTAGCTGATTTCAATGCCATAATCCACATTCCATGCGGTGAAATCTTCAATAATATTGCGGTCATCATGCCCTTGGAAGGATTTGTTGCGGATGCTGAGCATTCCTTCATTGGATGCGAAAGTTTCATTGCGGGCATTGGAAAACATATTCTGCATTTCCGTATCAATAAATTCTGCCTGAGCGGCTGCAGGGTTTAACATAAACTCAGATGGCGCATCAATTAGATCAGCCCCCATAGAGAACCAAGCAAACCCATCTTCACTGGCGCTCACCGCGATATTATCATTCACCGCAACAAGGCGACTTTGCAACCAGAAGCCATAACCCTCTCCGCCCGTATCATGATTGCCAAAGCCTTCTTTCACTTTGGTGTCACGCCCCATATTTTTGATGGAGATGTTGCGGCTCCATGTGCCAATTTCGTTGCCTGTTTCAGAGGCAAAGCCAGCGCCATACACATCATAAGCTGCGTTATTGTTAAAGTCTGCAACGCTATCATGCTGAACATATCCCCAGCCAGGAGAACCCATTAATGCATTGCCTTCTAAATATGCCCCGCTTTCGCCGTCTACCCCTGTTTTGTGCAGATGCACGCCATAACGTCCGCGAATGTTCAGCTCGTCATATTCCATGCCTGCTTCTGTCCATTCAAGAGCGTTTTTCATGGTATGGCTGCCATCGGCATTTTCCACACGGTTTAATATCTGGTCGCCATGCGCTGTTTCATGCACTTCATAATCTGTAATATTGCGGCTTTTATCAGTGCGTCCAAGACCATTAAATGCCACATATTGCACATCTATATTGTCATTATGCATAAACATGACATGCCCGCGCTCATTGATTGGCACATCAGGGTTTTCGCTGGCAATTTCAATATTGCGCGTATAGTTCGCTACCGATGCAAATAGATCATCCCGCGGTGTGGCATGGTCATATTCCAACGCTTCATTCAGCGTCACCACATTGCCTTCAATAGATGCAATCGTCACCACTTCATCTTGCGTGTCGCTTGCGTTGCGGTCATATTCCGTGGCGCTCAGCACCAGCACATCGCCTATATTCCAGTTGGTTGGCGTTTCTGCTAAAGTGAGCATATTATCACCCGCCATCGCATCTATGCTCACTTTCGTATGCACCAGTTTTTCCTGCCCATGCATGGACACGTCACCATGTGTAATGATGCCGCGGCTGACCATAGTCGGATCCCAGTTCAAATCAATCTGACCGTTATCTGCAATCAGAATCTGAGTATTAACCCCTGCCTGCACGGGGTTGTCTTCTGTGCCAATCGTGAGAGATCCGTTTGCATTCACCACAAATGTATCAACAATCAGTTTCGTGTTTTCAGTGGTTGAAAAAGAGATGTCACCATCGGCGCGAATGGTTTGAATGCGCGCGTCACTTTGCTGGTCATACATGACATGCACATCTTTGCCAATCAACACGTGCGCACCGTCTGAGGGAATTTCGCCGTTAAGCCAGGTGTCTGCGTCGAACCAGCTGCCATCATTAATAGCAATATGCGTTGCATTTTCATGAGACACCAACTCCAGCATGGCCATGTGGTCTGCCATTTTTTCAGGGTCGGTGTGCGTGGGCTGTGAATCATCATGATGATCATGCCCACCATCCATCGTGTCATGACCGCTTTCAATGGTGTCGTTTCCACCATCCATCGTATCATGACCGCTTTCGGTGGTATCATGTCCACCATCCATCGTATCGTGACCGCTTTCGATGGTATTATGTCCGCCATCCATCGTATCATGACCGCTTTCGGTGGTATCATGTCCGCCATCCATCGTATCGTGACCGCTTTCGGTGGTGTCGTTTCCACCATCCATCGTGTCGTGACCACTTTCGGTCGTATCTGCTGCAGTTTCTACCGTATCTTCACCACTATTAGTGGTCTCCGCACCAGTTTCGACCGTATCTTCGCCGCCTCCAGTAGTATCTGCACCACTTTCTACTGTGTTTGTGGAAAGTTCCTCTGAACCAGGGTTTTCTGAATTATTATTTGTGGATACCGTATCTGTCATGACATAGTTCGTGCTTCGTTTAGTTTCCTGAGTAGTGGTATCCATATTTATATCCCCTTTATGATTATCAAAGTATTAATTACAGTTTCTTTATCTCCTGCTGATAATTATGACGTTACGCCTCTATTATTAATAATGTGTTATAATGAAACAAAATAATCGTAAATATTTGTTTTATATTAGTAATTATTATAAACCAGTACATAATTTTGGCTAAAAAATGCACTTAAAAATTAGTTTTTATTAACGATAAAATTGTCACTAAATTTGTGCTTATCTACCTGAATATTAATCTTTAAAGCTGACGCAGATAATGTGCGTTTATTCTTTTTTGCATCAGCCAGAAGATAGCCTGTGAAAATGCATCGACGGAATCATCATGTGCGCCTTTTGGAAATTGCAGCAATTCATGCAGGAATGTTTCTTTCCATGACGCGGCTATTGGAAACATTACATTCCCCGCCTCAAGTTGGGAAGATATACGCGCAAAACGTGTTACCTTATCATCTTTTGGCATTACAGAAATTAGAGGTAGCGCACCATGATGCTGCAAATCCTGAAGCAGGGACTGCCCACTGGCTTTATCTTCAATCAACACTGCATCTGGAAGTGTTTTTGCGGCATGAGCAATAATAGCGCGCTTCAACTCAGGATATTCTGCTTTCAGCGTCAGCACATCCACCACGTAATATATGCCTTCATGCATTGTGACTGTGACACAGGCTGAAAAATCATTGCTCTGCCCCGTTTTAATTGCCGTGTCCCAGCTTTGCACCAGTGTGCCTTCTTCTGGCAATAGGTCATACACATGCTCGCACCATGCTTTTTTCACCATCAACCCGTCATCCGCCAAAGGAGACTGCAAATATTGTGCGTTATATGCCGCGCTGCCCAAATCCAGCCGCAACTGTTTTAACACTTCAATCGTCTCACGCTCAGGCTGCAATAATTCATCAGCCTGCATTTCATATGCAACATTCCCCATGCGCACCTGCAAGGCTGCCTTTGCCTGAGCGGGCAGGCATAAATGCTCCCACCCGCCTTTGCGCAGCAAATGCCCGCTCAAATCCTGCTCATGCAGGCGCTGCATCACCAGCAACATCCGCCCTGTGCGCTTGTTATTAAGCCGTGAAGAAAGCGTATGGTCAAACCAGTGATTCGCTGCTTCACGGCTGCTTTTAGACATAGACTGCGCAGGGTTGAGCGGATCATCTATAATAATCACATCGCCCCCTTCCCCCGTGAGCGAACCCCCGACAGACGTTGCCAGACGAAAGCCCTGCTGCGTGGTCATGAATTTGTGTTTTTCGTTTTGCGCAGGGTGCAATGCGAACTTTGGAAAGGTCTGCGCGAACCAGTCAGTTGCAACCAGTCCGCGCACATCGGTGGCATGTTTAATGCTGATGGGGGATGAATAACTTGCGGTGATAATACGCATGGCAGGATTGCGCCCCAGCAGATAGGCACTCCATGCCACCGTACTGGAAAGGGACTTGAGCGAGCGTGGTGGCATATTGATAATCAAACGCTGAATGTCGCAGCGTTCCAATGCATTTAAATATTCCGCAATCGCTTCCAAATGCCAGTTGGGAATGAAGGGTTGAGAGGGATTTAACGTATAAAACGCATATTGCAGGAAGGAAAGAAAGTCATGGGAAAGCGCATGATGCAGCAATGCCTGCACCGCCCGTGCTTCATGGGCATTTGAAATTTGGGAATGATTCATGCGCCATGATACAGCGCAGCGCGAAAAGCGGGCAGTGGCTTATTTTGTCTGTTCCTGACTCACTTCCAACATCACCCCATCACGCACCATATCCGTGACCAGATTTTTAAGCACCTTGTTTTCCACTTCGGTTTCATGATGTTTGTGATTGTGTTTATGCGCATCAATCGCACCTTTGGCAAAGCCAAGCCCTGCCATGACGATGCCTGTAACCGCAGCTGTTTTCACAATGAGCGTACCATCCTGCGTATCCTGCACAAATTGTGGCATTTTGTCATCCACACTGTGCCACACATCTGCTGCCTTTTGCGCAAAATCATTTTCCTGCAAAGTTTCTTTAACGCTGGTGACAATCTTGCTGCCAGAGAGATCGTCACTCAAATTATTAAACTTTTCAGAATTGTCAGCAAACTCCGTCAATTTTGACCCCGCCAACGCACCAAGCCCACCAGCCACCGCACCTTTCATGCCTTTAGTAACTGCTTTGCCAGCCCCTGCTTCAATGATGTTATGGTTCTTGCTCATCGTGTCATTTACCTGTTTTGCGTTTGTTCTAATTCTAATGAATTAATTTTGCCTTCGTGCTGAGTGTCTGTAATGTAACTAGCACTGCTAGATAATTGTGATTTCAAAGTTTTATTTTCTAAAACCAATTCGTCATGCTGTCTAACAGCTTCTTTTGCTTTAATCATTCCATCACTATAACCAATACCACTAGCAGTAATTGCAGCATTTTGCAAACCGCCAGATGGCAAAAATGCAGCTGCTATATCAAAAGGCAAAGTGTAAAGAACACCACGAGCGATGCCACTCATAATTTCTCCATCTCCTTTGTATTTTAAATCGTCAGCCACTACATATCCTCAACTTAATCATTACCATAAATCAAAACCATGACAATAATATGACAAAATCCTATTTTTTGTCATTCTGAACGTAGTGAAGAATCTATCTCTCAGCTTGGCACTTGTAGCAACATGGATTCTTCGGCTTCGCCTCAGTATGACGGCGGCGACTTCGCTACAACAACATGAAACTCGCCAGCCCCAAAAATGCCAAAAACCCGAACATATCGGTCAGCATCGTCAAAAACACGCCTGATGCAATGGCGGGGTCAATGCCGAGTTTTTGCAGCAGGAATGGCAACCCCGCGCCAGATAAACCCGCGACAATCATCGTGATAATCGTGGCAGTGGCAAAAATAATTGCAATATCCAACTGTTGGTAAATCAGCAAAATGCCAAGCCCTGTGATGGTTGCCAGCCCAATACCGTTAAGCAACCCAAGCATCACTTCCTTACGAATCATATATTTCGCGTTGCCCTTTGCCAGTTTTTTCGTTGCCAATGCACGCACAGCGATGGTGGCAGACTGAATGCCCGCATTGCCCCCCATAGACGCAATAATCGGCATTAACACTGCCAGCAGCACCAGTTGCTGAATCGTATCTTCGTATAAATCAATCACCGCACTGGCGGCAATGGCAGTCAGCAAATTGACAAACAGCCACGGAAAGCGCTGTTTAACGGACTCAAACAAGGTGTCATACACATCCTGAGATTGCAGACCTGCAGATTTCAGAAAATCCTCCTCATCTTCTTCCTGAATGACGCTAACCACATCATCCACCGTAATCGTGCCGACCAGCCGACCCTGCGTGTTCACCACGGGTGCTTCCACCAAACCATATTTGCGGAATACAAACGCCACATCTTCCTGATCATCATCTGTGTGATGCGGGTGAATGTCTGTATTCATCAAATCTGAAACGCGTGTGTCACGATTGCAGCGCATCAATTGAGATAGCGCCAGCACACCTACAGGGTGAAAACGGTGGTTCGTGACATATATTACGTAAAAATGCTCAGGCAAATCGTCCTGATTCTGCTCCCGCATGAAATCTATCACCTGTCCGACAGACCAGAATTCAGGCACGCTGACGACACGCTTTTGCATAATCCGCCCAGCACTGGCTTCGGGATAGGTAAAGCTCTGTTCAATGTCACGGCGAACTTCGGCATTCATCCCACTTAAAATGGTCTGTTGTTCGGCGCTGGAAAACTCTTTTAACACATAAACTGCATCATCCACTTCCAGATTGGAAAGTTTTTCAGCGGTCTTTTCTGCACCCAAAGCGCGCAATACGTCTTCTGCTGCATCTGCATCCAACGCTGGCAACACATTGTCTGTCAGTTCATCGCCCAGAATTTCAACCAACTGCTCACGTTGCGCAGTATTTAACTGATTGAGCAATTCTGCCTTGTCTTCACAGCGCAAGCCTTCACAGGCTTCCTGCACCTGCGGAGAATCATCCCCCTGCAGACCCATTACCACATCATTCACCACATCTTCTGTCAGCGTGATATGCTCGAATTCTTCTTCTGGTATCTGGGGTGCAGCATTATTCATGCTAGCACCATACTCTATTTTACGCAGCCGCACAACTACGGACAAAGTCCCTGAGCGGATTCCACAATGCTTTTTTGCGGTTCTTGCCAACCATCATGCCAATATGCCCTGCATCGGGCGTAACATAATGAGAATGCGTTATCATCTGCGCCAGTGGTTTAACGCTTTCAGGCGGCACAATTTCATCCTTTCTGGGAGCTGCAATGAAAGTGGGACAGCGTATTAATGTTGGATTTATTGTGATACCATTCACAGACCAGCCTTCATGCATGGTCTGGTTATGCTGCACCCAGTCCAGCAAACATTCTTTTGCAAACGCCTGACTGAGTGCCACGGCATCATTCACCCAATGTTCCACCATCACAAATCGCTGATATTCGCTACTGCCTTCGCGCATCTTTGCAAAATCGGCATATTTTGCCTTAAATTTTTCAGGGTTCATCAAATAAAACAACCAGTTAATATAGGCCCCATGCACTAGAGGCGCACGCGCATTCAGCGTTTGCTGCACCGCACCAGCACATAATGGATGTTGCACCATATCCCCCATCTGCGAGAAATCCCACGGTGTGGCAAGCAGGCTGAGTGAAGCTACCTGATCTGCTTTTAACTGCGCGGCTGCCATTGCCAGCATCCCTCCCACGCAATATCCTGCAAGGTGAATTGGCATGTCAGCAGAAAGTGCATCTATCAACGGCAAAAGATACATGCTGATATAATCTGCACTGACAAGATGCGCCTGCGCTGCATCGGGGTGATGCCAGTCTATCACATAAATATTCATATCTGACGATGCAAGAAAACGCAGCAGGCTGAGTTCATCATTCATATCTAATATATAATATCGGTTGATGAGTGAGGGAATCCATAACATAGACGGACGGGCGTCATCATGCTGGGAATGCAGCGCATAACACTGCACCTGATCTTTCTGCCAGACCACTTTATGATAGCTCGGCGGTCGCGTATATCCACAAGACTGATAACGCAACAATCCCTGCATCCATAATGCATCATTTTCAGCGTGCTGCGAAGCAGATATAATATTCATCATATAAGCATAGTATGATATTGCGTTTTTGTCAGCGCGCAATTACAATGCTACCATGAGCAAAGAATCCATCATCATCAAAAAATATTCCAATCGTCGTTTGTATAATACGCAGACGAGCATTTATATTACGCTGGATGACGTGCGTGACATGGTGCGCGAAGAGGTGGATTTCGAGGTGCGTGACGCGAAAACAAGCGAGGATTTAACACGTCAGATTCTTGCACAGATTATCTTCGAGCAGGAATTAAACGGCACGCACAGCATGTTGCCCGCCAGTTTCCTTCGCAAAATGATCAATATGTATGATCATAATATGCGCGATGTGTTCCCACATTATCTGGATGGAAGCATGGAAGCGTTCATGGCAAATCAGGAACGCATTTCAGAACAGTTTACGCATCTTCTGGAAGAGTATAATCCAGTCAACAAAATGGAACAAATGCAAGAAATGACGCAAAAGAACATGGAAATCATGCGCGAAACCATGCAGATGTTTAATCCATTTGAATATTTAGGCAAAAAGAAATAAATTTTAACGCTGGTTAATTTATGATATAATTATTTTTTATTGAGGTAATTATGTCTAAAACTCTGGATGCTCAGACTGAAGATAAAGTCAGAGATTTTACGGGAACAATCAATGATGCAAATGGTGCTGTTGGCTCAGCATTCGTTGCAGACATAGACAATAATATTGCAACAATTGTCACAAACCAACATGTTATTACGGCAGCAGACAAAGAAACAATCACGGTTACACTCAGAGATGCAGCAACCAACGAATATTTTACTGTTGAAGCGCCCATCATCGTTGAGTCTGAAAGCAGCAAGACCCAAAGTTCAGAAAGCATGACTGATCAGCTGGATGCTGCCGTGTTAAAAGTAGATTTAAATAATGCTAAACCAGTAAATCCAGAGACAGAACTTTCATCCCCTCCAGCACCAGGAATTGCAACCTTCGCTGAAATTAAAGCAGGTGAAACGGTTTTTCCTATAGGGCAACCGCATGAATCCAGCGACATTGAAGTGAAAGCATTTAAAACAGATTTTATTATTGGTGGTGACAAGGGTCAAAAAGGTTTGGGCAATGGCTATAATATTGGCTACAGAGATGATGAATATGCACATGGCAATAAAGATAAGCCAGATGCTGTAGAAAAAGGGATGAGTGGCGGCCCTACTGTAAATGAAAATGGGGATGTTATCGGTATTAACGGACAACATGCATATCCGTTATGGCAGACAGCACATGATCAGGATGTGCTGGATGTATTTGAAGGCACAAAATTTATACCTGAAGATTCTGCAACTGAAAGTTTAGGTGAAAGACTGGACAGCTATAATGCAAGCATACATCCCTCAAATATATTAAAAGAATTTCCTGAATTATCAGAAGTTATCACTATTTCTGCACCTGCCGAGAGGTTGTCCTTGTCAGACAATTATGTGGAAGCTGAGCCATCAATAGAAAATGCGCCGCAACCAGTTGAGCAACAACCATATGACAAAGATGTGATTGATGCGCTGCGGGATGCGCAAATAGATTTGCAATCGGGGCAATGGAAATCTTCAAGCGAAGGGCAAACTCAAGTCACAAATAATCTTGAATATATTATTGAGCAGTCACATGAAAATGGACATTTTGATGTTGATGCTATTATCACTCAAGACAAAGAATCTGTATTGGCTGTGCAAAGCTTTTTGGGCATGGCAGGAACAGACGCGACAGGAACTGTAGATACTGCAACACTAGAAAAACTAACCGAATTTCGTCATAAATACGGCGTGGATAGCAATGCATCTGTCATTACGCGTGAGGATGCAGAAATGATGAATGCGCTTCAATCTGCTCGTGAGCTGGATAGAGAGTCTGAAAAACTAGATTTCACCGATACGGATTTTGCTAATGTTGCAGCCTCTCCAATATATGATTCTGCGCAAGATTTGCAGGAAAGCAAAAATACGGGTGCTGCATTATTTTAAGGCTCAGTTCCCGCTGCAAGAGTAACTTCCAGCCCTTCCAATTCGGGGGATAAAATAAGCTGACAGGACAGACGCGAATTATCTTCCACGTCAAATGCATCATCGAGCATATCTAATTCTTCGTCCTGCTTTTCAGGCAGTTTGTCCAGCCACGCTTCATCCACATACACGTGACATGTGGCGCATGAGCAGCATCCGCCACATTCTGCCTTAATCGGCACGCCATAATCGCGTATCACTTCCATCACGCGCCAGCCTACTGCGCCTTCCAGCGTATGTTTTTTGCCGTCTTGGTCTGTCACATGAATGGTGCAGCTTTGCATATTACGCTACTCCCAGCTTGTTTTGCAGATCAGATGATGAGGTGGTATATTGAAAACGCAATTTCTCATTCGGGCGACAAATGCGGAATGCTTCCTGCGCCATGAGCGCCGCTTCGTGAAAGCCAGATAGAATTAGCTTTAATTTGCCAGGATAATAATTAATGTCCCCAATCGCAAACACGCCTTTTGTGCTGGTTTCAAATTTTTCAGTATCCACTTTAATCAGGCTGTTTTCATGTAAATCCAAGCCGAAATGCTCCACAGGTCCTAACTTCATGGTCAAACCGAAAAATGGCAGTAGCGTATCACATTCCAGCGTCTGAACATTCTTGTCCAAATCTTTGTAGCTCAATCCCGTCAAATACCCGTCATCACCATACAACTCACCAATCTGCCCAAACACCAGATCCATCTTGCCATCCATAACCAACGCTTTCATTTTCGCCACAGAATCTGGCGCAGCGCGGAAATTGTCTCGGCGGTGAATAAGAGTGATATGGTTGGCAATCGGCTCTAAATTTAGCGTCCAATCCAGCGCGGAATCGCCTCCTCCAGCAATAACAATATTTTTTCCACGGAATTGCTCCATGCGGCGCACGGCATAATGAACCGATGTGCCTTCGTAAGCCTCAATGCCTTTAATGGGTGGTTTTTTGGGTGTAAAACTGCCACCGCCTGCTGCAATCACAATCACGGGCGCGTCAATCACCAACCCATCATCGCCATAAACCCGCCAGCCTGCATCTGTTTTTTCAAAACGCTCGATCATTTGATTGTAATGCATTTGCGCGTCAAATGGCTTGATTTGCTCCATCAGATTATCGGTCAATTCCTGACCTGAAATGACAGGATAAGCAGGAATATCATAAATCGGTTTTTCAGGATATAGCTCTGCGCACTGCCCCCCTGGCTTATCCAGAATATCCACCACATGCGCTTTCAGCCCCAGCAAGCCCAGTTCAAACACGGCAAACAGCCCCACAGGGCCTGCGCCAATAATTACTACGTCAGTTGAATGAATCTCTTGTCTTTCGCTCATGCTGCATGATTACTGCGCAAAGCTGCAATCGTCAAGTTTCAAGCGCGAAATGTTTTTTGATATAATCAATCAGTTGCGCACTGCTTTCTTCAACAGTCTGGTTCATCGTGTCCACCACCAAATCTGGCTGCTCTGGCACTTCATATGGCGCGGAAATGCCTGTGAAATGCTGAATCTCGCCTGCCCTTGCTTTGGCGTATAGCCCTTTCACATCTCTGCGCTCGCACGTTTGCACATCTGCATTAATATAGATATTATGAAACAATTCAGGCGTAAGATTGCGCACGCGCTGACGATCTTCACTATATGGCGAAATAAATGCAGAAATAACAATAAACCCTGCATGGGCAAAGAGTTTTGCCACCTCCCCCACACGGCGCAAATTTTCATGACGGTCTTGTGGAGAAAATCCCAGATCTGAACATAGTCCTGTGCGAATAATATCGCCGTCCAACACATAAACCTGATAGCCCTCAGCGCACAGCGTTTTCTGCACAGCCTGTGACAAGGTGGTTTTTCCTGCGCCAGACAACCCTGTAAACCACAACACACCGCCAGTATGTTTGTTTCGTGCAAGCTGTTGCTGCGTGATAAGCTGATTGTTATCCTGCGTCATCGCGTCAACTCCTTTAGCGCCAGCGGAATGATGGCATCCATTGTTTCTGCCCCCTGCTTCACGGCGGCTTGCGCTGCCTGCATTGCATGGACACGGGCATAACCCAGATTTTCCAATGCGGAAACCGCATCTGAAATGGCGCTGCTGGCGCTTGGCGCTTTTGCTTCCGTGACTGAACTATCTGACAAGACATCAGATATGGACGGCAGCTTATTTTTAAGCTCAGTCACAATGCGTTCTGCTATGCGCTTGCCAACTCCACTCACCCGAGTGAGAGACGTTTTATCTTCTGCTAAAATAATATCACTCACCTGCTGCGCGTCAAACACAGAGAGAATGTTTAAACACATACGCGCGCCCACGCCCTGCACTTTGATCAGCGTCAGAAACATATCCTGTTCCCCGCGTGATTCAAAGCCATATAAATGAATGTGATCTTCCCTCACATGGGTTTCAATAAATAAGGAAATCTCATTTCCTGCAACGCATCTGGAAAGCGTTCTGCTACTCGCAAATACGACATACCCCACACCATTCACGTCAATAATCAGGCTATCTTCGCCAATAAAATCTATTTTTCCGCGTAACTTTCCAATCATGCCTAAGCTATAGCAAAGAAACCCTTTGACCGCATAGCTTAATTTTTGTTAAAATAAAGTGATTTTTATTATTAAAAGACATGTCTAAACAATCTCAAATACAACTTGTAAAAGTTAAAAAAGAAAATATTGTGAAGTTTGAATCCCCTATTCCGCAATCTAATCCATTTGAGGTGAAGAATAAGTATTATTGCTTTCTTGGATTCTTATTTTTAGCAATATTACTGATTTACGTAGGAAAAGAATTTCAGTCCTTATTATATAATGACCCTAGATCAGGATTTCATGCATTCGTCATTATAATATTGCTGGCGTTAGGTTGGACAAGTTTAGTCAAATCTACCAGTGACTAAAATAACAATTAAGACACCAGCCGCGCAATATTCCCATGATGCGCATGGGTAATCGCAATAGCTAGCGCATCTATGGCATCTTCGGATGCCTTTTTTTCTGTGTTGGGGAGCAACATACGCACCATCATGTTCATCTGATCTTTGGAAGCGCGCCCTGCCCCCACCACGGTTTTTTTCACTAAGGTCGCGTCATATTCATGCACATTTAAACCTGCAATGGCGAGAGACAACAATAATGCACCACGTGCATTCCCCAGCTTCAAAGTGGATGATGCATTGACACTTACAAAGGTCTGCTCAATCGCCGCTTCCTCTGGGCTATGCTCCGCAATTACGCGCGATAATTCCACATGCAGGTAATGTAACCGTTCTGCCAAACCTATTTTTGCTGGCGGGCTGATGCGTCCACATCCAACATGAGAAAGGCGCGACCCGTTTGCACAGATCACGCCCCATCCCGTATGACGCAAGCCTGGATCAATTCCAAGAATACGCCGCATTTCAGACCTTACGCAGCGCGTTTCGCGTCAGCTTGCTCTTCTTTCAGCAAATCACGAATTTCAGTCAGCAATGCAATATCTGCTGGAGTTTTCACTTCCTCATTTGCAGGATCAGCTTCTTTGCGTTCAAATTCTTCTTTTGCTCTGTTTACAGCACGAATCACCATAAATACTACGAAAGATACGATCAGGAACTGAATAACCGCATTCAGGAACAATCCATATGCAAAAATTGGAGCGCCTGCTTCTTTTGCAGCTTCAATGCTTGTAAATTCGCCATCACCAAGATTGATGAAGTAATTCGAGAAATCCATACCACCAAGGAACAGACCAATCACAGGGTTAAGTAAGTCAGCAACCATAGATGTGACAATTGCAGTAAAGGCAGCACCTACAACGATACCTACTGCCATATCAAGCACGTTGCCGCGCATGATAAATTTTTTGAACTCTCCAAACATAATTTTCTCCTATGTTTTTATGCCGTTAATCTCTCAATTTGTTCATTTGACAAATCTACATTTGTCGTAACCTCCTGAACATCATCGCTATCTTCGAGAGTGTCAATCATTTTTAACAAAGTAGTAGCTTTTTCATCATCAATTGGATTCAGGTTTTGCGGTTGCCACACTAATTTGGAAGTTTTCGGCTCTCCGAAGCGTTCTTCCAATGTGCTTGATACTTCATGAAGGCTGTCCATTGCAGTGACGATACGGTGTCCGTCTTCATCTGTCTGACAGTCATCTGCCCCTGCTTCAATAGCCGCTTCCAGCATAGCTTCTTCATCTGCAGCTTCGGGTGCATAGATAATTTCGCCAACACGATCAAACATAAATGACACACTGCCTGTTTCACCAAGATTTCCGCCATGTTTGGTGAACGCTGCGCGCACATCTGATGCGGAACGATTTTTATTGTCCGTCAACACATCCACAATCACCGCAACGCCGCCAATGCCATATCCTTCATATCGGATTTCATCATAATTATCGCCTTCAACTTCACCTGAGCCGCGTTTTACAGCCGCTTCAATTTTGTCTTTAGGAACATTCTCCGCTTTTGCTGCCTGAATGGCGGCGCGCAGTCTTGGGTTCATAGTCGGGTCTGGCAACCCGCTTTTGGTGGCAACAATAATTTCTTTAATAAGTTTGGTAAATATCTTACCACGTTTTTTGTCCTGCGCCCCTTTGCGATGCATGATATTCTTAAATTGACTGTGACCTGCCATGTTGCAACCTGCCTGTAATGATTATTTTCTTCTTTATAACGTGCTGGCACGCAGGGTCAAGAGTCACAACGCTTCCATAAGCGTTTCGGAGCATCCTGACAGGCGTTCCACACTGATATATTCTCATCAATTATCACCACATGCGCGCCGTAACGCTCTAATGCGTCACGGTCAATACGTGTTGCATCCTCTGCATCACAGTTCCAGCGATTGGAATAAAAGGTGCTGATCACTATATCGGTATTGTCCAGACATAGTGGTTCTTTCACTTTATAATCAAAACGCACTCTCACATTATTGCCTTTCACCATACCATCACACCCCGCATCATCACACAACCATACATCTTTATTGCGCGTCATATTCACCCCAAGCATCTGTTCCCACATAGATGCGTGAAAATTGCGCGGCGTGCCTTTTAGCAATATCCACGTGTCATTCTGTTTGACGGCAATCGCGCTGCCATCTTCTGCAATTAACATATCTGCCTTAATCTGTGACTGGCTGATGATTAAAATACATATTGCTGCAATACACATGGAAACTATAGCCCGCTTCATCTGTGTTGCGCTTAACAATGCAATCAGCGCAATAGTCAGCGCAACAGCAACAATAGGAGAAAATGGCGGGACGTATTGTGTGGCATGGGGAAGGTTGGCAACATATTCAGCAGATGCCACAATCCACCCCACGCCATGTTCAGCTATGCCTAGCAATGCAGGCGCTAGTCCAAAAGGATAAATAATTACAGATAGTAATAACGCAGGAGCCACCAGAAAACTCAGCACAGGTAGCGCCAGCATATTCGCCAGAATCCCATATAACGCTACATGATTGAAATGATATGCCACAAGCGGCGCAGTTATCAGCCCTGCCACAAACGAACTTAGCGCAAGTTGCACGAAATATAAGCTAAAACGCAGCATTATGTGTTTTTGCTGCATTTCATGCACAATGTTGAATTTGCGCACTCGGCGATAGACCAATATAAGCGCCAGCGTTGCCACAAAGGAAAGCTGGAAACCAATTTCTGCCACGGCTTGCGGGTTGATCAGCACAATCCCCAACGCAGCCAGCACCACACAACGCAATGTGTCTGCCTGTCTGTCAAACATGATAGCCGTAAAAATCACCGCTATCATTGCATAAGCGCGAATCGCCGAGATGGGAAAATCCGCCAGTGCCAGATATGCTGCTCCACATAGCAACCCTGCCAGTGCAGCTACTTTCTTCACAGGATATTGCAGAGCAAGTGATGGCATACATGCAGCCAGAAACCGAATCAGCATAAACACTGCACCACATACAATCCCCATATGCATCCCTGAAATTGCCAGCATATGACCGAGGCTGGATGCTGTCAGTGCATCGCGCATATTATTCGTAATAGCATCTTTCTGCCCAGTAGCCAGTGCAATGATGATGCCTGCTGCAGGTTGCGGGGTATGTTCTTTAATATAGCCAGCAATGTTACCTCGCACCTCGCTCATATACGAAGTCTGCTTTTTGCGCGGCGCATCTGACGCCACTTCAATATTTCCAGTGACATACCCCACTGCATCTATATTTTGATAATAAAAATAGCGCGTGAAATCAAATGCGTTTGGCAGCGCAGGGCGTGAAGGCGGAAACAGCGTAGCTTTTGTTTCAATCACATCCCCTGCCTGAAATGCAATATTGTTACGGCGCAGACTGATCCGCACGCGCATAGGTGCATCGCGCTTGATTGTTTCCGACACCACATCTTCTAAAATCAGTTTATATTTGCCGTCTCCATCAATCACTTCAGCAACTGTGCCTGTGATGGGGACATAACGATATTGCTTATCCAAAAAGTTAGTGGAGATGGTTGCCGTGTGAAGCGCTGCCAACCAGAAACCAACACATCCAAGTATTGCAAAACCTGCCATCTGCAGCTTGAATCTGTCATCCCGCAACGCATATAGCAGCGCTGCAAAGGCGAGCAATATCACACCAATCCATAAAGAGGGTTCTTCTGGTAGCATGAAATATGCCAGCACTCCTGCAATCAGCGCAATGGGAGAACAGGTGAACCAGTCCTGCCATTTCAGTGATTTCTTTGGTAATACGAGCATTTTCCAGCCATATCAGCCTGTCAAACAAATTTCATTATATTTTGCTGTTGCCACCAGTGAAATTTTGGTTTTATATCCTTCTCATGCAGATTATCGTTTTAGGAAGCCACCGTTCTGGCACATCGCTCGTCACCCGCCTTATCAACATGATGGGGGCGTATTTCGCCATTGGAGACACCGCGCTTGGCGCAAATAATGAAAACCCAAAAGGGTTTTGGGAACGGTGGGATGTGATTGCCGCCAATGATGCCATTTTGAAGCATTATGACTGTGAATGGGACAAGCTGCAAAACTGGAAATTTGTGGACTCTGTGCCAAAGAAAGAACAGGCTGCGCTGAAAGAAACAGATGAGCAGATTAAAAAAATCATTTTGGAACTGGATGCAAATCGTCCTTGGGTAATTAAAGACCCTCGCATGTGTTTAACATTTCCATACTGGAAGCAACATCTGGAAGTGCCAGTGATTGTTGCGGTGTATCGTAACCCGCTGGAAATTGCTCGCTCCCTCAAAACCCGCAATGAATTTTCCTTCTCGCATTCTATGGCGCTATGGGAATATTATGCAACGGGCATTGCCAACGCCGTGAAAGACACACCAACCGTCTGGGTATCGCATGAAGAAATGCTGAGTGACCCCGTAGCAGCGGTAAAAAAACTGCATGAAGATTTGCAAAAGCTGGATGTGACTGGCTTGCGTATGCCAAATGAAAAGGAAATCACTTCCTTCATTGATCCATCACTTTATCGCTCTAAAGACAAAAAAGAAACGCTGGATGAGATGATTACGGATTATCAGAAGCGTTTGATGGGATATGTCAGCGCGAAGGACACCGTGCCAAAAGCCTTGCAACAGCCAACCGAGTTGGCGCAGGATTTGATGCAATCTTTAGAAGCCTACCGTACGCTGAACCAAAAAATGGAAGCGCAAAACCAGAAATTCTCAGACATGCAGCAGCAACAATATGAGCTTGAAGCTGCACTGGAAGCAACTGAAGGCAATGAAGCATTGATTGCAGAAAAATATCAGAAACTGATTGAAAAAGAAAAAGCAGAAACAGAGTTTTTGCGCAGTTCCACCAGCTGGAAGCTGGGACATTCCATCGTGAACTTTTTTCGGACGATTACGTTTACGCGGAGTAAGGCGGAGTAATGGGAATTACACCAACAAACGAGCTTTATGATTTTAACATAATTGAAGTTATTTCAACATTTCTAGCAGCATTAAATTTAATTGTTATATTTTTCTTAGCTCAGCAAGTGAGAATAGTTGATAGAAGTTATAAAGATGAACATGAAAGAGCAAGAAAAGAAAAAGCTATAGACTTGATTTTTAAATGGACACAGCAAAATACGAGTAAAAACAAAACAGCTTTTGACTTTATTGAGCATCTAAATGATGTTGAGAACATAGAAAATTTGTTAGATCAAAAACCATTTAAAGTTTTTAGAAATCACTATCATAGACTTCAAGCAGCTTTACTAGGAACAGATATGAATGTTGCTGAATTAAAAGACAGCGATATTGAAATTGAAGTAACAGATGAAATGTCAACATACTTAAGGCAAATAATTATTAACCGTTTAAATTTTTTAGAGGGTGTTTTTTGTGCTGCAGAAACACATGTTGCTGATCAAGACATTATAAATAGTCAATTTGGCAATATCGCAGTTCCTCAAAAATATGTAAAAACTCCACTAGAACTATTAATGAATGTCTCTGGTGAAAAATCTTTTCCTTTTTTGTCTAAATTCATTAGAAATGAACTAAATAGAAGAAGAAATATAAACGAACAAAGCAAACCCTCTAAATCTAAAACAGGTGTTTAACGTCACACGCAATCCCAATATCCACCAGTCCCAGCGGTTCAATGCGCCTGTCACGCTCCAGCCCGTTCAGTGGCAGCACTTTCAGGTGACATGCATCCGTAATGCGGTGAATGAATTTGGTGACACCATGCACACGTTGAATCACGCCAACATTAATAAAATAATCGCCTTTATATAAAGTGCAGGGAAACCCGAAACGCACCGTAATCTGCTCACCCGCTGCCACGGCGCGTGCATCGTTTCCATGAAAGACGGCTGCCGCCACCTCAATTCCCGTCATGGTCTTGATGGTCATCGCATAAAGCAGTTCGGTGAAGGCTTGCTGCGTACTCACTTTTAACTGCACCTGATAGTGTTTGTTATGCTCAAGCATCTGCGCAGGCTGCCCTTTTGCATCCAGCAATGCCACCTCTTCTATCGTTGCGCCTTGAGGAATATAGACCTCACGGCTTTCTGGAGCAGCCTGATTTGCTTGCGCCTTGTTCTCATTTGGCTCTGCACCGCGCAAAATGGCTTCGCGTATGGCAGGTTTGTCTTTCACTTCGGCAAACAGAATCTTGTGATACTGCGCCACCACATGCGCTGGCGTGCCTTGTGCGAGCATATCACCATGATCCAACAAAATGGCATGGTCACATAGATCAATAATCGTGCGCGCAGAATGGGACACAAACAAAATGGTCGCACCTCCTTCCTGCAAGGCTTTAATGCGCGCAAAACATTTGCGCTGAAACCCTTCATCGCCAACCGCAAGCGCTTCATCCACAATTAAAATATCAGGCTCCACCGCAATCGCCACAGCAAACGCTAACCGCACATACATTCCCGAAGAATAGGTGCTGACAGGCTGATGAATCATACGCATCTCCAGCCCTGAAAACGCAATAATCCCATCATAGAGCGCATCAATTTCTGCGGTGCTTAACCCCAGAATGCTGCCATTAAGATAAATATTATCATGCCCCGTAAATTCAGGGTTAAATCCCGCGCCAAGCTCCAGCAACGCAGACACTCTGCCATCCACCGTGATGCTACCTGTGGTCGGCGTCAGCGTATTGGTAATAAGCTGCAATAGTGTAGATTTTCCTGATCCATTCTCACCAATAATCCCCACCGTTTGCCCTTTTTGAATTTCTAGTGAAAGCGGCTGCAATGCATCATATTCAGTGAAATAATGCTTGCGCCCTCCCATGAAAGACTGCTTCAAACGGTCAATCGGTTTGTTATAGATTTTATATGTCTTGCTGACATTGTCTATGATGATGGCGGGCGTATTATGGCTCATGCCATATCTTTAACGCACGGCATGAAAATGCGCAATTTTTAAAGTAATTTCTCTGTCATTCTGAGGCAACGCCGAAGAATCCATCCATCGGCTTGGAGCAAGAGTCTCTGGATGCTTCGGCTTCGCCTCAGCATGACGAGCGCGTTACTGCGGCAACACCGTTTTTTCTGCGCGCACCTTGCGTTGCTCTGCCAGCTCTACCGTCAGCTGCTTGGCTTTGAGCGGTGACATCTTTGCAAAAATGGGCGCAGCACGACGTTCAGACATGCGGTCTGCCACCAACAGCAGAATCGGCATTTCAAGTTCATCAAAAATACGTGCAGCTTCTTTTGGCTTCATATTCTCATAAATCTTCACAAGTGAGCGAATTTTTGCGTCTTCTTTTTCATCATATTCTTTCAGCAACTCGCGCATGGTTTTTTCAAACGTCTTTATCTCCGTGATTTTATTGTCCAGCCGTTGCTCAGTCGCTTCCAGCACAGATTCCTTCATGCGGATTTCTTTTTCCAGCGCATCCAGTGCTTCACGGCGCTCAGACAGGCTTTGCAGAATATCCAGTTCAATCTCGCTAAACTCACGTTTATCTTCCTGCGCTGCTTCCAGCGGGTCTGATGGTTCTTCTAGCGCGGCCACTTCCTGTTCATCTGGCTGCTGTTCTTCAGCCTGTTTTACAGGTGCTTCTTCCTGCGCCACGGCTGATGTTGGAAGGAACATTTGTGAAAACTGGTTTCCTGTTTCATAAATATCGACCATTTTTGCGCAAAGCAGCAAACTGAGCGATGCAATGGTTACAGGAAGAATGCGGATATGGCGCGCGAAAGAAAATGGATTCATGCCTTACACCTCTTTCTTCTGTAATGCATCCAACAGATCACGCTCAGACTTGGTGCGCATTCTGGCAATCGGGCGATGTTTCTTTTCTTCTGTTTTGCCAGATTTCAACTCGCTGATGCGGTTCATCATGGCTTCAATGCCTTTCTTATCTGCCGCGTCTTTGCCACCAGATGCTTTTGCCTGCGCTTCCTGCATCATTTCGTCTTTGGCAGATTCACGATCTTCACGGCTTGGTCTGCGTGCCATGCGCACCGCACGTTGCGCTTTTTCTGTTTTTTCATCCATCACCGCTTCTTTTTTTGGAGTAGCAGGAGCTGCCACTTTGCGAGACCCCGCAATTTGCCCCTCCATCTGGTCAGCCATCTTGTTGCCGCGCTCAATCATAAATGCCAGATCATCTGCAATAAAGTTTGCCTTGTTCAGCTTTTCCTGAATATTATCATTAATTTTCTTGCTGGCTTTTTGAATTTCCACAATAGATTGCGTTGCCTGCTGCGTGGATTCATCGAATTTCATGATAAGCTGCGCCAGTTCGGATTTGGAATCCTGCAAAATCTGGATGCGTTTATTCAGCTTAATGCAATAGTAAATGGTGATGCCAAGCATAATGGCAACGGAAACTTCGAGTAACAGTTTTAAAAGTAAGTCAGACATAATAATTTCCGCCAATAAGTTTCATAAGTTTATACGTTTTATTGATTTTGGTCGCTTCGCGCTTTAATATTATCAAGCAGAGACACTGCAATTTTGTCACCCACGCGACCTAATTTTGCATTTGCGAGATGGACATCGCCACATTTCAGCACCACATCATCATTAGGTTCTTTGTTTAGCAATATCGTGCTGCCCACTTTCAAATTCACCAGATCTCGGATGGACACATCTTTTTCATCTAATAATGCCTGCACCAGAATTTTGGAGCTGGTAATTTCACGCCCCATATGACGTTCCCACGCTGTATCCTGCCCGAATTTTTCCCCCATAAAAATCTGTGAGAGCAGATCACGAATTGGTTCCAGCGTCTCATGTGGCAGTAATATGTGGATCAAACCACCACGATCATCCATATCCACCCGCAATTTTACCAGCAGCGCAGCATTATTTGGGCGCGTAATAGTGGCAAAGCGCGGATTATTTTCCGTGCGTTCATATTGGAAGGTCACAGGTGAGATCGGGTCAAAGGACTGGCTCATATCTGCCAGTACAATATCAATCAGAGATTTCACAATATCCTGTTCAATCGTCGTGTAAGGTCGCCCTTCCACGCGGACGGACTTGCCACTGCGTCGCCCGCCAAGCAACACATCCACCATTGAATAAACCAGTGAGCTATCTACCATCGCCAGCCCGAAATTCTCCCATTCTGCCGCGCGGAACACCACGAGCAATGCAGGCAGTGGCACGGAATTGAGATATTCATCAAAACGCAGTGACACCATAGAATCTATGCTGACATCAACGTTATCAGATGTGAAGTTACGCAATGAGGTGGAAAGCACGCGCACCATGCGGTCAAACACCACTTCAAGCATAGGCAGCTTTTCATATGCCATGCGCGATTTGCCCAGAATGGCACTTAACCCTGTATTGGCATCTCGTGCTTCTTCTTTGGCATCAAAGCCAAGCAGCAGATCAATCTCATCCTGATTCAAAACACGACCGTCCTCTTCATCATCCCCGTCATCTGCAGCAGAAGCATCAGCTGATTCTTCTGCATCCATCATGGCAGCCCATTCTGCAGCAGCCGCTGCGTCATCTATAGGTTCGTCCTGATTTTCGTTATCGGCCATTTTATCTCTACTGAATTAAAATTTCTGTGAACAACACATTACTTATTTCATGTGGGTCTATTGTTTTGTTAATGCGCATCATCACTTCTTCGCGGAGGCGCTGAATACCTGCAGACCCTTTGAGGTCTCCCGGGCGCAGTTCACGCACATATGTGTTGATAACATCCATGATTTTTGGTTTCACTGCTTCAAGTTTTGTCACCACTTCCTGACTTTCCACTTCAATAGTAATGTCCATTTTTGCAAAACTTGGAGTTGCCGACCCAGGTGAAAGATTCACCATAATTTCAGGAAGCTCATAATACAGCACTTCCAGCGGTTCTTTTTTGCTGGTGCTGGCAGGCTTTGCCTCTTCACCTTCAACAACTTCAGCCACTTCCGTTTCTTCTTTATTGATAAACGAGTCAAGCATACCTGTAAAATACAGACCCGCGCCAGCACCGATCAACAGCACGAGCAGTAAAAGCAGAATAATTCCTTTTTTGCCCTTGCTTTCTCCTTCTTCCGTCTCACCATCAAATTCAAGTTCTTCTTCGTCAGCCATCATTGCCCCTTATATGCATCCTGATACATTATCACGTATGTCATAGCTTCACCCGAAACTGTTAAATTTTCGTTTATACAGGCACATTTATTGCCTAGTTTATGATATTTTTATCATGCCATAATGTGATTTTAGATGCAAGATAGGTATTATTTGCCTAGTTTATTAGAATCTGTTTCAGATGCTATGTTCCACAATCGCAGCCTTGCCAGCATCTCTGCGCATTTCTTCTGCCTTCACAAAACTATGCACTAAACCATCCTGATTTTCTTTTTCAGTTTCACGATGTTCCACATGTCCGTCTATCTCTGTTTTGGCAGCAGATGCGGCGTTGAGAAATTCTGAAGCTATGCCACCTGTCACCGCAGGAGCAACCACATTGACTATCGCTTCCCCCACCCCCATATTCTTTTCCATTGCAGATTCAATGATCAGATTGGGGCGCTGATGTTTCACCTGCGCTTTTTCATATTCGTTCTTCATGCGCTCAATGCCCACATGCGCCCCTTTTGACGCGCCGTAGGCACTGCCAGCTCCAAACGCCAGCATATCCACGCTGGCAGGCACTGCTTTCATCACTGCCCCAATCTGCGATGGCAGTCCATTTGAAGCGGCTTCTGTCCATGCCTGTTCAAACAACTCTGCACCAGGAACGTTCAACCCTGTCACCGCACCAACCACCGCAGCGCCCATCACCAGCACTTTTGCCAGAAAGCCCCAGCTTAATGCTGTTTTTACCGTATCACGATTGACTGGTTGTGGTTTGCCAATGATGACTCCATCTTCAAGCTCTCTTTTATTGCGCGTATAATCACTTGCAGCCCCTAAAGCAGCGCCCGCCCCTACGATTAAGGCAGATAATCCAAGCCCCACACCACCAGTGAAACCAACAATAGTCAGCAATGTTAAAGAAGCAGCACTAATACCGATAGTAAAATCACGCTGGGTTGCCATTTCCAAAGCTGTGACAGGTGGCTCACCCTTTTTAGGTTGCAGCATAACATGATAGACTGTGCCCTCGGGCGTTTCTATCGCATCAGAACGGACATAATCCATTCGTCGTTGTCGCAGCGCTTTTGTTGCCATACCTTACCTTAACCAAAACATATCACGCATATATGACTATTCAGTGACAATGTCAGTTTATTGTAGTGACATTGCGGTAATTTTTTGGGCGGCGGAAGGTGATGATGGCAACTCCGATAATTACCGTGATCCCCCCTATAACATAATAGATGGTCACAGGTTCTTTGAAGAATATCTGCACTGCCAGAAACCCGAACACAGGCACAAGCAAGGAATATGGCACAACCTGAGACACGTCAAAACGGGATAGCAACCAATACCACCCGCCAAAAGCGAAAATGGTGCAGGCAATCACAATATAAGACATGGCTCCCCAGATGCGCCATCCTGCTTCATGAAGCGCTTCAATTTGCCCTGTTTCAAAAATATAGCTACATAATGCAAGTTGTGGCACAGCAAACACAGACACCCATGCCAGCACGCTGAGAATATTGATATTGCCCAGACGTTTCATATAAATATTCGCCACTGCCCATGCAAAGGCTGCGCCACATGCCATGCCAAACTGCCAAAGCTGAGACAGCAGCCGAGGCGAAATGCAGATAATACAAATTCCGACAAATGATATGATAATGCCCGTTGTGCGCGTCAGACCGATTTTGTCTTTAAAAAACACCGTTCCCAGCAAGCAGGAAAATGGCACACCAAGCTGCGTGGAGATCACCATATGCTGCACATCCAGCCCAAAATACAACGCGGAAAACATCAGCGTAAAATGCACCGACCCCAGCAAGGCAGAAAGCGCGATGATATGTTTTAGCGGAATCGTAGGTTTCGGGAAAAATGGAATGAGTATAATCAACATGCCCAGAAAGCGAAACGTCAGCAGCATATAGGGCGGGAACACATCCAGCACGATACGCGCCGCCACAAAATTTCCACCCCACGCGGCGCTGATGAGTACGGCAAGTAGTGCATATTGATAGGGCATATAAGGGTTGTAACACAGAATTCATATCATACAAGCGCTGTGAGACTTGCTAAACTATTTATAATGTGGTTTTAAAGAAAATAAATATGATGAAGGAATATTATGTCAGACCTACTTGCTGAACGCTTAAATGCTGTAAAACCATCCCCAACTATGGCAGTCACTGCCAAAGCCGCTGAATTGCGAGCGGCGGGAAAGGATGTGATTGGACTTGGCGCGGGTGAGCCAGACTTTGACACGCCAGACCACATTAAAAAAGCAGCCATTAATGCCATTCATGCAGGCAAAACCAAATATACGCCTGTGGGCGGCACGCCTGAACTGAAAGACGCTGTCATTGCAAAATTCAAACGCGATAATAATCTGGATTTTAACCGCAATCAAATTGTGGTGGGCTGCGGTGCAAAGCAGGTGATTTTTAATGCACTGCTCGCTACCGTCAGCAAAGGCGATGAAGTGATCATCCCGACACCATTTTGGGTATCTTATCCTGATATGGTGTATGTTGCCGAAGGCACGCCAGTGATTGTGGAATGTGGAAAGGATACAGACCTTAAACTAACGCCAACATTGCTGGAAAAGGCAATTACGCCAAACACCAAATGGCTGATTTTAAACTCGCCGTCCAACCCAAGCGGCAAAGCCTATAGCAAGAAAGAATTACGCGCTTTGGGTGAGGTGTTGAAAAAGCATCCACATGTCATGATTCTGTCTGATGATATATATGAATATCTGGTCTATGACGGGTTTGAATATGCTACGATTGCGGATGTCGTGCCTGAACTGGCAGAGCGCACCGTTACTGTGAATGGTGTATCCAAGTCATACTCTATGACAGGCTGGCGCATAGGATATGCAGGTGGTTCTGAGAACATTATCAAAGCAATTAGCTCGATTCAATCTCACTCCACGTCCAATCCATGCAGCATCTCACAGGCTGCGGCAGTGGAAGCATTGAATGGCTCTCATGATTTTTTGAAAGACTGGCTGAAAGCCTTTGCGAAACGTCGTGATTTGGTGGTGGATGCGTTGAACGCAATTGACGGGCTGGACTGTTCCACTCCTATCGGAGCATTTTATGTGTTCCCAGATTGTTCAGGATTATTTGGCAAAACTACACCATCTGGAAAAACGTTAGAAAACTCTATGGATGTTTGCGCCTACTTGCTGGAAGATGCATTGGTCGCCGCTGTACCAGGTAGCGCATTTGGCTCTGAAGGGTATTTCCGCATTTCTTATGCCACATCAGAAGATGCGCTTAATGAAGCCTGCGTCCGCATTGCAAAAGCAGTGAACGCATTAAAATAATGGATAAAACCACTTAATCTGCCAGCTTGCTGGCGGATTAAGTGCTGCGTCTATTGCCTGCAGCGCAATATAATGAAATGCATAATAGTAATGCGTATTGCGCCCTAAATATCGCATCAGAGTGCCGCCAGCATTCGCGCCATTAAAAGCCGTATTTTGCGTTTTAAAACGCAGCAATAACACACACGTTACCGCCAGCATAATTGCCATCGCGACGCTTTGCACCATATCCATTTTGAACAAATATGCCTGATACCAGCTAAACACTGCCCAGCCTAGCACCATTGTTGCAGTTCCCAACCAGTGTTTTGGGAAAAAGCGCTGGTAATATCCCGCGAGCGAAAAGAAAAACACTAATGAGCCATATTCGATAAAACGGTCTGTCAGTGGCACCATGACAATGCAGGAAAAGGAGAATATCAACAGCATGAATGCATCTTTGTCGCGCATGGACATATAATTTATAACATATCGTGCCACATAAATGGTTGCGAGAATATTGACAGGAAATATGGGGCTGACAAAGGCAATATCTGCCATAATCATCAGCAAACAAAGCCACAACAAATCTTTTCTGGGGGATGAGGGGCGCGAAAACCCCAACAGAAAAAACCATATTGGCACGCATATACGTCCAAATGCACGCCACCATAATTCATCGGGAAAGAAGAAAAAACCAACATGATCCACCGTCATGAAAAACACGGCAGCACATTTCAGCAGATCGTGAGAGGTTATCGCCTCACCATATTTATTCGCATTCTTACGTATTTTTGACAGCATTATGTGAGTATATCACAAAGAAGTAATTACATAACGTATTATCTTACGTCATTCTGAACGTAGTGAAGAATCCCATCTCTCCTCTTGCGCAAGGGTCTCTGGATGCTTCGCAAAGCTCAGCATGACAATAACATGATAAGAATAATTTAGATATTAATCGTCAATATCGACATCTTCAAAGGACATGCTGCCTTCAATTTCGTCCATTTGCTCTTCCTGAGTTTGAGCTACTTCAGAAAATGCTTCTTCCACATCTGCGCTAATTGCTACAGGTGCATCATCTTCATATGGCTCGCTATCAAACTGCTCAGACATGCGTTGCGTGGTGTAGGACTGAATCGTTTCTTCACGAAGCGTATCCGTATCCACAGATTTCTCAGCAATTTCACGAAGTGCCACAACCGCGTCTTTATCATTATCACGATCCAGCGTCAATGGCGCACCAGACGCAATCTGTTTTGCTCTTTGTGCTGCAACCACCACCAAATCAAAACGGTTAGGGACAATTTCTACACAATCTTCAACGGTAACGCGAGCCATATTTTCTCCAGATATATAAAGTCTAATTAATCTTGCAATATAGCGGCTTTTTGCTACATTACAAGCATTACTTGAATAGATGAAATGGCTGAGATACTGAATTATATGGAACATGTTGCAGACACCGCACAAACAGATGCACCCGTAAAACTGCCAAAACCAGACTGGATTCGCGTTAAAGCGCCCGTCTCCCCAGAATATAAGAAGACGGAAAACCTGATGCGCACCAAGCGTTTGAACACGGTGTGCGAAGAAGCCGCCTGCCCGAACATTGGCGAATGCTGGAGCAAGAAACATGCCACGGTGATGATTTTGGGCAGCGTCTGCACACGTGCATGTGCCTTTTGCAACATTGAAACAGGTCGCCCGGATTTGCTGGACCCACATGAGCCAGATAATCTCGCTGCCGCCGTGGGCGAGCTTGGGTTGAATCATGTGGTGATTACCTCTGTGGACAGGGATGATCTGGAAGATGGTGGCGCGGAGCATTTCGCGCAGTGCATCCAAAAAATCCGCATGACCTCCCCCAACACCACGATTGAGATTTTAACGCCTGATTTCCTCCGCAAAGATGGCGCGGAAGACATCGTGATTGATGCACGCCCTGACGTGTATAATCACAATATTGAAACTGTGCCACGGCTTTACAAATCCATTCGCCCGGGCGCGCGATATTTCCATTCTCTGCATTTGCTCAAAAAAGTGAAAGAGCGTGACCCGTCCATGTTCACCAAATCTGGTTTGATGGTGGGGTTGGGCGAAAGCAAAGACGAAGTGCTGCAGGTGATGGATGATTTGCGCGCGGCAGATGTGGATTTCATCACCATCGGACAATATCTTCAACCCACCCCGCGCCATGCACGCGTGGAACGCTACGTCACGCCAGACGAATTTCGTTATTACAAACGCATGGCAAAAGCCAAAGGATTCCTGATGGTGGCAAGTTCACCCCTCACCCGCTCATCGTACCACGCGGGAGATGACTTTGCGCAGATGCGGAAGAACCGCGATGCGCTGCTTGCGAGAGAGGCGTTATAAACAATTTAGGGCATCAATGCGACGATCAAAAGTTGGATGTGAGTTTAGAACCTTAAAAACAGTTTGCACTACTGGGTGAAACTGATCTAAAATTTCTTTTTCCTTATACACAGTTGCAAGTTTTTCCAGAGCATTTTTCATTGCATCTTTTCCTACTATCTCTGCTGCAAATGCATCAGCTTTAAACTCATGATGCCTGTCAACCATTTTTGAAAGTAACACACCACCAGCAAGCCCCAATGCTCCTGCCGCAGCGTATTTCCCAAATGTTAGCAAGTTTTGTTTAAAGGTTCTTGGCTCTGACATAGTCTCATTTTTATTTAGCGACATAGAGTGGGCATCTGCTTCATTATAGACATTATTCAGACTTTCAGAAATCTGTTGCTTAGTTGGATTATCACCATATTCTTTTTCAGATTTTTCTTTAGCTTTATCATACAGATAAACCCCTAACATAGTAATAGCAGGTAACGCAAAGATGGGTAATGTTTGACCTAACTTTTGCTCTGTATAATGATTACAATGATAACATTCATGCGCGATGACAGCCTGTAATTCATCAGGTAATGCATGATTGAGGCTTTGAGCGCCGAAAAGATCCATAATTTTATCATTCATTATAATTTTATCTTTAGCGCATGATGCAGCTGCTGGCGCATTCAAAAATGTATATATTATAGGATCAAAACTTTGCTTAGCTGCACTCAACGTGGTATCAACCATATGTAATTCTATGTCTCCTAACTGTATTTTTTGAGAGATTTTGTTGATACAATCACGAAACCCCATGGCTTTCGACAAATCAACCTGTTCAGCTTTTAATTCAGATAGAAATTCTTCAAGTTGCATACTACTTCCAATATTCAGGAAATTATTTAAGCAAATTCATGCGTCAAAATTATGACAGTCTAAAACTTCCGCCCCAGTACAAATTTAAACGTATCATCAGGGTGTGCGTGGCTGATGCCTCGGTGATATGCCCAGACGGTGTATAAATCATTCGGGTGGTCAAATTTTGCTACGCCGCCCACGCTGTGAAACTGCTCGGAATAGCTTTCTTCCAGCCGCCCAATATCGTTAAATAACTCTGCCCCCACCCTTGCAGAGGTAATCAACTCACCCTGATAATCTAAGCGGTGCATGAGTTGCGTGCGAATATCCAGCTCCAGCCCGCGCTGCGCATTTTCACCCACATCATGCATGAAGAAAATGTTGCCTCGCAGGCTCCAGTCTGGCGCGATGTCGGTTTCTGCCAGCAAACGAAACCGCGCTTTTGCGGGTTCATTATCTGCATTTTGCACGTAAGACAGCCGCGCACCAAAATCCCACCCGTCCTCTTTCTTTTTAAAAAACTGAAAACGGTTTTCCAAACGAATATCCGTATGTCTGAAATGGTCATTGTCTGGTTTTTGCTGGTTCCAGCCAATGCGCAGCGCATAATAATCCGTAAAACCATAATCCACATGCACCCGCGTAAATATGCGATTATCCTGCGATGGTCTGTCACCATCTGTTGAATATCCCAGCCGCGCTTCCGTAGTCAACTGTCCTTTCGTCACAGAAGGTCCACCCGTGTGGGAGACGGGAGAGGCAAAAGCAGGCATCGAAAGCAACGTAAATATAATAATCAGAATTTTCACCACATCATTATACACGAAATATTTCATATGGGTAGAGCGCTTACTATACGGCATTGTAACTTGTTATTTTGCGTTTTATGCCTACATTATAACCATACATCAAAGAGGTTCGCATGGCTGATTTTCTTGACCCCGTGTTACTGGCGCGATTGCAATTTGCGTTTACCATTTCATTCCATATTATTTTCCCTGCTTTCACCATTGGTCTGGCAAGCTGGCTGGCAGTGGTGGAATTTCGCTATTTGCGCACGGGCAATAAGGTGTATCAGGAAATTTACCGCATGTGGATTAAGATTTTCGCGGTGTGTTTCGGGCTTGGGGTGGTCTCTGGCGTGGTGATGTCCTACCAATTCGGCACAAACTGGTCTGTCTTCTCAGACAAAGTCGGCAATGTGATTGGTCCTTTGCTGGGCTATGAAGTGCTAACAGCATTCTTTCTGGAAGCATCTTTCCTCGGCATCATGCTGTTTGGCTGGGGACGCGTGAGTGAGAAGATGCATTTTGCCTCCACCTGTATTGTGGCGGTCGGCACGCTGATTTCAGGATTTTGGATTCTGGCAGCGAATAGCTGGATGCAAACGCCGCAAGGCTTTGAGATAGGATCGGATGGGTTGCTCTATCCCACAAGCTGGATGGAGATCATCTTTAACCCTTCTTTCCCATATCGTTATGCGCATATGATTACGGCAGCGTATCTTACAACAGCATTTGTGGTGGGTGGCATTGGGTCGTATTATTTGTGGAAAAAAGAATTTCAGGAACATGCGCGTGTGATGGTGGGCATGGCGATGATTATGGCGGTGTTCGTCACGCCGCTACAAATCCTCATCGGACATGCGCATGGTGAGAATACGCTGGAACATCAGCCCATTAAGGTCGCCGCGATGGAAGGCAATTGGGAGCGTGGAACAAACAAACCGCTTTATTTATTTGGTTTACCAAATGAAGAGAATGAAAGCACGGATTACGCAATTAAACTGCCCAACATGGCAAGCATTGTGCTGACAGGCTCAGCAGATGGTGAAATTCCTGGCTTAAAGGATGTGCCGAAAGAAGACCGTCCGCCTGTCATGATTGTGTTCTGGTCATTCCGCGTAATGGTGGGTATTGGCATGGCAATGTTGTTTACGGGGATTATAGGCGCAGTGCTGTATATGCGCAAAAAACTCTTCACTACAAAACCGTTTCAACTGTTGTGCATGGCAATGACTCCCTCTGGTTTCATCGCTGTGCTGGCAGGCTGGTTTGTCACCGAAGTCGGCAGGCAACCCTACACGGCATATGGCGTGATTCGCACGGTGGAGAGCATCTCCCCCGTGGCAGCGGGGGCGGTGCTGTGGTCACTCGTGGCGTTTGTGCTGGTCTATATCACTATCTTTGGTGCAGGAACCTACTATATTCTCAAGCTCATCGGCAAAGGCCCGCAGGCGATTGATGATGGTGAGAAATATTATAAACACAGCAAAGTCGGCTCTGTGCCACGCGAGGAGTTGGACAAAGACATGGATGCGAGGACAACATGATAGATTTTTCAAGCTGGCTGGATTTACCATTTCTCTGGGGCTTTATTATTGCCACTGCCGTGTTCCTCTATGCCGTGCTGGACGGGCTGGATTTGGGATGTGGCATCCTGTTCCCTTTCGCACCAACAGACAAATGCCGCAGCCGCATGATGAATTCCATCTCGCCATACTGGGATGGCAATGAAACATGGCTGGTGCTGGGTGGTGGCGGCTTGCTGGTCGCTTTCCCTGTAGCATATGCCGTGTTGCTGCCTGCATTCTACATTCCATTGATTATTATGTTACTTGGCTTAATTTTCCGCGGCGTAGCATTTGAATTGCGCTTCAAAGCAGCGCCTGCCCAACGCCACATCTGGGATAAATGCTTCTTTTATGGTTCCACCATTGCTGCATTTATGCAAGGCATCATTCTTGGCAATTTTGTGCAAGGAGTGGAAGTCAACGGGCGCAGCTTCGCAGGTGGTAGTTTTGACTGGGTCAATCCTTTTGCCCTGCTCACTGGTGTTGCATTGCTCGGCGCTTATGCCCTGCTCGGCTCTGCATGGCTGGTGATGAAAACCGAAGGCGAAACGCAACGCTGGGCGCGCAGCACAGGGCGCTATTTATTGCTCGGCACAATTGTTGGCATGGCAGGTGTAAGCATCTATGTGCCGTTCATAGAACAACGCTTTTATGATTTATGGCTGAGTATGCCAAACATGCTGTATCTCTCCATTCTGCCCATTATCAGCCTGATGGTGCTGGGGCTTTTATGGAAAGATTTTAGCGGCAATGTGCGCGAAGCACGTCCGTTCTTTCTGGTGATTGCCGTGTTCACATTAGGCTATATCGGTTTTGGCATTAGCTTATATCCGTGGATTGTACCCTACAAATTCACACTCTGGGAAGCTGCAGCCGCTTCCACCTCACAATCTATTATGCTGATTGGCACGGTGATATTACTACCAATTATTCTGAGTTACACTGCATATTGCTATTATGTGTTCAGAGGAAAATCATCCCATGAAGCATTATATTAATCGGTTAAGCAAAACGCAAAAGCAATGGGCATGGTTTGTGCTGCTTTGGTGTGGTGGGTTGTGCAGCATGTTCGTGCTAGGCAGCCTCATCAAATGGATGATGGGCATCTAGTCTTTCACAAACACTGTTCTGTCAAATGTGCAGGCGGTTAATCCTGAAATATTGGCAGGCATGGTTTCAGCACTGCCGAGCAGCAATATGCCGCCGCTTTTCAGCATATCGCGCAACATGTTTACAATGCGCAGCTTGGTCGCTTCATCGAAATAAATCAACACATAGCGACACAGAATCACGTCATATTTTTTGTTGTAACGCGGAAATAACAGATTATCCTGCATAAAAGTAATATTCTTTTTCAGCCTTTGCTTCACCTGCCAGTGATGCGCATCTGTTGAGGTAAAATAGTTAAGCATCTGCTCTGTTTTTAAGCCGCGCTGAATTTCAAACTGCGTATAAATGCCTTCATGTGCGCGGGAAATCATTGTGTTGTCAATGTCTGTCGCTAATATCTGATAATCTTTTAGCCCTGCTTCTTCTGCTAAAATGGCGAGACTATATGCCTCCTGCCCTGCTGCGCAGGCACAACTCCATAATTCTACATTTTCCTTTTCTTTTAATGCGGGAAACACATGATGGCGGAGCGCATCAAACGGGTGTACGTCACGGAAAAACATGGATTCATTCGTGGTCATTGCTTCCACAAAACTTGCCTGAAAAGACGCATTTTCAGCATGGAGCGGCAGTTTTTCTGAAAGCTCCTTTAAAGAATGACACTCCAGCTCCCGCATTAGTGGTTTTAGCCGCATTTCAAACAGATATTCCTTATCTGCACCCAGTGCAATGCCGCTGCTTTTCGCCAGATACTGGCTTAGTATGGTGAGGTATGGCTTCATGACGGGCGACACAAGGTTAAGATGTGACCTGCAATATCATCCAGCGGCAAAATGGCGCTGGCAATATTGGCTTCATAAATTGCTTTCGGCATCCCCCACACGGCAGATGTTGCCTTATCCTGAGATATAATCGTTCCTCCTGCCTGATGCAGAATAGTAGCACCGTCCAACCCGTCACGCCCCATGCCTGTTAGCACCACCAGCAATAATTCTGAGCCGTAATATTCAGCCAGTGAAAGAATCATCGGGTCGGCAGAAGGACGGCAGTAATTCACAGGTGCATCCTGCCCAAGCTGAATGATGCAATTCCCCTCCCGCTTCGCCACGCGCATATGATAATCCCCAGGGGCAAGATACATCGTGCCAGATTTAACCACCTCTCCCTGTTCAGCTTCTTTGCAGAACATGCCGCCTGCTTCATTAATGTTGCTGGCAAACACGCCTGTGAAGGTGGCAGGCATATGTTGTGTGATAAACACTGGCACATGAGAAAGATGATTGCCCAGTTCTTTAGCTAGGCGCGTAATCGCCATTGGCCCGCCAGTGGAAGCAGCAATCGCAACCGCTTTTGGGCGAATCACATGGTCAGCAAGGGCGCTATAATGAGCGGAAACCGTCTGCGTGCCACGTTCAGATGCTCCAAGCGCGCGAATTTTAAACGCCAGTTGATGCCTGAATTTCTCGACTCCACCTTCCTGTTGTAAATTGGGTTTTTGCACATAATCTGATGCGCCGAGTTCCAGCGCTTTCAGACTGATATTCGCATTTCGTGCTGTTAGCGTGGATGCAATAATCACTTTCGTTTGCGGAGATGCTTCCAGAATGAGCGGCAACGCAGTCAACCCGTCCATATTGGGCATTTCAATATCAAGCAGCATTATGTCAGGTTGCATTTTTTTTGCCTGCTGCACAGCAATAACACCATCATCTGCGGTGCTGACCACTTCAATATCCGCTTCCCCACGAAGCATACGCGTTATCAGCGAACGCACCGTGGATGAATCATCAGTTACGATAACACGGATGGGTGTTTGCGTCATGATGCAAGAAGTTTCAGTTTTTCGTCCAGAATTTCTTTGGTTGCAGGCAGAATCAGCACTTCATCTGCACCTGATGCCATCAATGCCTTAATTGCATCTGCATCATTCTCAGTGGTGCAGACCAGATGCTTTGTTTTAGCAATAATCTTTGTTTTATCATCCACAATGATCACATCCGCATCATATGGATTACACAACTCATGCTCTGAAAGCATAGAACACAGATATTGCGTCATAATATGCGAGAAATGTGAGATGTGGAGTTTCATGATTCTTCCACCGCGGGTTGAAATTCCAGTAATGCCTGAATATCAAACAGCACCAGCAATTCATTCTGCAGACGATAGACCCCTGCAGTGATTTCCTGCCATGAATGCGGCAGGTTGACAGGCGCTTTGTCAATCTGCTCCAGCGGCAACGATAATACATCACCCACAGAATCCACCATCAGGCTATATAACTCGCCTTTATAATCCAGCACTACATGCATCGGGCTTTCCACAGGCTTTGCATTGAGCATATCAAGCCTGCGGTGCATGTTAATTGCTGTCACAATGCGCCCGCGTAAATTTAGCGCCCCTTCCACAATAGGGGAAGAAAGCGGGATTTTAGTGACGGTCTGACGGCGCAGAATATCCTGCACGGCATAAACCGATGCACCAAAAAGCTGCCCATTCACGCGCATGGTCACAAAACTCTGCTCCTGCGTGCGACGGTGGGAGAGATACCCATTTTGTGAGAGTGAAATATCTTTGTCCATCATGCTCTCTCCATCATGCCGTCAATGGCGGCATCCACCATAATATGTTCCAGTGTGTCCGAAATCAGGTGAATCAGTTTTTCACGTTCTGTTTTCAGCACGCAACCCTGCATTCCCGTTTGCACCACGCGTTGTTCAATCGTTTCATTTGCGGTGGAGGTGAAGGCAAAAATGGGAATATGGTTATATTTTTCGCGCTTGCGCAGTTCCATTGCCAGTTCAAACCCGTCCATATTTGGCATTTCAATGTCTGTCACCACCGCATCAAAGCCTTGCTTGTCCATAATCTCCAGCGCATCTTTCCCGCTTGGAACCGCCATCACCTGAAATCCAACTTCAGAAAGGAACGGCACAGTGAGATTGCGGAAGAACATGCTGTCTTCCACCAGCAGCACCCGTGCGGCACATGGCTGGTCATCCACAAATTTTTTCATGCTCACGCTTTTTTGCAAAATGGTGGAAAGCAACGCGCCCACATCCACAATGTCAGTCGTGACATTATTAATCACAATACTGCCATGATACAGCTCTTCATCTGATGAAAGCGTCACGTAAGGTTCTGCAGACTCAATGTCAGCAATTTCATTCACCACCAACCCCACAGTCTTGCTGTCATACTGGAATACAATCACCTGATATGTGCCAGAATCTGGCATAGCCTGCCCGTCTAAAGTGGTTAGCTGCATCAGGTTGCCGCGATATTGCACCACAGGTTTTCCATGTGAATATTCTATGATAGAAGCATCCAGCTCTTCCAGACGTGACACCAGTTCCAGCGCCACTGCTTTTGGCGCTTTTTCAGTTGTGCGGAATAGCAGAAACTTCACCAGTTCGCGTTGCTGGGTCTGCGTGTTTTGCAGTCGCTTCGCAGCGTTGTTGGTGGACTCAAGCTCCGCCTCTGTCGTGCGTGCAATGCCATTAGGGTCTAAGATCATAATGACGCTACCATCACCGAGAACAGTGTTCCCCGAATATACAGGAATATGCTGCAAACATTGTGACACTGGCTTCACTACAATTTCTTCTGTGTCATGGATGGCATCCAGAATCAGCCCAAATTCACTTCCCCCCACTTTGCACACCACGATAAACGCATCATCATAGTTAATGTCTGATGCATCTTTCATATCCAGCAAATGGGAGAGCGAAATAAGCGGCAGTAATTTGTCGCGCAGGCGCAGCACGGGCGAGCGATTGATCATCTCCACCTTATGACCCACATCTTCACCTGTTTTCACCAGTTCTTCCACATTAATTTGTGGGATGGCAAAGCGCTGCCCGCATGTTTCCACAATCAATACGGATACAATCGCCAGTGTCAGGGGAATTTTAATGTGGAAGCGTGACCCCTGCCCCACTTTGGAATGAAGTTCCACCGTACCACCAATTTTTTCGATATTGGTGCGAACCACATCCATCCCCACACCACGACCAGACACAGACGTAACTTTTTCAGCCGTTGAAAAGCCAGGTTTGAAGATAAACTGAATAATCTGGTTTTCTGTCATCGCCGCAACTTCTTCTGCGGTGGCAATGCCTTTTTCCACCGCTTTTCGACCAATCATTTCTGATTTAATGCCGCGCCCGTCATCATTAATTTCAATAATAATATGTCCGCCTTCATGATAGGCACTCAGCGTCACCGTGCCTTTTGCACTTTTGCCCGCTTTTTTGCGTTCTTCAGCACCTTCAAGCCCGTGATCACAGCTATTGCGCACCATATGGGTGAGCGGATCTTTAATCATCTCAAGCAACTGTCTATCCAGCTCCGTTTCAGACCCCACCATTTTCAGTTCAATGGTTTTGTCCAGTTCAATGGATAAATCACGAATCAGGCGCGGAAATTTTGCCCATGCATTACCAATTGGCTGCATCCGCGTTTTCATCACGCCTTCCTGCAATTCAGACGTGATGTAACTTAAATGCTGAAGCGGTGTAGTAAATTCATCATTGTCTTTGTTGCGGGAAAGCTGCAACAACTGATTTCGGGTCAGCACCAGTTCTCCCACCATCTGCATCAGATTTTCCAACACGGTCAGATTCACGCGGATGCTCTGATTGCTCATCTTCGCGCTATCTTCCTGCTTGCCCAGTGCCAGACCCAGCCGCACTGCTTCATCCTGCGCTTCTGGCGCAAGGGATGGTTCTTCCTGCACCATTGCAGGCACTGCCGCTTCTGCTTTTGGTGCATCTTTCTTTGCTTCTTCTGGTGCTTTTTCTTCTGCCTTCGGGGCTTCTTTTTCCTCTGGAGCGTCTGTTTTTGTTTCTGTTTTCTCAAACATGGCATCCAGTTCCGCCAGCGTTGGCGCTTTGGATTCTCCCGCCTCGCCTGGTTTGTCTGTTGCTCCGTTAGAATCCGCATAGGCGTTCAGGCGCGCGGTCAGTTCCTTGTCATCACCGTCAGGTTCTTTCATATTTTCTGAAAGATATTCCATAATCTCTTTAATGCGATCCAGCGCATCCAGAATGATGGAGATCGTTGCAGGCGTGACCGAAATTTCCTTGTCACGCACTTTGCCCAGCACGTTTTCCCCTGCGTGCGCCACACTTTCAAGTCGTGGCAGCCCCAAAAACCCGCATGTGCCTTTGATAGTATGCACAAGGCGGAAAATATTGCCCAGAATTTCCGTGTCATCGGGGTTTTGCTCCAGTGTCACCAATTCAGAATCCAGCTGCGCCAGACTTTCAGATGTTTCAGTAATAAATTCTGCGACTAAATCATCCATAATTTCAGCTCGCTGCCTTATAAATTAATTCAAGTGATGCATCATCAAGCGTATAAGACAGGCTGCCCGCCTCATGTGCCAGCATAATGGTATAATGTGCCTGTACGGATTTTTTGTCAGGTACGCCCTGCCCCTTGATCGCATCTTCAATTAACGCATCCAGTTTTATGGTCTGCCCCTCTGCCTTCACGTTGAGTGATGATAATTCATCATGATGCGCATGTGTTGTTACCGTTAATGTGCCGCCACGAATCAGCGCGGATGCAGCAATCAGGCAGAGATTATACAAAATGCGACATTGATAGGTCGTGTAGGCAATATCATCCCCCACATACACCACCTCAATTTTCAGCGCCTTGAAAAAATCGGTAATTGCCGTTTTGCTTTCTGCCATCTCGGCATAGCCATCTGACTTTAAAATGCCATAGGCAAAACGGTAATATTGGAGACGGTTCATGGCTTGCGTGGCACTGTCCGTAATCAGTTCCATTGCCACATCCCGCATAGAGGCATCATCCTCCATCAGCTCCACACCATTATTAATTGCTCCGATAGGGCCCGTAATATCGTGGCAGAATTTTGTCATCAAAAGCTGCGTAAATTCTAATGACGCTTTGGGGTTCTTAATCTGTTCCATACCTTATCTATCCCCGAAAGTTCTGAATTTTTCGTAAATTTTAGATAAAATCTAGAATTTCGTTGTAATGGCATAAGGTTCAAGCGCATCAAGATATTCATCCAGCGTAATCATGCCTACGCAGGGTGCAGCGCCGCGAAAGGTGAGTTCATAGGAAATCAGCTTTTTGGCAAGCAATACGGCAGGAATTGTTGGTATATAAGGTCCATCTCCGTCAAACGCCAGAATATACCATTTGCGATGATGCAACTCCCCATCTTCCGTAATACCGCTTAGGAACACATGCATTCCACCATCAGCAGAGCCGAATTTGTCAAACCAGTGGCTAATCCGCAGCAGCGTTTCAGCATGTTTTTGCAGATTGGAAACCACGCCCAGCCGCACCAGCCACGAAACCAGCCATAAACCTTTATGCATGAAGGAAAGCTCCAGGCCAGCGCCGAAATGCACCCGCTTTATGTTATAATGCGCTGGAAAAATCTCTAAATCGGGAATGTCACAATTTGCCAGCCAGCGTTTGCCAATATCAGGATATTGCACGCTATGCAGATTCTGCCAGCCATATACCCGTTTTCCCCCGCGGCGAATGCCCTGAAATGGCTTGCCTACGTAAGATAAGATGCCTTTGGTGGTTGCTAACCCCCTTTCCGCTTTCTGCCCTGGGCTGATGCCATAATGCAGTGAGTGCAGTTCTACAAATTCATCCTTGAAATATTCCACCACTGCAGATGAAAGCGCAGGCACAGAGCTTGCTCCGCTAATCACCGCCACGTTTTTTGCCTGTGCCTTTTTGTGCAGTGATATGATATTCACCACAAAATCCCGCGCATCTGCCAGATCAATATAATGCACACCACAGTCAATGCAGCCTTCTGCAACGCTATAATCCGCATTCTGAAATGGACCACATGTGTTGATGATAACGTAAGGATTATGGAGAAGTATGTTTTCTTTCAGCGCTATATTCGCATCAAAATACGCCGCGCTGACCAATTCCGAATCCAGCGTTTCCAGCAATGCTTCTGCCTTCTGTGCATTGCGCCCTGCGATGATAACGGGGATTTCAGCTGCAATCAGCTGCTCAGCAATCCGTTTGCCGAAATTGCCATAGCCGCCCAGAATCATAACGCTCTTTTTCTCGCTCATTCTAACACCTCAAACGTGCCTGCATATTTAAACATTGCTCCGAATGTGCGGTGATGTGCATATGTCCACATGGAAAAATGCGTCTCATCCACTGCCATTTCCTCGGCATATCCTTTGCCCATAATCACATGCAACGGTAAAGGAATTGTTACTCCGAATAGACGCCAGACATACCCTCGATGTTCAAGAATAATCTTATTATCGCGCCAAAAATACGCCAGCTTCCAACCAACGCCAAATTTCATAAATTCCACCAGCTGATTGCCGCCAATCCATTCCATCTCGGAATAAAATGTCTTATCGCCATGCTTGGGATAATGAAACACGCGATTAAAACAAAATGCTGGCTTGGTTTTGTGCGCATGGAACGTAACCGTGACAGGCACATTAACGGCACTATACGGAATTAACATGCCAGTGATACGTGCCATCAGGCTTACAGGCGTGCTGACTTTAACGTCCAGCGTACCTTTCACCGTAACGATATCATCACTGAACGGTCGCACATCATAATGTTTTTTCAACACGGGCGGCAAAGCATTCCAATCCTCCCCCAACACGGTTTTGAACAAAGGCGCGTCCACATCCAGCAGATTATTGATTTTGTGCACATTTTTGATGCGCAGTAACATATTTCGCACTGCCCGCATGGAAGGGTAGCAGAATTTGGCAACCCGTCTGGAGCGAAACAGTAACGCATTCATGCGGTTGAACCAGCCTTGCGAGCTGCCAAGCAGCGCCATTAAATGCAGTGCATCATCTCCGTGATAATACGCATCTGCATATTTTATCACCATTCCATCATCCAGATTATAGCCACGCTCGCATACTTCGCGGTACACTACATGATCCTTATCTTCCCGCGCATTCACCAGATGCAGCGCCCCCACATCCCGCCGAATGCGCAAACCTCGCGCCGCTACGTTGCAGATGGGGCAATCCCCATCATAGACAAACCAGATATCAGCTTTTTCTGTTCTTTTCTGCGCTGTCATAGTAGCGTCACATGCATGGATTATCTGACCTTAAAATGGATTCACATAATAAGCTCTACCATATTATTCGGCACGGGGCTAGGAAGCGCGTTTTATATGTTCATGGCGCACCGTCAAAGCAATGTCGCTGTGATATATATCACAGTAAAACATGTTGTTTTGGCAGACTGGCTGTTCACCACACCGTCTGTCATAGTGCAGCTTCTCACAGGGTTATGGCTGGTGCAGCTTGGTGGTTATGCTCTGAATGATGCATGGATATTCTGGGCACTGCTGCTATATGCTTTTGCAGGCATCTGCTGGATGCCCGTGGTATGGATTCAGATTAAAATGCGTGATATGGCGAAAGATGCACTGGAAACTCAAACGCCCCTGCCCGCGCGATACCACATTATGAACCGCTGGTGGGTAACACTTGGCTCACTCGCCTTTCCTGCCGTGGTGGTGATTTTTTATCTGATGGTATTTAAAATCTCATAGCCACCGTCATTCTGAGGCATAGCCGAAGAATCCATCTCTCAGCAATCACCAAGACGAGAGATGGATTCTTCACTACGTTCAGAATGACGAATGCATATTAAGCAAACGCCTTTTGCATCAGCGTTGCAAAACGCTTGGCAAATTGCGCAGGGTCGCCTACATTTTCACCTTCAATCACCCGAGCCTGATCCAGCAACAATTCAGCACATTCGCTAAACTGCACCGCTTTGCTTTCGTCATTCGCAATCTCTGCCAAATAATCATAAAATGGATGGCTGAGATTCACTTCCAGAATTTTCGCACTACGGCTTGGAAGCTGATTATGATCCATCATAAAGCGCTCCATGCGCATATCCATAGACCCTTCATCCACTGCCAGACATGCGAGCGTGTCGGTCAGTTTCGATGTCTCACGCACGTCTTTAATGTCTGCACCAAATGCCGTTTTCAGCTTTGCAATAAGCTGCTCTTTCGCGCTGTCATCCACCTTGCTTTCTGGCGTGCTATCGTCTTTCTTCTCATCTTTGAGTTTCACAATATCATCCAGATTAATATCACTGCGCGTAATGGATTTAAACGGAACATCATTATATTTGCCAACCACATTCACCCAGAAATCATCCACATGGTCAGAAAAGAGCAACACTTCAATGCCACGCTTTTTAAACCCTTCCAGCAACGGGCTTTTCTGCGCTGCTTCGGTTGAATCTGCTGTAATATAAAAAATGTTTTCCTGTTTGTCTTTCTTGCGCTCAAGATAGTCTTTCAAGCTGGTCGCCTCACCTGTCTCAGAGGATACAAAACGACATACATCAAGAATCTTGTCCTTTGGTGCATCCGCTTCGCACAACCCTTCTTTCAGCACCGCACCAAACATATTCCAGAATTTAGTATATTCTTCTGGCTTCTTCTCAGCCTTCTTCTTCAGTTCAGACAACACTTTGCTGGTCACACTCTCACGAATCTGACGGATTTTTGGGTTGTCCTGCAAGGTTTCGCGGCTGATATTGAGCGGCAGATCATCCGAATCAATCACCCCGCGCAGGAAACGCATATATTGCGGCACAAGCTCAACATTCTCATCCGAAATGAACACCCGCTTCACATACAGCTTCACTCGACGACGGCGCTCTGGGTGGAACAAATCAAAAGGCTTCATGGAAGGAATGAACAGTAAGTTTGTGAAGCTCGCCTTCCCCTCAATCGTGTTATGCAACACTGCCCACGGTTCATCAGGTGAATGGGAGACATGATTATAAAACTCTTTATAATTCTCGTCTGTAATCTCAGACTTTGGACGCGTCCATAATGCGCCGCGATCATTAATCAGTTCAGCTTCCTGCTTTTTGCCGTCATAATCAATCGGCACCTGATAAATCGGGAAGCTGATATGGTCTGAGTATGTCTCTACAATATGACGCAATTTGAACGTATCCAGATAATCCTTCGCATCATCACGCAGATATAAAATAATGCTTGTGCCGCGTGCATCTGCATCCACAGGAGAGATGGTAAATTTCCCATCCCCTTCAGATGACCAGTGCCATGCCTGCTCCTCTCCTGCTTTGCGCGAAATCACATCCACTTTTTCTGCCACCATGAACGATGAATAAAACCCCACACCAAATTGCCCAATCAGGGAGACATCCTTTTCTTTATCCCCCGTCAACTGACTCACAAAATCCTCTGTACCAGACTTCGCAATCGTTCCCAAATTCGCAATCATATCATCACGATTCATGCCAATGCCTGTGTCTGTCACGGTCACAGTGCGTGCATCTTCATCATGCTCAATCGTGATTTTCAGTTCAGTTTGTTCCCCCAGAAAGGATTGATCCGTCAGTGACTGATAACGCAATTTGTCACACGCATCAGACGCATTGGAAATCAACTCGCGCAGAAAAATATCTTTGTTGGTATAAAGCGAATGAATCATCAATTTCAGCACTTTTGAAATTTCGGCTGAAAACTCTAATGATTCTGCTTGATTGTCTGTATCTTTAACCGCTGCTTCTGCCATAATCGTATGATCTCCTTCATTGATGAAATATTTATTCCTGTGAGATAACGCTTCTGTAATGAATTTCAAGTATGATGCGCTGGATTAATGTCAATTTTTAGAGTATAGTAAAGGTTATGAGAGCGTTTTTATTTGCCGTTTTACTATTATTTACATCCAGTACCGTTCATGCATTAAGCAAATCAGACGAACTTGCATATCGCGTGCGCTTCAGCTCGCCAAATGATGTACAGATCCTGCTTGATAAGGGAGCAGACCCTAATCAGGTGAATGAAGTTGGTTTGCCAATGGTTTCAGTTGCTGCCAGCCGAAAAGATAACGACGCAGTTCCCGTCCTGCGCACATTGATCGAAGCAGGGGCAGACGTAAATGCAGGCGGGCGCAATAATCAGTATCCTATCATCATTGCTGCTCGTGAAAATAATCTTATGATGGTGCGTTACCTGCTTCACAATACGGATGTGGATGTCACCGTGCGTGACCTTAACGGGCTGTTGCCTGTGGAAATTGCAGATTATTATGGCAGTGAAAAAGTGCTGGGCTTAATCAACCACATCACTGAAAAACGTCTGGAAGAAGAAAGAAAACGCACAGGCCCTGAACGCCGTGACCGTTTAATCACAGATTTGGCGCATTATTTCTGTGAATATCAGTATAAATATTATTATCACAAATCCGGGCAGAGCCGCCTATCAAAAGCAGAGATTGAGAAAATCCTTGATGATCTGCAAAAGGACGGGCAAGCGCAGATGGAAGAGCTATATAAAACATTCAGTTTTCCATATGAACGTGGCTTGGAAATGAAAAGTTCTATTGGTGGCCCACTGGCAGAAGAGCTGGATGCTATGATTTCAAACCGCCAGCGTGCGAAATCTGGCGTAGGCACAGATGAAGATATGAAAAAGCGCTGCAAACCTCATGTGGATGCATGGTTGAAAGAATATTTCAAGGACATTGAAGAACGCCAGAAACACGGCTTGCTGTAATATCAGCTTTTCGTAATTCGCGGCAATTTCCAGCCAAAATAATAGGCGGTTAATCGCACTGCCAAAGCAGCAACAAAGAGCATGGTTAATGCGGTATCATTGTAATATGGTGTATGATGCAGCATATACATCACTGCGCCAAGCAAAATGGCAATCGTGCCATAAAAATCACTGCTGAGCACAGACGGCACTTCATTCACCATCAAATCCCGAATAATCCCGCCTCCGCTGGCGGTGATGAATGCCAGCACCATCACGCCGAAAATGCTTAAACCTGCTTCAATGCCAACTAATGTGCCTGTCACGCTGAACGCCACCAGCCCCAGCGAATCACTCAACACGAATATATGACTTTTCTCAAAAGTCGGGCGACGGTGCAGACGAAGGAGCAATGCACCAAAAATCACCCCTACCACAATGATAAATGCATATATATCCGTCAGCACGTTTGGCAACCGCCCCACCAACACATCCCTCACCGCTCCGCCGCCATTGGCGGTAAGCATAGAGAGAATAAAAATCCCCATAATGTCCAGGTCTTTGCGCACGCCGACCATAAAACCACTCAGCGCAAACGCGATTGTGCCAATGATTGAAGCAAGAGAGAAAATATCTATTGAAAACATTGTTTTATTTACTATGATTTAATTATTCAAAACTAAATAGCTTAAATATGACAAAAACACAACGACTCCTCTCACGCGTGGGCGCTATCGTGATTTTAGCGGTAATAGCATACGCAGTTGATAAACCCGTCTCCCACGCTTCAACAGACCGTGTGGAAGCCATAGATGGAGACACATTGCTCCTTAATGGCAAAAAAGTGCGGCTTATGGGCATTGACGCACCAGAAACACGGCAGATTTGCCAGACCATTGATGGAAAAAATTACGGATGCGGCAAAAAAGCCACGCAACATTTGCGCCATTTAATCAAAGGTGGAGATGTGCAATGCAACGCCCTTGCCAAAGACCAATATGACCGTGAACTGGTGGTCTGCAAAAAGGGAGACATCATCCTGAATGCCAAAATGGTGGAAGATGGCTGGGCAGTGGTCTATTTCAACGACCGCGTCTCATACCGCGCCGAAGAACTGCACGCACAGAAAAACAAGCTCGGCATGTGGGAAGGCTCATTTCAAACACCCCAAGCCTATAAACGCGACAATCGGTAAGAATTTGCACCAACTCCCCCCTTGAGGGGGAGTCAAAACAGCAAAGCTGTTTTGGTGGGGGAATAAAACCAGCCATACATTAATATCCCCACCCAATCGAGCCTGCGCCTCTCTTGGACTCCCCCTCAAGGGGGAGTTGAAAACTGAAAGAAGGCAAAAAAAAGAGCAGTTAATTTAAAAAACTAACTGCTTGATATAATGATTATTCGCTTATCGCTTCAATCATTTTTCTGACTGCTTCTTTACAATCTTCTATTTCGTACCTACGTTTGTCGTATTCATACATTTCGTCAGCGTGTTTACCGTATCTTTTTTGATACTCGTTATAAGCTGCTCCTGCTCCCATAATTGGAAGAACTATGTTAGGGGCAACAAGCACTAACCATCCCACTTTATCAGCAGCTTTTCCAGCTTTTGTTTTCCAAAATTTTTGAACGGGGGTTTCTGGTTTTGGATATAGTTTGTAGAATCTTTCATAAACAAATTTACCGTTTGCGAACCATTTTAATGCCAAAGATTTTTCATCTAAGATCTGATGAATAACCCCCATATATACTGCGCTTAGAGCAGCATATTCCATAAATTCCACATCATCCAAAAGACGATAATATGTTTTCATAAACAATTCATTTGCTTTATTCAAAACAGCAATTTTTCTTGAATCAGAAAAGTTATTATCTTTGTCCTGAAATTGCTTAACGTATTCTACGGCGGTTTTAAAATCGCCAATGATGATATTATCTACTCTGTATTTCAGAATTGATAATTCATTGCCTGACGTTTCGCATAGACGAACCAATTCTTCAATTAGCATAGAGAGCGCTGTTGAAAATGGCATACCGTAATGAAAAGCAACCGAACCAGAAAGCAAACCAGCAACGCGAGTTAAATCTTTGGCTGCACCCATTGTTTTAATTTTACAAAATAAAGGATATGAAACTAATCATTCATCTTATAAGGAAAAGAGTGTAAGCATGTAGCTATAAATTAGTTTCAAAATGATAATATTTTACATTTATTAATGAGTCAATCACATTTTTATGCAAAAAGTCATAAAACCGTCATATTAAAAGGGTATAGTGATAGTATAACAAAATTATAATTATGGCGCGCAGACAGAGTAAATCATATACGACAGATGAGATTGGCGGGATAGCCGTGGACAGTCTCAGCCCCGAAAAGCTTCCAGAGACTGCCTTCAATATGATTGGCGGAAAAAACCTTCTTGCATCTGGAGCTCGTGATGTTGGCTACACTGCAAATAAATTTGTTACAAGCTGGTTGATAGACACAGGTGCTTTAGAACAGGGAACAAAAGCAATAAACGAAAGCGGTGTATTGCAAAATATTGGTTTTTTACCAGATGAGATAGATTCCAAACACACTGCAAAGGCAGTTAAATCTATTTTTGACGCGGCTGTTTCTTTTTCTGAAGCAGCTATTATTGCGCAGAAAAATCATAAAGACGACAAAATTGTCAGAAAAGAAATTGCACATGAGATGCAAGATTATCTTGATGCAGGGTTCAAAGGTATTCGGCAATCCAGTTCAATTCCATCTTTTGGATCAGGAAATCCTTTAATTGATAAGCTAGATCAACGCTTAACAAAACAATACGAACAAGGAGTCATGCAAGCTGCTGCAAGTGCAATTATGTCTGGCACTCAATACGCTGTTATCAACAAGCTAGACTATGATGCACAACAAAAGAAATTTGAAGATATTACCTTTACAAATCGTGATCATTTTTCTGAAGCAGAAATAAACAAAATTAATGAAGTAGCAAAAAATAACATTGAGCCTCGAAGTATCGTCGAAACATTTAAAAATTCTGCTATTGATTATGACAAATCTGTACTTAACGACAAAGGAATAAAATCAGATAAACAATTAGTCGAAAAAATTAAGCAATATCGTCCCTTAGGTAAAGATGAATTATATGGACACCCTGTAAACACATCTTCAATTGCTACTGTTGCAGGAGCGGTAACCACTTCAAGAATACAAAAAGCTCTCGAAAACTCCATCTCCAAAGAAGGCAATGATGTCATCGCATATGATCTCGTGCAGCAGCTTAATGAATATACAAACAAAACCGAAGCCTGCCCTGAAACGATAGACCTTGCAAAAGTCAGCCTGCCGAAAAGTGAGAAAGTGCGTCTTTTTGGCGATGCAAAAAGTGTAGCGACGGAAGTCTATATTGAAAAAATCTTTGAGCAACATGCAATAGACCAGACAGGCGAAGGCATTGGGCAGCGTTTTTCAGAAGATGTGGCGATTGCATCCCGCGCACTGGCAGATGCCATTTCAGGCAAAAGTTATGATCTGGCAACGGGGGACACGCTGCACCCGATGGCGCTTATCAGCATTGTGGGTGAAGGCAAAGTGGTCAGCCCAGATGCGCGGGATGTGAAAGGCTTGTCTGAGGTGAAAGAAGTGATTGCTGAGATGCGTGACGTTATGCCAATTAGTGATTATGTTGATGCAGATAAATTTTTAAGCAAAATGGACATGCCTGCCAGCCATTTCAAACGCACTTTCGAGAATTATTCTGACGATGTGAAAGAGACGCTATCACTGCTCGTGCCAGATTCCATTTTGAGGGATCAGCTTGGCATCAATGAAGACCAGATTCGCACCATGCGCACCAGCGCAGGAGAAGATGCACACCAGAAAATTGCTGATATGGTGAATGAACTGGCAGAAAAAGACACCAACACTTTGCGGGATTATGGCATGTCCGCAAATGACATCAAACTAATTAAAGACACCGCACATGACATCACCTTTGGTCAACAGGACGCACTGCATCAGGCACTGCGCCCCAACGCAGCAACAGATTTGCAATATGCCCTGCTGAAAGCAGAAGGGTATCTGCATGAACTTTCCGATGGAAAGGAAGTAGCTGCAAGAGGAGATGCGCCTGAGAAGGAAGACGTGAAAGACGCGAAGAAAGACACCGCATCCGAAGAAAAAGACGCACCAGAAGCGAAAAACGCGATAGAAAAATTCGAGCGCCCTTCCAGCAAAGTGGACGCTGAAGGCAGCGAGCGCGACAAGTTGGAAGAAAAAGAACAGGTAGCTGCGCGGTAATCAATTCCCGTCGTCATTCTGAGGCAACGCCGAAGAATCCATTATCCAAATGCGCAAGCGGCTCTGGATTCTTCACTATGTTCAGAATGACGATACTCAAAACATTACACAGTTTAAAATAGGTTTTTGATGCGCGGCATTTTATAACCTCACTATGAAGCAGCCCCCTCACCTCCCGCCCGATTTCCAGCAATGGTTTGACGCGCGTGGCTGGTCGCTCCGCTATTATCAGGCAGAGATGATTGAGGCGTTTGCAGTGAAACGCTCCACCTTGCTGATTGCACCCACAGGCGGAGGGAAAACGCTTTCGGGCTTTCTGCCAAGTCTGATAGATTTGCACGATACGCCACATAAAGGCTTGCATACGCTCTATATTTCACCGCTTAAAGCGCTCACGAATGATATTGAGCGCAACCTGATGCAGCCTGTGCAAGAGATTGGCCTAGAAATCACCATTGAAACCCGCACGGGCGACACGCCAGCGCATAAACGGCAGCGTCAGCGCAAAAAGCCACCCAATATGTTGCTCACCACGCCAGAATCATTGATGTTGATGCTATCTTACGCAGATGCACCAAACATCTTCGGGTCGCTTAAATCCATCATCATTGATGAGGTGCATAGCTTTGCGCATAATAAACGCGGAGATTTTACGTCCCTTGCATTGGCACGACTGGCGCAGCTTTCCCCCAACCATACGCGCTTTGGGCTGTCTGCCACGGTCGCAGACCCGCCCATGCTTGCGGCGTGGCTTGGAACGGCAAGCAAATCTGCGTCTCTAATTGAGTCCAAAATGACGGTGAAGCCAGACATCCGCATTTTGCAATCTATATCCACCCTGCCTTACGGCGGGCATATGGCGAAATATGCGATAGAGGATATTTACGAGGCAATTAAAACCACCAAAACCGCATTAGTGTTCGTCAACACCCGCGCGCAATGTGAGCTAGTCTTTCAGAATTTATGGGATGCAAATAAAGACGCGCTGCCCATTGCCATCTATCACGGCTCACTCAACAAAGAACAACGCCGCAAAACCGAAGCCATGATGGCAAGCGGCAAATTGCGCGGCATTGTTGCCACGTCTGCGCTGGAACTGGGCATTGACTGGGGTGATGTGGACTTGGTGGTTCAGATTGGTGCGCCAAAAGGCGTAAGCCGCCTGTTGCAACGCATCGGGCGCTCCAATCACCGCATGGATGAACCATCTCAAGCCCTGCTCGTGCCATCCAACCGTTTTGATGCGCTGGAATGTGCCTCCGCGTTGGAAGCGATTGCGCGGGGAGAGCTGGACGGCGAGCCGTTGCAGGATGGCTCTCTTGATATCCTCCCGCAATATATGATGAATTGTGCGTGCAGCGCACCGTTTGATGCAGATGCACTTTATCAGGAAATTATAAGCGCCTATGCTTACCGCAATGTGACGCGCGAGATGTTTGACAAGCTGCTGCAATTCACCATTGATGGTGGCTATGCGCTCAAACATTATGAACGGTTCAGAAGGCTGGAAGTGAATGAAGACGGCAGATACGCCATAAGCGAGCGGCGCGTTGCCAATTCGCATCGCCAGAACATCGGCGTGATCACGGATTCAGGCAAGCTGAAAGTGAAGCGCCTGCGCAAGGCGCATATGGGCAAAATTCTGGGCGAAGTGGAAGAGCATTTCGGGCAGCAACTCACCAAAGGAGATACCTTCCTTTTTGCAGGTGAAGTGCTGGCATTTGAAGGCGTGGAGGATATGATTTTAGAAGCCTGGCCCGCCAAAGGCGGCGAGCCGAAAATTCCGTCTTATGTTGGCTCACAAATGCCGCTTTCCACCTTTTTGGCAGATGGCGTGAAAACATTGCTGCAACACCCCAAACGCTGGCACAGCCTGCCAGAAGAAGTGCGTGACTGGCTGGCGCTACAAAGGCAATATTCCCTGCTGCCTGACAGCGAGCATTTGCTAGTGGAACAATTCCCCTATCTCGGCGCGCATTTCACCATGATGTATTGCTTTGAAGGGCGCAAGGCGCATAATACGCTGGGCATGTTGCTCACCCGCCGCATGGAGCGCATGGGGCTGCAACCGCTCAGCTTCAGCATTACGGATTATGGCTTGTCGATTGCCTCCATGATTCCCACCAACGCAGAGGATGTGAACCGCCTGTTCCAACCCGATATGCTGGGGGATGATCTGGAAGAATGGATATTAGATTCCCCCATGCTCAAACGCTCCTTCCGCCATGTGGCGATGATTAGCGGACTGACAGCGCAGCGCAACAATGGCAGCCGCAAGAACACAAAACAGGTAACGTTTTCCACTGACCTTATATATGACGTGCTGCGCAAATATGACAATGATCATGTGCTGCTGAATGTTGCGCGGCATGATGCAGAGCGCGAATTGCTGGACATGAAACGCTTATCTGATTTGCTGATGCGGTATCATGACAACATCACCTTCAAAGCCCTGCCCCGCATCTCCCCCATGGCAATTCCCATTGTGTTGTCTGAACGCAGCGAACAAGTGCGCGGCTCTGGCGCAGATGCGTTTTTGCAGCAAATGAGTTTGCAGGAAGAAGCAGAGATGCTGATGGAAGGTGTGCGCGATAGTATGAATGATTGACATTATCTGCAGGAATTAATATAGATAAACAGTTCTTTATTATAAAGTCATCATGCCTGAATTCATTGTGAAAAGAAGGAATCATTTTGATAACTACATTACTCTCAACGGAAAACATTATCTCATTTGTTTCCCAGAAAAATTAAGACTAAAAGATATATATGAAGAATTATATATCCATAATCTTGAAGGATGTCTGATTAATGCAGATGTTGAAGAAGAAGGCATATGGATTCCATTGAACGACACATTCTATACTGAACGTGTCAAATATGGGTCTGTAAAGATTATTAAAGGTTCTTGGGAGAATGATAAATGAAAATTTCAGGAACAATTCAATCTGATTCTACTGCATTATTTTACATCGAATCCGAAGGAAAAAAATACCGCCTCCATCCAGACATTTTTTATGTAAAAATGAACATGGCTGTTTGCGATGCTGATGGGCTGATTGGGATGAAAGCTGAGGGATTACTGGATGCTAATTTTAAACCACCAGAACATTTCACCTGCTATGATGGTGTTATAGACCCAAAAACTTTTAATCTCATATAAACCGTGAACTCTGATTAAGACTTCACGGTCTTTTTTTATGCTGCTTTCACATTAAAATGACTTTGCAGCGCATCCACCAAATCCAGTCTTTCCCATGAAAACGCACCATCTTCACGCGGTTCTCGCCCAAAATGCCCATACGATGCGGTTGGAAGATATATCGGGCGGTTAAGCTGTAAATGTTCACGAATACCACGTGGTGACAAATTCACCATTTCACGCAGCACTGCTTCAATGCGGGATTCTTCCACGATTGCCGTATCTTCCGTATTCACATAAAATGAAATCGGATGTGATACGCCAATCGCATATGATAATTGAATGGTGCAACGCTCTGCCAGACCAGCCGCCACCACATTTTTCGCCAGATAGCGTGCAGCATAAGCGGCTGAACGATCCACCTTTGTCGGGTCTTTGCCCGAAAATGCACCCCCGCCATGTGGCGCAGCACCGCCATATGTATCTACAATAATTTTGCGTCCTGTTAAGCCCGCATCGCCATCTGGTCCACCAATCACAAACTTGCCAGTTGGGTTGATGTAGATTTCGTCCTCACTGCACATCCAGTCATCTGGCAACGATGCATGAATGGCTTCCAGCGCAATTTCACGCACTCGTTCCTGGCTGACCTCTTCCTGATGCTGCGTTGACACCACTACAGAAGACGCACGCACTGGTTTTCCATCTTCATATACCAATGATACCTGAGATTTTGCATCAGGTCCCAATTCCTTATATTTCCCTGCATGACGACCTTTTGAGAGATATTCCAAAATCGCATTGGAAAAGCAGATAGGCGCAGGCATGTAATGTGCCGTTTCCTTGCAGGCAAAACCAAACATGATGCCCTGATCCCCTGCCCCTTCATCTTTCTCACCTGCAGCGTCCACACCTTGTGCAATATCAGCTGATTGCTCATGCAGCAAATTAATCACCTGCATATTATTCCAGCTAAAACCATCCTGATAATAACCAATATCTTTTACGACCTTATGCGCCACTTCATTAATATCGTTGCGGCTCATCTCCACCCCACGATATTCCCCTGCAATGGTTAAATGGTTGGTGGTCGCAAGCACTTCCACCGCTCCACGCGCATGAGGGTTTTGCGTGAGAAATGCATCTAAAATACCATCTGAAATCTGGTCACAGACTTTGTCAGGATGACCTTCTGATACGGATTCAGAGGTGAAAATATAGCTATCGCGTCTTTTATTGGTCGAATATATCATGCTGCATTTATATCAGCCCTGCTGCCATTTGCACCTATAAAGATGCGTTCTTACCATTATTTAAACAAACTGCTTAAAATGTCGTTGCGGAATTGCTGCGGGCTTAGTGGTGTTTTGGTCGCTGAGCCAAATAACACACTTCCGACCGCACTGCCAATATCTGTGCCTACGGAACGCCCTGCCTTTCTCAACACTGAGCGTCCTAATTGTTCCAGCGTCAGGTTGCGCCTGCTGAATATATTTCTTGGAATGTCATCAATTGCACGTTCAAAAACAGATTCAACACTATTTCCAGCCCCTCTAAAACTAGTTTGTTGCTGCTGTTGTTCAATATCATTTATAGATTCTAGTAAATTGCGTTCTAACTCTCTGGTAGATTGCAGAATGTAATTTTTTAAACTTGAATAGGATTCATTATCCATACGCATACACCTATTGTTTTTACGGTTTGATGTATTATATGACATGCTATAAACCTCTGGAAGTGATGCGAAAAAACACTGATATACTTTAAAAAGTGCGTGACATTGAAACATTAATGAGCTATAAAGGTTAATATAATGCAACTTATATGTGCATTTACTAATATAAATACAATAAATATTAGCAAATACTAATAAGCTAATATATTTTAAGAAAGGAACGATATGACCTCACATCCTGTAGATATTTTTGCTGGCGCGAAGCTGCGTACACGACGCGTGATGCTCGGCATGTCGCAAGATACTATCGGCAAAGCCGTAGGGGTGACCTTTCAGCAGATTCAGAAATATGAACGCGGTGTGAACCGCATGGGTTCCAGCCGACTTTATGATTTTGCCAAAATTCTGAATGTGCCCATTTCCTATTTTTTTGAAGGGTATGAGCAATCAGAAGATACCAGCAGCAACTACCATGTGCAAGGCATGGCGGATGAAGAAACGCCTTTTGAGCATGACGTGATGAGCAGTAAGGAAACGCTGGATCTGGTACGTTCTTATTACAGCATTAAAGACGAAAAAGTCCGCCGCAAATTCTATGATCTGCTCCGCTCTATGGCAGAGACAGACCATCACTAACCATATTACACTTTACTCATTAAGACTCTTGCGCTAATTTGCAGCCGAGATTCCATTATGAGCAAAAAATACATACAATCCGTTCGCGGCACGCACGATTTAATTGGCGATGATATGCGCCTGTTCCGCCATATTGTGGACACAGCACGTCACACGGCTGATCTGTATGGCTATGACGAAATGCAAACGCCTATTTTTGAATTCTCAGATGTGTTTCATCGTTCCTTAGGTGATACGTCTGATGTAGTCAGCAAAGAGACCTATACGTTTGAAGACAGAGGCGGAGAAAGCATCACACTACGCCCAGAATTCACCGCAGCCATTGTGCGGGCATTTATAAGCAATGGTTACACACAAAAACTGCCATTTAAAGCATTTTACGCAGGACCCGCCTTTCGTTATGAGCGTCCTCAAAAAGGACGGCAGCGCCAGTTTCATCAGGTAGGCATAGAATGTTTAGGCGCAGATGCGCCGTGGCATGATGTGGAAAGCATATTATGTGCGCAGCAATTTTTGAAAACATTGCTTGGTGAAGACACCTACAATAATCACATCACACTTGAATTAAACACATTAGGTGACGATGAAAGCCGTGATGCGTATCGTGCAGCGTTAGTGGAATATTTCACTAAGCACAAAAACGATTTGTCGGAAGAAAGCCAGATTAGATTAGAGAAAAATCCACTGCGAATATTAGATTCCAAACAAGTTGAAGACAGAGAAATTGTTAAAGATGCGCCAAACTTCGAAGAGTGTTTGAATGCAACGTCTCAGCACTGGTTTGAAACAGTGAAAAATTTACTGGATGATTTAAACTGTAATTACAAAGTTTCTCCCCGTCTCGTCCGCGGATTGGATTATTATTCTCACACCGTGTTTGAATTTACATCTGATTTGCTGGGTTCACAAGCCACCGTGCTTGCTGGTGGTCGTTATGATAAATTAGTCGAACAAATGGGTGGATCTGCGGTATCTGGCATAGGGTGGGCTTCAGGCGTTGAACGATTAATGCTTATATTCGAACATTCGCAGCACGCAGAAATAACAAAACCAGAACTTTATATTATTAATGTTACTAATCCAGATTACATTAAGGCTGCATTTACAATATCAGACGCCTTAAGATTAAGTGGAAAAAAAGCGGAAATTTTAAACATAAAGAATATTGGCAAAGCCTTTAAAAAAGCAGAATCCATGAATGCTACCCATTGCTCAATTATCAGCGACAATGAATATCAGGAAAAAACTTTTAAAATAAAAGAATTAAGCACAGCTATAGAAAAGGATTTTGCCGACTATATTAAACATAATACCTAACTAATTGTTTTACACAAAGAATTACTTAAAATCTAAACCCTAATGACTAATAACTAATAACTAACCCCTAAAGCCCCATGCCCCAAATCGCCCCTGAAAAACTCACCGCTATATTAGATCGCCATAAAATGCTTGGAGACAAGCTGGCAGACCCTGCTGCATGTGGCAATGAATATGCGAATATCAGCCGTGAATATTCCGAGCTGGGTGATGTGGTGGAAACCATTCTCAGCCTGCAGATGGCGCAGAAAGAATTGAAGGATGCAAACGCAGTCTTGAAAGACCCCGCTGCGGATGCAGACATGAAAACCATGTTTAAGGAAGAAAAATACGAGCTGGAAAAACTTATCCCAAAACTGGAAGATGAAGTGCAGCGCGCATTACTTCCGAAAGATAAGGATGATGGTCGTAACGTGATTTTAGAAGTGCGCGCAGGCACAGGGGGAGATGAAGCTGGACTGTTCGCAGGTGAACTTTACCGCATGTATCAACGCTACGCCGAAATTCACGGCTATAGCTTTGAAACCATCTCTTATTCTGAAACAGGCGTTGGCGGCATTAAAGAAGCCAGCGCAAACATCAACGGCAAAGGCGCATTTGGTCGCCTGAAATTTGAATCTGGCGTGCATCGCGTGCAGCGCGTGCCTGTCACAGAAACCAGCGGACGGATTCACACATCAGCCGCCACGGTGGCTGTGCTTCCTGAAGCGGAGGAAGTGGACATTCAGATTGAGGAAAAAGATTTGCGGATTGATGTATTCCGCGCCTCTGGCCCAGGGGGGCAGTCTGTAAATACAACAGATTCCGCCGTGCGCATTGTGCATATTCCTACAGGCATCACCGTGCAGCAGCAGGATGAAAAATCGCAGCATAAAAACCGCGCAAAAGCCATGCGCGTGCTGCGTTCACGCATTTACGAAGCCGAGCGTGCAAAAGTGGATTCTGAACGTTCCGAAGCGCGAAAGCTGCAAGTGGGAACGGGAGATCGCTCCGAACGCATCCGCACCTATAACTTTCCGCAAGGGCGCGTCTCAGACCACCGCATCAACCTGACACTTTACAAGCTGGATTCGTTACTGGCAGGTGATGGATTGGATGAAATGATTGATGCGCTAATTGCAGCAGATGAAGCCGAACGCCTGGCAGAACTGGCTGAGCAGGGATAAATACCTCTTGCCCCTCCCCCCGCTTGAAAAACGCCTGCTTGTGCAGCATGTGCTTGGCATCAGCGCTGAGGAATATATTAAGCGTTCACCCATTGCGCTGAATGAAACGGAACAACAACAGTTAAGCGCATTCATTGCCCGCCGTGAAGCAGGTGAACCGATTGCCAAGATCATCGGCAGCAAGCCGTTCTGGAAGGATGATTTCATCACCAGCAAAGACACGCTAGACCCACGACCAGACAGCGAATGGTTGATTGAAGCCTTGCTGGAACTGCATCCTGACCGAAAAAAACCGTATCATATTCTGGATTGCGGCACAGGCACGGGCTGCCTTTTGCTTTCAGCGTTGCGCGAATTTCCACATGCAACAGGCACTGCGATAGACCAGTCAGCCGAGGCATTATTGATTGCGCAGGAAAATGCAAAATGCTTAAATCTTAGTCATCGTGCGGCTTTTCACCAGCATGACTGGAATTTAGGGTGGACAATCAACGCAGGCGTGCTATATGATGTTATTATAAGCAATCCGCCATATATCCCTACAGACGACATTGATCATTTAATGGATGACGTGAAGATATATGACCCCAAAGCGGCACTTGACGGTGGCAAATCAGGACTGGATGCTTATAAACAGCTATTTACGATATGCCAGAACATTCTCAAACCAGATGGATGGTTTGTTTGTGAAATTGGTCACGGGCAGCATGATCAGGTGGTTGCGCTTGCAGAAAATCAGGGTTTTCACTTTGAAAAACACTGGCGTGATCTCGGCGGCATTATTCGTATTTTGGCATTTAAGTTAGCAAACTGATGTGAAAAAAAGGAACTGATACTCGATGCGTCAAAATAATAATCGTAAGAATTATAACAATAAAAATAACCGAAACTATAAAGGTGGACGCAACCAGCATCAGGGACGCAGCTATAATGGTGAAAACGACAATGTGTCACCGCAGCAAAAACGTCATGCACAAAACCAGCAGACCAAATATAACGATCTGGCAAAAAATGCCCGTCAGGCGGGTGATCGCGTGGAAGCAGAATATTACATGCAACATGCAGATCATTATACCCGCATTATCAATCTGGCGGAAGAGCAGCAGCGCAAACGTGATGAAGAAAAATCAGGTCAGCAGCAGGACAGGCAACATTCAGATGATGCAGATGATTCAGACGATAACGATGTGCAGGACACAGAAGCGGATTCAGAACCATCAGAAAAAAAACCGCAGCGCAAACGCATTGCGCGCAAGCCTCGCACCTCTATAAACAAAAAAGATGATGATGCAAAAACGGACACGCAAAAAGAAATTGAAGTAGCTGCCAAAGAAATAGAAGAAACGATTTCAGATGAACCGAAAGAAACTTCTGAAGCGCCAAAAAAACGCCGTGGTCGCCCTCGCAAAACGCCTGTAACCAGTGAAGATAGTGGTCAGAACCTTCAGTCTGTTCTCCCCATCGCAAAAGGTGACTAAACTCCCTTATATCTAATTTATATCATACGAATTACGGTATGAATCAGATGAAACAAGGAGTTTGAACATGGATAAACCAGAACCAATTTTATATACCGCCAAAGCAACCGCACAGGGCGGACGTGCAGGACATGCAAAGTCTGATGATGGTCGCCTGTCAGTTGATCTTTCCACGCCAAAAGGGCTGGGCGGAGATGACGGCAAAGGCACAAACCCTGAGCAGCTGTTTGCAGCAGGCTATAGTGCATGTTTTCTGGGCGCTCTTAAACATGTGGCAGGAAAGGAGAAAGAAACTCTCCCTGAAGACACCTCTGTAACGGGTGAAGTGAGCATTGGAAAAATTGCAACTGGCTTTGCGCTCAAAGTGGCTCTGACCATTCATGCAGCAGGTATGGAAAAAGAAACGCTGGATTCACTGGTCGAAAAAGCGCATGTTGTTTGCCCATATTCGAATGCGACTCGCAACAATGTGGATGTGACGCTGAACACCAGCGTGTAAAGCCAGATCTATCTGCAAAAAAAAAGGGCGCGTACATTATTACGCGCCCTTTTTTAATGCTTAGAAATTACGCCGCAAATGCAAAATCGCTATCACTCAATGTGCCAGACACATCTCCGCTGAATTTTACTGCAAAATCAGCCCCGTCACTAATCGCTAATGTGACATTCTCCACCGCGTCATATTCCAGACGAAGCGCATCCGCGCCAGAAACAGCATCTGTGGTCAGCATCATAATGCCAATCATGGATACATCTACTGTGTCTGTGCCGATTTCAAAGTCACTGATAAGGTCAACCATGTTTGTTGAAAGCTGGCTTTCTGCAGTGGACATATATTTGAATATATCTGCTTTCGCGCCACCTATCAGCGTATCCATACCAAGACCGCCAACCAGAACATCTTCACCATTTTGCCCTGCAAGAAGATCATTTCCTTCACCTCCGAGCAGTGTGTCACTGCCGTTGCGTCCATAAAGCTGATCGTCTCCTTCAAAACCACTGATGAGTTCAGCGTCATTGCCACCCTTCAACGTGTCATTGCCATTTGTGCCATTCAAGGCAAGAAATGGTGCATCCCCGAAGATAAAATCATCTTCAGTCATTTCAAAATCACCATTCAGGCAAAGTTTGAAATCACCAAAAATTATGTTGGTTTCACTGCCATCCGTCTGAACTGTCAGGTCAGACAGGCTGGTGACACCCAGTGCAGAAAGGTCAATTTTGTCTTCCCCCTGCATGAAGTCAGTAATTTTGTCCACGCCAGTGGATTCACGCGAATCCTTGATGTTGGAATAAGCAAACACATCCATTCCCGCACCGCCTGTCAGAATATCACCAGATGCCTGACCAGCAATCAGGTCATCCCCGTCACCGCCATCAATTGTGTCTTCTCCCAAACGGCCGATAATCACATCATCACCACCAAAGCCGTTCATTTCATTCGGCTCATTATCACCTTTCAGAATGTCGTTGCCGTCTGTGCCGTTTATCGCATCACTCATGCCAAAAATGAAATCATCATCTGTTAATGTATAATCACCTGAGAGACATAATTTAAACTGACCGAACATAATAATAGTATCTGTTCCATCAGATTCAATATCCAGCATAGACAGGCTACTAACCCCTAATGCAGCAAGATCAATTTTGTCTTCGCCCTGTGTAAAATCAGTGATTTTATCTACGCCAGTGGATTCACGACTGTCTTTTTCCAGACGATAGATAAATACATCATTGCCTTCTCCACCTGTCAGAATATCACCAGATGCCTGACCTGCGATAAAGTCATCCCCGTCACCGCCATTAATAGTGTCCTCTGCGTGCCGTCCGATAATCACATCGTCACCGCCAAAACCATTAATTTCATTTGGATTATTATCGCCTTTCAGCACGTCATCTCCTTCTGTGCCGTTAATCGCTCCATCCACAGGAGGGGGCGTTGTGTCATCCTCAGAAATGCCGTTAATAGTGAAAGTGACTGTAGCAGTGTCTATTTCCTCGCCATCAGAAATAGTATATGTGAAGCTGTCTGTTGCAGTTTCGCCTGCTTCCAGCGTGTCAAATGCGCCGTTTGGCACATAGCCCAGCTCACCATCTTCACCCACATTCAAAATCGCGCCAGATGGCAGATTAATGTCCATGTCAAAATTAGCAGACGCACCGTTAATTTCAACAATGCTGATTGTATCATCTGCATTCGCATCACTGTCATTTGCAAGAATAGATGGAGTCAACAGCGTTGTTGCTTCGTCCGTAGTAAAATCTGCCCCCATATCATCCACTGCAACAGGCGGCACATTGGACACTCCTCCTGCAAATGTCGCTGCACCAAAGGTCAGGTAAGAATCAAAACTGTCAAATCCGAAAATAGAAGTCTGGAAGTTTTCGCTAGCATCAATTTCTACAATACCTGGATCGATTGGCACGTTACCGACACTTAAATCCGAACCATCAACAGGCGTGAACAAGGTGTCATCTACATCCACACCATTGATTTGCAATGTTGGCAGCGCAGCCGTTGGAATGATAATATTAAGAAGATTGGTTTCAAATGCATCAGCATCTACAGGGGTTGCAAGCCTGTAGGAAGATAGCCACGCATCCTTTCCTGGCACAAACATCATTGCAGGGTCACCTTCTCCTGCAGTCGTTGCCCCTTGCAGATACTGTGCGACTAGTGTGGGTTTAGAGCTGTTAATAATCTCTGCATTTTCAGATAATGTAAACTCATGAAATTGCCCTGCATCCAGCGTAGCTACAACCACTCCATCAATAGTAATATCAGTTGCATCTTCTCCAGCGACTACACGAATCAGATTATTTCCCAAACCGCTCGGGCTAAAAGATTCACCTACAACATATTCTGTTGAAAGATTTTCAACGGCAGGCATCTGTTCAATAATATGATCACAAAAACCTATTCCAACATTAGTGCAGCCGTGACCACTAAACACCGCGACTGGTGAAGATGACTCAATGATAGTTCCTGTCAGATCCACATTGCCACTGAATGTTGTATCGGGGTCACCCGTTTTTGTAGAATATTTGAATGATTCCCCATCATCCAGAATTTTTGTAATCACGTCACCATTTGGAAATGTGATAGTCAGAGTAGTATTATCTTCAGTTGCCTGTGCAGAAAATTGCCCCCCGTCAAACAACGTTCCGTCATTTGATGCCAGAAGATATTTTGTGCCAAGTGATTCTTTATCAAATATAATAGATAGATCAGTGGACGCGCTTTCTCTGCTAGACAGATAAGCTGAAATTTCACTATCAGAGGAAATGGTGATGCCCTGATTATTAATTCCAGTACCAGACATATCTTCCGTATTGGGAACGACTACAGAAGCAAACCCATCTGCATTTAAAATTACGTTATCAGAATATCCGTTATTATTTTGCAAAGAGACATTCTCTCCAGCATCACCAAAAATAAAAATACTGTATTTAGCTGTCCCAAAAGAATTTTCGTGGATGTTTAAAAGTAATTCAGATGACATAACACTCTCCTTTATTAAGTTAATGTCATCTTTCTTAATGCATATCAACAAAGTTCCTACAAGAAAAAAGTGTCTGAAAAATAAAACTATTTTAGCTGTTTCAAATGTAAACTATCGCAAACATAGAGTCTGCATAAGATTATTTAATTAACGCTTTAACATAATTAATAAATGATAAAAATATATTGATTTTATCATATTTATATATTATTGATTCCGCATAAATAACTTTTTGTTCATAATTTAGAGGATGTATTCATGTCATTTGCTGCCAATTTTCAACGTACTACAGAAACTTTTGATGGGTATTCAGATAATGTTGGCAGGTTCAGCAGCAGGTATGAAAAAGAAACGCTGGATTCACTGGTTGAAAAAGCTCATATAGTCTGCCCATACTCAAACGCAACGCGCAATAACGTTGATGTAGAACTAAAAACAACTGTATAAACTTCATTTAATTTTTAAAAAGGGCGCGTATTGATACGCGTCCTTTTTTTTGGCATGTAGTTAAGCGACACATGCAAACTACTCTCACACAATATGACAGATATTAAATTATCTTAGTTATTCAATTTAATACGTAATAATGCACCGCAATATAAAGCGTTACGTTATACATCTTATACAGTTATTAATCATAAATAAATATACCTTGATTTTCATATAGTTATAGATTACTAATTCAAAACATAAATTTTTGTTCATTAAAATAACGGTTTTTTTTATGTCTTTAGTATCTTCTTTTCAACGTGTCAGTGAAACATCCGAAGGGATTTCATCCCGCTCGTCAAGCTTTAAGGAGGTTGGTTTTTCTCCTAATGGTGAAAAGGTTATATTTCAAACATCACCTACTCTTTTTAATCAGACAAGTTATGGAAGGAGCGAATTTTATGTTAAAAATATTGAAAATGGTGAATTAACCAGAATTGAAACAAATAGTGATGGTACACCATACGAAGAAGATAGCGATTATAGCAGAATATTGCGCGCTATTTTCTCACAGGATGGTAATAAATTAGCATTTGAATATGATAGTCGTTCAACTCCAAATGAGATTGTAGTAAAGGATCTGATTTCAGGTGAAAATTTTATTGCAAGCAACGGCGTAGATTCTGAGCAGCACATTTCCAAGGCTCTGCCCTCATTTCCTGTAAATCAAACAAATCTGACTTTTTCTGCTTACGATACAATCAGTTCTGAATATGACATTTTTCAAGTAAATTTCGATGCGGATGAACCTTTAACTACTCAGTTGGATATTGATGCATTTGGCAATGACTTTACCATGGCAAACCGTGTTTATTTCACTTCTTCAAATGGTGATCTTTTATTTTCTTCCCCCTGGCAATTAACAAATGATGACACTAACAATTTCACGGATATGTATTTATTCAATCCTGACAGCAAAAATATTACCTTAATCAGTAATAGTGATTCTGGTGTAGCGGCAGATAGATCATCATCCAACTCAAACATCTCATTCTCAGCAGATGGTGAGAAGGTAGCATTTTTAAGTTCAGCAACGAATCTTATATCTGGTAAAGATTCAGTCCCATCAACGAACCTATATGTAAAAGATATTCGCACTGGTAAGGTGACTAGAATACTTACAGACTCAGAGGGTAATGACACTGAAAATTTAGGACATCTTCCAGCAGTTTTCTCTCCGGATGGTAAATATGTGTTATTTTCTTCAACTGCCTCAGACCTTACTGATAATGATACAAATGACTTTGAAGACGTATTTATAAAAAATCTTGAAACTAATGAGACTACACGCCTTAGCGAATCTGAGAATGGTGAACAGGGAAATGGAAGGTCTTACATAAGACATTTTAACTGGAATGACACTAATCAATTGAACACTTATTTCACCGCGGATAGTTCAAAAGTTATTTTCAGAAGTGACGCATCGAATCTGGTAGAAGGCGATAATAATCTTGCAGGTGACCTTTTCATGAAGGACATTGAGTCTGGTAAAATTGTGCGGTTGACGGATACTGATGGAACAGAATTTGAGTTTGGTGTAGATATTGACTTCAGGCTCTCTTCAGATGGTACAAAGTTGTTATTCTCCACAAAGTCCTCACTCGTTGAAAATGATGATAATAATGCGCAGGATTTATATGTAGCAGAGATTGATTTGTCTGCATTTGGACCAACGCCAGTTTTGTTTGATGGAACAGATGCAAGCGAAGTTATTATTGGAGATGAATTAAACGATACACTTAACGGCAATGCAGGCAACGATACCATTAACGGATTAATGGGTGATGATGTGCTCAATGGCGGCACTGGAGATGATGTATTCACGGATGTTCAGGGTAGCAACACTATTGATGGCGGCGAAGGTAGAGACTTAGTTGACTTTTCAGCAGCAACTCAAGGGGCAGATATTGACCTTGCCAACCCAACCAAAAATAAAGGTGCAGCATTAAATAACTCCATAATCAACGTGGAAAATGTAGCCGGTACTGAATTTAACGATACTATCAAAGGCGATAATGCAGATAATAGTGTTGTCGGCAATGCAGGTGACGATATTTTGCTTGGTCGCGGTGGTGAAGATACGCTTGAAGGGTCTGATGGCAATGACAGAATATATGGTCAGGGTGGCAACGACTTTATGAGAGGTGGTGCAGGCGATGACACCATAGATGGTGGACGTGGCAATAACACGTTTATTGGTGGTGACGGTAATGATATATTTGTTATTGGACTGGATGCAGGAACAACAGATTTTATCAGTGACTTTGACAAAGGCACTAACATTATCGACCTGACTGCGTTCATTAATTATAACGGAGGCTTTGAAGGGTTAGTATTTGAATCTTTCGGACCTGATCCAATGCGCATTGGTCTTCCTGAAGGACAGCAAATATTCCTGGATAATGTAGCACCAGAAGATTTCAGCGCAGAAGATTTCCTGTTCTATGTTGACCCGAATGCAGGCTTGGGCGATTCAATTGAAGGCACAGACGCAGACGAGTCTTTTGCTGGCACGGAATTTGATGATGTTATTTTTGGCGCTGGCGGCAATGATACATTCTTCGCAAGCGCAGGCTTTGATCGGCTTGACGGTGGCAACGGCAGAGATCTCTTAAACTATCTCGATGTTGATGAATATATTAAAATTGACTTGCTTAACCAGACTGAAAATAAAGGTGCTGCATTGGGTGATGTTTTCACTGACATCGAAATATTCAGCGGTGGCAACAATAATGACCAGCTAAAAGGTGATAACGTTGATAATGAAATTGTTGGCGGAGATGGAAACGACCTTATTTTAGGACGTGCAGGAAATGACTCACTTTACGGCAATAATGGAAATGACACTATTTACGGACAAAACGGAGATGATGTTATCTACGGAAGTCATAGCTTTTTCGGTGGTAATGACGTGCTTCACGGTGGTGCAGGAAATGATGATATTTACGGCGGTTTAGGCGAAGATACATTAAATGGTGGCGTAGGCGAGGATACGTTGACTGGTGGCGCTGATGAGATGGATATATTTGCGTTTTATTCAATTAATGATAGCCATGAAAATACTGGAATTGACATCATCACTGATTATGAGATTTATGTGGATAAAATTGACGTATCTGCTCTTGGTTTCACCGCATTCAGCTATAATAGTTACACTCAAGCAAATGAAGTTCGGGTCTTTGACGATATTGAAAATTTCCAGACCCGAATTATCAATGATCAGACGGGTTTTGAGCTTATCATAGAAGGTGACGTTTCTGCAGATATTTCAGCTAACGATTTCATTTTTGCTTAATGGATTAGTTCAGCACAAAAAAGGCTGCGCATATTCTGGCGCAGCCTTTTTTGCGTTTAATACACACATTAAATATTGCCCTGAGTTAAAATAAGCTGACAAGTCATATTATTTTGAAATGACTATAGACCTTGCCACGCTTTCGCATTACATATGATGGCATGGTAATGAATATAGCAAAAAAGATTTTCGGTTCAGCAAATGACCGTTTGTTAAAGAACTATCGCAGAAATGTGGAAGCAATTAATGCCCTTGCGGATGAATATTCCAGCATGAGTGACATGGAATTGCAGGGCAAGACGGGAGAGTTCCGCAAACGCCTGAATGAAGGGGAAACGCTGGATAGTATACTGGTAGAAGCCTTCGCCACCGTGCGCGAAGCAGCAACCCGCGTTATGGGTATGCGTCATTATGATGTGCAGCTCATTGGCGGCATGGTGCTGCATGAGGGGCGCATTGCCGAAATGAAAACAGGTGAAGGGAAAACACTGGTAGCAACCTTAGCGGTATATCTCAACGCGCTGGAAGGCAAAGGTGTGCATGTGGTCACCGTGAATGACTATCTCGCAGAACGTGATGCAGAATGGATGGGCGAGCTTTATCACTTCCTCGGCTTAAGCGTTGGCGTGATTATGCATAACCAGAATGAATATGAGCGCCAGCAGGCATATGCTGCAGATATTACCTATGGTACAAACAACGAATATGGCTTTGATTATCTGCGCGATAACATGAAATTTTCGCGTGACCACATGGTGCAGCGAACATTCAATTTTGCAGTGATTGATGAAGTGGATTCTATTTTAATTGATGAAGCGCGCACGCCGCTCATTATCTCTGGTCCAACAGAAGATAATTCTGCGCTCTATATTCAGATTAATGAGTTAATTCCGCAATTAAGCGAAGATCATTATGAAATTGATGAAAAAGCCAAGAACGTTACGCTGAATGACGATGGCACGGCGTTTATGGAACAGCTGCTTAAAGATAATGGCCTGATGGAAGAAAACGCCACCATGTATGACATTGATAATGTGTCGCTGGTGCATCACGTCAATCAGGCATTGCGTGCGCACAAAATGTTTGTTGCGGAAAATGATTATATCGTCAAAGACGGTCAGGTGATTCTGATTGATGAATTTACAGGCCGCATGATGGAAGGTCGCAGATTGTCCGAAGGGCTGCATCAGGCGATTGAAGCCAAAGAAGGCGTGAACATTCAGAATGAAAACCAGACGCTTGCCAGCATCACTTTCCAGAATTATTTCAGAACCTATCCGAAACTTGCAGGGATGACAGGCACGGCGATGACCGAAGCGGATGAATTTAACGATATTTATGGACTGGAAGTGGTGGAAATCCCAACCAACCTGCCTGTTGCCCGTAAAGATTATGATGACGAAATTTACCGCACAAAGGAAGAAAAAGACCTCGCCGTAGTAGAGCTGGTGAAAGAATGTTATGAACGCAAACAGCCTGTTCTGGTGGGCACGGTGAGCATTGAACGTTCCGAAACATTGTCAAAAGCGCTCAAAAAGGCGAAGATTCCACATCACGTATTAAATGCGCGCCACCACGAGCAGGAAGCCTTTATTGTGGCACAGGCGGGTCGCCCTGCAGCAGTGACGATTGCCACCAACATGGCGGGGCGCGGAACGGATATTAAGCTGGGTGGAAACCTCGAAATGCTGATTGAGCGTGAAGCTGCTGGGCTGGAAGGTGATGCATTTGACAACAAAGTTAAAGAACTCAAAGCGCAGATTGAGCGTGACAAACAGATTGTGCTTGAGGCTGGCGGGCTATATGTCATCGGCACGGAACGTCATGAATCCCGCCGTATTGACAATCAGTTGCGCGGACGTTCAGGTCGTCAGGGGGACCCTGGTGCATCGAGCTTCTTCATCTCCTTGGAAGATGATCTGATGCGCATTTTCGGTTCAGAGCGCATTGATGGCATGTTGCAGAAATTCGGTCTGAAAGAAGGCGAAGCGATTACGCATCCTTGGATGAACAAGGCGCTGGAACGTGCGCAGGGCAAGGTGGAAGGCCGCAACTTTGACATTCGCAAAAACATCCTCAAATTTGATGATGTCATGAATGACCAGCGCAAAGTGATTTACGAACAGCGACTGGAATTGATGGACACTAATGACGTGTCTGACAGCGTGGAAGAAATGCGCGAAGATGTGAACGAAACCATCATTAATGACCATATGAGCGCAAAATCCTATGCAGATCAGTGGGACCTGGATGGGTTGTATAAAGAGATCTACCGTGTGTATGGACTGGAATTGCCAGTGAAAGACTGGGCGCAGGAAGACGGCATCGGCACAGAAGAAATGCTGGAACGTTTAGCTGAAGCCACGGCTGCGCAGCATCAGCAAAAACTGGAAGCCTACGGTGAAGAAATTATGCGCATTGCTGAGAAGCGCATTTTGCTGGAATCACTTGATCAGTTGTGGAAGGATCATTTGCTCTCACTCGATCATCTGCGATCAGGCATTGGCTTGCGTGCATATGGGCAGAAAGACCCTCTTAATGAATATAAGCAGGAAGCATTTACCTTGTTTGAGCATATGCTCAATCATTTGCGTGAAGTGGTGATCACCCGCCTCGCCCATCTGCAGATTCGCATGGAAATGCCACCTGAAGCGATTGAAGCAATAGAGCGTGAACAGCGGATGCAGGAAGGCAGAATAGACCCCGCCGTGCAACCAGACCCAAATGACAGCGCACAAACCTTCGCCCTAAACCGAGTCCGCCCAGAAGACCGCGACCCCGCCGCTCCAAACACATGGGGTCGCGTAGGCAGAAACGAGCCTTGCCCATGCGGTTCTGGCAAGAAATATAAGCAGTGTCATGGGAAAATTAGTTAAGTCTATCGCTTCAGCAATCCTCTTTGTGGGGCTGATATTTATTGCCTTCGCCCTTGGTTCTGGTAAAGCAAAGCGCGAGGGAGAAGCCAAGCTGGCAGCACTTCAAAGAAAGTATGACCTAGCGATGTTTCATGAAGATTTTGCATCTTATAATGTGCATATTGCAGTGTTTGAAGCGGATATTTCTAAACTGGAAAAAATGCGTGATGCTGGCATGGATTTAAATGTTAAACATCCAAAACAGAAGCTTACCCCTTTTGAAGTAGCCCTTCAAATTGCATTACAAAATGATGATTTAATAGATTACACCGTTACTCCAAAACCATCTGATGCATATTTTGTAGTGATAGACTGGCTTCTAAAGAATGGTGTGAAAGTATCTATCAATGATGGATGGCTAAAACATAACATATATCCAAAAGATAATACTAGTAAGGAAAGTATTTTAAGAACAGCAAAGTTGCTCAAAGTTCTTAACGAAAACGATGTTTCTTTTAATCTACGCGACCAAACCGAAGACCCAATATTTAGTTTTCCTGTTTCAATGTTTACTATGACGTGTGTAGTGCCGCCAGAAGATGCACTTGATCAACAAACATATAATACACTATTTTCACAGTTTGAAGGTTCTGATTTTGTTGCTACAAGTGAAGACATTGAGGCTTTAAAAGGTGTTGAACCATTCAAAAAGTTAAACACTCCTTGCGTTGAGGCATTTCAAGCCGCTGTTAAAAACGCTCCAAAAGAATAACCCCATCAACATAAATTAATATTGCATTTTATATAATTAGGAATTGTTAACTTTTAACTAGTATATTGGTGTCATGGAGAAATGTACTATGACACAATCAGCACAAAAAGAATCACTTCACACCCACATTCTGCGCATTGCGTGCTACGCATTATTCACTTTCTGCGTGCTTATGCTATGCAACGCTGCAATGGCAAATAACCACGAAGAATTTCAACAGGCGTTTGAAGAAAGTTACAAAAACCCGTCCGACGTTCAGGCAGCGCTGAAATATTCAGAAGCAGCCGTTAAAATTGGCGATTATGAATCTGCTATCCCACCTCTGGAACGGCTGCTCATGTTCAACCCCGACCTTTCCAACATCCGCGTTGAAGTCGGCGTATTATATTATCTGCTGAATTCATATGATGTTGCCAATAAACATTTATCTCTTGTCATGCAGGATGATAAGGCATCCGAAGAAAGCAAATCCCGCGCGAAACGTTATTTGCACAAACTATAGGTCACCCCTCCTCTGCGCATATCCACATTAAATATCAGGTTATTATTATGTCTCAATCTCGCCCCGCTTTAACTATTTTAACATTCTCATGCATGGCGCTCATGTCCACCACCGCCCTTTCTGCCATTAAAATTGGTGTGGTCGGCGCGGCGGATGATTCTGTCAGAGTGTTAAGCGCAGAAGGCAAGGAACGCAAAGTCTCTCTGGGTGATGATATTTTTCAGGATGACACAGTGAAAACGGACGGAAATGGCAAAGCGCAGCTTGTGTTCAAAGACCGCTCGACTATTACTATCAACGAAAATTCGGAAATCAAGATAGACAAATATGTCTATAACGGATCAGACAATGATGAGATGGGCATTAAATCCGTCAAAGGCGCATTTCGCTTCATTGGCGGTGCGCTTTCCAAGAAAAAATCTGTTAATATTAAAACACCCGTCGCCACTATCGGGATTCGCGGTGGTATTGTGGATACCAGTATCAACGCTGAAGGACAGACAGATGCCGTATTTTTATATGGCGACCAGATGAGCATGACGAATCTGGCAGGGCAAACAGAAATTACTACAGAATATGGCACGGGTTTTACTCTGAATGATGCCAATATGCCGCCTGTGCCGCTACCAACAAATCTTATCAATCAACAACTTAACAATTTCATGCATAATGCTGGTCAGGGCGGTGGTGTTGTTGCACCCCCTGCCCCATCAGACGTGGATGGCATGATGCAACAAACGCCAGCATTCAAACAAATGTCAGATAATGGCGCACCGTCACCAAACACACCAACAACGGTAAAACGGCCAAAAACCAATGTACCAACACCAAAACCTATTATCATGGTAGGTGATAATATTCCTGTCACGGAAACTATGGATATGACATCTGTAATGGGAGACAATGTTGCACAACAACGTTTGACAGACCGCATTAACCGCGCTGATCAGGATGCTGGGCTGTTGCAGTCTTTAACCAACAATCCGCTACCAGGACAAAGTGGCAATAAACCCGTTGAGGCTAAGTCACCTGTCGCTCAGAATATCACATCAGTGGATGATGGACTTGCCGCTCCATTGCCAAAACCTGATAATAAACCACGTGTTGTAAACGCTGCTGTTGGAAATACTCCCAATCCAGTTGGCAATACAACAAATAATGCTCAAACAAACAACGATCAAACCAATACTCCTCCAGCATCACCACCAGTGGAATATTTAACAGGGGGGTTCTGGAAGCTGGATAAAAATAATGATGGCACAACATTTGATGTGATTTTAGAAACTGAGCAGGTCAGCGTTGCCTCCGCAACCGCAGACACTATTACACTGACCTTGCAGGATGGAGGGTCAGGCGTAAGCACGGTTGTCATCCCTAGAAATATTACTAATGGATCTACCTATGATTACGAAGAAAACGGTAATATCTCAAATCGTATTTATTCGCAGACCGTCTCACCTATGGGGGGCATGAAAATTATCAAAACAAAAGATGAGACAGATAATAATATTCAGACAAATTTCATTTTAGGACATGAAATTGCGGCGGCTGATATGGCAGATGCCATTACCAACTCAGTCAACCACTCAATGACAAATACAAATGCTGCGTTACATTCAAATGGGGTGCTAACATACCGTTCTGTATTAGGCGTTGCTGAGGAAACTCCACATTTTGGCGGGTTGAATCACAATTTGGACACATTGCATGTAGACTGGAACGATAGAAGCGGCAATGTAGGAAACAGTTTTGGTGGGTATGTTGGATGGCTTGAAGACGGCACAACGAATAGTAATACGCATGTTGTTTTTGGTAAAGTAAAAGACGAAAAGCTACAGCGTTTTAAATATACCTCACCATTATCGACTGCAACTACAATCAACCCATTAAATACTCAATATGCAGCTTTGAACAATAAAGCATTTTTTGGGAAAGATGGAAATCCTGTAGAAGGTTTTGCACTGGATTTTAAAACATTTCAGGATAATGCAAATGCAACATGGGATGCAGAGGCCGACTTTGCATCAACTGCTACCACTATAACCAATAAAGGGGTTAGCCCACTGATATTAAGAGATACAATTGACGAAAATTATGCTTATGCCACTTCATTGGGAGTGCCTGCCACAGCGATTACTAAAAAAGGGTTTGCAGCCGGCACGATTCTACGTTCAGAAGGTGTCACTCATAAGGCAGATATCTATCATAATACAAACATAAACGACGTGAGCATTTCCGTAAATAATAACGGTACGATGAACGGCAATATCAGAGTGGAATATGAGGATGAAACCTACAATGTTCATGCAGTAAACGCTGATTTTTCTAACGGAACATATTTAAATAATAAAATGTATGCAGCGCAGCAGAATCAGGTTGAGCATATTTTTGAACAAGCCTATACTGGGCCTGAAGCCAGCAAAGCATTTATTGTAAGCGGCAATCTGATAAATAACGCACAGGGCAATATTACAGCAGGCGCAGACTATAAATGTGATGATTGTAAGTTTGTGACATGGGGCGTCTGGGCAGGGAATCTTAACAACCGCACTGGCACCGAGTTCGGCAATGATTATGCAAATATGGTTCCATATGTTGTGGGAGATGTAACCCAGAATCTGGGAACTCAGATAGGGTTGATAGGAAAAACAGGTACTTATAAAGGTGAAGCCTACGGTCAAATGGTCAATACTTCAGGTATGCCAAAAAATATGGTTGGCAGTGTTGCAGCAGACCTGACCTTCACAGATGGCGGTGGCGGTACTACACTCAATACCGAAGTATCAAGGCTTGACCTGAACTTCCCGACGGAAAACGTTAATCTGCAATTGGACGCTATTATGGGCGTAGAAGGAACAGGTGATGCAACATTTAACGGAAGTCTGGTTGAAAATGGCGGTGTGCCACTTACGAGCGGAACAGTAAATGGTGCTGTGTTCGGCACGGATGCATCCGAAATTGGCGGAAACTTTAATTTTGAACGCAATGATAATTCATATGGCGGCGGAGTCTTCTTCGGGAAGCAGCGCAACCTGAATTAATCATCACGCACCACAAGCACTGAACGGGACGAATGCCGCACAACACGTGCGGCATTTGGTCCTAAAAGATAGTCTTTCAGTTCGGGTCTGTGTGCTGCCATAACAATCAGATCTGCATTCACATGATCTGCTGTTTCAATAATCGCTTCATATACCGTGCCCTGCGTAATCACATGGCGTTTTGAAATATGCTCAGGGATATTTTCTTGGGTGAATTTATGTAATGCCTCAGTCGCGCCTTTAATCAACGTATTTTCTGCTTTTTCTGGAAAAAACTGTGACACAATGCTCATGCCATATTCTGGAACCACGGTCATGATATGAAGTTTTGGTTTAAATGCCTCTGCCAATTCCAGCACCACGGGAAGTGCGATCTTCCACGAACTTTTTTCAGTAACATCTACAGGGAATAATATATTCTTATACATAGTGAATCTCTCTTTGATTAAGCGTCCATATCATAAATTTTTGTGCGGCGCGAGCGCTGACTGAAGTAAACCACTAACAGCAATGCAAAAGCTACTATGAAAACAACGTATTTTGTCGGCTGCTTTGCTGGCATCAATACTGTTTCAATTTCTTCGTAAAAATCCAGTTCCATCTCTGCCGACGGGCTGCCAAATGCCTTGTTTTCAATAACCGTTTTGCCTTTGCCAACAGAGACCTCAAAACCAAGTGTTTCAAGAACGGTTTTGCCCTCTTCTTTCTCAGGCACAACAATATCCGTATAATAATAACGTGGATCACCTAAATCTGTTTCACCCAACACATATAGGCGCACTTCGTCACCAGCTTTTGCCACTTCCAGTGATTGCTCAAACATCGCGCCAGGTTGTTTTTTATATTCAGGATAGACCAGAGTCAGGAATCGCCCAGGAATGAAAATCATCACTGCAATAAGCATCAAAATGGCACTTTCATATAATTTGCTGTTTGTCAGGAAATATCCCTGCGTTCCCGCAGAAAACAACAATAACCCTATGGATGCATAGATAAACACAAAAAGACCGTGCAAGAACCCGTCAATCCCAATCAATAGCAACTCATTGTTGAATATAAAGAAAAATGGCAATATTGCTGTTCGAGTGGAATAGATAAACGCCTGAAAACCTGTCTTGATAGGGTCACCCTTGGAAATAGCCGCAGCCGCAAAGGATGCAAGCCCCACTGGCGGCGTAACGTCTGCCATAATGCCAAAATAAAACACGAACATATGTATGGCAATGGCAGGTACAATTAGCCCATGCTGCTTTCCAAGCTCCATCACAACACCTGCCATGATGGATGCTACCACGATATAGTTTGCAGTGGTTGGCAAGCCCATTCCCAGAATCAGGCTGATAATTGCAGTGAATACCAGGATTAACAATAAAGACCCTCCTGAAAGCACTTCCACCAGGTCTGTCATCACATTTCCAATGCCTGTTAAGGATACCGTACCAACAATAATACCCGCAGCTGCTGTAGCAACACCGATGCCAATCATATTTCTTGCACCAGCAATAAGTCCTGCTTTCAGGTCTTCAAATCCGGCTTTAAATGCACCAGACATAGACCCGCTTTTTCTGAAGAAGGTGAATATTGCATTTTGAGTCAGCAATATGAACATCATTACAACGCACGCCCAGAAGGCTGAAAGTCCAGGTGATAAACGTTCCACCATAAGCGCCCATACAAGCACCACTACTGGCAGAATATAATGCAGACCTGTTTTCACCGTCGGTGCTGTTTCTGGCAGTTTATAAATAGGTGCGTCAGGGTCTTCAGGTTCTAAATCAGGATAGTTTGCTTCATATTTAATCAGAGCAATATACGAAATCAAAATAAACGCCGAGATGGCATAAATTGTGTAATCCCCTGTAATACCCTTAATAAAATCAATTGCGTAATAAAGCACTGCTACCATAATAATGATACTGGTAATAGTGATGCCCGTGGTGATTAGCCGTTGTGGCAGTGTGCGTTGCACTGGCTTTTCTAATGCTTTCACATTTGTTTTCAGCGCTTCAAGATGCACCATATAAATCAGTGCGATATAAGAAATAACCGCAGGCAGAAACGCATGTTTGATAATTTCATTATAAGGAATACCGACATATTCCACCATGATGAATGCTGCAGCACCCATAACGGGGGGCATAATCTGACCATTTACTGAACCAGCCACTTCCACCGCACCTGCTTTTTCAGCAGTAAAGCCGACCTTGCGCATCAAAGGCACAGTAAATGTTCCCGTTGTCACCACATTTGCGATGGATGAACCAGAAATAAATCCTGTTAAGGCAGAAGATAATACGGCAGCTTTTGCAGGCCCCCCGCGCAAATGCCCCAACAGGGAGAATGCAACTTTAATGAAATAATTTCCAGCACCAGCTTTGTCCAGTAATGCACCGAACAAAACAAACAGGAACACAAACCCAGATGACACACCCAGTGCAATGCCGAATACACCTTCAGTGGATAGCCATTGATGGTTTGCAACTTTGTTTAGGGATTGCCCTTTATGGGCGATAAGATCTGGCATCCACGATGCTGAGCCAAAGAATGTATATCCAAGAAATATTGCCCCCATGATCATCAATGGAAGGCCGAGCGAACGACGCGCTGCTTCCAGCAATAATACGATACCGACAATAGATACGGCAATATCCAGATCGGTTGGCAAACCAGGGCGAAGCGCTAATTCTTCATAATAAATATAAAGATAGGCAGAGCAGAATGCAGCCACCAGCGCCATAACCCAATCCTGAGCGGGGATGTAGCTTCGCGGCGAGTTTCGCAATGTTGGGTAGGCTGTAAATGCCAGAAACATTGCAAATGCAAGGTGGATGGAGCGACTTTCAGTATCATTGAGAATGAAGACTCCCAATTCAAACTGTAATGGAGACGCAATCCACAGCTGGAAAAGTGACCATGATATAGCCACCCATACTAATAAAGTTCCAGCAAACCCTTTGGGGTTACGCGCACCCGTATCATTTTCAATAATGAGATCATTAACGTCCAGTTCGGACCCTTGCTCCGCCATATACAGACTAGCCTTATGTTATTAACAAAAAGTAAGAGGGGTTATAGCGGATTATTCCGCTTCCATCAAGCCCGCTTCAATATAATAACGTTTTGCACCTTCATGAAGTGGCGCAGTCAGACCATCTGCTATCATAGATTCTTTGCTCAGGTTAGACAAAATTGGATGTGTTGTTTTGAAATTGTCAAAATTCTCAAACACTGCTTTTACCAGTTGATACACAATTTCGTCATCCACATTTGCAGAAGAGACCAACGTAGCCTTCACACCATAAGTCGGGATGTCATCTGGGTTGTTTGTATACATGCCGCCAGGAATGGTGGCATCTGCATAATAAGGGTGTTTGTTTACCAAAGCTGAAACGCTATCACCCTGCACAGGAACAATTTTCACATCGCAGGTTGAGGTAACTTCCTGAATGGAACCATTTGGATGACCTGTGTTAAATGCGAATGCATCAATCTGATTATCACATAATTTCTGTGCCTGCTCAGACGCTTTAAATTCTGATGCTAATGTAAACACGTCCTTGCCCCAGCCTTTGGCTTTCAGCAATTCTTCCACAGTTGAGCGTGTTCCTGAACCAGGATTACCAATATTGAAGCGCTTTCCTTTAATATCGTCCAGTTTTGTAATGTCTGAATCCGTACGCGCCACCAGCGTTAAAGCCTCAGAATGCAGCGAGAACACAGAACGCAAATCCTTATCTGCGCCTAGATCTGCAAAAACGCCCTCACCTGCGGCTGAGCTGTAATGCCAGTCAGATTGTGCGAATGCAACGTCCAGCTCGTCCTGGCGAACCGCGTTCAGATTATAAATAGAACCGCCAGTAGATTCCACTGTGCAGCGGATGCCATGCTCTTTTGCTTTGCGATTCACCAAACGGCAGATTGTACCGCCTACAGGATAATATACGCCTGTGACCCCTGCTGTTCCAAAAGTCATAAATTTGCGTTCTGCATGTGCTTCTTCAGAAGGCGCAGAAATTGCCAGTGCGGCAAGAAGTGAAGTTGTACGTACCCAGTTCTTAAGCGTAGTTTTTAGCATTGTTGCTCCTGTATTCAATAAATTTTCTGTATAATAACAGATTGGATTTATCCATACAAGCGCTAGATGGCTATTGATTTTTAATGCTTATAAGACTGCATCAACTGTTTAGACCAGAAATTTTCAAGTGCTTCGAGTGAGCTGTTCACCCGCCCGAGGCTTTCCATAGACTCTTCAGATTCCTTCAATTCTTCCACATGACGTTCATATAAAGAATGAATTTTGCTGCAGATATCCAGCCCTTTATCTGACAGTTTAATTTTCACCGAGCGTTTGTCATGCTCCGCGCGTTCCTGCTCAAGATATTCGTTTTCAACCATTTTCTTGATATTATAGGACACATTTGATCCCAGATAATATCCGCGATTGGTCAATTCACCAATGGTGAGTTCTTCTTTGCCGATATTATATAATATCAGGGTCTGAATATTGTTCAGATCTTCAATCTTCAGCCTGTCCAGTTCCGCTTTAATCACATCCAGAAAACGGCGGTGCAGGCGTTCTATCAACAGGATTGTTTCTAAATATACATCGTTCATAACGATTCCTTGTATCTAAAATATTACTCTTAATATCATAGCCTAAAGCTATTAAGTAAAATTAGAGTAAAGACAAATCTATTTTTATGATACGGCGCTTTTTTGTTCTGTATTATTCTGCATTAGCTGCTCTGGCAACGCATTTGCCCACGCAGAGATAGACCCTGCACCTAGACAGATAACATAATCACCTGATTCGGCGTGGTCTTTCACCATTTGCGGCAATGCTTCCTGAGATTCAAGCGCATACACTGCCTTATGCCCGTGTTGCATCATGCTTTTGATCAGTTCATCACGCGAGATGCCCTCAATAGGCTGTTCCCCTGCAGGATAAATATCTGCAATAATAACCTTATCTGCTTCATTGGCACAGGAGCTGAATTCAGCGAACAAATCCCGCACGCGGGTGAAGCGATGCGGCTGGATTACTGCAATAACATTATGCTTTCCAGCTGCCTGACGGGCGCTTTTCAATGTAGCTGCAATTTCAACAGGGTGATGACCATAATCATCAATAATGGTAACACCATTCACGCAGCCCGTACGTGTGAAGCGGCGTTTTACTCCGCTAAATTCATAGAGTCCTTTTTTAATAACATCATCTTTAATGCCTAATTCCTTTGCCACAGCGATGCCAGCCAGCGCATTGGATAAATTGTGATTTCCATGCATTGGGAACATGAAGCCCTGCAACGTCGTTTCCTTGCCGTCTGTGTCATTAAACTGCAGATCAAAATGCTGCCCGTCCCCATCTGCAACCACGTTCACTGCGCGAATATCTGCCTGTGCAGACAGACCATAGGTTATGATGCGGCGGTCATTAATGTGTCCCACCAGTTCCTGCACAACGGGATGATCCAGACACATCACACAGAAGCCATAAAACGGAATATTCTCCAAAAACTGCTTGAAAGCACGTTTTAGCCCGTCAAAATCACCGTAATAATCCAGATGTTCAGGGTCTATATTGGTGACGACGGCAATGGTTGCAGGAAGTTTTGTGAATGTGCCGTCAGACTCATCCGCTTCAACCACCATCCATTTGCCAGCACCCAGATGCACATTAGTGCCATATGCATTGATAATACCACCATTAATAACCGTTGGTTCAAGGTCCGCCGCCGCAAGCAAGGCAGCGGTGATGGAAGTCGTGGTTGTTTTTCCGTGTGTTCCCGCGATTGCGACTGACATTTTAAGGCGCATTAATTCCGAAAGCATTTCAGAACGACGCACAACGGGTATGCGCTTTTCACGCGCTGCAGATACTTCAGGATTACCTTTTTTAATGGCAGATGAGACCACCACCACCGACACACCTTCAATATTTTCAGCCTTATGCCCAATATGCACTGTCACACCCAGTTTGCGCAGACGATCCACATTCTGCCCTTCTGCCACGTCAGAACCCTGCACCTTATATCCCAGATTGTGGAGAATTTCAGCGATACCGCTCATACCAATGCCGCCAATGCCCACCACATGAATCATCCCCACATCCAACGGCAATGTGTGAGAAATAGGCAGTCTTTTCAGGGGTAATGTGACCATAATATGTATCTTTATATGTTATTTATGCATTAAAAATCATATTGCGTTAACATTTGCAAGTATTTCTAAAAGCTTTTGCAGCATAATCGTCATCTAAATGTCATTTGTCTGACTGCCATCATGCTTTATAATATAGTGATGATCATAATGTCTTTTAACCATAGCGCAGACGGGTAAGATGGGCTCAAAGTCACCTGTCGTTCTTCCTATTCAGCGCATAGATTCGGTTGAACATGCCGTAGAAAAACTGTCACTTCTTGAGAAAGTGCAGGGAGATAATGACTGGCTGGCTACAGTGAGCGCCACTACTCTTGAAGATTATAAGTCATTGAAAGATATAAAAAACGGATTAGACAGCAAACGGTTTGACTCCTATTTTGATAAAGACATTAACGGCAATGATGCATTGAGAATCCGTCATATTGGCAAAGATTCCACATTAGATGATGCAGTGGAGCGCACAGGACTGATGGGCGGCGTGGCGAGGATGGGAGATGCATTGCAGCATAATGTAGCAGCGATTGGAACAGCCGCGCAAAAAACATTTGATAAGCCAATTAAAATTCTCTCAGGGTTTTATATCCTGTCTGATCTGGCAATGTTTGCTTCTGGCATACATACATCACAACAAAGCAATGATGCAGGGGCAGTCGGCTTTTTCAAGTCCTTTTCTTCGGTGATGAGCGGTGTGCAATCTGCCATTTTCCTGCGATATGGACAGGATGCCAGCGTGCGCCATTTGGGACATTTGCAACATGAGATAAATGAATTTGTCAATGCAGGAGAAGACCCGTATCAGGTGCTGCTAAAAGACCCAGAAGTTAAACGCTCTCAGAATATCGTAGATAAGGCAGAGCGTTATTTCATTGATAACCCCGTGAAAATGGGTGCTGGCGCATGGATCATCGGTCAGCTGGGATTGGCCGTTGCAGGTGGCATCCAGATGCACCAATCCAAAGGTGAAGAAACGCAGCACGGCATGGAAAATATTCAACGTGCAGCGCTTTCGATTGCAGGGTGGCTGATGTTAATGGTGGACGAAAAGCATACGGAAGAAAAAACCGAGTGGGGGAAAAACCCCATTAAACGTGCCGTAGAAGAATTTCGTGAAAACCCTGAAAAGATTGCCAGCGCTTTTATGATGGGTGCAAGTTTATATGGCCTAAAAGCCTCTATGCATGATGCAGACCCCTATCAGGGGATTGCTGAAATCTCTGCTATTACAGGAGATGTGGCAATGTTCTTCGTGAAGAAAACGGAATATGGTTCAGCATCAGAAGGCAACAGCATGGCAGCGGCGGAAGCAGCAGCCAAATTCATCAATGAAGCTCCTATGATATTCACTCCCACGCAGGAAACTGAAATGGTGCATCAGCTTTCCATGTATCTGGCGGAACGCAGCGTAAATGAAAAACTGGATTATCGTGGTCAGCCAAGGTTTGATGAAGAAGCAAGACTGGAAGCGATTGCCGACATGCAAAGCAACATGGCGCAGGCAATATTTTCACAGATTGCAGGAGCAGAAAAACGCATCCATGAAGTGGCGCATGATGTGGCAGCGCTCAGCAATTTCTTTCCTCAGGATCAGCAACAGCAGGTGAAAGAACAAATGGCAGACGCAATTGTGAATATGAAAGGAGTCTATGCAGATAAGGGCGAGCTTCTGAGCCTTGTTGAATATGAACATAACAAATTCAAACATGAGAGTGAAACGCCACTTTCAGCACCTTCCATGAGTGTGATCTCAGAAAAGCTGGCAGAATTGGTGATGACGCTTCCTCCCATTGAAGCAGGAGCGAATGCCACCACGTTATTTGACATTGCGCAGGAACATGCCCGCCCTTCCCCCGCTCAGGACATGATTTTCAATCAGTCACTCAAACAGCAACATGCGCAAGCGCTTGGAACAGATGTTGCCACATTGTCTCAGTTACAAATGCGTGAAACAGAATTGGCACTGTAAATAAATAGTCATTCTGAAGCAAAATACAGAATCTTTTGTAGCTAACGCAGATAGAGATATTTCGCTTCGCTCACAATGACGCTAGTTTTTAAGTGACGAAATCATTTCATTCACTTATGAAGATTACATGTATTTACAAGTATTCAATAGACTAGGTCCTGGAATTTTAATGGCGAGCGCGGCTGTGGGTGTGTCGCATCTGGTGCAAAGCACGCGCGCAGGCGTATATTACGGGTTGAGCGCGATTATCATCGTATTGCTCGCCAATTTTATGAAATATCCATTTTATGAATATGCGCATCGATATGCATCCAGCACAGGAAAAAATTTGTTGGATGCCTATAAAGCCTTAGGACGGTTTTATTTATGGTCTTTTCTGGGAGTCAACATACTCACCTCAATAGGCGCAATGTCAGTCGTCTCCCTGGTTACGGCAGCATTGCTGAAATTCATCATGTTTCCAGATACTCCGCTGGCAGTTATCGCTTGTGGGTTGTTGCTGTTATGCTGGAGCATCCTGTTGATAGGGCGTTATCAGTGGTTGGAAACAGTGTGTAAATATCTGATGGTTGTGCTGAGCATCACCACTTTGTTTGCCGTTATTTTTGGGTTGATATATTATGAAGCACCTGTAGATGCAGTGGATAATACCATTTCAGTGTTCGACCTAAGCAATATGCCATTTATTGTTGCGCTCATGGGCTGGATGCCTGCCTCCTCTGAAGTGGCAGTGTGGCAATCCTTATGGGTGCAGGCAGAAGGCAGAGCGCGTGGTCATGCTATCACTTTGCGGGATGCAAAGTTTGATTTTAATTCAGGTTACATCCTTATTGCCGTGCTTGCATGTCTGTTTGTGGCAATTGGTGCAATCCCGTTCAAAGGGCAAGGCATATCAGATGTGCCAGCCGAATTTGCGGGACAATTTATATCCATGTACTCAGAATTGATTGGGGACTGGTCTCGTCCTCTAGTGGCGACCACCGCAGTCATCGCCATGTTTTCAACGGTGTTCACGCTGCTTGACGCATATCCGCGCTCACTGTCTTTTTCTATTAAAACGCTATTTCCAGAAACCAGCATTAAAGAACCTGTGTTGCGTCACATATTCACAGGGATTATCATTGTTATTGCCACTTATCTTGTCAGCCTGAATGCTGGCAGCATTGCCTGGCTGGTAGATCTGGTGACGATTGCAGCATCACTTGCCATGCCATATTTTGCATGGCTCAATATGCGTTGCATCAAAACGGTGGATGACCAGCCGCCCACATGGGTTAAAATTCTTGCGGTCGTTGGCTTGATATATCTGGTCTGTTTCTGCGTATTGTTCTTATACGCAAAATTTGCTTAAACAATCAAACCTAAGTCAGCCACCAGTCATTCACGCCACGTTTGTGATCTGCACAGGGGCTGCCTTCAGTTCCAACGCAAGGGCTTTTCAGATCTTCCCTGTCACCACCTCCAAATATTGCACAGCCCGTCAGCAACGCTACACAACACAATAATGAAATAAATTTAGTCATACTATTTTCTCCATCAAGTTTTTCGTAATATATCTCGAGTGGACACACCACCGCGGCCGCCTCCGCCGCCCATACCACCAAAGTAATCATTAATGGCATTTGGTATTGTGTCAAGTTTCATCACACCCTGAGAGAGTTCTGCTGCAATTGTTACTGCGAGTGATGTTAATTCCTTCATAATGTGTGTCAGCAAAAGGAATGTCAGCAACGTAATATGGTTTAGAGGAAACTCTGGTGCAGTCGGACAGTCTGTTGGTCCTTCCCATGTCCATTCTCCTTCATATGGGAAACAATTCCCCCCTACACAACACTGATAACGCCAGCTTTTAATATCAAATGGTGTTCCGCCTTGTGTATTAGATTTCACATAACATAAATGGTGATCATCAGGCGGGAGAATATCTTCTGCAGCTGAAACTAGTAAGGTAGAGAAAAATGCAATAAACGCGAACAGTAAAATAGGCTGCAGTGTAAAGTTAACCAGTTGGTTCAACCAGCCCATAAACATATTTTTTGTTCTTTCAAACAGGATCATTGGAATAAATACTGGAGCCAGACCAAGAAGCACAGCTTTAATGACAATTGAAATAGCATAAATCTGCAATGCTTTTAGGACCGCAATAAAGACAGATATAATAGCCCATAATAACGCCAACCCCATTATGGGTCCGAATGGACCTGTGGCAAATGTCCCAATCATAGTGACGATCATACGAGGGGAAAATACAATCCTTACAATGTCATCTAACACGGCAAATGGTGCCGCAATATCTGTACTAGGATTTCCAATAAACCCTTGTGTTGCAATATTGATCATAGCATTAATCAGCCATGTACCTCCTTCATTAAAGAAACGTATGAAATAATCTTCCATAAGTTCGTTATATCCTGCAGGACTGGCTATCCATAAAACCAAACCTATTTTTACCAACCGAATGACACCTTGCAGTAATGTCATAGTCACAAAACCGAACATGAAGGACACCGCGAAGAAAATGACCACCAGCATAAAAGCGGCGTTGATAATAGTGGAATAAGCCCCATCGTTAACAAATGCTGAAAATAAATCCTGAGAAGCCGTATCCACCCCATTGGCAATTTCTGTTATTGCATCCTGCAGAATAGACTGACCTGCGGTAATATCATTATCATCAAAACTAAAGAAACCATCAGTTGTGCATTCATCAAGAGCATTAGAATCTTGAGCGAAAACATCTATAGGTATTATTATCAGGCATAAAACTGCCATAATCGTAAGTATTAAAAATCTAAAATTTATCAAATTGTTTTTTATCATCTTCCCGCTCCTATGGCAGCTTTAGCAATTCCACCAAATCCACCAAAAATTCCGCTTGATCCAGATGCTGCCTCACCCGTTGCGCTGGCTGAACGACGGATAGTTCCTTTAATCTGTGATTCAAATAACATTGGTCTTTGTGCTGTATGCGCCGCACCAAAACCACCCATAACCAGTCTTGCCGTAATATCAGGGATCAGATTAGCTACCGTTACTACCAGATAGACTATTACCATGATTTTTAGCAAACTCGCTCCCATAGACCATAATTCCTGAATATGTTTTTCCCCCAAGTCTACCTTGTTAAAGTTCAACATATGGCAATAATCATTGTGTCCGCTCATCTCGGGGTTAAAAATGTCCAGAGTCATACCTTCTGTTCCCAAATCGTCAAAAAAGTCTGCGTCAGAAGCGATCTTTGTTTCACATTGTTGCGTTGGCAGGCGATAGCTTTCGGTAACTGGTCTTGGGTTACCTTCTGTATCTGTCGTCAACACATATCTTAATGATCGATCATCGTCCTCATCAAAAACGAATGTATCAATTATCGGCATCGTGAATGCAAGATATGCCATCATCATAAAAGGCAAAGCCATAGCATAAATCACGTTCTTCAACCACGTGTCAAACATACGCTCAGTTACTTTGAACAAAATAGAAGGTATAAAGATTGGCGATAATGCAATCATAAAGCCTAGGAAAACATAGGATAGGATGGTTACATATATCACTCGGAAGGCAAACATGGCCAGCCCTATAATTAAAGCAAGCCCCAGAAAGAATATGAAAACCCCAATAGTTCCGCCAAAGAACACAGAGCCCATATATCCAAAAATGGAAGAAGCAAGCAATGTGTCTCCTAATAATCCACCTTGTGCAAAGTCATTAAAGCCAAAAATATACCCTAATATACAATCCAGATAATACCATGGAGCATGAGTGTCTGAGAGCATAAATGCAGATCCAGGATCAAAACCAGCGTATTGGCATACGCTATCTCCACCAAAAATAGCTGAAAATAAATTACCAGGACCAATCACTACTGCCTGTAATTGTTCAGTGAACTGAAACAGGTCATCGGTCAGACCGCCTTCTGTAAATGGTATGTTCAGCCCAAAGATATTGATTGCCTCATCAAATACAGGAGCACCAAAATTATCAGCAAATAACAGGACCGCACCTGCCTTAAACAGAAATGCTACCGTAAACTTCTGGGGATCCCGTTCACCAGTTGCAACACGCACACCAATTAATGCAATATTCAGGATAATAATGGCATAAATAATACCAGAATCAAACATCATGTTTGTCACTTCATTTAAATATAATACCGTAACAGAAAAGATAAGCTCTTTAACGCAATACACGGTTTTTACTGCAAAGCTGTTTTCCAACACTTCACATTCAAATGTACCAAGAACATCTGATTCAAAAGCCAGCGCGAAAGCAGGATAAGCAAAAAATAATGCTCCAAGGAACGCCCAAACAACTTTATATTCAAGAAATAATGGTTTATGCATCATTTCCTCAAACTGGATAAAGCACCCAGTTGCCCCCTGATTCCACTGTTGAAATTACTTCCAATTTTTTGCACCAGTCCAGATCCTGGCAAGGTTGGTCCTCCTGCTTCGCCACCCGCGATAACACCTGGTGTCGTATGCATCCCACCACCCAGATCACGAGCAAGTTGAGGCACTTCCGCCATAAATGTTAGTAATACGTAAGATGCAAGTCCAACGAGAATTGTTACCCCTGCCACAGCCGCAGCTCCACCTGGTATTACGTCATAATTCACTACTCTGTATTTCAGGTGGATAGGAAGATCACGTATGAAACAGTCCTGCCCATCTTCATTTACTCCATAAACAGGTGGAACATCAGAATATTCAGTATTACCTAATAACCCTTCATTTTCAGTAATATCTTCACGTGTCAGACAAGCATTATCAATATTTGCACCAAATCCTTTGCTATCCTGATCATATAACCCATTTAATTCTGCATATTCATTTAGATTAAAGGTTGGGCTGGTTACGTCTACTGGTGCCAGACCTACGATGGTTTGTACTAAGGATTCAGGGCTGCTATAAAGCATAAAATCAAACGCAACGAACATAACATTCAGATAAGCAAATAATATTACAGGTTGCAGAATCATCGCCAGCACCATTTTTGCCCAGCGAGAGAAATTCTCAAAGCTGTTTTTAAACATAATCAAAGGCACCATAAATATGCCGATGATAAATAAAAAACTTAGGACAAGCAGAGCAATAATATAGGTATAGGAAGCGCGCAGCAGAGCAAGTAGCACATTAAAGCCAATATAAAAACCAACTGATCCTATCAGCACACCTAACGCACCAGACTGCATATTATAATAGAAGAAGCCCATTAATCCGCGTGATAACCCTTCCATTCCTCCCCCGCCGCCAATAGCAACACTGGAAGATATGCCAACCAAGGAATCAAAGAGACAATCTGCTCTATTCCACATAAACATTGCACCAGTTCCAACCAGTTCCGTGCCGCAGCGCATACCTGCGCCTGCTGTTAAGCCCGCCTGTGAAACCGCTTCAAGTGTTTCGCGTAACATGTCAAAAAAATCTTCGTAAAGCAAAATCGCATTATCAACAAAATATAATACACCGCCGAGCTTCAACAAAAAAAGCATACTGTCGCGTGCAATGCGTTCCACGCCTCCTGTGGCAATCATTATTCCAAATAAGAGAGTTGCTATAATCAGAACAGCGGTTATGGTAGTTTCAAAATATGGATGCACTAGAAGAATGAATTGAAGACCAGCCTCAAAAATTGTTTCTTCCAGACAGCCATTAATGCGAGCAAATAATGTTCCATCTTCGGGACAGTATCCTTTCAAACCTGCCCTTACTTCTGCATAAGGTGAATTTGCTAAAATATCTGTAGGCGCTTGCTGGAGGTTTGGCCCTGCAAGCGCAGGACCTGCAAATGCACTAAATATAGCAATGCATATAAAAAATATTGCAATATTACATAGCTTAGTTCGTTGCATTCTTCATCTCTTGCACGCGAGACTGGAAAAGCGGAATCCATTCTTCTGGATCGTCTCCCACTTCTGCGCGTACCTTATCTAATATAGCAACCGTTTCTGCCCGTCCTGAAAGAATGTTGATAATGTCATCCATGCCTGCAAGGTCAATACGTGCTACCACAACATCTTTACCCTGTTTCAGCAGGAAATATCGCGACCCAGGGTCGGTTGTTTTCAGCAGATTAAATTCACGGTCACTTAGCATGAACGCTTTTTTATACACTTCTGTTGCCTTCGGATTGGGTAAGAAAATCTGCGTTGCCGTTTGCTGAATGAGCGTATCACTAATGTCACTATTCGTCGCATCCTCAACGGACTGTGTGGCAAACACCACCATCCCATTGAGTTTACGCAATGTTTTTAGCCAGTCTTTAATTTTCACACTGAAATATCGGTTGTCAATAAGCGCCCATGCCTCATCAAGAATGATGATGGTTGGTGTACCATCCAATGCAAGTTGGATTCTGTGGAAAAGATACATCAGCACAGGCACAAGACTGGATTTATTTGCCATCACCTCACCCATTTCAAAACCGTAAACGTTACCGTTTTTAAAATCGATAGAATCCGTATCATTGTCAAACAACCCTGCATAAGGACCTGTTGAGTGCCATTGTTTTAAACGTGATGCCACTGTCCCTGGCCCTTCGAGCCCCAAAAACGGTGCAATATTGCTGAGTTTTCTATCTTGTCTGTCTAACTTAAAACACCCATCAATCGCATTATTGATCATCTCTGCGTCCTGCGCAGTCACAGGCTCATCATGCACACTGATAAGCTCTTTAATCCACTCTGCAATAAAGGTGCGGTTCTCCATTGTATCAGGCAGTTGCAAAGGATTAAATCCGGAACGCCCACCAGGTTCAATGTCGGAATAGACACCATTCAATGCACGCACAAACAATTCACAGCCTTTATCTTTATCAAAGATAAATGTACGGCATTTATATTTCTGTGCCTGACAAGTTAGGAAGTTCATTAATACTGTTTTACCAGCACCTGTCGGTCCGATAATAGTTGTATGCCCCACATCGCGCAGGTGGAAGTTAAAATAATAAGGCGTTCCAGAGGTGGTGTTAAACAACGTAACTGCTGGTCCCCAATGGTTATTACTGATTTGTCCTACAGGATAATTATGCATGGAAGCGAAACCTGCCATATTCAGCGTGTGAATGTCAGACGGACGACCAACATAATCACCGTTTCCTGGCAATTGCGCCCAGTAACATTGCTCCAGAATCAGGCGCTCGCGCACAGGGTCAATCCCCAGATTCACTAATTCTGCAATCGCCATTGAAAGTGATTTTTCTAAAATGGTTAATTCATCTTCCACACACATAATCGTCAGATGATGTTTTCCAAACGCCACGTGACCAGACATCGCCATGTCCAGCGCATCTGAAATTTCGGCCACCTGAGTGATCGCTTTATCTTCAGATGCAATCATCTTGCGCTGCCGTGTCTGCATTTTGCCAATATTGGTCTGACGGTTATAATATTGGAATGATTGCGTAATAATAAATTCAATCGGAAGTTGTAAAAATGCATCCAGCATTCCTGCAGCCGTTGCAGGAGCATATTCTTTAATACTGACAATACCGCCATATTGCGTTTTTTCATTGCCACGAATTTCAAATGCGCGATCACCGAAATATTTACGATGGGTCGAAAGGTAATCTTTAATTTTCATGTTTGGAACCAGCATTTCCTGATGCTGATTGCCATTGACCAAACGCCCTAAAAAGCCCATAGGCTCAGAGATAGCGCCATGCTCTGTTTCATAAACCGTCAGTACGCGTGCGCCGTAATCTTTAAAAGTTGCCAGTACGCGGTAAATTGTTTCCTGCAAATCCTTGTGCGCTTCCTGCATTTTTTTGTAACGCGCAGCTCTGTCTGCTGCGCCTTCAATCATGTTGAAATAACTTTCAACCTTCGCCGCTCCTTCCATATCTTCTTTGCGAAGCACGGTCAGATAGAGTTCATTCACATATGTTTCTTTAGAATCATGCTTACGCTTCCAGCATTCATTTACATATTCCGTAAATCCAGGAGGTTGCGAACCGCCAGGAAAGGCGGATTGTCTGCGACGAATAATATGAAACCACATGGAATAATTCCCGCTTCCCAAACTTTTCAGCAGGGAATTGCGCACCATTTTTTTCATATCCACATCAACATCATCTGCCGTCTCAAATGAGAAGCCTTCCATGCGCACCACCTGCATCATGGAAAGATCATCCAGAAGGAGGGTTTCTTTATCATAATGATAGGTATATGGAATAAAATCAGACTCGCACGTCTCTCTTGAAGATTGCGCGTCTTTTGATGTGGCTCGTCTTGAGAATTGTAACATAATTAAAATACGTCGTAAGAATTTGCACCAAAATGATACCCTGCGAGGTTATTCCAGTTTCGGTAACCATGCTTGCCCCGCAACATCATTAACTCCACTGCACGCGGCTCTTTCATGCAGATCAGATAACCAATGCCGTGAATAGCAGGACCGACAAACATTAACATGATGAAGTCTTTACTTTGAATGAACACAATCATTGTCATCATTGCGTTCAGTGTAAAATACATATAACTTACGCCCGCAATCATCACAGGACGTGCCAACCCCTGAAATAATGGATCGGATTGTAATCTTCCAGTTCCTGACATAACATTCCCTCACATTTACATATTACTTAAATTTTAAAGTAAATAATATGTATTATACCCTAATTTACACAAAATTATAAGAAAAACTTTATGTTTTATTTATTCTTTAGTTTAATTATTATGTATAGAGTATTACGAAATGTCGCTAAATAAGTGTAAATATATGAGACTTTATTTGAAGATACGGCTGAAAATAGTATCTACGTGCTTTGTATGATACGACAGGTCAAATTTGGAACGGATTTCGTCTTCTGTTAATGCTTTTGTAACATCGCCATCTTTTAGCAGTTCCGTCATAAAATCCTTGCCTTCCTGCCAGACTTTCATTGCGTTGCGCTGCACATATACGTAAGCATCTTCACGGCTCACCCCTGCTTGCGTCAACGCCAGCAATACACGCTGAGAAAATACCAGTCCGCCAAGCTTGTTCATATTCTCCAACATGCGTTCAGGATAAACCACTAAATTCTCACATAAACCAATCAGGCGATTTAATGCAAAATCCAGCGTAATCGTTGCATCAGGCGCAATAAAACGCTCAACCGATGAATGTGAAATATCACGCTCATGCCACAAAGCTACGTTTTCCATCGCAGGCAACGCATAAGACCGCACCATACGCGCAAGCCCTGTAAGATTTTCAGACAAAACGGGGTTGCGCTTATGTGGCATGGCAGAAGACCCCTTTTGCCCTTTGGAGAAAAACTCCTCCGCTTCCAACACTTCCGTGCGCTGCAAATGACGAATTTCTACTGCAACATTTTCAATGGAAGACGCAATCACACCAAGCGTGGCAAAGAATTGTGCATGGCGATCACGCGGAATCACTTGCGTAGACACAGTTTCAGGCTCTAGCCCTAATTTCTCAGCTACATATTCTTCCACGCGCGGGTCAATATTCGCAAATGTTCCCACCGCACCTGAGATGGCGCAGGTTGCAATGTCCTTGCGTGCCGCCAGCAAACGCTCTTTATTGCGCTCAAACTCTGCATAAAAACGCGCAAACTTCAACCCCATAGTCACGGGCTCAGCATGAATGCCGTGGGAGCGCCCCACTGCCACCATATCTTTTGTTTCAAATGCGCGTTTTTTCAGCACATCCAGTAATTTATCAATATCCGCCAGTAAAATATCTGTCGCCTGCGCCAGTTGCACAGAAAGGCACGTGTCCAGCACGTCCGAACTCGTCATCCCCTGATGCAAAAAGCGCGCTTCCTCGCCAATGCCTTCAGCAGCAACCGTTAAAAACGCAATCACATCATGTTTGGTGACACGCTCCACATCATCAATCTTGTCAATGTCCCACGCATCTGGCTTGCCCGCCCAAATTGCTTTAGCAGCATCTTTCGGAATCACGCCCAAATCCGCCATCGCATCACATGCGTGCGCTTCAATATCAAACCAGATGTTAAATTTGTTCTGCGGTTGCCAAATTGCAACCATCTCATCGCGCGCATAACGTGGAATCATTCTCTTCCTGCCTGTGTCTTTATGATTTAAATTACAGGCGCATCATAAGGATTTTTGTGTGAGATGCAAGGGGTTGGTTTACAACCACTGCCCTGATTGCGCGCTTCGTGAAGTAGGCGTGGAAGACGGCGACACAGATTCAGACTCACTTATGTCCTGCCCCTGCTCTTTTTGCTCAGATAGTACCTTGTCCCCCTGTGACAGCGCTTCGCGTCCTGCACCCAGGTTCTGGTCATATTCTGCCGATTTCGGAATTAAGTCTTCCATGCCAAATAAAGTAAGAATAGAAGCAACTACAAATTCAAGGAACGTTTCAGGAACAAAGTCTGGCGTACGCTCTTTTATCGCATCATATGCGCCAACCATGCCATTTTCTTCCACCTGCTCTTTGAGTTCTTTGTTGTTGGGAAGGTTGGTCGATGCCAATGCATATGAACCAGAAACAGATGGCACATCTATTCCCTGTTTTTGCAGATACGCATCCATTTTGAGCGCAGAGATATATTCTTTATCAAGATGCCCTGACTCAAAATCCTTCATCGTGTACGATACAGTTTTCACCGCATTTGAGGTGTTGCCCTGCGTAATTTCAAATGAGCCATCGTCATTCACTCGTGTCACAATGCCAATATGGCTTTGATTTTTAAAAGAGACAACTGACCCAACTTCAGGAGGGGTATCACCGATCACATCTCCCATACCATGCTTTTTGCCATGCTCCATCACCGTTGGCACATAAAGTTTGTTGCTGCACCCTTCAAACACTGCGGCATATCCGCTGGAATCAAACACCTCACAGACAAAACCAGCGCACCACGGCAAGCCCGTTGCCTTGCTCCAATCGACTATTGCGCCACGGTTATTGCCATCCGTTTCCTTTTGTCCAACAGCATTTAATGCCGTCTGGATGATGTTCCCATCAATAATGTTAAAAGGTGCATTGTTCATAATATATAAAAATTAAGTGCTTACTGCTGCTGAAGCTGACTGACCCTGTTGCCCTTGTGGCGTTGTTGCTGGTGAAGCTGGTGCGTCTACATCTGCTGATGCAATTGCTGTTTGTGATAGCGAATTACTTGCGCTGTTAATTGCTGCGTGCCATTCCGTAGCAGATGACCAGTCAGAAACTCCCTGCTCAAGCACCGCAATTGCGCCGCCTGTATCTTTATCATACCCGACCATAGATTTGGTAATACCAGACGTTCTGTCTTCATCTCCATTACCAGTACCACTTTTTGCAAGTTCATATTGCGAGTGTCTGGCAAGACCAGTGTGGCTCAAATCAGCAGATAGATATGGCTCTAGTTCATCTGAATATCTACTACCGATGATAGCTGTCGTTCTTGCAAGCTGCACTGGAGTAGACGCACTATCTGCCCCTTCTCGGACATAACGATGCTGGCTGCCATCCCAACTTGTTGTTAAGCCAGAGAAATTGGCAATTTCCGTTTGATCCATACCCCATTTTTCTTGAATAATTTTATTAGCACGATCTATTACTTCTGCTTGTCCAACACCCAATTCATCTGCGACGGCTTTTAAAACACGATCTGCCGCTTCGTTGCTAGAGTTTTGCAGCCACCCTTCAACCAGTGGACGTTTTCCAGATTTTGTTTGAACAGTTTGTGAATTATTCAAGCCATCCAAAAAACCTTCTGGTAAGTCGTCATTTTCTTCCATCTCTTTAATGACACCAGCAGAAACCAGTTTACCTGTGGACATAATATCCCCTTTTCGGTCAATTGAGTTTCCTGCAATAGGGTTACCTTCCAAATCTAGTGTTACCCACGCCCCTTTTGATGAATCGTTAGTAAATGGAGCTGCGTCAGGATCGTACTCCTTAAAATCTAACTTCGTATTAATTGTTCGATCACCAGAGCTGGCTGCCGCAACTATTGTAGATCCATCGGCACCTAAATCCCTATCTCCCTGAGTCTGCTCTGTAATTCCAAGTTTCTCACCTGCTGAACCAGCCAAATTCTGTGCGCCTTTCACAAGCCCGCCAAACATTTCCTTCACTTTATCGCCATTCCCCGTAAGAAACGCAATCCCTGTAATGGCGAGCAATGCCATACCAACAAACTTGATGCCGCCCCATAACATGCTGAAAAAACCGCCAGCAACATTATCTGCCGTTTCGGCAGCGCCTTGCGTCAGCGCCTGCTGTTGTTCTTCTGGTGATTTTGTAAAAAAGCTAAATAGTCCCATACTTAAATATTACCCTAAAATGATGACAGTTTCATGACGCATGAAATATTAGCAGAAAATAAATAATAATATGCGACATAATACATGCTCGGTTCTTTACAAGGAGTAAGAATTATAGCACAACATTAGGGGATTATTGCAAATTCCAGCTTGCGTCATTCTGAACGCAGTGAAGAATCCAGAGCCGCAAAAGTTTAGCGGTGAAATGGATCCTTCGCTTCGCTCAGGATGACGATAAAGCGGTAATGCAATAGTCAGTAACGAATAACTTATTATTTTACACGGAACATATTTATGGCAACGGATATTACAGTAGCATTTGGTGATGGCATTGGTCCTGAAATTATGGACGCAACGCTGTTTGTGCTGAAAGAAGCAAAAGCAAATATCAATATTGATACAATTGAAGTAGGCGAAGCCTATTATAATCGTGGTGTCAGCACAGGCATTCCGCCACATGCGTGGGATTCGCTGCGTCGCACGAAATTGCTGCTGAAAGCGCCAATAACCACGCCTATGGGCGGGGGCTATAAAAGCCTGAACGTGACCATCCGCAAAACACTGGGTTTATACGCAAACATCCGCCCTTGCCGCTCTTTCGCACCATATGTGTCTGGCATGTCCGATATTATGGATATGGTCATTATACGCGAGAATGAAGAAGACCTATATGCAGGGATTGAATATCGCCATACGCAGGATGCCTATCACGCGCATAAAGTGATCACACGTTCTGGGTCTGAAAAGATTATCCGCTATGCCTTTGATTATGCGGTGCAGAATGGTCGCAAAAAAGTGACATGCATGGTGAAAGACAACATCATGAAAATGTCTGATGGCGCATTTGCAGAAATCTTTAATCAAGTTGGCACGGAATATCCTGATATTGAAAAAGACCGTTTCATCATTGATATTGGTTCGGCGCGTGTGGCATCCAAGCCTGAATTGTTTGATGTGATTGTCACTGAAAATCTATACGGCGATATTATCTCTGATATTGCAGCAGATGTGTGTGGTTCTGTCGGGCTGGCAGGGTCTTCCAACGTGGGGGATGATTTTGCCATGTTTGAAGCAATTCACGGCTCCGCCCCTGATATTGCGGGCAAAAATATTGCCAACCCGTCTGGCCTGATCAATGGCGCAGTGATGATGCTGGTGCATATTGGTCAGAATGACGTGGCAGCCACCATCCGCAACGCATGGTTGAAAGCAATAGAAGATGGTATGCATACGGGTGATATTCACTCAGATATGAGCAAAGGTGATGCACTGGGCACTAAAGAATTTACACAGGCTGTGGTAGACAGGTTGGGCGAAGTGCCATCCAAATTCAAAAAAGAAGAATTTAAGCCGTTGCCAAAATCTGCGAAGAAGCCAAGCGAACATATTAAAATGACGCCGTGCAAGAAAACGCTCACAGGTGCGGATGTGTTCATTGGGTGGCATGAAGATATTGACAGCCTCGGAAACACAATGAAAGAACTTGAGGATGAAACGCTGGAACTGGCGCTGATTTCCACAAAAGGTCTGAAAGTCTGGCCAGATACCGAAACTGCACCAAACTTCAGTGATTCATATCGCTGCCGTTACCGCACCAAAGGCAATACGCTGAGCTATAGCGACATTGCAAAATTAAATGCACGTGCAGCGGAAAAAGGGCTGGACATATTGCAGGTAATTAATCTATTTGATTTTGAAGGAAAAGACGGATTCACAAAATCACAAGGCGAATAATCTTCTATGCTCTATAACCTGCTATACCCGTTCGCGGATGAGTTTCAGCTCTTTAATCTCTTTAAATATCTGACCTTCCGCAGTGGGGGAGCAGTGATGACCAGCCTGCTTATCAGCTTCATCTTCGGTCCTGCGCTGATTCGCTGGCTGCGTTCAAAACAGGGCAAAGGGCAACCTATCCGCGATGATGGTCCTGAGAGCCATCTGCAAAAGCAAGGCACGCCCACAATGGGCGGGGTGATGATTTTGCTCTCAGTCATCGTGTCCACACTGCTATGGTCAGATGTAACGAATGATTATGTCTGGGCAGTGCTGATTGTGACAATGGGTTTCGGCGCGATTGGTTTTATTGATGATTATATGAAAGTCACTAAAGCCAACACCAAAGGCTTACGCGGCAAAATGAAGTTGCTGCTGCAATTCAGCATTGCTGCAATTGCTGGCATCTGGGTGATGAACACGATGGGTGAAGGCGCGACCAACCTTTCCATTCCCTTCACCAAAAGCTGGTATCCCAACTTAGGCTGGCTCTGGCTTCCATTCGTAATGCTGGTGATGGTGGGTGCTTCTAATGCTGTAAACCTGACAGATGGGCTGGATGGTCTGGCGATTGTTCCAATCATGATTGCGGCAGGCTGTTTTGCATTGATTGCCTATTTAACGGGAAATGCAATTTACTCTGAATATCTGCAGATTCATCCTGTGCCTGGCGCAGGTGAACTGGCGGTGTTCTGTGCTGCTTTGGTGGGCGCAAGTTTGGGATTTTTGTGGTTCAATGCTCCACCCGCGATGATTTTCATGGGCGATACAGGAAGTCTCGCTTTTGGCGGTGCGCTTGGAGCAATTGCCGTGGTCACCAAACATGAATTGGTGTTGGCAATTATTGGCGGTCTGTTCGTGCTGGAAGCCGCATCCGTCATCATTCAGGTGGCTTCTTTTAAAATGACAGGCAAACGCGTCTTCCGAATGGCGCCGATTCACCATCATTTTGAGAAAAAAGGATGGGCAGAACCAACCGTGGTGATTCGCTTTTGGATTATTGCCTCTATCTTAGCGATTATTGGACTTTCGACTTTAAAACTAAGATGATTCTTTGTCCTGCCTATAAAAACAAAAATATTGCTGTATTTGGCTTGGGAAAATCAGGTCGTGCGACCTATGCATCCTTGAAAGCAAGCGGTGCAAACGTTGTTGCATGGGATGACAAAGCGCAGGAGACGGAAAGTCTGCCATTAATGCCCTATCAGCAATGGGACTGGGATGCGCTAGACGTTCTAGTTTTAAGCCCTGGAATCCCTCTCACACACCCTGCCCCGCATGAGGTGGTAACACTTGCAAAGCAACATCACGTGCGCATTACATGCGACATTACTCTGCTGATGGAAGCGCAGCCAGATGCAACCTTCATCGGCATTACAGGCACAAACGGAAAATCCACCACTACTGCGTTGATTGCACATTGTCTGCAATCACTCGGCGCAACCGTGCAATGTGGCGGAAATATTGGCACTGCGGCGCTTTCCATGCAACCGCTTGATCAAGGTGCATATTACGTGCTGGAACTCTCATCTTACCAGTTGGATTTGATGGATGCAGGCGCAATTAACATTGCCTGCCTGCTCAACATCACACCAGACCATTTGGATAGACACGGCGGCATGGCGGGATATATTGCAGCGAAAGAACGCATTTTTGCGCGGCAGCATGATGCTGACTATGCGATTATCGCCATAGATGATGAATATACGAAACAGATTGCGGCAAAACGAGATGCTATTACTGTTTCTGTGACGCATCAAGATGCTGACTATTACGTTGAAAATCATATATTATATGATGTAAATCCCGTCATGCTGAGCGAAGCGAAGCATCCAGAGACGTTTACGAAAGCGGATAGATGGATTCTTCACTCCGTTCAGAATGACGAAGAACAGCAAATGCAAGCCATAGAAGAATTTGCATTAGCCAATCTGAAGCACCTGCAAGGCACGCATAACTATCAAAACACATTGATAGCCTATGCCGTGTGCCGTGAATGCGGGTTTGAACCACACGATGTTTACGATGCCATGTTCAGCTTTTCAGGTCTGGAACATCGCATGGAATTAGTACGCACGATAGGTGATGTGCGCTTCGTTAATGACTCCAAAGCCACCAACGCGGAAGCCGCCGCGCAGTCTTTAGCAACGTATAAAAACATTCACTGGATTTGCGGTGGCGTTGCCAAAGAAGGGGGCATAGAAGCACTCAGACCCTTATTCGGCAATGTTGCCCATGCGTATCTGATAGGTCAATGCGCTGATAATTTCGCCCAGACACTTGGTGATGTACCACATCATAAATGTAGCTCTCTCGTAGACGCAGTGAAAGTGGCATATGCCAACGCAAAAGGGACAAACAATGTCATATTGCTTGCCCCTGCTGCTGCATCCTTTGATATGTTCCTTAATTTTGAAGTGCGCGGGGAGATGTTTAAGGAAATTGTTAGAAAACTTGATTAACCGCCAATTCCTGCCGCTTTTTCCAGTTTCTCGCGTGCATCTGGTAAATTCTGAACATCTCTCGCCTGAATTAGATCATCTATCTCATCAATAGACATAGCGCCTATCGTATTTCCACGCTTTGCACCTTCACTAAGACCCAGCTCATTCTGCACTGCGGCAACCACATCTTTGGAAAAGCCAGCTTCTTTCATTTTCTGGAACGCAGGCTCATTTTGAATGGCTTCAATGCGCGCAAGCACAGCGTCACCATCAATGCCTGTTTCTTTGGTGAATTTGGCATCGCCTTCTAAATCCATAAATTCATTCACCTTTGCAAGTGTTTCTTCACCCAAACGACCATCTGCCCCTGCACCCACAAAGCCTTGAATTTTTCGCACATCTTCATTCACAACAGAAGGATCAAACGCGATAGTGCCTGTTTGCGCCGCTGGTGTGTTTTGCTTAGGATTCTCATTTTGTTTCTGTTCCGCCGCTTCAACAGCAGCAGCTTCGTTGGCATTGGCTGGAGGCACTAGCGGATTATTGATTTTGTTTGCCTGCTCACGCGCCTGCGCTTCACCATCCAGCTGTTGCGCAACCGTATTTTCTGTTTTTATTGCCTGTTTTGCATCAGCTAATATTGTCTCTTTATCTTCTGGAACTGGTAAATTTGATGTTTCTACATTAGTTGTCAGCTTCTCTAATCGTTCAGACTGGCGCTCAACCAGATCTTTAATAGATGCTTCCTGCGCTGGCAGCAACTCACCTGATTCAAGCTTTGCAACATTTTCTTCAAGTTTTGCAGTAAGCTTTTCAATTTTTTCTATATTTTTATCAAAGCCTTCGGCAATTTTTCCTTCAGACCTGTCTGCAATTGTGTTCACACGCTCTTCAAATGCGGCTTTATTGTCTCCACTGTAAAGCTCAATAATCGTTTGAGCAGAAGTTCCTTTTGCAAGCGCTGTTTCAATTTCCTCATTAAGCTGACCTTCACGAGCTTTCAAAGCCATTGTTGCTTCTCTACCAGCTCCACGTGACACTGCGCTTTCATATCGTTCAATCTGTTCAAGACTATCTTCGATCTTACCTTCTTCTGATTTCCAAAAATTGTACCAAGCCATAATAATCTTCTCTGTTTTATTTCCTCTATTCTATAAATAATACCATATTAATATGACAGGAATATGAAGGCAGGTGGTGCAAAAAATATGTTGCATTGCAAAAGTTTCTTTTTATGATGTCGTGCATTGAAAACCTTATAGATGGTATTCCCAATGCGCAGTTTGATTTTTTTCCTGACTCTATTAGTCGCTTCTCCATTGTTCGCTCAGGCTGAGCCTGCAAGCGTGCCGAATGAGACGCAATATATCCTCAACTCCTTCATGTTTTTGGTGTTTGGCTGTCTGGTTATGTTCATGGCTCCTGGCTTTGCCATGCTGGAAGCAGGCATGGTGCGTTACCAAAGCGTTGCCACTATCATTTTGAAGAACATCTCGCTCTATGCCATTGCAGGCATTATGTTTTATCTGGTGGGATATAACTTAATGTATGGCATTGAAGAAGGCGGGTATCTGGGCAAAATTGCGTTCTGGAATGCTGATGATACTGATGCATTAAATAGCGGATTTACCGAATCTGCCTACGCTGCAAGCGCTGACTGGTTCTTCCAGATGGTGTTTGTCGCCACAGCGGCTTCCATCGTCTCTGGCGCAGTGGCGGAACGTATCAAACTCTGGTCATTCCTTATTTTCGTCGTGTTCCTGACAGGCATTATATACCCCATCACAGGGTCATGGGCATGGGGTGGCGGATGGCTGGCTGAGATGGGTTTTAAGGATTTTGCAGGTTCCACTCTGGTGCATTCCGTGGGTGGATGGGCAGCACTTTGCGCCATTTGCATTGTGGGCGCACGCAAAGGGCGTTTTCTGGAAGACGGCAAACCTGTTACCATGCCACCATCCAACGTTATTTCTGTAGGGCTGGGTGTGTTTATTTTGTGGCTAGGCTGGTTTGGCTTTAATGGAGGGTCGCAACTCAGCATGGGCAGCGGGGCAGATATTATTGCCATTTCAAAAATCTTCGTGAATACGAATATGGCAGCTGCCTCTGGTGTGATCACCGCTCTCATTGCCACACAGTTAATGCGCGGAAAAGCAGATATTTATATGGTGCTTAACGGTGCTTTGGCTGGTCTGGTCAGTATTACGGCAGAACCACTGGAAGCCACAATTCCCCAATCCATCATCATTGGGGCGATTGGTTCCATGATCATGATTGTTACTACGCCTATGCTTGAACGTGCCAAACTGGATGATGTGGTGGGGGCAGTACCTGTGCATCTGTTCTGCGGCATCTGGGGCACACTAGCAGTGGCATGGACGAATGATGAAGCCACATTGCAAACGCAGCTTACGGGTGTTCTGGCAGTTGGTGCATTCACCTTCATCATTTCCACAGCGTTATGGTATGCTATCAAATTCTGCATTGGTCTGCGTCTGCGCAACATGAAAGAAGAAGATCGCGGTATGGACATTGCAGAACTGGGCATCAGCGGTCTGCCTTATTTGTTCAAGGAAGAAAGCAAAAGCTGATAATATAGGCAGTTGCAAGACCCCTTGTCATTCTGAGGCGCAGCCGAAGAATCCATCTCACCGTCTGCGCAAAGGTCTCTGGATACTTCGCTGCGCTCAGCATGACAATATTCTATCAATCAAAATGAGGATAATATGACAAAGCAGACTATAGCCATTATTGGTGCAGGGCTTTCGGGGCTGACGCTTGCGAACCTGTTGAAAGAGGCAGCAGACGTTACTGTGTTTGAAAAGGCGCGTGGTGTGAGCGGTCGCATGTCCACACGATATGCAGACCCCTATCAGTTTGACCATGCAGCGCAATTTTTCACTGCACGCAGCAAAGCCTTTAAAGCATTTTTAACACCACATATTGCCAGCGGTCTGGTGCAGGAATGGACACCAAAAGTCATGACGCTGGAAAAAGGGGAAAAACCCTATAAGCGTGACTGGTTTGAACCGCATTATGTGGCTGCTCCAAAAATGAATGATTTGTGCAAAAAACTGGCTGAACATCTGAACGTGCAACTGCCAGTGCATATTGATAGCGTCACCAAAATCGCATCAGGCTGGTTATTGGAAGATAAAGACGGCAAGGATTGTGGCACATATGACTGGGTGATTAGTTCTGCGCCATGTCACCAGACTGAGTTGCTTTTGCCAGACTCATTTGCGCATATGGACAAAGTGAAGACGGCGAAAATGTCAGCCTGCTTTTCATTGATGTTGGGGTTTGATAAGCCGTTAGCGCTTGGTTTTGAAGCAGCACGCGTAAAAAACAGCCCCGTAGACTGGATTTCAGTCAATGATAGCAAACCAGCACGCGAACATAAAACATCATTATTAATCACAACCCATCATGACTGGTCAGAAGCACATAAAGATGATGATAAATCAGAGATTCAGGAGCAGCTGATTAATGAGTTATCTGAAATACTGGAAATGGATTTGAAAGCAGCAGAACATAAGACCATTCATCGCTGGTTGTATGCTGGAGTAGCAGACGCTGCGGGAGAGGATTTTCTGCTGGATGCAGAGAGTCAGCTCGCCGCCTGCGGTGACTGGTGCATTGAAGGCAGGGTGGAAGCCGCATTCCTCAGCGGTCATCCCCTCGGAATGCAGCTTCTCAAACTGTTTTAGATAAAACTAATATCATCCACTGTCAGGCTGTTCGCTGCCACGTTGTTTATAACCACATCCAGATTTGAACCCAGAATATTGAAGTCAATCACAGCGTTGCCGCTAATGTAGGTTACCAGTGTTAGTATAGTGTTTGCATCTGTCGTGATGGTGCCTGATGTATCTCTGAACACCAGTAAATCGCCAGCCGCTGCACCTGCCCCATCAAACTGGAATACCGTATCTGTTCCCGTAGTTGCAAAGTCGAAAACGTAAGAGTCATTGCCCACTCCGCCGTGCAGCACGTCATCCCCGTTCCCAGCGCTCAGTGAATCATCCCCACCATTGCCGAAAATGGAATCATTGCCGTTTCCACCAACCAGAGAATCTCCCGCGTCAGTCGGGTCAAATTGCTGCCAGCCTCCGTAAATCACGTCATTGCCGTCACCGCCAAAGGCAACATCAATGCCTTCACCACCGTACAGCGTATCATCACCACCATTGCCGAACAACGTGTCATTGCCTCTGCCACCATGCAGAAATTCATTGGACACATCTGTTGGTGAAAATGCGCCTGTGCCACCAAAGATCACATCGTCACCCGCATTGCCGAACAGAGAATCCAGCCCTGCCCCGCCTGTGATAACGTCATTTCCGTCATTGGGAGACACTAATCCTTCGCCGCCATAAATCACATCATTGCCTTCGCCAGCATCCAGAATATCTGATCCCAGACCGCCAATCAGCACGTCATTGCCTGCAAATCCGTCTAATGCATTTGCGCCTGCGCTTCCTGTGATAGTATCATCCCCCGCAAGGAAAAATCCTATAAAGCCAAGCTGATTTCCTGCATCCACAAAATTTTGCGTGGCAGGAGGTGCAGTGTTGATGTTCGTAATCTGCGTAACCTGATTGCCACTTTCAGACACAGTAACGCTTGAAAGATTGTTGCCTGTCAGATTGCCACCAGCATCAAACGCGAATGAGCCATTAAACGTAAATAATTTTCCATCTGCATATGATACTGTGCCGATGGTGTTATCCGCGTTGTAATTTCCACCCGTAATCACACCACTGGTAGAAAGGTTGGATGCGCCTAGCGATCCAGTTGTTGTTACTATTGCCATAAATCCGTCTCCATATATATTAAGGATGCTATTATCTTCATACTATGATAAACATAACATAGTTTTTTAACTGTCGTACGATAAAAATTAATATATGGAACATACCGCATCACATGCTGAACATCTCATACAACTGCTCGCGCAGTTATTACTCTTTTTCGGTATTTCAGGTGTAGTCGTTCCTTTATTGCAGAAGTTACGGATTACTTCCGTTCTGGGATATTTATTGTGCGGCGTTGTTATTGGCCCATTTGGGCTTGGCTTGTTTGTGTCAGACTATAGCTGGTTAAAGCACATCACCATCACACAAACCAGCACAGTTCAGTTGCTCGGCGAACTTGGCATCATTGCAATGCTGTTTATGATTGGGATGGAGCTATCCTTCCAGCGTTTGAAGGATTTAAAACATTATGTGCTTGGGCTGGGCAGTATGCAGATTGTCATCAGCGGTGCTGTCATTGCGCTGATTGCCTATCAGTTTGACAATGGATTTTCAGTTTCGTTATTGATCGGAGCCTCTTTAGCGCTTTCTTCAACTGCAATTGTGATGCAGCTATTGCAGGAAAAACATCTCGGCGGGCGCAAAATTGGGACGTTATGTTTTTCCATCCTGCTGATGCAGGATCTCGCCGTTGTGCCGATTGTTGTTCTTGCAAGCGCCTTTGCGGGAGATACTTCACAGGGTGTGGCTGGCATATTGCTTCATTCATTGTTAATTGCAACAGGCGCAGTCGTGCTGATTTATGTGGTCGGGCGATTGGTGATGCGTCCATTGCTGCACACACTCAGCGTAACACGCAGCCCTGAATGGCTGATGGCATTTTCGCTGTTTGTTGTTGCAGCCAGTGCCTGCACCACCCAGTCAGCAGGGCTTTCTGCGGCACTTGGGGCGTTTCTTGCGGGCTTGCTGATTGCGGAAACTGAATCAGCACATTCTATTGAAGTCATCATGGCACCGCTCAAAGGCATATTGCTTGGCATTTTCTTCCTTTCTATTGGCATGATGATCGATCTGCGTGAAGTCTGGAACAATACGTTCCTCATCGGAATTTCCGTCATTGGGATTTACTCCATTAAAGCAGTGATTATTCTGCCTTTATGCCGCATCTTCAAAGTGCCGCTTGGACGTTCCGTTAAAGCAGCGGTGATGCTTGCGCAGCCAGGTGAATTTGCGTTTTTAATTCTGAGCCTCGCCTTAAGTTCTGGTTTAATGCCCCGCGCAGATGTTCAGTTTTTCCTTCTGGTCACTGCGGTCGCAATGTTTGTTTCTCCCTTCGTGTTCAGCCTTGCGCCGAAACTGGCAAAATGGGTGGACAGACATTACGAGCCATACAGCAAAGAAGAGGAAGATCGCCCATCCGAGCCAGAACAGATTGTAATTGCTGGTTTTGGACGCGTAGGACGACAGATTGCAGAAATTCTCGAACATGAGAATATTCCTTATGTTGCCGTAGAGAAAAATAAGGAACGCGCTGATGAGTTGCGCAAAGAAGGATATTCTGTGGTCTGTCATGATGCCGCGCAGGATGATATATGGGATAATGTCGGTCTGGCAGATGCCAGAGCTGTTGTCATTGCTGCAGACAACCCTGCAGACGCAGACACGATATTGCAGTCTGTCCGCCATGAAAGCCCGCTTATGCCTGTAATCATGCGAGCGCATGATGTGAAAGATACGGGCGAGTTCTATGCACATGGTGCAACATATGTAATCCCCGAATTGCAGGAAACTGGACGGCAATTTGCTGCAGCACTTCTGCATGAGCTGGAAATGACAGATGAAGAAATTGCACAGGTGCTGGAACGGGAACGCTCTGCTGATGTGTCGTAACGCTTGGCAGCATCACGCTTTTGCTTTATATTAAGAAGTGAATGAAACATTATCACACATTGATCAAACTCAAAAAGCGTGAGGTAGACGGGCTGCGCAAGCAACTCGGCAATCTGAACAATCAACGCGCCATTTTGGAGCAACTCAAACAAGGGTTGATTGATGAGCTACAAAATGAAATCAACATGGCACAAAGTCTGGTGGATCTGAGCGGATTTTTTGGTGATTTTTCAGACAGTATCAAAACCCGTCAGGAAAAAGTAGACAAAGAAATTGACTCTATCGACAAACAGATAAAAGTGATCAGAGACAAGATGATGTTTGCATTTGGCGAACAGAAGAAATTTGAACTGGCGCAGGAAGCCAAAGAGCAGCAGGAAAAAGAAAAGCGTGATAAAGCAGAACAGGATATGTTTGACGAATTGGCAGGGCAACGTGCTAGCTCTTCGTAATATTGCGCTGATATTAGGCGCAGTAACAATGACTGCCTGTGTCCATTCCTCACGGGTGCAGCTGGATTATGTTGGTCAGCGTGATGAATGTCGGGATATGGCAGAACGCAATGCTTCTTTCTATAATCAGCGCACTACCAGACAGGGCAGATTAAGCCCACAGCTTGACACAGCGGATCAGAACGCCGTGCTGGCAAAAATCTTTAGTGACTGTATGTTTGTTAATGGCTGGACGGTTGCCACCCCAGCGCAGCAACAGCCAAAACCAGGGCAACCTTCGCCTCAGCCACCAAGAAATCAATATGCTTCCAATCAGGATGATCTGGAATGGCTGACGCAACCAGGCACAGACCGCTCCACCGTGGCGCGAAGCAGAACCACTCAACCAGCACCTGCCGCGCAAGGACAACAGCAGGCAGGCAATCAAGCTGGGCAATATCGCGTGCAGCCCGAAGCCAACCGCACACCAAATTCGCGCGGTCAGGCGCAGCCTTCGCCACTTGCGCAGAGCCAGCAACGCTCCTTCAACCAGCCTGAACAATATCGCACGCAACCCACCAACACGCGCGCTCAGGCTGCACCTACACCTGTTCCAGCGCAACAAAACCAGCCACCATCTTATAATCGACCTGCGCAACAGCCCGTGAACCGCGCAGCCCCCCCTGCCCAACCGCAAGCGCAGCAGCAACCTCAGCAGCAACCACAAGCGCAGGCTCAGCAACCCTATAATCCATCTGCGCAGGCATATCCTGCACAGCAGCCAATGAACCGTCCTGTTCCTCCACGTGCTCAAGCGCCTCGACCGCAGCCCGCACAATATGCATCCCGAAATGATGATCTGGAATATCTCACTCAGCCAGGAACAGATCGCTCCACTGTGGCACGTGGCAGAATGGCGCAACCACAACCGCAGCAGCAAGTGGCGCGTACTCAGCCGCAGCCAATGCCACAACCAGTGCCACGTGCGCAAGGTCAGCCGCAATCTTTCAATCAGCCTGAACAATTCCGTTCTCAGCCCGCTGCTAACCAGACCGCAGTTGCAGCGATTGCACCCGTGCCAGCGTTGCAACGTCCACTAACGCAGCGTGAAAAATGCCTGCGCTGGCACTACGAACAACAGGCAGCGCAACAGCAACCGCGCACAGCACAGCAAAATGAGCAGCGATTGAAACAACAGGCACAGCAGGCATCCAGTGATTATAATTATGCTGCCATCTGCCAGCAATATCTTGCGGCTGAAAATGCAGCGAACTCGCCGAATACTTACATTCCAAACGGACAGCCTGCTCCTGCGCAAGTGCGCAAATCTGTCAATCCTCGTCAACAAGGCAGCGGGATGATTCGCCCATGATGATATGCACTCGCAAACTAGAATTTGATGCTGCGCACCGCGTCATGCTGCATGAGAGCAAGTGTAAATATCTGCATGGGCATCGCTATGTGGTCGAAGCCAGCTTCACCGCCAAAGGCGGCACTGGTGCGCTGGATGCATTAGGGAGGGTCATAGATTTTGGTGTCATCAAGCAGGTGCTTGGCGCGTGGCTGGATGAACATTGGGATCATAATGTGATATTATATGATAAAGACCAAAAGCTCGGCAGCATGATTGCAGAGGAGTTGGGGCAAAAGGTCTATTATATGGATGCTAATCCCACCGCAGAAAATATGGCAGATTATTTGCTGCGCACCATTTGCCCGAAATTATTTGCTGAGCATGATGTGCAATGCATTAACATACGCTTGTATGAAACGCCAAATTGCAGCGCATATGTCAGCCTGTAATTTTTTACTTTATCAGCACCGTAACACTTTTATCTGCCAGCACTTCACCATCACGCGCAAGAGAGACTAACCCTTCATAGGTTCCCACCGTCCATGCGCCCTGCCCCTGACGTTTTTTTCCAATGAAATGGTGATATTGCGCATATGGTTTTTTAATCGTTTCCGTATTCTGCACGATTGGGCGTTTGTCTGTGTCCAGAACCAGCATAGTTAGCTTATCACCTTCTTTCACGCCATAAAGTAAAGTCCAGAATACCAGTGCATTCGCTTCTTTAGGCAGTGTTTTGCTGTCAAACTTCCCTTCATTAATGCCAACAGAATCCACCAGTTGCGTGGCAAAGCCACTCGCTAAATACCCTGTTTCATTCAGTGATAATTGTTTGCGTGCTGTGTCACTCCATAATGCATTTTCCAGCGTCGCTTCCTCATTGCAGGATGTTTCTTTTTCGTTGCCCGTAAACGGGTCAATCTCTTTGCCCTCGTCATTGCGAACGGACAAATGCAGATGCGGAAATTCAGTGCTGCCTGAAAGCCCAATGCGCCCCAGCACATCCCCCGCTTCCACAGCTTGTCCTTGTTTCACCGCAAGTGAGCCTTTTTGCAAATGGCAATATTGCGTTTCCCAGCCATTGTCGTGTGCAATCACTACGGCGTTGCCACATTCTTTGTCAGATACGTCCTGCTTCTCAGGGTTTTTAGCGTGCATATCTTCCACACCATCGCGCAAACGCGCCACAGTTCCTGCTGCCGCTGCAAGCACCTGCGTGCTGTTTTCTGCATCATACGTTCCCACGCGGAAATCTGTACCTTTATGACCATTATAACTCAGTCTGCGACACATAAAATCAGAATATTCCTCGCCTGCCTTAGCGTCCACATAATTCTGGATAAAACAATCTGTTCCAACTGTGCATTGCACAGGAACTTCAAGTGATAATGGCGCGGCATATACTGCACTGGATGCAGCAATAGCGAACAAAGAAGCCAATAATTTCATTCTATACCTCCAATTCCAGCAACACTGGAATATGATCTGATGGTTTTTCCCAGTCACGCGCCTCGTCACAATGGTGATAGTGCTTCAATCCATTTTTCAGCGCCTGCGTCACCCAAATATGATCCAGCCTGCGCCCTCGGTTGGACTTTCTCCAGTCACGATTGCGATAACTCCACCAACTATAGCATTTTTCATCTGGTGAAACAAACTCTCTTGCTGTGTCCACCCAGCCGCCAGCATCACGCAAGCCGTTCAGCAATTCCACTTCAATCGGCGTGTGAGACACCACCTTCAACAACTGTTTGTGCGACCAGACATCATGTTCATACGGCGCAATATTAAAATCCCCCACCATTACAGATCGCATCTCTTTCACATGGGGAGTCCACGCCGTCAGCGCGTGTAAAAATGCCAGTTTATTCGCAAATTTAGGATTAACAACAGGGTCTGGTTCATCGCCGCCAGCAGGCATATAAAAATTATGTATTGTTAGATTATGCTCTGGCAGATATGCCACCATATGGCGCTTAGCATCATCACCTGTCACATTCATCACATCCGCTTTCTGAATGGGGAGTTTAGACGCAATCGCCACACCATTATAACTTTTCTGCCCGTCAAAAAGCAGATGCTTATAGCCCATTGCATGAAACGCTTCAAAAGGAAAAAATTTGTCTTCCGTTTTGGTTTCCTGCAAACATAAAATATCTGGCTGATGCATCTCACAATAATACTTCACCAGACCTATTCTTAATCGTACGGAATTAATGTTCCATGTGGCAATACGTAGCTTCATGAAGGCTCAGAGTGCCGCATCGACGATGACCAGTGCCAGCCCAGTTAGAATGAATAAGAGTACCATAGACCCTGCAAAGGTAGAAAATGCTTCGGACGTATTTTTCATCAATGTCTTCATTTTAAATATTCGCTTTCTCTTATGTTACCTTACTCATTGGTAACATAAGAAAAGCGTGTTTCAAGCATAAAAGAATATCTTCATATAATTGTCATCTTATATATCACGCGGAACATTAAGCAATGACCCTATTGCACACACACTATTACTATTTGTTCATGCGTTACACACATTCCCCTGCTTCCAGTTTTTTAAAGAATCGTTTCGAATCATTTTTAACCGCGTCTTTCTTATCATCCCCCATGCGGTCATAAGTCTTATACATCATGGCGATACGTGGGTTATTTTCCAGCTTCTCGCGGTTGCGCACCAGAAAATCCCAATAAAGATAATTAAACGGACATGCCCCCTCCCCGTTTTTCTTGGTGTGTTTATACGAGCAATTTCCGCAATAATCCGACATTTTGTTGATATAACTCGCACCAGACGCGTAAGGTTTGCTTGCCAGCACGCCGCCATCTGCAAATAAAATCATGCCAGAGACATTCGGCATTTCCACCCATTCATAGGCATCAGCATAGACAATCAGATACCATTCATTCACTTCTTCCACGCTGAGTCCTGCAATCAGCGCGAAATTGCCCAGCACCATGAGACGCTGAATATGGTGCGCATAAGCATGTTCTTTCGTTTCCTTCACGCACTGTTTCATGCAGTTCATTTTGGTCTCCCCACCCCAGTAAAATTCTGGCAGATCGCGTTTGGCGTTAAAGAAGTTTTCGTCTGCATAATCTGGCATTTTCAGCCAATAGACCCCACGGACATATTCCCGCCAGCCAATAATCTGGCGGATAAACCCTTCTACAGCATTGAGTGGCGCGTGGTCATTGTGATACGCTTCTTCTGCCTTGCGAACGCATTCCAGCGGGTCAAGCAACCCGCAATTAATGTAAAAACTCAAATGCGCATGGAACATCCAAGGCTCATCCTGCACCATCGCATCCTGATACGTTCCGAAATTGCATAAGCGCTCGTCAATGAATTTTTTCAGCGCATATAATGCCTGATCGCGTGTGACAGCAAAATAAAACGGTTCTAAATCGCCGAAATGGTCAGCGAATTTATCTGCCACCAAATCCAGCACGTCCTGCGTAATCTCATCTATCTGTGCGTTATAGGGCGCGGGAACATCCAGCCCGTCCTTTGGTGGTTTGCGGTTTTCAGAATCATAATTCCATTCGCCCCCCTCGGGCTTTCCGTCTTTCATCAGAATATTATATTCCTTGCGCATTTCACGGTAAAAATATTCCATACGAAGCTGCTTGCGCCCCTCTGCCCAATCCTTAAATTGCGCATGAGTGCATAAAAACCGTTTGTCATGCGCAATATGCACATCAATATCAAAATTCTTTTCCCATTGCTTCTGCATCTGCAACACGCGATATTCTGCTGCTTCGGTGGTTACCAAAGTTTCTGGTTTATGGCGGTTGATGGCACGTTCCACTTCGCCAGAAAAAGAGCCGCTATTGTCATTATCATCCAGCTTGATGTAATCTACATTGTAGCCTTTTTCGCGCAATTCCTCTGCAAAATGCCGCATGGCAGAAAAGAGAAATGCAATCTTCTTTTTGTGATGCCTCACATATTGCGTCTCATCCCACACTTCACACATCAAAATAATATCGTTCTCTTTGTCAGCATGATTCAAGGCAGAAATGTTGTGGCTCAGCTGATCACCCAAAATAAGTCGTAAAGTTTTTGTCATGTAGTAAGCATATGATAAAACATTATAAATTTGCCATGAAACCTTTGTTATTTTAAACTAGTTATTGTTTATATCTTATTTATAAGTAAACCCTTATATTTTTGAATATGCAAACTTTAAAGACAGATTTTGACTCTCGTGAAGAATGTGCAGCTTATGTCTCAGAACTTGCACATTGGGTAAAGCAACCGCATATAATTGCGCCATTTGTTGCTAAGCGTGATATTGCGTTAGAGCGATTAAATAACATTGATTACATTAATTATGGCAGAACGCGCAATTTTCTTGATGGAGGCGTAACCAGATTATCTCCTTACATCAGTAACCACATTATATCACTTAATGAGGTTCGCAACAAAGCTATTGCATCTGCAAGCCAGCCAAAACAGGTGACTAAATTCGTGCAGGAATTAGGGTGGAGGGATTTCTGGCAACGCATATATGATGCGCATCCTGAATGGATTTTTGACTCTGTTGAAGATTATAAAACAGGATATAAAGCATCTGATTATGCTGAAATATTACCAGACGATATTCTCTCAGCACAGACAGATTGCGCCTGCATCAATCAATTTATCATCACCTTATATGAAACAGGATATCTGCATAATCATGCCCGCATGTATGTTGCAAGTTATATAGTGCATTGGCGGCGAGTATCCTGGAAAGCAGGTGCAAAATGGATGCATCATCATCTTATTGATGGGGATTTAGCAAGCAACAATCTCTCATGGCAATGGGTCGCCAGCACGTTTGGCAATAAACCCTATATTTTCAATCTCGAAAACGTGCAGAAATATGCTGACGATAGCGTTGATACGACAGAAGAACGAAATGCACCACTAAATTATACGTACGAAGAATTGCACCAAAGATTATTTCCAAATAAGGGAGATAAACATGACTGATTTATATTGGATTCATGAAGATGCACTTAGACTGAATCATCCCGCAGCTCAAAAAGCAGGCGATAATGCTCATCGCTTTTTTATCTGGGATGAAGCATATCTGCAAGAAATGGATTATGGCTTCCATCGCCTGCACTTCATCTATGAAGCCTTATGTGATATGGGTGTTATCATTTACAAAGGGAATATAATAGATATATTACAGCAGCTTAAGTTAGAAAATAATCCACAGAAAATTCATGTGGCTGCCTCCAACAACCCCAGATTGAAAGCATTGTTTGAACAGGCAGACAGCATTGCACCTCTTTGCATTACAGATGAAGAACCGTTTGTAGTTATGAATAAGCAACCTGAACTAAAGCGGTTTTTTAAATACTGGAATAAGGCGCAAAAAATTGCATTTGAAATAAACGGAGGGGCTTAAGTTTTAATTTTCCATATTCTTTTGTTATATATGAAAAATTTTTTCTGTTCCCGTTTTGGAATGTAAGTATGGATTGCATTATGCGAAGCATCCAGCCCCCCTGTATAACTGCCAAAAGATGGCATGAGCAGATAATTCTCATTTTTCACAAAACATTTCCCGCTAATGCGTGAACGCACCATTTTTATGCGCGTTTTCGGGTGAAAATGTCCGATTATCTGCGGTAATTCTGTTTGCATCGGTTCATGAGTGAGCATCACATTGTCTATTTGGTAATGCGGCAGGCGTTCCCCAGCAAAACATTCTGCAATGTCAGGGTCGTGATTGCCCAACACCCAGACCCAGCGCATGACTGATTCACATAGCTGATTTATCTTATTGCATAAAGCATCACTCATGCGGTGATGTGCATATGCATCATGGAAACTGTCGCCTAAACAAATAACGGTTTCTGGTTGGTACCACCTTATAAGCCCATTTAAACGTTCCAGAGTGTCCAGTGTATCGTATTGTGGAAGCAGATCATTTGATGTGGCGAGAAATGAACCTTTTTCAAAATGCAGATCAGACACAATCAGCATTTTAAGGTCAGGCACGACAAGCACACAGCCTGCGTCCAGTATTATATCATGATTGGCAAATCGGGTGCATATAGTCTGACTCATCTATATCTATAGATATGTCACGCAGCATCTATTTTCAAGCGCCCGCCATCTCTCTGCGTTTATGCTGGAGGGATTTGACCTTGTCATCCTCACGTGGAGGTTGTTTGCCTTTGTCATTGGATGACTGGTTTTCTACTGGACGACGTTCACTTTCCGCTTGAATAACCACGGTCTGTTCCACACGGCGCACGTCGTAAATTGGTAGTGGTTGTGGGATTTCGCGGTTTTTCGTAGGTGAGACACCAGCTTCTTTCAGCGCACGCATACGCGGCAGCAGACGGGAATTAACTGACTTCGCAAATCCTTCAAAATGAATCATTGCAGAATGAATGCCTTTGCCCACTTTGCCTACATGCTCATATGCAGTAATGGTACTTTCCATCAAATCCTGAACAAGTTCAATGATCAGTTTTTCATTTTCCACCTGTTTTGCGGCGGCAATGTTCATTTTTGCTAAAGAGAACAGACCAGACAGGCTGCTTGGTCCTGCCAGGATAATATTATGTTTGCTGAGTTTCTCATCAAAGCGGGAATCCACTTCGCGCACACGCTCAATGGCAGATTCACTTGGCAGATACATCACGTTGAAAATATGACCGACATTTTCGCTCTTTCCAGCATCTCTGAAGCTCTGCAACACGGCTGCGCGATAATCTTTACTGGCTAATGCGCGCAGATGTTCATTCATTGTCTTGCGCAGATTGTTCATGGCTTGTTTTTCCTGCTCTGGCGTTTTGGCTTTTGCCAGTTCAATCAGCGCTTTGGATGCTTTGCAATCCACTACCATCACCGTGTCCTGCGGAAGGAAGATCACTGCATCTGGGCGCAATGTTTTGCCGTCCTGGCCTGTCGTGCTATATTGCATAACAAAGTCGCGTCCTTTGCTCAACCCCAGATCTTTCAGCGAATTTTCAAGACCTATTTCTGCCATCTGCCCTGCGCCTGCGGGGTTGCTGAGTGATTTCATTACCGTATCAATCTGTGAACGCGTATCCAGCGTGGTGCTTTGCAGCGTATGGACGGATTTTGCAATAATCTCAAATTTCTGAAGCAACTGCTCCGTCGTTTTGCGTACGCGTTCCTCGCCCTGCTTGTGCGTCTCTTCCGTTTCGCGCTTATGGTCTTCCAGCAATTTGGAGGACATATCGCCCCCCGCTTTCATAATGGCAGCGCGCGCTGCTTCCACTGAATGTTCTCTTTGATTTTCCCAGTCTTTCATGCGCTCTTTAAAGGAAGAAAGCTCCTGCTGTGCCAGTTGCGCACGACGTTCTGCCTCACCTGTTAAAAAGTCTGCACGTTCCTTGCTTTTCACGGCAATGTCACGGTCTCGGCGCATGGCATCCAGCTGTTTGAGCGTCTCATCCCGTTCTGCCACTGCTTTGGAACGGTCTGCCACCAGTTCTTCATGTGAGGACCGAATAATATGATATTCATGCAACTGATCTTCTGCACCGCTCACCGCAGCTTTCGCGGTTGCCAGCTCAATCTCGCATTCTTTCAGGCGCAGATGCAGCTTTTTGATGCTGGAAAGCGACACGACTGCAATGCCACATGCCACTAGCAAGGCAATTAAAAATGCATAAGGTGCAATAGTAATAATATTTTCAGTCATATAACTATATCAAATTGTTAATGTAGCCACATTAAAAGGAATTTGTGCCTTTGCGCAACAACTTGTTGACTTGATTTACAAAAAAAACAATAAAAGGAACAAAATTAACGGAATATTATTATGTCACAACTTGCCATTATTATCCTTGCTGCAGGACAAAGCTCACGCATGAAATCAGATACATCCAAAGTTCTTCATGACCTTGCAGGATGGTCTGTATTAAAGCATGTGATTGAAACGGCAAAACAGCTCAACCCAGCGCATATGGCGCTGGTGACATCTCCTAACGCAGATGCCATTTTTGACGAAGGCAAAGCATGTTACGCAGATATTAAGCATGTGGTGCAGCGCAAGGCACTAGGCACGGGAGATGCAGTAAAGTCAGCACTGGAAGGGATGGATGCATTTGATGGCACGCTGCTGGTGCTGTATGGAGATTCTCCTTTAACGCGTCTTGGCACATTGCAACGCTTACTGGAAAAAGCGCAGCAATGCGATGTGGCACTCACCGCGATGCAACCAAAAGACCCCGCGCAATATGGACGGATTATTTGCGATGAATCGGGCTATGTGGATGCTATCGTGGAGTATAAAGATGCATCCGACGAACAGCGCGAGATTGATTTATGCAATGCGGGTTTGATGGCGATTAATGCCAAAGAAGCACCGCAATTAATTGCTGCGATTGATAATAACAACGCGAAAGATGAATATTACCTGACGGATATTGTCAAAATCGCCAATAATCAGGGCAAAAAATGCGGTTACATTATCGCTGATGAAGAAGAAATGCTCGGTATTAACAAACGCTCAGAACTGGCGCAGGCGTATCATATCATCCAAACTCGTCTGCGCTCACACGCGCTGGATTCAGGTGTAGGTCTGGTTGCACCAGAAACAGTAATGCTCAGCATGGATACCACATTTGGATATGATGTGATTGTGCAGCCGCATGTGGTGTTTGGCAAAAAGGTCAGCGTGGGTGATTATTCCACAATTAAGAGTTTCTCACATCTGGAAGGCGCAACCATTGGCGCATATGTGAATGTGGGGCCATATGCCCGCCTGCGCCCAGGGGCAGAGTTAAAAGACAAAAGTGCCGTTGGAAACTTTGTGGAAGTGAAAAACGCCATTTTCCATGAAGGCGCAAAAGCAGGGCATTTATCATATCTCGGAGATGCAGAGATCGGGGCAAGAACGAACATTGGTGCTGGCACGATCACCTGCAATTATGACGGCACAAACAAACACAAAACCACCATTGGCAGCGATGTGTTTGTGGGCTCGGACACCGCGATGGTTGCGCCTGTCACGATAGGAAATGATGTGCTTATCGCCGCAGGCAGCGTCATCACTGAAGATGTGCCAGATAATGCCAAAGCATTTGGCAGAAGCCGTCAGGTCAATAAGAAAAAGGATTAATCCATCACCGCATTGTCAACATCATCCTGACTGACAGGTGTCTGAATGACCACGCCATAAAGTGTCTCATTGCCTTTTCCAGTTTTGGCATATGCGACAATCTGCCCTTCCGCATCTGTATAGGAATGTCTTTCAGATGCTGAAAGCTCTAAAGGATAACGCTGCAAGGTGCTGCGGTTGTTGGAAGACCCGATAACCCGCAAATCTGCATCCAGCACCATCACTTCGGAACGTAACCATTCATCCTCATTAAAGGATGGCGAAGAATAGACCTGATCCCGTGCAACAGATTCCCAGTCATATACCAGCGCAATCACGCCAATAGGCTCCCCTGCGCCATGTTCATCCGCGCGCACGGCAGTGCTGTAATATGCGGTCAGGCGGTTATTATGCATGGCATCATGCTGCGGAGAATCTGCAACATAATCATTGCTGCTGCGGGAACTCATGGCTTCAGTGAACCAGCCAAGCCCAGACACATGCGACCCCACGATTGAAGGATATTTTCCTGTCTGCGAGGAAGCAATCACCTTGCCAGAATCATCCACCAGCAAAATGTTCGTATACATGCTGTAATGTCTATTCATCATGGAAAGACGTTTATTTGCCTGCAAAATGCTCTCGTGGGATGGCTCATTCAGTGCTTTTTGCAATGATAGATCCTGCGCCCACCAACGCACATCTGATGAAATGCGGGACCCGCAACTGCTCAAATGCTGCACCAGATTATACGCTGCATCGGAAAGGCGTGTGCCTTCAAGGTCTTTTACGAGCTTATCCGTAATCACGCGCCCCTGTTCAATGCGCTGCAGCACCACCTGACGAAAATTAAGAGAGTTTTTGGAGGCTTGCGATGCAAGGTTTTTCACTTCACTTGCAACCACGGTAAATCCGCGCCCTGCTTCGCCTGCTCTTGCTGCTTCAATCGTTGCATTTAACGAAAGCAGGTTGATCTGTCCTGCAACTTTCTCGTTTAATGTTGCAAATTCTTCCACGTCCCCTGCGACACGGTTGATGATAGTTTGTATTCTGCGTGGCATAGAATATCCGTTCATAATGTTTCCTCTCAAAAGATTGTCCGAAAAAGATTAAATTTTCGTTGCTTCGTTGGCGTTTGATTCAAATTTATGTATAATACAACAGAACTTCAAAATGGATGCTTTTTTATGACCCCTAAAATTCGCGAGATTCTATCACATTATCATTCAGACAATGTTGGCGTCAAAACCAATCTTGCACGATTTTTAAATCACGGTGTGCTTGGCGGCACGGGAAAAATGGTCATTCTGCCTGTGGATCAGGGGTTTGAACATGGGCCTGCACGCAGTTTTGCCAGCAACCCAGATGCCTATGATCCGCATTATCATTTTAAACTCGCCATTGATGCAGGTTTAAGCGGATATGCCGCGCCGCTGGGTGCATTGCAGGCAAGTGCTGAGAGCTTTGCGGGGGACATTCCGACCATCTTAAAAATGAACAGCGCCAACTCGCTTTTTCCAAAAGATGAAGAACCAATGCAGGCAGTCACGGCTTCCGTGCAGGATGCATTGCAACTGGGCTGCAGCGCGATTGGCTTTACGATTTATCCTGGCAGTGCAGAATCCTACGCGATGTATGAAGAAATCCGCGAACTTTCCGAAGAAGCGAAAGCGGCTGGTCTGGCAGTCATCATCTGGTCATATCCGCGCGGCGGGGATTTAAGCAAGGCAGGTGAAACAGCGCTGGATGTCTGCGCTTATGCTGCGCATATGGCAGCTTTGCTTGGCGCGCATATTATCAAGGTAAAATTGCCAGATGCGCATCTGGAACAGTCCGAAGCAAAAAAAGTATATATAGAACAGAATATTGCAAAAGACGCGATGAAAGACCGCGTGGCGCATGTGAAACAAGCCTGTTTTGCAGGGCGAAGATTAGTGATTTTCTCAGGCGGCGCAACCAAAGGGGCAGACGCAGTATTGCAGGATGCGCGTGACATTGTTGCAGGGGGTGGAGATGGCTCTATTCTGGGGCGCAATGCCTTCCAGCGCCCTTATGATGAGGCGATTGCGCTGTTAAAGCAAATTACTGATATTTATCTTAACGCTTAAGCAGTTCCGCTTCCTGACGTTCAAGCATTTTGTTCTGCTGCTGGGCATCGCGCACCTGTGTATCTGGAATTTCCTGCTTCGGAACAGTGGCAATATCCACGTCTTTTGCAAATGCGCTTTCAAGACTGGCAATGTTATTTTCATTTCCGTGGCTGAAAGATTCACCACGAGCAGGGAAGAAATTCGGCAGGTCTTTCTTCGTAGCGTTGTTCTTCTGCATCTCAGCACGCTGCTTGTCAATAATCTCTTTGTGCAGTTCTTTGAACTCTGGGTCTTTTGAGATGCCCTCTTCAACCAGTGCCTGATCCACCATACGTGCCAGACGGCTGACCTGCACCAATTCTGGTGGGGTTCGGTTTCCAAGCGTTGCTTCAATATCCACTGGGTGGCTTTGCAGCGCAACGTGCAACGGTGTGCCTTTCACCTCAATCTCATGACGCAGAATTTTTACGTCCTGAATAGACCAGCTATTCGCCACCTCGGCATATGCCAGTGTCTGCTCTGGCTTGCCTGGGTCAATCAGGTCATTTCCAAGCAGATAAATAAATTTAGGCAGCGCGAAATGACGCTTTGAACTTAATACATCTTTTTCAAGCTGCTGTTCTTCCGTCAGTTCCTTGTTGAAACCATGTTTATATTTATAGGTTTCATTCATCAGTTCCGCCATGCGGGAGAAGATAACATTTGCAGTACGCCATTTTGCATCATCCTGCGTGTCGTGACGTGTTGCATCTGAGAACACTTTTTCAGGATCGTTATTCAATTCATATTTTTGATATAAGTCCAGCAAATTAGAGGCATTAATGGGATCACCTAATCCTTTTTGCGGATTGATTTTGTTATCAATCAGATCAGTTAAGTCAATGAAAAAAGATGTATGCTTACGTTGCGTTTCTGAAAGAAGCGTTAAACCTTTAATTCCCATTGCAGCATCACCAAACTTCATGCCCTGCATAGCGTCCAGTACATCTTTTCCTGTTACATTTTTAAATAGCGGAATTTCAATATTCGCCACCGCATCTCTTACGAATGGAGCATCAGTAACAAATCGTCCGAAAGATAATGCATCGGTCGCATAACGAAATGCTGTTTTACCCAAAAATGTGCTACAGGTTTCTTTGACAATCTTATTTTCAGAACGGAAAACATCCCAGGCGTTCACTTCTTTAGGATCTTTATAAAGCTCGTGAGCTACGGTTTCTGCATAAGTTTCAACAATATCCTTTAAGACACGATTTGTGTAATAGGTGGTCGCCGCCGCCATCGCCAACCCGATAGACGCATCAAACGCCTTACCGCGAATATTATCAGTTACATCTTTTTTCAGGTCACTTCTTGTGAACGGATTATTATTGCTAGAAACTGGCTTGCGCCCTGCCAATTCATCCTGAAGGTTTTCAAATGCTTGTTCCTGTCTTCCAAGTCCGCCTGAGGTCTTCCCTAATATAGATTCCGCCTCTTTCGTCATCACACCGTTTTGAGCAGAATCCAGCACCACATCAACCTGACGCTGCACCATTTGCGTGATGGACATATCCTGCGTTTTGCGACCCAATACATCATTAAACACTTTTCTGGTGGATTGAAGCGGGTCAGAGTCACGAATAGCATCATATTTCATGATAGTATCCAGCACAGAACTCACACCATATCGCACTGTTAAAAACGGGGACATGATGCGGAAATATCCTGGAGTGGAATTAATATTTCCAGTAACTTTGGTCTGGCGTGAGCTTTCAAGCTCGGAAGAGCGGCTGGTTGGGATGGTCACTTTTGTGCCATCAATATCTATTGAGCGGGATTTTTCGCCATGTGATGGCGTGTTCATGTCACCATGCTCAATCAATCCATAAGGATCACCCTTAAGATGTTTTTCAGCATATTGTGGCTGATATTGCTGTGGAATATCCTGTGTCATGTCATCACATAATTTCTTTATAGCTGATTATAACATAGTTAACCCGCATATAACATAAGAGCTTTGTGACACTATTATGACGAAATCAACACAATTAAAAAAGCCATGCAATTATTGCATGGCTATAAAAAGACAAAAAAAATGCGCCGAATTACGACGCATTTTTTGTATAATTAATAATACTATTAACTACCAGACTGAGAATTCAACTCGCTAGATACGCTGTTGAAAGTGTTGTCCAGGCTGTCACTTGTAGTATTCAGTACAAGAATGATACCAACTGCAATAATTGCAGCAATCAGACCATATTCAATTGCAGTTACACCAGACTCATCTGACAGAAGATTTTTTAAATGTTTCATAGTTTTGTTTCCTTTTCAATAAGGTTAAAGTTTACGCTGTATCCCAGCTAATTTCTATTGTATGGATAACGCGGGATATATGCAAGAAAAAAACGCACGATTTTCTTTACAGTTTTGTGACAGCATTACATGACAATACTTGAATTTTCTTTATTTTTACTTAATGTGTTGCTGGCAGCCACGTCATCCTGCGATACGTCTTCGCTCTGCATTTCTTCTCCGCCTAACCCAAAAGCGTTGCCAATTAGTGACGCTATAGACAGAACAAAGCCGACCAGCGCACCAAATTCAGGGCCCATTGCTTCCTGCAAACCCGCAAAGAAATCAAATTCCTGTGACTGTTCTTCACTTTGTGTGCCATTCTGGCGCTCCTGCACCACCTCATCTGCCTGCTGTTTCACATATTCCAGATGACGCTCAGAGAGAGATTTAAAATCTGCTACCGTCATTTCTTCTGCATTTTTGCCTGATTGAATGCCTATTGTTTCTAACTGATCCACATATTCCTGCACATTCTGCATGTTTACAGAAAGCTGTTTACCGTCTTTAAACGATACGCTGACATCAGATAATAGCGTCTCACCATCTGCTTTTAAAATCGCCGCTGCAGAATATGCTCCAATATGCGTTGCCATAATAGACGATTTCTCATCATAGATAATCCCCTGCTCTTCAAACAGTTTTTTTGTCTGCTCGGTGAGCGCATTAAACGCATCCGCAATTTGCTGCTGTTCTTTTGGATCTTCGGTGCGTGCATCAAAGAATGGCTGCACATTGCGCAATTTCTCAGCCAGTTCAGGGTTGAAGGATTCTATGTCTCGTATCACATAATCCAGTGAATTTGTAGTTGGCATGGTGACACCCGTTTGCGCGGCTGCGGTGCGCACTTCCAGCTGTTGCTTATTATCCAGAAGCTGCAGGAATTCGCCGAGATTTTCAACACGCACCTGCCCCAGATTATCCACCTTTTTATTATAAGTGGAGGGGTTACTTGCCTGAATATTCAGTGGCACGAGCGAATTAATATCCGTTCTCAGCGCCTGCTCCATCGTTTTTTCGCCCTTGCGCACCGCATCCAGCTCGGCATAAATCGCTTTCACCTCTTTTGGTGGCAACTGATGCTTCACATAGGTCAGCGCAAATTTATGGTCAGGGAATGCATCTTCAACGGCATGAGCGTCTATCCCGTTATTTTTCAGAGTATTATTATTATCTGCCTGAATCGCCATTGCCATAATTAAACCGCCACGCTGATTCTGCAATGCCGCTTTGTGACTGCCTTCCTGCGCTAATATAGCGCGATATTCTTCTGCCATCTCTGTTTGCACATCTTTGGGAATCGTGCTGGAATAGTCTCCGCCTTCCAACCGTTCCAACATGGTTTGTGCCAGATTGCCAGCCACCTGCCACGTACCAAACACCAGCCCGTTGCCAGATTCATAATTGGCGCGGCCATATGCGCTTTCAATGCCAGACATATCGGCAAAGCGTTCTTTCTCGCCTGCGGGTGCATTTCCATACCCCCAGTCAGCATAAGCATCATCAATAAAGCTTTTAATATTCGCAAGTCCAACAATCTGATTCATAATTTTAGTGTATCACGCCAATATTGCGAGATGATGACAATTTATGCGCATGACGCATATTTCACAAAAAAGCCCGCAAGCAAATGCTGCGGGCTTTCATGCGCACTATCACCAAATTACATAAACGCCTCATCCCACGTGCCTGTGGTCGATGCTTTGGAATATTCCGTCACACGATTTTCAAAGAAATTCGTATGCTCCACACCGTTGAGGATTTCATCCATCCACGGCAGAGGATTATTGCCAATATGATACATTGGCTGCAAGCCAAGTTGTGTCAGGCGGCGATCACCAATAAAGCGGATATAGCGTTTCACATCTTCCGCTGTCAGCCCTTCAATGTCCGATACACCGAATGCCAGATCAATAAAGGCATCTTCCAACGTAATGATCGTATCACAGATTTTATACAAATCCTGCTTATGCGCTTCCGTGTTCACTTCAGGATTTTCCTGAATGAAGGTGTGATACAAGCTGATGATAGACTGCGTATGCAACGTCTCATCCCGCGCGGACCATGCCACAATCTGTCCCATGCCTTTCATTTTGCCAAAACGCTGGAAGTTGAGCAGAATGGCGAAGGAAGCAAAAAGCTGCAAGCCTTCTGTGAACGCGCCAAACGCTGCCAATGTCTGCGCGATATGCTCATTGCTGTTCACATCAAATGTATGCATATAATCATACTTATCCATCATCTCCTTATAAGACATGAACGCCTGATATTCCGTCTCTGGCATCCCCAGCGTATCCAGCAAATGGCTGTAAGCTGCAATATGCACTGTTTCAATGTTGGAAAATGCCGCCAGCATCATCTGCACTTCAGTTGGCTGGAACACTTTGGAATAATGCTTCATATAGCAATTATTCACTTCAATATCAGACTGCGTGAAAAAGCGGAAAATCTGCGTCAGCAGATTCTTCTCATCCGCCGTCATGTTAAATTTCCAGTCCTTCACATCATCCGCCAAAGGCACTTCCTCTGGCAACCAGTGAATGCGCTGCTGCATCAGCCACGCATCATAGGCCCAAGGGTAGGCGAAGGGTTTGTAAATTGGTTTTGCGTCTAGTAAGCTCATAATGTTCTCTCTAGTTGGTGGTTGGTTGTTTGTTGTTGGTGGTTATAGTTGTCATGCTGAGGCAACGCCGAAGCATCCAGATCTGCTTGCGCAAGCGGTGAGATGGATTCTTCACTCCGTTCAGAATGACGGCGGTGAGGCACGTCATATTGAGCGAAGCGAAATATCCAGAGCGGCAATCTATAACTTCCGATATGTTACTCATACCGCAATCTCCTCCCATAAATCCCGCCATGCAGGATTATATTCTTCAATCAAGGCAAGTTTGCGCTCCCTCTTCCAGCCTTTCAGTGTTTTCTCATAAGCAATAGCAGCATCCATCGTTTCTGCCAGCTTGTAATATACAAGCAAGATGCAATTATATTTCTTAGTAAAACTCGCAACAAGATGCTGCTTATGCTGATACACTCGCTGCACCAGATTGCTGGTCACACCAATATATAACGTACCATTACGCTGACTCGCCATAATATAAGTCGCAGGTTGCTTATGATGCATCATACCCTCCAACCGTCATGCTGAGGCAACGCCGAAGCATCCAGAGCCGCTCGCGCAAGTGGAGAGATGGATTCTTCACTACGTTCAGAATGACAATGGCAAACGCCGTCATATTGAGCGAAGCGAAATATCCAGTCAGACTTTGAAATAGTAATACACATATTCATATCACACCCCCAACCGTGCCGCCGTCATGCTGAGGCAACGCCGAAGCATCCAGAGCTGCTCGCGCAAGCGGAGACATGGATCCTTCACTTCGTTCAGAATGACGATGGCGGGCGCCGCCATATTGAGCGAAGCGAAATATCCAGTCAAACTTTGAAATAGTAATACACATATTCACATCATACCCCAACAGTGCCGCCGTCATGCTGAGGCAACGCCGAAGCATCCAGAGCCGCTCGCGCAAGCGGAGAGATGGATTCTTCACTGCGTTCAGAATGACGATGGCAAACGCCATCATATTGAGCGAAGCGAAATACCTGTTGAACTTTACACATATAAAAGAACATCATCTTTTATTTTGAAACTTTTTAATATTAATGTTCATATCATGTAACTCTTTTGCAATCTTAGTTATCGGATGATTTGACTCTGTCATAGGACTAAAAGCAGAATAGTCATTCAAATCATAACTATATTGTTTAATGAAAAATTTTGCCGATTTTGGCTTTGAACTCCATTTGACAGACAAATCAATTTCTTTATTTTCAAGTTTTCTATAATCTGCAAAACCGCTTGTTAAAATCTGATTAGGGGCTAGTAAGCTTATTTTTTGTAAAGGAAGTTTCTCTCCAACATGGAGATTATCAATTCCTTCTATACTTACAGAAACATCGTAAGCCTCAACAGTTCCAGTATTCATTACATTAATATTCAAAAAAGGAATCGCCCAATTATTTGGTTCTATAGTAACGGTTACATCAGAGTAAGAAGCAGCAGAAGCCATTTTTTTCGTATAAATAACCAAAGCTATAGTTGCGCCAAACAAAGCAAGTGTTGAAAATGCTGTAACTAAAGAAGTTACTATTTCCCAATTTATAAAGTTTATATATTCCATAACTAATTTTCAAAACCTGTTTTGAAAATCTCCTACTGGCACGCCAAACACTCTTCATAATTATTATCCGCCTGCACGGCTGGCTGGTTGCCCTTCACCAAAGACATCTCCATCTGCAAAGAAGGCATCGCCGCATTGCTCACTTTCTCCGAGCGCTGCAATGACGTTGAACGGCAATAATAGAGCGATTTCACGCCCTTTTTCCATGCCTTGAAATGTAGCAAATGCAGATCGCGCTTGCTCACATCTGCTGGCAGGAACAGATTGATGGATTGTGCCTGATCGACGAAAATGGCGCGGTCTGCGGCGTGTTCAATCACCCAATATTGGTCAATTTCCTGCGCGGTTCGGAATACGTCTTTTTCATCCTGCGTGAGGAAGTCCAGATGCTGCACTGAGCCTTCATTGCGGGCAATGTCGCCCCATGTTTCTTCACTGTCCTTGCCTTTTTCTGCCAAAAGCGCTTTCAAATGCTTGTTGCGCACCGCAAATGAGCCTGAAAGTGTTTTTTGCGTAAACGCATTGGCGGCATATGGCTCAATCCCTGGAGAAGAATTTCCTGCAATAATGGAGATGCTCGCCGTCGGAGCAATCGCCGTTTTGTTAGAGAAGCGGTGGGTTGAACCCGCCTCTTCTGCATCTGGGCAAGGCCCACGCTCTTCGCCCAGTTTCAGGCTGGCAGCTTCCACCTGCTCATGAATCTGTTTGAACATTTTCTTGTTCCATGCCTTCGCAATGGCAGACTCAAACGGCACATTCTTCTTTTGCAGGAAGGAATGGAAACCCATCACACCAAGCCCCACAGAGCGCTCACGCTTCGCAGAATAAATCGCGCGCGCCATACCGTCTGGTGCAGTGTTGATGAAATCTTCCAGCACATTGTCCAGAAAACGCATCACATCTTCGACCATTTGCGCATTGTCTTTCCACTCATCATAGGTCTCTAAATTCAGTGAAGACAGGCAGCACACAGCCGTGCGCGATTCACCCAGATGGTCATATCCTGTCGGCAGCGTAATCTCACTGCACAGATTCGAGGTTTTCACATTCAGTCCTAGCGTCTTATGATGCTCAGGAATAGCGCGATTCACTGTGTCGATATAGAGTACATAAGGCTCACCTGTTTCAATGCGCGCAATCAGCAATTTCACCCATAGATCACGCGCTTTCACCGTTTCCATCACTTCGCGGGTTTTCGGGCTGCGCAAATGCCAGACATCATCATTTTCTACCGCAGTCATAAAGTCATCGCTCACACTCACACCGTGATGAATATTCAACGTTTTGCGGTTCGGGTCACCGCCTGTTGGACGGCGAATATCAATAAATTCCTCAATTTCAGGGTGGTCAATCGGCATATACACAGCAGAAGACCCACGGCGCAGCGAGCCTTGTGAAATGGCTAAGGTCAGAGAATCCTGCACGCGCATGAACGGCACAACACCAGAGGTTTTGCCATTGCCGCGCACTTTTTCACCAATGGAGCGCAGATTGCCCCAATATGACCCAATACCGCCCCCGCGTGAGGCAAGCCATACATTCTCATTCCACAAATCTACAATGCCCTGCAAACTATCATCCGTTTCATTCAGATAACATGAAATCGGCATTCCGCGATTGGTGCCACCATTGGAGAGAATGGGCGTTGCAGGCATGAACCAAAGCTGCGAGATATAATCATACAGGCGCTGCGCATGATCTGCATCATCCGCATAAGCGGATGCCACACGCGCAAACATGCCCTGATATGTCTCACCCTCAAGCAAATATCTGTCCTCCAGAGTCGATTTGCCAAATGCGGTTAACTTCGCATCACGTGAATCATCAGTAATCACATTAAAGCGGACGGGTTTTGCTTGATTTGACATGGCGTGTTCTCTCCAGATACTTGTCTTTTTCTTATATTTTACAGGCATTCTCTAGCATAATGATATATAAGTTTTCTATTATATATCATACTACATCTAGTGGTGCTTTAAAAGCAGTACCATATATATAGCGATTATCAACAGAAAAAACATTAAATATAGGAATTAAAAATACGCGGGAAGGATGTATTTTTTTAACCTACTATTTTATAAAGAATTTCATGAAAGCGTCACAAAACTTCTTTATAATAGTAGCTGATGAATTACCGTGAACCAGAATCGCTTAATCGGCTGACCATCCTCGGCGCGCAGCTTGGCTCGCTTGGGCTGATGGCGGGGTCTGCTTTGGCGCTTGCAAGCGGCGCGGCGGTAGTTCCTTTTGCGGCTGCCATTCCCGCAGGCATTTTTGGCGCGGTGCAGTTTCTTTCCGCCAACAAGGCAGCTCATGTGCATTCCATTCATTCAGCGGAAGAAAAAGAACTGAAACAATATGAAAAAGATGGCGTGCATCCCCCTGCAACCTTTTCCGAGCATTTGAATCAGAACAAACAAGTCAGTCCACTGATTACCAAGACTGCCCGTGTTTCAGCGATGGCGATTGCAGCGGTTGGCATTGGCGCATTGGTATTTGGTGGAGCTCCAGCACTATTTGGCGCATTATTTACTGGAAGCACTATTGCTCCTGCAAGCGCTGCGATGCTTCAATTTGGCGCTGCAGCAGTTCCTACAGGCTTACTCTTCATGAAAACGTCTGAAGTGGCAGACCATGCGCGAGGCTATGCCTATTCCGAAGCCGCGCAGCGTGAACGGGATATGACAACGCGCAAAATAAACCATGAACAGGCAAGAAGCATTGCCCCTGCACAAGTTATATACCCTGAACAGGAACAGCAGCCAGAGCAGGAACATAGCACATATTGGAGAGACAAACTGGCTGCGCAAAAATCAGGGCAGGATATTAGCCGATCACTATAATGAAAGTGATTGCGCCTGTGACGCTTCGCCAGCAATGCGCGCTGCCCATGAGCTTTGCTGCAATTCTGGTTGCTCGGCAAGAAAGCCTTCAATTTGCGCACGCAATGCCTGTTTGTCGATCATGGAATGGCTCGCCACCGCATCTTCTACCAATGCAGCCACCTCACGCTGCTGATCCTCATTTAACAGCGCTGCATTATTTTCAGACGATTTATGCGACACTGCCATCAACAAATCTGCAATGGGATATGACAATGCCTTTACGCCCATAATGCTTTTTTGAGTGGAAGTGAGGTCGGGCGTGTTTTTCATGTCTTCCCAGGTATCCCGTATCAGTAAACCGTCTGGAATGAAAGACCCATAGCCGAACAAACGCAACGGTTTTTCTTTAACCCACTCAATAACATTTGATGGTTTCTCATCAGTAGCGTTTTTGCTTTCTTCAGGAATCAGATAAGATGCCAGTTTTAATGATAATGACGTTGCACCATAGCCCACTTTCCATAAATCATCTGGTTGTCTGTCACTCTCACGATACTTCCCAATGCCTCGAGCCAGCGCCACTGCAGCCCCTGCCGTATAAAGCGCCATAGTGTTTTGCACTGGGTCAGATGCCAGCGCATTTTTGCATTGCTCCAACATGCCATGCGGCTCACCGCATAATTTTGCCAGTTTGGAGGCTGGGGGCAATTCGCCTGTTTCCTGATCAATAAAATCTGCTATTCGATGCGAAAGCTCATGCTGCGCGCGGTTTGCATCAGGTGAGCCAAACAAAGCAAGGTTTAATCCACCCAGCGTATAGAGCGCACCCATTGCCACCATCAGCGGCTGAATTTCTTTTTTTTCTCCGCCAATGCCCAATCCTTCGGCAAGCATCGCCACATCACCAATCAGATTTAACAGACCAGCCATGCGCAAACTATGCTGCGATAAAATCGAAGAAGCGGAATCAGAAACGTTACTCACCGTCTCACTATAGCACGCAACAAAAAACAGCGCCACATCTGAGCAGCGCTGTCATTAAATTATCATGAATGATTAGTCGTTCTGGCGACGCAGGAACGTTGGAATATCGTAATAATCATCATCATTTTTATTGTCATATAATGCATCATCCTGCTGCGCTGGTTCTTCTGATGCGGCATAATCTTCTTTCACAGAGATAGTGCGTGGTGCTTCCTGCTGCTCAGAACGCGTATTGAACGAACGCCCTACATCCGCAATTTTGTTAAAAATGCTGAAGGAATGCTGCTCTTCTCTTCTTTGCGTTTCATTGGGTGACTGGTCTGTAGATGGCTCATTTCTGTCACGATTGAAAAAAGGCGTATTAGAGAAATCGCGCTGTTGCGGTCTTTCATTGCGAGGCGCTGTAAATAACGGTTCGCGCTGCGGCTCTTCAACTTGCGGTGCGTTATTTTGATTGCGCATTGCATTGGCTTCCTCGAATGAAGCAATAGCCTGTTCGCTGCGTGCTTCTTCTTTGGCAGCTTCTTTCTGCGCTGGTGTTTCTTCCTGTTTTGGCGACTGGCGCACAAACACGCTTTGCGCATTTGCTGTTGCTTTAGACGCTGAATTTACAGAGTTATTGCGAAAATTCTGGGCTGCCTGCTTGTGCGCAGGCTTGCTAAAATTTCGGGATGTTGCGCCACCTACCGCTAATTTAGGTTCTGCATCTTCTTTCACGTCAATGCCAGTAGCCACTACAGATACACGCATAGACCCCTGCATAGATTCATGGAAGGTTGAACCGAAGATAATATTCGCTTCACCGTCAATTTCCTCGCGGATGCGGTTAGCTGCTTCATCCACTTCATATAGCGTCATGTCCGCGCCACCTGTGATGTTAATCAACGCGGCACGTGCGCCTTTCAGTGAAACATCATCCAACAACGGATTGGAAATAGCCGCTTCTGCTGCTTCAATCGCGCGTTTCTCACCAGATGCTTCACCTGTCCCCATCATTGCTTTGCCCATTTCCTGCATAACGGTGCGGATATCAGCAAAATCAAGATTCACCAGACCAGGTTTCACCATAAGGTCTGTCACGCCGCGAACACCGCTATGTAACACTTCATCTGCCATGCGGAACGCGTCTGCAAAGGTGGTTTTTTCATTGGCAATGCGGAACAGATTCTGATTTGGAATGACGATCAGCGTATCCACATATTTCTGCAGTTCAATAATGCCCTGCTCCGCAATTTTCATGCGTTTTGAGCCTTCAAACTGGAACGGCTTGGTAACTACACCAACGGTCAGCATCCCTGCTTCACGTGCCATACGCGCCACAACTGGTGCAGCACCTGTTCCGGTGCCACCGCCCATTCCGGCAGTGATGAACACCATGTTGGAACCATCAATACAATCCTGAATTTCCTGCGCTGCTTCTTCTGCTGATGCCTGCCCCACTTCAGGAGTTGCACCTGCGCCCAGACCCTGAGTAATGTTGCGCCCAAGCTGAATGTTATTGTCTGTCAGCGCGCTTTCCAGCGCCTGAGCGTCCGTGTTTGCCACTACAAATTCCACGCCTTCAAGCTGTGCGGAAATCATATTATTGACTGCGTTTCCGCCCGCGCCACCAACACCGACGACAGTGATTACAGGACGCAATGCGTTTTGTTGAACAGGCAATTGTAAATTTAGTGACATGAAAGCTCCTTACATTTTTCGCTAACGTATGCAGGCATGTTGCGCACTGCATCAATGTGACAAAAACACCACGTTACGAGTGAAATGTCAAAGAAAGAAATGCACTAAATTGCATTTTTTTTGACAAAATTAACTTGATTTTTCGGTTTATACTCTGAGAACGCTAAATTGCGTGGATTTCGTGCAATTCTACCTTACTTTTCACACTCATATTCTCCATATAAGCGCGTAGTTTTGGAGGAAATGTGATTTGCCTGACGATAGACAGGCTGCGAAGCGCGGCAAACACATGAAAATCGTCGTCACTAAGATGGGTATTTACCGTGTTTTCTGAATGAATCAATGCATCCAGCTGCTTAAGATGCGCATTTGCCTGCGCCACCAGCTCATCTGTGCGCGATATTGCATCATCAAACGAGCCAATATAGGCTTCTTTCTTCTTTGTGAAATAATCCCGCGCGGATTGCGTTTCAAATTCTTCCAAAGGCGCTTTCACCCAGCGTGGCATCACCAGAGGATACATATAATCCTTGCTCTGCGTCACCCATTCCGCAATCTTGTTGCTCTGCTCACCAATGATGATAGGGGTATCATCCATGCCGTCCACATAATGCACAATATCCATGCTCTCAGGCATTGCCAGTTCGTCATCAATCTGCAAAATCGGCACCATCTTCTGACCAATCAGTTCATTTGGTGTTTCTTCATCATCATTTAAAAGCGTGATGACATCAACAGGCACATGTTTCAGCCCAAAAATCATCCGTGCTTTCACGCAATAGGGACAGTGGTCGTAATGGTAGAGTTTCATTATTTACACCTCAAACCCGTATTTATCCTTCAGCATACGCTTTACATCGTCACTTGGTTCTTCACCATAATTGGATGCAATCACCTTGCCGTAATCTTCCAGATCGATTGAGGCATTGGAATCCAGCGCATCCAGAAATGACTGTTCTTTTGGCGGCTCTACCAGCACAAAATAATATGCCCAGCGGCCCGTTGAGTCTTTCGCTTTTAATTTATGGATAAGATGCCCTTTTTTGGCAATCAGCTTATCAACAAATGATGACATAAAATTCCTCGGCGTAATAATAAATTTCTTAAAACTAATGATAAATAGTGCATAGCGCGAATACAAGCCTATTCGCACATTTTATCTAATCTATCATTATTTTAGTTAAGAAATGTTTTTTATAGCGCTTCCAGTTTTTTGCGAATGGCCGTTTGTTTTTCTGCAGGATAGGAAATCAGTCCTTTATCTGCCAGATAGCCATCTTCTGAAATTGCGTTTTCGCTGGTAAGCTCGGTTACAAATGCTTTCAGCCCGTCAATCGCTTCGATATGCGCATCTTTGACATATACATACAGGCTGCGTGCGATCGGGTAGCTCATGTCAGATATATTTTCATATTCTGCCTCCACACCTTCAATCGGGTGGGCGATGATTTTGTCAATATTCTGGTCAAGATAGCTATATCCAAAAATGCCAAGTGCTGCATCATTCAGTGCCAGCTTCTGCACAATCAGATTATCATTCTCGCCTGCTTCAATATAATGCCCATCTTCGCGCACCATATGGCAGGCTTTTTTACGGTCTTTCTTATCAGCATACACCGCTTTGAATACATCATCATCAACGCAGGCATGTTCCATCACGGTTTCCACAAATGCGTCGCGCGTGCCAGAGGTGGATTTTGGTCCATATACTTCAATCTTCATATCGGGCAGATTGTCATTCACCTGTTTCCAGCGTGTATTTGGGTTGTCCACTAATGTTCCATTCACAGGCACCTGTTTGGCAAGCGCTAAAAACAGATCCTTTCGGGAAATGCTGAATGGCTCCTGCTTAATGCTGCCTGCAATGATGATACCGTCCATACCAAGCGGAATTTCTGTGATCTTTTCCACGCCATTTCCTGTGCAGATTTCGCGCTCACTGTCTTTCATCTGACGGGATGCATTTACCAAGTCAGGGTAATCCGCGCCGACACCGCGGCAAAATTCAATCATCCCCGCTCCCGTGCCAATAGATTCCACGATAGGGGCTTTTTTGCCTGTGTCATCACTATAACGTTCTGCTGCTGCAGCTACGAAAGGAAACACAGTGGAAGACCCCACAATGCGGATCTGGTCACGTGCCTGAGCAGAAAATGACAGTGCAATTACAGATAATGAAAGGAAAATATGGCGCATAATAACGTACCTGATTGTTTAATAGGCTCACGAATGTAACATATGCGCCTTTTAAACACAATATACCAGCTTAAGGCTGGCATGGCAGTCATGCAAAATATGCATAACTCATTACTTACGATAGGAATCTGCCAGCTGCTGAAACCCCAATGCGCTAAATTCAGGATCAGCCGCGCGTTCCTCAAAAGCAGCAATCAGACATGCTTTTTCTTCTTCCGTAATAGCAGGTGAAATATCCTTTCCTGTGGGAATCACTTCATCTTTCGCAATAAAATCATTATGGGAAAATTCAACTCTGGCAATTTTGACAACATCTTTTCTGTCTGCCAGCTGATAGGCATGGCTGGCATTTTCTGCTTCCACATCTGTCCATTTGCCATCGGCCGTGAACACACGATATGTGTTATCTGCTGCTTTGGGGTAAGCATATTGTTTAATCGCAATATTTGAAAAATCCTGCAATGATTCTTTAGTGAGTTCCTGAGACTCTTCAGGTGTTACTGGCAGAACTTCCAACGCATACCTCCCAAAATATATGCTACGTCACCATCCGCATTCAACAACGGCAACATGATTGAGCGGTAAAGTATATCTGCGCCATTTTTTTTCGGCAACCGATTTGCTACCTGCTGCATCTGTTTCAACCGCACCACCTGACGAAATTCTTTTTCCAGTGAGAGATTTGCGGGGTAAATTAATGATGCTGCGTCACGCTGTTCTTTCCTGCCACCATAGGCTTCCACCAGCTCTTTGCCTAAATGGAGATACGAAAAAACACGTTCACCATTAATGCGCTCATGATGCACCAGAAAGCACGAATCCCATATCGGCTCCATCACGCGAAAATCAATATTTTTTTCATATGGCACATCCGCTTCCCCGCGTGCTGCATTCCAGAAATGCAACAACACATCATTTAAACGCTGTGAATCCACTTTCTCTTCTTCCTTAATTGCTTCAATCATCATGTTACTTCACCTAATACTGCACCCGTTAAGTAAAGCGAACCTGTGATTAAAATTTCGTGAAGATTGCGATATTTTTCTGAAATATTCTTCACTGCCTGTGAAACCGTTTCAGCCTGTGACACTTTTTTATGGTGTAGCAATGCACTATCATAAATTTGCTTTGCGTCAAGCGATTGTGGTTCATCAGGAATATTCACTGCTGTGATGCTGGCTGCATGTTTTGCCATAATCTCAATCACCTGAGCGGCGTCCTTGTCATTTCGCATACCAATGACAATATGCACAGGCTGCGGTTGCTTGCTGCACCATGCCTGCAATGCATGGGCTGCATGAACATTATGCCCGCCATCAACATAGATAGTATTTTCAACGCCATAAGCACGTTGCGGCAGCTTTTGCAATCGTCCTGCCCAGTGCGCATGTGCAATACCTTGCTGAATGGCGTGCTGTGACATACCGAGCGACTTCCCTACCGCGTCCATCAGTGCGATGGCGCAGGCAGCATTGTCATATTGATGCAGACCAAGCATGGCGGGTGCTGGAGTTGTAATATCCAGCGTCGCTGATACATAATGCAGCCTGCCATCACCCAGAATGCTGTAATCCCATTCTTTCCCTAAACGATAGATCGGCGCATCCATCTGCGCGGCTTTTGCAGCAATCACCTGCGCTGCGTCTTCCTCCTGCCGCCCTACGACCACAGGCACATTGCGCTTAATGATCGCCGCTTTTTCTGCAGCTATCAAAGCCAGCGTATTCCCCAGATAAGACTGATGATCCATGCCGATAGGCGTGATGACGCAGGCAAGCGGCACATCCACCACATTGGTGGCATCCAGCCTGCCCCCCATCCCCACTTCCAGAAATGCTGCATCTGCTGGCATGTCTGCAAATAGCTGCAGCGCCATGATGGTGGTGCTTTCAAAATAGGTCAGTGGGCAATCATGCTCTTCCTGCTGCGCGATTATCCGTTCCAGCGCCGCTTGCAAAGGTGCATCCGCAATGATCTCATTATTCAGCATCACCCGCTCATTGAACCGCACCAGATGCGGGGAGGTATAACGATGCGCAGTTTTGCCCGCCTGCACCATCATTTCATGCGCATAGGCAATCACTGAGCCTTTGCCATTCGTTCCCGCCACATGAACCACAGTTGGCAGATGTTCATGCGGGTTGCCAATGCAGCGCAGAAAATGCTGCACTCTATCCAGCTTTAAATCAATCGTGGGGAGTTTATGCTGCTCAAGCTGCTGCAGAAGGGAAGAAATCGTCATAATCACCTGATGTAATCTGCTGCGCAGCCTTTCACAAGAAAAATGCAACATTCACAGAACTGTAACATGAAATGCCGTAATTTTTTGCTATATTAATATTCAGGCAAACACTACTAACCCGCATAGGAGCGCAATATATGTTTAATCCTCAGGATTATATTCAGGTGCTGGATGAGAACATGGTTCTTTGCACCAACCCCGTGGCAGATGGTGGACTCTCTGCAATTACGGTAAATCTTGGGCTGTCGCCAGAGCGCAAACGCCAATTTACAGACTCCATCAAACGCATGGTGCTGAACAAACTCTTCTCACCAAAATTCGCAGAAGTGATTCTTTCCGCAGCGGAAATGACACCACAATCTCAAACCCATTTGCAAACAGCTTAAATTTCTGTTAAGGTACACAACATGAGCGATACAAATACACTTGATTTAAAGCACCTTGATGAAGGTAACAAAGAAATTATTTCCAAAGGTTTGAAGAATAGAATAGAAGACCCATCAACGAATATCGATATTGATATTAGTAGTGGCAGAATATCTATTTCAACGAATCAGGAAAAACTCAATGCAATTAGTTTTGATATTCCAGAAAGCCCTATCGCTAAAATGGAATATGGCGAAAACACAAATCCTGAATATTTAATGCAGCAAACAAGTGCATTGATGAATGATATTGGTATGACACCACAGGAACTTGAGAAAATTGGTCAAGTAGTGCAAGAGCAAGAACTTACTGGCGCCGCTCAGGAAGCAAAGCCAGTGTTGGGACCTGCTACTCAAAGCGTTGTTGACAGAGTTGCGCAACAGCAGTTGCAGCAGGATGGTCAGGAATTCCAGCGCTAAATCATACCCATAATAAAGGTTTCATCCATGTGTGAAAAATCTGATGCGATTGCGGCTATCATCAAAAATAGTGCGGAAACAGGCAATGAAATTGCCAGTTTTAAAGTTAATAATGATGGCACAATAGATATTGTTACCATGAATGCCACTAAAGAGGCATTGCAAGCGCCGCTGAATTACACCGTATCATTCACTAATGAGAATGAAGCCGTGCCTATCCCCAATGCAGTGTATGATACGAATGCGAACCCGCAACCACTCACAGATGAGTTAAAAGCAGTGAGCGCATTAAACAATATGCAGCTCACGCCAGATATGTTGCAGCAAATGCCTGTGGCTTGTGACGTGAAAACCCCGGCCATTGGCTCACATGAGCAAAAAATGATTGATGAAACGGCTGCTAATTATCTGCAAAATCATCAGATTTCCAGATAATTAGCGTCTGTCATTCTGGGCAAAGCGAAGAATCCATATCTCGGTTTAGTATGTTCTGAAACTTGAATATTTCACTGCGTTCAGTATGACGACGTTATATTATGCCTTTGCTGTTTTAAACACCAAATCTGCCAGTTCCTGCGCCGCTTCGGGTTTGCCGATGCTGCGCGCTTTTGCTGCTGCATTAATCAAGCGCTTTTCATTCTCCAACAATTCTTTCAACTTGGCAGACACGTTCTCAGGTGTGAACTGGTGTTGCGGAATAATCCACGCACCTTTCACCGCTTCCACCGCTTCTGCATTTAACTGTTGATGTCCATCCGCCGCATGTGGCAACGGCACCAGAATGGATGGTCTGCCTGCGCAGGTCAGCTCTGCAATGCTGGATGCCCCTGCCCGCGCAATCACTAAATGCGCTGCTTCAATCTTTTCCTGCATATTCGCAAAGAAGGTTGCCAGCCCCACATTCACATGGTTTTTGTGATATATCTGGCTGATGTCATTAAGTTGCTCTGCCCGCACCTGCTGATCTACCGTCAATCTCTGTTTCAAATAATCAGGCAACATCGCAATCGCTTTGGGAATCACCTCGCCAAAAATCTGCGCGCCTTGTGAACCACCTGTTACTAAAATGCGGATTGGCAACCCTTCGTCAATGCTGGGGTAAGGCACATCACGCAATTGCTGAATGGCAGCGCGCACGGGGTTTCCAACATAATGCACCTTGTCTTGCTGCGCATCATCAATCATCCCTGTTTCGGTAAAAGATGTCGCAATCGCCGTCATTTTCGGCGCAAGCACGCGGTTGGTTTTCCCCAAAATCGCATTCTGTTCATGCACTATTGTCGGGCAGATGCGTGACGCAGCATACATAGTTGGAAAAGATGGATACCCACCAAACCCAATCACACAATCTGGCTGAATTTCTTTAATCAACCGCTTCGCTGCACGATAACCCGATAGATTGCTCAGCAGCCCACGTGCTTTGCGATATGGTGAACCTGCCATAGAGGCAGAATTGATAATCTCCACACGCATGTTTGAAAACACATTATCGTCAGATTGCTTATATCCTTTAAAGCGTTTGTCCGTAATCAACGCAACATTGCATCCACGCTCCACCAGAATTTCCGCGAGGGATTGCGCGGGAAAAATATGCCCCCCTGTGCCGCCTGCTGCTAAAATAATGGTTGGTGTGTCTGTCATGATGTACCTTTTAAAAATCGTAAGAGGTGTTACGGCGCAAATTGCCGTATTTTCTGCGTGTTAACGCCAATATTGCACCTGCCATTAATGCCATAGCAAAAAGTGATGATCCGCCATAGCTTAAAAATGGCAACGTCATGCCCTTGGCGGGCAGCAGATGCACGGCAACACCCATATTGATAAATGCCTGCAATCCAAACTGCGCAATCATGCCAGAGACGGCGAGAAGAATAAACGTGTCTGTTGATTGATATGCACGGTAAAACCCGCGCAGCACGATGAACAAAAACATAATCACCGTGACGCAGCCAATCACCATGCCAAATTCTTCACCAATCACCGCAAAAATAAAATCTGTATGCGCATCAGGAATAGACCATTTCACACTGCCTTCTCCCATGCCCTGCCCCGTTAAGCCGCCATTGGAAAAGGCTTCCATAGATTTTTTTACCTGATAATTATCCACCGATGAGGCATCCAGAAACCCATCAATGCGTCGCGCCATATGAGGGAAAATGAAATATGCCCCAAACAACAGAACGATTCCCAAAATGCCACATGCAATCACCCAAATCATAGGGATGCCTGAGAGGAATAATTGCACACCATAAATAAAGGACAGAGTGATTGTCATCCCAATATCAGGCTGCACAACCAGCAACCCCGCAGCAAGAACAAACAGAATCGCGGATATTTTATAGGCAGGAAAATCTACCAGCCGCTGCCGTTCAGACAAAATCCATGCAACAACAATGGCAAAACATGGTTTCATAAATTCAGAAGGTTGCACCGCCATAAAGCCCAGAGATATCCAGCGTTTTGCACCTTTAATTTCTGTTCCGATGAGTGGCAGACACAACATCAGAAAAAGCGATCCAAGCAGCCCAATAATCGCGCCGCGCCGAAGCAGCTTTTGCGGCAGCAACGACGTGGCAATCATCACCACAAATGCCACAAACAAAAAGAAATGCTGCCGCGCCACAAAGTGATAGGCATCCAGCCCAATCCGTTTTGCCACGGGCGGGCTGGATGCCGTCACCATAATGGTACTGAGAATTATCAGTGAAATAAAGGCAGTCAGCAAAAAGCGATCCACCGTCCACCACCAGCGCCCGAATGCGCCTGTATGTGTACGGTTGATACTTAAATTTTTCTGCATTTAGGCAGCTTTGGAAACTGGCTTATATTTGATGCGCTGCGGATTCAACGCGCTATCACCCAGACGGCGCTTGCGGTCTTCCTCATAATCTTCGTAATTCCCTTCAAACCACTCCACATGGCTGTCCCCTTCATAGGCAAGAATATGCGTCGCCACACGATCAAGGAACCATCTATCATGCGAAATAATCACCGCACAGCCTGCAAAATTCTGCAATGCTTCTTCCAGTGCGCGGAGAGTTTCAACGTCCAGATCATTGGTCGGCTCATCGAGCAGTAACACATTTGCGCCAGACTTCAACATCTTTGCTAAATGCACGCGGTTGCGCTCCCCGCCAGAGAGCATCCCGATTGTTTTTTGCTGATCCCCGCCTTTAAAATTAAAAGATGAACAATAAGCACGGCTTTTCACAGTGTTTGTGCCAAGCTCAATCAGATCATTTCCACCAGAAATTTCTTCCCACACAGTGTTTTTGTCATTCAGGGAATCACGCGACTGATCGACATATCCCAGCTTCACTGTTTTCCCTACGGTGAAATCACCCGCATCTGGTTCTTCCTGACCCGTAATCATCTTGAATAAGGTGGTTTTACCCGCTCCGTTAGGACCAATAATTCCTACAATGCCCGCAGGTGGCAGATTAAACGTCAAATCATCAATGAGTAATTTATTGCCAAATGCTTTGCGCACATTTTCTGCCTGAATCACCACGTCGCCGAGTCTGTCTGCTACAGGAATCACAATCTGCGCCGTGCCTGAACGCTTTTCGTTCTGGTTAAGCAGCAATTCATCGTAAGATTTCAAACGTGCCTTAGACTTGGACTGGCGTGCTTTTTGTGATGAACGCACCCATTCCAATTCTTCTGCCAGACGCTTCTGACGGGAGGATTCTTCTTTTTCTTCCTGTGCTAAACGCTTGGATTTCTGCTCCAGCCATGATGAATAATTCCCTTCATACGGAATCCCCTCACCTCTATCCAGCTCTAAAATCCAGCCTGTCACATGATCAAGGAAATATCTATCATGCGTCACCATCACCACTGTGCCTGTATAATCTTTCAGGAAACGCTGCAACCATGCTACAGATTCCGCATCCAGATGGTTGGTTGGCTCGTCGAGCAATAATAAATCTGGCTTTTCCAGCAGCAACCGCGCCAAAGCCACGCGGCGGCGTTCACCCCCTGAGAGCGTTTTCACGTCACTTTCTGCGGGCGGACAGCGGAGTGCTTCCATCGCCATTTCGATTTCATTGTCTAAATTCCACGCATCCTGCGCGTCAATCTGTTCCTGCAACTCGCCCTGTTTTTCCAGCAACGCCATCATTTCGTCATTGTCGGTCACTTCGCCCAGCTGCGCAGAAAGCTCGTTAAATTTCTCAAGCAATTCTTTCTTTTCTTTCAAGCCTTCCAGCACATTCTCAAAGACGTTTTTGCTTTCATCAAGCTGTGGTTCCTGCTGCAAATATCCAATCTTCGTGCCTTCCGCAGCCCATGCTTCACCGTTAAATTCAGTCTCCACACCTGCCATCACTTTGAGCAAGGTAGACTTACCCGATCCATTATGCCCAAGCACCCCAATCTTCGCACCAGGGTAGAATGATAACCAGATATTATTCAGCACCGTTTTCCCACCTGCATAGGTTTTGGTGAGTTCTTTCATATGGAAGATATATTTTTCAGACATAATCGCGTGTTACTTTTCAGAGTTTGTGAATTCCCTGTCACCATAGCAAATGCGTGGTTGCGGTCAATGGGAATTGTATCATAAAAAAACTTGTTGCTTATAATATTTTATTCACTTATAAAAATTTTGCACACTATTATCATAGCAATTTGCTATGAATACTCTATTACGTTTAGATGTTCGTTTTCTTTTTACAAACTTTATCGTTTTGTGTTTAATAGTTGGAGCGCCGAGCTGGCTAACTATTACCCTGCTAACAATTAATTTAATTCTTGGCATACTGTCTTTAACAAAAAGACATAGCGCCTAAGATAATTTCGTATTAACTTAAAGTAGCTATTAAATTAAGCTACTTTTTTTATGCCTAAATCCCGCCTAGACCAACATCTCGTCACCCACCATTCCCTTTCCCGCGCTCGCGCGCAGGCGCTCATCAAGCAAGCGCATGTTGCGGTGAACGGCGTAGCCATCACCAAAGCGTCTTACGCTGTGCAGAAACAGGATATAGTTGAACTCACCACCATGGATCACCCGTGGGTATCGCGCGGAGGAATGAAGCTGGCACATGCACTGGAACATTTTAACATATCCGTAAAAGGTTTTACTGCTATAGATGTCGGGGCATCCACAGGTGGGTTTACAGATGTGTTGCTGAATGCGGGCGCAAGTAAAGTGTATGCGGTTGATGTGGGCAATGACCAGTTGCACCAAAAACTACGTAAAAATGCACGCGTTATTTCTTTGGAAAACACCAATGCCCGCGGCATTACACAAGAACATATCCCTGACCCCATTGATATTATCGTCTGCGATGCCAGCTTTATCAGCCTGAAACTAGTGCTGCCTGCTGCGTTAGCACTTGCAAAAACAGCGTCCCCTCTCCCACTGGGAGAGGGTCAGGGTGAGGGAAACCATTCCGCCACCCCTCATCCTAACCTTCTCTCGCAGGGAGAAGGAACTTCAGCAGCGCATTGCATCACCCTCATCAAGCCCCAATTTGAAGTGGGCAAAGAACGCTTGGGCAAAGGCGGTGTGGTGAAAGACGCAGCGCTGCACAGACAAGTCTGCAACGATATATCCGTATGGTTTGAAGAAATTGGTTGGCAGGTGCAAGGCGTTACACAAAGCCCAATCACAGGGCCAAAAGGAAACATTGAATTTTTGCTTTATGCAACGCGCAACATAAGCTAGATTGCGGATTATGAGCGACAATGATGATTTATTCTCCGCTGCACCTTTAAAAGAAGCAGCACCAGACAGTTACACCGCAGATGATATTGAAGTGCTTGAAGGGCTGGAGCCTGTGCGCCGCCGCCCTGGCATGTATATTGGTGGGACGGATGAACATGCCATGCATCATCTGATTTCAGAAGTGTTCGACAATGCGATGGATGAAGCAGTGGCAGGGTTTGCCAACCGTATTGAAGTGGTGGTGGAAACAGGCAACCGCATTATTATTCGTGATAATGGACGCGGCATCCCCATTGACCCCCACCCGAAATATCCTGATAAATCTGCATTAGAAGTGATTATGACCACCCTCCACGCAGGAGGAAAATTCACGACCGATGTGTATCAAACCTCTGGCGGGTTGCATGGTGTGGGGATTTCAGTCGTCAATGCACTGGCATCAGAACTGATTGTGGAAGTGGCGCGCAATAAAACGCTCTATCAACAGAGTTATTCCCGCGGTCATGCGACCAGCAAAATTGAAGAAGTGGGCAATGCGCCAAATCGTCGCGGTACAACGGTCAGCTTTGTGCCAGATGCTGAAATATTCGGCAGTCACAAATTTAAAGCGTCAAAAATTTATAATTTTGTGCGCTCAAAGGCATATCTCTATAAAGGCGTGGAAATTCGCTGGAATTGTGATGAAACATTGGTGGAAGGCACAGAGATTCCTGCAAAAGATACTCTGCATTACCCCAAAGGATTGCGTGATTTTTTAAACCATGAATTAAAAGAACGCGCGCAAATTTGCCAGATTTTTGATGGTAATGCTGATCTTCCTGAAGGCAGAGGACGTGTGGAATGGGCAATTGGCTGGGTGCGTGATGAAGAAGCACATATGCAGAGCTATTGCAACACTATCATCACCCCACAAGGCGGCACGCACGAAACAGGGCTGCGCGCTGCCATCACTAAAGGCTTAAAATCCTACGCAGATATGTCTGGCAACAAAAAAGGCGCACAACTCACCGCAGATGATATTTTAGGCAGCGCTCATGCAATTCTGTCTGTATTTATCTCCGAACCGCAATTTCAGGGGCAAACGAAAGACAAGCTGGTCACAGCTGATGTGGCGCGGCTGGTGGAATCCGCCATGCGTGACAATTTTGACCATTGGCTAAGTGGTGACACAAACAATGCCACCATGTTGATGGATCATGTTGTCATGCGTCTGGAAGAACGGCTCGCGCGCAAGAAACAACGCGAAGTCAGTCGCAAAAGCGTCACGCAGAAATTGCGCCTTCCAGGCAAGCTGGCAGACTGCACGCAGGATGACCCCGAAGGCACAGAACTGTTTTTGGTGGAGGGTGATTCGGCAGGCGGTTCAGCCAAACAAGCCCGCAACCGCAACACGCAAGCCATTCTTCCCCTGCGAGGAAAAATCCTCAACGTTGCCAGCGCCACGCGAGACAAAATCGCCGCGAACAATGAAATCAGTGACATTATTCAGGCATTGGGCTGCGGTTCAGGCAAACATTTTGACCTTGATGCCTTGCGTTATGAAAAAGTGATCATTATGACTGATGCGGACGTGGATGGTGCGCATATTGCGTCACTCCTCATGACTTTTTTTTATCAGGAATTGCCCGCTTTGGTTCGCTCAGGGCATTTATATATTGCGCTGCCGCCGCTTTATCGCATCACCCACAATAAAGTAACCTATTATGCGATTGATGATGCCGAAAAAGATACGCTGGTTAAGAAACTATCCAAGAAAAAAGGGAATATTGAAGTGGGGCGTTTTAAGGGTCTGGGTGAAATGACCCCTGCCCAGTTGAAAGAAACCACTATGCAATCTGACAATCGCATATTAATGCGCGTTGAAATCCCTCAGGATATAAGCGAAACCCATGAACACGTCACCGCGCTCATGGGCAAAAAAGCAGAATTGCGTTTCAACTTCATTCAGGAACAGACAAGACTGCGTGGCTTGGAAGGGTTAGACGTTTAACCCCAGAAACCGCCACCGCCTTTATTGTCGCCACCGCCATAAAAGCCTCCCATGCCGCCGCCAGAGGATGAACCCCCGCCGTAAAAATTGCCCATGCCGCCTTGCGATCCACCAGCAGGTGCTGTGCCATATAACGTCCCCTTATTCGGGCGATATTCATGAGCGATGAAGCTGGCAATTTTATATTCAGAATAAGGAGATTTTGGGTCATATTTGCAGATTGCTGTTCCCCAATTGTTAGTTGCCTTGCCTGTTTTCATATTGATCTGACCGATTTTTCTGCCATCAGGACCAAAAATTTTTCCTTTTTTGTCAATGCGTCCACCCACCATTCCTGTGAAAGATTTTGGCACAACTTTAATATTTGAACGCTCTTTTTCTTTCTTTTCTTCTTCGCGTATTTTCTTTTCTGCCAGTGCTTTGATAAATGCTTCAGCACTTTTGGACAATTTGCGTTCTTCCCCACCTTCAGTGCCAGGCAGATTCATTTTATATTTTGAACCACCGAGCAATGCCTGATTGCGCAGATCACTCATTTTACTTTCCAGATTTTTCTGGTATTTTTCCTGTGGTGTCAGGTTGCTATCATCTATTCCTTTCATCTGTTTGATGAAGGTCTCTTTTGCACTGCGTTTTTTATATTTGCTGAAAATAGGGTTGCCACCATCTCCACTGCCGCCTCGGCTACCTGTAAACATGCGTGTCATAATATTCCTCCAATTAAATTAATTGTATCATATTTACTTAAATGTTACTATGAATATTTGATGAAGAAGCTATATATTTACTTTGTTATCCTTGGTTTTTTCTTGCTTATACTCGCAAGTCCCCATGCATTTGCTGATAATATTATATTTAAAAGCAATAATGCAGAACTCCAATATCAGGTTGAAGTTGCAAAAACGGACATTCAACGTGCGCAAGGTTTGATGTTTCGCACGTTCCTGCCTGAAAAAAGCGGTATGGTGTTTTTATATTCTCCACCAAAAATAGTGAATATGTGGATGAAAAATACACTCATCCCGCTGGATATGGTTTTTGTGAATGAAAATGGCGAGATAATACATATTCATCATAATGCAATACCAGAAGATCTGACCTCAATTTCCTCAGAATATCCTGTTTCTTATGTGATAGAAATCAATGGAGGGGAAATAGAAAAATATGGTATCCGTAAAGGTGATAGGGTAGTCTTTTCATTCAAGGAGTAATCTCATGTTTCGTATCCTGACATTATTATTATGCTTCAGTGCCATGCCAGCCACATCCAGTTCAGTGGTGTTTTCACGGGATGTGATTACCATACAAACCGTGCGCCTTCCTGAGCCGCCACCTGAAAATGAAAGTGTGGATGTCATGTCAGCAGATGCGCCAACAGCATCAGAAGCAGAACAACAGCGCCGCAATGCGTCTTTGGGGCAACCTATTGTCACGAATCACCCTTTCGTAGTCACCATTAAAAATATTGAAACTGCGGATCCTTCATGGATCATTGCGCAAAATAATCTCCGTCAGGACTATGGTATCTTATATTTATATTCCGAGGCGCAAAACGCGATGATTGAAAAAACGGATGATCGTAAAGCGTATGATATTTTATTTATTGATAGTTATGGCAGCATTCATGCCATTGCTAAAAACATTGTTCCAGCCACATTGCTTGAACCGCTTGAATCCAATAAATATACAAAAGCATTATTGTATTTAAATTCAGGGGCAACAGACGTGTATGATGTTCAACTGAATGATACGGTTCAACATAAACTGTTCCCCAAAAAGCCTAATATTGTATCAGAGTAACTTAACGCTGCTGTGCGCGTATGTTAGAAGCGACCATGCCGCGATGCTGCGCATTTCCTGCGCCCCCTTGCGTATGCGTTTCTGGCTTATTCATCAGATGATTTACACCATCTGACGTTGCTTTTCCCGCTGCGCTTAATGCATTGCCAGTATGCTTAGTCAATTCACCTGCAGCACTTGCACCTGCACGCGCTGCCTGCCCTGTGAAATGCACGCCTTTATGAACCACTGTTTGTACTGGTTGAGATTCTGACGCAAGAATAGCCCCACCAACTGCACCTACCCCCAAAGCCATGCGAGCATCCGGGTCTGTAATCTCATTAAATGTATCAGGTAATCTGCTAACAATATCAGGTATAATACCAAAATCATTAGATATATCTTCGCCTGTCAGGTTCCTTCCCTTAACGGCAAGTCCGTTAATACCCACGGCATTATATGTAGATGCAGTAAAATCTGCAACGCTATCAACAATCTCTCCTGCTGCATCTGCAAATTCACCATCTAAACCGATAGTGTTGAACACTTCATCGGTGATAAACTCTGCACCAGGGACTGCCACAGACGCAATCGCTGCGCCTTTGACAAATAACCCGCCTGCATTGGCTAATGTATCTATTACTTTTCCCATAAAACCATTTTTCTCTTATACGTAGAGTATAGCAAGATTATATGACGGTTTTATGACGCGTGCAGTATTTTTTTAGCCAGCGTCTTCTTCACTTTGCTTTAATTGCTCAATTTTTTCTGCAATCGCTTGCTTGGGATCAATAGGCTGGAAGAACGTGCTTGGGTCTGTGTCATACATCTCAGCAACCTTAATCGTCACTTCATCAGGCGGAGTTTCACCTTCTGCAGACACAATGATTTCACCAAATGATTCAAAGTTATATAAATCCAGTGAACCATCCGTTTCCGCTTGTTTGAAAGCGTCATACATGCTTGGCTTCACTGCCACATAACACCAGAATGGTCCACCATGTTCCATTGTTCCGTACACTAACATAATGATGCGCGAAATATTATCCGGATCGTATTTATCAGCGTTACTTACATTATCATTCATCTATATCTCCAAATATGAAGTAAAATTAACTGCTTAAGCTGCGTTTGTCAAACCTGACATTACATATTGTAAAATACCACCCTGATGATAGTAAGAAAGCTCATTTTGTGTGTCGATTCGGCATAAAAGCGTGATGTTTTCAGTGCTGCCATCTTTGCGCGTAATCACGCATTCAATATCACAACCAGGCTGCAATTTAGACAATCCTTTTAACTCTATCACTTCCGTGCCATCTAACTTCAGGCTTTCGCGCGTTACACCATTTTTGAAAGTCAGCGGTAACACGCCCATACCGACTAGATTTGAACGGTGGATACGCTCAAAACTTTCCGTAATCACAGCTTCTACACCAAGCAAACGTGTGCCTTTTGCTGCCCAGTCACGGGAAGACCCCGTGCCATATTCCTTGCCTGCAATCACCACAAGTGGCGTGCCTTCCGCCTGATAACGCATGGCTGCATCATAAATCGGCATCACTTCTCCTGTTGGAACGTAAGTCGTAACCCCACCTTCTGTGCCAGGTGCCATTAAATTGCGAATGCGGATATTAGCAAATGTACCGCGCATCATCACTTCATGGTTGCCTCTGCGTGACCCATAGGAATTAAACTCTTTGCGCTCCACTCCATTGGCAGCCAGATAATCCGCTGCTGGTGAGCCTTGCGCAATCGCCCCTGCAGGGGAAATATGGTCAGTAGTCACACTATCACCCAATACTGCAAGCAAGTGTGCTTTGATGGAATCTTCGCTATCATTATCATTGCTCGCCGCAAAGAATGGAGGGTTCTGCACATAGGTGCTTTTTCCGTTCCAGTCATAGGTTTGTGTTTCAGGCGTTTTAATTGCCTGCCACAAATCATCTCCAGCAAACACATCGGCATATTTTGCCTTAAACATTTCCCGCGTTACGCAACGCTTCACCGTTTCTGCAATTTCTTTGTTGGTTGGCCAGATGTCTTTCAAATACACATCATTGCCGTCTTTATCCTGTCCAAGAACACCATGCTCAACATCAACATCAAGTGAACCCGCCAAAGCATACGCCACCACCAATGGAGGCGATGCAAGATAATTCGCTTTCACCAGCTGATGCACACGCCCTTCAAAGTTTCTGTTGCCTGAAAGCACAGAACATACAACAAGATTTTCATCTTTGATAGTTTGCTCTACTTCAGCCATTAAAGGACCTGAGTTCCCGATACAAGTCGTGCAACCATAACCCACAAGGTTGAAGCCCATTGCATCCAGATCATCCTGCAAGCCAGCTTGCTCAAGATATTCCGTCACCACTTTTGAACCAGGCGCAAGGGAAGTCTTCACCCAAGGCTTCACTTTCATGCCTTTTTCGCGCGCTTTCTTCGCCACCAGACCCGCACCAATCATCACATAAGGGTTGGATGTGTTCGTGCAACTCGTAATCGCTGCAATCACCACATCACCACTGCCGATTTTGAAGTCTTTGCCTTTCACAGCCACACGCTCACCAAATGGCGATGGCGCACCTGTTGTATCCACTGGTGCAGTGTCTGCAAGTTTAGTTTCATCTGGAACAAAATCTTCTGCTGGTTTTGGCAGATACGCATCCTTTTTAATTTTGCCTTTGTCCTGCAAATCATCAAACGCTTTCAAAAATGCTGGTTTTGCATCAGATAAGAATATCTTATCCTGCGGACGTTTTGGACCTGAAATACATGGACGCACTTCAGACATATCTAAATGTAGCGTATCCGTATAAAGCACATCAGAATCGTCCAGCCACATGCTTTGCTGCTTAGCATAGGCTTCAACCAATGCAATGCGGTCTTCATCGCGACCTGTTAAATGCATATAATCCAGAGTTTCCTGATCAACTGGGAAGATACCACACGTCGCGCCATATTCAGGCGCCATATTGGCAATCGTCGCACGATCTGCCAGCGTCATGTTCGCCAGACCAGACCCATAAAATTCTACAAATTTCCCTACCACGCCTTTTTTGCGCAGCATTTCAACTACCGTCAGCACTAAATCAGTCGCCGTCACACCTTCTTTCAGCGCACCTTCCAGTCTGAAACCGATTACATCAGGTATCAACATAGACACAGGCTGACCCAGCATTGCCGCTTCTGCTTCAATGCCACCAACACCCCAGCCAAGCACGCCCAAGCCATTGACCATCGTAGTATGAGAATCCGTTCCCACTAACGTATCAGGATAAGCAACCGTGTCACCGCCCTCTTCTTTCGTCCATACTACTTGCGCGAGATACTCCAGATTCACCTGATGGCAAATGCCTGTGCCTGGTGGCACAACGCGGAAATTGTCAAACGCCTGCTGCCCCCAGCGCAAAAATTCATAACGTTCTTTATTGCGCTCAAATTCACGCACTACATTTTGTTCGTAGGCTTCTTCCGTACCGTAATGATCGACCATCACAGAGTGATCAATCACCAGATCAACAGGGGAAAGCGGGTTAATCACCTCAGGTTTTGCATTGTCTTTCACCGCAGCGTCACGCATTGCCGCCAAGTCTACCACTGCTGGAACGCCTGTAAAATCCTGCATCAATACGCGCGCGGGACGATACGAAATCTCATGTTGCACCTGCGCTTTTTTCATCCACGTGGCAAAGGCTTCAATATCTGCCTTCTTCACCGAATCCCCATCTTCATTGCGAAGCATGTTTTCAAACAGCACCTTCAATGAAAATGGCATTTTGGACGCATCAAAGCCGAGTGCCTTTGAAGCTTTCACCACATCATAATATACATATGATGCATCACCAACTTTTAATGTTGAGCGAGTATTAAAACTATCAGTGGATTGTGTCATAAACTTGAATGTCCCTATAAATAACAAAATGAAATTTAATATATCATGCAATAAAACTTGAGCAAGTGCCAATTATCCTCCACTAATGAAAGAAAATTAAGGGTTTTTTACTTGATCTATGATGCATCATGCACACAGTCACACACGAAATGCACTGCTAAGCTGCGAAAATCTTGGCGCATCGTATGGTGGGCGCACTTTATATGACGGGGTGAGTTTTTCACTGGTCGAAGGTGCGTGCATGGTGATTAGCGGTGATAACGGTTCTGGCAAAAGCACGTTGCTGCGGCAGATTGCTGGTATGGAAACGCAGTCAGGACAGTGCCTATGGTTTGAACATCCCGTCAATAGCACAGCAGATTATGACCGTGATATGCTCTATATTGGTGATAAGCATGGTTTATACGAAGATTTCACTGTATCTGAACAGTTAGATTTCTTCGCCAACCATTACGGAAATAAACTACTCATTGATGCCACCGTGCGATATTTAGAATTTGAACCCTACCTCAACACCCCCATCAGCGCCCTTTCTACAGGGTGGAAGCGCCGCGTTGCCATGAGCCGATTGTTGCTAATCCCTACATTATTATGGTTGCTTGATGAACCAATGATGCATTTGGACGCCCACAGCACCACCTTACTTGGCGGCTTGATTCAATCTCACTGTGAAAAAGGCGGCGCGTGCATAATGACCATGCCGTATATGGATGTGCAACCTGCGATATACGATACACCAATAACATTACTGCAAATGAGCGATTTTACAGAGCTTGAGGAGATAGAATAATGCGCGCCTTCACTTCTTTCTTCGCCACCGAATTAAAACACAGCTTGCGTACGCCATCCAACATCATCGCGCTTGGCACGCAAGCCACATTATTATTCGCGCTGATTCGCTTCGGAATGCCCGCAGACGCACAAACATCTCAAAGTCTCCCTGCTTTGCTTCTAGGCGCAATGACGATCAGCCTGCTGCATATAGCGTCTGGCTTATTCGATGAAGATGTCCATCAAGGACGTATTGCACACTGGCATTATAGCAGCCTATCCTTTGAATGGATTATTCTGGTGAAATATATGGTTGCATTACTATGTTACGGAATACCGCTTGCTATTATTTTTTCAGCATTGCTAATGTTGCAACAAGGCAATAGTTTCAGCACTCGACATCTCGCTATTTTCCTATGTAGCGCCAGCGCGATTATTGCATGTGGCTGTTTCAGCGCTGCAATAAAACTGCTTTTTAACCAACATCATTTCATCGGCATGATGCTGATGCTTCCTTTCCTCATCAGCGTCATCATTTTCAGTGCCCCTGCTTTGCAAAATATTGACATATCGCTTGCCATTCCAGCCGCTTTCGCTATCTGCTTTCCGCTATGTTCTATTATGCTGAGCAGTATAATTTTGCGGAAATGTTATTGAACCAACAAGTCAAAAAAAAACCTGCGCTAATGGCAGGTGATTTAATTTAAGCTGATATTACTCGTCTTCTTGGACTTTTTTGTTAAAGTCTAAAAAAGTCGTGTCCAGATTTTCTGCATTTTTTACAGTCTCGTCTGAATCGGTAATTTCGACTTGTATTGATGCAGTTGCATCAATCTTATCAATTATTTTATCAACTATTTCTTCAAACTTAGTATCCAGTTTTTTTTGATTGCCTAGCTTGTCGTTTATGGCCGCTAAATAACCAATAGAACAAGGTGCTAATATTGCTGCTGCTGACGTTTTAACGCCTGCAAAACACGAGACTATTACAAAAGCTGGTAGTACAATAACTACAAATCTTTGTACGTTCGTCTTTGTATTTTCACTGTAAAATGTTCTTAATTCAGAAATAAAACTATTCATTCGTTTTTGCAAAATAAACTACAATTCTTACAGCATGAAAATTGGGTATCTATTCTTAAAGAATGATATATCTTGCATGGCAAGTAAGAATATTGCAGATTTACTTCAAACTTAATAATACGTCAACACTTATCAATAAACGCTTTTAAAATTTCAAATTCGTGCTATGGATTATCAGGTAATTCTTATCACGCTTTTTTTTTAAAAGCCCCACTTCTTATGAACATTGAAACATTAGAACGCATCTTTTCAAAAGATATGGAACTATTTTATTTCCATGAAAGAACAAACAAAATAAAATTTTCGTATGGTGTAGATTGTAGGGAGTCTGAAAATGTTGGATTCGTAGATTACGATCCTCAAACCAACTACTTATTTTTGGAAATAGACACTTTGGCTGCATTGCGCTGGAAGCTGCATATTCATAAATCTGATGGTATTATTATAATGGACACATCAGCAACTATACCAGAAATAGACAGTTTTTGTGTTTATAACGAAAATCATAATACAGATATTATCGTGTATTATGAGGATACGTTTGAAAATAATTGTTTTAAATGCGCAATTAGCTGCTCCGACATTAATATTTATATTAAACCGTATTAATATAGGTTTGATATTTTCAGCGTAGTCACCCTTATAAAAGAGTGACTACGCTCCTTTTTTTATGCCGCCTCAGAATTACTTGGTTTGCTATCAAACAATAACCCGTCTTTATCCGCGCTGACATTCACTGTTGCACCGTCCATGACCTTGCCAGAAAGAATTTTCTGCGCCAGTTCATTTTCTAACTCGCGCTGAATCACGCGCTTGAGTGGGCGTGCGCCGTAAATTGGATCATATCCTGCTTCTGAAAGCCAGTTATATGCTTTATCATCCAGACTAATGGTTACATTGCGTTCATCAAGCCGCGTCTGCAAACGACCCAGTTGAATTTCCGTAATGCGGTGCATCAAATCACGTGCCAGACGGTTGAATAACACAATTTCGTCCAATCGGTTGATGAATTCTGGCTTAAATGCCTGTTGCACCGCATTCATCACTAGCGGACGGACTTTTTCCAAAGATTCACCATCGGGCAATTCGGCAATATGCTGCGCACCCAGATTGGACGTTAAAATGATAATCGTATTGCGAAAATCAATGGTTCGTCCTTGAGAGTCCGTCAATCGTCCATCATCCAGCACTTGCAGCAAAATGTTGAACACATCCCCATGCGCCTTTTCCACCTCATCAAATAATACCACCTGATAAGGTCTGCGGCGCACCGCTTCGGTCAGCACGCCACCTTGTTCATACCCTACATATCCCGGAGGCGCACCAATGAGCCGCGCTACCGAATGTTTCTCCATATATTCAGACATATCAATGCGCAAAATGGCGGATTCATCATCAAACAGGAATCGCGCCAGTGCTTTCGTAAGCTCCGTTTTCCCCACCCCCGTAGGACCAAGAAACAGGAACGACCCCAAAGGACGGTTTGGGTCCTGCAAGCCTGCGCGGGAACGGCGCACGGCGTTGCTCACTGCCACTAACGCCTCTTCCTGCCCCACAACATATTTGCGGAGTTCTTCTTCTGCACGTAGCAATTTGTCGCGCTCGCCCTCCAGCATTTTCTCCACAGGAATGCCCGTCCAGCGTGCCACGATGCTGGCAATATCCTGATCTGTCACTGCGTCACGCACCATAGTGTTGTCAGACGCATCAGCATTTTCAGCTGCCTGCATTTGTTTTTCTAACTGAGGAATAATGCCGTACGCCAGTTCCCCTGCTTTCGCCAAATCCCCTTCGCGTTGAGCGCGTTCCAGCTGCCCGCGTGCTTCTTCAAGCTGCTCTTTCACATCACTTGAGTCTGCCAGTTTGGCTTTTTCCGCCTGCCACTGTGCATTCATTTCCAGTGATGTCGCTTCCAGCTCTTTCAATTCACCCGTCAGCTTTTCCAATCGTTCTTTTGATGCATCATCCGTTTCACGCTTTAACGCCTCCGCTTCAATTTTCATCTGAATAATCTTGCGGTCAAGCTCGTCCAGTTCTTCAGGCTTGCTATCCACTTCCATACGCAGGCGACTTGCTGCTTCATCCATCAAATCAATCGCTTTATCTGGCAAGAATCTGTCCGTAATATAACGGTTGGAAAGCTGCGCCGCCGCAATAATTGCACTGTCAGTGATTCTGATACCGTGATGCACTTCGTATTTTTCCTTGAGTCCTCGCAAAATGGAAATAGTGTCTGCCAGCGTTGGCTCTGCCACAAACACAGACTGAAAACGCCGCGCCAAAGCTGCATCTTTTTCAATATATTTGCGATATTCATCTAAAGTGGTTGCCCCCACACAATGCAATTCACCCCGCGCCAAAGCAGGTTTGAGCAGATTAGACGCATCCATAGAACCCTCGGAAGCCCCCGCACCCACCAGCGTGTGCAATTCATCGATGAATAAAATCACCTCGCCCGCCATAGAGTCCAGTTCAGACAGCACCGCCTTTAAACGCTCCTCAAATTCCCCGCGAAATTTTGCGCCTGCAATGAGCGCACCTAAATCCAGTGAGAGCAGTTTTTTCCCTTTGAGATTTTCAGGCACATCTTCTGCCACAATGCGCTGCGCCAAACCCTCAATAATCGCTGTTTTCCCTACGCCTGGTTCACCAATCAACACAGGATTGTTTTTCGTGCGGCGGGACAACACCTGCATAGTACGGCGGATTTCTTCATCCCGCCCAATCACTGGGTCCAGCTTGTTGTTCTCTGCCATTTCCGTGAAATCTTTGGTGTATTTTTCTAGCGCCTGATATTGCTCCTCCGCATTGGCACTGGTTGCCGCTTTGCCACCGCGCAGATTTTTAATGGCGCGATTGACAGTTTTGGAGGTCAGCCCTGCTTTGGTAAGCACATCAGAAAGTGGCGTATTTTCCAGCATGGTTGCCGCCAGCAAGAACATCTCCACCGTCACAAACTGATCTGCCTGCTTCACAGCAGCATCTTCTGCAAAACCAATCAGCTTCGCTGTTTGCGGGTCGAGCGAGAGATTCCCTGCCCCACCACCAGAAACCGAAGGCTGTTTTTTCAGCAATGCATCAATATCTTTCTTTAATACATCCGCATTCACGCCTGTTTCTTTCAATACGCCTTTGATGGTAGCATCATTATTTTTCAGCGCGGCATACAAGATATGCTCAGGCAAAAAGCGCTGATGGTCACGCCGCAACGCCTCGGCTTGCGCGGATTGCATCAATTGTTTGCTATTGTCAGTATATTTTTCAATCTGCATCTGTTCCTCATATCAAAAAAGTTCTTTCACTTATTGATATAATTACGGAAAATTCAGATTCAATATTCAAAACTGATTTAGCTTAATCAATTCAGGCTGCGTCATGCTGAACGCAGTGAAGCATCCATCTCACCGCTTATGCAAGAGTCTCTGGAAATTTCGGCGTTGCCTCAACATGACAAAACCTCAATTTACAACCCAGTCCGAATCCGCTCCACCAATTCCCCCACCGTTGGAATAAACCCATCCGCATAATATGGATCATCGCGGAATTTATACGCATTATGCCCTGAGAACATCAGATTCTCATTGATTGCTCCACCATGTGCAATGTCCTGCAAGGTTTTTTGGATACAGAAGCTTCGCGGGTCGGCTTTTTTGCCTGTGGTGTAATCGTCGTAATCTTTCCAGTTGCTGAAACGGCAATGGCTGAGGCAGCCCATGCAATCCACCTGATCTTTATGGATTTCCGCTGCTTTTTCTGGCGACACAAAAATGAATGTATCATCAGGCGTTTTTAAAATATCCGTATAGCCCTGCGCCATATATTGTTGTGCTGCATCTTTATGTTCTGGACGAACATAGTGTGGACGCTTGCGAGGACCAAACTCAATCATTTCACTAAATTCATCAGTTTGTTTAGAAGAAAATGGCATCTGGCGTTCACTGCGCGCGCGCAATTCTTTAATAAAATCATTATTCACCGCAGATGAATAAAAACCCGTTGGCGAGAATTTATTGAGGAAAATATCGCCTTCTTTCAACTCCATCAGCCCGCGCTTCCATTCATCCGTAATCGGGCTTTCTTTGGTGAGCAGTGGTCGCGTGCCAAACTGAAATGCAATTGCGCCAATTTCAGGATTGTCCAGCCAGTGTTCCCAGTCTTTCAAATGCCACGCACCACCTGCCATAATAATCGGCACATGCTGCAAGCCTTGCGCATCCATAAATTTGCGAATTTCTGCCACGCGGGGATAGGGGTCTTGTGGCACGGTTGGGTCTTCACTGTTGGACAGACCATTATGCCCGCCTGCTCTCCACGGGTCTTCATAAACCACGCTTCCCAACCACTCCACATGCTTGGAATATCCACGTTTCCAAAGCGCGCGGAAGGCACGCATGGAAGAGACAATCGGATGATAATATACTTTATAACTTGCTGCAATTTCTGCCAGTTTGTACGGCATTCCCGCACCACAGGTAATTCCGTCAATAATGTCTGCTGCCTGATCCAGCGTGCCTTTCAAAATGCGCTCAGCACCGCCCATTTCCCACAACACATTCATGTGGATGCGCCCTTTACCGCCTGCAATTTCATGTGCGACACGCGCCTGATGCACAGAACCATCTATTCCGAGCTGCACCAGTTCTTCATGGCGTTCTTTGCGTGTTGAACCTTTATATTCATATGGCACTAAAGAGCCGTCAGGATTATAACTATCAGGATTTACACCTGAAAATGTGCCCACTGCACCTGCTGCTGCAAACGCGCCTGCGCTATCTCCGTTAGTTGCACTAATACCCTTTCCACCTTCCACGATAGGATGGACTTCCTTGCCAGAAATCAATACTGGCTTCAGTTTTGCTTTAAAGGCCTCAGGCGAAAATGATGACATAGTCTCTCTGGTCGTAGTTATACAATCTTAATCAAGGGCATAACTAATAGCATAAAGTTGGAATTAGGCAAGCACTCCATTGAGATATATAAGTTAAATCTTATATATCTGAGAGCAAAAACACCCCTTTTTGTGCAAAAATATTGCTGAACCATCCTGAGTCAGATAGCGCCTCAGGCGCAGGAAAAGGCACTAACACATCACTTTTTTCAATGCGAAGATTTAATTCCTTACACAAACACACAAAATCTTTCAGCGTGCAAAAATGGATGTTTGGCGTTTCATACCATGCATAATCCAGCTGCTTGCTGACAGGCATTTTGCCATACACACCCAGATAGAACCGATTATACCAATAGCCGAAATTTGGAACAGACACCACCACCTGCTTGCCCACACGCGCCGCTTCACGCAACATTTTCTTCGGGTCATGCATCATTTGCAGGCTTTGATTCATAATAACGACATCATAAATTTTATCCTGATAAAAAGAGATATCTGCTTCCGCATCTCCCTGCACCACGGAAAGCCCACGCGCAATGGCGCATTGCACATGCGCGTTGTCCAGCTCAATCCCCTGCCCGCTGACCGCTTTATGCTCTGCCAGCCATGCCATCAAATCACCATCACCACAGCCAATATCCAGAATTTTTGCGCCTGATGGCACGAAGTCAGCGATGATTTGTTTATTTTCTGAGAGTTTCATATCTCCCTCCTTCGTCATTCTGAACGCAGTGAAGAATCCATCTCGCCGTACGCTCAAATGTCTCTGGATGTTTCGCTTTGCTCAACATGACACGTTCAAGGCGTGCGCCTTCCCCGACAAATATCCCGAAATGACGCGCATATAATCTGCATCTTCAAGCAAAAATCCGTCATGTCCATGCGGCGAATCTATTTCAGAAAAACTCACATCCAACCCTTGTGCGGTGAGCGCACGGACGATCATACGTGCTTCCTGCGTGGTGTATAGCCAGTCACTTGAAAAAGACAGCACACAGAAAGACGCTTTTGCTTTTGCAAAGGCTTCTGCCACACTGCCCCCATGCGCGGCAGTCACATCAAAATAATCTGCCGCTTTGGTAATATATAAATACGAATTAGGGTCAAAGCGTTGCACGAAATTGCTGCCCTGATACCGCAGATAGCTTTCCACCTGAAAATTGGCATCGAAGCTATAATTCATTGCTTCACCGTCCTGCAATTTCCGTCCGAATTTGTGCTGCAATGCCACCTCGGAAAGATACGTCACATGCGCGGTCATCCGCGCGACCGCTAACCCGTTTTCAGGGTAAGTCTCTTCATGATAATAATTGCCTCCGCGCCAGTTTGGGTCTGTCATAATCGCTTGTCTGCCAATTTCGTGATACGCAATATTTTGCGCATTATGACGGTAGGTGGTGGCAATGGGAATAGCGCAAACGACTTTTTCAGGAAAATCTACCGTCCATTGCAACACCTGCATCCCGCCAAGTGAACCACCAATGACGGCAAATAAACGCTCAATCCCGAAAGATGCCACCAGCCGTTCCTGCACGCGTACCATATCTCCAATCGTCACCACGGGAAAATTCAGCGCAATCGGTGCGCCATCTTTTTCGTGGCGTGGACCATATGTTCCAAAACAGCCCCCTAAAATATTGGAGCAAATCACGAAGAATTTATCCGTATCAATCGGTTTGCCAGCCCCCACCATATTGCTCCACCAGCCTGCACGTTCGGTAAGCGGGTTGTCACTGGCGACATACTGATCCCCCGTCAATGCATGGCAGATGAGAATGGCGTTGTTTTTCTCCTCATTCAATGTGCCATAGGTCTGATACGCCACAGGAATATTGCGCAATTTCACGCCAGAATCCAGCTTGATGGGCGCATCCTGCGCAACATGCGCAATATTGCCCACCTCAATGGCGCGTCTGGCTGCTCCGAAATGTAGCATGGTTGTTGTCATCCTAACGGCATAGCATAGCTTGCGCTTTGCGCCAAGCCTTTGTAAAGTGGTATGCATGACACATGACTCCAACAATTTTGAAGCGCAACTCATGCAACATCGCGGGGCGATAGACGCAATAGATAAACAGCTTATTTCTTTGTTGAAAGAGCGCATTAATGTGGTGCAGAAAGTGGGCAAACTGAAAAGCGAACATGGTGTTGCTGGCAGCTATATCCGCCCTGGGCGCGAAGCAGTGATGGTGCGGGATTTACTGGCGCTTAATGCAGAAAAACAGTCTGATTTCGCAGATGAAGCCATCGTTGCCATCTGGCGGATTATTATTGGCTGCTCCACCGCCACAGAATCCCCTCTAAACACGCTCACTTTGCAGGGTGATGCTGTCGCCACCGCGCTCAGCACACAATATTTCAGCCCCTGCGTTCCTAGCAAAACCTTGCACGCAGAAGATTTGCTGCATAGTTTAAGCGCAGACCGTCATGCAGTTGCCATTTTGCCTTATAATAAGGATGCTGAATATTGGCGTAAACTACCAAAAAATTGTTATGTATTTGCGTGTTTGCCCTTTTACGAAAACCCAACGCATCTGGCGGTAGGTTATGTTACGCCAGAAGAAACGAGAGATGATGTGTCACTTTTTTTGAACGATGGTGTAACTGAAAAGGATGGTTTTCATCACGGCGAAGAACACTGTATCGGAAGTTATGGAAAACCTATAAAGCAACTATAACTCCGTCATTCTGAGCAGCGCGAAGAATCCATCTCACAACGTGGCGTAAATGTCAATATGGATACTTTACTGCGTTCAGTATGACGAGCATTGCTACTTCCCCCTCTTACTGTCATGAAAGTTTCACATAAAAACACTCTATATGTAAGCCAGTCTGCGTTATAATAAGATTAGGAAATTATATATTAAGGAGTTTTATTTGGTCACCATGCCATCCAACGCAGCAAACGGAATTAAAGCATTTACGCGAGGCGGGAATGCTGGCAATACTGCGTCACAGATTGGCAACATCAGAAATTCCGCTGTAGCAGCCTCCTCTGTTTTCCCTAAATCTTCTCGCTTTGGCGGTGTCAGCAGTGCAGGGTCTGGTGTATTTAATGATCAGATTAACGAATCCCAGTTCAAAGAATTCGAATCCCATCTGCCACAGGGCGAGGATACTTTTTCCAAAAAAGCAGACAATTTCGCCAATGTGCTGCAGGAAAAGACTGATTTTACCAACGCACCAAGAAATGCTATTTTTGGACTGAACCCCATTTCAGGCTTTGCGAATGTCATGCAGGGGCAGATTAAACCAGACTACGCTACCGCAGCGCTTGGTGTTGCAGCAGTGAGCAAAGGAAGTGGTTTGCTGAAAGGCGCAACTAATATCGCAGGTAATCTGACCAGCACACCTTTGCAGGCAGCAGGTGACTTTCTGAAAAATCAGGGCAGCAAGTTGCAGGAAAAAAGCGGCGTTTTAAACATTGTTGGTTCCAGCACAGCAGGCGTGGGAAGCGCTTCTGCGGCGACTGGAACATTCATCAAAGAAGGCATTGTTGAAAAACTGGCAGGCAACAAAGAGAAACTTGGAGTGCTTGGGCATGTTCAGCAAAAAGCGGGCATTGTGGGTGAAGGCATGGGCGCTCCAGAACGCTTCGCATATGGGTTTGACAATAAAGACCTTATCAACATTCCATCTGCAGCCATTGGTCAGGTGGGTGTGACTCTGGATAAATTAGGCTTTAAAGACAAAGCTGGAAAACTGGTGGACGTAACAGGTCAGGATCAATCCAACACATTATTCGGCAATCTGAAAGGCAAAGAAGCACAGTTTGGTGATCAGGCAAAAGGACTGCTCTCCAAAGCAAATGAAAAAGTCTCATCTGTCATTGGCGCAGTGGCAGGTGCAGGCGCAGCAGACAAAGCGAAAGAAACATTAGGCAATGTCGGCACTGGGCTTGCTAACAAAAACATTATGCAGACAGCAACACAGACTGCTGCCATTTCTTCCATTGCAGTGCAATCGGTGCGCGACGTGTCTTTCATGTCTCGCAGCATGGAAAATCTGGTCAATATGTATGCTGATATGAAAGGTGTGGATGCAAAAGATGTGAGCGCTATAAAAGCCGTATTTGATCCTAAAGCCTCACCTTCTGTTCAGAAAGCTCGCAGCAACCTGATCAAAACCGTGGGGCTTGGCGCGGTGGCAAGTGCAGCAAGCGCATTTGCTTCATGGCAGGTGGCATCGCATGTGCGCGGACAACAGGGGATGATGCTGATGATGGGTATGAGTTTTGCTCAACCAGCTTTGCGTGGCATGGCATTTAAACAGGATCCATTGTTAGATAATTACAGTGAAGTGCGTGAGAATTTCCAGAAAACTGGTGATCTGGAACTGCAATCCGTTGCAAAACTGATTACAACAGCTTCTCCAACATTGCGCAGTACACGTTCCGTAGACGATATTTATAATCTGGCGCAACATTATGTAGACAATAAATTCACTCCAGGTCAGTTGATGAATGAAATTGACACTGGCGGCATTGCGGCGACCATGTTTGAGCTGAAAAATGAAGCGTTCAAAGCGAATGCCGTAGCACACGCCAAAGCAGAATTGAACGAAACGCCAAAAACGGCAGTGCAGGAAGCAGCCAATGAAGGGCGCATTGCAGAGGCGCGTCAGCAACAGGTGGGGTCATAAGCCATGCAGACTTATGCAAACACCCTGCCCCCACAAGCGATTGGCACACCGAATCAGGCAGTGAATGCAAGCATTGCTATGCCACCGCTCAGCCGTGCAGATATGGTGAATAATTATCGCAACACCATGATGGAAGAACATCTGGCAGCGGGCAACACGAAAATGCACCAGATTGCAGGTGGCGCACATACGGCATATGGTCTGGGACAAGTGGCAGGTGCATTCAACCAGAATCTGAAGCCAGGTCATGTGACAGGAAAAGCCGTAGGCGCAGTGGCATCCAAAGTGGCAAGTGATGGCAAAACAGGGCAAATGATCGCCAAAGGCGTTGGTGGGTTAGCAGGCGCAGCCGTTGCCCCTGCATTTATTGGGCTGGATGTTTATAACGCCAATAAAGATGCGAAAACCAATAAAAAGAACATGCTTGCAGCGCATACGCCAGAAATCATGCAAACCTTTGGTAAAGAGCCTGAAGATATTAAAGAAGATGATCTATACGCATTAGCAAAATATCATGAGAAAAACGGCAATCCACAGCTGCAACATAATCTGGATAAGATTGACGGTAGTGTTGGGCATAAATTTGCCACTTCCGCTGCAACAACAGTGGCAACCACTGCCCTGCTCTCTCCGCTTGGACTATTTGCCATTCCCGCGGGCATTGCACTTGCCATTACAGGCATTCCAGACAAAGTGCTGGGCGGCATTATTGCGAATATCTCAGGTCATGACCCAAGTGAAACAGGGCATGAAGCACTGGAGCGGATGGGACGCAATGCACAGGCAAATGGTGGCGTTGCCGCGGGTGATGTGATTGACGTGCTGAAAGCGGGGGATAAAAACCTTTCAGAAGCACTGGATGCTTATGCAGACAAAGTGGCTGGCAAAAAATATGATAAGATAGACAGCATTGCAGAAAAAGCGCACGTAGTGCAGAGCACCATGCCACAATTGATGATGGCATCACACCATATTGCGCAGGAAATTAATGAAGGAGTGATGGAACCAACGCGTGTGCTGTCGCTCAACACAAAAGAACTTGTGGCAGGCGGCATCATGTCTGTTCACGAACAAACCGCAAACGACATTATGCGCGAACAAGCCGTGCCAATGAACAATGCTGTTCCATTTAATCGTGTGCAGGGCGGCGCGATAGAACATGCTTATATGGCACGTGCAAATGGCATGGGCGCACAGGAAGCAGCGCTTGCAGCACAATCTCAAGCCGCGCTAAATCAGGAATATGCACGCTAAGGCTGCATAAACTGGATTAATTTTTGTTCTATTTCGCGCCAAAACCATTAAAATTGCATTTTTTTCACGTTTTTGCGCTTTGCACTGCAAAAAACATTTTACAAGCGTTAAGGAGCGTGCTTAGTCTTTAAGTCAAGCAAAACACTGACAAATGCAGTCATTGCGTGGGTTGGATGCTTTGTAACATTAGACAATGCTTAATTTTTAGGAGAGCACACTATGAACAAAAATGAACTCATTGCTGCAGTAGCAGATTCCGCTGAACTTACAAAAGCAGATGCAACAAAAGCTGTTGACGCTTTTATTGAAGCTGTAACAGGCGCTTTAACTGAAGGTGATGAAGTACGCCTTATCGGTTTTGGAACATTTGCTGTTGCACACCGCAAAGCCACTGAAGGCCGCAACCCACGCACAGGCGCAACGATTCAGATTGCTGCTTCAAACCTGCCAAAATTCAAGCCAGGTAAGCAACTGAAAGACGCTGTGAACAGCGACTCTGCAAAGAAAAAAGCTGCATAAAGCATTTTTTTATTGACGGGGTAAGTAGCACCATGCTACTTACCCTTTCCACTTTTATTTCCCTTTAAACGGAACATAAAATGGGCGATTAGCTCAGTTGGTAGAGCGCTTCGTTTACACCGAAGATGTCGGGAGTTCGAGTCTCTCATCGCCCACCATTTAATCACATTTTTTGATGCTTATAATGGGAATATTATTTCTACCAATATTAGGTTTTATAGCATTAGTTAGCTTTTCAGGACTTATTGCGTATTTGGCATCACTTTTTCAACATAAGAAGGAATGCAACCAAACTGGCGCTGGGTTTGGACAATTTATATTGCAGACCTTTGTTATCGCAATCACAGCAGCAGTCATTTCAACCTTATGTAGCTTAATAGTTTTAAATGGTAAAATAAATGCCTTTGGGCTTTATCTTTTATTGTGGATGGGAATGATTATTACGCTACTTGTTTTTATGGCATTGGCAAAGGCAATATCTGGCAGATATAGTGCGCTTTTCATGACATCATTATTGCTATCAATTGCTTTAACTAGCGCAGCCAATCATTACGCAAATAGCAGTGATGAATTATTGCGATATTTCAATATCACTAAACGTTACTAATATCAGATTACCGTAATGGCTATATTCATTTTAATATTAATTTCCGTAGTTATTACGATACTTTTCTTGAGCGTGAAATTTTTTATAAAATCAATTAAAAATAAAAATTTTGAAGAACATAAAAATCAGATAATTTACAGTATGCTGATAGCAATATTATTAGCTATTTTTACTACATATATGTCATTTCATATTCATGATGGAAAACTTTGGAAATTAGCTCTGTACTTTTTCACGTGGTATAAAAATGTATTTATTATAGCTATTTTGTGGTTCGGGTTTTCAAAGATGTTTGCAAGTCATAAATATCTTGTAGACGCATTCTCATCATTAGCAGTGATATTTTCGTTTGCTATCCATTGCTATATAGCAAAAAGCGATTTCGTTCTAAACCATTTTGATATAACTATAACATATTAGATAAAAGTTACTAACCAGCCGCCTCACTCGCCATTAACCAATCCGCTTCCGCCTTCTCCAGCGCTGTCTGCGCCTTTCCATATTCTGCGTTCAACTCTGCCATATAGTCTGGCTGGTTAATCGCCTTCGGCGTTGCCATCTCCAACTCCAGCCGTTCTTTTTCCTCCGTGCAATGTAGCAGATTTTCCTCTGCCTTGCTGAGTGACAAAGCGGGCTGTTTTTTGCCTTTTTTCTTCTGCTTTTTCTCTTTCTTTTCCTTCTTCGCATCAGATCGTTCTTTGCGACGTTGATCCATTATCAACGCGCGATACGCTTCCAGATCATCATTATAGGGTGTCACGCCACCATCTTTGACGAGGTAGAGATTATCCGCCACCGATTCCACCAAATGCGGATCATGGCTTACTAAAATGATGCACCCATCATACCCGTTCAGCGCCTGAATCAGTGCTGCACGTGCATCAATATCCAGATGGTTAGTCGGCTCATCCAGCAGCATGATATGCGGTGCGTCATAACTCATCATGCAAAACAGCAACCGCGCCTTCTCCCCGCCTGAAAGTTCTGCTATTTTGGTGTCAGACTTGGATTTGTTAAAACCAAACTTGCCCAACATCGCACGCACTTTTGGTTCAGGCACATCTGTAAGCGCGTCTTTCAGCGCCTGATAGGCGGTTGCTTCCATATCCAACTCATCAGACTGATGCTGCGCAAAATATCCAATGCGGAGCTTCTCATTGCGAAACAGCTCCCCTTTCATCGCTTCCAAATGCCCTGAAATGAGCTTCACCAAAGTAGACTTCCCGTTCCCATTCGCGCCGAGCAATGCAATACGGTCATCAAAGGCAATGCTCATATTCACGCCCTTCAGCACAGGCTGATTTTTGACATATCCCACATCCACCTTATCAATCGTAATCATGGGTGAGCCAAGTTCTTCTGGCTGCGGGAAGGTGAAGGCGGTGGCACGTTCACTAATCAACGCATCCACCATATCCATTTTCTCAATGGACTTTAAGCGGCTCTGCGCCTGCTTCGCCTTGCTCGCCTTCGCGCCAAAGCGATTGACAAAATCCATCATGCGTTTTTTGTGCGCCTGCTGCTTTTCAAAAAGCGCCTGATGGCTCATCTGTTTTTGTGCATAGCGCGTTTCATACTGGTCGTAATTTCCTGTATAAAGCGTCAGTTGCAACTGATCCAGATGCGCAATATGCGTGACCACCTTGTTGAGTGTTTCCCTGTCATGCGAAATGATGATGAACGTATGCTCATATTGCATGAGGTAATTTTCCAGCCACACAATCGCTTCAAAGTCTAAGTGATTGGTCGGCTCATCCAGCAACAGCAAATCTGGCTTGCGGAACAACGCTGCTGCCAGCGCCACACGCATTTTCCACCCGCCTGAAAAGTCACTAATCGGTAAGGATTGCTTGTCCACATCAAAGCCAAGCCCTGTTAAAATCATACTGGCTTTGGCAGGTGCTTCATAGGCATCAATATCAATAAGCCGCATATAGACATCGCCTAAGCGCTCCGGATCTGTCTCTGGGTTTTCTGCCTCCGCCATAAGCGCACTGCGTTCCGTGTCTGCAGCTAACACCACATCCAGCAAGGACGTGTTATCATCTGGCAAATCCTGACGCACCATCCCCATTTTGGTGTTGGACATCATGATAATCTCACCGCCGTCCAATTCCAGTTCACCTGCAATTAACTTAAACAGCGTTGATTTTCCCGTTCCATTAGGACCTACCAGCCCCACGCGCGCACCCGTCGGAATGGATAAATTCGCCTGATCAAGCAAGGTGCGCCCCGCAATGCGGAAGGTGATGTTTTTTAGGTCTAACATAAATGAAACTGGTGATATTTTTATTGAAGCCGCACTATAGACGAGTCATGCATATGTGCAAGCGCGGAAATGCGCCCGCGCCCGATTTGGGTTTACTCCTCAATAATCTCCACAGTGCTTTCCGAGCCATCACTCGCAAGTATAAGCGCTAATGCTATTGCAGCTTTTTCGCGAACAAGCTGCATTTCTGGGGCATCTATGAGATCATCCCCATTTTTGTCATAACCTATTATCTCACATGCATCATTTAATTCTCTTAATGCTTTATCACTGTTTGTGTCAAAAACAATAACTCCATTATCATATAATGCGCGTTCAAGAAAAAAATCATCAAAAACATCCTCAACATCATCTTTAAAACTTGAAGACAACCCTTGATCATTAGGAAACCATGTAACCAATTGAAGTTCTTTGCTGGATAAATAACGCAATGCTTCAATCACGTTTTTTTTATATATTGTGTAATCACTCATTAAAATAATTCAACTTTAATTCGCATTAATCCTCAATAATTTCTACCGTGCTTTCCGAACCATCGCTAGCTAGTACAAGTGCTAACGCCTCCGCAGCTTTGTCCCGCACAACTTGCATTTTAGGATCATGTATTATTTCAATTTCTGGACGAAATTCATTTATTGATTCCAAAATATTGCCAACTTCTATTAAAGCAAGAGTAGCTCTTTTAGAAAACACAATTTCATTATTTTCTAATGCAAAAGTTATTGACGCATCATCAAACAATGTATTCACTGCCTCAATAAAACAAGAAAAACTCTCACTACTTATCCATTTATGTATTTGAAAATCATAATCAGATAATTCTTTAAGTGCATCAATGACTGTTTTTTTAGGTATAGCAATATCTTTGCTCATTAAAATAACTCTGGTTTAAGTTCACATTACTCATCAATAATTTCTACCGTGCTTTCCGACCCATCGCTAGCGAGTACAAGTGCCAAAGCCCTAAGGCTTTCTTTCGTATAACTTGCATTTGTTGTAAGTTTAAAATTTCTTCATCCGTGTAATCATTAGTATTAATCTAATTTACACCATCCCCAAAAATAAATGCTAATAATCACCTGCAGCTTTACGTACATCAATCTCTTCTTCAGCTATCTCAACCGCAAGTTTGAAATCTTCCTTTTTGATAAGGTTTGCATAAACTAATGCATCCACGATAAGTTCGGCAAGTCCATTACTAGTAATCTTTCTATCTCTATCTTCCATCACCCTCTCCTTCCTAAAAGTGTATCTTTTCAATATTTAAGTTTTTAATTTGTAAATCTATTGCTGATGAACCAGATTTAGATTCTGCTCTATATCCAACCCAGTCACCATTTTTCAACCTGTATCCTATACCTTTATAGTTTGATCTGTGTTCAGGAACGCCATCTTTAATAAGTCTATTGAATAATCTTTTACCAGCATTCTCTCCTCCATCAATAAATCTAATCTTTGCTCCATTACCTTTCTTACCTATAAACCGACCATTTGGGGATAAAATATCTTTTAGTCTTTTCGTTGTCTGAAGTGCTAACCGTTTAGCTTTATACTGCGCCACTCTTTCGCCCACCTTGTTTGAAACGGCGCGTATGCCACGCAGTGCTGCTTTGCCGCTCACCCATAATGTGCGCCCCACGCCAATGAACAACAATTCGGGATAGGCGCTTTCAATCGGTGAATCTACATTTCGCAGTCGTTCCCGTTCTTGTAGTGAAGCGAGCGGTGGCAATGGTTCTGCGTAACATCGGCAACCATAAGCCTGCCCTGGGTGTCCATCTGGCGGTGGGCTGTCCCATCTGAAAATCTGGTCGTCATACGCTGCATGGCTGCCACGAACTTTGTCATCATCAGATGAGCGCCAGACATAATATTCCACGCCCATCTGGGTTTGTCTGCGCGCATCCAGATTTCGGTGCAGCCGATGTTGCACACGCTTCGCTTCCTGCATAATCCGTTGGTTCAACTGGGGAAGCAAAGGTTCATTCGGCGCAAATGCTTTCCACTGCATTGCAGCGTCCATTTTCTTCATTGCCGCGCTATTGCCTGAATATAATGATACGTGCATTGCGCCAATAGGTTCTTCCTGTGGCAGATAGCTTTCTATGCGAACGAATAAACGTTCCATCACACGCACAAACTGATAGGCGAAATTCAGTGTCACTTCTTCCAGATAGGGTTCTTCTGGCAACGCGCTGGCATCTATGCCCCAATCTTTCAGTTGCTCAGCAAATTGGGCGGTATGTGTTGCCTCCCCTTCATCTATAATATCCTGCGCCATTTCCATTGCTTGATGAATGGATTGCAGCGCTTCCAGCACATCACCCTCAGCAAATGGCACTTGCTGCTTTAATGCGCGCCTTGCATCAAACAAACGCATTTTGCAGATAGTGTCGTAAGCAATCATATTGTTCCTCTCACGCTGCATCCTGCAATCTTGCAAACGCGGCTGGAAGGGAACAATTCAGGGCAGTAGAAAAACTTTGCTTGCCCTTGCCTGCCAGACACAGTAAAGGATGCGCATGGAATTTGCTGCTTTTATCACCCTTGTTACGACACTCATTTCCGTGGTCAACCCTGTGAGCGTCATCCCGCTTTATCTGGCGTTCACGGAAGATGATAAAGATAATCGCGCCCATGTGGCACGCACCACTGCGTTTACGGTGGCTATGGTGATGGTTATTTCGGTGTTTGCGGGTGAACAGATTCTGCGTTTCTTTGGCATTACTGTTTCAGGTTTTCGCATTGCTGGCGGCATTTTGCTGCTGACGGTGGCATTCAGCATGTTGAATGCGCGTATCAGCCGCACCAAACATACGGACGGTGAAAGCAATGAAGCGAAAGAACGGGAATCGGTCGCGGTTATTCCGCTTGCCATTCCGCTTACCGCAGGACCTGGCACGATTTCCACGGTTATTCTGCTCAGCTCCGAGCAGCCAGAATTAACGGATAAATTGTTATTATCTGCCGCCTGCATCAGCACGGCGATAATCGTTTGGGGGGCGTTGCGTTTAGGACCTCAGATCAGCGCACGCATCGGCAAAACTGGCATGAATATCGTTACCCGAATTATGGGATTAATTCTCGCCTCCATTGCCGTGGAATTTATTATTGGCGGACTGAAAGTCGTGCTGCCTGGTCTGGCAGGCTAACTTATTTTTTCTTTTTGTTGAGTCCCAGCGGCTTCCACATTTGCGGAGCATCGTCCAGACGGTCAATATAGCGCACTGCCTGCTGCGGAGATGCGGCTAATGTTGGAGCATCTGGCTTCTTCACCTTGTCATCACGCTGCATAATAATCCGTTCCACACGGTCAGGATGTTCATAAGGCAGTTTTTTGCCTGAAGCAAATACGTCATGTCCACGCTGTTGCAGTTGCAGATTGCAGATGCCTGCTTCACGCAGGAAAATGCCAAAGGTTTCATAAGTAAAGCCGCTTAAATGATGGCGGGATTTATCCCCCGCATCAATGGCTTTTTGAAAGCCGTAAAGCATATCCAGCGCCGTAATATCACCTGCGGGAGACGTGAAGACGGTCTTTTCAAGGTCACCATGCGCGGCATATGTTGCCGCCACCTGAATATCGGGTACGGATGCTCCGATAGTACCACCATCTTTCACAGTACGCATGACTTCGGCAAGCATCGCACGACCATCTTTAAATGACATACGGTGCAGAATATGCCCCATCCAGACCGCATCCAGTGAATTATCTTTCAGCATAGGTAAAGAAGTTAGCTTATGAACCGCATCTGGCTGAAAATCTTCATAGGCATCAATGCGAATTTCTGTCCATTCATCCTGCTTGAAATACTGATACGCCGCGCCCGCTCTGGCAGAACGCAGGCCGAGGGAAAGCACTATTTTCTTTCCATCTTCAGGATAAGAAAAAGGTTTGGTGCGTTTCACTGCCTGCTTAAAAGCCTTAAGCTGCTGTTGTTTCTGTTGCGATTTGTTGGATGCGTTGCGTTTTTTCTGTGCCATAATATGTTATGCCGCCTTCAAAATTTCAGGAAGTGGGTTTTTCTCATGTCGTTTCATCATCACCTCATGCGTTGGAGGTGGCATTTTTCTGTCTGCCAGATCTGTGATAAGCTGTTGGTGCAATGGAAGCAAATCCTTGCTGGCGTAATTATCGACGATAGTCGCACGCGCAGCGTTACGCATTTCCTGCATTCCATCTTTGCTTTCCAGCACTTTGATCACGTTTTCTGCCACCTGCTCATGAGAGAAGAAATCGGCCAGTAATGCATTGTCACCATCCACCATTACTTCGCGCACGGGCATTGTGTCGGAAGATACCATCGCACACCCGCATGACATGGCTTCCATAGAAGACCATGATAATACAAACGGATACGTCAGATAAATATGTGCGGACGAAATCTGGAAGAGTTTAATCAGATTATCATAGGACAACACACCAGGGAAGATGATGCGGTTTAAGTCCAGATCCACCTCCTCCAGCATTTTGTGACGCCATGTCTGCCCTTTTGCCAGCTTGCGCCCATAACTCACCTCATCTGCACCCACGCATAGGATGCGTGCATTAGGGCGTTTTTTCAGGATGATCTCTGCCGCGCGCATGAAGGTCGGGAACCCGCGATATGGTTCAAAATTTCGTGCAATATAGGTCACGATTTCTTCATTCGGGCGAAACACCATGTCTTTTACATGCAACTCTGCATTAGCGTCTGGTTTGCACCGTTCCGTGTCAATTCCGTCATGCAACACTGAAATGCGCGGCTTGTGAATTTCAGGATGCAGGCTATGCTGCCAGAGCGTTGGCGATATGCCCCAATCCATTGAATCCAGACTATGTAGATTGATCGTATTTTTCATGCGAATACGCGCCAGATCATCCACACTTTGCGCCTCACTTTTGTCAAAGCCCACATCTGCACCATGAGCGCGATAATAAAATTCTAAAAAGCTCAGGATGGGCGTGTCAGGATAGACATCTTTTAAAAACAGTGCATCTCCCCAACCAGGGTGGCAACAAATCACATCTGGCGTAAACCCTTCTTCTGTTTTCAGTTTGTGGCACATGCGCCAGACTTCCTGGGCTGCCAGCACACCTTTTTCTGTGGATTGCAGATAACGATGCGTTGAAATACTGCCTTCACGGGGAATTTTATATTCCACCTTATGCACATTGGGAATGTCAAAATTCTTTGGCTTGGTTAAGAACACTACCTGATTTTTAGGGTCATCCGCAAATTTGCGGCACAGCAGCTTATATTGACCTGGCATATTTTGATGCAAAAACAGAATTTTCATAAATAACGCTTTTCTTAATTTTTCGTGATAATACGCATATTGATGCAGTGCGTCAAACAACGACTGCGAAAAATGTGCGCATTTCAAGAATTTTAAGTGCATGACTGGCATCATATCTGTATGATAACCGCATGACATACACATTTTCAGAACAAACAGTTACAATTCAGCGCAATATGGGAACCGTATCAGGCAACCCGATGCCCGTTACCAACAATAACCCACCGCTTGAACCAATTTTTGGTATGGGCAATCCGAATAATCCGCTAGGGCCATCAAACAACCCTACAGTGGGTGTGGCTCCACCAGATAATGGTAACCTGTTTCCTTCAAATGTGTTTGACAATACGAATATGAGCCGTGAAATTACGCAACGTGCAAACATCACCAGCCCATCTGACATTATTGAACCTTTGCTGGAAGGGTTTTCATGGACAGGCACAACAGGGCAGCCTTCCCCAGTCATTGATTATGCGATTATAGACAATAATATCAGCAGCACGGCAGTGCGCTCCGCATTGCAGGCATGGGCCAATGTTGCCAATCTGCAGTTTAACGAAACATCGCGTTTTTCTGCGGATGTCACATTTGATGAAACAACCTTCAGCAACCGTTTGCAGCAGGGCGTTGCATTCACCACTTTTTCAGGAACGCGAGTCATCAGCAGTGAGATTCAGCTGGCAGCAAGCCTGCCGACGCTCAATCCTGGCAGTCTGGGTTATCTGGTGTTGCTGCATGAAATTGGACATTCGCTTGGTTTGAAGCACACAGGTGAAAATGGTTCGGGAGATGAACCACCTTTCCTTCCAGCATCAGAAGATAATTATCGCGCAACTGTAATGTCATATAATCGTGATACGATTGTGACGGATTCGTTCCCTCCTGTCACGCCTATGCTTTATGATATTGCTGCAATGCAGTTTCTTTACGGCGCAAACACGTCCTATCAGGCAGGCAGCACATTTTATGATCTGAACACATATGATTTCCCAACCACATTGTGGGATGGTGGCGGCGCAGCGGATATGATTTCTGCTGCAAATTATACAGGTGGAGATGTGATTATTGACCTGCGAGCAGGGCTGAATAATTACTCGCAACTGGGTGATAAATATATTTGGTTGGCATTTGGCGCGAACATTGAGGATGTTCAGGCATCCAACGGCAATGACGCTGTATTTGGCAATGAGCTTAACAACCAGATGCGCGGACGTGCTGGTAACGATCTTATGTTCGGAAATGAAGGTAATGATATATTGTTTGGCGGCGTTGACGTAGTAGACGGTGCAGATGGCAATGATACGATTTATGGTGGCTCAGGGTCTGACCAGATTTTCGGAAATTCAGGCAATGACAGCCTGATCGGTGGCACTGACATTGTAGACACCACAGATGCATCTGACACAATTTATGGTGGCAAAGGCGCAGATACTATTCTTGGCAATGCAGGAAATGATTTGCTGTTTGGGGGTGGCGGCGGCGTTGATCCGCTTGATCAGGCAGACCAGATTTTCGGCGGCGCTGGGTCAGATACCATTCTCGGCAATGGTGATAATGACACAATTTACGGCGGTGGAAGCGGTGTTGACCCGAATGACGCAGCAGACATTATTTATGGTGGTGCTGGCAATGATGTCATTCTCGGCAATGGCGGTAATGATATTATTTTTGGCAATACAGGCAATGACAGTCTTTTCGGCGGCCTTGGTAATGATGCATTTTATTTTAGTGCTGCAGATGGAAATGATGTAATTTTCGGATTTGAGGGTGCGGGCGTAACAGGCGGCGATGTGATTTTCGTCAATAGCATCTCAACGGGCTATCCATCATTAGAAATTGTAGTGAATGCATTTAGTTATGCTGGCGGAAATGCCTATCTGGAATTGGGCGGAGGCAGCGTTTTGACTGTGGCGAATATCGCACCTGAATCTATGGGCATAGATGATGTGGCTTTCTTCAGCTAATAGTGCAAGCTAAATGGAAATGAGAATCATTCTCAAGTAAACGTTTGTATTTCTTATACTAAATTTATAAAACCTCTTGTATTGTAGCGTCATAGACTTAAATATGACGTTATAACAAATAAGGAGTTTACCATGAGTTTTACATTACCTGACCTACCCTATGCAAAAGACGCGCTTGAGCCACATATTTCATCTGATACGCTGGATTACCATTACGGCAAACACCATCAGGCATATGTCAACAAGTTGAATGACGGCATTAAAGGCACAGAGCTTGAAGGCAAGTCTTTGGAAGAAATCATCCATGCAACATCTGGCAAAGCAGATAAGCAAGGCATTTTCAACAATGCTGCGCAAGTGTGGAATCACACATTTTACTGGCACAGCATGAAAAATACAGGTGGCGGAAAGCCATCTGGCGCAATTGCAAAGAAAATTGAAGCGGATTTTGGCAGCTATGATGCCTTTAAAGAAAAATTTGCCAATGCAGGCGCAACACAATTTGGCAGCGGCTGGGCATGGCTGGTGCTGAACAAAAGCGGCAAGCTGGAAGTGGTAAAAACCCTCAATGCAGAAAACCCAATGACAGATGGTCACACGCCTCTCCTCACTATGGATGTTTGGGAACATGCGTATTATCTGGACTACCAAAACCGCCGCCCAGACTACATCTCCACATTCCTCGGTGAATTAGTGAATTGGGAATTTGTGAATGAAAATCTGGAAAATGCAAGCGAAGCGAAAGCGGCGTAAGCATTTAACGCAGATAAAAAAAAGCCTCGCAGCCATAGGGTTGCGGGGCTTTTTAGTTTTTAATCAAAATCGCTGCGTTTCAGACGAGTTATCCGTTTTTCGGGATTTTTCGTAAAAGAATATTCAAGAATTTCTTTTTTGAATCTTTTTTCTACGTTACAATTTACCAGAGATGAGTTTGCCAAGTAATTCAGCAAATAACGAATATCAAAATACCAGACTTTCCTTTGAAGGACATAACCAGATATTGGTTCTTCTCCAACATTCGGAATATTAGATAATATTCTATTGACCTGCCAGTGTTGAAAATTAACGTATACTTGAAATATGCTGAAATAGAATGCCTTATAAAATGGCCACCACCAAACGCGGTATCTACTCATGATACAGAAAATTGTTACTCTAAAGTGTATAAAATTTGAAACGGCACTTTATTAGACTTTGTAAAAATGTCAATTAATTAAAAAATCCGAACTAACAAAAAACCCCGCTCTTTTACGGGGTGAAATTTTTATTTTGGGGTTTTCTTCCTTCCCGTGACTTTTGTCAACGGTCTGTATGGGCTATTTTCAGAAGCTCGACTGTACCGTTTAATATAGCCTTCTTTCTCTAGCCTGATAAATGCGTAATATATTTCAATTTCGGCATAGATCATTTCCCTGTAGGCTATCTCTCTCAATATAAGTCTGCAGCATTTCGCTTCAGGAACAATTGGAATATATTCCAGCACAAGATTATCCAGCTCAACACTACTATTATACTGAACAATGGAAACCCATTGCAAAATAAGGTTAAGATGTGATTGCACGTTCTTGAACATAATGTAGTTCAGAATAAACAATAAAGTAAATCAGCTAACTGATTCATAAAAATAAAGTTATATTCACATATAAAATATATTTGAGCGTCAGGCAAATAATTTTGCTTTTGTGCACATATTTACTATGAGCTACAAACGCTATAATCTTTTATAACATAGCTTTAAGCTATCTTTTTCCATGAAACTATCAGCAAATTATATTGCAGGCTCTGACGATTTAGAAATCAGACTGCATTGTTCCATAATATCTGACGATTGGTGTGACGGAGAAAAGATCGTTTCGATTCCTTATGAGAATATAGATGATATAGCGAATTTTCTCGAAAATGACACAGATGCAAAATTTGTTTGCACTGAAGCATATTCGACAGATGGTTATAGGGATATACATAATGTTTATGTTCCCAGAACACTGGCAAATATGATTATGGAAAAACACGCCATATATCAAATGTCTAAATAATCTCATCAGACGCGCCTCATCGCGTCTTTTTTTATTTTATCTGCATCTCAGATTTTAATGGCAGATGATCTGCCCCATAGAAAAGATGGAAATGTAAAATGATGCACACAAACCTATTAGCTTTTTTTGCCATTTCAGGCTATATCGGCAGTCAATGGATTCACTTGCTCTGGATATTCTGCTTTTATGCACTGCCCTGTTCGCAGGCGCGGTGAATGCGGTGGCGGGGGGTGGCACGTTTTTTGTGTTCCCTGCCCTGCTGCTCTCTGGCGTCTCCCCCATTTCCGCCAATGCGACTAGCACCATTGCGCTTTGGCCAGGGGCAGTGGCTAGTGTGGTGGCGTTTCGGCGCAAATTGAGGGGGCTTGGCACGTCACTCCTCTGGATGATGCTGCTGGGCGCTGTGGGCGGATATATTGGTGCGAAGCTGCTGCTGGTAACAGACAATCAAACATTTGAAAAAATGATTCCGTGGCTGCTGCTCATCGCCACCTTCTTTTTTGCCTATGGCAGGAACATGGCACGCATGATGGACAAAGCCGCATCACGTTCTGGCATCTCTAAACATTTCCGCCTGATTCTCTCTATCGCGTTCCAAATCATCATCGCGCTGTATGGCGGGTTTTTCGGCGCAGGCATCGGCATTCTCACCCTTGCCATGCTGCAACTGCTGGGTGAGCAGGATTTGCACAAAATCAACGCGATGAAAACGGTCATCGCCTCCTCCATCAACGCCTCCGCCTTTTTCACCTTTATCTTCTCAGACATGGTCGCATGGGACAAAGCCTTGCTGATGGCAGTGGGCGGCATTGCAGGAGGATATGGCGGCGCATGGCTTTCCCTGCGCGTCTCCCCCCTCACACTGCGCCGCATTGTGTTGACGACTGCATGTGCTATGACGGCGTATTTCTTTTGGAAATATTATGTGGCTGGTTAGTTTATTGGTTAAAAATCTTATTGAATATTCTTTTAACAGGATGTTTTTCTTCCACATCTGACCTGTTGCTCTTCACGGAATATTTCAAACAATCCCTCAGCTCATTCAGCAACTCATTAGAAACATGAGGGAGTTGTATTATACCGAAAACATTTGTTGGACTGGAAATTCTTGCATTATTTTCAAGAAATTTAAAAGAATTGATGTTCTCATTATTGAAAAGAAATTTTGTTTTGTTCTTACTTTTTAAATGTATTATTTTGCCATGAATATTACCACTGCCACTATGCAACACTATATCTTTCTGAAATTTATTAGGTAATTTTAAATCTACCGTGTGCACGAATAACCCTATTTCTCTTTGTTGAGAATACGATATTTCAAAGTTCATTTTGTCTTTTGACTGTTTTGCAACACATAGCGCAGGAGTATCTCGAGTGAATATTATAAATTGTCGCTCAATATCCCACCCATCTACGGTATGATGATACTGTGTCAATTCCCGTGCCTCCGAAAAAAATGGAATCACCAGCGCCATAAATAAAATTTTGTAGAATCTATTTTGTGCTATATTCATAATATTAGTAAATTTAAAAAGGTTTAAAATAATGCAATATGCGGATGTAATAGATTATAACATCTTCGGAGATGACGCACAATATGTAGAGATTGAGCTTGACCCGCAAGAATCTATTATTGCAGAAGCAGGATCAATGCTATTTATGGAATCTGATATTGTTATGTCTACCATCTTTGGTGATGGTTCTGATAAGGAAAAAAACAAAGGAATTGTTTCTAATTTAGTTGGTTCTGGAAAACGACTGCTTTCTGGCGAGGGTTTGTTTATGACTGCATATACTAACAACGGGAACTCTAAACAAAAAGTTGCATTTACCGCGCCATACTTAGGAAAGATTCTGCCTATCGACCTTAAAATACAACATGGCGAATTTATATGCCAGGCTGATGCATTTTTATGTGCTGCTAGAGGAGTATCTATAAGTATCTTTTTTAACAAAAATATCAAAGCAGGGCTTTTTGGGGGTGAAGGATTTATTCTTCAAAAGTTACAGGGCGATGGTATTGCGTTTGTACATGCTGGTGGAAATATTTTTCATAAAACGTTAGAAGACGGGGAAACATTAATTGTTGATAATGGTTCAATTGTTGGTTTTCATTCAACAATAACATATGACATGCAGTATGTAGGAAGCGTAAGAAGTGCTGTCTTAGGGGGCGAAGGCGTATATGTATCAAAAATAACAGGACCTGGTACCGTATGGCTACAATCAACACCTTTTGCAAATCTTGCAAACAAAATTGTTAAAACAGCAACAGGAGAAGATGGCGATAGCCAACTTACTAGAATTGCAAGAATACTAAACGGATGATGTTTAAAACAATTTAATTCCGTCGCGTAATCACAAATTCAGCAAGCGCGCGCAAGTGGCGGGTTTTCTTTGGCTCGAAACATTCAATGTGGCTCACTGCCTGACGCGCCAGAATTTGCGCCTGCTCGCGTGCGCGTTCAATCCCAAGAGATTGCACCAATGTTGCTTTGCCACGTGCTTCGTCTTTGCGCACTTGTTTTCCCGCTTCTTCACGTGTGCCTTCTGCGTCCAGCAAGTCATCTGTAATCTGGAATGCCAGACCAATATCATGCGCATAACGACTTAAGCCATTGCGCAGATTAGCTGGTGCTTTGCCCAAAATCGCGCCCGCTTCACAGGATACAGAGAACATCTCCCCTGTTTTCAATCGCTGCAAACGAATAATCTCAGATACACTTAATTCTTTTTTCTCTGCTGCCAGATCCAGCATCTGCCCACCAACCAAACCACTCGCGCCAGAAGCCTTCGCAATAGTGCGGATTAATTCACAACGCACGGACGGGTCTGCGTGAACTTCACGTGTTGCCAGAATCTGAAATGCGAGTGCCTGCAATGCATCCCCCGCCAAAATGGCGGTTGCTTCGTCAAACTGCTTGTGGCAGCTCGGCTTTCCGCGGCGCAGATCATCATCATCCATTGCAGGCAAATCATCATGGATGAGGGAGTATGTATGGATACACTCAATTGCCGCGGCTGCCAGCAACGATGCTTCCAACGACACACCAAACAGATTGGCACAGGTCACAGTCAAAAATGGGCGCAAACGCTTCCCGCCTGAGAGCGCGGAATATCGCATGGCATCCATCACGCGCCCTTCATCCCCTACAGACACTTTTTCGTGGTGCTGATTGCGATCCGTCAATGAAATAACGTTGCTGGACTGGCTGTGCGCATCTGGCAACACTCTGTCCATCACCTTGTCAAGCTGTTCAGACACATTGGCGAGTTCTTCCTGCATGTCAACAATATCTGTTGAAACAATTTGTGCGGTCATGGGAGTGTTCCTTTAATGTTAAGTGGTTTATGCGTCAAAGGGTTGCGCAGTGATGTTGCCTTGTTCGTCTTTCATGATCTTTTCGACCTTCATTTTTGCATTATCCAGCGTTTTTTGACAATGTGCTTTCAGTGCATTGCCGCGCGCATAATCATTCAATGAATTTTCCAGCGTGGTATCACCAGATTCCAGCTTGCGAACAATTGTCTCCAGTTCGCTCATCGCTTCTTCAAAGCTCATTTTGGCAATATCATCAAATGTCTGTTCAGTCATAAATCAGGTCTGTCATGTATTATTTTAAGCAAAAACCATACATAATATTCTGGTACATCGCAAGCCTATCTTCTATGTTATATGAATAAGCAATAGTAAAGAGGCACAATGTTTGATTCACTGAATAAACGCTTAGGCAATATTTTCACAAATCTGCGCCGTCAGGGGGCGCTTTCGGAAGATGATATTAACGCGGTGATGCGTGAAGTGCGCATTGCATTGCTGGAAGCGGATGTGGCGTTGCCCGTGGTGAAAGAATTTACGAAATCACTCAAAGAAGCAGCACTTGGCAAGGAAGTGATTAAGAGCGTGTCTCCTGCAAATATGGTCATCAAGCTGGTGCAGGATCATCTGACAGAATTGCTGGGCGACGAGCATCAGGAATTGAATCTAAATGCCGCGCCACCTGCCGTAGTGATGATGGTCGGTTTGCAAGGGTCTGGAAAGACGACTTCGACAGGAAAATTGGGGCTGCTGTTGCGCACAAAACGCAACAAGAAAGTGCTGGTTGCATCACTTGACGTGGCGCGTCCTGCCGCGCAGGAACAGTTGGCAGTGGTGGCACAGCAGGCTGGCATTGATAGCTTAGAGATTGTTGCAGGTCAGCAACCAGTGGAGATTACCAAACGTGCAATGAAAGAAGCGCGTTTGAGCGGATATGATGTGCTATTGCTTGATACCGCAGGACGTTTGCATATTGATGATGCGCTGATGAATGAGCTGGAGCAAGTGCGTGATATAGCCAGCCCGATTGAAACCTTGCTGGTGGCAGATAGTTTAACAGGGCAGGATGCGGTCAATATTGGGCGCGAGTTCCATGAGAAAATTGGCATTACAGGCGCAATCCTCACCCGAATTGATGGGGACGGACGCGGCGGGGCAGCGCTTTCTTTGCGTCATGTGACAGGTCAACCGATAAAATATATGGGAACGGGTGAAAAACTCACCGAATTTGAACCCTTCCACCCAGAGCGCATTGCCTCACGCATTTTGGATATGGGAGATATTGTCTCCCTCGTTGAAAAAGCTGCTGAGACGGTAGATCAAGATGAAGCAGAAGCGATGGCAAAGCGGATGCAGCAAGGCAAATTTGACTTTAATGATCTGCTCTCTCAACTGAACAACATGAAGAAAATGGGCGGCATGGGGTCTATGATGGGGATGATTCCAGGCATGGGCAAATTTAAAGACAAAATTGCCGAAGCAAATCTGGACGAAAATATGTTTAAACGGCAGGAAGCCATGATTCTTTCCATGACCCCGCGCGAACGCGCCTTTCCAAAATTGCTCAACGCCAGCCGCAAAAAACGCATCGCTGCAGGCGCAGGAGCCACCGTGCAGGAACTTAACCAACTCATCAAGCAACATCAGCAAATGGAAAAAATGATGAAAAAGCTGAAAAAGATGGGCAAAAAGGGTTTAATGCGTGGCGGCGGAATTGAGCAACTATTGCAGGGAATGCGCTAGAGGCTTAGGCAATCCTACAAATTAAAACTATTCCCCAGATAAACACGTCGCACGTCTTCATTTTGCACAATATCTTTTGGAGTGCCTTCGGTCAGCACTACACCGTCATGGATGATGTAGGCGCGGTCGATAATATCGAGCGTTTCGCGGACATTATGGTCGGTGATGAGTACGCCCATACCACGGTCTTTCAAATGAGAGACAATATCACGTATCTCACTCACTGCGATAGGGTCAATCCCTGCGAGAGGTTCATCAAGAAGGATGAATGATGGTTTACATGCGAGTGCGCGCGCAATTTCAACGCGGCGGCGTTCCCCACCTGAAAGCTGAGCGGCAGGCGCTGTGCGCAAATGGGTGATTGAAAATTCTGCCAGCAATTCTTCCAGCATGGTCATGCGTTGATCAACCTGACGTTCACTCACTTCCAGCGTTGCCAGAATATTCTGTTCAACCGTCAAGCCGCGGAAAATGGAAGTTTCCTGCGGGAGATAACTCAGCCCCATACGCGCTCTGCGGTACATTGGCAGCGTTGTTACATCTTTGCCATCAATCGTAATCCGTCCTAAATCCGCACGCACTAACCCTGTTATCATATAAAAACAGGTGGTTTTTCCTGCGCCGTTCGGTCCAAGCAGTCCAACTGCTTCACCGCGTTTCACATTCAGCGAGACTTCCCGCACCACAGGGCGTTTCGCATAATATTTGCCAAGATGTTCGCATCTCAACCCATCATTTGCTTTGGGGGATTCCAGAATATCAGCCATTATCATTCCCCATTCGGCACGAAGATGCCACGCACCCTGCCGCCAGAGCTTTTTGCCGTTCCCTTCACACCACCTGTCAGCAGCGATGTGCCTGATTCGAGATTATATTCCAGCTGCGAACCGTTCAGCACATTATTGCCGCGTTTTAGCACGACATCTCCAAACAGGAACACCTTGTTTTTTTCTGCATCATACACGCCTTTATTGCCCGTGGCAGACTCGTCAGGTGTTTTCATGCGAACATTGCCTATCACTTCTATGCGTGACAACGCGCCCATTGCAGAGGCTCCGCCCTTGCTGGCTTCATTATAGAACACGGTCATAGTGTCAGAATATAATGTCATATCCCCCTGTTTGGCGATGACTTCTCCTGTGAAAATGGCTTTGCGTTTGCTTTGGATAACCTCAAGCGCATTGGCATCTATGGCAATCGGGGCTTTTTCATTGATGCCAGCTGCATGCAGTTGTGCTGCACAAAGCAGCGCTAATAATGAGTATATCCGTTTCATGGCAGCAGCAACATCTCCACATTATCTTTAAAAATCATTCTATCGCCTCTATCCTTAATGGCAAATTGATTCGATGTCACGCGCCCAAATTCGCCCTGAATGACAATAGGCATATTTCCTTTTGCGCTGAGGTTATTCAAATTGATGTTTACTATTTCTGTGCTCATCTGATGTCCCGCATCATGAAATAGCTGCACACTGCCCATCAGCTGCAAGGTGTCGTTCTGCAAATCCAATATGCCTTTTTGCGCAATAAGCGCCAGCCATGCTTTATCTTTAGTGGTTAGATCGGCTGCCACATTATCCAGCAAAATAGTTTCATCTTCCTGCTGCGTGGCTTTTGTTGCTGTCACCAAGTAAGGCTGATCCTTGTCATCCACCCCCTGAAAGCGCGGTTTGGTCATCACAGGGAGAGAGGCTTCCTTTTCTTCAATGGAACTGAATACTACGCGCATATCTGCATTCTCCCGTCCGATAATCGGAATGGCAACCAGCACCACAAGCAACACCAGCATCAGCAGGCTCAACCCATATTTGCTGATATTTACGAAATGGCTATATGCTTGCATAGTGCTTTTTTTACGCTACACCAACGCGCAGACAGTCATGAATATGGATAAGCCCTGCGGGTTTGCCATCTTCCACGGCAATCAGGCTGGTGATGTTGCGCTCATTCAACACATGCAGCACTTCCGCGAGCAATGTGTTTGGTGTGGTGGTGATGGGGTTACGGGTCATAATTTCGGCAGCCGCCGTGTTTAACAGCCCGTCTTTCATATGGCGGCGTAAATCTCCATCAGTAACGATGCCAAGTAAAATGCCTTCATCATCCACAACAATCGCACATCCGAAGGATTTTTCCGTCATGGTCAACAACACCTTGTCCATAGTCGCTTCTTTGGAAACGATTGGCAGCGCGTCACCCCTATGCATTAATTTATGCACTTTCATCAGCCCCTGCCCCAGCTTTCCGCCAGGATGCAGATTGCCAAAATCTTCACGGCTAAATCCTTTGCGCTCCAGCACAGCCATAGACAGCGCATCACAATATACCAGCATCATGGTGGTGGAAGTGGTTGGCGCACCAGTGATGGAGGCTTCTGCAATATCTGGCAGGACTATAGGAATTGTTGCCATATCAATCAGCATGGATTTTTCGCGGCGTGCGAGTGCAATAACAGGAATGTCAAAACGTTTTGCGTATGCCAGCAATGCAGAAAGCTCTGCTGTTTCCCCTGAATTGGACATCATGATGATCACATCATCTTCAGACACCATGCCCATATCCCCGTGACTGGCTTCAGATGGATGAACGAAATATGCCATCGTTCCTGTGGATGCAAATGTTGCAGCAACCTTGCGTGCAATATGCCCACTTTTTCCCATACCCGTCACAATCAACCGCCCTTTCATATTGCTGATAAGAGAAACAGCATCAGCAAATTGCTGATCCAGCGTGTCTGCAACAGATTTCAATCCTCTTATGGCACAGTCTATGGTGTGACGACCCTGTGCAAGTGCGGTTTCATCCTGAGTTTCAGTAGCTTTTATGGCGGTATTGTTCATAAATGCACCATACTAGAGCAAAAGCGGGTTGACAAGCATGTGTTGACATCATGAAACCGCCCTTATTAATACATTATGGCAAACACAGAATTTCCTTGCCCAGCAATAACGATATGGTACAAACAATGTTCTCTTTGATTATACAAAGAATGTTGTTTATTTACTCTATAGCATAATGGCTAACAAAATTTATTCCGTTTCAGACAATGATGAGTATAACGAATTGCTGGAAAAACTTCAGAAAGAAGGAAAAATTCCTGTAGTTTTAGATATGCTCGATAGCGATGATGACGTTATCGTGATTACTGCCAGCCCAGATTACGAACATTATCACTCAAAAGAGTTTTACGCGGAAATGCTCAATAAAATTTATGATAATACAGATGCTAAAGAATAGCTGGTTTAATCAGTTACACTGCTACCATTTTGCAGATGATGCGCTGATTGACATCAAATAACACTCCCCTGAATTAAAGGGGATTTTTTTTGCTTTCCGCTCAAAAACACATTGCAATTCTGTCACCTTTCGGCGAACATAGAATCCTCATGACATTGCTTCGCCGTATATTCTTTTTGATGCAGAAATCCCGTGTGCCACTTCTGGCTGGGGCGTTGCTGTTTTACATGGCGTTTCACATGTTGCATGGTGACCACGGGCTGATTGGACGCGCCATTGAATTGCGCAAGCAGGAACAGCTGCACCAACAATTGGCTGACATACGTGCTGAACGACTGCGGATGGAACATAATATCGCGTTGTTAAAAGGAAAAGAGATTGATGGTGATCTTCTCGGCGAACTTGCCCGATCTCAACTCTCTTACGTGGGTGACAATGAAGTGATGATTATTGTTAAATAAGAAAAAAGTCAGCAAACATGCTGACTTATAAGTTTAAATTATGTTGGCAAGGATATTTCCTTTCACGTCAGTGATAACTGACTTTTTAATATCCAACACATATTTTTTGTGTGAATATAGTTTTTTAATGTTATCAACATAACATAGCGCAACATTATTATCCGAAGCATAACGTGAGACTCTGAACGTAGTCCACTGACACACAATAACTGAATTATTATGTGTCACATTAAACTTTGAGTTGTCACCAATCCTTTTGATAATATAACAGGGATATGCAGACCCGTTATATTCAAAAAAATTTTGCCCTTTGATCTTTGCTAACAGCTTATTAATTAAGCTGGGATACAATGATTTTCTTAAGTGGATGATTCCATCCATAGACAATCTATATAGATTGTCATTATCTGTTTTGCTCATAAGCAATAAATATAAAGAACATTACAATCTTAACAGTTTTCGCACTTACTGTCATTAATTTTTAATAAAATTGATTTAATGTAATCAGATGGGCAAAACTAAAGATGATATTATATTAAATCTGGATGCAAATATTGTTATTGCTCTGGATAGGAGCGGTTGGAAAGACCTGATTCCTGCCATCAGCAAGATAGATGGCATTCGCATTGAAATGACCGATTTGGTTGCTGATATTGAACTGGCAAACCAATATACCACACAGGATGGCATCACCCATGAACTTGGTCATGCAAGGCATAGTTTACGAGAACTGATAAACAACGCCCAGCGCTCTGAGTTTAAGGAAGAATTTGCAGAAAATGCACTGGATATTGACGGCAGCTACTCACAGCAGATTGATGATCTGAAAGCTGGAAATTATTATAAAGACACTCCTGCCATGCAGGCAGATATTGTCATCATGCCTACTGTTTACGGTTCTGAGATTGCACGTGACCTTGAGGATTTTGGCAATGACTACATTGATGTCGTCCGCAAGGAATATAAAAGCCGCGGCGAAATGTCTATGATAGAACGCGAAAATTATGCGCAGGATACTATAGAGAATCGTTTTATCATAACAAATGACGGCACTACCAGAAATTTCCTGACCCAGCCGCCAGATTACATCAGCAAACTGGATGATGGGAATCAGGTGAATGTAGCTAACTTAAAAGGCTTGCTGCAACAACTTGAGTTTTATTTTGAAGATGAGATAAACAATAACCTGCCAGAAAAACATACGCCTTTTTCCGCCGAGCAGGTGCTGAATGATATTCACGCGGAGTACGTTGCTCTGGCTGAACATAAGGGTAATCGGGCTCAGCAAAACTGGAGCGAAAGAAAAACCATCGATCATAATATTATAAAGCAGGGTTTTGATACCGAGAACAACAAGCCTGTCGCTACGATTAAAGAAGGAACTTACAGACCATTAAAGAACGCGCTGGACAGATTATCCCGCCAAATTGACATTCCAGAGCATACTATTTCTGAAAGTCACGTTGTGTCTGTAAGCGAAACGGCAACGCCTAAGCCGGACACATCCATCAGCAGCCCAAAGCCAGATGTGCAGATAGGGCGCGAAAATGTGGAACTGAAAACCTACAGCCGAAAAGAAGTGGCAGAAGCGTTAGATGTTAATCCTAAAAATAACACATATAAAAAAATATGGTCAGAGCTTGAGGATGTAGCAAAGATGGATAAAGGCTTATTTTCATTTGAGCTTGGCGAGCGAGGCGAAGAAACGCAGCTTGGTCAATTGCCATTTAATGGCAGTACGCAGATATTCGTCACTAATCCGCGCGCGGTATATGACGAAATGACAAAGGAAAATCCAGACGCATTCCCAGCTTCCAAACGTGAGGATATTGCCACTGAGTCACCCAATCCTGACTATGTCATGGCATCCTCAAGACTTTCAGAAGAAAGCAGAACAGCAATCAAAGCATGATTTAGTGCATCTTTATGTTCTGACCTCTGCAACCAATAGCCTTTTTGCAGTGAAACATCCTATCCTGAAATCTAACAAATCAGGAGGAACTATGAATAATACATTATCACATAAAGAAAAAATCCAACAGGCAAATGACTCAACGCTGACCAGCAAGAATCAGGCAACAAACTCTTCAGAAGAAGCCCAGAATTCTGATGTCATTGTGGGTGAAAATGAAACTCGCGAAGAAGCGGAACAGCGCATTGCAAATGATCTTGCAGCTGAAAAGCCTGCAGATGAACTGATGAAAAAAGAGATACGCGACCGCAAACGCGCATAAATAAAATCAGATAATATAATAACTCTGCCTTTAAAAAAGGGCAGAGTTATTTTTTTGGCTATGCCAAAGCGTTATTGATAATATCCAGAACCACAGTTTCGCGCAGCTGATTCGTCTGTGTTGCCATAGAAATGCTCAACTGATTTTTAGTAGTGTTGAGTGCAAATTCAGACGATATAGCTGCAATATCCGTATCTGAAATCACTGCGCGCGCAGCAATCTGATTTTGTAACGAGCTGGTATTTACGGTGGATAGAATATCCACACTTGACTGTTTCGAACCGATTTTTGCCCGTTCGGACGTTAGAATATCTAACGCATTGCGAATAGCATCAAAAGCCTGTGCTGCTGCTTTTTGGGTGCGGACGTTGAAGGACGTATCCTTAAATAACCGAGCTATTGTGGTATTCGGCAGATCAACTATAAGCCGTTCGCTGGCATCTTCACTCACCTGAAATCCAATATCGCCAACTTCGTCGAGCAAGGTAACAACAGAGACATCCCCATCGTTAAATCTTAATATTTCCACATTGTGCAGCAAATCACTATTATCATGATAGTCAGCACGTCTGTCACTTACGCGAACAGAACCATTGCCTAGAAACTCAATATCATATTGGTTGCGGTTGCCATCAAACAAAGCAACATCAACGCCTGATCCACCATCAATCGTGTCGTAACCGCGTCCGCCCTGAATAGTGTCATTCCCTGCTCCGCCAAAAATGAGGTCATTCCCGCCCAGATCAAGTCTTCTATCTGCAAGATAATTTTGCAAACCCTTTAAATTGTCATCCTTCAATGCTGAATTGTAAATAAGAACATCACCAATAGTGCCTTCAAATTCAAACCCGTCACCAGTGACATCAACCCCGTTGAACTGTGAATTCTGATTCATTCCCCCGATACCAATATCCTGATTGGAACCGCGCACGGGATCTGTCACTTCAGTCACACCCATGACTTTGCTATTAATATATCCGATAAATTCATTGTCTGTGCCGCTATCGTGCGTAAAACCAACAACATATGATTTGCTTTGCGTCACTTCTGCGCTTTGCATGATGTTCTTAAAGTTACCATCCCACGAGCTAACGAACACGCGCCCATTTTCAATATAGATAGATTCACCGCGATCGGTTCCGCCAGATTCATAAATCACCTGACGACCCACGATATTATCAGAGGTTCTGAAACTAACGAATACACTTCGTTCATCCAGATTTCCTGGTACGCTATTTATGTCTGCCGTGTCTGCAATGCGCAGGAAGCTATTGCCATCAAAATCCAGCGCTCGCCCTTTTCCGATAGTGCTATTAGTGTATGTAACAGTTCCAGTGTCTGCCAGTGCATTATTTCCTGAACCGCTAACATCATTCACCTGCGTTACCGTTGTTCCTGCAGTAATAATGCTGCTCGGTTGAGATGCATCAATGCGATGCACCAGTCCTCCTGCTGGCACAAATCCGTCCTCAGTGATGTGATCAATAATCAGATCATCCCCGTTTCCACCAATCAGCGTATCATCTTCAAATGAACCTGTAATTTCATCGTTAAACTGCGATCCGGTTATTTCTGTCACGCCAATCAGCGTGTCATTCCCGCTGCCTTTGACGGTTTCATCCACCAGATTCACTTTAACCGAATTGCTTGACGATGCATAGGACACGGCAATTTTTGTGCCGCTGGAGCCCGTGATAATATCAGTATTTTCAGACGCGTTAATTGTCAGATCTAGTCCATCACGCACGTTTGATGCGTTAATATTCACCCCCTGATCATTGCGGGATGCATCAATTGATAATTTCCCGTAATCCAGCGTGTCCACATAGTCATTGAGAATATCTACGTTGGAACGGGTGGGTGCAGATGTTAAATCAATTTTCTCTATGGATTGATAAGCATCCCCATCCAGAGTAAAGCTGTTTTCAACTCCCGTTACGATTAAGGTATCAGTGCCTTCTCCGCCAATAAATCGGTTATTGTTATAAGCCGCCCCTGCCCCTGGCACGCCCCATTTGTCAATCATGTAATTCTGTAACTGCTGTATGTCAGCGGATGAGAGATACTGGTTATAATTTAACAGCTCACCCACCTGCCCTTTAAATGGCACACCAGTAGTGCTTACACCATCATAAAAACGTGTATCGTCACGAATGCCGCCCAAGGCAATGTTGTCAGGATGGCGGTTCTGTGCCTGCGTTATGCCTACAGTTGCAAAATCTTCGCCGTTCAGGAAGCCTTTAAAGACATTATCCACACCAAAATTGAACGATAAGCCTGCGGTGTAAACACGGTTTGCTTCTATTGTGGTGCTTAAATGGTGGTTAAAGGCTGCACCATTATTTTTATATGCGCCTACATATAAATTGCCCGCTTCAATATAAATACTAAATCCGTTAACAGGGCCGCCCTGTTCATAAACCACCTGTCTTGAAGACACATTTTCACTGGTTTTAAAGGTAATCATCACCGTTCTGTCATTATGCGGTGACGGACCAGTATTGATGGTATTGTTATCAGCTATGCCGAGGAAAGAGCTGCCATCAAATGTCAGGCTGTTATTGCCTCCGATAAGGTCTTCTTCTGTTTTCACCTGCCCCTGATTGGGGTCTAAATCAGCGCGCGCATCATTGCCGATGCCGCTTAAATCATTGATGCGATCGACCACATTTCCTGTAGTCACTAATGATCCTTTATTGGTTGCATCCAGCTGCATCACCAGACCATTCGTTATGGGAACTGTTGGAAGCAGATCTATGGCATTTGCAGCGCTGACCATAATATCATCGCCTTCACCTGCATTAATGATATTGCGTCCATTACTCACCGTAATTAAGTCGTCGCCTGCGCCAGAGCGAACCGTGTCATTTCCGCCAGCGGTGCTGATGGCATCATTGGCATCTGTGCCTTCGAGAAAATCATTTTGCGCTGTGCCTGTTGTCACGTTTCTGGAAACAAATGTTTCGCCTGAGTCTGATACCCCTGCTAATGCGGGATCAAATTCCTTGTTTAATAATGATACGCCGTTAAAGTTTGTTTCATTGGCGATCCTGTCCATTTCGTCTTTTAAAGACTGTAATTCCAGATCAAGATAAGTACGTTCGCTATTCTGCAATGCTCCGCTATTTGCCATCACTGCCAAAGTGTTCATGCGTTGCAAAATCCCTTCCTGCTCTGCCATAGCATTATCTGCCACCTGCAGCAGGCTATCCGCCTGAGACAGGTTCAGAATGGCAGAACGCAAAGAGGTGGTGCGATTCAGCATTTTTGTGGAAATGGATAGACCTGACACATCATCCGCAGCGCGGTTAATGCGATTGCCTGAAGACAGCGCGGCAACGTTGCTTGAAACGGCCTTCCCTGTTCGGGAAATGCGCGCAGACAGGCTAGCATGAGAGCTATTGAGCGATGTTAACTGCATAATGTTCTACTTGAACTGTTATTAATAAAACTACTTGTATAATCTGATGATACGCAAAATATCTTAAAATAGTTTTAACAAGTCAGAACGGGATTTATTTAACTTATGCAGCGTCCTTGAATTGCGCTTTTGCAAGCGTTTGAAATAAATCACTATTTTCAAGAAGCGATTCATAATTGCCTTGCGCGACAATTTTTCCTTCATCAACTAGTATAATATTATCAGCATCTCTGACGGTTGATAAACGATGCGCGATCGCTAATGTTGTACGGTCTTTCATAATGCGCGAAAGCGCCTGTTGCACCTTTTCTTCATTGTCAGAATCCAGTGCAGAAGTTGCTTCATCCAGCAACAATATGTCAGGTGCGCGCAGCAATGCCCGCGCAATAGAAATGCGCTGTTTCTGCCCCCCTGAAAGCCTTACGCCTTTTTCACCGAGATAGCTATCATATCCTTCAGGCAAGGATTCGATGAACGTACCGATTTCCGCCTGATGCGCCGCCTGCTTTACCCTTTCCAGCGTTGCATTATCACTGCCAAGCGCAATATTTTCATAGGCACTGGCAGAAAAAATGATCGTATCCTGCGCCACAATGCCAACATGCTGACGCAATTCTTTAAGGCTCAAAGAAGTTACAGGCTGCGAATAGAGAGAAATACTGCCTGAAGATACGTCATAATAACGCAGCAATAATTTGAAGATGGTTGACTTGCCCCCACCAGAAGGACCCACAATGGCAGTTGTTCTACCTTTTTCCGCAGTGAAGCTGACTCCGTTTAGCGCAGCAACATCCTGCCGTGACGGATAATGAAATATGACATTTTCAAATGTTATCGCCATGTCAGAATGTTTTTGAATGGCGATGGTTTCCTCTGGTTCAGCAATAACAGGAATCTGCGATTTTAAATCTGTCAGCCGTTCCACCGCCCCTGCGGCACGTTGCAAATCGCCTATCACCTCGCTCACCGCCCCTGTCGCGCCTGCCACCACCATGGCGTAAAAGACGAAAGACGAAAGCTCACCTGCTGTAATTGTGCCTTCAATCACCGCTTTTCCGCCAAGCAGCAGCACAGTGATGATAGCTCCCAACACCAGTGATATGACGATGGCCGTCAATAAAGCACGCATAGAAATGCGCTTACGTGCCGTTTTCAAAGCATCTGCCACAAAACCAGCAAATTTTCTGGTGTGGTAAGGTTCCAGCGTAAATGCCTGAATGGTCTGAATGGCAGATAATGTTTCTTCAGCCTGCACGTTGATGTCTGCCACACGGCTTTGCGTTTCGCGCGAAAGCAAACGCACTTTTTTTCCCAGAATGATTATCGGCAAAATAACTATAGGTACGATCAGCAATACATATTTTGTGAGTGAAAAACTGGTGATGATGAGCATACTCAACCCGCCAATCAGCAAGATGGTGTTGCGAAGTGCAATAGAAACAGAACTGCCCACCACCGTTTGTATTAATGTCGTGTCCGTTGTTAAACGGGAAAGCAATTCGCCGATGCGGTTGGTTTCATAAAATGTGACATCCATAGAAATCAAATGGCGGTACATATCATTGCGGATGTCTGCTACCACGCGTTCGCCAATCCATGTCACCAGATAATATCTCAGATATGTGGTTATTGCGAGCAGGAAGATGATGCCCAGCAACAGACCGTATGAGTTGTTCAGTAGTTCCATATTGCCTGCGCTGATGCCATCATCAATCAGGTAGCGCAGACCATACCCCAGACCAAGCACAGAGCCAGAAGTGAATAATAATGCCAGAAGCGCACAAATCACTAAGCCAGAATAAGGCTTAATGTAATGCCACAGATATTTCAGGCTGCCAATGCTCCCTTTTTCAGGAAGATTTTGCTTCTCTCCGACAGGCTGTCGCGTAGAACGCATTATATATCGTCAAGATCAAATTCAGAATTTGTTAGCTGCGAAAGCTCTTCACCCAGAATGGTTGCCAGTTCTCTGCCATCATCCAGCACCCAGCGCTCTCCATCATCTTCCGCATCAAAATGCAGACCGCCTGAAAGCGGTGAGGATAGCCACATCTGACAACTTGGTGCATGTTTGCTTATCACGAACGTATTTTCATCATCCACCACAATGTTCATCACACCATTATCAAGGTCAATATCCAATGCCGCTTCAGCATCCTGAGATTCCAGTGCTTCAAAGCATCTGTCCAGCCAGTCATCTGCAGCATCCTGAAATTCATATTCGTTTAGAGCCATAGGTTTACCTTTAATTAGTTTGTCATCACGACCTTGTATTTTACGCTATTTAACGTTATAGAGAACATTATGCAAGTATTTGACATAAAATAACCATCTTAGACATAAAAAATTTCATGAGTGCCAGCAAAACACAGAATTATAAGAAAGTGCGGATGCCGAATGGTGACGTTAGCTACAAAAAATCATCTGGTTCTTCTGGCGGTGGCAAACATTCCTTTTTCCGCACGCTGGCTCGCGCATTAAAGTCATGCTGGCATTTCTTCACCTCTAAATGGGTGCTGGCATTGCTTGGTTCTTTGTTGCTAACGGCGATTATCGGCATCATCATTTTGCTGATTATGTATGCCCGCGTATTGCCTGATATTAGCGGTCTTGCGGCATCCAAAGAATCACCAGGCATGGAAGTAGTGGCAGAAGATGGTTCATTGATTACGCGCTATGGACAAATCAGTGGAAAATATATTGCATATAAGGATATTCCACCAGATTTAGTGAAAGCGGTGATTGCCACAGAAGACCGACGTTTTTTTGACCATTGGGGAGTAGACCCTATGGGCGTACTTCGCGCAATGATAGTCAATTTCAAAACAGGGCGTTTTGTGCAGGGCGGCTCAACAGTGACTCAGCAGCTAGCAAAAAACCTGTTTTTAACAACTGACCGCACGTTTGAACGCAAAATTCAGGAATTAATGATGTCTTTCTGGCTGGAAGAGAAATTCACCAAACAGGAAATTATGTCAATATATCTCAATCGTGTTTATTTCGGCGCGGGCTCATATGGGATAGATTCTGCCGCGCGTATTTATTTTGACAAAAAAGTGGAAGAACTCACACTCGTTGAATCTGCAATGCTTGCAGGGCTGTTAAAAGCGCCGTCGCGCTATAACCCGATGGCAAGTCTTAAACGCGCCAAAGGTCGCACGCGTCAGGTGATTATGAACATGCAGGATGCAGGGTTTATCACAGATGAACAAACGGTGCAGGCATTAGAAAAACTGAAAGAAGCAGATAATAATCTGCTGGAAGAAGATGGTGCAGAAGCAAGAAAAGCGTCTAATCAGTCAGAACAGATTGTGTTTAACGATTCTCCCCACAGCAGCAAAAACTATTTTTCTGACTGGGTGAAAGAAGAAGTGGATCGTTTGCTGGGTGAAGTGAAGGAAGATATTATTGTCAGCACCACGTTAAATGCCAATTATCAGGAACATGCAGATGCAGCCATCGCAGAATATCTCACTGAAGATGTGCGCAAGAATAGCAAGGTGGATGAAGTTGCCCTGCTGGCGATGCGCCCTAATGGAGCAGTGCTGGCGATGGTGGGTGGTCGTGATTACAAAAAATCACAATATAACCGCGTCACGCAGGCGATGCGTCAACCTGGGTCAGCCTTTAAAATGTTTGTGTATCTGGCAGCATTGCAAAAGGGACATCAGCCAGGGGACATATTTGAAGATAAACCTATCCGCATTGGCAAATGGGAACCTAAAAATTATAATAATAAATATCGTGGTTACATGAATATGCAGGACGCAATGGCGCATTCTATCAACACGGTTGCCGTGCGCCTCAGCCGTCTTGCGGGCATGGGTAATGTCATCAAGGTCGCTAAAAAACTCGGCGTGAAATCTGACCTGATGAACTCCCCTTCTCTGGCACTGGGCGCATCTGAAATGACGTTGCAGGAGCTGGTTACGGCATATGCGCATCTGGCAAATAATGGCCGCTCTGTCATTCCATTTGGCGTGACAGAAGTGAAACGCAAACGTGATGGAAAAATCCTGTATAGCCGCACAGATGCAGATGATTATAGTGATGTGATCGCCATTAAAGAAGATGATGTTGCCAAAATGAACACGCTGCTGAGCGCAGTGATGGAAAAAGGCACTGCCAAAGGCGCGCGTATCGGGCGGGACGCTGCAGGAAAAACAGGCACTACCTCAAATTACAAAGACGCATGGTTTGTCGGCTACACACCATATATGGTGGCAGGAGTCTGGGTTGGCAATGATAACGCAACTCCCATGCGCCGCGTTACAGGTGGCAACATTCCCGCTCGCATCTGGAAATCCTATATGAAGGCATCCCATGCGGGCATTAAAGAACGCAGCCTTCCAAAAGCAGAGGTAAACGCGCCTGTGATTTTTGATGAGGGAACAGTGATCATTAAAGACGGAGTGTATGTACCATCTACGGGCGATGAACCTGCTTCTCCAGATCGTTCTGGCAAAACAGACGATGGATATAAGCTGGACAAAGGCTTTTGGAACAAATTATTTGATGGCGCACCCAAACCAGATGCAAAGATTGAATATGAATATCCATCTGATAGAAGGCGTGGTTTGTAAGATTTAGCGTTCAGCCATCCAGAAAAACAAGCCAGCTATTTTTTCTCCGTCACGTCTTCCGCTTCACCTTCAATAATGGTGGTGGATGTGTAGGTGGTTGTGTGCAGTTCTTCTGCATAATCTCTGTTAATAGGCGCTGCGGCAGGTGAAAGTTTTCTTTTCAGCCAGAACACCAATGCAGCAACGCAGGCTATGCCCAGCAAGAATGCAAACACAGTCAGCCCAAAAAAGATAAGCAACGCAACAATACCAATTGCCACAATGCCTTTAAAGATGTTTAAGATGCTATCCATGCCATGTGATGTATCACAATCCAAAACTTCGTGCAATAGAGCCAGTCACCATATACCAGCCATCAATCAGCACAAAAAAGATGAGCTTAAATGGCAGCGATATAATGACAGGCGGTAACATCATCATCCCCATTGCCATCAGAATGGAGGCGACCAGCATGTCAATAATCAGAAATGGCACAAAAATGAGGAACCCGATTTCAAACGCTCGTTTGAGTTCGCTGATCATGAAAGCAGGAATAAGAATACGATATGGTATCGCTTCGCGGCTTTCAATTTCAATGTCATCTGACATATTTAAAAACAGTTCCAAATCCTTGTCGCGCACATGCGCTGCCATGAAAGTGCGGAATGGTTCAGCGCTGCGTTCAATTGCCTGTTCTTCAGTAATTTCTTCTTCAATCAGAGGCAAAATCCCATCCTCATAGGCTTTTTCAAACGTGGGAGCCATGATAAACGCAGTCAGAAACAATGCCAGAGACATTAACACCTGATTGGGCGGGGTGGTTTGCGTGCCCAGCGCGGTGCGCATAAAAGACAGCACGATTATAATACGGGTGAAAGAGGTCATCATCACCAGAATAGATGGTGCGAGTGACAGCACTGTCAGCAACAATATCAGCTGAATGGCGCGCGCGGTGGAAGACCCACCTTCAGACCCGCCAATATTAAATGTTAATTCCTGTGCAGATGCCAGTTCAGGCAGCAATAATGCAATCAGTGCTAAAATCATCAAACGCATTATGAAGCCTCCAGCGTGTCTATCAATTGCGCCCGCTCACCATCCAGCAGCACAACATAGCGTTTTTCTTCCATTCCAATCACCATGATGCGGCGTTTATGATCCAGGAACATGCTATCTTTCACTTCCAGAAGCCCTGAAGCGCTTTTGACCATGTTCCATTTTTTCTCTAAACCAAATTTTTTCAGCAGCGCCCCAATGCCAACCATTAATATGACGACAAAGACGAAAGAAAGACCGACCTGAGCGAGCTGAGACCATTCCATATATCAATCTTCGTCAACTGAAGAATTTGAGAATGATTTCATATAGGCTTTTGCCGCGCTGTTCTGGTTGCCCATCGAATTAAGTTGTGCGCGGATAGCATCCCGCTCCCGCACCATCGCGTCCCTTACCTCTTTTAACTGACGGTCAAAACGGCGCATTTCAGCACTGAACATCTGCATTTTTTCTGCTGGCACATCCTGCAGATCGCTGGAGAGATTTGAAAACTCATGTTCCAGTTCAGGCAGTTTCTCATATTCTTCCTTGCTGAGAATTTCCTGCGAACGCTGAATATAGGCTTCTACCTGTTCCATCAACACTTTAATATCTTTATAATCCATTCTATTAACTCTGTTACTGATTAGGTTGAGGTTTTCCGTAGATACTATTTGCCTGATAGACATAATTCAGAATTTCTGCCACCGCGGTGAATGCTTCCAATGGAATGACTGAGTCCACATCAATTTCAGCAAGCACATTCACAAGGTCTGCATCCTCCCGCACGCGCACCCCATGCGAAAAAGCGAGTGAGAGAATCTGTTCTGCCACCGCCCCCTTGCCGCTGGCAACCACGCGGGGCGCATCATCCTGTTCTTTGTCATATTGCAGGGCAACTGCTTTGGTTATGTCCTTACGCAGCACATGCTCATCTTTTTCATCATCAAACAGATTAATGCTTGGCGGCGTGTCATTCATTGCCTGCCTCGTCATCAAACAGATTCAGGAAGTCATCTGCACTTCCAGCGCTGGCAGCGCTGTTTTCTGCGCTGATCTTATCATGAATTTCCTTGCGCAAAATGCTGGACTCTGGCGGGAAGTCAAATCCAATTTTCGCAGACTTTCCCTTTACTTCGACCACTGTCAAGGTAATGTCATTATTAATGACGATGGATTCGCCAACTTTACGCGATAAATATAACATAGGCAAAAATATAAACCATTCGTTAGTCTTTTCAAAGCACAATAGCCTTAAATATGCAATGCAACTTATGTTATACTTCAAATATCGCGCATATGTGGCTTTTGCAACAAAGCGCTGAAAATATTTGGTTTGGCACGAAAGATGCATGAATATTATGTGAGGAGTCACTATGGATTATTCGAACATAAATTTGATGAAAATGATGGGTACGAAAATGGCGTATCTATCAGAGAAACAGGATATTCTGGCGCAGAACGTCGCCAATGCAGATACACCAGGATATAGCGCGGTGAAAATGCGTGATCTGGATTTTGAGCGCTTGGCGCTCAGCGAAGCACGTCGCTTGAAAATGCGTGGTTCATCAGGTGGAAACAGCATGGAAGGATCACGCCCGATGCGTGATTTCCGCGTGGAAGAGCAGCGCAAAACACATGAAACCACACCTGTGGAAAACTCGGTGGCGCTTGAAGAACAAATGGCAATGGTCGCGCAGAACAACCTCGAATATATGACCGTGACCAATTTATACACCAAAACAACGGACATGTTCAAAGTGGCGCTTGGACAGGGTGGCAATTAAAGGAGTTTTAAAACATGGTTGATTTAGTAAATAGTATGCATATTTCCGCTTCTGGCATGAAAGCACAGGGAGACCGTTTGCGCATTGTGGCACAGAACGTCGCTAATATTGACTCCACAGGCGAAACCGCAGGCAGCGCACCGTACCGCCGCAAAGTGGTAACATTTAAAAATGAACTGGATAGGGAAATTGGCGCAGACCTTGTTGAAGTCAGCAAATATGGTTATGACAAAACAGACTTTCCAAAGAAATATGACCCAGGTCACCCTGCAGCGGATGCAGAAGGATATGTGTTGATGCCGAACGTCAACCCGATGCTGGAAATGGTTGATATGCGTGAGGCACGCCGTGCCTATGAAGCCAATGTGAACATGGTGGAAACCAGCAAGGCCATGTTAATGCAAACCGTGAATATGTTGAGATAAGATTATGATTAATTCCGTTATCAATCAGGCAGTGAATGCCTATAACAACACCTCAAACCTGCAAAGCAGCAAAACGGCATCTCTCGAAGAAAGCCCGATAATTGGCGGGTCAGATGCGACCTCCTTCAAACCAGACTTTGATGAGCTGATCACCGAAGCGTTGGACAAAGCACGTGACGCGGGCTATGAAGGTGAATCCATGAGCGCGAAGTCTTTGGCAAATAAAGCAGAATATCACGAGTTGGTCACAGCAGTGAACAATGCTGATTTGACCATGCGCACCGTGGTTGCCGTTCGTGATAAGATGATAAGCGCGTATCAGGACATTATTAAGATGCCGATGTAAAAAAAATCACCTAAACTTGTAAGTAATAGGTGAAAGTAATTAATCTATATAACTATCTTCTCATATCTGATACATCAACGTTATACAGGCTGGCTTTTCCTAGTGCCATTTGAATGATAGTTGGAAAATTATCGAATGGTAATTTTTTAAGCAACTCATCTAATTGAGCTACTTTATAAACGTTACCACCTAGTGTTTTTGCTTTTTTATCAGCTAAGTCTAAATCGTCAAAAATATAAATAAAGTTAAATTCTTCTTTATGATTTATTTTTGTTACAAAATAGATATTTTGTAATTTTATAGCTTGTTTAAAGCTTATTTTAGCGTTCTTTGGCTTTATAAAATTCCGAACATTTGCAAAAATTTTCATAATCTATGCATGTTTAATAATAATGTACTTTATGAACATAACATATTTTTTACCTTAAGTAAAATTAGTTAAATAACAACAATTGTTAAAAGATATTATCTTTGAAATTTTATATTAGATTATTGATTGATAATTTCAGAATCAGACGCTATTGCTGCAAGTGACTTTCATATCCTCGTGATACTTATGACCATGATGCATTGCATCTGTTCAGTTATTTATTGATTTGCTCCATTTCCCCGCGAAAGTTTTCAGGGTGATGTGGCAATTAACTGCGCATGGTTTTCAGGTATTGCATTATAAAATTCCAAAAAAACCCATGGCTAAATTTACAAAAGCAAAATTATTTTTTGCTGCTGTTTTGCTCACTTTGTTCGCTCACACTGCCAACGCTCATGAAGCGGTTCAGGCTGGAGGATACAGGAACTATACTTTATTCTATTTTCCTCATGAAGGGAAAGTAGAAATAGCTGGTCCTAATCATTTCCGTAAAACCGTATATCTTCATTACAATGAAGATTCACAAACCTACGGAGATGGCTGTGGTATGGAAGTTTTTCTTCCTAACCATGATGGTTCCATCTGGCTTGAAGGTGAAGAAAGTGGTGTATTAAATGAAGGTGGTTTTTACAACGAACACGGCAGAAACCTTAATTGGTTTGATGTGTCGCGTTACAACGAAAATCACTAACTAATCCTATAAATTTGACCCGAAATAACCTGCAATAGCATGTGTTTCGGGTTTTTTCTTGTGCTTGTCATTGCTGCCATTGCTTTGTATAAGTTCATCTATGCCAAAACAACGCTCCCACTTTGTCTGCCAGTCCTGCGGGGCAACTCATGCCCGCTGGGCGGGGCAGTGTAGTGCGTGCCTTGAATGGGATACGCTGGTGGAAGAAGTGGTGGACGCACCGCCCAAAAGCATGGGCAAAGGGAAGGCAGCCAGTTTTGAAATAACCTCACTTGATGCAGATATTAAACCTGCGCAGCGGCTGCCCACCAAAAATGCAGAATTAGACCGTGTGCTGGGTGGCGGCTTTGTGCCAGGGGGAGCGATTTTAATAGGCGGTGAACCTGGGATTGGGAAATCCACACTCCTGCTGCAAATCTCCGCGAAAATGAGCAAAGAGATTGAAACGCTCTATATCTCAGGTGAAGAATCCGTCGCGCAAATTCAGCTTCGCGCGCAGCGTCTGGAACTCACCAATGCGCCTGTGCAGCTTGCCAGCGTGACTTCGGTGCGGGATATTGTCAACGCCATTAAAAAGCTGCAAAGCCCTGCATTGGTGGTGATAGATTCAATCCAGACCATGTATATTGATTCGATAGATTCTGCACCCGGCACAGTCTCACAAGTGCGAAGCTGCGCGGCAGAACTCATCCGCGCCACGAAGAAGCAGGGCATCACGCTGGTGCTGGTGGGGCATGTGACCAAAGAAGGGCAGCTTGCAGGACCACGCGTGCTGGAGCATATGGTGGACACAGTGCTATATTTTGAAGGTGATAGAAGCCATCTTTATCGCCTGCTTCGCGGCGTGAAAAACCGTTTCGGAGCAGTGGGGGAAGTGGGCGTGTTCAGCATGGCAGAGCGCGGCTTGCAGCAGGTGGCGAACCCCTCCTCTCTATTTCTCTCCAACCGCACGCAGGATATTTCAGGCGCAGCGATTTATGCAGGGCTGGAAGGCTCTCGCCCTGTGTTGCTGGAACTGGAAGCATTGGTTGCGCCTAGCCATTATGCCACGCCGCGCCGCGCGGTGGTAGGCTGGGATTCAGGGCGTTTGGCAATGTTGCTTGCCGTGCTGGAATCTCGCGCAGGGTTGGTGCTGGCAGACAGGGAAGTCTATCTGAATGTGGCAGGCGGATATAAAGTGAACGACCCCGCAGCAGATGTGCCTGCGGCAGCCTCGCTCATTTCTGCGTTTCTGGATTCCACATTGCCATCAAACGCAGTGCTTTTTGGTGAAATTGGACTCTCAGGTGATATTCGCGCTGTGCCACATACATCCTTACGTTTAAAAGAAATTGCCAAGCTGGGCTTCAAACAGGCAGTGATTCCACACCAGAAGAAAAAGCCTGCCGAAGTGCCAGATGGTCTGAAAATTACTACCATTAGCCATATTAATGATCTGATTGAGTGGATTAAAGCGCAATAGATACACTATCTCGCATTATGCATATAGTTAGCAGTATAATAAATATTTTTTCTGCAGTATAGTGTGTATGACGCAGATGACGTTCAATTTATAGTATACCAATCATCCAATACACATTTTTACAGTATCGGGAGATACATTATTATGGCGAAATCACAGGATTCTCAAAAAAACACAAAAAAGAAACCCACGCGCACTCCAGCGGAAAAGAAAGCGCTGAAGCAGGAAAAAAAGAAGGAAAGATAAATGAGCCTATCAGAAGAATGGGTGATATGTCAGCACCCCGAAATTGGAGATGTTGTGCGCTGGAATGAACCAATATGGGCAGCGCCCAGCAAACCACGTGGCAAAGGGGATGCAATTGGTGAGCAGCAAATTACAGCGCGACTCACTAATGCACAAAATATATTCACGTTGACGGTGATTCATGTCACCAAACTAAGCGATGCAGAAGCCACGCTTAAAGTGGCAGAATATGATGTGATCATGCGAAAGAAATCCAGCCTTCAAAAAGGCAATTGCCATAAGCTGGCAGCATAATCTGCACAATTACAAAACAAAAAAAAGGCGCTCAATTGAGCGCCTTTTTTGTTAGTTGACTTCAGCGAAAAATACGGAATAGCCTGGCAGACTTAATTTATCGTCTTTATAGCTATAATAAAAACCTGTCAGCGCAATAGGATTAACAGATGCATATTCCTTGCAATCAAATTCCAGTGTTTTTTCATCTGTATTGAACACACACAGGATTTTCTGCCCGTCAAGTTCACGCTCAAATGCCAGAATATCGCCTTCGTCATTCAGCAATTTAATGCTGCCTTTCACCATTGCAGGCATTTTTTTGCGCCATGAAATCATTTCTCGTGTGAAATTCAATACGGAATTTCTGTCTGTTTCCTGCACATCCACTGCTTTTTCCAGATGCGTCATCGGAATTGGCAGCCACGGCTTCACATTGGAGAACCCGCCATTTGGCATGGACATATGCCACGGCATTGGCGTACGGCAACCATCACGACCTTTAAATTCTGGCCAGAAACGAATACCATATGGATCCTGCAAATCTTCAAATGCAATATTCACTTCAGGAAGACCCAGTTCTTCCCCCTGATACATGCAGACAGAACCGCGCAGCGACATTAACAAAGCCATCAGGAATTTCGCCTGCTGATTAAGCGGCACATTATCATGCTGCCAGCGAGACACTGCACGCATTACATCATGATTACTGAACGCCCAGCACACCCAGCCATCATTCATATGATGTTCGGTTTTCTTGATTACACTGCGGAAATGGTCTGCGCCATATTCATCGGTGAGCATTGCAAATGTATATACCATATTCAGACGCTTATCTTTTTCAGTGTAGATAGGCATCAGCTCATTTGCTTTTTTCGCAGTCAGTTCACCCAGCGAAATTGCGTTATACTTATCAAGCAAAGCGCGTACACGCTCCAGAAACGGCAACACTTCAGGACGGGTTTTGTTATAAATATGTTCCTGCATGACATAGTTGCTGGATGGCGGCGCATATGGCAGCAATTCGGGGCCTTCATTGGGTGGGTTGTCACGCAGCATTTCGTCATGGAAATACCAGTTGACGGTATCCATACGGAAACCATGCACACCAAGACGCAACCAGAATTCGATCACATCAATCACTGCATCCACCACTTCGGGGTTGTGGAAATTCAGGTCTGGTTGTGATGTCAGGAAATTATGCATATAGAACTGACGGCGCGTTGTGTCCCACTCCCAGGCTCCACCCCCAAAAATGGACAGCCAGTTATTTGGTGGACGACCATCTTCCATAGGATCAACCCAGACATACCAGTCCGACTTTGGATTATCCTTGCTTGATCGGCTTTCACGGAACCATTGATGCTGGTCAGATGTATGGCTTAGCACCAGATCAATCATCACTTTCAGTCCAAGTGAATTGGCTTTGTCAATCAATGCCACGAAATCGTCAATGTTACCGAACATCGGGTCAACATTTTTGTAATCCGACACATCATAACCAAAATCTTTCATTGGAGATGGGAAGAATGGGGAGACCCAAACCATATCCACACCCAGCTTGGCAACATAATCCAGACGGTCTGTAATACCAGAAATATCACCAATACCATCCTGATGCGTGTCCAGAAAACTGCGTGGATATACCTGATAAATTAAGCCGCCGCGCCACCAATCTTTGTCTTTATTTTGTGCCATAAAATTTCAATAATGTTTGTAGTTTTAAAAGAGCAGACACGCATCTAAACGCATCTATTCTGTTTGTCTAGTGAATAACACCATGCAGCGCACAAAATAACAAAAAAGTTAGGTTTTTGTTAATATGCTTTACTTGGCATAAATACAGGTGTATATCAGCCGTAACTTTTGTCTATACAGAAGATGTTGTTTTTTAAATAAGTCACATGACTAACCTACAAAATGTTTCCTCAACTGGAATATTGTTGTCACATTTCTATTTCAAAAAGAATTTTGATGAAAACAATAAATCTGCAGGCACTTTCTTCTTAGCGCTAAACAACGAATATGGCGTAGAGATTTATGCCAGAGCTTTTTACATTGAACGCTCAAAGACTTCTTTAAAAGAAGAAGTATGTCAAAATGTTGAAAAACTTGAAAATGAAATTTTGAGCGGTGATATGTATCCCAAAAAAGGAAATTTAGTTTTTTCTGGTGTTCAAAAACCGTTTGTCTGTAATTTAATTGACGTAATTTACGAACAGGAAAATCTGAACTTCATCGAGAAATACTGATCAATTAATTTTTGAAAACGAACCAATTATTGGCTCGTTTTTTTTTGCCTAGTCAATCCTTGCGATTTTTTCTTCTTCCTGTTAATCATTAACAGAAGCTAAGAATTACGGAAATTTTATGACGCATTCATCCTACATAATGTCTATTGATCAGGGAACCACCAGTTCACGCGCAATTATATTTGATGAAAGCGGAGCAACCATCGGTTCGGGACAGCATAAGTTCAAACAGATTTACCCTAGATCAGGCTGGGTGGAGCATGATGCGAACGCCATATGGGACACGGTCTATCAATCTGTTAAAGACGCATTGGATGATGCAACACTGAAGGCAGCAGATATCAGCGCAATAGGCATTACCAACCAGCGCGAAACCACCATTTTATGGGATAAAAACACAGGCGATCCTGTTGCCAATGCCATTGTCTGGCAGGATAGACGCACGGCAGAGAAGGTGGATGCTTTGTGCCAGGCACCCCACATTGAAGAAGAAGCGGCATCGCGCAGCGGGCTGGTAATGAACGCCTATTTTTCTGCCAGCAAAATTGGATGGTTGCTGGATAATGTATCTGGCCTGCGCTCACGGGCAGAAGCAGGCGACATAGCCTTTGGCACGGTGGATAGCTGGCTGATCCACAAACTTACAGGCGGGAAAAAGCACATTACAGATGTCAGCAATGCTTCCCGCACATTATTATATAATATTCACCAGAAAGACTGGGATGAATGGTTGCTGGAATTATTCAGAATACCTGCGTCCATATTGCCTGAGATTGTTGCGTCTTCTGGTAATTTAGCCATATGCGATGCGTCTTTATTCGGCGCAGATATTCCAATCACTGCGATTGCGGGGGATCAGCAGGCTGCTACGTTCGGGCATCTCTGCACGGAAAAAGGCATGGCAAAAAACACATATGGCACTGGCTGTTTTCTGGTAACTCCTACGGGCAGAGACATTGTGACATCAAGTGCAAAACTGCTCAGCACCGTTGCATGGCAGATTGGTGATACGTTAGATTATGCACAGGAAGGAAGCATTTTTGCCGCAGGCGCTGCCATCAACTGGGCTGCCGCGCAAATGGGGCTGGGTGACAATGGTACAGAATTAAGCGCTCTGGCAGCAACTGTGGAAAATACTGGTGGCGTGTATTTCGTACCCGCATTAGCAGGGCTGGGCGCACCGCATTGGGACCAATATGCACAAGGCATCTGGCTGGGGATTACTGCCGCCACCACGCGTGCGCACATGGCGCGTGCAGTGCTGGAAGGCATCGCATTTCAGGTGCATGATATGATTCTGGCAATGAACAAGGATCTGCCAACCCCCCTGACCCATCTGATGGTGGATGGTGGCGTGTGCAAAAGTGACGTGTTGTTGCAGTTTCAGGCTGATATTTCCAATATGACCATTTGCCGACCCGACAATATTGAAGCCACCGCGCAGGGTGTAGCTTATCTCGCTGGGCTTGCAGTAGGCATCTGGAAGGATATAGCTGATTTGCGTGCGTTGAAAACCTCCCACAGGGAATTTGCTCCAAAAATGGATGAAAAGACACGTGACAACGCGTATCAAAACTGGAAAAATGCCGTCTCTCTTGCTCAGCAATGGGGCAAAATGCAACATGATCTTTCACCGCAAACAGAGAAAAACGCCGCATGACAAAAACCACTATAACACCCGTTTCGCGCACAGATCAGATTGAAGCGCTGAAAAAAAACCATTACGACCTGCTGATTATTGGCGGTGGGGCAACAGGTGCAGGAGCAGCCTTGGATGCTGCTTCTCGCGGGTTGAAGGTGGCGATGATTGACAAGGCAGATTTTGCCTCTGGCACCAGTTCCAAAAGCACAAAGCTGATTCATGGTGGCGTACGCTATCTTGAGCAGGCGTTTAAATCTTTTGATATGGGGCATCTGGCTTTGGTGAAGGAAGCGCTCGCCGAGCGCAAAACGTTGCTGCATATCGCGCCACATCTTTCACGCGCCTTGCCGTTATTGATTCCACTTTATAAAACATGGCATATCCCATATTATTATGCAGGGTTGATCTGTTACGATCTGCTGGCAGGATTTCGCGGGATCGGGCGCAGTTCGTATAAATCCACACATAAGATAAAACGTGATTTTCCAAGCCTGAAATTTGATGGCATGAAGGGTGGCATTGTTTATTATGACGGACAATTTAACGATGCGCGAATGAATGTTGAAATTGCGTTGACCGCGCAGCAACATGGTGCAACCATCGCCAATTACCTGACCGTGACAGGCTTTCTGAAAGAGAATGACCACATCTCTGGTGTCACCGTTACTGATTCTCACACCAAGGACACATTTGATATTAAAGCTGATTGCGTTATCAATGCAACGGGGCCGCATACAGATATTATCCGCGTGTTGGATGACCCCGATGCCGTCCCTATGGTGCGCGCAAGTGCAGGAACCCATATCGTAGTAAAAGCAGGTATTGCTCCAGATAATCTGGGGATGCTTATCCCACAAACCTCTGATGGGCGCGTAGTGTTCATCCTCCCGTGGGAAGGTGCAACAGTGATTGGCACAACAGATGCAGAAGCACCATTAAGTGATGACCCACAAGCGCAGGAAGAAGATATTCATTTCCTGATCAAGGAAACCAATGAATATTTATCTCAAAAACTTACGCGTGATGATGTGCTTTCCGCGTGGACAGGGTTGCGCCCGCTCGTCAGCGCACCAGATGAATCCACCGCGAAGCTCTCACGCTCACACGTCATTCACACTTCAAAAAGCGGGCTGGTGACCATCACGGGTGGGAAGTGGACAACATATCGCAATATGGCGCAGGATGTGGTGGATGAAGCGCTGAAACACATCTCCACTAGCACAAAGCCTTGCAGCACTGAGAACATCAAACTGATCGGCGCGCAAGGTTATGGCGAAGCAGCGCATAAATTGCGCAATAACACCAAGCTGGATGAAGATATTGTCGAGCATCTGCTGCATAATTATGGCGCGCGCGTCAGCACTATTCTCGCCATCGCAGTGGAAATGGAAAACGGGGTGAAAAGACTGGCAGACAACCATCCTTATATTCAGGCAGAAGTGGTCTATGCCGTACGCTATGAAATGGCACAAACGGTAAAAGACGTGCTGCACCGCCGCACCCGTCTGCATTTTATAGACAGCAAAGCCAGTGATGCAGCCATTAATACAGTGTCTGAGATTATGGCAAAGGAATTGGATTGGTCTGATGAAGAGCAGAAGCGGGCAATTTCTGGGGCTTAATCTTGAGTGAGTACAAGCATTTAATTTAAGCAGAATTTTTTTCTACAAACTTTTCTATGCAAAAAATCAAATCCTCAAAATGTTTAAAGTCTTCAATATTGCTTCTTTCACAAACAAAATTGCATATTTTGACTTTATCAAACTCTTTTACTTCAGTTTGTTTATGCCATTGTTTTGGATGAGCTTTTATCGAACAAAAATCGCTACAATTTAATATATAACTTGCAAGTTCTATCGGTAGTAAATTTTCTATTCCAGAGTCTATGCAACTTTCTTTTCGATAAGCAAGTTTGTAAATACTGGTGTTACAATCTGTATTTTTATTTTCAATACCCTTAACGTCACAGTCAAAAATAAATAACGCAGGATATTTATCTAATCTGGGACTATCAAATCTATTACCAATAATTTTTATCATAGTTTCACAACCACTGCCTTTTTTTGCGTTAGGTTCAATAATCTCGCATTGCTCCAACAAACTATTCTTGTCAAATAACTCCAAAGCCTTTCTGATATATTGAATGTCAGTTTTTCCTTCACAGAAAATAACTGGCTTTGTTACTTTAGATAATTCACGTTTCGTATCTTCCAAAGACCTCTCTAAAGCAACCGTTTTATCAAAAATTTCTCTAGCTCTATCAGCAACCAAGGCAGCAACTCCCATAGTTATATCTACATCATTAGATGTACTAAAGTTTTCTAAAAATGACACATTACAACCTTCCTCGTCTTCAATCTTCTTCACTAAAGTTTTTTTAATGTGTTCGCCATCAAGACTATAAAAAGCAGGTGAGTGTGTTGTAAGGAAAATTTGATTATTTTTTGAAAAATCTTGCGAAAATTTTTCTGCTAGTTGAAATGCCTTTCCCATTTCCAATGAATTCTCAGGCTCTTCATATAACCAGATATAATAATTGCTATCATTTTCATTAGAAATAAAATCAAGAATGTATGGTATATGCCCTACTTGCACACCATCTCCTCTTTGCTTTAAAGAAATAAACTCACCTTTCCCTATCGAAGTCATAAAATCAAAATCACCAAACAGTTTTTTGAAGTCATCTGGAATAGAAATATTGCTATTAATGCCAATACCAGACTGAATTCTTTTATTCATATAAACAGTTGAGTCATTCACAAGAGTGACAATATCTTTAGATGCATCAGAAAATTTTACATCTTTGTTAGCTAAAGAGTCATATAGCAACTCTAAATAATATTTGAAAATCTCTTTACTTTTAACTGCTGGTACATAATGTAATTGTATTTTGTTTAGAAAACGATTTAAAATATTCTGTTTTATGTCTTTTGGAAATGTTGTAATCTCAGGCTCATGCCAATAACGATTCCACTGTTTTTTAACTACAAAAGTGTCAGGCAATGAACTATATTTAAAAATATTGTTAAACGTGATTTTTACATACATCATAGCTTTACGCTTAGATTTTTGCGTTTGAGGAAGTCGTTTTCTTGAAATATCTGAATCAAAATTATATGGTAGATTTAAATCAGTTTCGTTATTAAAAAACAAATTCAAAGCCCTCAGTATATTTGATTTTCCAGAGTCATTTCCTCCAACTATTACATTTAAAGGAACGTCACTTATAACCTTTTCGTTATACACAGAACGAAAGTAATTTATTTCAATTTTTGCTATTAAAGGTTGCTTCATACTTTACCCGTAACGTTTTATAAATGGCGGTCTTGGCGCGATTCGAACGCGCGACCCCTGCCTTCGGAGGGCAGTACTCTATCCAGCTGAGCTACAAGACCGTTGTGCTTATCTATAAAGCGTTGGTTGCAGACTGTAAAGTGCTATGCAGTATCAGGTCAGGCTAGCAAGTTAAGGCAATATAGCATGACATTACCAAAAGATAAGATATTGATTTTAAGTATATTTTAAAACTTGTTTAGTATTATTGAAGCGTTATGGTAAATGATAAACACAGTACCGATAAACAGACTCCAGATAATGAGCGCACCGCACATGCGCAGCATGTGAGCAATAGTGCGCCTCAAAGCGAGTTTGAAATGGCTCAAAATTATCAGCCATCTGCCTATGAAGCGAAAAAATCTGTTCAGGATAATTTTATCCAGCAGGCGCAACAGTCAGGCATAATCATTCAATATAATGAACTGTTAAACACCTATTTTGTTTCTGGAGATGCTGAACATATTAAAGCGCTGTCAAAAGAAATCACATCACAGACAGATAGCAATGTCAGATTAAAAGATTTTGATATAAAAAATCTGGATTTTCTGAATCAGCCTTCGTCTGTAAACGGCCAGTATATCTTCAACACTGTAAAAACAAACGGGCATACCAAAAATGCAGACATGACCAAAGGGTCAAGTTCTCTGCAATTTCTGCAGGATGGAGCTGGCATCGTTTCTATAGATGATTTAGCAGATAATGATTTTGTGTCAGGTGTGGTGTTGTCACTTAACCTGAATCAAGGGAAAATTGAAGATATTGGCGAGGCAGGCGAGAAAGAAGATGCTGCAACGGGGAATAACTCTGTAAAGAATATTGAAGCTGCTCCTGCACAACAAGGCAGAACGGACATTACTAACATTTCTGGTGGCGTTATTTTTTCTGATGGAATTATATTGCGCCCTCAACTGCCAACGTCGAATAGCATTTCACCACCAGATGATGTGCAACAGCCAGACCCTGTACAACCCGCTCCGCCACAGGATGAAACAAAAGAAACTCCGCCTGCGCAAGCGGAAAAGGCAACACCCTCCGCGCCACCCCCTTCTTCCGCGCCACCTGCTCCCGCAGGGCCAAATAATGCACCTGTTATAGCCGCTGCGATTGCAGCTCAGAACGCTCCCGTAGCGCGTTCTTTTGCGCTGGATGCCAGCAGCACGTTTACTGATGCTGATGGCGACACAATAAGTTACAGCGCGACGTTGGCTGATGACTCCGCCCTGCCCGCCTGGCTGACATTTACGCCAGCAACGCAGCAATTCAGTGGAACCCCAGAAGGGAGCGATATTAGCAGCATTTCAGTGAAAATTACTGCTGATGATGGCAGAGGTGGCGTGACTACCGAAACATTTACCTTAAATATTACACCCACTCACACAGGCACAGCAGGAAATGATAACATCATCGCCACACCTGACCGTGATTATATTGTGCTGGATGATGGCAGTGACACAGTAGATGCGCTGGCCAGCGCTGACACTGTTTACGGCGGGGGTGGGAATGATAGCGTACTCGGTAACGATGGCAATGACCTTGTGTATGGAGAAAATGGTCGTGATACATTGCACGGCGGAGACGGCAATGACACAATAGACGGCGGTGGCAATGATGATGAGATTTTTGGAAATGCAGGAAATGACAGCTTGTCAGGTGGTATTAATTCAGACTCTATTGATGGGGGAGATGATAATGATACTATTCTGGGCGAAGCTGGAAATGATACGCTGACTGGCGGAAATGGTAATGATTCCATAGATGGAGGCGGGAATGACGATACTATCTATGGCAACGCAGGCAATGATACGCTCTTAGGTGACGGTAACTCTGATTATATTGATGGCGGTGACGGAAATGACTTAATAGACGGTGGTGATCATCATGACAGCCTTATTGGGGGCAATGGCAATGACACTATCATAGGGGGAAATGGCAATAATACAATTAATGGTGATGATGGTGATGATTCCATTACCAGCGGAAACAACAACAGCACGATAAATGGCGGTCTTGGTAATGATACTATAATAGCTGGAAATGCTGATGACCGTATTTTAGGATCAGGAGGCAATGACTCTATTATTGGTGGTGATGGAAATGATCTGCTAAACGGTCAGGGTGGCATTGATACTGTTTATGGTGGCGCTGGAAATGACTCCCTATATGGCGAAGCCCTTAATGATACACTTTATGGTGAGGATGGAGATGATTCATTATATGGTGGATTTGGCAGTGATTTGTTAAATGGTGGAAATGGAGACGATACATTATTGCACGCAGATGATGCTGGGGGCTCTCAGGACACGTTTACAGGGGGAGCTGGAAATGACAGATTTGTGTTTGAAACACGCACAGTGTCAGTTACTGGAAATGCCACACTCATTACGGACTTCACGCAAGGTGTGGATGTTATAGTATTACAAACCAACATCATGCGCCATGACCCCATCAGTGATGGCATCTTCTCAGTCACATATGATAGCGGTAATAATGTAACTATTGTCAGAGACAATCTTCTCAGCAACTTTGAATTCAGGCTGACTGGCAATATCACTCTTACTGATGCAGATTTTGTAAATGAAGCAACCACAAATGGAACCGCGGCAGCTGAAACCATTAATGGATTAGCCACTGCAGATTATGTTAAAGCACTGGCTGGAAATGATACCATCTTTGGAAATGATGGTGCTGATAATATTCTTGGTGATGATGATGTTGATTCTATTGAAGGCGGCAATGATGAAGACACGCTTTTCGGAGGAAATGGAGCAGACCAGCTTTTCGGAAATGGTGGCAATGATGCATTATTTGGTGGAAATCAGAATGATACCTTAGACGGGGGCGGCGGCAATGACCGTGCTCATGGAGGGAACGGAGATGACAGAGTTTCAGGAGCTGATGGTAATGATACTGTCAGCGGGGATGCTGGGAATGACTCATTATTTGGAAATGCAGGAAATGATACGATTGATGGAGGAGAAGGCAACGATACTATAAATGGTGGTGGTGAAAATGATGCATTGTTCGGCAGGAATGGAGATGACCTTATCAACGGAGATGATGGAAATGATCATCTTTCTGGTGAGAACGGCAATGACACTATTAATGGTGGTACAGGCAATGACACTATTTTTGCAGGCGCAGGTGCAGATAGTATCTCAGGTGGTGATAATGCAGACAGCATCATCAGCGGAGCCGATAATGACACAGTAAATGGCGATGATGGAAATGATACCATTCAAGGTGATGATGGTGATGACAGTATTCTCGGATTTTCTGGAGATGATTTATTATATGGCAACGCAGGCAATGACAGATTATTGGGTTGGTCAGGTAATGATACTGTCTATGGCGGTGATGGCAATGACTCCATTGATGGTGGGGGAGATCAGGACTTGCTTTATGGCGATGCAGGAATTGATACACTTATAGGTAATGCGGGAAATGATACAATATATGGAGGAGATGGAGATGACATCCTTCACGGAAGCGATCAGAATGACCTGATTTATGCGGGAGAAGGAAACGACTCAGGAACAGGCGGCAACCATAACGACACAATTCATGGCGGGAACGGTAACGACAGTTTCTACGGTAGTAGTGGTCAGGACTCTATATTAGGTGAAGCAGGAAATGACTTCCTTCACGGTGAAGGAGGAGATGACACAGTTGATGGTGGGGACGGAAATGACGATTTATACGGCAATAATGGCAATGATTTGCTCATAGGTGGTGCTGGAGATGACTCACTGTATGGTGGCGCTGGAGATGACACTATTCAGGGCGGTGACGGGAATGATAGTATTGTTGGCAGTGATGACAATGACTCTGTAGATGGCGGAAGCGGGAATGATACCATTTTTGGCAATAGTGGAAATGATACGATTCACGGCGGTGATGGAAATGACATTATTGATGGAGTAGATGGAGATGATTCCATTCGAGCTGACGCAGGTGATGATACTATCTATGGAGGTATTGGAAATGACACTCTTCACGGATTATTTGGAAATGATAGCATTATAGCGGGAGATGGGAATGATTTTGTGCGAGGTGGACGCGATAATGACAATATTAATGGGGGAGATGGAAATGATACTTTAGCAGGCGAAAATGCATCTGATACTCTCACAGGGGGTAACGGTGATGATTTATTCCGTTTTGCAGAATATAGCGACACAGGCTCAGACAATATTACAGATTTCCGCAATGGCAATGATATGATCATGTTTAACGATAATACCTATAGCTTTGCTTCTGGCACAGCTATTAATGACAATGTTGATATATTCGATGTAGCAGGCTTTGCAGGAGGCTCTTTCGCTGGTGGCGCAGGCACAGAAACCTTGTTATATGACACCACGGACGGTGAAGTCTGGTATGATGCAGATGGTGCAGGCGGCGGCGGGGCAGCGCGTTTAGTGCTGACGATAGATAATTTCGCAAGCTACACATTCGACGCTGCGCATTTTGATGTATATTAAGCCTTCACAAAACACCAAAAAAAGCCAGCTTGCATTTCACAAGCTGGCTTTTTCTTTTCCCACTTATTATTTCTTTGATAATGCTGCAATTGCCCCATAACGCTCTATCAATGTTGCACCGATGATGCAGAGCAGCCCCACCGTGCCGAACACTGCCCAGCTTGAAAACTCTATCATGGTGAACAGATTGTAGAGCTGTTCCTTCGCCACCATGAAGGCTGCAATGCCTGCCCCCACAAAATGTAATTTAGAATTAAATTTTACACCCATAAAGAATATGATGGCAACTGTAGCTATCTGTAAAATCATCGCACTGAATGACACATACCCCATTGCAGAAACGACTACTGCTATAGCGAGAATGATGCCTGACATATCTCTTAATCCACGTTTAAATGGTGAGTCTTTTGCAATGAATAAGAATAATCCTACAGTCACATACGAGAATATAAATAATTCTTTCACATCAATAATATCCGCCACCGTTGCAGCAAAAGCGAAACTCATCAGACTTGCAGCAATATCTAGCACAGGGCGAGCAGATTTAAATTGCTGCAATGTGTTCACTAACAAACGTGTCAGCATAATGCCTGCAAAAGAAAGCATTGCACCCAATGTAGCATCCACATCATACAACGCAATGCTTCGCGTCATAATAATCGCGGCTGGCGCGAATAAGGTCAGGCTCACCAGTGCGCCTTCACGTGTCATCAGTGGTGTTGCGTCACGCTTAGACATGATATGCAACATGACAGCAGGCAAGATGATTGCTCCCATCGCCACTGCGCCTGCCATGAAAGACTCCCTGAAAGGCAGTAAAATGAACAGATTAGCCGCGATAAATGTACCAGCAAAGAGTTTCCATTCTTTGCCGATAAAGATTTTATACGTCACCGCAATCACAGGCAAACTGATGGCTAAAGTTGCTGCCAGTGGCAACAGCACAGATTCAACGCTCACCCCCTGCCACTGCGCAAAGGTGGGAACAAGATGCGCAAATTCATGGCTCGTCACCGCAGAAAATATCAATGCGCTCAGCGTAGTAAGGTTCACGGTGACAGACACCACCCCCAGCCCGAACATCAGCCGTGCGCCTTTATTGTCTTTGAGGATATAACTCATCCCAAAGCCACCGCCCGCCAGCAGCACCGTTTGCCAAAGCAGCGTATAATATCGGCTAATGTCATTGCCATCTGACCAGCCCTGAAACAGGAATAATGACATGGCAACCAGCACACCCAACGCGCCTGCATGACGCACCAGACTTGCCAGATGGCTCATGCGGGAAATGGTGGTTTGCACCACATCTTCCTCTGTAGGTTGTTTTAAGAGTTTTACCCCTGAAATATCTTTTGGTATTGGATTATAATCTTGCATCTCCCCCTCCTCTTATGCATCTGTTTTGTTGAGTGCTGCCAATTCTGCTTTCAGTGCGGCATTGCTTTCCTGCGTGTCAAATTCATGAGCGAGCATATCATCTGGGTCACCTGCATAATCCATGCTTTCATGGGCATATTCATCATGCAGAATTTTGGTTTCCCAACGCTCGAAAATCGCATCTACTGAACTGCTTTCCGTGGCTGATACTGCCTGCAACACGCGCTGCGCTTCGGCGGTCGTTTGGCGGGCGCGGAGTTGCTGTTGCTGCTGCAACACTTCGCGTAATTTTGCTTCCATCGCTGCAACATGGTTGCGCAGTTTTTCTTCTGTTGGCAGGTAATTCTCCAGCGCTTTTTCAGTTTGCTGAATGGTGGCGTGGCAGGCATTGCGACGCTTCAAACATTGCAGCGCTTTTTCTTCGTCCATCTCCGCCAATGCTTTGGCGCGGCGTTCCCAGTTTTCTGCCTGCTCCTGCATGTCGGTCAAACGCTCACGCATCGCCTTGCCATCTTTCTGCACGGCTTTAAGCTGCATTTTTGCTTTTGCCACTGCAAGGCGCGTCTGTTTTAACGCCGCTTCCACCACTGCATCATGATTTTCAATGTGGGACACCGCATCATCCAACGTGGCGCGAGTGCTTAAAAATAATCTGGTGAGTAAGTTCATGTGAGTTCTCCTTAATATGTTGATGCGCCCATCATCTCATGCGAAAACATATATTAAAACTTTAGAAATAAAAGTGACGCTATGATACACTTATAGTATTACTATATAATACTTTACAGCGAGGGATAGCACATGGCGCAGCGCAATGCTTTGATAGACATATTAAAACAAGCCTTAAAAGCAGAAGGAAAAACCTATATGGATGTCGCACATACATTACATTTATCCGAAGCCAGCGTGAAGCGCATGTTTGCCAAAGCGGAATTTTCGCTTGAACGGCTGGACAGTATTTGCGCTATGATTAGTCTGGAAATCAGCGATCTGGTGCAACGCATGAATGACGCCGCACCGCAACTGGAGCGCCTATCCCGCGCGCAGGAAGAATATATTACGGAAGATCTGTTGCTTGTGCTGGTCACGGTGTGCGTGTTCAATAGCTGGACGCTGAACAATATCACCGAATATTTTGATATTAGCGAGCAGGATTGTGTGAAACGCCTGCTAAAGCTGGATGCCATGCGCATCATTGAACTGCAAGCGAATAACCGCATTAAATTGCTTGTTAGCCCAAACTTCAAATGGCAGCCAAACGGCCCGTTTGAGAGCTTCTTCAAACGCCATATCGGGCAGGAATATTTTAACAGTAGCTTTGCAGGGGATGCACAATCTCTTACTGTGCTAAACGGTGCAATCAGCACAGCAAGTGCCATTGAATTTCAGCGCAAATTGCAGCGTTTAGGGCGCGAATTTGAAACACTCATTCGGGAGGATTTGAGTGTTCCCCACGCAGACCGCCGCGGCATGACGCTGGTGCTTGGCATGAGATACTGGGATTATGGCATGTTCCGCCACCTCATCCGCCCTGAATTTCAGGATATGGAAATTGGAGGTGGTTATCAAATATCGTCATTCTGAGGCAACGCCGAAGAATCCAGAGCCGCTTGCACCAAGCCGAGAGATGGATTCTTCACTGCGTTCAGAATGACGAATGAACAATCCATAAAATTTTAACCTGTTATCATCTATGGTACTGTCATGAGACACCTTCTCACCTCCCGCCGCTTTTTGCCGCTGTTCATCAGCCAGTTTCTGGGCGCGTTTAATGATAATCTGTTCAAAAATGCGTTTATCATTTTGCTCACCTACGTGCTGGCGCAGCGCGAAGGCGTGGACGCCACGCAAATGGTGACGATTGCCAGCGGGTTGTTCATCCTGCCGTTCTTTCTTTTTTCTGCGACGGCGGGGAAACTGGCAGATAAGTTAGAGAAATCCACGCTGATACGATACGTCAAGCTCTTTGAAATTGTGTTGGCACTGTGCGCATGTGTTGCATTTTATATGCAGCATCTTTACGGCTTGCTCAGCATTTTGTTTCTGCTTGGTGTGCAATCTGCTTTCTTTGGTCCACTGAAATATAGCATTTTGCCGAACCACTTAAAGCCTGATGACTTGCTGCAAGGCAATGGCTTAATTGAAACAGGTACATTCCTTGCCATCCTCATTGGCACGCTTACAGGCGGCTTGCTCATTCTCACGCAATATGGTGCAGAAACTGTTAGCGCCCTCATGCTGCTGCTCGCCTTTGCAGGCTGGTTTGCCAGCGGGTGGATTCCCAAAGCACCACCACAAGCACCTGAAACCATCCATTTAAGCGCGAATATTATGGGCGACACCTGGAGCGTTCTCAAACAAAGCGCCAAACAATATGACGTATTCCTCGCCATTATTGGCATTTCATGGTTCTGGTTTATTGGTGCAACATTCCTCGCACAATTCCCTGCCTTCACGAAGGATATTTTGCTGGCAGATGAAACGGTGGTGACGGTGTTTCTTTCCATCTTTTCCATCGGCATCGGCATTGGTTCTATGCTCTGCCACAAACTCACAAAAGGCAATGTCACAGGAAAACTCGCTGCCCCTGCCGCGCTGGGCATGGCGTTGTTCACCGCTGCCATGTGCTTCTGCGTTGGCTTCATGCCCGCACCAGAATATGCATATCATACGGTGGAAAGCTTCTTCGCCAACCTCCCCGCATGGGGTATTATGGGCAGCCTGCTTGCCGTGGCAGTGTGTGGCGGCATTTATATTGTTCCGCTTTATGCCATCATGCAGGAACGCTCGGATGCCTCAGCCTGCGCGCAGGTGATTGCAGGCAATAATATCATCAACGCGCTGTTTATGGTGCTGTCTGCCCTGTTCACTTTGGTGGGCTTGCATTACGGGCTGGACATCACGCATCTGTTCCTGATCACCGCATTAATGAACTGCCCCGTTGCCATCCTCGTGCAGCGCATTGTGCGCCTTGAAACATCTAAAGAATGGCAGGCATTGCTGCAGGAAAAACGCGCTGCCCGCCTCAAAGAACAAAAAGGAGTCCTCTCATGAGAACCATGATACGCTTTATTTTAAAACATATTCTCAAAATCCTCTTTCGCGTGGAAGTCACTGGCTTGGAACATTATGAAGCAGCAGGCGAGCGCGTGTTAATCGTTGCAAATCATCAATCTTTTTTGGATGCAATGTTGATTGCACTATTCATGCCCGTTCAACCTTTCTTCGCCATCAACAGCGCGGTGGCGGACAGATGGTATATCAAGCCATTTCTTGTTTTGGCAAAAACGTTCCCGCTTGACCCCACCAACCCCATGGCAACCAAAACAATGATCAACCGCCTGAAAGCTGGCGGGCATTGCGTCATTTTCCCTGAAGGACGCATCACGGTGACAGGCGCACTCATGAAAATTTACGAAGGACCAGGTTTAATTGCTGATAAATCTGACGCGCAAGTGCTGCCTGTGCGCATTGAGGGTGCGCAATATACGCCACTCTCACGTTTAGGAAAAAAAGTCCGTTTACGATGGTTGCCACAAATTTCACTGCACATCCTGCCCCCACGAAAATTTGAGATTCCAGAAGAAATCAAAGGTCGCGCCCGCCGCGCTGCCATCAGCACCAAGCTGTATGACGTGATGGTGAACATGATTTTTGAAACCTCAAACATTGACCAGACCTTGTGGCATGGCGTGTGTGAAGCAGAGCATATTCACGGGAGCGACCATATTATCGTTGATGATATTAACCGCACACCGCTCACCTATCGCCAACTCATCACCCGTTCTTTGATTTTAGGTGAGAAGATTGCAGAGAACACAAAACACGGCGAAATTGTCGGCTTCCTGCTGCCCAATATGGCAAATAGCGTTGTCACCTTTATGGCAATGCAGGCATATGGGCGCGTGCCTGCTATGCTGAATTTTTCCGCAGGCGTAAAAAACATCTGCTCTGCGTGCAAAACCACGGACTTGAAGCATATCTACACATCACGCAAATTCATTGAAACTGCAAAGCTGGAAGCCGTGATAGACGCAGTACGTGACCAAGGCGTAAAAGTGCATTTTCTGGAAGATGTCGCCAAAACAATCACCTTGCAGGACAAGCTAAAAGGCTTGGCAAAAGCTATTTTAAACAAACATCAGGATGATGAGCAACCCGCAGCAGATGCGCCTGCTGTGGTGCTGTTCACCTCAGGTTCAGAAGGTGTGCCGAAAGGGGTAGTCTTGTCACACAAGAACATTCAGGCGAATCGCTATCAACTCAGCGCCACAGTGGATTTCACCGCCAGTGACATTGCCTTCAACGCGCTTCCAATCTTCCATTCCTTCGGGCTGACGGGCGGCACGTTACTGCCCATCCTCTCAGGCATCCGCACGTTTTTTTATCCCTCTCCCCTGCATTACCGCATCGTGCCAGAACTGGTCTATGATACCAACGCAACGCTGATGTTCGGCACGGATACGTTCCTTTCAGGCTATGCGCGTTTTGCCAATGCCTATGATTTTTATGCCGTGCGGTATGTGTTCGCAGGGGCAGAAAAGCTCAAAGAAGAAACGCGCAAATTATGGTCTGAGAAATACGGCGTGCGCGTGCTGGAAGGGTATGGCGCAACGGAAACCGCACCCGCCATTTCCACCAACAGCGCCATGAAAAACAAGGCAGGCACGGTGGGGCGATTCATGCCAGGCATGGACTATCTGTTAGAGCCAGTGCAGGGGATTGACGCAGAGAACACAGGCAGGCTACTGGTGAAAGGCGCAAATGTGATGAAAGGCTATATGTTTGAACATACGCCCGCGACAATTGAAGCGCCACATTATGAGTCTGAGCTTATAAGCACCACCCCTGCCCCCAATGGCTGGTACGATACAGGTGACATTGTGCATGTGGACTCAGAAGGCTTCATCACCATTCAAGGTCGCGCCAAACGCTTCGCCAAAATTGGCGGAGAAATGGTCTCCCTCACCGCCGTGGAAAGCGCCCTCTCCCAGCTTTGGAAAGACGCAGCCCACGCCGTGGTCGCCATGCCAGATGCAAAAAAGGGTGAACAGCTAGTGCTGCTCACCGAGCAGAAAGACGCAGAGGTGAAAGCCATTGTGGCAGCGTTTAAAGCTGAAGGCATCAGCGAGCTTTCTGTTCCGAAGACGATTTTTCATGTGGACTCACTACCGCTGCTTGGCACAGGCAAGGTGGATTATACTAGGGTGAGGAAGGTTGTTGAGGAGAGGATGTAACTGCAGTCTCTTTACAGCAGAGTTCTCATTGTATCTATAATTACTATTTAATTATTTAGAAAATAGTGTTAATATAAAGCTGTATTTCTTTATCAATCTTGAAAAGAATCTATCATTTATACCAACGGAAACCCGTTGAGTCAAAAACACATGGGTAACATTGACTACACACTTCAAAATGTTTGCAGACATATTCATATTCTTGTTGACAAGAAAAATTATGTTGAGCTAGCTGAAGTTTACAAAGTCTTTTTAGACATGAAAGAAGATGAAAGCGATTTGCCTACTCAACATAGTCGGCAAGATGTATACTTCAACAACCTGTACACATCATGGTGTGATCAGACTGAAGAATATATTCGTGAAAATGTTCCCGAAGAGGAACAGGAAAAACTTTTCGCTTTGTGGAAAGAAAAAGATTTGGAAAATCTGAATGAGTTTGATGAAAATTCTGATTCAGAAAAATTCAAGCTATTTTGCGAGCGCTATAACATCAAAAAAGAATATTTCGTAGATTACTATAAAATATTCAAGGCAGAAGATAATACTCTGTCAGAAGCGCAGGCTGAGGGATTGAAAATTCTTGAAGTTGAAGATGATGAAAATTTCGTTGTCGAACTTGCAAGATTTGACAATGCTTATGTTCGCATCAATATCGAACATGGAGAAGTATATATATACGCTTCTTACTTAGTCGTAGGCGATATTAATATCGCTTACGAAGTGTCTGATGGTAAAGTCGAAGGTTGGATTGAAGATAATGATGATAACCTTCTCTGATTATTAGTCCTGTGTTGTGGATAGCAGTTGCGTATAGCTTCTGCACCCCTCACAGGATTTTTTTTAACAAATAATTATAGTCATTCTGAGGCACAGCCGAAGAATCCAGAGACTCTTACGCTAACCGATATATGGATGTTTCACTTCGTTCAACATGACGAACGTTGAAACCGTCATTCTGAACGCAGTGAAGAATCCATCTCACCACTCGCGCCAATCCATTTTGGATATTTCGCTTCGCTCAATATGACGGATGCCCTAAACACACTCGCTTGCAGGGGTTTCTATTTCCAGTGTGGAATGGGTGATGCTGAATTGCTCGCGCAACACGCGCTTCACATCTGACTTAATCAGCTCAATCTCAGACAGATTCCGCATCCGCACCACCATATGCGCTTCCAGTGCGATGCGGCTTTCATCAGGTTGCCAGAGATGCACGTGATGCACATTTTCCACGCCGCTCACCTGTTCCATTGCTGCAATCACTTCTGCCATACTGATATGTTGCGGCGCGCCTTCCATGAGCAGGTGAATCACCTTTGGCATTTCACTGAACCCATGCCACAACACGTAAGCTGAAATAAGCAGCGTCATGGCTGCGTCCGTCCATACCCATCCAAACTGCAAAATCAGCGCGCCCGAAATAATGACACCGACAGATGCCAGCGCGTCCGTCATATTGTGCAAAAATGCAGCGCGCATATTCATGCTGTGTTTGGACTGTTTATAGGTCAACCACGCCGTGAACAGATCCACCACCAGTGCAATGCCTGCCACCGCAATCACCAGCCAGCCCTGCACTGGCTCAGGCGAGAAAAACCGTGTAACTGCTTCATAACACAGATATACCCCAATCAGCACAAGGCTGGTCAGGTTAATCAGCGCTGCCACGGTTTCCGCGCGTTTATAGCCAAAGGTTTTGTGCTTGTCTGGTGGTTTTTTGCCGATGCGAATAGCAATCAGCGCAATCAGCAATGATGCCGCATCACTGAAATTATGAAGTGCATCGGCAATAAGCGACAAACTGCCCGAAAGCATCCCGCCAATCACTTGCGCACATGTCAGCGCCATATTCGCACCCACCGCCCAAAGCAGCTTGCGTTCGCTCATATCATCTGCATGATGGTGGTGGTGATGTCCGTGTCCCATGAAATCACTATAGAGCGATTAGGTTAATAGTTTATATTAAAACACAAAATCCGAATCACTTAAGCTAGCCGTCACATCGCCCAGCAACGCAACCGCAAAATCCAAACCGTCATTAATAATATACGTCATATCTGCATCTGCGTCATATTCTGCGCGTAAGACTGTGCCATTTGCTGCGTCCAGCGTTGCATCAAAGCCATTAAAGCCCAAACGTGAAACATCCAGCATATCCTCCCCCACTGCAAAATCAGTAATAATATCTGCTTCGCCAATGCTGAACACATTATGATGTGCCTTTTCAAAGACAAAACTATCCGCCCCTGCGCCACCGCTTAAGATATTCGCGCCATCTTTGCCCATCAACACATCATCATCAATGCCGCCATAAAGTGAGTCACGCCCCGCGCCACCAATCAGCCATGTGTTGCCTTCATCCGCGTGCAGTTTGTCATCGCCTCTGCCGCCGACCAGCGTGTCTTCCCCTGCGCGGCCATTGATGATGTCGTCACCCTCTCCACCTTTAATGCTATTTGCGTCATCATTGCCGTAAATTACATCATCATGGTCTGTGCCAATCACATTTTCCACATTGCGCAAGAGCTGCCCTTCGGCTGCACCTGCATTGAAAGACGCATCTTTCAGATTTACCTGCAACCCAGTCTTTGCATGAGAATAATCCACAAAATCCACCTCTGAACCGCCATCAATCGTATGCTTGCCAAAATAGGCAACAATCGTGTCCGTCCCCTGCCCGCCATCAATGCTTGCCGCTGAAACATTATCCAGCGCAATATAATCTGAATAAGGCTGGCTGAGGATATTATAGTTGCTATTGTCACTCACATAAGGTGAGAAGCCTGCATCCAGCGCATCCAGAATCACTTCGGCTTTTTGCTGGGATGATGGCTGGTCTGTATCAATAGAGAGCAATTGCACATCACTGCCTGCGTAAACCTCTTTTACCGTAGGAATAAATTCAGGGTGCATGCTGATGAAATTCTCTACCAGCTGATAATCTATTGCATCTAAATAATCAGCATGTAGCGCTTCTATAGCATCACGCTGCGCATCACTCAAATCCGTGTTGAGCGCATCCAGCCCAATAAACGGCGCACCATTGACCATTAAGTCAAAACGATTTTCGTCTGTCAATTCACTATCACGTTGCAGAATTTTTACGTCCGCAAAGGCACGAATATCCAAAATAAATTCCTGCATTTTCACTGCCTGAATGGCAACCGCATCATCATATTCCTGCCCGCTTAACCCATCTGGCACGCGGAAATAATATTCCAGCGCATCATCCAAAATGGCACCATCAAAGCCAGAATCAATTAATGTGCCAACGCGCCCTTTCACAATATGTTGAAATTCAGGGTGTGTGAAATCCACTTTAAATGTAATATCTGTTTCTGCTTCAATCAGCCATTCAGCGCGTGTTGCCGCATCATTCCATGCATCTTCCCATTCTTCGTAATAGCTGGAATATTCCGCGACATTAATATAGCCAAACACTTCTTTCCCAGCTGCCTGAATGGTGGCAATCTCGTCTGCTTCCCACGGCTGTTCGCTGCGTAGCGTGTAAGGATCTGCATGTTTTGCATAGCTTATTACCAGCATATCCTGTTTTGCACTGGCTAAGTCTGCCACATTAAATTCCTCTCCATAATAGAGCAATCCCCAATTTAGCGCATGTATATTTGTCATTTCTTGTGCATCTCCAGCAATGATAAGGTCATTATCATACCCTCCGAAGATAGAGTCTCTGCCAGTGCCAGACATGAGCGTATCATTGCCCAGCCCGCCATCCAGCGTGTCATTGCCGCTCCAGCCAGAAAGCCAGTCGTGACCGCTTCCGCCGTAGGCAATGTCATCTCCCTCATCTGCGAAGAATGTGTCATTTCCGTTGCCTGTTAATGCTACATCCTGCCCCAAATTGCCAGCAATAAAATCATCTCCTGCATCAGAAAAAATGACATCTGCTCCTTCGCCTGCATATATCACATCTCCTTCTGCACTGCCATAAAGCGTGTCATCCCCCTGCCCTGCATGAAGTTCAGATGCATCTTTGCCTGCGTGAATAATATCATTGCCCGCTTGCCCACTCAGGAAATTATTGCCTTCTTCACCGAGCAATACGTCATCTTTTCCACCTGCATAAATGGTGTCATTGCCCGCGCCACCCGCGCCCACATCAGCGCCGTCCAGCACACTATCCGCAAAAATATCAGGGTCATCCAGATAGATTTCATCATTGCCTTCTCCGCCGAGCGCCGTGTCATCCCCGCCTTGCGCGGAAAGCGTGTCATTGTCACTGTCCCCCAGCAAAATATCTGCTTCATCATCTGAAAACACCAGATCATTGCCCGCATTGCCTTTCACAAAGTCTCTATTTTCAGAGCCAAACAGCAGATTATCGCCCGCATCCCCAATCACCTGATTGAGCAATCCCGCATCTGCAAGCACGTCTAAACCATATGCCTTATAAAGCGTATCCGAATCTACGAACGATACAATCCGCTCCTGCACCTCCGCTGAGTAAAGCGCGTCAATCGCTTCCCTGGTGGTGCGTTGCATAATATTAAACAGTGAATAGAACATGGATTTCATAGATTATATCTCTTTTAAAAAACTGGTGCATCCCTATTAAAAACTGATTCTATGAATATAATTATAATTTTCGCAAGATATTTTATGTATAGTGTGTGAATGCGTTACGTTATTTTGATATTAGTTTTTTGTTCCCACGCCACATTTGCCGCGCCCACTGCGCAGGAAGCCAAACGATATTGCGATGCATACCTGAATACGCCAGAGGCGTTTAAAGAGCCTGAAACATATGTTTGCAAAACTGAGTCTGAATGGTCTGGCAATGAACTGGTGGAGCGCAGATGTTTTAGTTTTTACGATGACATGAGCGATGAAAATCGTGAGTTTGCATTTGTTACGGGCACGTCATCATGTCGTTCCACTGACATTATGGAAGTCAAAGAAGGCAACAAGTTGGACTATCTTGATACAGCTAATGCCAACGACAATTTTAAAAATATGGGTTATTATGACAAACCCTTATTATACGATAACCGTATGTTTGAAACAAATGGCTATGATTTGCGGATTGTTGAAAATAACAAAAATTATATTTTGTGCGAATATATCAGCCGTGCTGAAGAATGGCTGCCTGCTGAAAGCACAACTCCAGTATGCCAGAATCTGGAACGCAACAATTTTCAGATGGCATCTGAAACAACAATCAATTTAAAAACAGTGCCTGATTTTGTAGCATCGGAATTAGTGTCTGCTTATAAGACAGATATTAACAATGATGGCGTTATGGAAACACTGGCACAATATGAACATCATAGCGGTTCAGGGTGTGGCTGCAGCACTTATCCAATTTTTCTATATTACAATGAAGAACTCATCGCGCAATATCGCGGCACTCAGCTTTATTCTAAAGACGTGCCAGAGGAGCTTGCTGCATTGGGGCAAAATATATTGGATATTACATATGAATGCTCAAAAAACGTACAATCGCATGTTATTATAATAGATAACAGATACTATGTGCTGAAAGAACCAATCTTAACCAAAGACGGTAAAGCGCAAGATTTCTTCGCCCACATCCAAGACCGTGAATTATATGAATATCAAAATGGGAAATTTGAAAAAATCTGTACCCAAAAAGCAGACGCGACCCGCCGCATCGCGCATGAACTGATGGATGAGGAGCAACATCATCAGCTGAATTACATCCCGATAGAGTAATATAATATTGCATATAAAGCCTGTAATTAATTCTATCGGGCTTCGATAGTTAATATCATGTCAGAGCTTTTGCTTCCTAATATAATTGTGTTCACACCAATATCCAGCTTTGCTTTGTTTGTTGCTTCCTTTCTTCCAATGCTGATATTATTAACTATTGTCCCATAGTCCGAGTTATTATCAATCACGTAGGTGCCATCATGCAATATCTGTATGCAGCAGTGTCTTTCATTCACTTGATGACTATTGTCCTGCATTATCGGCACGTTATAGTAGCTTGCTGATTTGTGAAGATGTTGTGACAGATTATGCCCAATTTCCAGTGGCAGCTCCATTCTGGAAAATTCCACAGGTTCCTCATGTTCAGATTTAACATTTTCGGCAGAAAATGACAAATAACGTATGGCGTCACGCGCATGTGGTGGCGCGTGATCTTTTTCAATCACTCTCAGATTAATTGTTCTGAGCCTTGAAACCAGTGCACTTATAAAAGGTTGCAACATAACGGGTAACTGCATAATCAATACATGCATTTCGTCTTTATTGATAACATCAATAATAGTATCTGTTACGGCAATTGCAGACGCTGAACGACAATCATTCTCATCAAAGAGAGCCATTTCTCCAAACACTTCCCCTGGTCCCAGAGTTGCCAGTTTGGTTTTGGTGGTTTCGGATTGCTTGAGAATGTCCACCTGTCCAGAACGAATGACACAGGCAAAATTCCCAATATCCCCTTCATTGAATAATGTTTCGCCAGCTTTAACTTTAAATGTTTTCATCTATAATCAGCTAATAAGTTTCACCAAAAAAATTATACTGAATTGATTAACATAGCGTTATTCTGCGTTCAGCTATTCGCAACCACATTCAGCTCTGCCTGAATGCTCGGATCAGTATTATGAGTGAACATATAGGTCGTTATATTTCCACTGACTGAAGAAGACATGTTGAAATTTGCACCAGACTGAATATTCAGGTTTCCAGCATCAGCAGCGTCAATCTGCAAATCAAGTTCATTGTCATTGTCTGTCATATCAATAATATCCTGCGCATCAAATGTCAGGTTGCCATAATCCGCTGCAATAATATCCAGTGTTTCAATATTCTGAAGATTATCCGCAATATCCGACCCGTCATTTCCCAATGTGCCGTAACTTAATGTGACAGAATCATTTCCAGCTCCACCATTGAGTTTTGTTGCAAAGCCAAATTGCGAAGCATCTGTAACAAATTCGTCTGCACCGCCTTTACCATTGATAGATAGCAATTCAAAATTGACAGCTCCGTATAATTCAAACCGATCATTATGTGATGAGCCTAAGAAATTTTCTATTCCTTTTACTTCTTCATCAAACTGGCTGGATGTTACTTCTTCAACATGCAGCCTGGCATTAATGGCTACTTCTGAGGTATCATAATCAACCGTATCATCACCTTCTCCGCCTATATAAGTATGATCACCAAGTCCGCCAGCAATAAATAAATCATCTCCGGCTTGACCAAATAATTTATTTTGTCCATCTTTTCCGTCTATAGTGTCATTGCCTGCCCCTGCATAAATAGCATTAAAATCATCATGCCCTATAAGCAAATCATCATGGCTGGAACCAGTAATATTATCAAAATTGCGGATGTCATCAGAAAATCCATGACCATCTGCATAGACAGTATCAGCGCTTAAATCCACATGTACGCCAGAGCTGGAATTGGTGAATGTAACAAAGTCGCTGCCAGATTGACCATCAAGATCATCATTACCCGCTCCACCTTCTATGAAATCCTGACCATTCCCCCCAAGAATCAAGTCACGGGTGTTGCTTCCAGCTATAGTGTCGCCATAGATGCTTCCACGATATTCTTCAAACTCGCTGAATTGTGTTATGTACCCGCCACCTGATGCGGTGCCAGCCTGAATATTTATATCTTGTCCTGAATTTACATAGTTAAAACGAATAATGTCATAACCGTTCCCACCTATCAGCGTGTTATTACCTGTAGACACATGAATATAGTCACTACCATTTCCTCCATGTACGTAGTCATCACCAGAACCAATTCTGATCACATTATCTTCATTATCTCCTATAATAGTATCATTGAAATTCGTAGCGGCGATGGAGTCAAAGTTCTTAAATTGTCCAACATTTCCATTATTGTCATACACCATAACATAATTGCTTCCGTTGGTTACAGTCATATCAATATTTACTGCGGAGGTAATATCTCCCATATCCAGATAATCATTACCACTAACTCCGTCTACGGTAAAATTTCCATCTCCAACATATACGTCATCATTACCAATTCCTGAATGAATGTAATCATTCCCGCCGCCGCCGCGTATCGTGTCATTTCCTTCACGACTATAAATAGTTTGAGCACTGGATGTGCCTATTACAGAATCATTATTTCTGCCTAACGTGAAATATTCGATATTTTTGACATAGTCGTTATTGCCACCGCCAATTGCCGTATCATCAGCAATGTCTACAGTAACAAGATCTTCTATACCATCTCGTGTTTCAGTTACGGTCATATCTATTCTGATACGGTTTTCCTCATCACTATGATCTAAGTGATCATATCCTTCTCCTCCATCAATAATATCATTATTGTCACCACGCATATCAAAATAGTCATCGCCTGCACCACCAAATACCGTATTGTTTTCATGGCTTCCATAAATGGAGTCATTAAAGTCCGTTCCTATAGCGACTCGGAAATTATTAAGTATGTCCGATCCAATAGATGCACCTGTTGCGCTACCCTGAGAGAGATCATCATTGTCATAATTTATCTGATCTATATTTGCTGCCTGAGACAAACGTATGCTTACCCCTGATGTCGTTGTCTCATAGCTTATAGTATTTATACCACTTCCACCAATGAGTGTGTCATTTCCTGCAGATCCAATAACAATATCATTACCCGCTCCAGCTTCAATACTGTTATTGCCCGTATCTGTAGTAATAGTATCATTACCAGACCCTGTCACAATATGTTCAATATCTTCAATAATATCTATATCTGCATTATGCCCAGAAACTGAGTCATTTATCATATCAATAGTTAGATTTGAAGTATGGTTTAATGTTACACGGTCAGCCCCTGCTCCTCCACGGATAGTGTCACTTCCCTCGCCCGCAATAAAATGATTATCTGCATTATTACCAACAAGACTGTCATTTCCTGAACCAGTAGTTATATTTTCAATATTTTTGAGCAAATCTGTTTTTGCACCTGCTGTCAATGTACTGAAACCATCCGCATTTACAGAAAAAAGGTCTGCACTTACATTATCAGTAATGCCAGAATATATGAGCGTGTCTGTACCATTACCTCCGTCCAGCGTATCATTGCCAAGGCTTGAGAAAATCTGGTCATTGCCTTCCCCGCCTGCAATCATGTTGTCAGCGTTACTGCCTGTGAAGCTGTCATTGCCATCCCCTCCGATAATGCCTGAAATGTTGATTAATTTATCAGCATCTCCTGCATTCACAGAAACGTCCAATTCTCCATCTACCGCCGCAGAGAGGTTTATGTCTAAAGCCGTTCCATCTGTAATATAACTGTAATCCGCAACGTTGTTTCCTGTTCCACCATCCAGTGTATCGTTGCCGTCATAGCCTTTAAGCGTATCGTCTCCATCACCACCTGAGAGAATATTATCTGAATTTTCTCCTCCGACAAAGTCATCACCAGCGCCCGCATAAATATTTTCAATTGATACGAGTGTATCTTTCTGTACTTCGTCAACAGACAATATCACCTGATTATTGCCATCAACATTTATCATATCAACTGAGACATTTCCTGTTTCAGATGATATATCGTAACTATCGCTACCATTACCGCCATTATAGAAGTCATTCCCTTCTCCCGCGATAATAGAGTCTGATCCCCCTCCTGCATTGACAATATCGTCACCAGTACCCGTATTAATGGTATCGTTACCACTACCAAGCACTACGTTGTCAGAACCTCGACCGCCATATACCTCATGATTAGTATTATTCCCTACTATTACGTTGTTGTTGGGTCTGGTATTAAATACAACACCCACATCCCCATCGCTGTTCGTGAAACTCATATCGTCATTTGTATAAGCATTTTTTACCATTGCAGGGATGATTTTTTCCACTAGCATTTCTGTTTCAAACGGTGTTTCATAGCCACTGTCAGGATCAAATGTTGCTTTAAGGCTGGTAGCAATGTCAAATTCCTGAAATTCGTCTGATATAGCATCCCCATCCAGATCCGTCGCAGTTGCAGGGTCTGGAATGGCGTATCTTATTTCAAACTCAATTTGAGAAAATTCGTTTATTTCAGGATTAGCAATAACATATTTTCCGTCTGCATCTTTTACAAGTCCAACTAGTTCAAAATCATTTGGGAACCCATCAATTACAACTTCGTCAAGTGTAAACCCTTCTGGAATGAATGCATCCATACGCAGCAAACGTGTTAAATGCGTCTCATTGAATTGTGTTGCATCATCCGCATAAATAGTTACTAAAGAGTCATTTGAATCGGAAAGAATATATTCAGGGCTGAGCTGCTGACGATCGCTATAATAGGCTGCCTCACTTCCGCCACCTCCAGTAATTACTGGAGTATCGCCAGATTCATCAGTTCTTTGTAGTGTTTGCACCAGCTGCACACTGTAATCCAGATGTTCCCCAATGCCAGACCCGTTCAAAGATTCAATCTCTTCCTGTTGTTCAGCTATAGTTTCTTCCTGCTGCTCAATCTCTTCCTGCTGCTGCTGACTTTTCTCTTTCTCTGTTTCAACTTCCTTTTCAAGCTCCTGATTTTCTGCCTTAGATTCTTTCAACTCTTCATTTATTTCACTGACAGCATTTTCCAACTGTTGTTTGGTTGCTTCAAGATCAGACACATTTCCTTTTAAAGACTCATTTTCTTCTGAAAGTGATGCCTGATTTTTCTGTAAGTCCTCAATATCCCTTTCCAGCTTGGCACTGGCTTCAAATAATTCTTTATTTTCAGTTTCTAAGCTACTGACTTTTCCCCCCAGATTCTCATTTTCTTCCTGTAATGCCTGTTTTACTTTCTGCGCCTGTTGCTGCGCATTTGCAGTTTGTGTCTGGCGTTGGGAGTTGTCATTCTTTTTAACATTAATTTCGGTCCGCTTCTCAAAATCAAAGTCACCCTTTTTATTAGTTGTGAATTCATTTGGCTTCGCTTGAACTGGATCAACATTTGAGCTTTTTCGCGATACCTGAAATCCAATATTTTCGACATATTCTTCAAGAACTTCTTCATTAATAACGGGTGGCGTATAACTTGCATCTTTTTCAGAATCACCTACTTTCTGTTCTTCATGCAAAAATCCAGTTTCATCCCCAATCGTCACATCCTGTGAGACTACAATTTTTTCTTCAGGGTTGGACATGTCAAATGCAGTGACTACTCCAATTTTTGATAGCAGCATATCAGGAGTCAGCTCTTTTCCTAATGCTGACTCAAAATCAGGTCGTTCTTCAGAAAACAGCATTAAACCGAGATTGGCAAATACAATCTGGCTACCATCTGGAAACATAACATTAATATCTGCACCTACAACATCCAGTTTCACATTATCAAGTGCGAAATCCAGTTTTATTTTTTCTTCTGGTTTCAGATATACTTCCTGAATTTCACCAGCTTGTGGTTTAGAAATAGTTATATTGTCTTTAGCCATAATATTATCTAAAATTTATTGATTACGCATTAATAATAGCAACATCATCTTAAACTTAGGTTAACCAGTTTTACTTTTTAAATATCTGGTTATGATGCGTAACTCTTTGTTAATGCCGCTTTGTTAATGCTACTATATGGAATCTCCAATATATAGTAATCCATCGGATATATTAAAAAGCGCACAAAGTTCTTTTTCAGAGCTTGTTGATTATTTGATGCGATATTATTGTGCTGGAGCATATGAAGAGGACGTACATCCTCATCAGAATATTTCAGAATTATCACTGCATACGCTGATAGCAACATATAATCACTCATTACTTAGATACAGAAAAAAACTTGAAGCGATTGAAGTAGGCATTGATGCACTTTCTGTCATTCCTGAAAATACTATTTTAGTATTGCACCAACACCAATATGTATTACTGATCAAAATGGAAGGTGATACTGCGCACATACGTAATATCAATAATGATGAAACAATATGTGTTGATAGCCCAGTTCTTCGAAATGCTCTTACTGGAGTTGCAGTAACGTTGCATAACCTTGATGCGCAGGATGCTGATACTCATTTAAACCAGCCTGAAATGGTCATCGGGCGTTCTCTTTTATCTGCAATAAAGCCTGCTGCCATAGAAATAGCGTGTTGCAGCATATTTATGAATCTGTTTGTATTTGCAGTGCCTTTATTCACAATGAATGTTTATGACCGCGTTGTTCCGAATTTTGCTACTGATACATTATGGGTGTTGCTGATTGGTGTCATGATCGCTTTGTTGTTTGACCTGTTGTTTAAAATAATACGCCATCACATTTCATGCAGCGTATCAAAAACAGTGCAGTTAAATCTGGAAAATCAGGTGATGCAGCGTTTCTTATCTAATTATTATCCTGCTAATTTAAAAGCTATTGGTCATAATGCAATTCTGTTTAAAGAAATTGAAAGCACCTCAAATTTCATAATATCCAAAGCATTACCTGCATTAATTGACCTACCCTTTATTATCGTATTCTGGGCGGTGATTGCTTATGTCTCTGGTGCTATTGTATGGATCCCAATTGCAGGTGGTGCTTGCATTTTAATTGTCAATATTCTCTGTGATATCAAAACTTTAGAAAAAAGCACTAACAGCAATGGAACAGACAGGCTAAAAGCCGTGCGCATCATTGAAAATCTTTCTGGAATATTTACTATACGTGCATTTAATGCAGGAAGATATTTCGGACAGCTTTTTCAGAAAAACGCCTTTTCTCAGGCGAAATTACATGAAAATCTGGAATATTGGAGCGCGCTGGCTAGCGCATTATCTGTGTTTTTTATGCAGGGTGTAAGCATATTCGTTGTTGCAGCAGGTGTATATCAGGTGCATAACGGCAATATGAGCGTTGGCGCTATCATAGCCGTCACCATTCTCTCTAACCGCTCAATGGTTCCCTTAATTGCTGTTGGCAGTTCCCTGTCCCGCATGAGACAGATCAGACAATCCATAAATCTTATAAAATCTATACTGTGCCAGCCTGCTTATGAAATGAACGCGCTTGCAGAAGCCCAGAATAACTCTTTCAAAGAAATCAGCGTTAATAGCTTGCAATTTTCATATAGCGAAAAACATGCGCCTGCGCTTCAAAATGTCAATCTGCATATTAAAAAGGGAGAGAAAATTGCAGTATTGGGAAAAAGCGGTTCTGGTAAATCAACTTTGCTGAAACTGCTATCAGGACAGGAAAAAAATTATACGGGTAATATTACTATAGACGGACATGCATTGCATAGCCTCCCCCCCTCTCTCATTTGCAGGCATGTTGGATTGCTGCAGCAGAATAATTTCTTCTTCGCTGGCACGTTGAGAGAAAATGTTACTTTGGGGGATGAATCCCTCACCCAGTCAAAGCTTCAATATGCATATGATATGTCAGAATGTAGTGAGTTCATTAACAAATCTGGTGAAAAAGATGCGTTTCAGATTCTTGAGCATGGCGACAATCTCTCAGGTGGGCAAAAGCAAATGCTGGCGCTGGCGCGTATCTTCGTGCGTAATCACGATATTCTTCTGTTAGATGAACCTACTCATTCGCTTGATCTGGCTGCTGAAGCACGCATTAAGGATCGCCTTAAAGACTCTATGCAGGATAAAACCGTTATTTATGTCACGCATCGTCTGGCGCTGCTTCCTCTGGTGAACCGTATTATTATTGTAGATAATGGACGCATTATTGCGGATGGAGACCGTGATACAATTTTACAAAAACTGAATATTGCAGCGCCAAAAGAGTGATGAGGTTTTAATTTATGATGTCATCACGTTTTTACAGAATCACCTTACCAGCTATGGGCTGCGTTACCGCTTTTTTAGTCTGGGCGGCACTGGCATCTATTGATGAATCAGTTAAGGGATTTGGGAAAGTTATCACCTCTGGTCAGAACCGTACGCTCAGTCATCTTGAAGGAGGGATTGTATCTCAGATTATGGTAACGGAGGGTAATCAGGTTAGAAAAGGACAGATTTTGCTGCGCGTTGAAAATCAGGGATTTTTGAGCGAATCCGAAGAAGTCTCTATTGAGCTGCTCTCCGCGGAACTCAGACGTTTGCGACTGCAGGCAGAGTTAAAAGGGGATACTTCACTTATATATGATAAAACGCTCGCACGCCGCGTTGGAGAACAGGAAGTGGCGCAACAAATTCAGCTATTTAATTCAAGACGCAGAGAATTTAAGGAGTCACTGGATGTTTTACGCCAGCAACAGCAGCAGAAAGAATATAAAATTATAGAGCTGGAACAGAAAGTCAGCAATATTTCTGCTGAATTGCAGGTCGCGCGTGAACAATATAATGTTGCTAAAAATCTGTATCAAAGCGGCGCATATTCAAAGAACAAATATCTTGACGCAAAAAGCAAACTGCAAAGTTTTATCACCCAGTTGCGCAGCACTCAAACTGCTATTCCAACCATTCGCTCCGAGCTCGAAGAAATATCGCGTCGTATTAAACAGATGCACAGCGAACGCAATTCAGAAATACTGGAAGAATTAAATGATTTACGCGTTACTATAGATAGGCTTGGCGAGCGCAGTAAAAATGCCAATGACAGAGTGTCACGAACTGAAATTATTTCGCCCGTGAATGGCATCGTCAACAAACTTCATGTTAACACGATCGGCAGTGTGGTAAAAGCGGGCGCTCCAATTCTTGAAATTACACCATTAGATGACGAACTTGTTATTGAAGCTGAGATAGCGACCAAAGACAGAGCCCGCATATGGCCAGGACAGGACGTAGTTATTCGCATATCCGCCTTTGACTACACCATACACGGATCATTAAGTGGAAAGGTCAGCACTATCAGTGCAGATAGCTTTAGCAGCGACACGAAAGAACCTTATTATAATGTCAAAATCATACCTGATGCCACAATGCTGAATAATCAGCATATAATACCTGGCATGTCAGCAGATATTAATATTGTTACAGGAAAACGGACAATATTACGCTATCTTGTTAAACCTCTCACCAGAATGAAACATACCATTTTGATTGAACCCTGATTTCAAATACCAGGTTAGTATAGCAAAATAGTCTAATAAGCTATCTCATTAGAATTGTTTACTTTTATTTAAAATTTTATGCATAGCCTGAAAGCATACTGAATTGGTATTGCTATGAAAGACCTGTTACCGAATAAAATATTCTGGCGCTTTGTTCCGCCACAGATTCTGATCACACTGGTTGTATTGATCGGATTTGTCGTGTTTTTCAGCGATCGTATTGCAGAAATCTTTTTAACCAATGTTGGTCTGAACTCCATCATTATTTTCACCATACTATACACTTGTTTTACTGTATTATGTAACTGTATAAAGCTGCTTCGCTCGGCTGAGTATATTGATGTGATCAATGAGCATGAAACTATCAGCCCTTCAAAAGACAACATTATCTCTATTACACAATATTTCACCAAACACCGTTTGACGGGTATGCGAAAATTACTGAAATCTTCTTATTTTTCAGATGCTATTAAAGAATTTTGCACAACAGGTTATTTCAATCTCTCTTCCGAACAGACACATAACATTAAAACAATCACTGACAGCAAGTTATCGCGTGACAGACAGGTCGTGCAGTATTTTATCGGTATTCTGGTAATGCTTGGTCTTATTGGAACATTCTGGGGGTTACTGGAAACCATTAAATCCGTTGGTGAAGCTATGAACAGTATCGTAGACAGCATCGGAGGACCTCAGGAAGGTGGTGATGAGAATGACAATCAACTTGGCTCTTTCATTGGCTCGATTGCCAAGCCTTTGGAAGGGATGGGTCTTGCCTTCTCCTCTTCTCTTTTTGGTTTGACAGGGTCTCTTCTAGCAGGGTTTTTAAACTTTTTTGCAGTAAATGCCCAAAGCAAATTCACAGAAGATTTTTATAACTGGCTGGAAAACAGAACTGAAAAATCCATAGCCAGCACAGGAGGTACGTTTGCACAGGGTGGCGCATTTTCTGCACAATCAGCACCTATGTCTGGCACTAATATTGTTGAGATATCTAAAGGCGTATTATCTCATATGGATAAGGTCATGGAATGTGTCAAAGTGCTGGTGGAAAGTCAGGCGTCACAACAGGAAAGTTTGCTGAGACTCAATCTTTCCATAGACAATCAGAACGTTATTATCAGCAATATGGTTGGTGAACACCAATTAGCACGCGAAGCAGCTATGCAACAATCCTCTCACCTTATCAGCATTGAAGTCATGCAGAAGAAATTTCTGGAAGAAATCACTATGATTCGTCAGGGCGTACATTCGCGCTTTCAGGAAACCATACAGCAGCGCCTGCTTGATACGTTCAAGCACACAGCCGACCAGCTACATGAAACTATGGTATCGATCCACCAGTCACATCTGGCAGGTATTGACAGTGTGAAACATATGCTGGAAAAACAGGATGAGTTTAATGGGCATATGATTGGTTGCAAACAGGATAGTGAGTCTTTGCTGTTGTCGCTCAACGAAATTAACAACACCAACAAAAAAATCGCAGATTCACAATATCACCTCTCTCAACAGCTTGTTGACCAAAAGCAGGTACATGCTATCACCGCAGCCGCGCAGAATATGAATGCAATATACAAAGAAGGACAACAGGTCATTCAGCGTATCTTGAAAGAATATGAAGACAATTCAAACCCTGTAGAAGCAATGGATGATTCGCTAAATTATGAAAATTTCAGTGATCATTATCCCGCTGTGCCTCCACAACCTCCAGAAACTGATGATACGCGATAGGTAATTATGTCCGATTCAGAACAGGAAGAATCAGTAGCATGGCCTGGATTTGTAGATATTTTGTCTGCAGTCATCATCATGTTCGTCTTCTTTGTGATGATCACCTCTATCATCGTTTATATGCTTGCACAGGATTTTAAAAAGAAAGTTGTAACAACAGTCGAACAATCCCAGTATCAGGAAATGATTTCTGGCATGAACAACATCAAATCCATGCTTGATCCTGATAATCTAAGCGAGGAGACAGATTCTGAAGTTTCAAAAGAGCAGCTGGAAGATGTGATATCTGAAACCATTAAATTATTGCAAAATCTGAAAAAGGAGGAAATTGAAAAAATTCAGGAAATGGTAAAGAAAAATCAACAGTCGGAAGCAGACACAAATCAGGGTATAGACGAAAAGCTGAAGACATTGCAGGAGGACAATAAATTATTATCCAGCAAACTCAAAGAACTCAGCAAGGATATGCAGCTTAATGTGGGCATCAAGCAAAAAGGGTCACAAACCATAGAATATGATGCAGTAGCACGTACAATAAAGATTCAATTTGCCGACCTGGCAGCGATGTATTCTTCAGAAGTTGCTGAAAAGCTGGAACATTATATCAGCACTATTCACAAGCAGTTGCCAAACACTCGTTACAATATTACAGTTCTAGGATCTGCACAGAATATGTCTTTCACCAAAATGAAGGAAACATCATTCACGCGTGCTATGAACACACGCAACGCCTTATTAAAGCAAGGCATAGACTCAAATAACATCAGTTTAAGCATTCCCAGAGAGAATGCCACTAAAGTAGAAGGCTATGGCAGCATCACGATCAACATTAAATAAGAGAGTCTGGCATAGCATATATGCGCTACTTTTCTTGTGCTGGATTATTCCTGCTTCACATAGCGCAGAGAATGGTGCAGATAGTGCACAGCCAGCGCCCATAACGCTACACGATATTATTATGCAGGGCATCTTTAACAGTAAAGAGATTGATCTTGCGCAAAATAAACGTTTGCAACGCGCTTATGAAACAGAAGAAGCTGAAGCAGCGCTTAGGCCTACTATAGATATTAATGCAGATACGGGCTATGCCTATAATAATCCGTTTGCTGTGGACACTGATGAAGATGTAGATGGCGGAGACTATAACCAACCAAATAGTTATGGTTTTACCGTGCGCCAAAAATTATTTGATGGGTTTGCCGCATCATCTGAAATCAAACGTAGGGAGGAAATTACCAAATCCGCAGTGTGGGAAGAAAAGAAGGAAATGCAGGATACGATGTTTAATGTAATTCAGCTTTACCTTACCATTACACGACTCCAAAAGCAAAAAACAGACACTAAAGGCTACGTCAAGATTATGAAAACACTGTTTGAAACGGTGAATGCGCAGCAAAAAGGTGGGGGAGCCAATCTTGGTGATGTAAAATATATAGAATCGCGGCTTGCTGCGGCGGAGTCGCAATTAGTAAAGCTGGATTCACAGATCAGTGACAATATGGCGCAATTGAAACAGATCACAGGCGATTTACCTTATTTCAAAGGTATATTCTCAACTGAACTGATCATCCCCATGCAATCCGAGCAGGCTTTGGACATTGCCAGACAACATAATTATGAACTGCAAAAGTTGAAAGCCAGCGAAGACGTTATAAAATATGCCTATCGCGGTAACGAATCTAATTTATACCCTACATTTGATCTGGAAGGAGAGGCACGAAAAAGTTTTGATATTGGCGGAGAGACAGGCCCTATAGAGAATGCCTCAATGCGCGTTCGCATGGCATTTAAACTTTATGATGGAGGCGCAACCATTGCCCGCCGCAAAAAAATTACAATGCAGAAAAATGAAATTGATATACAAAAAGAACTGGCAGAACGTGAAATAAAAAAAAATGTGGTCACTGCCTATAGTCGCATAGAATCTATTGAACAGGATGTGCTGTTGCTGGAAAAAGAACTACAAGCCAGCAAAAAACTATTTTTCGTTTATTTGAGCGAAATACAATATGACCATGGTGATGTAGTACAACTTACAGAATTACAGGAAAGAATTCACGCTGCATTGCTGAAATTAACGGATTATAAGTACGAATATAGTTTGATTAACTTTAAAGTGTTAACAGATATGGGAAAGCTATATGATATTATCTGTCAGGATGCAGAATGCGAGGCGTAAACACGCGGACTCATTGCTGTGTTCTGCACTATATATCCTATTGTATTTTATAGTTATAAATATGCAATTCCTGACACTTGCCTTCGCCCAAGAGAATATTATTGCAACATCAGACTATCACAGCAACCGCATCAACAATCATTCTCTGCGCAATATACCTGCTATCGCACATAGAACATCAAGAAGGCACTTGGCTACAGGCAGAAAGGCAACAAACTACAGACCCCGCATCAGGCAGGCACCAAATTCACGACATGTAATCGCTACACCTTCCAAAGCATTTGTTGCAAAAGCGCAAAAAGTCAATACCCTTGCGAAACCAGTGATTTCAAAATTGCCGCCTAAGCCTGTTTTTCAAAAAAAACAGGCATTTGAAAGCATCATTTCTGAACGTGATACCTCTTTCAGGTCTTCCAATGTACAGCCTTTGCGACCATCTCTGCCAATTGCAACTGAACCTGCCCCGATTGCTTTTAAACAATCTCCTGTGAATGAGAACATATTGCGGTCATCATTTACAGCTTCAGACATTAAAAAAAATGTGACCGTTCCAATAGAAAGCGAAGAAATTACCCCAGATACTGCTTTAATAGCTAATAAAGATATGCAGCACATTGAAGCAACACCAGAAGTGACTGCAAAGGAAGATAAGCCACAGGAAACTTACGCTTTAAGTGATGCCCCATATGATTTAACTGTTCCTCCGATGCTGCATAAAAACATTGCATCCCATAGAGATGTGATAGAAGGTGCAAAGTCCTATGCGGCTGAACCAGACCGTATTATACTTACCGAAAAGAAATTTCGCGCTATTGAAGTGCCTGAATACACTGAAATGGTAACCGCAACTATTGAATTATTCAAAAACAGACCAGTTCCATCAGAAGAGCCAGCAACGCTTAAAGAAGCTAAAGACGGTTTTGAAATGCCAGAGTGGGAACTGGAATTCTGGGATGAAGAAGCAAGCACTGATATTGTGTTAGATAACTAAATATGGTTACGATAACTATCATTTAGAGAGAGTATTATAAGAATGGCTCCCCGAGCAAGATTCGAACTTGCGACCAATTGATTAACAGTCAACTGCGCTACCGCTGCGCTATCGGGGAACACAACGCCTTTTTACACAAACAATTTACGCTTTGCAACGATGTTTTTGCAAAAAGATGCAAAAACTGCCTATTTTTGATATTGGCGTGTGCCATCCAGCAAATCATAGTTCGCAGGGGGAAATGTGTCGCAATGGCGGCATTGTTTGCCAGGAATATAATGCACGGAACGCAAATCCATCGCCTGCAGTGTGTGTCCGCAAGCTGGGCAGTTGCTTACGGACTCATCCAATTCCAAGCCGTGCTTCACTGCCACGCGGTCATCAAACACGTAACACGACCCTTCCCACAGGCTTTCTTCCTCTGGCGTTTCTTCAAGATATTTCAGGATACCGCCTTTAAGATGATACACCTCATCATAGCCCTGCTCTTTTAGGAGTGCCGTATATTTCTCGCACCGTATACCCCCTGTGCAAAAGGTCGCAATCTTGCGTTTTTTATCGTCTTTCACTTCGTCTGGCAGAATATCCGTAATCTGGTTGAACTTGCGTGTCTCAGGGTCATACGCATTTTTGAACGTGCCAAGATACGTCTCATAGCTGTTGCGTGTGTCAATCAACGTTACATCATCGCGCGAAATTAAATCATTCCAGTCTTTGGGGTCAACATATGTGCCTACATTGTCGGGGTCATTCAGCTCCACCCCAATTTTCACCAAGGTAGGTTTGATTTTCACTTTCGACTTTCTAAAGGCATTAAAAGGAGCGTAAGATAGCGTTTGCTCAAAGTCACACTCAAAATACTCCTTAATGAACGCGACATATTTCTTTATCGCTTCATCCGAACCGCACAAGGTGGAGTTAAAGCCTTCCGTTGCCACATAGATAGTGCCTTTAATCTCTGCATCTATCATTTTGCCAAGCAGCATTTCTTTGTGCTTTGGCAAATCATGCGCTGCCAATGGCAGGAAATGATAAAAAGTCGTAATCGTTAACATGGGTCTTTTATTATGATGCTTTCTTCGCTTGTTCCTGATTGCTCACCGCAGCCACGCCAGGCAGCTCCTTGCCTTCCAGCCACTCCAAAAATGCACCACCTGCTGTGGAGAGATACGTCACCGCGTCACTCAATCCAGCACGCGCAAGGGCAGAGACAGTATCCCCTCCTCCAGCGACACTCACCAGATTGCCCGCCTGTGTTTCAGACGCGATAATACGTGCTAAAAACAATGAGCTATTGTCAAACGGCACCATCTCGAATGCACCAACAGGACCATTCCAGATGAGCGTATTGGCGCGTTTAATGGCTGCTGCCCATTCCAGCATGGTTTCCGCGCCCACATCCAGCGCCATCATGTCGGCATCAATCGCATCGACTGCTGCCATTTTCGTTGCTGGCATTTCGGCGAAGGTTTTGGAAAGTGCCACATCTGTTGGCAACAAAATCTCGCAACCTGCTGCTTTTGCCTTCTTCAACACATTCAGCGCAGTATCTTTCAAATCCTTCTCACAGAGTGATGCCCCCACATCATGCCCCTGAGCATAGAGGAACGTGTTCGCCATGCCGCCACCAATCATTAGAATATCCACTTTCTCCACCAGATTTTGCAACAAATCCATTTTGGTGGAAACTTTAGAGCCACCAACCAGTGCTGCCACTGGCTTCTTAGGTGCAGAAAATACCTTCGTCAACATGGAGACTTCTTCTTCCATATTATACCCATAATAAGAGGGCAGATATTTCGGGATGCCTGCGATGGATGCATGAGCGCGGTGAGAGCAGGAAAAGGCATCATTTACATATATGTCACCAAGTGCTGCAATCTCTTTGGCAAAGCCGTCATCACCTTTTTCTTCTTCTGCGTAAAAACGGATATTTTCCAGCATCAGCACATCACCATTTCCCAGTGAAGACACAGCCTCTTTCGCTTTTGCACCTGTGGCTTCATCACAAAAATGAATCTCTGCGCCAAGCTGCTGCCCAATGGCTTCTGCCACGGGCTTTAAAGACAAAGCTGCATCACGCGTGCCTTTCGGACGGCCAAAATGCGAAATCAACACCACCTTTGCCCCGCGCTTGCTCAAATCCTTGATAGTGGGCAATGCGCGGCGAATGCGCGTATCGTCAGAAATCACCCCGTCCTGCATTGGCACATTAACATCAATGCGCACCAATATAGTTTTTCCTGATACATTTATATTACGCAATTCATTTCCCATGAGTTTCTCCGTTTGTTGCATTCTGCGCGCGTTTTTAATATTTCCACACAAATTCTGTTGTTACACTCCCTGTCATATCAAACTACGCCTTGAATTTAAAGTAGCTTTATCACAATATTAACATTTATCCGAAATAGTATTAGGGTGAGCAACCGCAACGATTTAAGGACTGAGATGACACAGCAATCACAAAATATTCAGGATGTATTTCTCAATGCATGTCGAAAAGAAAAACAACAAGTGACCGTTTTCCTCTCAAGTGGGGTGAAATTGCAGGGTTTGGTGACAGGATTTGACAATTTCTGCCTTGTGCTACGCCGCGGCCCGCAAACGCAACTGGTCTATAAACATTCCATTGCGACCATTGTTCCAGCCAAGCCGCTTCAGATCTATAATAAGAAAGATGGTGTGGTCACGCATGACGAAGAAGCATCGCAAGGCGTTCCGACGATTACGGATGACGGCTCTTTCCAGATTGCATAATCCTGCTTCTGCACTATATATGACAGCATGACTAATGCAATTGTTGTCTGTCCTGACATAAAAGCGGACTCAGCGAAACAACCGCGCACGCTCAAAGCGCGGTTGGAAGAAGCCATGAGCTTATCGGAAGCAATCCATCTGGACATTGTCGAGGGGTTGACCTTTCCCGTACGCGATGTCAGCCCTTCCACCATTTTGGGTTCAGGGCAGATTGAACGTATTTCAGAAATTGCCAAAGCCAAAGATGTCTCTGTCGTTATTTTTGATTGCGCCCTCACCCCCATGCAGCAGCGAAATCTGGAACGCAAAATTGATACCAAGGTGATTGACCGCAGCGCACTCATTTTAGAAATTTTTGGTGAACGTGCGCAAACCCGCGAAGGGAAATTGCAGGTGGAACTCGCCGCGCTGGATTATCAAAAAAGCAGGCTCGTGCGTTCATGGACGCATCTGGAACGGCAGCGCGGGGGCTTCGGTTTCACAGGCGGACCTGGGGAATCTCAGATTGAGCTGGATAGACGGATCATTCGTGACCGCATTGGCGTCATTAAGAAATTGCTGGAAAAAGTAGTGCGCACGCGCGGTTTGCACCGCAACCAGCGTGATGCAGTGCCATACCCTGTCATTGCACTGGTAGGATATACTAATGCTGGTAAATCCAGCCTGTTTAACACCTTAACTCACGCAGATGTCTATGCAGAAGATGCGCTGTTTGCCACGCTGGACCCCACCACCCGAAAAGTCACCCTGCCCTCTGGCATTGATATTTTACTCTCAGATACAGTAGGTTTCATCTCCAACCTGCCGACACAGCTCATCGCCGCTTTCCGCGCCACACTGGAAGAAGTGAAACAGGCAGACATCTTGCTGCATGTGCGCGACATTACGCATGATGATACGGATGCACAGCGAGACGATGTGCTTCACGTAATATCAGAGCTTTATGGCAAAGAGCCATTGCCTCCTATGATTGAAGTCTGGAACAAAATTGACGCAGCAGATGAAATGCAGCGCAGAGAATTGAGCATTTACACGGAAAATCCCGTTGCCATTTCTGCCATCACAGGTGAAGGGCTGGACAATTTATGCGCTGCGATTGACAAGCAACTGCAAGATTCATTCTTCCAACATGTGCGCTACACCATCCCACTGGGAGACGGCAAGGCGCAGGCATGGCTGCATCAGCATGGCGTGATTGACCAGATGGAACAGACAGATGATGCATTTGTGTTTGATGTGAAGCTGAACTTCAAGGACATTCAACGCTTCAAACGCGCCTGCGGACACGTGCCAGATGTGGGGCAACGCGAGATGATGGTTTAGGTTAATTGACTTGCCCTGAGTGCGATATACCGCCATAACCCTATTATGCTATCCTACCAACATATGTACCATGCGGGCTATCTTTCAGATGTGCATAAGCATTTTTGCCTGAGCGTGTTGCTGCAGCATTTCACCGCGCAGGATGGCGAATTAGATTACATCGAAACCCATGCAGGCAGAGGGTTATATAACCTTAAAAGCAGGGAAGCGCTGAAAACAGGTGAGGCAAAACTGGGCATTGAAACAATTCAATCCTCCGCAATGCTAGACCAGCACCATATCTACACTCAGATATTGCATCGCGTCAAACAGCAATATGGCAAACATTACTACCCTGGATCACCATTAATTGCGCAACATATTCTGCGCCAGAAAGACCATCTGCATTTGTTTGAACTGCACCCGCAGGAACATCTGATGCTTGAAAAATATATTACTGGGGAAAACGTGACCATCACCAGACAGGACGGATATGACGGTGCGCGCGCCATCAAAAACAACGCTTCCAAAAAATTCATTCTGATTGACCCGAGCTATGAATTAAAACCCGAATATCAGCAGATTGTCACTTTCTGCGACAATATTATTTCCGCGTGGAATGACGCTACCATCTTACTATGGTATCCCATTTTGGCAGCGAATACGCATATTTCCATGTGCGAACAGCTCCATCACCATTTCAAAGACGCATTCTGGCAACAAAACATCACCTTCCCCCCTTCCAAACGCAAGCGGGCGCTGGGCAGTGGACTCATCCTCATCAACCCGCCGCCAACACTGAATGATGCATTGGATAAGGTGAAGCGTATTTTGTTGTGATAGACTTATGAGGCTGGCATTGCAGTATGGTGAAACAAGCGAAAAAACCTCTATTGAATTGGCAAATAGCATTTTATGAAGCTATGTTTTTTCTAACACATCCGTCTGATCACTTGCTCGCCCTCGCTGTGTGAGATGATGGTTTAGACTTTGGTTATTGTTGATTAAATATAAATTAACTGATATATTTAAAGCCCAAACTTGTGTTTAGCCACCGTAGCTAATTTCATTTTATGTCATTAAGACAGTTCGCAACCCGAACATTTGCGCGCGTACGCACTATTGGGAACACTACCCACCAGCACGTAACATCATTCGTTGAATCTATCCCCCAACAAGTTGATGCCATTGGAGAAAGCGTTAAAAGATTTCTGTGTAGTTTATATTATGGATTTATCTTACTGCCCAAAACAATCAAAAAAGATTTTTTTGATGTAAGGGAAGGTAAACCGCTAAGAACACAGGAAGATTACTTATATCTTGTCGCAAAATACGCAGCCATCACGATGATTGCTTATGTATTAGGCGTTACAATGTATATGTTTCGCAGCCATATCGATATTATTGAATTGGTTGGTTACTGCGCAATTACATATGTTGCTTTCGGACGAATTACAGCATCCACATTTGGTGACAGGCTTGCACATTGGATGAACCGCAACCCACGTGCAGTGTTATTTGCAATGAGCGTTGTGATTCTGTTCACAACATCATTTATCGTGTATGATATTGTAAAAGATCGTTCAAATACAACAGCGATTGTTAATCTCTATGTATTTGCTTGTTCAGTTACATTAACAAGCGTTGCATTTACGCTATTTGTTGGAATTGATGGCAAAATCAAACAGTTGCAACGCAGACAATTAGAATGGGAAGACACACAACGCCCCATTAAAATTGCTCTGGAGCAATTTGACGTGCTTAATGATTACGCGAAGGAACATCGAAATGATGTACTGGATCAGACATCTTTACGCCATAATGGAGTGAAAGTAATGTCTGCGCTTCAGAAGATCACAATGTTGAAAAACAATGCCTCATGAAGCGATAAAACCAGTGCAAATAAGTTTTTGTTGAAGATTACAGATAATACGACTTATCTCTATCTCCCACATATTAGCTTGTATGGTTTAAACATAATAAATTTGAACCTGTCCAATAGTTGTTTTTTCAACAGCGACTTGCAATACGCAAATATGAAAGACTGTCTGCTTTATAATTGCGATTTTAAATATGCCAATTTGCAAAATGCTGATTTTTCGTATTCTAAAATCGACGGTTGTGACTTTGGCTATGCAAATTTAAAAGGAACTGGATTAACCAAAGAATATCTATTAGAAAAAGATAGTATATTCAATTCCTTTACTAGATTTGACGCTCAGATATAAAATTGACAGATAGCATCACATGATGCTATCTTTTTTTTTGACGTTTATTTAAAAAGCAAATGGCTAACAACAAAGAAAATCCCAAGAGAAAAAGTTCTTGGGATGATAGACTAAGTCCGTATAAAGGCATCACTGACGAAAAACGTATAAAAGTGACCGAGAATTTGAAGAATTTGAGAAAGACCTCGAAAAATCTAACGGACTTTATCAATATTCAGAAGAATATCGAGAAGGCATGAAGGATATAAAATTCTGGCTTGGTGAAAGAAGCGAATAAATTTTTCAAAATTTACAGATAGTGCCAGAGGTGCTATCTTTTTTGCATTAAACACATCCGCCTAATCATTTGCGCGGCTTAGCTTTCACTCACCCTTCAAATAATAAGACTATCGTGATGAGCCTATATAAATGCATCTCATGCATTTATATAGGCTCATGGTGGGTGGTAAGAGATTCGAACTCCCGACCTCGTCGATGTCAAGAAAGCGGCTGAATGTGAAATCTTTGACATTCCGTGCTATTCTTTCCATCACTTATGAAATGATTACCCATATTTGTAAACCATTTCCGCAAAATCGTATCCCACGGGATCGGGTGGGATATGATTTGCATCATGCAAAAATTATAGCAAAGCCCTTTACAATTTAGACTCAGCCGCGTATTTTCACTTTTCCACTTTTTCCCAAAAAGGGGCGGTTAGCTCAGCTGGTTAGAGCGTTCGCTTGACATGCGAGAGGTCGTTGGTTCGAGTCCAATACCGCCCACCATTTGGTCTCATGCCAAGAATAAGTTGATTTAGTTCATTTGTCTAGGCGTAGATTTTATCCAGCGCCGAAGTCGCATCCTTCAGATAATCCGGATGGTATTTGAGATAGTGTTTTTCGACCGTATCGATTCGGTCACCCATAATCCCTGCAATTTCAACCATACTCACTCTGTTCTGCGCCATGAGCGTGGCTCCGGTATGGCGTAGCACATGCGGCGTAATCCATCCGAGGTTTGCCTGCCGAGCATATTTTCGGAATGCCCGACCAATTTCGTAACAAGGGTTTCCGCGAAACTCGATCACATGATCGGTGGTCGCCACCTCCCTGGCATTTATTAGCGCCTCCATCAGTGCCTTGTTTATCGGCACTGGCACTCGACGTTTCGTTGTGCGCTTTCTGTTGGGTGGATTGAAATCAATCCGCTTTAGATCAAAATCGACCTGATCCCATTTCAATTCGCAAATCGCCCGTTTGCGTGAGAGCGTATGCAAGGCCAGCATCGCAAATAACTCCAGATGCGGATAGCGTTTCAAGGCCAGCATCAGCTGCTTAATTTCATGTGGCCGCGCCCATTTTTCTCGTGGTGGCCCTTCTTCCGGTTTCTCAACGTGAGGAACTACGTCAAGAAATCCTTCTTTTCGGGCGTGATTCATTGCGGCAACTACCAAGTCCAGGCTCTTCTTTGCTGTGGTGCTGCTAAGCCCATCCACTTCCACGCGCCGTTGCACAAACTCTCGGCAAAGGTTTCTGTTAATCTGTTTTGGGTGGAGCTGACCCCAGAGTTCTTTGATTGGCTCTAGCGGATAAATGATTCCATTATCCAGATTCTTAATGTTGCGAGTGATGAAGCGCTCTTCCAGACTATCATCGTCTTTGTAGCGCTCACGATGTTTTTTCTTTTTGTACTCGATGAATAAATCGGCGATCTCGGCGATTGTAAATTCTTCTTTTTCCTCTTCGGTCGGTGCAACCCAGCCGGAGATGAAATCGGCTAAGAAGCGTTTCGCCGCGTTTTTATCATCTGTGCCCGTTGAAACCCTCCTAAGTTCACCACCTTCCCGCCATTGGATGTAGTGCCGGTTTCTTTCTGATCGCCACACAATTTCGAAGTCTGGGATGCTTTGCTGCATTCTTCTGCTCCTACTTCATTAGCCCGTTCAAAGGCATCCAGGTGTTCTTGCTTAATCCTGATATTACCTTTTCCATGACCCATACGAATGCATGCAAGTTGTTGTTCTTCAAGTAGAAAGTAAACCTTTCTTGGGCTGCATTGCCATAGTTCGGCAACTTGTTTGACAGTGTAGCATCGTTGAGACTTATCCATGGGTTTCTCCTTGTTTTGTGATAGCCAATAAAAAGCCTCACAGCGCGGCTCATGCGCGTGAGGCGTTTGAAATTAAAAATATGGGGATGAATTGCGTGTGGGGCTGTATAACCCACCTCTGGCGATTTTCCTGCTAAGGATAGGAAAAAATGTTCATCTTGTTTAGTCTTTTTTTGTTCGAACACTTTAACGCCCTCCCATATTGGAGTTGAGGCGTGTAACGATTTTAAGCAGCGCATACGTCCACATCTGCCATGCTTTGGTACGGCCACACCCGATGCGCCAGCAGATCTGTTTCCAGTAAACCTTTTCAGCACGGAGCCATACCAGCCTGCGCTCGTCTTCATCATCGAGCCAGAAAATCCACTGGATGGTTTCCTCCATCCGGCTGATGGCATCCGGTGTTGGCGGCCCCATACGCATCGGCAGCCGGTCGGCCTGCAGCTGCTCCATCACCGTGCGAACCACTTCCGGCCAGGCATTGAAATATCCCTGTACCTTCACCGGTGGCATGCGTTTGAGAGTAAAAGCCGCTTCTTCAAACCGATCGGCCACATCGGTGACTGTCCATTTTTTATTCATGGCGAAGCCCTCCTTGGTTATCATCCGGAAGCACCTCTGCCATCACCGCCGCGTATCCGGCGATGTCGATGATGCTGTCGAGATGTGCGGGGTTTTCTTTGAGCCGTGCCAGCTTCAGTTCAATCAGGCACATGATCGCCTGCTGCGGAGTGACCTGCCGACCGAGGATCAGCGACCATCGTCTGGCGACTTCCTGAAAGTGATGTTTTGCCAAGCCGTAATTGGCGCGGCGCTCTTCGAATGTCTGCAGCGCACGCTGCAATAGCTGTTCTCCATTCATGATTTGGCCTCCTTGGTTTTGAGTTGGACGCCGATCACAGGCCGCGAGCTATAGTCGCAGTCGCGCCAGTAATGATTCAGATCGGCGAGGAAATGCTTTTCGATCCAGCCGCGCACGAATTCGCGGGGAGTCTGCAGAGTGAGCATGGTTCCATCCGGCGTGACTTCGGCGGCGGTGATGACGGTGTTTGAAAACCAGCTGCGGACAGCGGCCTTGCCATGATGGTGGGCCAGATGTTTGAGAACATCGTCCCAGGCATCGGCAAATTCTGGAAGATCACATGATGGTGGTTTGGATGGATGCTTGCCTCCGGAGAAGCCGCCTTCGAGAATTTTTGCCACCCGATCGGATGACTGCGTGGCCCAGGTGAGATCAATGACCCAATCCTTGCCCTCAATCTTGCCAAGACAAAATTCAGATCTGCCGATTATTTCGCAGAAGTAGCGCCATGCCCGCATATCCTCTGCAAATTCATCTACCCATCTGGCAGCCAGCTGCTCTTTGCGTCTTTTTGTGAGTATGGCCTTCTGGTCTGGTGTGATTTTACTCTGCACCTCTTCGTTCCAGATGTCTGTCATCTGCTGCAGAATCTGGGTTTTGTCTTTTTCTGCATCTTTTCCACAGCTTTGCTGTTTTTCCTCCTCAGACTCCTTCTTTTCTTCTCTCGTTCTGTTTTTTGAATTTGAATCTTTTTTTGAATCTGTATCTGCCCTCTGTTCTGCATCTGAATCTGTTTCTGTATCTGCATCTGTATCTGGGTCTTTTTTGCGTTTCTTCGCGTTACTTGCCGTTACATCGCGTTTCTTCGTGTTACGAGGTGTTACATCCTGTTTCTTGCCGTTACGGTGTTTCTTCACCCGCTCTGCAGAGGTGGTGTGCTGGCGCTTATGCCAATTCGTCAGGTGGTTATCTTCGTCAATTAAGTCTTTGGATTTGAGTGCGTCGAGGATGGCTTCCACCGCTTCCAGCTCCATGTCCTGGAACACGGCAATCTCTTCCGGATCGATATTGATGGTACCACGTGGATCGTGTTGTGAGGCGGCATCAAGCACGCAGGCCCATACCGCCACCACAAACGCCATCGGTTGCCCCGATCGTCTGGCGACTACTTTCAATTTAGGATCATATGGCATACCGTGATACGCCCTGTACCATTCCATCGACATCCGCTATTCCTCATGCTCCGCTGGTTGCAGACCACGAATGCAGCGTTCGAAATGAGTGATGAGCGCCTTGGTGAATTGCACTTTGAAGGCAATATGCTTCGCCTGTGCTTCCAATGTATTCAGTTGATATATCGCTAAACTGAGATATTGACGAAAATCACTTGGGTCTTCGATGTCCCGAATGTCTGGAGGTGTTAACCCTTCAAACATCTGCAGCATTTCGACATTTTGGTCTTTGATTAAGTCTTTCATTGCCAAGCCCCCCTAATCATCAAGTAGACTTTGCTGGTTCTCGTCGGCGGCACGCTCGGCACGATCCTGATCCTGCTTTTTGAGCGAAAGCGCCAGGTCGATACAGCCTTTCGTCAGCTTGGCGCGATCGAGTTCACGCACCGCCTGCTTCTGCAGCTGCATCAGGGTTTCCAAGTCCATTTTACGCATCGTTTCGATGGTCAAATGGCAGATTTCATCAAAAGTTGAGATGGGTTTGTTTTCGTAAGAATCAGTCATAAAAGCCTCCTTTGTTCGAACTGTTCGGACACAAGGCTGCGGGATTTTTTTATTCCTGACGTGGGGCTTGGGTGGGGTGGAAGGGTGACCTTGGGTGGGGCGCGAGCGCCCCCCCAAAATGGTGGTTTTGTATCGTTTTAATGCAAAAAGCCCCTGTCTAGGGGCTTGGGT
>JAMWZD010000027.1 GCA_024304995.1 Rickettsiales bacterium | reverse complement strand
AACCGCTGAAAGCATCTAAGCGGGAAGCCCCCCTCAAAACAAGGTCTCCCTTGAGAGCCGTGGTAGACCACCACGTCAATAGGCCGGAGATGTACGCGCAGCAATGCGCTCAGTCGACCGGTACTAATCGCTCGATCGGCTTGATTTGTTCCAGTAACAACCAGACCAAATCAACCAAGACACAAAAGCACGACTTAAATAGTCACAAAAAAAACACCGACGTGTATCTCTCAACCGATGCCAATTATGCAACGGTTGATTAGCCGGTTTGGTGGCAATAGCGCGAGCAATACACCCGATCCCGTCCCGATCTCGGAAGTTAAGTGCCGCCGCGGCAATGGTACTGCGTCTCAAGACGTGGGAGAGTAGCTCACCGCCAAACCTGATAATCAACCAGTCCATAATACCAACGCGGGGTGGAGCAGCCAGGTAGCTCGTCAGGCTCATAACCTGAAGGTCACAGGTTCAAATCCTGTCCCCGCAACCAAAATTACCAACAAGATCAAA
>JAMWZD010000026.1 GCA_024304995.1 Rickettsiales bacterium | reverse complement strand
AACAAGGTAGCCGTAGGGGAACCTGCGGCTGGATCACCTCCTTTCTAAGGATGTTTCTAGCATGACCTTTGCGTCGCCAACGCGCTCACGTAGCGAAGCGGTAGCGCAAGATAATCGTGAAACACTTAGCAAGATCGGCATACAAAGCCGGTCAAAAATAGAACCGAGCCGTCCTCATATCTCTTCAGAATAATCACAGACCTACCGGTCTGGTCTTTGGGTCGGTAGCTCAGGTGGTTAGAGCGCACGCCTGATAAGCGTGAGGTCGGAGGTTCAAGTCCTCCTCGACCCACCAACGTCCTCTTTGCGTCAGCAAAGATGACGGGCGGCAGTTGATTGCATAGCAATCGACGAGAGCCTTCCGGTATGCTGTTTTGTTTTGGTGATGCCAAAGCAAAAACGTTGGGGCCTTAGCTCAGCTGGGAGAGCGCCTGATTTGCATTCAGGAGGTCAGGAGTTCGATCCTCCTAGGCTCCACCAGACAAGGACCCGATTAGATCGCCAAGCACTGTCGAGTGTTTGGC
>JAMWZD010000025.1 GCA_024304995.1 Rickettsiales bacterium | reverse complement strand
ATCCTGGGGCTGAAGCCGGTCCCAAGGGTATGGCTGTTCGCCATTTAAAGTGGTACGCGAGCTGGGTTTAGAACGTCGTGAGACAGTTCGGTCCCTATCTGCCGTGGACGTTGGAGATTTGAGGAAAGCTGCTCCTAGTACGAGAGGACCGGAGTGGACGAACCTCTGGTGTTCGGGTTGTGACGCCAGTCGCATTGCCCGGTAGCTATGTTCGGACAGGATAACCGCTGAAAGCATCTAAGCGGGAAGCCCCTTCCAAGATGAGATCTCCCTGGACCCTCGAGGTCCCTGAAGAGCCGTTCAAGACCAGGACGTTGATAGGTCGGGTGTGTAAGCGCTGCGAGGCGTTGAGCTAACCGATACTAATTGCTCGTGCGGCTTGACTATATAACACCCAAGACAATTGCGGATAACGCAGCAAAGAAATCAATATCACTCAGTTCCATCTCGTCCCCCAGTGATCAACCGTTTTGCCTGACGACCATAGCGGTCTGGAACCACCTGATCCCATCCCGAACTCAGAAGTGAAACAGACCAGCGCCGATGGTAGTGTGGCGTTGCC
>JAMWZD010000024.1 GCA_024304995.1 Rickettsiales bacterium | reverse complement strand
GGTAGGGCAAACATCATGATTATCATTAGTGTCCAGTCTTGTGACGGCGTACCTTTTGTATAATGGGTCATCGACTTGGTCTCACGAGCAAGCTTAAGCCGATAGGTGTAGGCGCAGCGAAAGCGAGTCTTAATAGGGCGTTGAGTTCGTGGGATCAGACCCGAAACCGAGTGATCTAGGCATGACCAGGATGAAGGTTAGGTAACACTAACTGGAGGTCCGAACCCACACCTGTTGAAAAAGGTCGGGATGAGTTGTGCCTAGGGGTGAAAGGCCAATCAAACTCGGAGATAGCTGGTTCTCTGCGAAATCTATTTAGGTAGAGCGTCATCCGAATACCCCGGGGGGTAGAGCACTGGATGGGTAATGGGGCCCCACAGGCTTACTGATCCTAACCAAACTCCGAATACCCGGGAGTACTAGATGGCAGACACACGGCGGATGCTAACGTCCGTCGTGAAGAGGGAAACAACCCTGACCTACAGCTAAGGCCCCCAATTCATGGCTAAGTGGGAAAGCAGGTGGGACGACCAAAACAACCAGGAGGTTGGCTTAGAAGCAGCCATCCTT
>JAMWZD010000022.1 GCA_024304995.1 Rickettsiales bacterium | reverse complement strand
GTTACGGCCGCCGTTTACCGGGGCTTCGATCAAGAGCTTCTTCCGAAGAATAACCCCATCAATTAACCTTCCGGCACCGGGCAGGCGTCACACCCTATACGTCCACTTTCGTGTTTGCAGAGTGCTGTGTTTTTAATAAACAGTCGCAGGGGCCTGGTATCTTCGACTGGCGTCAGCTCCACCCGCAAGGGGTCTCACCTACCACCAGCGTGCCTTCTCCCGAAGTTACGGCACCATTTTGCCTAGTTCCTTTACCCGAGTTCTCTCAAGCGCCTTGGTATTCTCTACCTGACCACCTGTGTCGGTTTGGGGTACGGTCTCGAATAGCCTGAAGCTTAGAAGATTTTCCTGGAAGCATGGCATCAATGACTTCCCGCTCTAAGAGCAGTCGTCGTCGCGTCTCGAGATTGTGGACCCGGATTTGCCTAAGTCCACTCCCTACTCGCTTAAACCGGGACAACCGTCGCCCGGCTCACCTAGCCTTCTCCGTCTCTCCATCGCAGCTATCCAAGGTACGGGAATATTAACCCGTTTCCCATCGACTACGCCTTTCGGTCTCGCCTTAGGGGCCGACTCACCCTGCGTCGATTAACGTTGCGCAGGAACCCTTGGTCTTCCGGCGTGGGAGTTTTTCACTCGCATTGTCGTTACTCATGTCAGCATTCGCACTTCTGATACCTCCAGCATGCTTCTCAACACACCTTCACAGGCTTACAGAACGCTCCCCTACCCCGCATACAAAGTATGCAGCCGCAGCTTCGGTGACCAGTTTGAGCCCCGTTACATCTTCCGCGCAGGCCGACTCGACTAGTGAGCTATTACGCTTTC
>JAMWZD010000021.1:617-902 GCA_024304995.1 Rickettsiales bacterium | reverse complement strand
TCGCACCTCAGCGTCAGTATCGAGCCAGTGAGCCGCCTTCGCCACTGGTGTTCCTGCGAATATCTACGAATTTCACCTCTACACTCGCAATTCCACTCACCTCTCTCGAACTCTAGACTGATAGTTTTGGAGGCAGTTCCGGGGTTGAGCCCCGGGATTTCACCCCCAACTTTCCAATCCGCCTACGCGCGCTTTACGCCCAGTAATTCCGAACAACGCTAGCCCCCTCCGTATTACCGCGGCTGCTGGCACGGAGTTAGCCGGGGCTTCTTTACTGGGTACCGT
>JAMWZD010000021.1:0-609 GCA_024304995.1 Rickettsiales bacterium | reverse complement strand
GTGGCTGATCATCCTCTCAAACCAGCTATGGATCGTCGGCTTGGTAGGCCATTACCCCACCAACTACCTAATCCAACGCGGGCCGATCCTTTGCCGATAAATCTTTAGTCCGAAGACACCATACGGTATTAAACCCCGTTTCCAGGGACTATTCCGTAGCAAAGGGCACGTTCCCACGCGTTACTCACCCGTCCGCCGCTAGACCCGAAGGTCTCGCTCGACTTGCATGTGTTAAGCCTGCCGCCAGCGTTCGTTCTGAGCCAGGATCAAACTCTCAAGTTGAAACGGACCGAAATCCGTATCCTTGACGTCAAACCCAAGCACATATCAACACGTCCAGACATAAGCCCAAACGCGTTACCCTGTTCATGTGCTCTCCGTTCCAAAGAACCGAAAGCCGCATAAACAGTGAAGCTGACATTCCCATCATCGAGACGCTCGCACGCCCCTAGAGAACCGATATGTGTCAGGCCGATCCATCGAAATGAACCAAACCGCCCACATATCTCTTCAAGTTTCCAATCCTGTCAAACAACACCACACCAAAAGACAATACCACACAGGCCAGCACCCAAAACCGGCGCAACCCATGCAACCTCATCTCCTGAC
>JAMWZD010000020.1 GCA_024304995.1 Rickettsiales bacterium | reverse complement strand
GTCGGCAGCTCAGATGTGTATAAGAGACAGCCGTATTACCGCGGCTGCTGGCACGGAGTTAGCCGGGGTTTCTTTACCAGATACTGTCATTATCATCTCTGGCGAAAGAGCTTTACGACCCTAAGGCCTTCATCACTCACGCGGCATGGCTAGATCAGGCTTGCGCCCATTGTCCAAGATTCCCCACTGCTGCCTCCCGTAGGAGTCTGGGCCGTGTCTCAGTCCCAGTGTTGCTGATCATCCTCTAAAACCAGCTACTGATCGTAGACTTGGTAGGCCATTACCCCACCAACTATCTAATCAGACGCGGGCCGATCCTTCTCCGATAAATCTTTCCCCCAAAGGGCGTATACGGTATTACTCTCAGTTTCCCGAGGCTATTCCGTAGAGAAGGGCACGTTCCCACGCGTTACTAACCCGTCCGCCGCTACACCCGAAGGTGCCGCTCGACTTGCATGTGTTAGGCCTGCCGCCAGCGTTCGTTCTGAGCCAGGATCAAACTCTCAAGTTGAAATGTCATCGCTGACATAACCTTGACGTTCGAACCTCTGCACATCTTTGATGTCCTACCGCTTCGCTACTTGAGGACGCGAACGCCCACAAATATCTCCGCAGCACCTCCACCCGGCTAGGAACGGAGGTAAACATCAAATTTCTCTGTTTGATGTACTTCAGGTTTCATCAGAAACCGAAAGCCACTCAAACAGTGAAGCTGACACCGGTCATCGGGTTGCCCCTACCGGTGCGATATACAGACGTTGATCCATCGAACTGAACCAAACCGCCCACATATCTCTTCAGATACTATCAATGTCAAAGAGCGTCGGAGCCGTAACCCCAAGAGACAAAATCAAACCGAGTGCGCTCTAACTACAAGCGCAACCCGCTCAATCTATCCCCAAATTCCCGCCCGGA
>JAMWZD010000002.1:723577-732217 GCA_024304995.1 Rickettsiales bacterium | reverse complement strand
GCAGTACACCATCATCCGACGTTATTCTGGGTAACTTATCTACAGGTCCGCATCATGTTTGCTATGCAAACCGTTCAGGAGACGGTTGGTGCTGGGGAAACAACAATAGTCAGCCAGAACTTGGTATGACACCACAAGGTTTGGTGGGGGTAGGAAATACTACTGGTAATTATAATACCCCCCAAAAAATTACCGATACCAGCATTAGATTTTCCAGAATATTTTCAACACCTACTTTTGCAACCAAACATGTATGTGCTATATCTTATAATGGTTTTGATGCATATTGTTGGGGTAGAGGAGCAGAAGGGCAACTTGGTAATAATACAAACTCTAGCTCGTATTCCCCCGTAAAAGTAAGTGGGTTACCAGGCAATATTGTTATTACTTCAATGGCAGTTGCAGGAAATTCTACAATCATAAGTCTTGCAGACGGCACAGTATGGGGTTGGGGAAGCAATGAGTTTGGACTCTTTATGGACTCTGGTGGCAACAGAAATGTAGCAACACAAATTACTGTTTCTAAGACATTACGAGCTAATACGTCAGACCTTACTGATGCCCTCTTGGTCGGCGCTATGGATGATTATCCTGGCACTACAGGTTCACAAGTCCCAACATCTTACAACGGCGTATATTGTATTGTGCAGAAAACAAATGAGAAAATGTACTGTTGGGGAGAAGGAGGGAGCCACCTTCAACAAATTGTGTCTAGTCCAAATGATGGGAAACCAGGCGTTCCCTATGATAATGACTGTACATTTAACCCTGGTCCGCCAGCAAGCTGCCCTGTTGATGAATGGCATTATCGAAGTTTGGCTAACAATCAAATAGTTGACGTGCCATATCAGGTAGGTTTGGGAAATGATTTTAAAGACCAGCAAATTGTGGACATTAAAACAACCGCAGGGGGAATCTGTGCTATTACAAAACAAGCTACAAATAATATGTATTGTTTTGGTATTAATAACCAAGGTCGCTTAGGATGGAGTCCTGCGCTTGAAAATGACTCTGATGGAAACAAAGCTAACTCCAGAAAAAACTTATACGCCCCACAACGCATTGCTGGAATTAATGAAAAAATAACAAACATAGCGCCAGGGGATGGTCATAGCTGCGCTGTAACAGATGTCGGAAAAGTATGGTGCTGGGGCGGAACACAGTCAGGGGCAACAGGAAAACCTACAAATGAATTTGGTGCACCTACCGATGGATCAACCTACTCATTACCTCATGACACTATATCTTCGTACATTGTGAATGCTTTATATGTTGTTAGTGGTAATATTCATAGTTGCGCAGCTATTCAAAATGGAACTGACAATAACCATCAAATGAAATGTTGGGGATTAAACAAATACGGTGAATTTGGAAATGGTCAGGACATTGGCACTCCAACTGGTGATGCAAAAAATCCCGTTAATCACTATATGTGGACTGATCAAGGAGATGTAAATGAAGATTGGTAAGCACCAAAAAAAGTCTGGCTTCTCGCTTATAGAGCTTTCCATTATTATCGCAGTGTTTAGCGTTATGATGACAGGTGTGCTGACGCAATATACAGCGGATTCAGAAAAAAAATCTGTAGGTGACACCTTTAACCGCATGGTAACGGTGGATGCTGCATTGAAATATTATCTGGCAAATAAAGGGCATTTGCCCTGCCCTGCATCATTAACTAAAAAAAAGGAGGATGTTTCTGAGCCAGCCAATTTGTTTGGAAGACAAACAGATTGCAGCGCAACAAAGCCTGCAGGAACATATGATAAACGTGTCGTGGATGGTACAGACAGTATCAACAACGGAGATATCAGAATTGGTATGATTCCCGTTCGCACTTTAGGTCTTAGTGATGCATATGCGTTCGATAACTGGGGGAGACGCTATACTTATGTCGTGCCAAAAAAACTGGCGATCAGCAAAGCTGAATTTGACGATTACACTCCTTTAGATTCACGACGTTTGACAATCGAAGTAGACGACACTACCGATGAATATGGCATTATTGATCTGACGGATACTGGTAGCACTCATATATATGGAGACAAAACACACGAGAAAATAGCCTATATTCTCATAAGTCATGGCGCTAGTGGATCTGGAGGGTTCAATATTGACGGAGTTGAAGGCACGCCTAGCTGTAATGTTCCAAATCATATAGATTGGGTATTACGCAACAAAAGCAAAGATAACGAAAATTGCGATCATTCAGGGAAAAAACTGGTTGATAATGACAATAAAAAGAATATGCATTTTGCGGATATAGCAGTGAATGATTCAGTTGGTGCAAACACTGAGCATTTCTTTGATGATTTTGTGTATTGGCTTCAATATGAAAATGCTAATGATGATATCATTGACGCAAAACAAATATATAGCGATGCAGACCTTGCCACGCAGACAGGGCAACAATAAATTTAGTCAGATAATACATAAAATTTGTATTTTCCTTTCTCTGTCTTATATTCATTATTATGACACGTGATGATAAAAAACAGCGCATTTTGCGCGAAGCGCTTGATCTGGCTGAATTTGAAGGCTGGAGTGAAGCAACCTTGACTAAAGCAGCGGTAAAAGCTGAGTTGCCTCCGCTTAGCGCCAAACAGTTTTTTCCTGATGGAGTGCTGGAATTACTGCAATTTTATACGGAATCTCTCAATAAACAGCTTTTTGATGACGCAAAAAATATGAAGCTGGATGAGATGGGCACGACTGAACGCATCACCGAATTAGTCAAAGCGCGCATTATGCTGGCAGATGACCATAAAGAAGCTGTGCGCAGAGCAGCTGGCATCTATGCCTTGCCGTGGAACATGCCCAAAGCACAGAGAAATATCTGGGAGATTGCTGATCTTGTGTGGCATCTGGCGGGAGACACCTCAACCGACCATAATTATTACACTAAACGTATTTTGCTTTCTAAAGTCTATAGCTCCACTGTGATTGTCTGGTTGCAGGATGAATCTGATGACTATCATACAAGCTGGGAGTTCCTAGACAGACGCATTCAGGATGTGCTGAAAGTAGGTGGCTTTCTGGGCAAAAATGGCGCGAAAATAAGCAAGTTCGTGGAGGGCTTGGCGGATCAGGTCACGTCACCAAAACGATACCGCACGAAACGCCGTTAATCCTGATGCGCTGCGCGGCGCAGCCTGTCGTTAATGGCAACGCCTATGCCTTCCTCAGGGATTGGCATCACTGCAATGTTGCGCACGCGTTTATCCATTGCACGCAATGCATGATATAAGTTACTTGCTGCTTCTTCCAAATTGCCGCTTGCACTTAAATTAATTATTTCTGTGCAGTCTGGAACATCCGCACCAAACGCAAGCAGTCCCTCACCTGCCTCACAATGCGTTGCATTTAACCGCACTTTTGCATCTGGCGCATAATGTGACAAAAGCAACCCAGGGGAAAGGAGCTTCTCGCTTTTCTCTTCTTTTGCATCAATAATGCGCACATGCTGCGCAAGCATTGCTTCTGTAACGCTGCCTTGCCTCAATATGCGTGCGCCATCTTCCAGACATTCCACTACGGTGGATTCAATACCCAGCGTGGTTGCGCCACCATCCAGAATATAAGGCATTGCGTTACCCAGATGGACAAATTCCTCCCGCACATGCTCTGCATGAGTGGGGCTGATTTTGCCTGAACGATTGGCACTCGGCGCAGCAATTCCATACCCCACCTTGCGCAGCAATTCCTGCGCTATTGGGTGATTCGGGCAACGCAACGCCACCGTCTGCCCCCCTGCCCGCACCGCATCTGCTGTTGCGCCATCAACTGCAGGCAACACCAGCGCCAACGCCGCAGGAAAAAATGCATCTGCCAGAAGATGCGCTGTGTCATTGAATACGCCATAACGCTCCGCCATTGCCTTGTCTGCCACATGCACAATCAGTGGATTATTGCTCGGTCTGCCCTTTGCGGCGTAAATCTTGGCAACCGCCTCTGCATCATACGCCAATGCACCCAAGCCATACACCGTCTCGGTTGGAAAAGCGACCAACTCCCCCTGCAGCAAACGTGCAACAGCAGCATCAATCTCGACAATCTGTTGGTTTGATAACATTTTTTCTTGATTCATGCGTGCATCCTAGTAACGTGAACACACTTATACGCGATGGAGGCACTATGCGTCAAAAAATCATTACAATCGCCCAGCAAAAAGGCGGAGCAGGAAAAACCACACTGGTGGCGCATATGGCGGTGGCGCTGATGCAGAAAGGGCTACGAGTCGCGATTATTGATATTGACCCGCAAGGCAGTCTGACGCGCTGGCACAAAGTCCGCGAAGAACGCATGGGCGAAGGTTACACTGGCTTTCATTTCTCAGCGCTGACGGGGTGGCGCGTGGGCAGCGAAGCAAACCGCCTACGCCGCGGCAACTACGATGTGGTGTTGATTGACAGTCCACCTCACGTGGAGACAGAAGCACGCACTGCCATCCGCGCAGCAGACTTGATCGTCGTGCCTGTGCAACCCAGCCCGACAGACATCTGGGCAACCCAAGCGACCATTAAATTAGCCAAGAACGAGAAAAAGCCTGTACTCACGGTGATGAATCGTGTGAACAGCAAGTCAAAACTGGCAGCGCAAATGAAGGCAGAACTGACAGACCTTTCAGAAACACATCTTGGCAACCGCGTGGCGTTTGCTTCTGCCATTTTAGATGGCAAAGGCGTGACCGAGCTGGACCCAAAATCACAAGCCTCTTTGGAAATCAAATCGTTAGTGGAAGAAATGGTGGCGTTATTCCCAGAGGACATAAAAGAAGAAGCGGCGCTAGAAACGGCTTAAATGCTGGTTAACCGCCTATATCAACATGCTTTTTTAGGTGATGCGTTTTTGCTGCTTCGCGGTGACGGAAAGATGTTGCAGCGCATTGAACATGCCGAAAAAAAACCCGATGAGGCATATAGCGATAATGTTTATGATGACGCAGTGCAGCAGTTAAACGCATATTTTGAAGGTAGCCGCAAAACTTTCGATGTTAAAATATTTCAGGAGGGAACAGACTTGCAACAGCAGCATTGGCAGCATTTGCGCAAAATTCCTTACGGTAACACGATTACCTATTCTGAATTGGCAGCACAATCTTCCAGCAAAAATGCGGTGCGTGCGGCTGCTTCTGCCTGTGCGAATAATCCACTGCCCATCATTGTGCCATGTCACCGAGTGGTAGGAAAAGATGGTAGCCTGCGTGGCTTTGCGTGGGGGTTGGAGATGAAAGAAAAATTGCTGCATCTGGAACGCAGCCACCAAAACTTATAGTATTTTTAGCATTCAGCCCGTATAACCAGCCATATGAACTTAGAGACACTTCTCGAAATCCCTATGCTGCAGTCTTTTGGTGTGAGCCTGAGTGTATTCTTGGTTGGCTCAACCCTGCTATATGTTGCAAAACGTTATGCTGCCCGCCTGAGCATGGACAAAACCGTGCGTATTTTCATCAATCGTCTGCTGAAACCCAGCTTCATTCTGCTGCTATTGCTGGTGCTGCGCAGCGGTTTATCCATTGAAGATTATTATTTGCCAGAACCGTGGAACGCGCGGCTGGAACATGGGCTGACCATTGCATTAATCGCCAATTTCGGCTGGTTCTTTTCCCGCATGTTGCTTGCCACCCGCGTCACTATTTTGCGGAAATATAATAAAGAAGACCGCACGAACGTTCATGCCCGCATGGTGCATACGCAGATTGACGTGATCATGAAAGTGTTTTCGTTCATTGTGGTGATTCTCACCCTTGCCATGATTTTGCTCACCTTTGAAGGTGCTGCCGTGGTGGGCGAAAGTCTGCTCGCGTCAGCTGGGGTTGCGGGGATTATCCTCGGTTTTGCCGCACAGAAAACCATCGGTAATCTGTTTGCAGGCATTCAGATTGCCATCGCCCAACCCATCCGCATTGAAGATTCGGTGATTATTGAGGGGGAATGGGGGTGGATTGAAGAAATCAACCTGACTTACGTTGTGGTGCGCATATGGGATTTGCGAAGACTGGTCGTGCCGATTACGCATTTCACCGAGCAACCCTTCCAGAACTGGACACGCAATGACGCAGAAATTATAGGACCAGTCATCATCTATACAGATTATACCGTGCCCATCGCCGAGATGCGTGAAGCATTAAAAGAAATCGTGCAACGCACGGATCACTGGAACGGCAGAGTGTGCGTGTTGCAGATGATTGATTGCAGGGAACAGACACTGGAACTGCGCGCGCTGGTCTCTGGCAGAGATGCCCCAGGCACATGGGAGCTGCGCTGCTTCGTGCGCGAAGCACTGGTGGAATGGCTACGCGAACACCACGCCTACGCCCTCCCCCGCACCCGCATGGAAATGAGTCGAAAGGACGACGCGCCTGAGTTTAACAAGTCGCGTTGCTAAAGCTTTATAGAACACGCCAATTTTTTAAAGTGTGTATGATTATCAATGAGTAAAAACAGGAAAATGGGGGGCGTATAGGTAATTGATAAACCATATTATTTAATCGGTTGCCCAGTCGCAACTTTGCTGCTCACGCTCTGTTAAGATGCACTCCTCATTAATATCCAGCAAGCATTCAACGTAAGTTGTAATATCTTTTTTGGTACACGGAAATGTTTTTGTGTTTGCTTGTTTTGCAGCAGGCTGCATTTTTTGGATCGTGTTTTCCATAGCCGCGATGAGTGCTGCGCTATATGCGTGATTTGTGTACATGCAAAATTCCTTTTAATATGTGAAAGAACACTCTAAGTGCGAAATTGCGTCAAAGGTTTGACCGCAATCAAATGCATAGCTTATTGATGTGATAAAGACTAAACTCCTAATTATTGCCTTAAAAGGGTTAGCACAAATGCTGGAGGCATTATGCTTTTAGAGCCGTCTACCCTTAAAACATTGCCATTATTTTCAGCCCTATCACAACAACAAAGTTACTTTGTGCTAACGAATAGTCGCCTGATACGTTGCAAACGTGGGCAGTTTTTATATATGCACAGCGAAGCTATTACGCATTTTTATGTTATTTATCGTGGTACTATTCAGATTTTTCGTGAAACACCAGACGGGCATGAAGTGACTAGCGATATGCTCATTGCGGGGGATGCAATCAATGCAGACGAGATTGTGACCGAGCAATCCACCACACACATGAAGAATGCACGTGCTGTAGATGACGCTTTGTTGCTTCAAATTTCGGTAAGCTGGATAAAAGAGCATATGAACGATTTTGATCATGTATCCTCACATCTTATGGCAGGATTGTCAAACCGTTTGCATAGTGCGCAAATTGAGGCAGAGCATCAATCTACCATGTCCTGCACCCAGATTGTAGCGTGTTTTCTGCAACGGATCTGCATACTTTACGATTTCAACCCGAAAGGCTTTGAACTGCCTTATAGTAAAACACTTATTGCATCACGGTTGCGCATGGAGCTTGCCACATTTTCGCGAACGTTAAAGCAGTTGAAAGAAGAAGGGATTACAGTGGATGGAAGCTACGTTACCTTTACAAACAGGCAAAAAACCAGTAATTTTGTCTGTGAGACTTGCTCATTATCTGAAGATTGTCCTGCGCATCTCCAGCTTCATACTGTAAATAGCAAAACGAATGATTATGTATAACATAATGTCATTCTTTATGCCAGCAAAGCACCTTCGGCGGCTTGCGGTTTGTGGATGGTTCTTCTCCAGCTAAATAGCCTACGATAATTGGTGCATATGCTGTCATATTGTGCGGTATATCCAATTCTTCCTTCCAGTGATTAGTATTTAATGCGCCAACAGCAAAACCGATGACACAGCTACCGAGATTAGCGCCATATGCAGCGAGCATCAGATTTTGTGCTGCCAACCAGCAGTCTGCTTCCACAAATGTTTCTGGCGCTGCATAGATTACAATTAATGTCGCCGCATTATAAAATATATTAAAGTCGGTCTTGCTTGCCATAGATGCCATGGCATAAGCCGTTTTAGTAGTAGGATTAGGATACTTATCTAAAGTTAATTCTTTTGCATCATCTGAGAGATGACTCAGCATTGTTTTATTCTGAACAATGCCAAATACCCATGGTTGCTGATGTATTGATGTCGGCGCCTGTATTGCTGCATAAAGCAGCGTATGAATGCTTGCCTCACTAACGGGTTGCGTTGAATAATCCCGCACCGAATGGCGTTTGTAGATAGCATCCATAATACTTTTGGGGTGATTCAACCGCTCTGTGAAACCATTCATTTGCGCCATTACTTATATACATCTCTCATTTTATTAGAGCTAATGCATATAAGGTGTTGCGCATGGTTTGGGTTTGATTGCAATCAAATCATTACCTTATTTATAGGTCTAGTGTCTCATTACGATTGGGAATCATCCTGCTCGTACAATAACTATATTGGAACATTATTATGGATAATTCAAATACTAACCTGACACAAAAATTTGGTGCTTCAGCAAATCAGAATCAAGATAAAGACAAGAAGCATGATGACAAGAAGCATGATGACAAGAAACATGAAGAAAAAAAGCATGAAGAAAAAAAGCATGAAGAAAAAAAGCATGAAGAAAAAAAATCTGATTCTGGCAGATCTTAAGCTGGAAGTGGCAATGACAATTTAGTTTTTCTTTGCGAAAAATAATAGTGGCGGGAGGGATTATAG
>JAMWZD010000002.1:0-723567 GCA_024304995.1 Rickettsiales bacterium | reverse complement strand
TGTCCTCCCCGCCATTATTGTATTATTTATTAATTATAAAGAGCAACATGAAATGAAAAAACCTCTTCAAGATCGCCTCTCAGCCTTATGTGAAATAAATAATCGTTTTGCTCACTATATTGACAGTGACCCTATTTTAAAACATGATTTTGCAGAATTGATGGATGGTACACATTTAGATGAAGCAATAGCATTGCAGCATCACCGAAACATCATATCTCATCTTATTGCTGAATCAGAAGAAGCAATAGAAGATGCGCAGCGCATATCAGATGAAAGTCCGATTTGTTTGCCTGACAATTCAGATGCAGGGGGACGTGCATCGCAAAAGCGCGAGATGATACAAGCATTGGATGATTATAAAGATTGTTATTTGGGTAGTGATGGAAAGCTGAGAAAATTACATTAGACATTTAAACGATAATTTTTAAACATCCCCTCAAACCTCACACCCCACCAGCTGCACCACGGAATCCACCTTGCGCTTCTCACACTCCGCAATCATGGCGCGTTTGGCGTCTTGCACCAGCCCTAGTCCGCGGTAAATCAAGCCTGAATAAAGCTGCACCAGACTTGCGCCTTTTTTCATGCGGCGCACTGCGTCTTCGCCTGTCATAATGCCGCCAACGCCAATAATCGGGATTTTGCCTTCAGTATATTGATATACAAACGCCGTCAGCGCGTCTGAACGCTCGGTCAATGGTTTGCCGCTTAAGCCCCCTGCCTGTGCGCTATGTTCATTTTTCAGCTCCTTGCTGCGCTCAATGGTGGTGTTGTTCACAATCACCCCATCCACCTGATAGGTCAGTAACGTATCCAGCAGAGACTTCAAATCCCCCTCTTCCATATCAGGTGAAATTTTCACGAATACAGGGCGCGAAAAACTATTATACGCCGCAATGCCATTGCGCTCCTGCATGATCCTGCGGATGAAATCCTCAAAATAGTCCTGCGTTTGCAATTTGCGCAAATCCTGCGTGTTGGGGGATGAAATATTCACCGTAATATAATCCGCTGCGCCATATGCATCATTAATGAGTGGAATATAATCATCCAGCGCGTCTTCTGTGTCTTTATTCTTCCCTATATTAATGCCCAGAATGCCTGTTCTGTTTTGCTCCTGTACGGCTATATTTTTCAGTCCTGCATCTATGCCTGCATTATTAAAGCCCAGACGATTGATGATGGCTTCATCTTCTGCAAGGCGATACATACGTGGTTTGGCGTTGCCTGCCTGCGCTTTGGGGGTCAGCGTTCCCACTTCGGTGAAGCCGAACCCGTGACGATAGCAATTGGAAAAATACGCCGCGTTCTTGTCAAAACCCGCTGCCAGCCCCACAGGGTTGCTGAATGACAGCCCCGCCACCGATATGCCAAGCCTGTCATCCTGAATGTCTGGCAAGGCAGGCGCAAGGTTCTTGCGCAGAACAAACCCAGCCATATTATGCGATAACTCAGGGTTTATCTTAAATAATATCGGGCGTATAATTCTGTAATAATTCATGAATTATTTGTCTAATGCTGATACTACAAGCGACGACGCTGAAACAGGTGGCTTCAACACGGTTAATGGATTAATTGCTTTGCCATTGCGGCGCAGAGAATAATCCAGATGCGGACCAGTTGAACGCCCAGTCGAGCCTACTTTGCCGAGAATTCTTCCTGCCGTCACCTTGTCACCCACAGATACATCCCATGAACTTAGATGACCATAAAGCGCATATTCGTTGCTGGAATGTTTCACTTTGACATATTTTCCAAGATTATGATGACGCTTTACTTCTTCCACCACACCATCGTGCGTTGCGCGCACAGGCGTGCCTTGTGCAGCAGCAATATCAATGCCTTTATGAAACGCACGTTTACCTGTTACGGGGTGGATTCTATATCCAAACGGAGAGGAAATACGCTGATCCACATGCTCTGCAATTGGCCATAACACATCATCCAGCAAATTGCGTTCATTAGGTGAATCTACAGTGTCAAGCGGAAATAACCGTCTGGAATCCCTATCTTTTGTGAAGCCTTTGCTATAATATGCTTTGCTTGAGAAACTTCTTGATTGAGAGCGGTAATTCCGCAGATTTTTGAACGGGCTGCTATGCGCCTGCTTCAACACCATTGCGTCATTTTCCGCTTTGGTGAGCTTGAAGAATTTTTTATCAGATGCATTGCAGGATGCAGCAATGCATATAAGAAAGAAAGGTATAAACAAGGTAAATAGAATACAATGTTTATTTAAACTAAATTTTGACATTATCACTTTTTTTACATTACGTTCTTACTATCATTAAATGAGCAGTAAATGCAGGTAAACATTTTTATGACTATTTTATATGAAAAAACCATTTAAACAATTTCATCATATACAAGCTATATGCCAACCTTTTGTTGCATCTCTGCGCATTTCAATAAGAGCTTTGCAACATTCGTGCCTGATTGTCTGTGTGCTTTTCAGCAACAGCACATTTGCTCAAACGGGCATGGAACGCAAAATGCCTGCCTATAATAAAGAGCAACTTCGTATTAAATCCACAATTCCTCGTGAGCCTTATACAGAGCGTACTAATGGTCTGCGCTCAAGACCGCAACCACGAACCATCATTGAAACGCCACCTGTTATCAATGCGCCCGTGGCTGTTGCACCTGCGCCACAGATTAATCCCGAAATTGAAAGTTATTCTGCCCCACAGCCATATAATGCCAGCAACGGGGTGATTGATGAGAACATCTTCAGAATGCAGCCCGTTCCTGAATCTGCTTTTTCTGCTCCGCCGCAACAACCGATGACTGCACCGCAACCGCTTATTGCGCCGCAGGAAACAATAGCAGTTTCTCAGGCACCTGAAATTAAGGAAGCGCGAGACGCACCAGAAGTGAAGTTTTTTGATGCAACTGCCACAGGCACAGCACCAAGTTATGACGCATCTGCCCAGCAGGCTGCTGCCGTTTCAGCCCCTGCTGCACTTCCAATGCTGGATAACAAAAAGGAATTAACCAGAGAATCTGAAAATATATTAGAGAAACTGCCTACAGACATTTTTCCGTATAAACCAGAAGATGCCATTAAAGGGTTTGATATTGAACGTGAGGATGCGCAGCGCGGGCTGGGTGCAGACGTGAATTTTGACTCTGCCCAACCTGTCGAAGCAGGCATCAAAATTCAGCAGCAGGATATGGATGTGAACTATGAGCTTGAAAAAGCGTACAATGCGTTGCTTAAAAGCAACACAGAAATTGCAGTGCATATTTATAATAATATTTTAAACACCTATCCAGAAAATCGTCACGCATTGTTTGGACTGGCTACAACCTATCATAAGCTTGGATTCCTAGACAAAGCCCGCCCGCTTTATGGCAAAATCCTAAGCAGCAACCCATATGACAAAGAAGCGCTGAACAATTTCCTTGCACTTGTTGGTGAAGAAGCACCAGATTCTGCGATTGCATATCTTGAGCAACTTAAACTCAGCAATAATGATTTCAGCCCGATTTATGCTCAGCTTGCCGCGCTTTACAATAAAGAAGGCGAAGTGGACAAAGCCGTGTTGAACATGCAGCAGGCTGTGGCACTCTCCCCCAACAATATGGTGTATATGTATAATCTGGCGGTCATATATGACACGAACAGAGATTACCGCCGCGCTGAGGCTTTATATCGTCAGATTATCAAGGCAGGGCTGAAAGGAGAAGAAATTCCCGTATCTGTTGAAGAAATTCAGGAAAGATTAACTTATTTAGCTTCTAATTAATCTAACGCAATGTAACAAAAAAGGCTTATTATGGATATTACAGATTTGCTTGCCTATACCCAGGAGACGGGAGCATCAGATTTGCATATTTCTTCCAAAAATGTGCCTATTGTCCGTGTGGATGGTTCTATGGAACCAATTGAGGATGTGCCACCATTAGACCCTGAACATATTCGGGAGATGATCTACTCTATTATGACAGATCAGCAGCGAAGCGAATATGAAGGCGAAATGGAACTGGATTTTTCCATTACTTTTGGAGAATCTTCCCGTTTTCGTGTGAACGCATTTAACACTATGTATGGCCCTGCAGCAGTGTTTCGTACTATTCCGACAAAAGTATTATCACTTGATGATCTGAAAGCACCATCTGTGTTCAAAAAAATTGCAGGGCTGCATAAAGGGCTTGTGTTGGTGACTGGACCAACAGGAAGCGGTAAATCCACTACGCTGGCAGCGATTATTGATTATATCAATACTAACAAAGCTGAACATATTATCACCATTGAGGATCCGATTGAATTTGTGCACAAATCCAAAAAATCACTCATCAATCAGCGTGAGGTGGGAGCAAACACCAAGTCTTTTGCAAAAGCATTGAAAAGCTCATTACGCGAAGACCCTGATATTATTCTGGTAGGGGAATTGCGAGACATTGAAACTGTGCAGCTTGCCATGACAGCTGCGGAAACGGGTCACCTGGTGATGGGAACACTGCACACTAACAGCGCACCAAAAACCATTGACCGTATTATTGATGTATTCCCAGACGCAGCAAAGCCGATGGCACGTGCCATGCTTTCCGTGTCTTTAGAAGCAGTTATTGCACAAACACTGCTCAAGCGGGCAGATGGCAAAGGGCGTATTGCAGCACATGAAATTATGTTATCCACTCCAGCAGTGCGAAACCTGATTCGTGAAAGCAAAGTTCCACAATTAAAATCCATCATTCAGACCAGTTCAAAATTTGGTATGCAGGCTATGTCAGACTGTCTGGATAATTATGTGAATCAGGGGTTGATTACACAAAACGAACGCGCACGTGTGATGGCGACAGGCGCAGAATTGGATATGACCAACGATGCTGAGGAGCATTAAAGAGAGGCAACATGATAGACGTATCACACATCGTGAATAACTTTATTGCACAAAGAGCATCAGATTTGTTTTTAACGCACGGCTTTCCGCCTTCTATGAAAATTGAAGGGAAAATTTATGCTTTGTCAGATGAACCACTGACAGATGAAGATCTGGATAAATGCATGAGCGAACTGCTTAATGAAGAACAGATAGATGATTTTGAGTCTACGCTTGAGTTGAACTGCAGTAAGGTATGGGGCGAAGGGTCCGAACAATTTGCATCACGTCTGCGCATCAATGCATATAAACAACAGCTCCACAATGCGTTTACCATACGCCGCATTTCTAGGGAAATCCCAACTATTGGAGAATTATTGCTGCCAAAATTATATGAAGATCTGATCATGGAAAAGCGCGGTCTTGTTCTTGTGGTTGGGCAGACAGGAAGTGGTAAATCCACCTCGCTTGCTTCCATGATTCAATATCGCAATCTGAATGGCAGCGGTCATATCATCACTATTGAAGACCCGATTGAATATGTTCACAACCACCATAATTGCATCATTTCACAACGTGACGTTGGAATTGATACATATTCTTATGGCATGGCGCTTAAGAATGCATTGCGCCAGACACCTGACGTGATTTTAATTGGTGAGATACGCGACCGTGAAATTATGGAACATAGTATCGCGTTTGCTGAAACGGGGCATTTATGTGTATCCACGCTGCACTCCAACAACGCAGTGCAGGCACTGGAACGCATCCTGAACTTTTTCCCTATTGAATCTCACAGGCAGGTATTAGCCAACCTTAGTTTCAATTTGCGAGGTGTTGTATCTCAGCGCTTGGTGGAAAATCTTGAAGGCACGCGCACGCCTGTGGTGGAAGTGGTGCTGAATGAAGGTTTGATTACGGATTTGATCCATGATGGGGATATTGGCAGCATTAAGGAAGTGGTAGAACAAAACACCCATCTGGGTATGCAGACCTTTGATCAGGATCTCGTAAGGCTATATAAAGATGGTGTGATTTCAGACGAAGTTGCTATCCGCGAGGCAGACAGCAAATCCAATGTGCGTCTGAAAATCAAGCAATTAAAAAGCTCCAGCAGGTTTGAGTCAATCTCTGGTAGTACGCCAGAATTAAAGGCTAAAACACCATCTGCACAAAGCGATTTTTAATATATTATACCTGAGAAATATCCAGCTCACCTGTATCTTCCGAGTCATTGAGCACTAATTCATTATGTGCAGCACCAGCTGGAATCATCGGAAACACATTTTCATTCGGGTCAACGATAATTTCCACTAATACTGGTCCATCTTTTTCCAGCGCAGCTTTTATGGTATTATCCAGATCAGACACTTTCTCACACCGCATACCCGATAGCCCAAATGCTTCTGCCAGTGCAACAAAGTCTGGCAATGCATTCATATAGCTTTCAGAATGACGATCACCGTGGAACATTTCCTGCCACTGGCGCACCATGCCCATATAATGATTATTCAACAATAATATTTTAACTGGCAGACGATATTGCACAGCGGTAGCAAGCTCCTGAATATTCATCATGAAGGATGCTTCACCTGTCACACATGCCACCAGTTTATCTGGATGTGCAATCTGCACTCCAATTGCTGCGGGCAACCCATATCCCATTGTCCCCAGACCGCCAGAACTCATCCAGCGATGTGGTTTTTCGTAATCAATAAATTGCGCTGCCCACATTTGATGTTGTCCAACATCTGTTGTCACATAGCGGTCTTGCGCGCGGCTTAATTCATTGAAACGTGCCAATGCATGTTGTGGTTTGATCATCTCATCGCCCTGAGCATATGAGAAGCTATTGCGCGAACGCCACATTTCAATCTGTTTCCACCATGCGGAAATATCTTCACCACCCGCCTGCGCTTTCCATTCGCGGATGAAATGCCCAAGCGCCACACGGGCATTTGCCTGAATTGGAATATCCACGCAAACGGTTTTGTTAAATGAGCTGGCATCAATATCCACATGAATTTTCTTTGAATGTGGCGAGAACCCATCCAGACGCCCTGTCACACGGTCATCAAAACGTGCGCCAATATTGATCATCACATCACATTCTGCCATTGCCATGTTCGCTTCCAGCGAACCATGCATTCCCAGCATACGCAAAAACTGCTTGTCACTACCAGGAAATGCTCCAAGCCCCATCAATGTGCTGGTGAGGGGAAACCCTGTCAAATGCACTAATTCGGTAAGCAATTCACTTGCTTCTTCACCAGAATTAATAACCCCGCCACCAACATAAAATACGGGTTTTGTCGCCTGCTTCATCAGCGCAACAGCTTCTTTGATCGCATCCAGATTCACTGGAATGTCGAGTTTGTAGGATTTGCGTTTTACGTCTTCTTTTTTAACGTAACTTCCAAGCTGATTTTGAATATCTTTTGGTATATCCACCACCACGGGACCAGGTCTGCCCGTGGTTGCCACATGGAACGCTTCATGAATAATACGTGGCAGATCATCAACTGATTGCACCAGATAATTATGTTTGGAACAGGAACGCGTGATCCCTGTCGTGTCTGCTTCCTGAAATGCATCACTGCCAATCAGATGGCTTGGCACTTGCCCTGTTATCACTACTAAAGGGATGGAGTCCAGCATGGCATCTGTAATGCCTGTAACGGCGTTTGTTGCCCCTGGACCAGACGTTACCAGCACTACCCCCGCTTTGCCTGTGGAACGGGCATAGCCTTCCGCAGCGTGCGTTGCGCCCTGTTCATGGCGCACAAGAATATGTCGAAGTTCATCCTGCTGAAAGAGCGCATCATAAATTGGCAGCACTGCGCCACCCGGATAACCAAAAATAGTGTCCACACCATTATCCACCATAGCACGCACAAGCATTTGCGCCCCTGTCATTGGCTGGTCTGCATCTAATGTATCATATTCTTTATGTTGGGCTACTTCAGTGCCAGTTCTTAGCATAATATATATCTCCTTGCTAAGTAATGTAATGGATTCTTGATGGCAGCACAAGCCAGATATATTTTACTTCGTTAAACGAATTTCACAAATTATTAACTATATATTTACGGCTACCACGTAAAATAAAACAATACAGCAAATATACGGTTATGACACTCAGCTACAATGATATTCACCTTTTGGTTCGCGAACAATCAGCACAGACACGTGCTGAAGTGGCTCAGAAGGTAGCGCGTGAATATAACCATCAATGCAGCTTTACGCCACGTTCAAGCAAAACAGCAGTAGAAATTTTCAGACTATTATTGCAAGATACCGAAAAAGTGGTGCGTCTTGCACTTGCGCAGGAACTAAAACATAATCCACAAGCACCGCATGATGTTATCACTGCTTTAGCGCATGACCATTATGACATTGCAAAAGAAATTCTGGAACATTCCCCTGCCTTATATGATGATGATCTGCTGGAATTTATTAAAGAAACCAAGAACGTAAAAAATCTGGTGGCTATCAGCAAGCGCAAAAACCTTTCCTCTACCGTCTCAAACGCACTGGTTAAAACACATCACAAACCTGTGATCATGTCAGTGCTGGATAACAAAAAAGCTAATGTGACAGATGATACATACGGATATTTATTAAGTGAATTTCGTGATGATCATAATATTTTAGAAGCGATGGTTTATCGCGGAGCAATATCGACTGACTATGCAGAAAAATTATATTCACTGGTGCTGGAAAGACTGAAAAAACACATGACAAAGCGTCATCTTCTCTCACGTGCAACGTTAGAGACTTCTGAAAATACTGTTCGTGAAAATGCCATCATCACCTTTATCAGCCCGTGGATGACAGATGATGATATATGCTCGCTTGTAAATCAGATGCACGCACGCAACCGCCTGAGCGATTCGCTGATTCTGCGTTCTTTGTGTCTGGGTGAGATTGTGTTTTTTGAATCTGCCTTGGCTAAACGTGTTGGCATCCCGCTTGCCAATGCACGCAAACTCCTCTCAGACCCGTCAGAATCTGGCTTTAATTCACTTTATCGCGCCAGCAATCTGCCCGAAAATTATAGTGAGGCGGTAAGAATATTCCTAAAACTGGCACGTGAAGAATGCAGACAGTGCTTTAATAAAAAAGACCTGTTCTGCAACAATATCACCAAGCAGATCAAACAGCATAATTATGACAGCTCGGTCGTGCATATGGACACATTACTGGCCTATATTGATCACCATACTAATTCTATTCCGAAGCGAACAGTCTCTTAAAGTTTTTTCTTCAGCAACTCATTCACCGCTTTCGGGTTTACTTTCCCGCCAGACTCTTTCATCACCTGCCCCACAAAAAAACCGAATAATTTATCTTTGCCTGAGCGATATTGTTCCAGCTTGTCTGGGTTAGCGGCAAGCACATCATCAATCACTTTTTCAATTTCGCCCGTGTCTGTCACCTGCTTTAAGCCCTCTTCATCAACAATAAGCGCCGCGCTTTTGCCTGTTTCGCACATTTTGTCCAGCACGTCTTTAGCAATCTTGCCTGAGATCGTATCATCGGAAATGAGGTTTACCAGCTCTGCAAACGCATCCGCCGAGACAGGAGAATCATTAATGCCTACTTCTAACTTGTTCAGACGCGCAAACAACTCACCACTCAACCAGTTTGCTGCTAGCTTTGGCTCTGCCTTCTCTGCCACCACTTCATAATAAGCTGCGGTGTCACGGTCTGCCACCAATACAGATGCATCATACGGCGTTAAGCCATATTGCTGCTCATAACGCGCTTTTTTGTCGTCTGGCAGTTCTGGCAATTCCTCTTTCACGCGCTCCAGCAAAGCATCTGGCAGCACGAGCGGCAGCAAATCGGGGTCTGGGAAATAGCGATAGTCATGCGCATCTTCTTTGGAACGCATAGTGCGCGTTTCATTTAAATTTGCATCATAAAGGCGCGTTTCCTGATCCACTTCCCGACCAGATTCCAGCAAATCCACCTGACGCTCTGCCTCATGCTGAATGGCTTTCATCACATAGCGAATGGAGTTCAGGTTTTTAATTTCGCAGCGTGTGCCAAGCGTTTTATCACCCACTTTGCGCACCGAAATATTCGCATCGCAACGCATCTCACCTTTTTCCATATCCCCGCCACACGTGCCGAGATAGCGCAAAATGGTGCGCAATTTCTTCAGATACGCTCCCGCTTCTTCTGGCGTGCGCATGTCTGGCTCTGACACAATTTCCATTAGTGCGATGCCTGAACGGTTCAAATCAATATAGCTGTCTGTTGGACTATGATCATGTAAGGATTTTCCTGCATCCTGCTCCAGATGCAGGCGTGTTACGCCAATATCTTTCGTGCTTTTATCTTCCAGTTCCACCGTAATCATCCCTTTTCCCACGATAGGATCAAGGAATTGTGAAATCTGATAGCCCTGCGGCAAGTCAGGGTAAAAATAGTTTTTACGGTCAAAAATAGACGTTTTATTAATCTGCGCTCTCAACCCCATGCCCGTACGCACCGCCTGTTCCACACATTTTTCGTTAATCACAGGCAACATGCCTGGCATGGCAGCATCCACCAAAGATACATGATGGTTCGGCTCTGCACCAAAATCTGTTGGTGAGCCTGAAAAGAGTTTGGAATTGGAAATGATTTGCGCATGGACTTCCAGCCCAATCACCATTTCCCAGTCACCTGTGTTGCCTTTAATAATGCCCGCTTGCGCTGCCATAAAACTAAACCCTGTTTGTATTATTCTTTAAACACAAAAAGGATTAACGGAGTTGCATCAAAATGGCAATTCTAAATCACTCCTGCGGAGCGGCTTCTGTATCTTTTTTCTCTGGCAGTAACGTAATTGGCTTGGCATTTAATTTCGGGTTGCGCACTTTGTGCAGGGTAATTTCTGCAATCTGCATCTTGCTGGCATCCACTGCCTGACGCATGGCATCTGGCATCGCGTTCCCCAGCGCCACATGAGACGGTGGAATGATAAGTGTGCGTATGCCTGTTGGCTGCATTCCAAGCAATCCTTTCTCCAACCCATAGAAGAAATCATTCGTGCCAATCACCGTTGTCAATACGCTGTTATCTATAGCTGAATTATATGCAATCGCACCAGTATCATCACGCAGGATGACGGAAAAATCAGCTTCAAGCCCACAACGCGCTGTCACGCCTCTGCCTGAGATGCGTTCAAATGCCTGATATTCAATCATGTCATTGCCAGATGCATCTGGCGTAACGTCTTTCAGTTCCAGCTTATATTCTGATGTTTTAAGCAGTTTTTCGTCCACCTTGTCAGATAGGGATATAGTGCGCACGCCCCCTTCCTTCATGCCCTGCAGCGCCATTGCCCACGGAGATTCTTCAGTGTCCACGCCCACAAACACTGTTTGCGTGACCATATCTCCATCTTTTCCAGCAAGAATAGGGGTGATATTCGCAGTCGCTTTCATCCCGCAATATGCAGTCTGCCCCTGTCCTTTAATTTCGCCTGTTACTTTAACATTATTTGGCAGGGTGAATGTCTGCAAATCAGCTGCTTCATAAGTTGAATTCTGCACCTGCTGCATTTCCGAATCACGATTATCCACCACACGTTCTTTTCTGTTCGTATAGTTTGTGAAGATGGCATAGGCAATAAACACTGCCACCATCCATTTCAGCCATGAGGGGTTGGTGGCACGTTCTCGTTTTTCTCGGTTTCTTCCAAATAACATGAAGATAGTATAGCAAATAAAATGCTACGATGCCATAGCCTGACGCGCACCCATCCAATTTTGTAAACGTTCACAGGCAGAGTGTATATCTTTTGCATCACCACAGAAAGAAAAGCGCACATAATCCGCACCGTTTTTCTGGTCAAAATCCAATCCTGGCAATTCGCTTCATGCAGCATATCCTTACAGAATTGCTTGCTGTCACGGCTGAAATTGGTGATGTTGGCATACAGGTAAAACGCGCCTTGCGCATTGTTGAGTCCTGTAAAGCCGAGTTCTTCCAGCGTGGCTTTCAGCACGTCACGGTTTTTGGCATAGCCTGCCACCACGTCTCTCATCTCATCCAGATGGTCAAAGGTTTTCAGTGCCGCCTGCTGCGCAATGGCAGGCGGAGAAATGAAGAAACTTTGCAGCAAGGATTCATAAGATCGCACCAAATCCTTTGGCACAACAGCCCAGCCCAAGCGCCAACCAGGCAGCAGAAAATATTTTGAGAAACTGTTTAAAATCACGGCATTGTCATTCATGCGTGCCATCGTGTCAAATTCAGCATTTTCATACGTCACGTGATGATAAATTTCATCGGAGAGAATACGAATATTCTGCTCAGCGCAGTAATCTGACAATTCTCTTAGCTGCTTCGGTGAAAGCACGCTGCCCGTGGGGTTGGATGGGCTGGCAATCAGCAATCCGTCCACATCCCCTACCTCGCTCAGCAGTTCCACTGTGGGCTGAAACCCGTCTTCTTCTTTTGCGTCAATGAACACAGGCGTAACCCCCAGCGCTTCCATCATATTAGGGTAAGCGGGGTAACACGGGCGCGCAATCGCAATTCTGTCACCTTCATCAAAAGCAGAAAGCAGGGTGAGGAAATATGCCGCAGACGAGCCCACAGTAATAAATATCTGTTCTTTCGCTACGTCAATATTATATGTGTCTTTATAATACTCAGACAAACGCTCGCGCAGCGCAGGCAACCCACATGCATCCGTATATCCCAAAGAGGTGCGTTGCAATTCAGCCGTCACATGCTCCAGCACTCCTTGCGGAGGCTTGCAGCCAGGTTGCCCAAGGGAGAGATGCACCACATTATTGCCCTGCTCTTCCCAAAGAGCCGCTTGCCTGAATGCTTCCATCACTTCAAAAGGGCGGATGTTGCCGCGCGTTGCAGTTTTCATATTTTGTGCCTATATGTTATTATGACGCTGTTAAGGATGCCTATATATGCAACAATTTACGAATATTATCAAGAGACTAACTCGAAAAACCGTTGCGGTGTGTGGCGCGCTGGCGCTCTTAATGCCAAGCATCAGCCATGCAGGCATGATTCGTGATGCTGAAATTGAGAATTATCTGCAGGAACTTTCCACCCCGATATATTCCGCAGCAGGGCTGAACCCATCACAAGTGCGCATGTTCATCGTGCAGGACGGCGCGATTAATGCCTTTGTGGCAGGTGGCGCGAATATGTTTTTGCATACGGGGTTGATTACCGAAACTGAAACGCCTGAAATGTTGCTCGGCGTGATTGCGCATGAAACAGGGCATATTGCAGGGGGGCATTTGCTACGCGGGCAGGATGCCTTTAAACATGCGCAGATCGGGTCTATTTTGTCATATATTGCAGGTGCAGCTGTCATTGCCGCAGGGGGCGGACAGGCAGGCGCAGGCATCATTGCAGCAGGAAACCATGCAAGCACGCGGGGAATTTTGTCCTATACCCGCAGCAATGAGCAGGCAGCAGACCAAGCTGCCTTGTCATATTTTGATGCTAATGAACTGAGCAGTGCAGGACTGATTGCCATGTTTGAACGCCTGCGCCGTGAAGAAAAACGCGCCATTGGTGCAAATGCTGATGCTTACGCAAGAACACACCCGCTCTCACAATCACGCATAGAGCATATTCGTGCGCATCTTGATGATTCGCCATATAAAGACAATACGCTTTCTGAACAGATGCAGCAGCGCCATCAACGCATCCGCGCGAAATTGGTGGGTTTTTTGGATCAAAATGGTGAAACTTTCCGTACCTATCCCAAATCAGACACCTCCCCCCCTGCCCTGATCGCACGCGCTATTGCATATTCCGAACGCGCGCAGGACGAACGTGCGATGGAGGAAATTGCCCTGCTGCAGGAAGCCTTACCAAAAGACCCATATATGCATGAATTACGCGGACATATTTTGTTGCAGCAAGGCAAGGTGGAGGATGCGATCGCAGCTTATAAAACTGCGCTGAACTATGCGCCAGATTCCGCATTGATTCAAAGTGATTATGCAGATGCACTGCTTGCCGCCAACACGCAGGCAACCAACAAGGAAGCGCTGCGCCAGCTTGCCGTGTCCGTCCGTAAAGACCCGACCTATCATCAATCATGGCGCAGACTCTCCATTGCCGAAGGGCGCGCGGGCAACATTGGCAAAGCCGAACTGGCACTGGCAGAACTTGCAGCACTCAGCAGTGACACGGAAGCGCTGAACATGCACATTGAACGCGCAGAAAAAGAGCTGGGCGCATTAAGCGAAGACACACCACGCCTGCAGGATTTGAAACGCTTTGCGCAGCAGTTGAAAGAACGTGAAGATGAGGATGAGAGTGTGTTTTAGTTTATGGAAATGATAGCTGCTAATTAGAAAAATCTAAAATCGCTAAATATTTTACATATTACTCTTGTAATATACAACAGCGTGCCTATTTATTTATCATAACCATTTATAAAATTGGAGTTTTTATGGCTAATAATCTACATATTTCTTATGATCTAATAAATCCTGGGCAAAACTATCAGACTCTTATATCTAAAATTAAAGAACTTGGTAGTTGGGCAAAAATTACTGAATCTTTTTGGTATGTTGATAGTAATTATAGTGCTGAAGAAGCCTGTCATTACCTAGCTGGTCATATAGATAATAATGATAAGCTATATATTGTTAATTCTACTGATAATACAGCTTCAATGAGAAATCTACCAGAAGAAGTTGTATCTCATATAAAAACCAAGTGGTAACACACTAATTTCAACAACTTCTAAATGTAACCTTGTGTATAGTGCGTGCAAAAATAATTGTCTGATGACATAAAAACACATCTGGTCTATACTAACTTTGATTCACATTTGGAGATTATTTATGCAGATTCGCACACTTGCCACATCATTATTATTCAGTAGCGCAGTAGCACTGGCATCTTTTCAGGCAGCAGCAGAGCCTGTACAGAAAGAAGAACTGGGCGAACTGGTGCGGGAATATCTGATTGCGAATCCTTCCATCATTCAGGAAGTGATGGTGGCATATCAAAAACAAGCGCAGGATGAAGGGTTAAAGCTGCAACGCATGGCAGTGAAAGACCATAAAAACCTGATTTTTGGACAGGAGATTGACCCGAAAGAAGGCAAAAGTGGCGTGACGATTGTTGAGTTTTTTGATTATAATTGCTCGGCTTGCAAATATATGTTCAAGTCTTTGGACGCGCTCGTGCAGGATGACAATGTTGACGTGAACATCATCTTCAAAGAATTTCCGATTTTTGGTGAAGAATCTGAAAAGCTGGCGCGTCTTGGGCTGGCGCTAAACGCACTTGCGCCTGAGAAATATTATGAGTTCCACAAGAAAATGATGCTGCATGGCGGCAAGATTGATGTGGCAACCGCCTTTGATTATGCCAAAGAAGTGGGCGTTTCACGTGATGCGCTGGAAAAAGAACTGGCAAAACCGAAATATAATGAAGCATTAGCCACTGTGAAAGACCTCGGCAACAAGCTCGCTGTGCGTGGCACGCCGTTTTTGGTGATTGGGGATGAACCAGTGCCACATGCTGTGGAAGAATCTGACCTGCGCAAGCGCGTGGAAGAAGCAGCGAAAGCAAAGTAAGCCATGAGCAAGACAGACGAATTTGAAGCACCGAATGGTGAAAAGGATATTTTGTTGCATTCCTGCTGTGCGCCTTGCGCAGGGCCATTGATGGAGAAAATGGCAGATTCAGGACTGAATCTGACCATTTTCTTTTATAATCCCAATATTCACCCCAAAAAAGAATATGAACTGCGTAAGCAGGAAAATATTCGTTATGCTGAAAAACTTGGCATTCCGTTTATAGACGCAGATTATGACGTACAGGACTGGTTTGCCCGAGCGCGCGGCATGGAACGCGAGCCAGAGCGCGGCGTGCGTTGCACCATGTGTTTTGATATGCGCTTTGTGCGCACTGCGCTCTATGCAAAAGAACATGGCTTCAAGGTCTTCACCAGCTCGCTTGGCATTTCACGCTGGAAGAACATGGAACAGATTAATGATTGTGGCGTGAAAGCAGCCGATATGTTTGAAGACGTGGAATACTGGACATATAACTGGCGCAAAGACGGTGGCGGTGCGCGCATGTATGAAATTGCGAAAGAAGAAGAATTTTACGCCCAGCAATATTGCGGGTGCATTTATTCCCTTCGTGACACTAACGACTGGAGAATCAGCAAAGGACGCGAGAAGATTGCCATTGGTGAGACATGGTATGAAGAAAAGCTGGAGAGCGCTGGAAAGTAATATGCTGATTTTACCACATAATTCAAAATTACGTCATCCTGAACGCAGTGAAGGATCCATCTTTCCGCCAGACGCAAGCTGCGCTGTGGAATCTTCACTGCGCTCAGAATGACGAAAATAATCTGGTAATTTTATGTTAAAATATCTCCTGCTTTTTGCTGCCATAGTCTTTGTCATTTTGAATCTGGATAAGAAAAAGCCAAAACAGCGAGCAGCTGAACGACTGCGTGAAAAAGGTGTGGAAGCCATTGCCAACATCACGGAGAAATCAGATACGATAGTCAAAGGGGAAGCACAGCATTTCCTGCATATTAACGTGCTGATGAACAATTCAGATTTGCTGATGAGCAAACTCCGCGTGAATGAACAGACCTACAGCCGTTACGCCGTTGATGACGATATTTACGTCCGCTTCGACCCCGAAAACCCGCAAATGATGCTGGCAAGTGAAGAAATAGCATAAGCTCTCTTTAAGACTTGTCACCCCTGCCCTTTTTCCGCTATATCTAAGGCATGAGCAAGACCCCATTCGCATTTCAGGATATTATCCTTACCCTTCAACATTATTGGGCAAAACAAGGTTGCCTGATTGTGCAACCATATGATGCGCAGGTGGGCGCGGGTACGTTTCACCCCGCCACCACGCTCCGCGCGCTGGATGATAAGCCGTGGAACGCGGCATATGTGCAGCCCTCGCGCCGACCTACTGATGGGCGATATGGTGAAAACCCAAACCGTCTACAACATTATTATCAGTTTCAGGTGGTGCTGAAGCCGTCACCAGAGAATATTCAGGAGCTTTATCTTGGCTCACTGGAAGCACTCGGCATTGACCTGAAAACCCATGACATCCGCTTTGTGGAAGATGATTGGGAAAGCCCAACGCTCGGCGCATGGGGCTTGGGTTGGGAAGTCTGGTGTGACGGCATGGAAGTGACGCAGTTCACGTATTTTCAGCAGGTTGGCGGGTTTGAATGCAAACCCGTAACAGGTGAATTAACATACGGCATTGAACGTTTGGCAATGTATATTCAGGGGGTTGAAAATGTCTATGATCTGCAATGGAACAGCGCAGAAAACAACAAGCCTGTGATGAGTTACGGTGACGTGTTCCACCGCAATGAAGTGGAGCAGTCCACTTATAATCTTGAACTCGCAAATACGGATATGTTGCTGAAACATTTTGAAGATGCGGAAAAAGAATGTAATGCAATCTTGCAACGTGGCTTGGCACTCCCCGCCTATGATTACTGCCTGCAGGCATCACATTTGTTCAATTTGCTGGATGCACGCGGTGTGATTGGCGTGACTGAACGCGCGAGTTACATTGCGCGTGTGCGTGCGCTGGCGAAAGGCTGCTGTGAGGCTTATCTCGGCATGAATACAAAAGAAGATAAAAAAGAGGCTGCGTAAATGGGCTTGCAATTAACATTATTGAAATCGAAACTGCACCGCGCGGTGGTGACCGATAGTGATTTAAACTATGTCGGCTCCATTGGCATTGACCGTGATTTGATGGATGCAGCCAATCTGCTGCCTAATGAACGGGTGGACGTGCTGAACATTAATAATGGTGAGCGTTTCAGCACATACGTGATAGAAGCGCCGCGCGGCGAAAGAGGTATTATTATTAATGGCGCGGCAGCGCGGCTGGTGCAAAAGGGTGATCTGGTGATTATCTGCGCGTTTGCTGGCATGGATGAAACCACCGCCAAAAGTTTTGAACCGACAGTGGTACAACTAAATAACAAAAATGAGATTGTGGCGTAACCTATGGCGGATTTACTGTTTGAACTGTTTAGCGAAGAAATGCCAGCGCGTATGCAGGCAAAAGCTATAGCGCAACTTGAAACGCTGATGACAGAAGCGTTGAAGGAAGCACGTCTGGAACATGGGAAAGTACAGCCATACTCCACGCCGCGCCGTCTGGCGCTGTGGGTAAAAGACCTGCCAAATGCACAACCAGACCGCATAGTAGAGCGCAAAGGCCCCAAAGTGGGCGCTCCACCAAAAGCTGTGGAAGGGTTTTGCACTTCTGCTGGAGTGAAAAAAGATGATCTGGAAGTGCGCACGGTTGGCAAAGATGAAGTCTATTTTGCAGTCAAACAGGAAAAAGGACAAAGCACTAAAGATGCGCTGATTCCATTGCTTGAAGATGTAATTAACAATATGCACTGGCAAAAATCCATGCGCTGGAGCGACTTTGATGCGCAATGGGTGCGTCCGCTTCGCCGCATTTTGTGCATCATTGATAGCGATGTTGTGCCCGTTCAGTGGCATCACATCACCGCATCTAATGTGACTGAAGGACATCGTTTCATGTCTGATGGGGAAATCACCATTCATTCGCCTGAGCAGTATGAAGCGATATTGAAAGACCATCATGTGGTGGCATGTCGTCAGGTGCGCAAAGAACAGATTGCGCAGCAGCTTTTGGATGTTACCAGTGAAAAAAATCTGCACATTAAAAATGATGAAGGGTTGCTGGAAGAAGTGACAGGTCTGGTGGAACATCCACGCGCCATCATGGGGTCAATTGATGGAAAATATCTTGAATTGCCGCCTGAAGTGCTGGTGCTGGAAATGCGCCATCATCAAAAATATTTTGCGACCACTTTTAAAGATGGACGCATCGCGCCAAATTTTGTGACGATTGCCAATATTGACGCGCCAGATCAGGGAAAAAAAATCCGTGCTGGAAATGAGCGTGTTTTGCGCGCACGGCTGGATGACGGTGTGTTTTATTATGAGCAGGACACCAAAAAGAAGCTGGATAGATGGGCAGACAAGCTGGATGCTATCATTTTCCACAAAAAGCTGGGTAGTGTGGCAGACAAGGTGGAACGCATTGAACCGTTAGCAGGATTTCTTGCCGTGTTTGTGCCACATGCCAACATTACCCACGTCATCCGCGCTGCTAAACTCTGCAAAGCGGATTTGGGCACAGGCATGGTGGGCGAGTTTCCAGAATTGCAAGGCATTATGGGACGGTATTATGCCAAAGCGCAGGGTGAGGACAAAGCCGTGGCAACAGCCATTGCCGAACATTATATGCCAGTGGGTGCGAATGACGCAGTGCCCGATGCGCCTGAGGCAATAGCATTGTCTCTGGCAGATAAGCTGGATTCTCTGGTTACCTTGTTCAGTGTGGGCGAAGCACCGACTGGTTCAAAAGACCCATTTGCTCTGCGACGCGCTGCACTTGGCATCATCCGCATCATCCGCGAACACCGCCTGCGCATTCGCCTTCATGCTGCGTTGAACAAGGCAACACAGCCGCTGAAAGGCAAACAGGATGAACTGGAAAAACAGGTCTTCGATTTTATTATCGAACGGCTGAAAGTGGCATTGCGTGCAGATAATATCCGTCATGATGTGATTGACGCGGTGATTGCCAATGGTGACGATGACATTATGCGCATCATCCAGCGTGCTGTAGCCTTGCAGGCCTTTCTGGATAGTGATGATGGCGCAAACATCATGATCGCTACCAAACGTGCATATAATATTCTGCGCAAGGAAGAAGAAAAGGATGATGAGACATATGAAGGAAATGTGCGCAAATCCTTATTGAAAGAAGAAGCTGAAAAAGCGCTGCATGAAGCCTTATGCATCACCAAAAGTCCGTATGAAAAGCACATTAAAAAAGAAGAATATATGGATGCGATGCAGACCATGTCACGCATTCGCACTCCGCTTGACCATTTCTTTGATACGGTCATGGTGAATGATGATGACCCCGCCATACGGGAAAATCGCCTGAACCTGCTCGCTATGTTGCGCAATTTATGTCAGGAAACAGCAGATTTTACAGCGCTGGAAGGTTAAGTCACTCGCAAATAATGCTGGAGAACGCAGTGATTCTGACCTATATTAAAGGCAAATCTAACCTCTGAGGAAGACGCGTTATGACCGCTTTGCACAAAACCACCCCTGAAACAGCAATCAAACATGTGTATTATTTTGGGGATGGCACAGCAGATGGTGACGCTTCCATGAAAAACACGTTGGGTGGCAAAGGCGCAAACCTTGCTGAGATGAGTTCATTAGGGCTTCCCGTTCCACCTGGTTTCACTATCGCCACCGAAGTCTGCCTTGAATATTTCAAACTTGGCAACGCATTGCCCGAATCCGTCCGCCAGCATGTCAGCGAAGGTATTGCCATTATGGAACGTCAGGTCGGTGCCACCTTTGGAAGCGTGGAAAACCCAATGCTGGTGTCCGTGCGCTCAGGCGCACGTGCGTCCATGCCTGGCATGATGGACACAGTGTTGAATCTGGGTCTCAATGATGCAACCGTGGAAGGGCTGGCAGCGAAAAGTAATAATGCGCGCTTTGCCTATGATAGCTACCGTCGTTTCATTCAGATGTATAGTGATGTGGTGCTGGGCGTGGATCATTATTATTTTGAAGATCTTCTGGAAAATATGAAGCTGGAACGCGGCGCGATAACAGATACGGATCTGGACGCTGATGCACTTCGTGAACTGGTGGATTTATACAAAGAAAAAGTGGAAGAAGTGCTGCAAAAACCCTTCCCGCAGGACTGCCATGCACAGCTTTGGGGCGCGATTGAGGCAGTGTTTTCATCATGGATGAATAAACGTGCCATCACTTACCGCGAGTTGAACAACATCCCCGAAAGTTGGGGAACGGCAGTGAATGTGCAGGCAATGGTGTTCGGCAATATGGGGGATGACTGCGCTACAGGCGTGGCATTCACACGCAATCCTTCCACAGGGGAAAAAGAATATTACGGTGAGTTTTTAATTAATGCACAGGGCGAAGATGTGGTGGCAGGCATTCGCACTCCTCAACCGCTCACTAAAAAAGCGGATAATGAATTGCCTTCCATGCAGGAAGCCATGCCTGAAGTTTATGCCCAGTTGACGGGCACATTCGACAAGCTGGAAATGCATTATCGTGATGTACAGGATATTGAATTTACCGTGCAGAATAATAAACTCTGGTTGCTACAAACGCGCACAGGCAAACGCACGGCGCAGGCCGCAGTAAAAATTGCGGTGGATATGGCGAATGAAGGTATCATCAGCAAAGAAGAAGCATTGCTGCGGGTGGATGCGCTTATGCTGGATCAGCTACTTCACCCCACGCTGGATAGTGATGCAACGAAAACCGTGCTGACGCGCGGGCTGCCCGCCTCCCCTGGTGCAGCATCTGGCAAAATTGTGTTTTCTTCAGATGATGCAGAGCGGCTTGCAAAGCAGGAAGAAAAGGTCATCTTGCTGCGGGTAGAGACCAGCCCTGAAGATATTCAGGGAATGCATTCTGCGCAGGCCATAATCACCGCGCGTGGCGGTATGACTTCCCACGCCGCTGTGGTGGCTCGCGGCATGGGAAAACCCTGCATTTGCGGTGCAAGTGCATTGCAGATAGATTATAAAAACAAAACAGTCCGCATTGGCACTTACACTTTGAAAGAATATGATCTGGTGACGATCGATGGCGGCACTGGCGAAGTGATTTTAGGTGAGGTAAAAACAAAGCAGCCAGATTTATCAGGTGATTTCAACCAGTTGATGCAATGGGCAGATGAGACGCGCACCATGCGCATCCGCACTAATGCAGATAATGGACATGATGCCACCACCGCCCGCCATTTTGGCGCGGAGGGCATTGGGCTGTGCCGCACCGAACATATGTTTTTTGAAGGTGAGCGTATTATTCCTATGCGTGAAATGATTCTGGCAGAAACACTGGAACAGCGCGAACATGCGCTGCAGGCTTTGCTGCCCATCCAACGCGCAGATTTTGTGGCATTGTTCAAAGCCATGCGCGGACTGCCCGTGACCATTCGCCTGCTTGACCCGCCATTGCATGAATTTTTGCCACATACTGATGAGGAAATGCAGGAAGTGGCAGATATTGCAGGCATTTCCATTACGCGCATACGTGAGCGTGCCAAAGCGTTGCAGGAAACTAACCCTATGCTGGGGCATCGCGGATGTCGCCTGGCGGTGACCTATCCTGAAATATATGCGATGCAGACCCGCGCTATTTTAGAAGCAGCATTACTGGTGATGAAGGAGGATGGTGACACCATTACACCTGAAATTATGGTGCCTTTAGTGGTGAGCAAAGCGGAATTCGAATTTATTAAAAAGATTATTGATGATGTGGCGGCGCAGGTCTTTTCACAACATAATGCCATGCTGCAATATCATGTCGGCACGATGATTGAACTGCCGCGCGCGTGCCTTCGCGCTGGAGAAATTGCAGAACTGGCGGAATTCTGCAGCTTTGGCACAAATGACCTAACGCAAACCACTTTTGGCATGTCGCGTGATGATGCGGGCAGTTTCATTGGACATTATAAAAAAGCAGGATTGCTGGAAGCAGACCCTTTTGCATCACTTGATATTAATGGTGTCGGTCAGTTGATTGAAATAGCGGTAGAGCGCGCAAAGGAAACACAGGCAGATATTAAACTGGGCATATGTGGTGAACATGGTGGTGACCCTGCATCCATTCGTTTTTGCCAGAAAACAGGGCTGGATTATGTGTCCTGCTCACCATATCGCGTGCCTATTGCACGTCTTGCCGCCGCACAGGCAGCATTGTTAATGAACAGGGAAGAGTGAAATTCTGGAGGCCGGAGGCGGAATCGAACCGCCGAATAGAGGATTTGCAGTCCCCGGCATTACCACTTTGCTATCCGGCCAGAGGAAGGAACATAGCAACTCCACACCATAAATCAAGCAAAAACACGGCAATATGACAATAGAATCTGTAACCTTTCAATCAACAATCTCTGGCGAGCATTTAGTGGTGTTTGGTGCCATTCACGGCAATGAATATTGCGGCCCGCAGGCTATTTATAGTGTGATTGACAAAATGCGATCTGGCGAGGTGACGCTGAAACAAGGCAAAGTAACATTTGTTCCCATTTGCAACCCATGGGCATATGCACAAAAAACACGTTTTGTAGAACGCAATTTAAACCGCCATTTTTACCCCAAAGAACAACACCAATATTATGAGGATTCGCTCGATCCTATTTTATGCAACTTCCTTGAAGATGCCGATATTCTGCTGGATATTCATTCTTATCAGTCTCAGGGAGGTGCTTTTGCATTTATTGGCACGAGCAGCCAGCGCGAGATTGATTTTGCGAGGGCGCTGGGTGTGTCTCATCATATTTATGGCTGGGCAGAAGCATTTGGAGATGAACATGCCTCCGAAGAACAAAAACGCGCCAGCATCGGCACGACGGACTATACGAGAGCAAAAAAGAAAGCTGGCATTGCGGTGACTATTGAATGTGGACATCACCATAATAAGGACAATGCAGCCATTGGTGAAGAAGCCATATTGCGCAGCATGGCATTTGCCAATCTGATTCAGCCTGTTTTTGAGACGGTGAATCTGCAGGCGCAACATGCCATCAAAATGCGCTCCGTGCATTATAAACAATATGATGGCGTGCTTTCAAAACCCTATAAACATATGGATAGAGTGCAGCAAGGTGAAGTGATTGCGCAATATGACAATGGCAGCGTGATTGTTGCCGTGGAAGATGGTGTCATTGTACTGCCCAAGACCCAGACGGATTATGCGATTGGCTCAGAATGGTTTTACTTTGGTGTGGAAACAGACTTCCCTGCTCCGCAACCATTATCGCTGGACTGACTGAAACTCATCCTTCAGTAAATGTGCTTCGTCCCACTGACCATGCGGTTGTGACTTATAATTTTTTGGTAGATGCTTTGGACGTTGCTTCCCATCTATTATCGTTTCTGAAGGGGCTGGCTTCAGCAAATCTGTATCTGCTTCAATAATATCTCCTGTTTTAGGAACATCGAATTTTGGTTCGATCCAGCTGGCTTTAGCATGATTGATTTTCTGCTCTAAAGAGGTGCAGTTGCCGCCATGCGTGACTATAATCACTACATCATCTGGCTGATGCGTATCGCGCACCTTATCCAGAAATGCGTCCAGCCGATCAGCCACATCCTGCAGTGATTCTCCGCCAGGCATTTTGGTGGTATAGCGCTCCTCAGAAGACCCATAATGCAGTTTATCGAAAATTTCTTTGTTATAGGCTTCCTGTGCCTGCGAATTCAGCCCATCAAATTCGCCATGATGACGCTCCACCAATAATGGCTCTGCTATAGCCGTCACTTCCACATCAGCTCCAAGCCCTTCAATTAATGCGTCTTTTGTCTGTGCGATACGGTGATGGGTGCTGAAATATATAGTGGGTTTCACATCTTCCAGACCAATAGCATCAAAATGCCCTTTCAATGCCTGACCAGATTCCAGCGCCTGTTCATGCCCCCATTCGGACACAGGCACATTAACAGGGTCAGCGCGACCATATAATGTAGGGTCGAGTGTGGCCATTGATTCACCATGACGCATGATATAGAGTTTCATTAAATCAGATTAACAAAACCTAATTAATGTTTCAATAACGAAAATCAGCCTTGATAGGTTAATAATTTACGGCTTGATACTGTTTCAGTCAGTTTTTCCATAGCACGTGCTTCAATCTGACGCACACGTTCACGAGAAATATTATAAATCTTGCTCAAATCTTCCAATGTTGAAGGCTTTTCTGACAAACGCCGTTCACGAATAATATGTTGTTCACGATCATTCAGCTCATCCATCGCTTCCGAAAAAATCTCGCGTTTATAATTTAATTCCTGAGATTCTGCGAGCATATCTTCCTGATTTGGCTCACCAGATTCCAGCAGATCAATCAATTCGTTTTTGTCTTCATCACCCACTTTAGTGTTTAAGAACTGGTCATTCGCAGTCATGCGCGTGTTCATTGCCAGAACATCTTTTTCAGAAACTTCAAGTTCTTCTGCAATCTGCGTCACTTGCTCAGGTGTCAGATTATTTTCAATGGCATTAATCTGCTTTTTCATTTTGCGCAGGTTAAAAAATAATTTTTTCTGGGATGCACTCGTACCCATTTTCACCATAGACCATGAGCGCAACACAAATTCCTGAATGGATGCTTTAATCCACCAAATAGCATATGTTGATAATCTGAAACCACGTTCAGGATCAAATTTTTTGACTGCCTGCATCAGCCCAATATTGCCTTCAGACACTAATTCCGTGTGTGGCAACCCATAACCTTTATATCCATTCGCAATTTTCACAACAAGACGCAGATGAGAGCAAACCAGCTTGTGTGCTGCGTCATAATCCCCATGTTCTGCCCAGCTTTTGGCCAGCATATATTCTTCTTCCGCTTCTAAAATAGGAAACTTCTTGATTTCTGCCATATATTTCTGCATTCCAGATTCGGCAGATAAAGCGGGAAGAGAAAAACGTTCTGTCATATATTCATTCCTCATTGTTCTGTGCGAATGTAGCGTAAATTTGCTTTTAACGCAAGTTACTCATCCTTCATTTACATTAGTTCACATAGATTCAGCGATGTTGTGCAATGCTGCACTTAATGTTTTCATATCATTTGGAATATCGGATAAAAAATCCATAGGTTCATTGCTGGAAGGGTGAATAAATTTAATATGGCGTGCGTGCAACGCTTGCCTCGGAAATTCTGTGATTATGTTCAGTGCGTCTGAAGCAGGCAGCTTATACATATTCACTTTTTTTCTGGCGTTATAGCCATAATCAGCGTCCCCGATTAAAGCTGCGTTTTTATGCGCCATATGCACCCGTATCTGATGAGTACGTCCTGTTTGCAATCTGCATTCTATATGTGAAGCAAACACTGCCCCATGCACAAAATGCTTTAATGTGCTGTAATGGGTGATCGCCTCCCTGCCCCCCTCCACCACTGCCATTTTCTTGCGGTCACGCGGGTTTCTGGCAAGCGGGGCATTAATCGTGCCTTCCATAGGCTGCACCGCACCCCAGATAAACGCATGATAGGTGCGAGAGAGGCTTCGGTCTTTCAACTGCGCAGATAAATGCTGATGCGCATGATCATTCTTTGCCACCATCATCAGCCCGCTTGTGTCCTTGTCCAGTCGATGCACAATACCAGGGCGTGCTTCCCCGCCAATGCCTGAAAGGCTGTCTTTGCAATGATACATAAGCGCATTCACCAATGTCCCTGAGCTATGCCCTGCTGCAGGATGCACCACCATGCCTGCTGGTTTGTTGATCACCAGCACATCTTCATCTTCAAACAGAATATCCAGCGGAATTTGTTCTGGCAGAATATCTACCTGCTGCACTTCAGGTATTCTTATATGATATATCTGCCCCTGTTTCACTTTGCCAGAAGGCTGCGTCACCAGCGCGCCATCACATATTATAGCTTCCTGCTTTAAAAGCTGCTGCACACGCTGTCGGGACAGTTCCGTATGATGCGAAATGAACTTGTCCACCCGCTGATTATTGTCTCTCGGCTCTGCCTCAAGAACGATCTTATTATCCTGCATAGCGCAACGCAGGAATCAAATCTTTCCATGTCATAATAATGAAGGTCAGACCAATTGCAATGCCGTAAGGTATTGGCTCACCATAGCTTAACACTCTTGGAATCTGCGGTTGTTTTTTCATGCGTGACGCTGCAAAAGCAACAGATGGGCGACCCAGAATTAACAGGATGCTTAACACGCCCCCAAGCAGCGCAACACCAATGATAAAATGTGCCAGCGCCATGCTGAATTCCAGCCACAACCCGCAGACTGCCAGCATTTTCACGTCACCACCGCCCATAATGTTAAAGACAAATATGACGTACCCTATCGCAAAGACCGCGCCAAACCCCGCCAGCGCCATCAACCAGTCTGCCTGCGTATCAAACAATATATAGCTGATAGGATAGAGCAGTAATATCAGCCCATTCACCCAGTTGGGAATGCGAAAACTTGCAGCATCCCAAAGCAGGGCAATGCTCATTAAAATAGTTAGTGTGATAGGCAGTATAATATGAAATTCGGGGCTGAGCATGGTCTGTTCGCTTGCGTGTTGTCTTAAATCTGATTACACATACATCAGATTAATCTCAGACTCAAGAATGACTATGACCAATATTACCACCTGCGTATTTTCACACCCCACCACTGAAAGCGAGCTGCGCAAGCTGCTTTCATTGCCAGATGCAATGCGCATTACAACGCTGAGCAATAATCATGCCTATGATGTTGCAGGTGATATCAGGAATCTTACCGCTATGGACGCAGCAAAAGCGGATTATTGCGTGCAACCAGAGACGCACCGAAAAAAGAAAATTCTTATCAGTGATATGGATTCCACCATAATAGGGCAGGAATGTATTGATGAACTGGCAGATATTGTAGGCGTGAAAGACCAGGTCAGTGCGATTACGGAACGCGCTATGGCAGGAGAGCTGGACTTCAGCCAGTCTTTAACGGAGCGTGTGGCACTGCTCAAAGGGCTTAAGCAAGAGGTGCTGCAACAGGTCTGGCAGGAGCGCATTAAAGTGAACAAAGGGGCAACGGCACTGGTGCAAACCATGCGCAATCATGGGGCGTTTACCATGCTTGTGTCTGGTGGCTTCACTTACTTTACGGAGCATGTGGCAGAGGCTGTTGGTTTTGATGCACATCATGCCAATGAACTGCATTTCGAAGATGGCGTGCTGACGGGGCGCGTCATCCCACCTATTTTACATAGCGAATCCAAGAAGAATTATCTGCATAAAGCCTGCATGGTGCGCCAGACTGATATTTCGCTCACACTGGCTGTAGGAGATGGTGCAAATGATAAGGATATGATCGAAGCAGCGTCGCTTGGAGTGGCATATTACGCCAAACCATTTTTGCAGCACCATGCGAATGCATCTATTAATCATACGGATTTGCGCACTTTATTATATTTTCAGGGATATTCAGACGCAGACATATCTTCATAAAAACGTCACGCATGACACGTAAAAAACTGGTATTATAATTAATATGCCGTCACATATTGCCGCAGTAACGAATATGACTACACCGACCCCTGAAGCAGCGCAGCAGGCAGAAGCCTTGCTGACACAATCCTCCCCAGAATTGCCGCAGGAAGCACCGCGTGATGAAGCCGCCTTTATTGATGCAGGTGAACGCGCAGAAGCGGAACAGGCACTGGCAGTGATTGACGGGCAGATACAGGATTTGCTGGAAGAAATCAGTCAGGCTCCAGCAGACCAGCGCGGCGAAATGTTGGCAAATGTTGCCACCTTATCTGCACTGAAAACAGGCATTAGCGGTGCGTTATCTTCTGGAGATGGCAAAGCGCTCACCAAAGCCATGAGCATTCCGCGCAATGCTGCTATTAATGAAGCGCTGGATGAAACAGATGAAAAAGAAACGCAGGCAGGCGAAGTGGCAGAAGAAATCGCTGCAACTGAACTATCACAACCTGTTGAAGCATCTCATATTTCCACTGCTCTGCAGCAGCGCAATATCATAGAATTTGAACATCTGGATGTTTCCGCGCAAAATGCCGTTGCAGATAATACTACCCGACTGGTGCAAAATGACGATATGCTCAACGGGTTGTTTACGCTGCAATATATGATTCAGAATAATAGCGCCATGCGTGGTGTGTTTGACCGCACTGAATCACTGATTTCTGATTCTCTCAATACCTTGCAGGTTATTTCAGAAAATTCAGGCAATGCAGCATTACAGTCTGTCACGAGTGATCTGCTTGATCTGCGTGACAACCACAATGTGCAACATGCATGGCTGCCAGCTACTATATCATCTCTTAGCAATGGCTCCATCACTGCTCAGGAATTTATTGATACGGCAGCACGTTACGTAGAGGAAGAAAAAATCGCACTGGGCAAGATGGCGCAAAAAGCATTTGCGGCATTGCCAGAACCGTGCAAGCACGTCATGCATCAGATTGCAGGAGAAGACTGCAATGTAGGAGATATGCTGGATAAGCTGGATTATTATAAACAAGAAGGCTTTCTGGAAACAGCGCAGATCAATCAGTCTTTCTCTGACGTTCAATATAGCACTGATGCATTAATTCAGACCCTTGCTTTATTTGATAGTGGAGTGTCATTCCAGCAGTCCCTACTGAATATGCAGATGGATTATGCAAATCTGCCTGATGCCGACAAAAAAGAATTAGCCGAGCATATATGCAAGGATGAATGCACCCTGCTGAACGCTCAGCAACCCAGCGAAACGGCAATTCCAATGCTGGATAATGCGTTTTCAGGTAGAAATATTGATCTGATATTTAACAGAAACACGCAGCAAACTCCAACATTCACAACTCATGACCATCAGCATGAAGGAAAATTAGAGCAGCAACTGGAATTGCAGAAAGGCTAACGCCGAATAATCTGATTGGCGATGCGCTGTTTTGCCTGCTTTTCCGAAACATCATAACCACGCATCAACACCAATGTTGCGTTTTCGAATGGTACAAACCCTTTGCCTTTGCGGTATATTTCCACCTGATGCTCAATCACAGACGCTCCTAACAATATACGAAAAATCTGCTCTTCATATTCTTTATAAGCATAATCTGGCATCAACGCGCCACCCCTGCAAATTTTTCAGCTAATAAAGGTTTGGTCAGTTCGTCAAATTTGTCAACAAACTGATGCGCTTCTTTGAGATGCTGCATTTCAAAATCAACACCCAGTTTTGGAATAAAGATACTTTCAGGCATATCTGCCACCTGCTTATGACGCTGAATCATTTCTTTTTCTTTCAACGGGTTATTATTATCCGTCAGCACAGAATATAAAGCAGACATGGATGGGTCTGCTCCGTTATAACGGTCATATGGTTCATTCATATGTGACTTTGCAGCACATGCTTTAATGAAACGATGCATAGAGCGCAATTCTTCCGACTTTAGTGCAATAAGTGCGCTTGCTTCCGCCCCAATCATACCATTTGATTCTTTTGTTATATCAAACATAATATCTGTCTGCTCTTTTTTAAGAGGGTTCATGATGGTGGAACTGGTCTGCAAATGATCCAACGCGAGAATCACGTCTGTATAATTTCTATCTTTCGTTTGAGTTTCTTCAAGAACATGTCTGGTATTATCAATAATTTCGTCTTTTGAAAATTTGTTCTGATACCATTCAAAATGATTGCTTTTGAGGAAATAGTCCATCTTTGTGCTATGATGTTCATTAATCCATTCAGCAATATGATTATATTGCTGCACAAACTCTTTTGCTTCCTCAACGGTGATAGCATTTAAATCCCTGTCACCAATATTATTGCGAGAAGATTTTCCGCCATTATCCTTCACCAGCTTTATGCAATTATAAATACTATGCGAAATCTGCTCAATTTCATGCTGTTTTACATCAGAAAAGAAAAACTCAGTAGGGAACTGAAATTCCTTTCCTTCTTTGTCTTTCAGGGTAAATTCAACAATCATCCCCGCGTGCCATTCGCCCTGCCCCGTCATGCGCAATTTTGCTTTTTTCAATTCCATATCATCACGCTCTGCAATAATATTGGCAGAATGATGGGTCAGCCGTTCCAGTGTTTCTACGTCACCTACGATAATCTTGTCACGTGCGGCATCATTGATTTTAGGTCTGTTATTATCGTCAAAATATTCACCATCATGCACTGTTTCAATTTTTTCCTGAATGGACGCAGGCGATTTGATGCCTTTTTCAAACAGGCTGATAATATGTGCTTCTGGCTGTTCTTCAATAAATTTTTGATTCTCCAGATCATCTTTAATACGTGCAAATTGAAGCCGCTTCACCGCTTCATGCATCCCCTGAATTGCATTCATTAATGGGTGCTGTGTTACACCTTCAATATGGGGGTGAGAAATTTCTGCTTTATTAGCAATCTCTGTAAATTCAACAGATTGCGGGAAATTTTCCAGCATACCATCACGCCAGTCTGTCACCAGCTGATTATGCCGCGCCACAATCAGTTTCTGTTCATCACTTAAAATAAGATATGTGCCGTCATGAAGCGTTTTTCCATTTTCAATCAAATTGCTCAACTGGTTCTGATGCCAGTCCAGATGCAATGTCATTTTGTTCTGTGCTTCATTATGTGCTTCAATCATAGAGGAAGGCACATGCGATGATAACGCAGTAACAGCCCCTGTTTCAAACAATGCATCTGTAAATTTATAGATGCCTTCTTTTGTTATTTCTCCGTTATTAAGATCCGAATATAAATGCTGCAGATCTTCTTCTTCCAGTGAAAAGTCTTTTCCAAGCAATCCGCGTATGGAACGAAGCACAGATTCGATTGTTTCTTTCGGCTCTTCATATGCCAATTCTGCAGCTTCCTTGCCTTCAAACGCATAAATAAGGGCTTTTTCTACCATAACGCGATGCACGGCATCTGCTGAAAATTTAACCAGCTCATCCTGCGCAATCTGCGCACGCTCCACCATCAGCTGAAGTTGGTCATTATGTTCAGGTACGGAATGTCGTTTAGGAAGAATAGCGGTCATTTGTTTCAGATTAACACATTGCAATGTTGCATAACACGAAATTTTTATGACAAATTCTTTACAATATAGAGGTTTATCGTCAGTTAAAGTTTATATGATAGAAATGACTGTCATATAATGGTAATATTAAACAGTTATACTATGATTATTGGAGAAAGTGACAATGAAGCGTTTTACAATACCTTGTGATTTTGGCGGAAAGAAGCATCCGTTTCATGTGTATGTTGGCGAACCGCACCCCAAAAAACATCCGTTGCTCAACCAGTCCAACTGGCTTTCCAGTGAACGTGGTGGCACTATTCCGCAGGATGTGATGGATAGTTTTGAAAAACTCTTTAAGATCTCGCAGGAAAATAATGTCTCTTTTGAAGATCTGTGTGTTTACGCACTTGGCAATGCTGCCGCCCAGAAAGACAAGGAAGGTGGCGCGAAGCCATCCTGATACTGATAAATTTATATGGCTGATGAAGACGACAACATAGCATCTTTTTACGGTGAACCAGGCCCCGCTCCTGACCCGCTGGAACCGTTTGACATAAGCAGCCTTGACCCTGGGGGCCCTGACGACCCTGAACCAAAAGCCGTAGAACTTCATCGGGATGACCCTCGATATGACCATCCTGTGCTAGGGCCTTTTATCAAATCAGAGGGGGATAGCTGGGAATATAATAAAGCATTTATTCAAAGAGAGGGGTTGCAGTTTAACCCATATGCCTATGAATTTTTTGATGGGCAGATTGCGGTGAGCGCTGGAAAGGATATCGCCAAAAAACTGATGAGTGATGATCCGAAATATGATGATTTGCGCATGAACCTCGCCGTGATGCGCAATTATCTGTTCAATAATTATTTCCCCACGGGGCAGGAAAACCGTGACCCACAGGACAAAGCAGTAAAATTTGTGGATCAGATGGCAAAAGATATTGGTTTGATGCTCAAACGCGGGAAAAATGTGCTGCACAACCCACTGGAACCCAGCATCTCACTTAGCCTTGCGAATGAAGAAGCCGTCGGTGGCGCAGAAATATATTCACGCCTGAAAGCAAAAAGCGATAGTTACAAACGCACTGGTCTTGCGCATAGCTTCATCAACCTGCTTTCAGGAAAAGACTCCCACAACTGGGATTTGCCCCCTTTGAGCGACACGCCCTTCAGCAAGGTAAACCGCATTTCAGATGCAGGTGATCCTGAATTTATTGATTATACATATGAAGATACTAATTACGCCGAACAGGAATATCTCGCAGAAGAAGCCGCGCGGCAGGCAGTGTATGCCAACCTCATGGCGCAGCAGGACGTTGCAGCCCTAGCAGAATTAGGACAGGTGGAAGAAGGCGCACAGGAATTAGGCGACATTCAGATGCAGCTTAACACGGTGGAGGATTTGAACAAAGACGTTCAGGAAGAAGCCATCACCGAAGCACGCAATATTCTGGACAAACTCAAAGTGCATTTCTCTGCATTCTCAGTAGAGCAGTTGCTGGACAATTTTGACCAGCCGATCGTTCAGGAACTCTTCAACAAAATGTCTGATGTCAGCAGCATTTTCCGTCATCATCTGGATGTGGCGGTGCAGCTTGATGAAAATATTGAGCAGAATGAATTAGTGCGAGAGGCATTACATGCATTAGAAATATTGCAATATCATGAGTTAAATCACCAAGCTGCGCAAATGCAAAATAGCGCGATTGCTTATGAGGCAGCACAAGATGTTGATCAGGCAAAACTTGCTATGAAAGAATGCGACAAATTAGTTGCAGCAGCAAATAATATGCCAGACTCATGCAAACATTCTGGTGATGTCACGGTCGGCGCATTGCTGGAACGTGTGGAACGCGGGTTGGACGCGGTGGTGGAGCATGTACAGGACATTACTCAAACACAAAACCAGCTTGGCAAAGCGAATGAGCTGGCATTAGGCTTGCGGGAATTTCAGCCAGCTGCAAACAGCGCGAAGGAAGATAAACGCGCCGAAGATATTGACGAAAACAAAAACCTTGCCAAGAAAGACGCAAAGATTGACGGTATGCAAGCAGTGCGCGCACAAATGCTGCTTCGCCAGAAAGAAAAGCAGAACCAAATGGACGAAGCAACTGGCAAAGGCAAAAACAATATTGTCAGCGCAAAAGGACTTCGCGGAAAAGGCAAAAACAATATCGTTGGCACAGCTGGAAAGCTAGGGCAGCAAAAAACCAATATGGCAAGTTTGGTGGCAGACATGAAATTAGATGCCATTACCGAAGCTCAGTTTGACGGCACGGGAGATGCGCTTAAACCCTTCAATGTTAATAGCTTTGTTCAACAAAAAGCGCAAAGCAATACACGCAAAGGCGTACTGACTGAAATGGCATCAGAAAAACGCACAGATGATATTGCCGAAATAAATGAAACACGCAAACCTAATGGTCCATCACGCTAAATGCGTCTTTTGCAAAATAAATGCACGTTGAATGAAATTAAGGGTTGACTTGATTGCAAAAAATAACGATATTGCGCCCACGCCACAAGGCACGTGGCCCCTTCGTCTAGTGGTTAGGACATCGCCCTTTCACGGCGGCAACACGGGTTCGAATCCCGTAGGGGTCACCATAAAACTGTTCCTCAACATTCGTATCTGTTCGTTTTGTGTTTATTCGTCAATAACTTAAACTGCTTTTCTATTCGTTTCTGTTCGCGTTTATTTGCCTACAGCCACGTTTTTTGGTAGCAAAAATTACAGCAAGCTGTAGCAAGTCATGGGTTTTGCTACACTAGGTTTTGCTTGGTTTGCTGGCTTAGTTGGTGTTCCTGTTTTTTATATCCATACCTACCGTGGACGATGGACAATATGGACGATCACTTTACCGCTTTACTATTTCGCTAATTTTTGCTAAGAAAAACTGTGTAACATGCTGTTTTTTCTTGTTATTTATTCATAGTCATTCATGGCTATTCGTGGATGTCCACATGCAAAACAGTAAAGAGGTAACAAATGAAGCTGACAAACATACAGATTAAAAATGCACAACCGAAAGATAAAATGTATCGCCTGAATGATGGTGATAATTTATCGCTAACGGTCAATCCATCTGGCAGTAAACGCTGGTATCTGGCGTATAGTCTGAATAATAAACGCAAACAGGTGTCACTTGGTGAATATCCATTAGTATCGTTAAAAGAAGCGCGTGAATTGAAGCTGGAGAAGAAAAAGCTGGTGATGCATAATATTGATCCAGTGCAAGCCAAAAGGCAGGAAAAGCTGGATTTTGAAATGCAGCATGTGAATACGTTTGAAGCGATAGCGCGTGAATGGCACGAACAAAAACGTCATACATGGCAGCCACGACATGCAGATAACATTATGAAACGGCTGGAAATGCACCTCTTCCCTATTCTTTGCAACAAGCCTATTGTAAACATCACGCCGCCTGAATTGCTGCATACGCTGAAACCGATAGAACAGCAAGGCAGGCATGAAATGGCAAAGCGTATGTTGCAAACTACAGCGCAAATATATCGTTATGCGATTGCATGCGGTAAAGCAGAACGCAATATCACGACTGATTTGCAAGGTGCATTGAAACCGTCTGCCACCACACATCGCGCCTATCTTGAAGAACAGCAATTACCAGATTTCTTGCGTAAACTAAATTGCTATGACAGCACCTATAACGGCAATCCAATTACCAAGTGGGGATTTCAGTTATTGATTCTAACCTTTGTTCGCACATCTGAATTACGTCAGGCACAATGGTCTGAGATAGACTTTAAACAAAAACTATGGCGCATACCTGCTGAACGGATGAAGATGCGAAAAGAACTGCTTGTGCCATTATCAGCGCAAAGCATTGCATTGTTCAAAAAGATTCACGAGGTGACAAGAAACAGCTATAGTGGCTACGTGTTACCAAGTTTTCAAAATCCACGTAAATGCATTAGCGAGAATACGTTTCTTCGTGCGATTGACTTAATGGGCTATAAAGGCATCACCACTGGTCACGGCTTCCGCACCACAGCCAGACACCATATTAAACGAACATGGCTTTAACAGCGATGCCATAGAGCGGCAGTTAGCACACACAGAGCGCGATCAGGTACGCGCCGTATATAATCGTGCATACCTACCAGAGCGCACAGAGATAATGCAGTGGTGGGCTGACCATATGCAAAAATTAGGGATGAAAATTGATGGGTGAAATTGAAGATTTGACAGAGCAAGAAATGAAAGAAGCGCAGGAGCGGTTGAATGTATTATGTGATGAATATAGTCAAAAACGGTTTGAACTAAATATTACAAATGCGAGAGGTTACAAAGAATTGATTCATAGAATGATAGGTTTAACACATAAGCCAAAAGGTCGTCCTCGTGAATTTTCTGATGAGCAAATATTCAGAATAGGCAATGATTTTGAATGCATCAAAATGTTTTCAAATATTGACAGTGATGGTGAAATTTTAGATAAAAAAACTACCGCTAAAGAAGCTACAGAATGGGTAGTAAAAAATCATAATTTACAGCCAAAACCAAAAGCTGATGGTTCTTATACAAAGCCAGAAAATACGGTTAGAAAAATTTATCGTGAATCATACCAAAAGAGACAAAAAATGTATCGAATTTTTCAAAGCCAGTATTGTTACAATGGTATTACAAAGGAAAAAACATGACGATCTTTGGGAAAAGTTCCAATTAAAATATAATTCAAACAATACTGATTAAACCCATTCCATATTAGCTGAGCACATAGAAAAATTCTGTCACTAAATTACTCCGCTTTTATGTGACAGAAAATACGCAGATAACTCATTCTCAGGATCACGCAAGTGTTCATAAATTATCATAATGGAGAATGAGATGAATAAAAATCTTTTGACTATAAAAGAAGTTAGCGAGCGCATATCGCTTGGACGCACCAGCATTTATAAAGCAATTAATGACGGCAAATTGGTTGCCAAAAAGTTTGGTGCAAAAACGCTAATCACTGCTGAATCTGTAACAGAATTTATTGATGCATTTCCTGCTATTGGAGGTGAAAATAAATAATTTTCAGAATCTATTATCATGTGGTTTTAGCGTTTTCCCACTTTCTTATGGTAGCAAAAGACCAAATATATCATGGCAACAATATCAAGAAAACCATGCAACTATTGAACGATGTATTAAGTGGGATTCACAACAAAATAATATAGCTATCGTAACAGGAAAAATATCAGATATTTTTGTACTTGATATTGATGGTGAGGATGGTGACAAACGTATTAGAGCGCTTATGCAGCGTTATAATAAGCTACCAAGAACACTTTCGGCACGAACTGGAAACGGGATTCATTTGTATTTTCGTTATCCTGATAATCGTATTATTAAAACACAAGCAGGTATTGTTATTGATAGAATGCGTGAACCTAATATTGATATTCGTGGTGATGGCGGATATGTAGTTGCACCGCCATCTATACAGCCGAATGGCACATCTTACCGTTGGGTTTATCCTATCAACGACATAGAAATTGCTCATGCACCAAAGTGGTTGTTAGATATTATTTCTGAAAAACCTGCGTCCATGCAAAAAAAATTAGCTGAAGCACTTCCTCAAGCGCAATTTGATAATATCATTCAAAAAGAAATATTGAACTTGCAATATGCTGCAAAGGGCACTCGAAATCATCAACTCAATAAATCTGCGTTTGCACTAGGTCAGCATATATCTAATGGTCTTGATGAAAAATACGCAAGAGAAATTTTAACCAAAACAGCTCTAGAAATAGGCTTGGAACAAAAAGAGATTACTAGCACCATACATAGCGGTTTTGAAGGTGGTAAGAAAAATCCATACATTCATAACGATAATTGGAATAATCCAGATTTATCTGTGGTTCAAAAGCAAAAACCGAATTTACCTAAGTGTCCATATGATTTACTAGGTGACACACTAGCAAAATTTATTAAAGATGCATCATTATGTAAATGTGCGCCACCAGATTATATATTTGCTGCACTACTATCTGCCACTGCTGGCATTATCGGTAATTCACGCCGTATAGAAGTATGGCATAAGTGGCAAGAACCCACAGCTCTATGGTTTATGTTAGTAGGTTTACCATCATGCAATAAGTCACCTGCATTAGATGCAGTCTTTCCGTTTATACATAGAATAGAAGCAGACTATCAAAAGCAATATGAAACTGAATTAAAAGCGTATAATCAACAGCAGGAAATGCAAAAAGCAGTTAATCAGCAATGGCAAATTGATGAGCAAGAAATATTACCTAAGCCAAAAGTTAAAAGACTACTTGTAAATGACAGTACAGTTGAAAAAACTGCGCTGATATTAGCGGATAATCCTAGAGGTTTAATATACTCAAGAGATGAACTCGCTGGCTTGCTGGCTAATTTATAACGAAGCGGTAAGAATGATCGACCATTTTATCTTGAAAGCTTTGGTGGCAGACCAACAACCATTGACCGTGTAAAATATGAAAATACTATTTACGTTCCATCTGTTTTACTTTCCATCATTGGAAGCATTCAGCCAGATAAACTTAATCAATTACTGATACAACAACCTGATGATGGTCTATCATCTTGCTTTCTATATGTGTCAGGAACTCCTCAACATATTAAAGAACCAAATGTAGCACCTGATGATAAACTTATTGAGCGCATTTATGAATGTTTACAAAATTTAGATATGGAAATTGACAGCAGCAATTCACCAGAACCTAAAATTATTTATCTATGTCCTGCTGGTCGCAAAATTATAGAAGACTTTGCGTCACGACTTCAAGTTTATGAGAATAAGCATTCAGGCATATTGGTATCGCATATAGGTAAATTACGAGGCATCACAGCACGCTTAAGTCTTGTGCTACATTATCTAAACTGGTCGCAAACAGATATAAACGAACCAGATGTTATTAACGCCGAATATGTGAATAATGCGGTAAAAATAGTTGAAGAGTATTTTTATCCAATGGCAGAACATTGTTTGCAGATGGCATCCGTTCCACAGCATGAACATGATGCGTATTTAGTTTCTCAATATATACGAAAACACAAGATGAAGGCCATTAATGGTCGCAATATCTCAAAAGATGTCTTGAATCGCGATACTAAACGCCGTGACGCTGCATTATCGTGTCTTGAAGAAACAGGCTGGATACGTACAATACCATCAAAGAGCAAAGCCAGTAATTACGATGTAAATCCGATAATACACGATATATAATAATGGTTACGGACACAGGACAATATGGACAGCGTTTATCGTCCTAATTGTCCATTGTCCGAAGCACATATATCAAGGATACACACATGGATTTTGATGATAGTTTTACTGTTAATACAGCGAAAAAACAGCGTGGGAAGCCATTTAAGAAAGGAACATCAGGCAATCCAAACGGCAGACCGAAAGGCAGTCGAAACAAAACAACACTGGCAATGATGACACTGATAGATGAAGAAGCTGAAACCATTACACGCAAAGTGGTCGAACGCGCCAAAGCTGGTGATATGAATGCAATTAAACTGGTGATGGAGCGTATTTATCCGCCACGCAAAGACACACCAATTTTGTTTGATTTGGACAATATCAGCGAGATTCATGATATAGTGCCAGCATTAGATAATTTATTGCAATCTGTTAGCACAGGGCAACTAACACCAAATGAAGCAAAAACGATGGCGTCACTCATTGAGCAACAACGCAAAGCTATTTTGACTGATTCGGATTATCTTGATTTTTAATAACTATAGCGAATAGGATTGGCAGAGCCTTTCTTTCGCATAGATGATGGCACACGTTTTCTCAGATAGGTTTTTGTAATATCGCTTGGTGCATCACAGCCAATGAAACCCCACCTGCCCTGTTTCGATTCGCGGTCAGGAAAATGTTCTGTGGTCGCTTCCAGCCATATTTCTGGTACGAACACACCGACAACCAAACCGCTACACACCGCCAGTATATATTGCGCTTTACGCGCACGTGTAACGTCTATTTTCCATGCATAGCGTACCGCTTCATAAATAGCTGAATGCTGCAATGCTGACACGCCAATATTGATAAGCATTACGTCATGATAAAATATAATTTCGTCTGCCTGATATTGCTCAATGATTTGTCTTGAGTGCATCACACCACGTTCACCAGAATAATGACCAGACATAATATTGGTGGTTGCAGGATAGACACCAATCAAAGCGGCCTCCACTTCATAAGCAGTATCTTTATTTAGCCCATGACGGTGAATCACATGACCAACATCAAAACCTGAAATGCGTATGTCACGTATGCGTTCAATTTTTTGGCTTATTGCTACTTCAACAGCATCCGCCTCACCTTTTGCATGTTCAAACACACGGTTATTTTTACCTTTAGCAACATAAAATGTTTCACCATTACGCGGATCAATCAAACGATATACATAATATTGCAATGCTTCGCATATTTCTGATGTGAACATATTTAATCCTATTTTGGGATAATCCGATTACAGGATTAACCATCAATACGCACAAATTCAATCCATAAGTTGCGTATTTTGAAGAAAACCATACATTCAAAACAGTCACAGTTACTGCAAAGCCACTTGATACAAGCAAGGCGCAATGCGGGTTTGACACAACAGCAACTGGCAACTCGAATCAGTAAACCACAGTCATTTGTTGCTAAATATGAAGGCGGAGAACGCAGATTAGATGTTATTGAATTTATCAATATATGTGACGCATTAGAAATTGATGCAGACAAAGTTATTCTTGCCGTAAGGCAGGGCATAGAAGCAGAAGACTAGAGATTTTAACAAATTTGCAGCGTTGAAAGCAGCAGGTCTGTAATTACGGCTGCGAACTAAAGTTATTCTTCAATGCTATGGCTAGTCTGTAAATATTCTTAGAAAGAATTCATACTGGAGTAAAACCTTAAGCAAAAAATAAATTATCAAACTAGGACATTATGTATTTATTTTAATTGTATTTCAGACTAAACAATTATACAAAAATTAATAAAAGAAACTTGGGTGATATATGGGATCTCTGCATTTTTACAAAGCTCCACTTCTTGCAAATGATGAAATTAGCAAAATTGGCAATGGATTTTCTGTTTTAGAAGGTGCTTTAAATAAATATCTAGAGCTTGATGAGTTGAAAAAGAATGGCACTACGTCACTTAAATTTTTGGCTAAAAGCTCCCCCATATCACAAGCTGTTGAGGAAACTGTCGATATTTTATATGGTGATGGAAATATTTCAATAGGAACAGCTATAATTGATGATATCGCAACTGGTATAGCAGCAGCTATTTTAACAACAGCTTTAACACCTATTGGTGCTAGCACAATTGTTGCCGTTGCAATAGCAGTAGGTGTGGCAAGCACAGTGTCTGTTGCATATTCATCTTTTGTCGAACCAATAGTAGATGATACTTTTGAGTATTTAACAGATAAACACACATTAACTTTGACAACACAAAATGAAAATACAGTCAAAGCTGGACTAATATTTGAAAATGGAATCAGCAAAAATGTTCCAATTTTAAATATCAACCAATTTTTGGATATGGCAATTAAAGAAAATGTAGATATAATTTTATCAGACAAAATAAACATTGATATTGGATTCGAAGATTTAAAATATGATTTTGTACCATTTCAAACTATCTTCCAGCAAATTATTGATGTGCTTGATATATCAAAAGAGGATTTAGCAGCAGCGCAAATTGAAACACAATTTTTTAGAAATGACGCGCTATTGAGAACTTTATCAGACGGCAAAGAAGCGGTTATCAATCCTCTAAACACTAACAACACATTGTTCGCATTACCACTGAAAATTTTTGGTTCGACTGAAGTTACCCTACCAGTGCAGCAAATTTTAACTCCATATTCTGGTACTTGGGGAAATGATTTAGAAAATAATAACGACAATTATACACTTGCAATATCAGAAGTTACAGATTTTGGAATAAATGTACCAATGGCTTCTGTATTGCCAACGATAAATGGTGAAGAAGTTGATAATTTAATTGTGTTGGGGAGTGATTTAGCTGACAAGCTCGACATCTCTCATATATTACCAAAAGAACAAGTTGAAAATAATTTGGATTTTTCAAATTACCTCGTCGGATTTGATGGTAATGATGAACTTACAGGGGGAGAATTGAATGACGCTCTGGTTGGTGGTAATGACAATGACATTCTGATAGGCGGAAAAGGAGATGATTTTTTGTATGGTGGCTTAGGTGATGACACATATATTTTTGATGTTGGACACGGAGACGATACTATCAGTGAATTGAATGGCGATGATGTATTATGGTTAGATGGAAAAGAATTTAAAGGAATTACTTTAAAAGAAGATGAAAATCTAATCGGTAGTTATGAGGTTTCACTAGCTGGAAATGATTTGGTATTTAGTAAATCTAATGATCAAATCACTCTTGAACGTTGGAACAACGGCGATTATGGAATTTATATGGAAGACGATGGGTCATCCAAAGAATTTGATTTTATTTTTTCTACAAATATAAATATTGGTTATGGTAATGATCCTATTTTTGTTCCAGCTTCTTTGGAATATTCATATGATTTACTTTATGGAACTACTCAAGGTAGTTATGATGGTAATCTCTCTGGAAGGTTAACAGTTAATGGTGAGTCGATTGATCTTGTTAATGGAAGAATTTCTTCTGGTCCAACTAAGAATGGAATTTTATTTATAGTCTTTGAAGAATCACCAGACAGTAATAATTTTTTAGGTGGCAAATTTGAACGAGTAAATCTTAGTATTACAGGAGATAGTGTTTGGCAAGGTTATGGTTCTGTAATTCCAATATCTTATTTAGATGATTTTGAAATTAAAGATATTAGTGGTTACAGTCTGCATACAAGAATCAAGGATTCTCCATTACTAGTCGGTCAAAGTGCAGGATGGAGTGGATCAACTGAAGTTTCAGAAAGCTTTTACCAAGATTTTTCTTTCAAAGGTGATTTTGATTTTCACACTTATTATTTTGCAAAAGAAATGGATGGGGGGTTTATAGATCCGAAACATACTGGTGGTGATAGTGATAAAACTTTATTGTTTGCCGATAATATAATAAAAGATAATGTATCTTTTAAAGCAATTGATGATCCAATAGAACCTGATGGAAATAGGTTTGATTTATTGATAACATTATCTAGTGGCGAAAAAATAAAAATACATGATCAGTTAAGATCAGACATTGACTATGCTATACAGAAATTTAAATTTGCTGATGGAGAGGAATATACTTTTGCAGAAATTCTTGCAATAACAGAGGACCTAAAGAACGTACCTCCAATAGCAACTGACGATGCTGGAACTGGTTATATTGTTGATGCAAATGCAATATTATTTACGAAATCGGTACTAGATAATGACAGCGATGCAAATGAGGATGAAATTTTTATAAGCGGCTATAATGCAAGTGGTCTAATAGGAGAATTATTTGAACCAAGCAATAGCGGGATCTTTCATTACATACCAGATGAAACCTTAAAGTCTTTGAAAGAAGGTGAATTTGTTACAGAACAATTTACTTATCAGATTTCAGATGGAACATATACGAGTAATGATGCTACGGTTACAATTAAAATTAATGGTGTTAACGATCGTCCTAATGCTATAGAAGATAATATTACAGTATTTTCGAATACTGAAATAATATTAAATATTCTTGGTAATGATTCTGATGTTGATAATGACATGCTAAAAATCAATGCCCTATCAAATCCTCGTAATGGTAAAGCTATAATAAACACTAACAACACTATATCTTATATACCCACAAGAGATTTTGCAGGAGAAGATTTTTTCATTTATGAAGTATCTGATGGAAAATTAATTGATTCAGCTTTCGTTTATATTACTGTCAGAGACAATAACATAGATGATAACGATAATTCTAACAAAGATGATGATAGCATTACAAACGACTCTGGAACTAATACTGAAGCTGATAATATACAACAGCCGATCAGCGATAATGGTATAGGATTTAAAACAGACGCTGATAAATTTTTTATAACAAAGTCTGTATTAGAAAATGACTCTTACGTTAATAATTTAGTTATAATCTCTACCATCAATAACGAAAACTTAAAGGGTTTACTTACAGATAACGGCGATGGAACATTCACCTACAATCCCAATAACGCATTTAATGCCTTAAAAGCAGGGGAAACAGCAACTGATACATTCACATACACGATAACCGATGGAGAAACCATCAGTGAACCAGCTACTGTAAACATTACAATAAATGGTGTGAATGATGCGCCTGTTGCTGGTAATGATACAATAGAGACAAATGAAAGTACCGCTATAACTATTGATGCACTTGCAAATGATAGTGATGTTGATAACGATTCACTAAATATTGTTGCAGTTGGCATACCTGCAAATGGCTCTGTTATTATCAATTCTGACAACACACTAAGCTACACGCCAAATGAAGGGTTCAGCGGTGTTGATACATTCAGCTATACTATTTCAGATGGTGAACTGGAAAGCACTGCGTCTATTTCTGTCACAGTAAATGAAGTTATTGAAGAAGAAGTCGTAGAAGACACTGTTTCTGGCGGTGATAATGCCGAAGCAGAAAATGATAACGAAGACACAATTTCAGGCGAGGACAGCACTGTTGATGAAACACCAGCAAACTCATCAAACGATAAAATCCAGTTATGGGATTCAGGCATAGCCTATGGTGATGCTGGAAAAGACACTTTGCTCGGGGCAAATGGTGATGATACAATGCATGGTGGTGATGGTCATGACAAATTAAAAGGCAATGCTGGCGATGATTTGCTTTATGGTGATGCTGGAAATGATGCATTATATGGCAATGCTGGAAATGATACGATCTGGGGCTGGACAGGCAATGACCTGCTTGAAGGACATGCTGGAGATGACCTATTAGGCGGTGACGATGGCAATGACCGAATTTTAGCAGGATCAGGTGATGACAGTGCTTATGGCTGGAATGGTGATGACTATATCAGTGGGTACGACGGCAATGATCTGCTTATGGGAGAAGAAGGTAATGACACTATCATTGGCGGTTCGGGCAACGACCACATTTTCGGCGGCAATGGTCAGGATGTGTTACGCGGTGATGAAGGAAGAGATAACTTCATTTTCAATAGCGCACAAGACACATTAAAAGACAGCCCAGACCGCATTATTGACTTTGAAGCTGGCAGTGACATTATCTTCATTCTAGGTTTTGGATTCACTGGCATCACAGAAGGAACAGCGCAGCCAGGTCTTTTGCGCGTCACTTATAGTAGTGACAGTGATCAAACTTACTTACGAGATGATTTCTCAAACTTTGATCTGGCATTGGATGGAGATTACAGAGGAATATTGTCAGATAGTGATTTTGAGTTTTAAAGCAGATTACGTTCGCTACAGTTCACAGGCATTGAATAAAATGAGCAGCTGGAACTGTAGCATTTCTTTTGTAGATTTACACAAAGTCTTTTTGTTTCAAACACATAAAAAGTCAGTTTTGATTCCGTAGGGGTCACCATAACATTGTTCCTCGTTACCCTCCTGTCAGAAAATCCCTTATAGAACCCTTAGTGAGGATATATTTCTTCGTGTGAGTGTTGTTACGCATTAAACCAGACGTAACAATATGCCAGCTTATTGATGGTGAATATCCATTAAAGACCAGGCTTATAACCACACAGAATATACGCAAGAACGTGCAGACATATTGCTGTGGTGCGGTGATGATGTATGTGGTTTATGGGGCAGCTTTCCAGACTTTGTCAATGTCCTGCATCACTTCATGTGTGCGCATCAACGCTACAATAATTTTTTGATAATGGCGGATGTCGTCAGTTGATAGCTCCCTGCCCTTGCGGTCTTTGAGCCATTTTTGGGCGGGTTGATAGCCTCCGATGAAAAATTCCCATGCAATGCGCGGCACATTGCCGAAATATTGCGTCTCATTGATGCTCACTTTGCCGCACCCTGCTTCGGTTTCCTGAAAGCTGGTTTTGCTGATAGTGTCCACCATGCAATCCCCGCTTTCTGGAAACGTGGTGATGGGGGTGCTTAGATCTGCATGTTCCAGCAGATGCAGTTGCCGCACCTGACCGCCCAGCGCCACCAACTGCCAGAATTGCTCGGCAGTTGCGGGGTATGGGATGCGGGGAAAGTCTATCTTGAGAAACTCTTTATAGGTCTCACGATAGGTTGGGCTGTGCAACACCGCATAAATATAATCCAGCACATCCAGCGGGGTGAAGGATGCACAGTCATGGTTACTTTTATTTTCATGGTCTGGAATGAAGGTCAGCCCCAGCTTCTTCGCCAAACGCCTGATGATGCGCTCATTCAGGTTGGGGCGGCGATTTTTATGATTGCCCCTGCTCCGCTCTCCTGAGCTGCGCAATGGGCGGTTCGCTTCGCTCACGCTCAAGGCTGAGTCGGTCTCCTGACCTCCTCTCTCTGCCGCGGCATCTTCCAGCGAGGCTTGCGCCTCGTCATGGGTGGGGTAGAGGTAGAGGGGGAATACAGGTGCAGTGTTACCAACTCTAGTCGCCATAATTCCAAATTCTACGATAGAGTTTGTTATTTGAATATCTCGCCAATCTTCAGAACCGTAAACTGTTCGCGACAAGATTATTCCATAATTCTCTTCTCTAAAATGGTTTCCTATCTTCCTCCCAGGAGTTCCCATAAAACCTCTAGTTGTTCCAGTATAATAAGTAAAACGAAAATCAAATGGTCTGTATAAAATCTTTGTAAAAAGATTCATGTCTTTGTGATTTAACAAGTCGTTCTTTGCGCCTTGTAAAGTCCAATCTCTGCTATCTTTTTTCAAGGAATATAGTTTTTTAATCTTATCATCGTGACCTTCTAAAAAATTGAAGACGGCATTTTCAATACCCTGCTTAGTATGATGTACACAAACTTTGTCACGTTCAGTTTTAATACCAGAACCATACACCCCAAACAATTCCGCCACGCCAAACCCTTTTTCATATTCCTCCTGCGCTGCAAAATCTTTCGGCACGAAGAAATAATAGGGTTTTGGTGTCTCCAGCGCATCATAACCATCCTGCGCTAACGTTTCACTATGCAAACGGCGATATTTGTCTTTGCGTGCGCCATACATATCCTTATGCCACAATGTTGCCAGCTCCCCTGCCCCTTTGCTGCCATCTTTCACGCATATGGCAATTGCCACGCCCTGCTGAATGTCAAACACATTCACATCGCGCGAGCCATCTGGCGCGGTTTCCTTTTTCTTGGCGCTGCCATGCAAATCTATAATATAGATATGGTCAAAGGTCTGTAGTAAATGCTTGCGCATCTGTCGGTGCGTGACCCCATCGAGGTACGAATTATTGGTGATCATCGCCACCACGCCCTTGCCTGTGCGCTCAATATAATGCTGTGCATAGCGAAAAAATTTGATGTAATCGTCATCAAGGTTGAGCTTCTTTTCTTTCAATCCTGCTTTGTAATCTGCAATAAGATTTTGTATCCACTCCCCTTTATTCTGAGAGGACACGGAATATGGCGGGTTGCCATAGGCTACCATAATCGGCATTTCTTTTTTGATGCGGTTGGCAGCATTGGCTTCATGCGCCAGCCATTGCGCGAACAATGTCCCCGTTTCAGGGTGGTGTTCTTCCAGCGCATTGGTGAGATAGACTCCAAGACGCTTTTGACCGCTGCTTTTTTGTGGAACATATCCCAATTCGCGCAGCAACAAGTCAATTTTCAAATGGCACATAGCATAGGATGCCATCAAAATTTCAAAGCCATGCAGGCGGGGCAGCAAATCACTTTCCACATATGCATTCCACAGCCCCTCCTGCCCTTTGAAACGCGCATGAATCTGCCGTATGGCTTCTGCCGTGAATGTGCCTGTGCCTGCTGCCACATCCAGCAACTGCACACGGTGAACATCCACTTTGCGCTTGGCAATGCCGTCTTTTCGTCGTTTATCCGTTGCGGGGATGTCCTCTTCAATCGTCACTTTGGAGGTGTCTGCCAGTCCTTCTGCCAACCCAAAATGCGTTTTCAGCACCTCATCCACCCCGCGCACGATGAAATTCACCACCGCCTCTGGCGTGTACCACACGCCACGGCTTTTTCGTGTTTCGGAATCATACTCTTTCAAAAAGTCTTCATAGAAATGTATGACAGGATCTTCCCTTCCTGATTTTCTCCCAAAATTCAGCATAATGTTGTTCACATCTGTGGCTAAAAATACTTCACACAATTCATCAACAATCCATTTTAAGTCCTCTTCTAGATTTGCGCCGCAGACATAGTCAAATAACTGCCTTAGGAAAGGGTTGGAACGCGGAATAAGATCACGTGCTTCGGCTCGGCTGAAATCTTCCAACGTTGTGTCATGTAAGCGTGCAGTAAATAACCCATAAGCAACCGTCTGGGAATAAACGTCTGCAAATTGCGCTTCGTCCATATCATGAATTAATATTTGCTGAAAAGCTTTAAACTGGTCATATAAGCTGCTTGCGCGATATTGTGTATCAGTCAGCGAGTTGAAGAACACCTCACGCATCATCTTCGCCTTATTTGCCATGCGCTTTGCTAGTTCCATGGGTGATTTAATGGTCTGCCCTTTAAATTCAACAAAATTTTCAAGCAAGGTTTCCAGCTTTTCAAATTCTGCACGCAATGGTCTGACAGATGCGCCATCGCCAAAAAATTCACCTGTTTCTGCAATGCGTACGGTAGCCACTTTCTCCTGATATCTGAAAAAACGGAATTCGAAATAATCAGTTAAAATTATATTATCCAGCCTTTCAAGATAGCGCTTCATTTGCGATGATTTTTCTACCGCGTTTAGCCCTTTATCCACATCTTTTGCTTCAATATAGCCAACAGGAATACGCTCTCCATTACGATCCTTGAACAATAAGTAATCTGGCGCACCCCATGCCTGAGGTTTTGGTTCGTTAATTGCATGAATGCCTTCTAGCAAGGCTTCGAGATAATCCTGAAGCGCTCTGCGATAAGAATGTTCCGTTGCTTTGCCTGAATCATATTCTTTTGCAAGCGCATCAATATAAGTTTGTGTATGTGACATGAAACTTGTCTACAGCTTTTCTGCCACCATTTGTAGCAATTTTTTCACATCCTAATTTTTGGATTGCGCAACCCACCGCGCCGCGCAATGGCAGGAGATGTATCATCTGCGCTAGATATATCTGATTTTATTATCACATAACAGAAAGCCCCCAGTCAGCATAAACTGACTGGGGGCATGTTCGTCATAAATCAAGAACTATTATTGACTCATTGCCATTTGATCATTCATCTTCTGATTGATCTTGATAATGGCGTCTGCAGAAAGCTCTCTGCTGTCAAACAGGTTTTTGTCAATCTGACCATATGCATAAATGCGGTCACCCACTTTCAGGTTCAAACCATCTTCGCCGATGGACTGATTTTCAAGTGATGCCGTATCTACCACCATATCCATGCCATTTGCATTGATGGTAACTTCTTCACCTGAGATTTTGGTGATCTTCCCACGAGTGGAGACATAAGAACCATCTTCCATATAGTTATTGTAATCATAACTATATGCTGGGTTAGTATCGACCACATAATAATAATTATAGTTGCTGCGGAAATAGATATTGTCTGCTTCAAGCTCTGTTTCTTCAAACAGATCTTTATCCACTGTTCCGCTCACCACCACCTGATCGCCATTTTTCAGATAGTTTTTAAGATTGGCATCAGCGTCCAGATCCCAGTCTTCAAATTCTACGCGCACCATTTTGCCATCTGCATTCAGCAGGAACTCATCATCTGTCAGATCGCTGACAGTACCCGCGATCATCAGATTTGCATCATCCTTATAAGAATCCAGCGGGCTTGCAGCATCTGCTGTTGCAGCGCTCAGTGCTGTAGTCATCGTTAAAGCTGAAATAGCCAGAGGTTTTAAAATATTCATAATGTTTCTCCTGTTGTAATTAACTTAAGTAACTACAAAGATATAAACATCTGTCTATTCAATATTCTATTCAAAGAGAATTTATATGTCTCAAGATAGTATAAAAACTAGTTTTTCTTTTGCAGCTTTTCCACCATTTCACGCAGCTCGCATAATTCTTTATACACAGGGTCATCACAGGCAGCGCCCGTCTGCCCATATGCAGCAAATTCTTCAGTTGCCTCTGCGCGGCGTTTGCCAATGCTGGCATCATGTGCTGGCACGCCGACAACCGTATGCCCTGCTGCCACATCACGAATGACCACAGAATTGGAACCCACGCGCGCACCATCACCAATATTGAGTGGTCCCAGCACCTTCGCTCCTGCCCCGATAATCACATTATTGCCGATCATCGGGTGGCGCTGTTCTTTTTTCAGCGACGTGCCACCCAGCGTGACACCGTGATAGATCGTGACATCATCACCAATGCGCGCGGTTTCACCAATCACCACGCCCATCCCATGATCAATCACCAGCCTGCGACCCAACTGCGCGGCGGGGTGAATTTCAACACCTGTGAGAAAGCGCGACACATATGAGATAATACGCGCACCCAGCTTAAAGCCCAGCCCATAACATGCATGTGCCAAACGGTGCAGCCACACGGCGTGCAAACCAGGGTAACACAGCATGACTTCCAGAAAAGACACCGCCGCAGGGTCTTTTTCCACATATGCCTGAATATCCTCTTTCATTCTGGAAAACATAAATTTACACGCGCAACAGAATAATCATTGAAATTTTCATGCTTTTCTCTTACATCTATGCGGCTTGAACTACAATAGCTTAATTTAGGAGCAACTATGCCTGAAGTTATTTTTAGCGGACCCGAAGGACGTCTTGAAGGTCGCTATCACCACAATGAAAACCCAACGGCTCCTGTTGCCGTGGTGCTTCACCCGCATCCGCTTTATGGCGGCACGATGAATAATAAAGTGGTGTATCGCTTGTTTCAGGCATTTATGAAAAACGGATTTTCCGTGCTGCGCTTTAACTTCCGCGGTGTTGGCAAGTCTATGGGGGAATATGATGAAGGCATTGGTGAATTAAGCGATGCTGCCACTGCGCTGGACTGGATTCAGAACCAGAACCCCGAAGCCAGCACCTGCTGGATTTCTGGTTTTTCGTTTGGTGCATGGATTTCCATGCAGTTGCTGATGCGCCGCCCAGAAATTGAAGGGTTTGTGGCGGCTTCCCCGCCCGTTGGGAAATATGACTTTTCGTTTCTTGCGCCATGCCCTTCTTCGGGGTTGGTGTTGCAGGGTGACAAGGATGATATTGTCAGCGAACCTGATGTGGCGCGTCTGGTGGAGAAAATTCAAACGCAGAATTATTCCAAAGTGAAATATGAAATGTTCCCAGGCGCAGATCATTATTTCCGCATTTGTCTGGATGAATTTGAAAATGCCGCAGCAGAATATATCCGCTCCCGCATGACAGATTTTAATGCAAATCGCCAGCCCGTACAGAACAAGAAACGCCGACAGTTGCCGAGGGATTAAAACTCTTTCAATTTCCTTAATTTTGTGCTAAATTAAAGATTCAAATTGTTACGACAGAATTTATATTGTAGATTCTTTGATTAATTTAAGTCCGAAATACGGCACAATAAAGATAATGGGATTAGTTGTACCTACAATTCTACCAGTATCTCACATCAGCAGAAAAGATAGTGGTACGGTTGAAGTCAAATTCTTCAACGAAAGAAAAAATGAAAATGTAATTTTTACATTAACTTTTGAACAATTTGGCAATCTATTGCAACTATCAGATGCAACAAAACCATCTGACATAATTGGCAAGAAGTTTTGCACAATCTCATCTGTTACAACAAGCCAATCTAAAGGTTTCAAGACCTTAGCTGGCGTAGATATTGAATACACAAAGAAAGAAGTCAAAAAGTTATCTTAACTTCTTTTGTGATATTCGGTATTATATTATTAATTAAGGCTTAAACACATGGTGATTAAGCCTTTTTTTTAAACCGCCAAATAAAACGCCCCACCACTCACCGCACGCTCTGCCCCTGTTGTGGTCGGCAATGTTAAATGCAACCCGCGCACCGAACGCACGGCGAGATAGGCAAAGGCTTCGGCTTCCAGCGCATCCCCGCGCCAGCCGACTGCTTCCACGGGTGCAACATCGCCCAGCAATTCCTGCAACCCCTGCATGATGCTGTCATTGTGTCGCCCGCCACCACAAATGAGCCACCGCGCTGCTTCACGTGGGAACGTTTCTGCCGCGCGGGCAATGCTTTGCACGGTGAGTTGCGTCAATGTAGCTACACCATCATTGAGCGATAACCCATCAACACCATTTAACGTGAAATAGCCCCGATCAAGTGACTTTGGCGGGAGTTCGGAAAAATACGGCAAAGACAAATAATCATCAATCACGCTTTGATGCACCGTGCCTTGGCGAGCCATCGCCCCGCCCGTATCATACATTTGAGAAGTATAGCGCGACACCCAGTCATTAATCAGTGCATTGCCTGGTCCAGTATCAAACGCTAAAATGTCATCGCCATCAATCCATGTGACATTCGCCACCCCACCAATATTGATCACCGCCACAGGCATATCCAGCCCTTTGGAAAGTGCTGCGTGATACACTGGCACAAGCGGCGCACCCTGCCCGCCTGCGGCAATGTCTGCACGGCGAAAGTCTGTGACGACATTAATGCCTGTCAGTTCCGCCAACAACGCTGCGTTGCCCAACTGCCAGCTTGCACAGCTTTTTGGGCGGTGGTTGATGCTCTGCCCATGAAAACCAATCAGCGAAATATCCTCGCGCATCAGTGCGGATTGTTCCACCAGTTGATTGCATACTTCTGCCACCAGCTTCGTGAAATCACGTTCAATTAACATGAAATCACCCTCGCCCTGCATCAGCCCGCGCAAAGCATTTTGCATGGAACGCGGAATATCCACCGTCAGCCAATCTCCAAATTCGCTCACCGTTTCGCCGTTCGTGCGCAGCAATGCCACATCAATGCCATCCAGCGATGTGCCACTCATCATCCCCAGCGCCCAGACAGGGTTTCCACCCTTGATTTTTTCTGCAATTTCCAACATAAGGATTAGTTATAGTATAACGTACCGAAAATGGAATATATTTTAGCGTATCGTCATTCTGAGGCGAAGCCGAAGAATCCATCTCTCCGCTGGCGCAAGAGTCTCTGGATACTTCGCGTTGCTCAGTATGACGACATGCAAAGCAAGGAACACTAATGACGCAGACATTCAAATCGAAATTCTTAACCACCGTGAATGAGCGCGGCTTCATCCATCAATGCACCAATTTTGACGGGTTGGATGCATTGCTGCATGACGCAGAAAGCAAGGGCGAAGCAGTGGCGGCGTATATCGGGTTTGATTGCACTGCGCCCAGCCTGCATGTGGGCAGCCTTATGCAGATTATGATTCTGAAGATCTTTCAGGAGTGCGGGCATAAACCCATTGTGCTGATGGGCGGAGGCACAACCAAAATTGGAGACCCCTCAGGCAAAGACAAATCTCGCCAGATGCTGGATGATGCAGCGATTGCAGCAAACAAGGCTGGCATCAAAAAAGTGTTCGAGCAGTTTTTGCACTTTGGTGATGGTGCGAGTGATGCGTTGATGGTGGATAATGCAGACTGGCTGGAAGACCTGAATTATATTGATTTCCTGCGCGATGTCGGCAAACATTTCTCCATCAACAAAATGCTCACGATGGAAAGCGTGAAGCAACGGCTGGAACGCGAAAGCCATTTAAGTTTCCTTGAATTTAATTACATGATTTTGCAAGCGTATGATTTTGTGGAGTTGAACCGTGAATATGGTGTGCGCTTGCAAATTGGCGGCTCCGACCAATGGGGCAATATTGTGATGGGGACGGATTTAATCAGAAAACCACTTATTACTAATTACTCAACTGGAAAAACAGTTGATAACGAACACGCAGAAACATTTTTAAAAGATCATGACGAATTTTCAAAAGAAATAAAAAAAGATAATAAACATCCTTTAAATGAAGCCATTAAGAATTTTCAGGACGCTTCATACGGCTTAACAACCCCACTCCTCACCACCGCATCAGGGGCGAAGATGGGGAAGACGGCAGATGGTGCAGTCTGGCTGAACCCTGAGATGCTCTCCGCCTATGATTACTGGCAATTCTGGCGCAACGTGGATGATGCGGATGTCGGACGTTTCCTCAAACTCTTTACCTCCCTGAGCGTGGAAGAAATCGCCAAGCTGGAAGCAGCCGAAGGCGCAGCCATTAATGATGCAAAGAAAATCTTAGCAACCGAAGCCACCGCCATGTTGCACGGGCGCGACGCAGCCGAAGCTGCGGAAGCTACTGCCAAAGAAGCATTCGAGCAAGGCGGCTCTGCCAATCTGCCCACCGTGACACTCTCACTCACCGAACACGGAACCACCCTCCCCGCCTTCAAACTGTTCCACGCCACAGGGCTGGCAGCCTCAGGCGCAGAAGCCCGCCGCTTGATTAAAGGCGGTGGCGCAAAAATCAATGATGAAAAAGTGGATGATGAAGTGCTGGAAGTGGATTTGTCACAATACAAAGAAGAAACGCTGAAACTCTCCGCAGGCAAGAAAAAACATATTCTGGTGGAGGTGGTGGAGTAACCTCATCCAACCAACAAAAGAGTGCTTGAAGTCACCATCAAAAACGAATAGACACATCAGGTCGTTTATTTATATCCCTTCATATTATGATGGAAGATACATCTCTTACAACATATGATTTTGGTGCGTTTAATGGACAAATCATCATCGCCTTTGTTTCTGATCCTGAAGTTCTGAAAGAAATCTGGCATATGGTGCTACAGAAAAATTTTGAATCTCACGTTATCAAAGAAGATGACTTATATGGCAGCAGCTTAATTCCTGATTATCTGATTAGATATAGTGAAGAAGACGAGTATGAAGAATATATCGACACTGAAGATGTAATTCAGTACGAAGAATATAATGACAGAACCATCCTGTTTGCCTTTGGTGATTATACCATTCTTCTGGATGCCATGTTAGAATTTAATATTCTTACCTATGAACATACAAAACAAATTTATGATGATTATAGGTATTTCATGGAATTTGATAATATACTGGTAAACTCCAAATCCTGCTCTTAATTAGCAGGATTTTTTTTAAGCGCTGCTGCAAAAAATCCGTCCATACCGCCTTGCTTGGTTTCATAAAACGGCATAGCGCGATATTCGCCTTTATCATTAAGAAGATGTTTAGGCACATCAGCAAATGCTTCACGTGCAAAACCATGTTCTGTGATAAAGCGTTCTATATGCGCCTCACCTTCGCTTTTGAACAGAGAACAACTGCAATAAAGCAATATGCCCCCCTCTTTCAGCCAGCCTGCTGCACGTTCCAACAACTGATATTGCAACGCGCTTAACTCCTCCACGTCCACCTCCGTGCGTTGATACAAAATATCAGGATTGCGACGCATCGTGCCAGTGGCGCTGCATGGCACGTCCAGTATAATCACATCATATGGTGCATCAGGTTCATATTCCAGCGCATCGGCGCACACCACATTTGCTTCCAGCTTCGTACGCGCCAGATTTTCTTCCAACCGTGCGAGGCGTTTGGCAGACCTGTCCAGCGCGGTCACCTCTGCACCATAAGAAGCAAGCTGCATGGTTTTCCCACCTGGAGCTGCGCCCACATCCAGCACGCGCTTGCCTTTGAGCTGTTCCCGAATACCATAAATCGGCAACGCAGCTGCCAAATCCTGCACCCACCAACATCCCTTTTTATAGCCCGTAATCAACGGAATGGCAGCCACCCCGCGTAACCGCAGTGACGCACCATAGAGATGCTCCGCGCCCAACCGCGCAGCCACATCGTCAATGTCCATGTCTGCATGAGCCGTCACATCCACATAATGCACATCATCCAGACTGTGATTGATGATGTTGGTGGCAACATCCTTGCCATAATCTGCAATGAGGCGTTCACTCAACCAACGCGGTGCAGCATGCAGCATATCATCACTTAAAAAATTTGGTTTGTTTTGGGAGACTTTCTTCAGCACCACATTCATCATGCCTGTAAGGCGGTGCAACCCGCACACTTTTGCCAATTCAACTGAAGTATTCACCGCAGCATAAAACGGGACTTTCATATAATGACATTGCACCGTGCCAATCAGCAGCAGCAATTGCGCCTGCAACGGCAGATGCGACAATGGCTTAATCAGGAATTGCTCCATATAGCCATCCAACAGCAGCTTCTTTTTCAGGCATACCCGCAACATATGTTCCGCAAAGGCGCGGTCATCCCCATGCAGCGCAGAACCGCGCATCACATTCAGCGCATATTCCAGACTTTGCCCATGCTTGAAAATGCTGGTCAGCGCTTCCAGCACCGCCTGCCGCGCCAGCAATTCTTTTGGCGTTACCATCTTTTTCGGTTTTTTTGTTCGGTTGGTCTTTGATTGTCCGTGTTGCATGATTATATATAGTCTTATGGAACAGGATAAGACCAGCATAAAAGACGATAAAAAAGATGAAAACGAAGACACATCTTCTGACGCGCTGCCAAAGGAATATGGCGGAGTGAAAGGCAAAGAGCCGACGGAATATGGCGACTGGCAACATAACGGACGCTGCACGGATTTTTAGGAATCTATTTGTCATTCTGAGGCAACGCCGAAGAATCCATCTCTCCGCTCGTGCAAACGGCACTGGATACTTCGCTTCGCTCAATATGACGGAAATAGGCGTTATTCCGTTGCTCTGAAATGACAAACCCAGCTATTCCGCATCGCAAACTACGCTGAACACACGGCAACCCTTGCTATTTGCGCTAATCTTTTTATGGTTAAAAAGAAATAACCACAAAAGACACCATGCACGATATACAATTCATCCGCAATCACCCCCAAGCCTTTGACGAGGCAATGAAACAGCGCAAGCTGGAACCGCAGGCAGATGCGATTTTAGCGCTGGATGCACGCCGCCGTGAAATTGTGACGTTGCAGGGGGATTTGCAGTCTCAACGCAATGCGCTTTCCAAAGAAATCGGCATAAAGAAAAAGGCAGGCGAGAATGCAGATGCGCTGATGGAACAATCGGTCAGCATTAATGAGGACATTAAAACGCTGGATGCAGGGCTTGCGGAGAAAGATGAAGAATTGCAAACCGCGCTCACGTCCCTGCCCAATTTATTTGCGGATAATGTGCCAGTCGGCAATGATGAAGAGGCAAATGAATTGCGCCATACGCACGGCGAAAAGCCCACTTTCAGCTTCACCCCCAAGCAGCATTTTGAGCTGGGAGAAGCACTCGGCATGATGGATTTTGAAACGGCTGCTAAAATTTCTGGCGCACGTTTCGTTATTCTTCGTTCTAAACTGGCGCAGCTTGAGCGAGCGCTTGCGCAATTTATGCTGGATGTTCATGCCACTGAATTTGGCTATGAAGAAGTTGTGCCGCCTGCATTAGTGCGTGATGATGCCATGTTCGGCACAGGGCAATTGCCAAAATTCGCTGAAGATTCATACAATACAGGTGAACATTGGCTCATCCCCACTTCCGAAGTGCCGCTTACGAATATGGTGGCAGATAGCATCTTGGATGAAGCCGAACTGCCGCTGCGCTTCACCGCATACACCAACTGCTTCCGCTCCGAAGCAGGAAGCGCGGGGCGCGATACGCGCGGGATGATTCGTCAGCACCAATTCAGCAAGGTGGAACTGGTCAGCATCGTCACCCCTGACACGGCTGAAGCGGAACTGGAGCGCAAACTTGGCGCCGCTGAAGCCATTTTGCAAAAACTTGGCTTGCATTACCGCGTGATGACACTCTGCACAGGCGATACAGGGTTCAGCGCGAAGAAGACATACGATATTGAAGTCTGGCTCCCTGGGCAGGATGCATATCGTGAAATTTCAAGCTGCTCATGGTGTGGGGATTTTCAGGCGCGGCGCATGAAAGCGCGATACCGCAAAGCAGGTGAGAAAAAACCGCAATTCGTGCATACGCTTAATGGCTCAGGTCTGGCAGTCGGGCGCACCATGGTGGCACTGCTGGAGAATTATCAGAATGCAGATGGCAGCATCACCATTCCCGAAGTGCTGCGCCCATATATGCGTGGTGCAACCAGTATATCAGCATGACAGAAGAAGATTCCAGCCGCTTATTGATGTTCCTGATGGAACTGCGCAAGCAGGGCATTGTAGACACGTCCCTGCTTAAAGCACTGGAAACCATTCCCTTTTATCATTTTTCACAGGATGACCATGCCATGCGCGATGCGACCATCAGCGCAAAGTTGCTGCAGGCACTGAATTTGACCAAACGCAGCGTGGTGCTGGAAGTGCAGCGCAATACGGGCTATCATACTGCTCTGCTTGCCACGCTTTCCCGCCGTGTGATCAGCACTGCAGACAAGGCGTTTGATGCGCAGATGGTCGCCATGCTTGAAAGATTGCACTGCCCGAACGTCACATCTGCCGTGAGCGCACCAGAAGAAGGCTGGGAGGATGCCGCGCCGTATGATGCAATCCTCGTCAATCAGCTCATGCCTAAAATCCCAGCAGAATTGCTCACCCAGTTGCACAGCAACGGCAGAATGATTCTGCCACTCGGCGGCACACCTGCTCATGCGCAGTGGATGCTGGTCACCAAAGATGGTTTCAAATTTGAAAGCAAAAAACTTGAACATATCCCCATGCCCAGCCGACCAATTTATGCGGCTTGATTTTTAGTTTCTATTATAACTTAAGATTTTAGTTGCAAATTCCCGCGCTCATTCTTACATCTAGTAAGATGAAACATATTTTATTGCTTACCACTTCTTTAATGGCACTGGCTGCCTGCCAACAAAACCGCCCTGCGCCGATTGAGCTGCGCGGTGACCGTGTGTATTCGGAAAAGGCGACCTATGACAGTCGCGGCAATGAATTGCCACGCTATAGCGACCGCCAACGAGCAAAACTGGCAGACTGGCAGGAAGAAAAATACGTCTCTGATACACATGATTATGGTGTGGCTGCTTCCATCGGCGGTGTGTCCTCCAGCGAACTGCCTCCGATTGATGAAGATGAAGTGACGCAGACCTATCAACAGAATATGGTGCGCCCCGCGCCAATTATTGATACACCAGAAACCGACTATCCTGAAATTAAGGAAGTGCAGAGAAGCGCAGACCCTGTGTTGCCTGAACCACAGGAAGATGAAAGCCTTGAGAAACTTAACGAATTTCTGAAAGGTGACCCCGAACCAGTGGTGGATGCAGAAGTGCCATTTTCCAAACGCAAGGATGAGGTGTATGATGAATATTCAAAAGCAGAGCAGGAATATGCGGCGCTGAACCCGTCTGATACTCCCGTTATCAGCACGCGCACATTAGAAGGCAATGAAAAGGCAGCCTCAGTCAGCCAGCAGAGCTTCATTTCTCCGCTGCGTGGCAGCATCGTAACGCCGTATAATCCTGATTCAAAATCTGTTGGTATTGCTGCGCGGGTGGGTGAACCAATCCGTTCTGCAGCAAATGGCACAGTCGCGCATGTGGGGGATGATATTGCCAGCCTAGGCAACATTGTCATCATTCGTCATGGTGATGGATATGTGACAACGTATTCTCACATGAGTGATGTGGTGGTGAGCAAAGGTGACACTGTGGTGAAAGGTGAATTGATTGGCTTTGTTGGCAAAACGGGAGATGTGGAACAGCCGCAACTCGGCTTTGGCATCCGCAAAAACAACAAGGCGCTTGACCCTACGGATGTGTTAAAAAATTAGGAGTCTGAAGCCAGACTCCTTAAAAGTTTTATTCAATCAAACCCTTATGGCAGGTAATAATCCTGTTACTGCCGTGAGACGTTATAAACATATAACTCATTCCACTATATAGCCTCGCTATGGAACGATCTGTTCCTTTGAAAATATAGTGAATTGGTTCATCAGTATAATAGCTAAGCGTATTGTCCAACCTAACAATTTTTATTGAAGTGCTGCATACGATATAGCAATGCTCATCGCTTCTTCCTTCATTCATTATAGAAAAGCCAGAAATAGTATTTCTGTTTTCATCAATAACAGGTCTGATAGCGTTAAACTTGATTCGCTTGTCCAGAACAATACCGTAATATTCAAACGTCACATCAAAATTACCCAAAGTGAAAGGCAATTTTTTGTCTTTCTTTGTTCTGTCCTGAACTACAATACTGGTTGTTTCACAAATCTGAATAAATTGTTGTCCAGAGTTTTGTGATTTCTGTCTTATTCTGAAAATACGTGCTGCATTTCCGTGATAGCTCATAAAAAAAAGATAGCTATAGCTTTCAAAAAAATTTGATAAAAACTATAGCATATCTTTACATATGTAAATAACTTACTTCCAGCCCGCCTCATCCATCAACTTAATCGCTTTTTGCTGCAATGCGCCCACTTCTGCCAGATGCGTGGCATCTGCTTCAAAGTCTCCCCATTTTGCCAGCTCGAAATATGGTTGCACGTTTGGATTCACAGGATATTCCAGATTGGTACGTGTAAAGAAATTCTGCGCTTCTTCTTTTGAAAGATATTCCAGCAGCGCCATAGCTTCTTCTGCATGTTTGGCATGTTTCGTCACGCCGCCACCGCGAATATTGATATGCGTGTTCATCTTATCGCCTTTTGGGAAAATAAGCTGCACATTATTGGCAACATTAGCATTATACTCCGTGGATTCTGTGACCACCATGCGACCATAATAATAACTATTTGCGACTGCAACTTTGCCTTCACCAGCTGCCAGACTTTTCAGCTGATCTGAATCCCCCCCCTGAGGGTTGCGTGCAAAATTCGCAACAAACTTCTTCGCCCATTCCAGCGTTTTGTCATAACCATAATGATGGATCATAGCGGCGACTAAGGATTGATTATAGACATTGTCTGAAGAGCGAATCAACACGCCTTCTTTGAATTGCTCATCCGATAAATCCATATAGCTGAGATTGTCAATATCGCTGTCCTTGCGAACAAACAAGGCACGCGCACGCTTCGTCAAACCAAACCATTCACTTTCAGCGTCGCGCAGGTTTTCTGGAATATTTTCTTTCAGCGTTTCAGAATAAATGGGTTGAAGCAGCCCTTTTTGCTTTGCCTGAATAATGTTGCCAATATCCGCAGTCAGCAGCACATCTGCAGGTGTGTGTTCTCCCTCCTGCTCCAGCCGCGTCACCAAAGCTGCCTTATCACCCGTGATAAGCTCGACTTTGATGCCTGTGTCGCGTGTGAACATTTCCAGCACAGGTTTGATGAGATGTTCCGTCTGCGCAGAATAAAGCGTGACTTTAAGTTCTTCTTTTTCCCCGCAGGATGCCAGCATCACCAGCGCAATACATGCCATAAAAAATTGTTTTATATGTTTCATTGTTTTTTCCTATTGTTCAAAAATAAAAATATGAGGAGGTTCGTAAGCCACGCAGCATGGCGCGCCTATGTCAGGTCGTTTCCCGTAAATATGGTGAAATTTAATCTGCCCGCCTTCTGGCAGTCTCGCACTCACCAGCCACCCTGCTCCCGTATGATGGATATGTTCAATCGCAACAGAAACACACGGTTCCCCTTTTCGCGCCATGCGAATACCTTCAGGGCGGGTTGCCACAGTGACCTTTGTGCCATCTGCCAGTTGCGGAGCATAGATTGTTTTATCCAGTGAACCGAGGGATGATTTAATTTCATCTCCCACAATGACTCCATCCACCGCATTCACATGCCCAAAAAAACGCGCCGCATTCATGTCTTTCGGGACGTTATGGATGGAATCAGGTGAACCAATCTGCTGCACCACACCCCCTTCCCCCAGAAGCACCATAGTATCTGCCATGATCAATGCTTCTTCAGGGTCATGCGTTACCATGATAATGGGAATGTCTGAACCTTTTAAAATATCAATCACTTCTTCGCGGAGTTCACGGCGCAGCATATTATCAAGATTGGCAAATGGTTCGTCCAGCAGCATCACTTTCGGTTTGGGCGCTAATGAACGTGCCAGCGCCACTCTTTGATGCTGCCCACCTGAAAGCTGATGTGGGTAGGCTTCTGCACGATGGCTTAAACCAACCAGTTCCAGCATTTCATCACAAAGCTGTAATTGTTTCGCCTTTGGCAGGTCTTTTAACCCGAACATAATATTTTTCTTCACCGTCATATGCGGGAATAATGATGGATGCTGAAACACCAGACCAATATTGCGTGTCTGTGCTTCCACATGCAGATTTTTGGATGCAACCGTAATGCCGTTTGCTTCGATTATGCCTTGCTGCACCCGTTCCAGCCCTGCAATCAACCGCAATATGGTGGATTTTCCGCACCCTGATGCCCCCACCAGACACGCCAGTTCCCCACGTTTCACCTGAAAGCTGACATCATGCAAAATGGGTGTATCTGCATACGCATAGGAAAGATGTGACACTTTCAGGCTCATGAAATCCCCCCTGGTCTGCTGCGGTCATATTTTTTTGCCAGCAGGAACACAGGCACTGCGCTTAACCCAATCAACAATAATGCTAATGGCGCTGCGTCATATAGCAGGTCATCTTTTGCCAGTTCAAAACTTTTAATGGCAAGAGTGGTCATATTATATGGACGCAGCAATAAGGTGGCTGGTAGTTCTTTTACGGTGTCAATAAACACCAGCAGAAATGCCGTATAAATAGCCCCTTTAATCATGGGGATATGCACGTGTTTCATAATGCCTGCCTGTTTATATCCTAATGTGATGGCAGCATCATCCATTGCAGGAGTGACTGCCTGAAGCGATGCGTTGATGTTATTGTAAGACACGGTAATAAATCTGATAACACATCCCCAGACAACCGCCATCATTGAGGCAGTAAGCACAGGAGCGCCGTCAAACAAGGCAGCTTGCAGTGCAATGCATACCACTAACACGCCAACAGCAATCACCGTGCCTGGTAACGCATAGCCATGCAGCGCAACTATGCTGATCATTTTGAGCTTGGGTGATGCATAATAACGCTGGAAATAAGCAAAAAATAACGCACCCATCAGGCAGACAGCTGCTACACAACCACCAATAAAAGCAGAAGATGCCAGAGATGACATCACATCATTAAGTGATAATGTTGCCGCTTTAAACGACCAGAAGATAAGTGTGCAAACGGGAAATATGACACCAACACATATAACCAGAGAACATATCAATGTTACACACCATGTACCGATGCGTGAAAGCTGCATTAATTCCAGAGGGTGATATAATGCCGTGACGTTGTGGTATCTCGCCCCTTTTCGGCTGTAACGTTCCAGTGAAATGCAGGCAAGCACGAACAGGAACAATAATGAAGCCAGCCGCGCCGCGGTGATGGGGTCATAATAACCCTGCCACGCTCTGAAAATGCCTGTGGTTAATACGGGAACACCAAATAAAGATGCTACGCCATAATCCGCCAGTGCTTCCATGCCCACAATCACTGCACCTGCAACAATGGCTGGTCGTGCCATAGGCATCATCACCCTTTGCAGCATGGCGCTTTTTGGTGTTCCTAACAGCTTTGCCGTTTCCAGCATCTGTTGTGATTGCATCAAAAATGCGGCTCTCACTGCCATATAGACATAAGGATATAAGGTAATGGTCAGGATAAATATAATGCCGCCAATTGAGCGTATAGACGGGAAATAATATTCGCCATATTCCACCCCCAACAGCGCCCTGATGCTTTGTTGCACCATGCCAGAACTGTCCAGCGCATCTCCATAGATCATAGCAGCAATGAAGGACGGGATAGCCAGTGGCAACAATAGCAGCCATCCAAACAGGGTTCTGAACGGAAAAGACACCATTGTCACACACCATGCCAGAAACACGCCAAGTATGATGCTGCAAAATGCTGTTCCAAGAGTGATGATGATGCTATTGATGGCATAATCTGCCACCAGACCGCTTTCAAAGAAATAAATAAATTCGTTTGGAATGTCTAAAGGCAGCCATGCACCTGCAATAATCATCATAGGTGCTATTAATAATGTTATCGCGGCATAAGCTGTAATATGTGGAAAAGCTGCCTGTTTCATATTCCGCAATGTAGAATTACTATAGGTCAGATGCAAATGAAAATGATTCGCATGTAGCTAATATTTTTGCAATCTCTGCACAAATTTCTTTTTATTAAAGCCTTCGTAATATTTGCCTTTTATGAAAGCATCATTTAATGTGATTGCAATAGAATAACAGGGTGTACAGGTTGCCAGACATGCAGAATAGATACAAAACTCAACGATTCAAAAAATATGCATATGTTACAGTGAGTTGCTTTGCGCTGACCAGCTGTCTTGGTGTATTTGAGAAGCAACCTGATCGTTATAACACGGTAGTTGGTGCGAAACGTGCGCCTTTAAAAAACCCGAAGACGCAAAAAGCAGCGGTGGTTGGCACATCTGATATGCGTTCACCGTCTGGCAATCCGATGGCACCGAATGAACCATTAACGCCATATGACCGTTACCCTTCTTCACCCGCACCCGCCCCGCAACCTTCAACCTTTCAAAGTGATGAAGTAGTTGAAGAAGTGCCAATGTCGCTTAATGCACCTGCTTATATTGAAGATGAAGGCTTCATCACCAGCAGCGGCGTTGCTGAACCTTCACCTTTATATTACTATGAACAGCAACAGGCAAACATCCAGAGTGAACCGCTGGAGAGCGCACCAGCTCATGTGATTGCAACCGACATTCCACAACCCGCACCTGCTACGATTGATGAAATGTATGCACCATCACCAGACATGATGGCGCAGCCGCAATATGAACCTATGGCAGATGAAACTTATGCACAAGCTCCCGCGCAGAATTATATTCCCGTCATTGAAGAAACGCCTTCGCCGTTGCAGCAGTTTGAACCACAGGCAAATGCATTTCCTGAACTTGCCAGCGTGCCACCTGCACCAGATTATCAGCAGAATTATGAAGAAATACGCAGTGACGCAGAGTCATTTGCAAATCAATATTCCCCAGAAATTGCCGCAAACATTCCAGACAGCGTCAATAATTTTGAACAGCAACCAGCTGCGATCATAGAATCTTCTCCGTCGCCACTGGCACAGATGGAATATGCCCCAGCGCCACAGGAAATGGCAGGCATGTCTGCACAGCCTCAATCTACGCTGGAGCCTGTGCAAAGCTATTATGAGCAGCCAGAGCAAATAGCATATCCGCGCGAAGAACCACGCGTAAGAGAATTTGTGCCTGAACCACAGGGCGAGCCTTTATTGGCAGCGCAGCCTGTAACTCAGCAGGAATATGCAGCGCAGCTCAGCGTTCCGTCTTACCCGCAGCAGCCTGCATATGAACAACAATATTCTCAGCAACCTGTGAACACTGCAAATATTGATTTTTCACAGCAGCCTATTGCTTTGCCACCACAACCTGCTTATGAGCCTGTGGAAGTGGAAGTTGCTGCTTTGCCCGCTAATGAATATGTAACCCAGTCTGAATATAGCATGGAAGATATCACCGCTGCACCTGTGACACAGCAACAGCCTGTGTATCAGCCCGTAGCCCCGCAAGCCGCACCAGCCTATCAGGCACCAATGCAGCAGCAGGCATCGCTGCAACCAAATATCTATGAAGAAGAGCTTATGCCTGTATATGACCCCGCAAAAAACACCATAGCGGTTGGAGATGCGCCCGTCGTCGCAGAGCCACAGCGCGTTTATACCAGTGCGGGTCCTATCACACTGACCCCTCCTCCATCTATGCGTGCGCGTCGTGGGGAACGCATTGCCCAATCAAAATATAACACGCTGCGCCGTATGCGCGGAACCACGCGTGCCACACTGCGTCATTAAGGAACATTGCATAAATGACCGTACTTGAAGATGAATTTTACCGTATTAAACGGCTACCACCTTATGTTTTTGCTGAAGTAAACAAGCAAAAAGCGCAGGATCGTGCAGCGGGCAAAGATATTATTGATCTTGGAATGGGCAATCCTGACACGCCCACCCCGCCACATATTGTGGAGAAAATGCGCGAAGCTGTGCTTGATCCCAAAACCCATCGTTATTCCGTGTCTAAAGGCATTAAAGGACTGCGAAAAGCACAGGCAGGTTATTATAAACGCCGCTTTAATGTGGATATTGACCCTGAAAGCGAAATGGTGGTGACGATTGGTTCCAAAGAAGGGCTGGCAAATCTGCTTTCTGCCATCACAGGGCCGGGGGATGTGGTCATGGTTCCAAACCCAAGCTACCCAATTCATCCCTATGGTTCGCTCATTGCAGGAGCATCTGTCTGGCAGCTGCCAAAGTCTCCTGAAATCAACTTTTTTGATCAGCTCAAACGCGCCATTCGTCATTGCAACCCAAAGCCAACCGCGCTCATTTTAAACTATCCCTGCAACCCTACTTCCGAAGTGGTGGATCTGGCATTTTATCAGAAAGCAGTGGATATCTGCAAAGAACATGGCATCTGGATTATCTCTGATCTCGCCTATTGCGAGATTTATTTTGGTGACACGCCACCACCATCCATTCTGGAAGCAAAAGGTGCAAAGGATATTGCGATTGAATTTACCACAATGAGCAAAACCTATTCTATGGCAGGCTGGCGCATTGGTTTTGCCGCAGGCAACAAAACGCTGATTGCCGCGCTCACCCGCATTAAATCCTATCTGGATTATGGGGCATTCACCCCAGTGCAGGTTGCAGCTGCTGCTGCGATTAACGGCTCGCAGCAATGTGTGGAAGAAGTGCGCGCGATGTATAAAGAACGGCGTGATATATTGGTGGAAGGGTTAAACGCTGCAGGCTGGAAAGTTGAAGCGCCAGAGGCGAGCATGTTTTTATGGGCTCCCCTGCCCGAACAATATAAAGAAGCAGGCTCGCTTGCCTTTTCTCAGGCTCTCATCAAATATGCTGAAGTGGCAGTCGCCCCAGGTATTGGGTTCGGCGAATATGGTGATGGGCATGTGCGCATTGCTTTTGTTGAAAATAAGCAGCGCCTGCGTCAGGCTGTGCGCAATATCAAACAATTTTTACAACGTGATCCGCAAGAGGTATTAGCATCTTTATGACAGACAAAAAAACATTACGATTAGGCATTGCAGGACTGGGAACGGTGGGGTGCGGCGTGATTGATATTATTCATAATCACGCTACCATGCTGGAAAGCCGCACAGGTTGCAACATCAGCATTTCTGCCGTTTCTGCCAGAAACAAAAATGTGAATCGGAATGTGGATTTGTCTGCGTATGATTGGGAAGATGATGCATTGACCCTCGCCACGCGAGATGATGTGGATATGGTGCTGGAATTGATCGGCGGGTCTGATGGCATTGCCTACGATCTGTGCAAAACAGCTCTGCAACATAGCAAACATGTGGTCACCGCCAACAAAGCACTCATTGCGCATCATGGTGCAGAACTGGCAACGCTTGCTGCAAAACATAACACGCAGCTTTTGTTTGAAGCGGCGGTGGCGGGCGGCATTCCTGTCATCAAAATCATCAAACAGGCACTTTGTGCCAATGCATATGGCACGATCACTGCCATTTTAAACGGCACGTGTAATTATATTCTCAGCACTATGGAAATGAGCGGGCGTTCATTTGATGATGTGTTGAAAGAAGCGCAGGATTTGGGATATGCTGAAGCAGACCCCGCTTTTGATGTGGACGGTATCGACGCATCCCACAAAATCTGCATCATTTCTGCGCTTGCTTATGGCACATTGCCTGATATTAAACATGTATACGCAGAAGGCATCCGCCACATCACTGCGCAGGATATTGAAGCCGCAAGTGAGCTGGGTTATGTAATTCGCCTCATCGGCGTGACCAGCAATACGGAAGAAGGTATAGAGCTTTATGTTTATCCCGCATTACTGCCATTTGACCATGTGATCGCAGGGGTGAATGGCGTGGATAATGCCGTGCATATCATGGGGGATGCCATTGGCGAACTTTTTGTGAAAGGCCCTGGCGCAGGACGGGAAGCCACAGCATCTGCGGTCATGTCTGACGTGCTGGATGTGGCGCGTGGTGATGTATCCGAAGCACTGACGCAGCCTGTCTCACAGTTGAAACTTCCTGCCATTGTTCTAATCAAAACCCATCAGGCGGCATACTATATTCGTCTGTGTGTAGCAGATGAAGCAGGGGTTCTGGCAAAGATTACTAAAATCTTTGCTGACCATAATATCTCTGTCGCCTCATTATTGCAGCATACACATGATGCCAAAGGCAATGCCAACATTACTATTACCACCCATCAGGCACGCGAGGATAATATGAATCACGCACTCGACCTGATCAAACAGGATAGTTATTGCGCTGAACCACCACGTTTCATTCGGATAGCGTCATGAAACATCTCAGCTTTGACATTCTCCGCTGTGCTGAACAAGCTGCACTTGCAAGCTATCACTGGATAGGTCGCGGGGATGAAAAAGCTGCTGACGCTGCCGCGGTGGACGCGATGCGCAATGCGCTAAATGACACATTAATTCAGGGTCGCATTGTGATTGGTGAAGGCGAGCGTGACAAAGCGCCTATGCTCTATATTGGTGAAGAAGTCGGCACAGGGCAAGGGCTGGAAATTGACATCGCGTTAGACCCGCTGGAAGGCACAACTTTATGTGCGCATAATGCGTATGATGCGCTGACCGTGATTGCTTTTGCAAAAAAAGGAAAATTGCTACACGCGCCAGATGTCTATATGGAAAAAATCGCAGTAGGCGGGCATATTCCTGCCAGCGCCATTTCATTCGAAGCCAGCGTAACCGAAAATATCAATAATGTCGCCAAAGCGAAAGATGGCACGGCGAAAGATGTGCATCTGGTTGTGTTGCAGCGTGAACGCCATGCACAAATTATTGAAGACACACGAAAGGCAGGCGCTAAAATCACATTGATACAGGATGGTGACGTTTCTGCGATTATTCAGGCTGCCTTGCCCTCTTCATCAGTCGATATGGTCATCGGCACAGGCGGCGCGCCAGAAGGCGTACTTGCAGCAGCGGCGCTGCGTTGTTTAGGCGGCAGCATGTTCGGCAAACTGATATTCGCCAATGACGAACAGATCGCCCGCGCTGAAACGATGGGCATTTCTAACCCTGACAAAATATATTCAGAAACCGAAATGGCACAGGGTGATGTGCTATTCTGCGCCACTGGCGTGACATGCGGAAAGCTGGTGAAAGGTGTCAGCATTAACGAAAATCATGCGGAAACAGATTCGCTTCTGCTCTGTTCAGAAACGGGCATGATGCGCTACATCACTTCACAGCATCAACTCTAATTTCCGCTGACATTCTTCGTCCCACTGTCCATTCATTAATTCAGCTCTGAATCTGCGCTGAAAAGCCGTGATGACTGCTTTTTTCTGCGCATCATCTTCCATATTCACGCCATATCCGAATTGTTGCAGCTGAGCAAAATCTGCTGCACAAGACTGCCCCCTGCCCGCATCACTATTATCATTGTGCCAGATGCCAATGCCTTCTGCTGCACATTCTGCCCACGGAAATAATTCACCTGGGTCTTCCTTGCGTGTGGGCGCAATGTCCGAATGTGCCACCACATCCTTCGCACGCAATTCATGGCGGAACATAATGTCATGTGCTAGTTGTTTTACTGCCTGCATCTGCACGTCAGGAAATGGGGTATATCCATGTTCATGCCCTTTATTGACAATTTCAATGCCAATCGAAATATCATTCAGCCCATCACGCCCTGCCCAGTGGCTCACCCCTGCGTGCCAGGCACGGCGGTCTTCTTCCACCATTTGCACGATTTCACCATTTTCTTCCACCATATAATGCGCGGAGACTTCAGAGGCAGGATTACACATCCATTCCAGCGCTTCCTGCCCGCTCTTCATGCCCGTATAGTGCAACACCAGAAGTGATACGGGTTCCGCAGGGCGTTCATTATGGTTTGGAGAAAATCTCAAATAAGGTTGCATGATTTTACGTTTTGTTAAGTGCCATTTGTTACAACATAATGACACGATACGAAACACCAGACAATAAATTACGAGCATAACATGACAACAAATGAGCATTTTAACAGCAGCTACACCGCACAAATTTTTAACCTGTCAAATGTAACCTTGCCTTACATTGTTCAGATTTTCACATTGCTGCGCCAAAGCGAAATTGAAGTGAATAAACTGCATTACCCTGAATTGCGCTGCGACCTGCCTTACGGCAATGAAGAGCTGGCAGGAGATACTGCATCAAAACTGACAATGGCTTTGAGCATCCATCTGGATTATTTTTTGGGACTGACCTGTTCCGAGAGCAGCCGTGATGGGTGTGATGCGTTTATTTCTGCACGTTTTTCCAACATGGTGGATGCAGATACCATCATGAAGGATATTGATCTGAAAGCAGCAGATATTATAGATACACTAATTTCTCTGAGCTAATGATTGCTGTCATTTTTAGCTGCTGATAAACACATTTTTGTCATAAAAAAAAGGGAAGCACATGCTTCCCTTTTTTCTTGGTTGCTCAATTGTTTAAACAGCAAACACAAAATCTGCGTTGCTTAACGTAGCAGACAAATCACCACTGAATAATACCGAGAAATCTGCATCATCACTGATGATGGAAGTCGTATCTTCCACAGCATCATATGCAACGCGAAGTTCCGTTGACGCTGCAGTTGCATTGCTCGTAAGCGCTAAAATGCCCAAAGCAGAGACATCTACCTTGTCCAGACCTGCTACAAAATCAGTGATCAGATCCACCGCTCCAGTTGAAGTCTGGCTGTCTGTCGTTGCTTCATACAGGAAGGTGTCTGACTGTGATCCACCAATCAGCGTATCAGCGCCTGCGCCACCAATTAACATATCGCTTAAAGACTGCCCTGCAATCAGATCATTGCCATCACCACCATTAATGGTATCATCGCCATTGCGCCCAAGCAGAATATCATCCCCTGCAAGACCATTGATCACTTCAGCGTCATTACCGCCTTTAATGGTATCAGATCCATCAGTGCCATTTAGCACATTGCTCAAATCTTCACCGAATACGAAGTCATCTGCAGTCAGCGCAAATTCACCGCTCAAGCATAACTTAAAGTCACCAAACATGATGTTGGTTTCGCCGCCAGCTGTTTGAATATCCAGATCAGACAGTGCAACAGCGCCCAGCGCCGCAATGTCAATCTTGTCTTCGCCTTGCGTGAAGTCTGCAATTTTGTCCACACCTGTCTGAACAGAACTATCTTTGACCAGACGATACACAAACACGTCATTGCCAGCACCACCTGTCAGCACATCAGCAGATGCCTGACCTGCGATAAAGTCATCCCCGTCACCGCCATCAATCGTGTCCATACCGAAGCGACCCACAATCACATCATCACCGCCTAAACCGTTGATAATGTCATTCATATTTGTGCCTTTGAGCGAATCAATGCCTTCTGTGCCGTTAATTTCATCCGATGGCGGAGGTGTTTCATCTGTCACCCCATTAACTTTAATAGACACGGTTGCCGTGTCTTCTTCCTGACCGTCAGAGATGGTGTAAGTAAATGCATCTACCGTGCTTTCACCATCATTTAAAAACTCAAACGCGCCATTTGGATTATAGCCAATAATGAAACCATCTTCATCAATGTTCAAAATTGCGCCAGAGGGTAGGTTAATGTCCATTGCAAAATTGGGCGTATTGCCGTTAATCGCAACAATTTCCAGATTATCTGCATCCGCATCAAAGTCATTATCTAGAAATGAAGGCGCATTTAAAAGAGGCGTATCTTCATCTGTTTCATAAAATTCGTTCGCGTCATCGCTGGCAACAGGTGGTGTATTCACATTGTCCGTCACCCCATTCACAGTAATAGATACCGTTGCCGTGTCTTCTTCCTGACCATCAGAAATAGTATAAGTAAATGCATCCACCGTGCTTTCGCCATCATTTAATGATTCAAATGCGCCATTCGGATTATAACCAATAATATCACCATCTTCATTGATATTGAGAATTGCGCCAGACGGGAGATTGATGTCCATTGCAAAATTGGGTGTGCCACCATTAATAGCTACGATTTCAAGTGAGTCACCATCTGCATCCGTATCATTACCGAGGAATGACGGTGCTGCCAGTAACGTTGTGTCTTCATCCGTTTCATAAGCCGTGCCTGAATCATCATTTGCAACAGGTGCGTTATTTTCAACCACAATGCCATTGGATGAGACAAACACAAAATCGCTCAGAGTATCCAACTCCAGCAATGCAGCTTCATTGCCTGATTGTGGCAGTTCGTAAAATGTGCCTTCCGCATTCCCTGCGCTATATCCCGCGCGCGCTGGCGTGCCACCAAAACCGCCTTCACCGTCAGATGCATCACCTGTTACCCAGTTAATATCTTCATATTTAAATGTGATTGAGAAGTCCCCTGGCGCGCGACCAGCATTGTCCGATAAATCCGCAATAATCAGCTGGAACGCATTCAACAAATCTGTGTTCTCACTGAAATAACCAACGTCATCCCACGTGACAGTGAATATATTATTTGTATCATCCAAGTCATAATAAACCAGATTTGTCCCTTGAGATGTGCCACCTGGCGTTGGTGTTGCTTCGCCACCATCCGTATCTACATCTGCCCAGAATGGGAAAATGCCTGGAATTGTTCCATCAGAAATGGTTTCTGGTGTGAATGTGGAAAGTGCCTCGTTAAATGTCACGCTTCCGTTATTATTGACATATAGCCCGTTATACACCTGACCAAAAAAGTTAAGCCCGTTTGGAAAAACGGTTGATAGATCAATAAAATCTGTAGATTCATCATCATTGCGGTCTAAAATATTTTCGCCAAAACCAGCGTCACCGCCAAGCCCTTGTATTAGTTCCATAATACTCTCCGTAGTAAAATTTTTATGGGTAATCATCACGTAAATTAACGTTTTGATTACATACTTTTAATCCACAATTATTTTTGAAAAGCAATAGAAATTTACTTTTTTCTTTAACTAGTTATTATATACAATAGGTTAACTATATCAAAAGATTAAGATTGGAACATTGAATCTATATCAGCCTTAATCTTTATAACGAGAAAGATTAAGGCTACAAATATTCATCCAGTAATTCTTTATGCTGGCACTTGTGCTTCTTGTATAAGTGCAGCTACTGCTTCGTCCAACGCGGTCACTGTTTGCTTTTTTGAACCTAAACGACGAATTGCCACCGTGCGTTGCTCCCGCTCGCGATCTCCCACTGCCAATATCACAGGCACTTTTGCTTGTGAATGTTCTTTAACCTTCTGATTAATCACCTCATCACGCACGTCACAGATGATGCGCATACCAGATGCTTCCAACATCCCCTGAATTTCACGTGCATAGGCAACGTGAGCTGGATTTATGGTAACAATCGCCACTTGCTGCGGTGTCAACCAAAGCGGGAATTTGCCTTCATAACTTTCAATGAGAATACCAATGAAACGCTCCAATGATCCTAAAATAGCGCGGTGAAGCATCACGGGGCGGTGTTTTCCGCCATCTTCACCAACGTAATTTGCGTCCAACCGCTCAGGCAACACAAAATCCAACTGCAACGTGCCACACTGCCAGCTTCTGCCAATAGAGTCTTTCAAATGAAACTCTAATTTAGGACCGTAAAACGCGCCTTCATTCGGCTCTATGGAATATTCCAATCCTGCCGCTGTCACTGCTTCAGCAAGCGCTTTTTCTGCTTTGTCCCATGTTTCATCTGTTCCTGCTCGCACGTCTGGTCTTGTTGCCAGCTTCACATCCACTTCAGTAAAGCCAAGCGCATCGTAAACCTCTTGCAATAAATTACAGAAACGCTCTGTTTCCTCAGTAATCTGCGCTTCGGTGCAGAAAATATGTGCGTCATCCTGCACCATCGCACGCACGCGCATTAAACCATGCAACGCGCCTGTAGCCTCATTGCGATGGCATGAGCCAAATTCTGCCATGCGAAGTGGCAAATCGCGGTAAGATTTAATTCCCTGATTGAATATCTGCACATGACATGGGCAGTTCATCGGCTTAATCGCCAGTACGCTTTTGTCATCTTCCACAGTGAACATATTCTCGCGGAATTTGTCCCAATGTCCTGACTTCTCCCACAAAGTTCTATCCACCAGAATCGGCGTTTTCACTTCGGTGTAGCCATCTTTGCGAATTTTGGTGCGGATATAATCCTCAAGCAAACGATAGAGCGTCCAGCCTTTATCATGCCAGAATACCTGCCCTTGTGCTTCTTCCTGAATATGGAACAGATCGAGTTCACGCCCCAGCTTGCGGTGGTCGCGCTTTTCCGCTTCTTCCAACATGGTCAAATGCGCTTTAAGCTGTTTAGCATCTGCAAATGCCACGCCATAAATCCGCTGCAGCATTTTGTTTTTGCTGTCTCCGCGCCAATATGCCCCAGCAACCTTAGTCAGTTTAAACGCTTTAGAAAGCTGTTTGGTAAACGGCACGTGAGGACCGCGGCACAAATCAACAAACGCATCATCACCTTCCCCTTGACGGTATAGTGAGATTTTGCCTTTCTCGGTCGTGTCATCTTCCGCAGCACCGCGTATCAATTCTGCTTTGTAAGATTCACCACGGCTTTCGAACATTTTTATTGCAGCATCACGTTCCCACATTTCGCGCGTCACCGTAGTTTCCTGTGCTAACAGTTCATTCATTTTTGCTTCAATGGTTGGCAGGTCATCTGTGCTGATGCGTTCTTCCAGATCCACATCATAATAAAAACCATGCTCAATTGTAGGACCAATCGCTAATTTAGCAGAGGGATATAATTCTTTTAATGCTTTTGCCAGAATCTGCGCCGTGATGGTATGGCGCATAATGTCCAAACCTTCCGCATCTTTCACAGTGAGAAACTGTACGGTCGCGTTGTCATTAAGCAACTCAGACAAATCACGCTGCACGCCATCTACTTTCATGGCGAGCGCTGCTTTCGCCAGCCCTGCACCAATAGACTCAGCCACTTCGAAACCTGTAACGGCATGGTCAAAATTTTTCGTATCACCATTAGGTAAAGTAATAACAATATTTTGTGACGATGGAGCAGGTGCGTTCATTGAAAATCCTTATTATAAATACAGGTTTTTAATCTACGCAAAAGCCAGCTACTGTCAAGCATTGCCGCATGTAATTGCTTAAAATGGCGAAATAATATCAATCACCTGTGAACCCCAGCGCGGCTGTTGAATATCACTTAGCTGACCTTCACCACCATAAATGATGCGTGCTTCTGCAATTTGTGATGACTCAATAGTATTGCTGGAATCAATATCTTCAGGGCGTACAATCCCTGTAACAGCAATCTGGCGCAATTCATAATTCACACGCACTTCCTGTGAGCCGTGAATTACAAAATTTCCGTTTGGCAACACCTGCGTCACTGCGGCGGCAATGGTGGTTTCAATCTGTTCTTCGCGCTCTGTTGTGCCTTCGCCACGATTGACATTTCGCCCCTGAATCTGCGCTAATGGTGCGCCATCAGGTGAGCCTGGCAGAATATTGTCATAGAGATTTTCTAACCCGAATAAACGCGGTGCATTAATATTTTCCTGTGTGTCACGTCTGCGCTCTGTTTCATTTTCAAAGGTAGCGCGGTCATTGATCATCACGCGCACGCGCAGAATATCGCCCACGCGGGAGGCGCGCTGATCACGGAAAAAGGCACGCGCACCTGGCTGCCATAGTGAGTTGGAATATTGCTTGCTTGGTGGCACAGGCGCAGGCAATGGCCATGTCATTGGGCGATAATCTTCTTTTGCCTGTGGATTTTCTGTTTTGCTCATAACAGGCTTCTCACCAATATTTTCCAGCCTGTCCAGCGTGTTGGTGCAAGCGCCAAGCGTGAGCGCCAGTAATGGAACTGAATATTTTATCATCTGTTTCATATGCCTGCATCCACCTCATCTTTTGAAATCACACGTGCGCGTACCACTTTGTTGCTGTCATGGTTGCGAACGCGTATAATATCGCCTATGCCACCTTCTTCCAACGCTTCCCCTACTGCATTAATCTGCATATAGGGCGTGGCGTATTTCATGGTCACCGTATTACCGATTTCCAGAATTTTCGGGCTTTCCAACTCATCCATACGCACAGAGCGATTCGCTGAAATAGACCGTTTTGCTGTCTTGCCGATAATCTGATTCAGGTCTGTAACTGTGTTTGCTCGCACTTTGGTGCTGGCAACTGTGTCCATCACAATATCATCTTCTTTAATGACCATGCCATGCTTAATGCGTGTTCTCAGCGTGGGAACACTCATATGAGCTTCATAACGCCCTGAAATGGGACGGGCAGTGATCACGTCTTTATCATCTTTCACCAGCATATTGGCAGACCATTGCTTGCGCGTATCATCCACATTCAGTGTAGCGATTTCCACATAGATTGGGCGATAAGCTGAATGCATAATCTTCTGACGCTCGCTGGTGATGGTTGCCTCGGCTTCATCTAACTCGGTCTGCGCTATAATGCCCTGCGCCACAGCGGATTCCACATCTGTCAGCATAATGCGAAAATGCGGTTCATTCGCCTGCGCAATGGCAGCGCCAAGTAACATGGCAGTCAGTAAAAAGAAAATGCGAACGTAAATCATAACCCTACTTTATGCTGTTTGGTTCAGTGCTTGCAACATTTCATCTGATGCAGACACCACTTTTGAATTCATTTCGTAAGACCGTTGCGCCACAATCAGACGGGTAATTTCATAGACGGGGTCAACATTGGAATTTTCAAGATATCCCTGCAGGATATTTCCAAACCCTTCTTCACCACCAAAGCCCTGCAATGGCGCGCCAGATGCGGCAGTCTCTAAATACATATTGTCACCAATTGCCTGCAACCCTGGCTCATTGACAAATGTCACTAACTCAAGCTGCCCGAGTTCGGTTGGCTCGATCTGACCGTCAATTTCCACTTCAACAATACCCGCTGGGCTGATGCTGATGCCAATAGCTTCCTGCGGAACTACAATACCTGGATTCACCAGAAAACCATCAGAGGTTACAATCTCTCCTTCTGGGCTAAGCTGCAATGCACCATTTCGCGTATATGCATTTTCGCCATTTGGCTGTTGCACCACCAAGAAGCCCTTTCCGTTGATGGCAAGGTCTAATGAGTTATCCGTTAATTCCACTGTACCTTGTGTCATGTTACGATAAGTCGCCGCTGTTTTCACACCAAGACCAAGCTGAATCCCCGTTGGCACTACTGTTCCTGCATCAGATGAGTTTGTGCCTACGCGAATCTGGTTTTGATAGATCAGATCCTGAAATTCTGGGCGTTGGCGTTTATATCCTGTTGTGGTCACGTTAGACAAGTTATGCGAAATCACATCCACATTTGTCTGCTGCGCCATCATCCCCGTTGCTGCAATATTTAATGATCTCATAATCAAGACTCCTGATTCGATTTATATTTCCTGAAATGAATAATGCAGGATGCGTGCCAGTTTTGATTTTTGTTGATATTTTGCTATTTTGTTTTACAAAGACGGTTCTCGATATTCTTTATGCCTATGGCAACCTATATTCATGACACGCAAAAAAGATGACAATCTATCAGCGCAGGATTTTTCAAAGTTTTTAATTGATAAAATCTGTCAGCAGGAACGTGCATTGCTTGAAAAAGAACAGGAACTGGAACGAAAAGAAGCTGCAATCAGCAATCTGGTTGAGGTGACTAACAATCAGGCATCCAGAAACACCGATATAGAAATTGAGCTTCTGGCACATAAAAATGAAAACAAGCATTTGCTTGAAATTGCTACTGAATACGAAAAGCAGATAAAAATGCTTAAAGACGAAAACAGCAAGCTCAGGAAGCAGCTTGGAATCATTAAGAGCTAATCCTGTTTAATTTAAAATACTAAAAAAGCGGCATCAACGCCGCTTTTACTTTTTACCCCTGCTTTGTATATACATTATGCGCCTTGCGCTGCAGGTCATACATCACTTCAATGAATTTTGCTGTGTTACTCACACCACGAGATGTCTTCGTCATTTCTACAATTTCCTGAACGGCGACAACGTTAGAATCTTCAAGCACCCCCTGCATCATGCGCGAATTTACGGCAGGAAACGGCACTTGGTTTTTTGCCACCATCATAGACCCGCTGACATGTTCCAATTGCTGCACATTGTCAAACTCTACCATGCCAATAATGGCTCGTTCCTGACCATTCACCATCATCAGACCATTATCACCAATTGTCACATCACGATCTTCTGGCTCCAGCTGAATGCGCTGCCCTGCTTCATCTAACACGGGCAGACCGTCAGATGTAACCATAATGCCGTTGCCATCAATCTGAAAATTTCCTGCACGTGTGTAAGCACGGTTGCCACCTGGCATTTCCACGGTGAAATATCCCTCACCTGAAATCGCCATATCCAGCGCGTTTCCAGTCACCTGAAATGCACCTGGCGCTTCTTCATGATAGCTTGCAAGATCCTGAGTGAACGCCATTTTGTTGCGGTTTCCATCATCCACCAGATAATCCGTAAACATCATTTTTTCCGCCTGAAAGCCTGTGGTGTTCACATTGGCAATATTATTTGCCACCACATCCATTTTGCGGAACATCGCCGTCTGGCGCGACAACATGATATATACACTATTATCCATAAATTTTCTCCTTGCACATCACATATGCAGGATGCGTGCCAGATGCAGAAAAATTTGACGAATCCCGATTATGAAACTATATATTTCAACGATCCTTGTTCTTTATGCCATGCGCAATTCACTCACATGATTGATTATAACGAAAAATTTTCAGATGATGAAGTTAATGAACTTATTCATCAACTGAAGACAAGAAATCAGCAATTACAGGAAGAAAGAAACAGGCTTTATTATGAACTGTCAGAGCAGAAAACAGAATGTCAGGCATTGAACGATAAAGTATTATCCTGTCGTATTATGACAGATAAGCACTTCATGGTTATCATGTATCTGTTGCATCTGATTAATGCTCAGTCAGAAGAAATTTCTGACTTGAAGAATACGGTTGATATGAATATCAGCAATATTCGTGACCTGATGGAAAAGCTGAATAACAGCTAGAATGAACCATGCAGCGGAAAGCACCATGCCTTCCGCTATTTTTTTGTTTTTTTGCCTGCTTTTTCCATCGCCGCTTTCACAAATCCTTTAAAGAGTGGATGCGGTGCAAATGGGCGGGATTTAAATTCTGGGTGGAATTGCACTGCCATAAACCACGGATGGTCTTTCAGTTCAATAATCTCTGGCAATTTTCCGTTAGGTGACATACCAGAAAAATGCATTCCTGCCGCTTCCAGATCATCTTTATAAGCCACATTCACTTCATAGCGGTGGCGATGACGTTCAAAAATAATCGGCTCTTTATAGAGTTTTTCTGCTAAAGACCCAGCTTCCAGCGCACATTCATACGCTCCAAGACGCATAGTGCCGCCAATATCATCGTCACCAGATCGTGTCTGCAACACGCCGTCACGCATCCATTCGGTCATCATGCCAATCAGTGGACCTCGCTCATCTTCTGTTTCGGATGGTCCAAATTCAGTCGATGCAGCATCTTTAATGCCACATACATTGCGTGCATATTCAATTACTGCCATCTGCATACCTAGACATATGCCGAAATATGGAATTTTATGTTCACGTGCATATTTCACGGCAGCAATTTTGGAGCGCACCCCGCGTTCTCCAAACCCGCCTGGCACTAATATCGCATCGACATTCGCAAAGGTTTCACCAAGGTCTTCTGGTTCCAGCGTGCGTGCGTCCACCCATTTGATGTTTACATGCACTTTGTTGGCAATGCTGGCATGATGCAACGACTCGGTCAGTGATTTATATGCGTCATTCAAGCCAGTATATTTGCCAACAATCGCAATATTGACAGATCCTTCACGCGCTGCCTCATCATTGGCGATTTCCTGCCAGCCGCTTAAATCTGGCTGTTTCGCATCTTCAATGCCAAAATGTTTCAGCACCTGTGTATCCAGCCCTTCTTCATGATAGGTGCGTGGCACATCATATATGGAGCGCACATCCAGCCCTTGAATAATATTTTCTTCTTTCAGATTGCAGAATAACGCAATTTTGCGACGTTCAGACAGCGGAATTTCACGGTCTGCGCGACACAGAATGATGTCAGGTACAATCCCGATAGAACGCAATTCTTTGGCTGAGTGCTGTGTCGGCTTGGTTTTTAATTCTTTCGCTGCGGGAATATATGGCACGAGCGTCACATGCATGAACAGCACCTGATCACGCCCAAGCTCATACCCCAACTGGCGGATGGCTTCGAAGTAAGGCAGCCCTTCAATATCACCCACCGTGCCACCAATTTCACATAATACGAAATCTTCGTTTTTAGTGTCTTTCAGAATAAACTGTTTAATGAGGTCAGTCACATGCGGAATCACCTGCACAGTACCGCCAAGATAGTCACCTCTTCTCTCTTTTGCGAGCAGTTTGGAATAAATCTGTCCTGTGGTCACATTGTCATTTTTGTGCGCATCCACACCACTGAAACGCTCATAATGCCCTAAATCCAGATCAGTTTCTGCGCCATCATCCGTCACAAACACTTCACCGTGCTGGAATGGGCTCATAGTGCCAGGGTCAACATTCAGATAGGGGTCTAATTTGCGGCAGCGTACATTAAAACCGCGTGACTGCAGCAAGCTAGCCAGTGCAGCAGATGCAAGACCTTTCCCTAAAGATGAAACAACACCACCCGTAATAAAAATAAATTTTGCCATAATATTCTATACTTATTCTGCTGCAGGTGTTTGCAATGTCTCTTTTTCTATTTCGCCTTCAACGGGCGTTCCCGCCTGCCCTTTCAGCGTTTTCACCACATCGTCCAGTTCTTCTTCTGTTGTTTTTTCTGCAGGTTCAGTCACATCCTTGTTTTCACCTGTCAGATTTAACGCAGGTGTCACCTGTTCTTCTACCTTGCTTTCAGGAATTACATCTTTTTTGATGATCTTACCATCCGTTGGCACTGCAAACGGTTCCTGCGCTTCAATTTCATCAATAATGGAAGCAGAATCATCATACGTGGTCAAAATGGTTAGAACCAGACTATTTGCCATAAAAATGAACGCCAGAATGGCAGTGGCTTTGGTCATGAAATTTGCCTGCCCGCGAGAAGACATCAAGCCGCCTCCACTGCCAGATCCCATGCCGAACCCGTCATTATCACTGCGTTGCAGCAGCACAAATGCAATTAATGCAACTGCAACAATAAGCTGCACAATAAGTAGTATAAATTCCATATTTCAAAGACTAATGTTTATTGGTTATATCATTATTGCTTTCGTCATACTGAGCAAAGCGGAGTATCCATACTGCTTCTTTCACCAAGCGGTGAGATGGATTCTTCACTGCGTTCAGAATGACAAAACCATGTATTATTTTATCATTTATGCGTTGTAGCAGCTTGCATGATGTCTGTCCACTGTCTAGCGTCCACTGATGCGCCTCCCACCAGCACGCCATTTACACTCTCAATGCCAAATATTTCAGCGCAATTTGCTGGTTTCACAGATCCACCATACAGAACAGATACGCTTTTGAAGCCTGCATCAACGTAGCGCTTGTGAATGAAGCTGCATACTTCATCAATATCCTGCGCCGTTGGCACGCGCCCAGTGCCAATTGCCCAGACGGGCTCATACGCAACAATAACTTCCTGCGACACATCATCATTTTCTGTTATTACGGTGTCAATCTGTTGCGCGATAATCTCTTTATATTTATTTGCATCGCGTTCTTCCTGCGTTTCACCGACACATAGAATCGGCGTAACCTCCGCACTTAAACAGGCTGATACTTTCTGTGCGATCAGATTATCCGTTTCAGCGTGATATTCTCTGCGTTCAGAATGTCCGATAATCGCATAATCACATCCTACGCTTTTAATCATGCCAGCAGAAATGTTGCCAGTATATGCCCCTTTTTCTTTTTCGTGAGCATCCTGCGCGCCGCATAACACGCCAGAATCACCCAGCGCTGCAATCACATCCTTAATCCAGATGGACGGGGGGCAGCAAATGACCTTGTGATTGCTCAGCACGCCACATGCGGTCGCTGCATTTGCAATCTCGCTTGCCAGTTCGCCTGCAAACGCTCCCTCACCCGTCATTTTCCAGTTACCTACAAGATACATCCTCACCCCACTCACACTATTTTTAATTTCATCAGCAGCTACGACAAATTACCCGTTGCGAAGCTGCGCACAACTTGTCATAAAGAATAATTCAGTTAATGCAAATATTTTGGTGGACTTTTCATGCTTTCAACGATGCGCGGCGCGGCAAGCAGTTTTTTTGTTAAAATCCTTATCGGGCTTTTGATAGCCAGTTTCGCATTATGGGGCATTGGCGATATTTTCCGTTCCAACACAGGAAATATTGTTGCCAATGTAGGGGATGAGGAAATCACCGCTCAGGAATATTATGACCGTCTGAATGTTCTGCGTGCCAATATGGGAGAATATTTCTCACCAGATATGCTTAAGAGCCTGAATCTGTTTCAACTGGTGCTGGGGGATATGGTGAGTGGTGCATTGGTGCGTCAGGAATCCAACAATATGCATTTGCGAGTGGGCGAAGAAATGTTGAAACAGGCACTCGCAAGCAATGAAAATTTTCAAAATGAAAAAGGCACGTTTGATCGCGTATTATTCAATCAATATTTAAAACAAACCCGCCAGACCGAGAAACTGTTTCTTGAGAATTTCAAAAACGGACTGACGCATGAATTGCTGCAAAGCACTATTGTTCCTGAAAATCCTATCACTCCTGAACTTGCAGAAGTAATGAACAAAATTGAGCAGGAACAGCGCGAAGTGCTGGCACTGGTGATTGATTATGTGGATGAAGATGCATTACCCGAAGCAGATGAATCTGCCCTGCGCGTTTATTATGAAGCAAACAAAATGCAATATATGGCTCCTGAATATCGCACTATGCAATATGTGGTGCTGGACGAAGCCGCTGTGACGAAAGACATTAATATCAGCGAAAATGAGTTGCGCGATTTATATTTTGAAAAACAATCCACACTCACTATTCCTGAAAAACGTGATGTGACACAGTTATTATACGATAGCAAGGCACGCGCCGAAAGCGCATATAGCCTTTTGCGCGCCAGCCAGTCTATGGATATGGTGATGAATAAATTCAAACCTACCAATAAAAACTCCACCTCTTTGGGAGTTATAACGAAAAATCAGTTGCCTACCGCACAGGATGTCGTGTTCTCCACTAAAAAGGGAGATTTTACAGCGCCCGTGCAGTCAGAGTTTGGTTGGCATATTTTTTATGTGAATGACATTATAGCCCCTAAAACACCATCATTTGAAGCGATGAAGCCTGATCTGGAAAAAGAAATTCTTGCCGCTCGCACCGAGGAAGCCTATGCGCAATCCCTGGAGCAGTTTGAAGATATTCTGGCATCTGGGACTTCTTTGCAGGAAGTGGCAAACACAATGGGTCTGGAATTGCAAAAAACACCATCAGTGACCCGCGGTGGCAAAGCAGTAGACAACACACAAGCCTTCAATGCAGACGATCAGCAGCTTTTGCTTGAAAAAGGCTTCATGCTTCCAGAAGGTGACGTGTCTGACATTCTGCAACGCAGTGATGGTGCAAATATGGTCGTCAAAACACTACAGATCACCCCTGCCCGCCAACGCGCCTTTAACGAAGTTCAGGGGCTGGTAACGCAGGACTGGAAAGAAAAGGAGCGCATGAAAGCAAAGCGCAATTATGCTAAGAAAGTGACAGATGCTATGAAAAACGCAGAATCACTGACTGATGCCATGCAAAAGCTGAAAGAGTTCGAAATCGCCGAATCTGAAATTGTGCGCTTCACTCGCAAAGGGCTTGCTGGCAAAACTAATACGCTGCAAACCATGTCTCTGCCTCCGAAATATAGTGACATAGTATTCGATGCCAACAGCACAATGCAACCTTTGGAAATTGCTGAATATGGCAACAATGTGCTGACGGGATTATACATCAAAACGCTGGAAGCACCGCAGGGTGAAGACAATGAAACTTTAGCAGAATTGCAGGATAATCTCCAAAATTCTTACGAGCAGGAAGTAGCGCAGCAATATCTGAATGCACTGCGCACCTTATACCCCGTCAGCCAGAATAATGAAACGATTGCCCGCATTATTGAACAGTTTTAACGCATGACATTTTCTCCTGACATTATTCCTGCATATGATGAGGTGGCTGCAACATTAAACGCTGGCAATCACGCGCTGGTCTGGATAAAAATCGTCAGCGATATGGAAACGCCTGTCTCTGCCATGCGCAAGCTGATGAAAGAAGGCGAGCCATCCTTCCTGCTGGAATCCGTTCATGGGGGTGAAACGCGCGGGCGTTATTCGTTGCTGGGGCTATATCCTGACAGAATCTGGCGCTGCCACGGCAAACAGGCAGAATATTGTGATTTTGCGCAAGGCAACAAGTATCACGCCATCGAAGGTGATGTGATGCAGGCACTAAATGCAGAAATTACATCTATTGCGATGGACTTGCCCAAAAGCATTCCCTCACTGGCTGCAGGACTGATCGGATATTTTGGCTATGACATGATCAAGCATGTTGAAGTCATCGCGCATAATAACCCTGATACCATCAATATCCCTGATGCCTGCCTCATGCGCCCGCGTCTGACGCTCATTTTTGATGCGGTGGATGGAGTGCTTTATGCCTGCTCTCCCATCTGGCATAAGGATGGATTGGATGCACGCGAGGCATATGACAGCGCGGCGAAGCTCATTTCCGACACATTGCAGGAAATGCAGCACACCCCCACATCTGAACATTATTTCAGCCCCGATAATTATTCTGAACTTGAATTTGCATCAAACATGACCCGCGAGGATTATCACGCAATGGTGCATCAAGCGCAGGAATATATCAAAGCAGGTGATATTTTTCAGGTTGTGCCATCACAACGATTTACTGCGGACTATGACGGACATCCATTCCATCTGTACCGCGCGCTAAGATACCGCAACCCCTCGCCTTTCCTGTTTTATCTCAACATGGAGGGTTTTTCGCTGGTGGGTTCCAGCCCTGAAATTCTGGTGCGTTTGCGAGATGATGTCATCACCATCCGACCTATTGCAGGCACGCGGGTGCGCGGAAAAACGGAAGCAGAAGATGAAGCGCTGGCAGCAGAATTGCTTGCCGATGAAAAAGAGATTGCCGAACATTTGATGCTGCTGGATTTAGGGCGAAATGATGTTGGGCGTGCAGCCAAAGGCGGAACGGTGCGCGTGACTGAACAAATGACGATTGAGCGTTATTCGCACGTCATGCATATTGTCTCCAACGTGGAGGGATTGCGGCGTGACGATGCCAGCGCGATTGACTGCCTGATGAGCGGTTTCCCTGCTGGCACGGTGAGCGGTGCGCCAAAAATTCGCGCGATGAATATTATTGACGAGCTGGAACCCTGCACCCGCAGTTTTTATGCAGGCGCAGTAGGATATTTCTCTGCGGCTGGCTGGATGGACACCTGCATCACGCTGCGCACTGCCTTGATTAAAGACGGAAAAATCCATGTGCAGGCAGGCGGCGGCGTGGTGGCAGATAGTGACGCAGAAGCCGAATATCAGGAAAGCTGCAACAAGGCAAAAGCGATAAAATCGGCAGCCGCGCTTGCCATGCAGCTGAAAGGAAATGCACCATGACACAATTGCTACTGATAGATAATTATGACAGCTTCACCTATAATCTATTGCATTATTTTGCTGAAATTGGCGCAGAGGTGGAAGTGGTGCGCAATGACGCACTAACCGCAGATGAGATTGCGAAAAAAGCGCCAGACGGCATCATCATTTCCCCAGGACCAGGTACACCTGATGAGAGCGGTGTGTCGCTAGACGTTATCAAAACCCTCGGCAAAACCACCCCCATTTTTGGCGTGTGCCTCGGGCATCAGGCGATTGGGCAGATATTCGGTGCAAATGTAGTGCGTCATCCGCCTATGCATGGCAAAGTTAGCCCCGTATTCCATGATGGCAAAAGTGTTTTTAAAGACCTGCCATCACCATTTGATGCTACACGCTATCATTCACTCGTAATAGACCCCGCTACCGTGCCAGACTGTCTGAAAATCACCGCATGGACGCAGGATAAAGTGATTATGGGTGTGCAGCACAAAGACTATCCCATTCACGGTGTGCAGTTTCACCCTGAAAGCATTGCGTCTGCACACGGCAAAGATATTGTGCGGAATTTTTATGAGATGGTGACATCAAAAAACAAAAAACAGTAATTCTACATTTAATATTTGCATTAAAATAAAACATGTAGTTATTTAACTGTGGAATTTTTTTTGAAAGCGCAAAGCTAATATTTTTATTATGTTTAAAGTATTGAGTTCAATACGAGTCACTGACAATAAGTGGTTTAACAGGCTAATACTTACCAATGAAAAACTGGATCTCAAAGAAGATATCAGAACCGCATGGTGGACTACTAAAAAGCTAAATGTTGAACAAACCTATGAGATTTTTAACGTGGGTTATTCAACAATGTTGTCAGATTCGTTGGGCGCACAGCTTGAAGAATTTGATGGTGAATTGCCTGCATTAATCAAAAAACGTGCATCATGTGCGTTTAAGTTCGATATTTATTGTGTTTCTGAAAAACAAGATGATTCTATGTCTGGAAAAACCACTTATATGGATCCGGAAGTAAAATCAGATGAATTTTTAATGGCACGATATTTAGAATATATGATGCCTAAATTCTAATCCTGCTTTCTAGCAGGTTTTTTTTTGTTTGAAGCTATGTTATTAATATGAATTATGGGCTCAAACGAAATACAAAATATTCTGACCGAACTGGCGTGCAAACGTGATTTAAGCGAAGAAGCAGCCACGCACGCGTTTCAAATCATCATGAACGGCGGAGCCACCCCTGCGCAGATGGGGGCATTTCTAATGGGGTTGCGCCAAAAAGGCGAAACAGTAACAGAAATTACCGCAGGTGCGCGGACATTGCGCCACAAAGCCCAAACTTTTACCGCTCCTGACACTGCAATAGACACATGTGGCACGGGAGGCGATGGCAAGCGCACCTTTAACGTCTCCACTGCAGTTGCCATTGTGGTGGCGAGCTGCGGCGTGCCTGTGGTGAAACACGGCAATCGCAGCATTACCTCTGCGTCTGGTTCTTCGGATATCCTCAAAGCACTTGGCGTGGTAATAGATGCGCCCGCTAACGTTTCGGAATATGCCCTGCGCGAAACAAATTTATGCTTCCTGATGGCTCCGCTCTACCACAAAGCCATGCGCCATATTGCGCCCGTGCGGCAGGAACTCGGCTTGCGCACCATCTTCAATTTGTTAGGTCCGCTAGCAAACCCCGCAGCCACAAAAAAACAGCTTCTTGGTGTGTATAATAAAGCATGGGCGCGACCATTGGCAGAAACGCTGCATAATCTGGGGACAACACATGCATGGGTGGTGCATGGCAATGATGGGATGGACGAAATCACTACAACGACCACTTCACATATTGTCACATTAAAACATGGCGACATTGAAGAATTTACGCTAGACCCAAAGGAATATGGCTTTGATTACGCCACAGAAGCAGACCTTGCAGGCGGCTTACCAGAAGATAATGCCTTAGCATTGCAGGGAATTTTAAGTGGGAAAGATAATGCTTACGCAGATATTGTCGTTCTAAATAGTGCAGCATCTTTGCTTATGGCAGAGCATTGCGCCACCATTCAAGAAGGTTGTGACATGGCGCGTAATGCACTTAAAAATGGCAACGCAAAACGCACTTTAGCTGCTTTTATTGAAGCCACCAAAGCAAAAAGCTGCTAAACTACTTTTATGAGAGATACCCTAGCCGAAATTATTGAATATAAAAAAACCGTTGTTACTGAGCGCAAACAGAAACGCTCGTTGCAGGAACTGCAAAACAACCTGCAGGATGCGCTAAAAATCCGCCCATTTGCAGACGCGCTGATTGAACGGATGCATAAACACGAAATTGCATTGATTGCAGAACTTAAAAAAGCCTCCCCCAGCCGCGGTCTAATCCGCGCGGCATTTGATATTGCTCCACTTGCAAAGGATTATGAACAAGGCGGCGCAACGTGCCTTTCTGTGTTGACTGATGAGAAATATTTCAGCGGACATGATGATTATATTGCAGAGGCAAAACATGCCTGCGCCCTGCCCGTCCTGCGCAAGGACTTTATGATAGACCCGTATCAGATTGTGGAAAGCCGCGCACTCGGCGCAGATTGCATCCTGTTGATTATGGCAGCATTATCAGACGCGCAGGCGAAAGAACTGGAGGATGTTGCGCTTGAACTGGGCATGAGCGTATTGCTGGAGTCTCATAATATAGATGAACTGAACCGCGCATTAGAACTACGCTCGCCACTCATTGGCATTAATAACCGCAATTTGAAAACGATGGAAGTCTCACTGGATACGACCATTGGTCTATCTTCTTATGTGTCGAAAGACAAAATGATTATTTGTGAAAGTGGCATCCACACAAATAAGGATATTAAATTCATCCAGCAACATCAGATTTATGGTTTTCTGGTCGGTGAATCGCTTATGCGTCAGCCAGATGTGCAACAAGCCACGACTGATTTATTAGGAGATGCATCATGAAATTATTATTATCTATTCTCGCTTGCAGTCTTAGCGTTGCGTCTTTTGCCTGTGATGCACAAAAAGATTATACACCAATACAACAGCAGCCGCAGGATGCGATGCTATATCGCATAACAGATTGTGATGATGCAACTGAGGATAGTTTTGTGTTTGGAACATTTCACACCAGTGATCAGGAAGTTATCAGACGCATTGAATATATATTGCCCTATCTTCGTGCATCAGACACAGCCCTTTTTGAACTTACAAAAGACGCGCAGGATGCGACTCTGATAGTACAATATATGTTTCTTCCTGCTGATAATGACGGATTGAAAAGTATGTTGGGCGAAGCAGATTTCAACGCATTGGTGGCACTGCTTGAACAATCCCCCATGCCCATTGCCGCCCCTTATCTTGACCGTTATAAACCCTGGGCTGCCAGCGTGATGGCACAGATTTCACTTATTGAACTTTCAGGCGAAGTGGTGGACGATATGTTGCAACGCATTGCAGCTGAAAACAAGCTGGATGTGCTGGCACTGGAAGATATGAAAGCGCAGTTTGAAGCCTTTGAAGTGCTTACTCAGGAAGAACAGATAGAAGCCTTGCGGGACACTATCAACTATTTTGATGTGGTAAAAAAGCTCAATAACGATCTGAAAGAAGCCTATCTTCAGCAAAATCTCTCAAAAGTAAATCAGGCAGGAGATGCCAGTTTTGAAATGATAGAGAATAAAGATATTGCAGCAAAACTTGAAGCGTCTCTGGTGATTAAGCGCAATGAACGGATGGTTGAAGGCATGTTGCCACATCTGCAAAAGGGCAGCGCTTTCACCGCGGTTGGGGCATTACATTTGCCAAAAGAACACGGCATTTTGCAGCTGCTTGAAAATAAGGGTTACTATATTTACCCTGTAAAACAGTAGCCATTCCCTTGAAGCGTGGCATATGTGACATATATCACTTGATATGTGCGGTGGCACTGATTATCCTTTAATGATATAATAACAGCAGAACAACACAATATTTGAGCATTTATGACAAAACGACCTTTTTCCAATGGCGATATAAATTTCGATAATGCAGACAAGTTTTCTTCAAAAGAAGGCTATCTTGAAGGGCAATTATTAATTGCTACGCCAAGCATTATGGGTGAATTTTTTGCTCAATCTGTAATATTCATTTTCGCCCATAACGCTGGTGGCGCAATGGGCATCGTGTTAAACAAGCCACTGGACATGGTGCATTCCGCATCATTATTTCAGCAATTAGGCATTCAAGTGAATGAAAGCCAGCCTGAACTGACAGTATATCATGGTGGCCCTATTGAAGAAAATCGTGGGTTTGTGCTGCATAGTGATGATTACGAAACGGAAGATACGCTGATGTTTGAAGAAGGCATCAATATTACTGCAAGCCTGAATGTGCTGCGTGATCTGGCAAAAGGCAAAGGCCCTAAGGATGCGTTGCTTGCAGTCGGATATGCAGGTTGGGCTGCGGGGCAGCTAGAATCTGAAATTGAAGCCAATAACTGGCTGACATTGCAGGCCGCTCCTGAAATTGTGTTCTGCGGAGATGATAGTGCAAAATATGGCTTGTCTACAAAGGCAATTGGTGTGGATATGTTGCGTTTTTCCCCTGTCGCAGGACATGCATAATTATGACAGTTTTATGAATATTACTTTAACTATATTCACAAAACTGTAACACCAAATTTAGTTTTACTTTGCTATACTTGAATAATAGTTAGACAGGATAGCAAAAATGAACAACAAACCAATTTCTTTAGGTTCAAAATATGTGATGAAGCCAGGCGCAACTTACCATGATGTATGTCAGGGTATGCGCCTTGATGAATCAGAACTTGAGATTGGTTTACTAGCCCTTGAAATTATGAATGGTCCTGAACATTTAAATCCGCTATTTTCTTCTTATGACGCAAAAAATCAATATATTCATTCCTGATCAATCTGACTTAAAAGCAGTTAAGCAGTTTGCCAGCGAATTAGCATCTGTAGGGATTAAACCTACCGCTCAGGCTATTGCAGAAAAAATTGTTAAAAACGAAGATATTGTTTCTCCCAAATTGTTAGAAGGCGCAAAATATACGATTTCCACAAGAGATGCTATTGCAGCAATTGCTGATAATATTTCTGAAATTAATTATAGCGATGATGATACAATTCGAGCGGCATCTCTGCCTCCTGCGCCAGATAAGAACGATAAATTATATCGCGGTTAAGTCATCAACCGATTTACATGCCCCATTTTGCGCCCTGCACGCACATCAGATTTTCCATATAGATGCAGATGCGACATATTATCCTGATAAGCAGATTGCAGATTGTCAACATCACTGCCAATCAGATTTGTCATCTCTGTAGGCGCAATAATGTTCGGTGTTTTCAGCGGCAAACCAACACACACGCGCAATAACTGCTCAAACTGGCACACATTGCAACCATCCATCGTCCAATGCCCGCTATTATGGGGGCGTGGCGCCATTTCATTCACCAGCACATCACCGTCTGCCATCACGAAAAATTCAATCGCCAGCAAGCCAACCAGATTTGCCTTTTCTGCAATCGCTTTTGCCGCGTGTATTATCTTTGATTGCGCAATGTCAGAAATGCGCGTTGGAACAGAGGAACGATGTAAAATGCCATCTCTATGCTCATTATCAGCAATTGGAAATATCTGAATCTCCCCTGTCTGATTGCGCGCTACAATCGCAGACGCTTCAGATTCAAAGCCGACAAATGCTTCCACAATTAATTCACGCTGCCCTGCTTCATGCCAAACATTTTGTATATGCTGTGGTTCTTTAATGCGAAACTGCCCTTTGCCGTCATATCCTTCCGTAGTGGTTTTCACAATGCATGGCACGCCAATTTCTTTGACCGCCTGCTCAAGTTCTGCTTGTGAGTTTGCCAGCTTATATCGCGTAGTGTGCGCCCCTGCTTCTGTCACAAATGCTTTTTCCTTGCCACGGTCACGGCAGATAGCAAACATATCTGGTGCTGGAAAGAAATCCACTTTTTCAGCAATAAAATGCGCTGCTTTGGCAGGTATATTTTCAAACTCGACCGTAACCACATCTACCGCGCTACAAAACGCTGCTAATGCCGCTTCATCCTCATAATCCGCAATCGTAATATCACGAGACACTTCCTGCGCGGGGCAGTTGTGTTTGTCAGAGTAAATATGCACATGATACCCATATTGCGCAGCTTTCATAGCGAACATACGCGCCAATTGCCCGCCGCCCATCACGCCAATGACTGAACCTGTTGCAAGCATTACGGCGTTTCCACCACGCTGTCTGTCTGCTTCTGGCGGAAGGATTTCAGCGCATCCCTCACAGCATCATCCTTGAGCGCCACAATAGATGCGGCAAGCAACGCAGCATTGCCTGCCCCCGCATTGCCAATCGCCAACGTACCCACAGGCACGCCTTTTGGCATTTGCACAATGGAAAGCAAACTATCCATCCCGTCCAGCGCCTTGCTCTGCACAGGCACGCCCAGAACAGGCAGTGTGGTGAGTGAAGACACCATGCCTGGCAGATGCGCTGCGCCCCCTGCACCCGCAATAATCACCTGAATGCCGCGATCTTCTGCTGTTTTTGAAAAAGAAAATAGTCGCTCTGGCGTACGATGCGCAGACACCACTTTCACCTCATGCGCCACGCCCAGTTCTTCAAGTATATCAACGGCATGTTGCATAGTGGGCATGTCTGATGTTGACCCCATAATCACGCTTACTACTGGATTATTCGCCATGGCGACTCCTTTTCGCTTGTAATAAAAAGACGATATTATATGAATCAAGCTATGCTAGTGCAACCTTTATCATCACAATGAGCGAACCTTATCAGATTGGACACCGCAAACGGCTGCGCGAACGGTTCTTAAATGGCGGTGGCGCTGCGGTCGCAGATTATGAATTACTGGAAATGCTGCTTTTTGCTGCCAAACCACGAGGTGACGTGAAACCGCTGGCGCGCGCATTGATGCAGCATTTTGGCAATTTTGCCAATGTGATTCATGCCCCCCCTTCCCAGCTTGCAGAAATTGATGGGGTGGGGGAAGCCGTGATTGCCAGCATCAAACTGGTGGAGGCAAGCTGCCAGCATTTGCTGCGTGAACAGATTCATGACGCACCCATCATCAATTCATGGACAAAATTGCTGGATTACTGCCAGTTAAAAATGGGGCATCAGACACGCGAGGAGTTTCGCATTCTGTTCTTAAACAATAAAAACAAACTCATTGCAGATGAAGTGCAACAAACAGGCACGGTGGATCACACCCCAGTTTACCCCCGCGAAGTGATGAAACGTGCGCTGGAACTGGGCGCGTCCGCGCTCATCCTTTCCCACAATCACCCCAGCGGCGACCCTACGCCCAGCAAAGCGGATATTGATATGACTGTGAACATCGTAGAAGCCGCCAATGCACTCAATATCCGCATTCACGACCATTTGATTATTGCCAAACACAAGCATTATTCATTTAAGAGCAATGGGTTGTTGTGAGAATTGCAACATGGAACTGCAACGGCGCTGCAAGAAAAAAGATAGCACTGTTTGAACAGATAGACGCAGATATTCTGGTATTGCAGGAATGCGAAAATCCAAATATTTCAAATGATAAGGATTACAGAAACTGGGCAGAAAATTTTCTTTGGTGTGGCAGCAATCAAAAGAAGGGGTTAGGCATATTTTGCAAAAATGATTTAAAGTTAAAGGGACTACAATGGGACGCTAATAACCTTGAAACTTTTCTTCCTGCTACAGTAAACGACATTTCTATTTTAGCTGTTTGGACAAAAAGCAAGCCTTACAAATATATTGAGCAATTTCATCAATATATAGAATTGCATGGTGAGAAATTAAAGCCTGCAAAGCAGATAATTTGTGGTGACTTCAACAGCAGCAGCCAGTGGGATTTTAGATATAAACGTGGCAACCACTCGCAAGCCGTTGATATGTTAAAGAAAAAACAAATTTTCAGCATGTACCATAGTTTAGAAAATCAACAACAAGGCAGCGAAACTAATCCGACTTTATATTTGCAAAGAAATACACAAAAACCATATCATGTGGATTATATATTTGCGTCATCTGATTTAATTTCAGACAACGCAAATATAAAAGTTGGCGATAAAGAAATGTGGCTAGCACATAGCGACCACATGCCACTTATTGCAGAATTATAACCCCTTAAACTCCAGCGCATTCTCCAGCGCATGAGCCGCTTTAAACAATGTCATTTCATCAAACGATTGCGCCAGAAGTTGCAGCCCTAGTGGCAACCCGCCTTCGCTTAAACCTGCTGGCAGTGCAATGCCTGGCAGCCCTGCAAGACTGGCTGGCACGGTGAACACATCATTGAGATACATTGCTACAGGGTCTTCCATTTTCTCACCAATTTTAAAGGCTGCACTTGGTGCAGTTGGCGTTAAAATCACATCTATCTTCTCAAATGCTTCATCAAAGTCCTGAATGATTTTGGCTCGCACACGCTGTGCCTTCAGATAATATGCATCATAATATCCCGCAGAAAGCACATATGTACCAATCATGATGCGGCGTTTCACTTCGTCGCCAAAGCCATCTGCTCGGGTTTTGTAATACATATCATCAATGCCATCTCCCGCTTCCGCAATACGCTGACCATACCGCACGCCGTCGTAACGCGCGAGGTTGGAAGATGCTTCTGCAGGAGCAATAATATAATAAGTCGGCAGGGCATATTTTGTGTGTTTCAGTGAAATTGGAACAATCTCTGCACCCTGCTCTTTCAGCAACGCCACGCCTTTGTCCCACATCGCTTCCACTTCTTCATTCATGCCATCCATGCGATATTCCGCAGGCACGCCCACGCGCAACCCTTTGACGGATTGATTCAGCACTGAAGACACATCTGGCACTGCAAGCGCTGCAGACGTAGAATCCTTTGCATCATGACCGGCCATATGCTGGAAAATCAGTGCTGCATCTTCCACATTTTTGGTGATTGGACCTGCCTGATCCAGCGAACTGGCAAAGGCAATCGTTCCCCAACGTGAGCAACGCCCATAGGTTGGTTTAAACCCCGTAATCCCGCAGAATGCGGCAGGCTGGCGGATAGACCCGCCCGTATCCGTTCCCAAAGATGCCGCACATAAATGCGCCGCCGTTGCCGCAGCAGACCCACCAGACGACCCGCCAGGCACAATCTCTGCACTCACTTTCTCACCCCACGGGTTTTTCACGTCACCATAATAGCTGGTGATGTTGGCAGACCCCATCGCAAATTCATCCAGATTGGTTTTTCCCAGCGTTACGCAGCCTGCATCCAGCAGATTTTGCGTCACAGTGGATTCATATGTCGGCGTGAAATCGCCTAAAATTTTGGAACATGCCGTGGTGCGAACATCTTTTGTGCAGAATAAATCCTTCACCGCCAAAGGCACACCATCCAGCGCGCGCCCTTCACCCTTTGCAATGCGCGCATCCGATGCGTCTGCCTGCGCTAATGCGCGTTCTTCAGTAACCGTAATATAGGCATTTAAATGCTCATTCTTTGCTTTGATTTCTGCTAGATATTGTTCCGTCACTTCACGCGCAGAGACATCTTTATCAGCAATCATTTTTGCGGTTTGTGCAACCGTCAGTCGGGTGAGTTCGCTCATGGTCAATTATCCCTGATCAATTACTTTTGGTACAACAAAACAGCCATATTCAGACTTTGGCGCATTGCGCAATACATCTTCCTGCATATGCCCGTCAGACACACTATCTTCGCGCATAGGCAGGCTGTGCTTGGTCACACTTGCCACCGCGCTCACGTCATCTGTGTTCACTTCACTCAGCTGCTCAATCCAGTCCATAATGCTGGAGAGTTCCTGTGTGTAATGCGGCAAATCCTCAGCGCTGACTTTAATTCGCGCGAGCTTTGCAATATGGGCAACGTCTTTTTCCTGTAATGACATACTGTTCCTAAATGTTATTTCAATACAGAGATAGATTGCATGAATATTTTAATGCCCGTCATGCTAAGGTGAAGCCGAAGCACCCAGAGCCGTTCGCGTTTGCGGAAGCATGGATTCTTCACTACGTCCAGAATGACGAAATAAACTAATGCAGTAATCTCTCGGGAAACATAAATTCGCAACAAGACTACGTCAATAAAAAAGGAAGACTCCAGCCTCCTTTAATAGATTTGCTTATTTTGTTTATCTCAGTATTTCCTAATGCTCATATCCCGTATTCAACAGTTTGACTGCAACACCTGCGCCATCCCGCAATAGCAGCTGTCTGGCTTCGGTGATTTTGCCAATTTTTGTGATAGGCAGATCATAACGCGCAGCCGCATTCATAATCGTTTCATGATGCAGCGGCGCAGCAGCGAACAGCAACTCAAAATCATCCCCCGCGCTGATGCAGGCTTCAAACAGCTCGGGGTTGAATTGTTTTGCATAGGTCATCGCCCCGCTGAGTGGCAGCGCGTCATATTCTATTGTCGCGCCCACATTTGATGCACCGCATAATTTCGCACAATCTTTAATCAGCCCGTCTGAAATATCCATCATTGCATGAATATGATTGCCCACACGACGCGCAAAGGATGGATGTGGCTCAGGTGTCCAGTAACGTGAAATCGCATGTTGCACCATATCGTCCGACAAGCCTTCTGAGCCATATTGCAGCATATGCAACCCAAGCGCTGCGTCACCCAATGTGCCAGTCACATACAGATTGTCGCCCGCCTGCGCTTTAGCTCGTGTCACGGCTCTGCCCTGCTCAATGATTCCGTGCATGGTAATGCAGATGGTCAGTTGCTGACATCCGCGCACCGTGTCACCACCAGAAAGACCAATGCGGTATTGCTTGTGCAGTTCCTGCAACTGGGAGCAACACGCATCCAGCCATGCTTCATCCTGTGCGTCTGTCAAACCCAGTGCCAGCTGATAATAAACAGGCGTTGCACCCATCGCAGCGATATCTGAGATGTTGCTTGCCACGGCTTTGGTGATAATCTCCTGCGGTGCGCCGTTGCTGAGAAAATGGATGCCCTCCACCAGCATATCAGTGGTGACGGCAAGCTCAAACCCTGCAGTCATATTGTAAAGCGCTGCGTCATCCAGCAATGCGTCAGATGCTACTGCTCGCAATTTATCAATAATCTGTGATTCTTTCATTTATGCCTCTGCCTTGTTGCCGCGCACTGCGTCAATGCATTGATGCAATGCAGAATGAACAAAATCCACATCATTTTCATCCATAAACATGGCTGCAATGTCTCCATATTGGTTTAGCACCACGTCAGACCGCAATGACGGGGTATAGACCAGTTCATATAAAGCGCATAGCAGAATGCAGCGCATCACCTTGGGCATCCGCCCGCCAGACCAGCGCTCTGCAAGAATCTCGCTTGCGCGTTCATTCAGCGCGCCGAACATATCCATCGTGCCAACAAAGATACTGCGCAACAGATTCTGGTTCAGCTTGCGTGGCTTTCCATCTTCCTGAGTAGCTTCTTCCATCAGCTGCAACTGCCATTCAATCAGCGTTTCTGTTGTGTTGGACTGTTCCATCATCTTGGCATACATGCACTGCACCGCCGCAATCCGCGCAGCACGCTTGCGAAGGACGGATACATTCGGCTTGTTTATTTCCTGCGCCGATTCAGGCTGGTTCGGTGTTTCGTGTTCTGGCATATCTTCAGTCATAAGACCGCCACCATACTGCACTATTGAGCGGGTTTCTAGCGTTAAAACTATTTCTATTCCTATTAAAATGGGGACAGCCCTTCTAACATTCATCGTGTAGCAAATGTCATGAGATTTCTTTCACGCTATAGTAAAGGCTCATGATGGCATGTTGATGCATTACGAATAATAGTATTTTCATGCTCTTTGATGAGTATCACAACACTAAAAAGGAAAATTATTATGAAACATCTTTTACTCGCAACAGCAATCACTGCTTTTTCTGCAATGCCTTTATCTGCTCAGGCAGGAGACTATGGTAATAAACACGATGCAAAAGCATATCATGCCACTCAAAATCAAAGCATTGCAGCCATTGCCATGCAGAAAGAAGATTTTTCGACGCTTGTTACGGCGTTAAAAGCAGCAGGTCTGGCAGACACATTTGCAAATTCTGGTTCATATACCGTATTTGCACCAACCAATGCTGCGTTTGACAAGCTGCCAGAAGGCACAGTAGCCAATTTGCTGAAACCTGAAAATAAAGAGCAGTTGCAGAGCCTGTTGAAATATCACGTAGTAGCAAATGAAGTGCCTTCACAGGCGGCAAAAGGCAAAGAAGTGTCACTAAGCACATTGCAGGGCAGCAACATTGAAGTGGACGGCACAGGCTCAGGCGTGGCAGTCAACAATGCTAAGGTTGTCAAAGCTGATGTTAAAGCAAATAACGGTGTGATCCATGCGATTGACACTGTGTTAATGCCTAACTAAAGAAATTAATTATGGGCGAGTTCTCTAACTCGCCCATTGCACTTAAAACTTGTTATTCCTAGGAAACCCAACAGGCGGGAATTTTCCGACCGAACCGCGCTTGCCAATCCATGTGGCTAACTCCGTCTCTGTGCGTGTTTTCTTGCCCAAGTTCCACGTCAGCCCTTCCTCGCGATTGAACGTCTTAATATCTGAAAGCTCCGCGCCTTTGTAACGCTGCAAAATCACGCCCATGCCTTTGTTGATTTCTGGGATTTCTTCCAGTTCAAAAATCAGCAATTTGCGGTTTTCACCAATCACGGCGACCATATCCCCTTCCGCTTTTCGGCAGGAATGGGTGGTGTGGAATTTGCCAGGGTTGAAGATCTGCTTACCTGCTTTGGCAGTGGAAAAAATATTGCTACTATCCACCACGCAGCCTTTGCCGCTGGTGCTGGCAATCAGCAATTTCATGTCTTTTTCATAGACGAATGCGTCTATAATAGATTCATCCGTTGCCAGATCAATCATCAAACGCAGCGGCTCACCTGTACTGTTTCCGCGCGGCAGATTGTCCCCCAACAACGCATAAAATCTGCCTTGTGAGGAAAGCAGCATTACATAATCCGTGGTCTTGGCTTGCAGCACGATAGACGGCTTGTCGCCATCTTTCAGCTTCGTGTCAGACACATCTTTCTGATGTCCTTTGAGCGCCTTCACCCATTCTTTCTCGGTGACAATCACCGTAATCGGCTCTTTTTCCACAAATGCTTCTGCAGTGATTTCAATCGCCTGCACCGCTTCATTGATGATGGTCGTGCGGCGTGCGCCAAGCTCTGTGTGTGCGCCGAACTGCTTTTTCATCGCTTCAAATTCTTTCACGATCACTTTTTTGGCTTTGGCTTTGCTGCTCAGAATGCCTTCCAGCTCTTCCCGTTCTTTTTCCAGCTCGCCCCGCTCACGCTTAATTTCAATTTCTTCGAGCTTCTGCAAAGCACGCAGGCGGATGTTCAGTATGGCTTCACATTGCTCATCCGAAATTTTAAACCGCTCAATCATCACCTGTTTGGGGTGTTCCTCGGTTCGGATAATGTGAATCACCTCATCCAGATTAAGATATGCCACCAGCAACCCTTCCAGAATATGCAGACGGGCATTGATGATGCTTAACCGATGTTTTGAGCGGCGCTCCAATATCACAAAACGGTGCTTGAGATATTGCATTAATGCGCGCTTAAGCGACAGAACCTCAGGCACGCCTTCATCAGTGAGCATATTCAGGTTCACGTTAAACCGCGTCTCCAACTCCGTGCTTTTATAGAGTGATTCCATTAATACATCTGCTTCCACGGTGCGGTTTTTGGGCTCCAGCACAATGCGGATTTCTTCGGCAGATTCATCCCGAATATTGCCCAAAAGCGGCAATTTTTTCGCTTTGAACAAATCCGCTATTTTCTCAATCAAACGAGATTTGGAGACCTGATAAGGGATTTCGGTGATGACAATCTGATATGCCCCACGCTCCAGCTCTTCCTTTTCAAACTTCGCACGCACGCGCAAACTGCCTTTGCCGCTTTCATACATGGAGATGATAGCATTTTCCGTCTCCTGCACAATTCCGCCTGTCGGGAAGTCTGGCGCACGAACAAATTTCACTAAATCCGCCACCGTGGCTTCTGGATTAGCGATCAGATGCAGCAACGCATCAATTAATTCTTCCAGATTATGAGGCGGAATACTGGTCGCCATGCCCACCGCAATCCCCTCTGAGCCATTTGCCAGCAAATTCGGCACGGCACTTGGCAGCACCACAGGTTCAGAATCTTCCCCGTCATACGTGTCACGAAAATCTACCGTATCTTTATCAATATCCTTGAGCAACGCCATGGCATAATCTGTCAGACGTGCTTCGGTATAACGCATCGCTGCTGCATTATCGCCATCAATACTTCCGAAATTTCCTTGCCCTTCTACCAGCGGATACCGCACGGCGAAAGACTGCGCCAGACGTACTAATGTATCATACACCGCAGTATCACCATGCGGGTGATATTTACCAATCACATCCCCCACCACACGCGCACATTTTTTAAAGCCTGATTTCGGGTCAAGTTTCAGCTTCAACATCGCATAAAGCAAACGGCGATGCACAGGTTTCAAGCCATCGCGTACATCAGGCAAAGAACGCGACGTGATGGTGGACATGGCGTAGGCATAATAACGCTCGGACAGCGCATCATTAAATGCAATATCTATAATCTGTGCGGCTTGACCCTTTTGTTCACTCATTGGCTGCTAAATTCTCACATTGTTGCATCAGACGCGCGCGTACGGCAGGAAGTTCCACCTCATGCACCTCGCCCAAACGCTTGTGCAGAAAATACGCATTCATGCGCAGCGCGTCAAGCAATTCCGCGAAAGACGGTTCATAATCCGCATCTTTCAGCCATTTGGGATAGGTAAATAATCTGTCTTTATAGGGCGCACCTGCCGCTTCGCTTACTGCACATCCGCTTTTGGGAGAAATATAATGCAGATTGATAACCTCTCCCGTGGCAACACATTCATCCAGTGAAAGCGCATAGCCCGTTTCTTCCAGCAAGGTCATTTCAAACTGGAAATAATGCAGGAATAATTGCCTTGCATCACCAGAAATCAGACTCATATAAAATTGCTGGCAGGCAGCAAACAAACGCGGCATATGGTCATGTTGGTGAAGATAGGTGCGGCACAGCGCATGAACAGATTGCATAGCAAGCATTCGCATATAATCCGAAATAATGCCCGCCATATGCCCTTTCAGCACTTCAACAGAAATCGTACCAAGCTGATGTTCCTGCTTCGCTTTCCATTCACAGGCAATCAGATTGCCTTCCTGATATTTCGTTTTGTTTTTGGCTGTCGCTCCAAACTTCGCCACCGCCCTAAACCGCCCATGATGCTGGCTGAAACATTCCACCATTAGGTCACGCTCATTGAGGGGTGTTGTACCGATGATGTATGCGGTGTCAGTCCACGTAATCACGCGATATTATTCATCCAACATATCAATCATACGGGAAATATGATTTAAGCCCTTTTGCCAGAAATCTGCTTGTGAAATATCAATATTAAATGGTGCAAGCAATTCTTTGTGGCGCTTCGTGCCACCAGCTTTAAGCATATCAATATATTTCGCCTCGAACTGCGCTGCATTGCCTTTGGCTTTCTCATCTTCATAAATCGCATAAAGTGAGTTGACCAGACAGTCACCGAAGGCGTATGCATAGACATAAAACGGTGCGTGGAAGAAATGCGAGATATAAACCCAGAAATTCGCGTAGCTTTCTTCAAACTGAATAGCTGAGCCGAAACTCTCTTTTTGCGTCTGCATCCAGATTTCTGATATTTTGTCAGCTGATACTTCGCCTTGTTTGCGTGCTTCATGCATCCGCGTTTCAAAATTATAGAATGCAATTTGCCGCACCACGGTGTTGAGCATATCCTCAATTTTGGATGCAATCAGGCGCTTTTTCACCTCTTCATCTGATTCACGGTTGAGCAAATATTGGAAGGTCAGCTGCTCTCCAAATACTGACGCAGTTTCTGCCAGCGTCAATGGCGTATCTGCCATTAAAGCCCCCTGCTCGGCAGCCAGCAATTGATGCACGCCATGCCCAAGCTCATGTGCCAATGTCATCACGTCACGCACTTTCCCCTGATAATTCAACAAAATATAAGGGTGAGCGGATGGCACAACAGGATGCGAAAATGCACCAGACGTTTTACCCTTTTTCACTGGCGCATCAATCCAGTTTTCATCAAAGAATCGTTTGCCCAGCTTCGCCATTTCGGGTGAAAACTGCGTGTAGGCTTCCAGCACCATATTTTTTGCATCATGCCACGGAATATCTTTTTCTTCAGCATCTGGCAATGGTGCATTTCTATCCCAATAATCCAGCGCGTCTTTGCCTAGCATTCTGGATTTGATTTTATAATAACGTTCAGACAGATTACTGAAATTATCCGTTACCGTCTTTGCCAGACTATCTACAATCTCATCTTCCACCATGTTGGCAACATTGCGTGATGATACTGGACGCGGAAACCCCCGCCACTGGTCACTAACGGCTTCATCTTTAATGATAGTGTTGTATATCAGTGTAATCTGATCTTTATGCTGGGCAAATGTTTCAGACAATGCCAGAGCCGCCTGTTTTCTTTTTGCTGCATCATTATGCGACATAAAATCAAGCGCTTCAGTCAGTGTATGGCATTCGCCGTTAATCAAAATCTCTAATGTATCAAGCAGTGTGTCATACAGTCGCACCCAATTCTGACGTGATGCAATAGAGCTATCCGAAAGCAGCTGTTCCAGTTTTTCATCCAGCTGATAGGGCTTGAATGTGCGTACATCACGAATCCACGGTTCATAATGCGCTACAGCATCATGCGAAAGCAGCTTTTCCAACGTCTCATCTTCAATCTGATTAAGTTCCAGAGTAAAAAATACCAATTTTGTGCTTTGCGCCTGCACAAACTCATTAATGTCCTGATAGGCAGTGGCAATGGCTGAATTATCGGCATCCGTTGAAAAAATCAACCCTGCGTAACTGGCAATTTTGCCAATTGCATCTTCGATGATTTCATAATCCTTTAAAGCATTGCCTAAGACATCTGCTGATGCATTATTTGCAATATTCTGATAATAGCTCTCAAAAAAAGACGCTACCAAATCTGTAATGCGTTTTTTTTCATCTTCAATTTCCTTGCTATCGTATGAAGGATAAAGATGCGTCACATCCCAGTTTGGCAGCGTATTTTTCATAGTAATATTACTCGGCAGCAGGTACTTTAATCACCTTTGGTTGCACATTTTGCTGTGGTTTTGGCGCAGCTGGCTTTGGCTCTTCTTCAATTTCTGGCAGCGTTTCCTGAGCTGCATCCAGTTTTTCATTCACCGCTTCTTTTGCATTTTCCAATGCCTGATCCGCTGCATCCACTTTCTCAGCAGGCGTACTTGCTGCTTTGCTGACTGGAGTTGTTGCAGGCTGCGTTGCAGCTTTTGTGTCAGACGATTTTTCTTTAGCATCATCAAAGAATGACCCAACCGCATCACCTACAGATTCTGCTGCATCACCCACGGCATCCGTTGCATCATCAATAGTCTCGCTAACTGCTTCTGCTGCAGTGTCTGCTTTTTCTTCCACTTTTTTGGTCGATTCAGCAGCGTCTTCTGTCGCTTCCTGAGTGGCGTTGTTCACTTCAGCTTCCACCTCTTCAACTATAGTGCCAGTTGCTTTTTTCTGGTCTGTATTCTGCGTGGATGGAGTAGTTTTCTGATTACCCGTTGTAAATGGCAGAGTGTTTTTGTTCACGTACCATTCTTTCAGTGCAATCGCAAACAGCTCATCTGCTTTCACTGCACCAATCATAAATGGTGCATCATCTGTGCGCTGCACTTTGAATGTCAGTGGCTCTTCGCCCGCTTTATTCCAGTTTGGAGCAACTTTCGTCAGCACAGACCCAATAACATTTGTAATGGAACTTGGCACCACATTTGAATTGTTCAGGCTGTTTAACACATAATCCGCCCCTTTAAGTTCAACACCAATGTTTGCAAGTGGCAGAAGCTGGTTTTGGACAATAGTAAAGTCACCTTCAACATCCAGATTATAAGACGCATGATCTGCAATAAATTGCTGAATATCAAACGCAATCATGCCTTTTTCTTTGTCGCGCGTTACCTGTTGTGCAATGTCAATTGATACAGGGGTCAACTCGGTTGGAATATAGTCAGAGATTAATGCCTGCACATTAATTTCCTCGTTTTCCACACCCTCTTCAATATTCAGATTATAACCGAAATGTGTTGCCGTAGATTTCATCTCCGCATTTGCCAGAGACACTTTGTTCAGATCCACATTCACCATGTAAATATCTGTTTTTTCTTCTGAAAACGCACCTTCGATAGTTGATTTTTCCTGCGTATCAAGCGTATAGCTTGCATCGCCTTTCATGCTGGACACATCTATGATGCTGCTTTTTGGCAAAGCCACACTATATTCGCGCAAACCTGTCTGGTTTGTAGTCACTTTCACAGGCAATGGCTTTTCGGCTTTATACACATAACGACTGTCAGCACTCTGAATGATAACAGGCGCATATAGATCTGCATCGAATGTTTTGTAATGCGCATCATCTGGAACAATATGCATAGATGCTGCAGACACTTTATATGCGTGCTTTCCTTTACCCATCGTCAATGAAGGTTCAGCAATTTTGATAGTTTTGGATAATATACCACCTTCAGCGGTTACATTTTTATAATCAAATGTCAGCGACTGCCCTGCTTTGGCATAACGATTCTGCAAATTGGTTTTAAACGCGGCAACATCGTTTTCCAGCTGCTTCACATCAACACCAGAGCGATATGCAATAACACTCACTATTACTAAAATTACAATAAACGCAGCAAAAAATGTCAGCGAAGTGGAGTCTTTCCCCTCTTTCTTAAATGCGATTTTGTCGTCTTCTTCGTGTACGTTGTCCATAGCAGTGTCTTTTTTATCGTTCATGTGTTTTAATTATCCAACTTGCATATTACGTGTTGCGGATGGCAGCGTTACTTTCAACCCGTCGAGCGAGTCATCCATAATAATCTGACATCCTAAACGGGAAGTATGCGTAAGACCGAATGCAAGGTCAAGCATATCTTCTTCATCTTCGCTGGCTTCGTCAAGTTTGTCAAAATATGTATCATCAATGATAACGTGGCAGGTCGAACAGGCAAGTGACCCCTCACATGCGCCTTCAAGCGGAATATGGTTTTTGTGGGCAATTTCCAATACAGATACACCATTTGGCGCATCCACCTGTTTTTCTTCACCGTCTGGCATCACAAAAGTCATTGTTGGCATAGTTTTCTCCTAATTTGCTTCTTTAATATCAGCCACACGGCTGCCTGCAAGTGCTTTTTTCACTGCCTGATTCATTCTGCGTTCTGCAAATGGTGTAATTGCTGCCTTTAAAGCCTCATGATGATGGTCTATTGCATCACGATCCTGCCCGCCAGCAGCTTCTTCCAGCGCACTCATGCAGTCTTGAATACGCTGCTTTTCATTCGCCTCTAACAGATGTTCATCCTTGTTCATGGCAGAGCGTGTTTCTTCAATGGTGCGCAATGCATCGGTCTGCGCTTCCGCCATTAAGCGCTGCATAATATCGTCGCGCCCATGTTCCATAGAACTACGAATCATCGCTTCGATCTCATTGATATCCAGCCCGTAAGACGGTTTCACGGTCACTGTTTGCTTCACACCTGTTTCCAGCTCCTCAGCACTCACAGTCAATAAACCATCTGCATCAATCACAAACTGCACTTCAATACGCGCAATGCCTGCGGGCAATGCAGGAATGCCCGTCAATTCAAACTGCGCGAGTGAGCGACATTGTTCCACCATTTCACGCTCGCCTTGCAGCACGTGGATTTGCATCGCTGTTTGCCCATCTTTAAAGGTCGTGAATTGCTGTGATGCTTTCGCGGGGATGGGCGTGTTGCGGTGAATAATCTTCTCCACAATTCCGCCCATTGTTTCCAACCCTAGCGAAAGCGGCGTGACATCCAGCAACAAATGCTCCGCACCCTGCGTCAGTGCATGTGCCTGAATTGCCGCGCCATATGAGACCACGCGGTCTGGGTCTAAATTGTTGAAAATTTCTGCTTCAAAATGTGCTCTCACCGCTTCCTGCACCGCGTTTAAACGCGTGGAACCGCCCACCATCACCACGCCGTCCAGCATATCTGGTGAAATTTCAGCATCCTTCAGCGCGGCATTGCAGATTTCAAGTGTGCATTTTACGAAAGGTTGTGCCAGCTCATCCAGTTCATCACGGGTTAGGATAATCTGCGCATGTTCATGCATAACACTGCATTCGCCCTTTTCACTCAATGCTTCTTTCAAACGCTTTGCATAAGATGTAATCAAGGCGTTGTCTTCATGTAATTCATATTTCGCAGTGATATATTCCGCAATCGCGGCATCCACATCATCCCCACCAAGCTGCGTATCCCCCGCAGTTGCCAACACCTGAAACACGCCTTTATCCAGATTCAGAATGGAGATATCAAATGTACCCCCGCCCAGATCATAAATGGCATATAGCCCTTCGCTTTCATTTTCCAAACCATATGCAAGCGCAGCTGCCGTTGGTTCATTAATCAGGCGCAGCACATCCAACCCCGCAAGAGTTGCCGCTTGCTGCGTAGCATGGCGCGCTGCATCGTCAAAATAGGCAGGAACGGTAATCACCGCTTGCGTAATATCCGCTTCAAGGGCTGCAGTCGCCATTTTCTTCAGATGCAATAAAATGTGTGACGACAAACTAATCGGATTATAGCTTTTTCCGTCCAGTTTTAATTCTGGCATCGCATCATCTGTGGAGGAAATATGGGCAGATAAAGCTGGAAACGCCGCTTTCACTTCTGCCGCGCTTTTGCCCATCATCCGTTTAATGGATTGCAACGGATGCGCACTGTGCTTTGCCGCCACATCGAACGCATCATGTCCCACAGCAATATTGCCGTCTTTAATATAGAGTGCGGACGGCACAATGCTTCTGGCTTGAGTATCTTCCAGACTAACAGGCGCATCATCTTTCAGCACAGACACCACACTATGCGTCGTGCCTAAATCTATCCCAATCGCAGGCGCTCGATCATGTGGGTCGGGTGACTCACCTGGCTCATGAATTTGCAGCAATGCCATATCTTATCCTCGCGCAGTTTCTTCCTTCATGCGTGATAGATAGCGCAAAGCGAGCGCCGCTTCAACCATTGCCGCCATGTTATTTTGTGTGTACGCCTCAGATGCCCGCTTTTCTTGTGCGTCTATCTTGTCATTTAGCATATGCTTAAACTCAGCTTTGGCAGCGTCATCGTCACATTCCATCCACTGCTCGCGCCACTCCATAGATTCCATCAACAACGCAGGCGGTGCTTTCGGGGCATGTTCTCCGTCAATATCTGTGCCTCTGAGTTTCAGAATATAATTCAAGCGCGGAGCAAAATCCTTCAGCGTATGATATGCCTGATTCACATCCGCCGAGCGCTGCAAAAATTCCAGCTTCTCTGCATCTGACTTTGCGCGATCAGGATGGCATTGCTGCTGCGCTTTGAAATATGCTTTTTTGAGCGTGGCAACATTTAATGAAAGTGATTCATCTATGTTGAGGAGTGCGAAATGGTTTTTGGTCATTTTCTATTCAAATATCCTATTTTCAAAATGAGGAATCATATCGTGATGTAGTAAAAATACGTTGGCAGAATCAGCTAACTGCATTGCAGGTCTGGTATATTGTGCGTTACTTACAACTGCCGCATAATCTGTCTGGTAAAATTCTCTGCCAGCAATAGCTTCCTGCACTGCTTTGTTACCTACTTTATTTTTGTATAACTTGCATTGAATAGCAACTTTGATTCCTTCTTTCTCTGCAATTACATCAACCCCATGATCTGCACCAGAAGGCGTTAATTGCGCATTCCAGCCTGAGTTTTGAAATATAGCAGCTGTTAGCTGTTCATATTCTTGAGGTGTTATATTGTCAGACGAACCAATATTGTTTGGGCTGGTATTATTCGTAGCAACTATTTCAATATAATCAGAAATTTCTTTATTTAGCTGTTTAGACACATCACGTTTTAATCTTGGAAACACAACCTTTTTTATGAAAAAGTTTTTTTCTTTTATCCATTTAGTGTCATCTGAAACGCCATAACTACTAGAAAAAAGCAGTTGGCTTTTCTTCACGGATAATTCTTTGGAATGTTCTTTTACAATATTAAAAGCTAATGTTTTATCATTTTGATACAGCTTGAATTTAACTGATTTGAATAAAATCCAGTATATTCCATAGAAAAATAAACCAACTAAGACTACGCTAAAAATTGCGCTGAATATATCTTTTAATGAGATTCCAATTTGACTAAATATATAAATAACAACACAAAAACTTCCAAAATAAAAGAAAGCGTTATCTTCTTTTTTTTTCGCCATGATGTTATCTAAACATGAAATGACTCACCACACCCGCAACGCCCTTTTTCGTTCGGATTGCGGAAGGTAAAGCCGCTTTTGAATTTGTCTTCTTCATAATCCATCACAGAGCCAAGCAGGAACATCACGGCTTTGGGGTCAATCATCACCTTAACGCCCTTTTCTTCCACCACCTCATCATATTTTCCAACTTCATCTGCATATTCAATATCATAGGATAAGCCAGAGCAGCCGCGTGTTTTAATGCCCACGCGCACCCCTTCAGAAGGCTTTGCTCGCTGTGCGAGCAACCCTTTGATCTTTTCTGCAGCTAAATCGCTAATCTGAATGGCGGATGATGGCATGATGATTTAGTTAGTGACAACCTTATTCTTTTCATATTCCGCCTGTTCTTCAGCAGAAAGCATATTATGCTTGGATTTATAATCACGCACTGCTGCTTTAATCGCATCTTCTGCCAGAACAGAACAATGAATTTTCACAGGAGGCAATGCCAGATGCTTTGCAATCTCTGTATTTTTAAGATTCATTGCTTCGTCAACCGATTTGCCTTGCACCCATTCAGTCACTAAAGAGCTGGAAGCAATCGCCGAACCACAGCCAAATGTTTTGAACTTCGCGTCCTCAATCACCCCTTCTTTGTTCACCTTAATTTGCAGTTTCATCACGTCACCACAAGCAGGAGCACCAACAAGACCTGTGCCCACGGCATCATCTTCCTTATCCATTGACCCAACATTGCGCGGGTTGTCATAATGATCCATTAATTTTTCGCTGTAAGCCATGTCTATTTCCTAAGTTAACCTATTATTTTTATTATAGTTTATTTAAGCGTTTCGTCAAGTGATGCTATGTTAATGTTCCGCCCATTTAATGGCGCTGATATCCACACCTTCTTTCGCCATTTCCCATAGCGGGCTAAGCTCACGCAAACGGTCAATGCTGCCAGAGACAATCTCAATAGCTTTGTCCACTTCTGCCTCAGTTGTGAAGCGCCCAATGCCGAAACGAATGGAGGTATGTGCCAGTTCCTCACTCACACCAAGCGCGCGCAGTACGTATGATGGCTCAAGCGACGCCGAAGTACAGGCGGAGCCAGATGAGACTGCCAGATCCTTAATCGCCATAATCATGGATTCGCCCTCAATATAGGCAAAAGACAGATTAATATTACCCTTCCAGCGTTTTTCACGATGACCATTCAGGAACACATCAGGCACGCCGTCCAAAATGGCATCTGTAAATTTCTTGCTAAGGCGTTCAATGCGCTGCTTTTCTTCTTCCATCTCTTCGCCTGCAATGCGCGCTGCTTCACCCAGCCCCACGGCAAGCGGCGTTGGCACAGTGCCAGAACGCATCCCGCGCTCCTGCCCGCCACCATTAATTAATGCTTCCATGCGCACGCGCGGACGACGGCGCACAAACAATGCACCAATGCCTTTTGGTGCATAAATTTTATGTCCTGATATGCTCATCATATCAATATTCATGGCATTCACATCCAGCGGAATTTTGCCAAATGCCTGCGCTGCATCTGTATGGAAGAATACACCATGTTCTTTGCAAATTGCGCCAATTTCTTCCATCGGCTGAATCACGCCAATTTCATTATTGATGGTCATAATGGAAACCAGCAGTGTTTTTTCAGTAATCGCCGCTTTCAGATCATCCAGATTGATTAACCCGTCTTCCTGCACAGGAAGATACGTTACGTCAAAACCTTCTTTTTCCAGATGACGGCATGAATCCAGCACGCATTTATGCTCTGTTACGCACGTAATAATATGGTTTTTCTTTTCTTTATAAAAACGTCCAACGCTCTTAATTGCCATATTGTTGGACTCTGTCGCACCTGAGGTGAAGATAATTTCCTTTGAAGATGCGCCAATCAAACGGGCAATCTGTTCGCGTGCTTCTTCCATCGCCGCTTCAGACTCCCAACCATAAGCATGTGAGCGCGAATGAGGGTTGCCATATATTTCTGTGAAATATGGCAGCATCTTTTCCACCACGCGTGGGTCAGTACGTGTAGTGGACTGATTATCCAGATAAATTGGATATGTAATATCTGATTCTGTTTTCTGCGTATTATCAACTGCAATCTGCATGTTTCTCACCTAAAATATTTTGTGAAGTATATAGCAAAAATGTGACTTTTATCAAGGAAATACGCCCATTCTTTCCTGAAATTCACAATTCTTTAGGATTTTTTCACTATGTGCTGCGCCATTTTTAACCAGAATTGCGCAAAAGACTGCACATCTTTTTGCTGTGTGTTCCACCCCGCACTCACCCGAATCACGTTTTTTGGCGTATCCGTCATCGCTTCAATCACGTGTGATGCCGCCATTCTGCCAGACGAGCAGGCAGAGCCCGCGCTGATGCAAACACCAGATAAATCCGCTTTCATCAACTGCGTTTCTGACGATAATTCAGGCAAATGGATGGAACTGGTGTTTGGTAAGCGGCTTGCGCCCTTCCCCATAATAATTTCCTCATTGGGAAATAAAGCCTGACACTCCATCTCCAGCGCGTCCAGCCACGCGCGAACATCTTGTTGCCAGTTCAGCGTATTATTATGCTTCACCGCTTCTGCAAAGCCGCAAATGGCGGCAAGATTTTCTGTTCCAGCGCGTCTGCCCAGCTCCTGCCCGCCGCCCGTTATCTGCGCTTTGGCTTCCAGCTTTTGTGACACATAAAGTGCGCCTGCACCATGTGGCCCGCCCATTTTGTGCGCGCAGAAACTCATCATGTCTGCCCCAAGCAGATTCACATCAACGGGTATTTTTCCCAAAGCCTGCACCGCATCACAAAAGAGAATGCCGTGGTGGGCGTGAACAACGTCAGCAATCTGCCTGATAGGTTGAATCACCCCTGTCTCATTGTTGGCAAGCATCACCGCGACACATGCGCCTTCATTGGCTTGCATAAAGGCTTCCAGCGCATCCATCTGTATTATGCCCAATGCATCCACAGGCAGCTTATGCGCGTCTGGCAGTGTTTTCAGCACAGCCGCATGTTCAACCGCGCTCACCGCTTTTGGCATGCCCTCGCCAAGCCCACGCAACCCAAGATTAATCGCTTCCGTTGCACTGGAGGTGAATACTAACTCTGCAGGAAAACAGCTAATTTCATCTGCAATGATACGCCTTGCTTGTTCCAGAAGATGTTTTGCATTGCGCCCAAGCGCGTGAATGGATGACGGATTATGCGCTTCTCGCATCACTTCCTGCATCACCTCAATCACAGACGGAAAAACGGGCGCAGTCGCGTTGTAATCCAGATAAATATGTGGGTTCATTTATGCGCTAAGTTTCATCTGCTCAAGAAAATCCTGCGCTGCCACATGCCCTTCAGGGTCTCCTACATGCAACATGGAACCGTGCTGATTGATGATACCGATAAGCTCGCGTTCGTTTGGTAGCAATGCATCATAAATTTTATTCATGGAAAATATCGTATCATCCACATTTTCAAACACGGATGGATGCATCAACTGCGCACCCGTGAAGAAAAATGGCGCTACTTTGGCTGCGCCTCTGCGTTGCACCTGCCCAAACTTGTCACAGAAGAAGTCACCAGCGCCTTTCAAACCGACGGCATGTTCTTTAAAACTGAGCAATAACGCCAACCGCGTAGCATCATTTTTTTCAAAAGCCGCATTAAGCTGCGTTAACATATTTTCGTGTTTGGGGAACAAAATAACGTCTGAATTAAGTGAATAAAACAGCTCATCACCAAAATGATGCAAAGCATGTTTAATGCCGCCACCAGTTTCTAATGCCGTATCTTCATGAGAGATGATAATTTCAGCGCGATGTTTCCACTGTTTAAGATGATCAATTAAAATCTCTTTGAGATAACAGACATTCACCACAATTTTTTTCACACCGCTGGCTATCAGCAATTCCATCTGCCAGTCAATCAAAGGCGCACCATCCACTTCTACCATCGGTTTAGGCATAGTGTCCGTCACTGGGCGGAAACGCTGCCCGCGCCCTGCGGCTAAAATCATCGCTTGCGTAACGTCAACCATTACACATTTTGCATGGAAATTTTTGCAATATCATTCACCGCGCGGCGTGCATCATGGTCAAAATATTTATTCACCCATTGCTGCACATCATTCAGGCTGGCATGTTCAATATCTGCCAGGAAATAATTCCAGACGCGCTCAATCATTGCCAGATAGCGTGGCTTGCCATCACGGCGATAAAGACGCACGAAATAGCCAAGAATCTTCGCATTGCGCTGCGCACCGTAAAATGCGTAATCACGGTCAAACTTTGCTTCATCCAGCCCAAGCGCTGCCACATATTCGCTTTTCAGCAATGCTTGCAAGGTTGGCGGCACATCACGTCGTGCATCTTCCAGTAACGACACCAGATCATAGGCTTTGTTGCCACGCAATGCATCTTGGAAGTCCAGCAATCCAACGCGCTGCAACCCTTCGCGGTGCTCCAACCAGCAGAGATTATCCACATGATAGTCACGCAGCACCAGCGTATCTGGCGTTAAATCTGCACTGCTGATAAGAAAACGCCATAATAGCGTCCAGCTATTCTGTGCTTCTTTCAGCTGCGCCCCCTGCAGAATTTCTGGCAGGAACCATTCACCAAAGGCGGCCACTTCGCGTTCCAGAATATCTTCTCCATAATGCGGAATATCATCACATGAAAAACTGCCTTCCAGCCCCTGTTGCGCCAGCGCAATAAGGATATTCACTGCTTCTCGATAAAGCTGTTGTTGCACGAGCAATTCATCTTCCACTGCAGCATCATGAAAGAATTTGGAAAAGAGTGTATTGCCAAAATCTTCAAGCAACAACAAGCCGCGCTCTTTATTTTCTTTCACGATTTTCGGTGCGGAAAAACCTCTATCCAGTAAAATCTTGTCCACCTGAATAAATGGCTCAACAGGCTCTTTATCCACTGGTGAGTCCATCAGCATATAAGAGTCATCACCTGAAAATATGCGCTGATAGCGCCTGTTGGAAGCATCCCCTGAAATGCGAATTTTGCGCACATTCGTTAAACCTGCATCCTGAATAAATGCATCAATCTCTTTTTGTCGCATCACTTCTTCCTCTGGTTTTGGAGCCAGCACAGGCTTGGTTAAGATGTTGGGTTCAGCTGTTGTATCCACGGCGCATCTCCTATTATTCTTAAGGCACGATAGTCTGAGTTTTCTTCAAATGCAAATATTATATCAATCGTTTCTTCAGGCAGCCATTCCTGCGCAATCTCAGCCCACTCAATCAACGTTACCCCCTGCTCCAGCGCTTCCATCAGCCCCGTTTCTTCCACTTCGGAGACATATTCAAGACGGTATAGATCAAAATGCCATAGCGCCGCTTTGGAGGACATGCTGCTATAGTGCTGCGAAATGGAAAATGTCGGACTGCTGACCTTTTCCTCTTTCCCCAAAAATGCAGGGATGAAGCAGGACGCAAAAAAAGTTTTCCCCGCGCCGAGATTGCCAGACAGCGTAAAACAGTCTGATGGCTGTGCATGTCGTGCGCATTGCTCAGCAATATGGCGCACCTGCTCTTTGCCACACCCCGAAAACTCGGCGCTGAATTTAGCCATCGCGTTCGTCGATCCACGCCATCTGTATTGCTTCTAATATCTTTTCGTTGCAGCCATCTGGCGCACCTTCAAAGCCGTCTATTTCCAACACCCAGTCACGCAAATCCGTAAATCGCAGATTTACATTATCTGCATCAGGGTGGTTTTCTTCCAATTCAATCGCAATATCGTAAATATCTGACCAGTTCATGTTATTCTCCTATGTTTTAAGGTGTAAAGGAGCGTTGCAATGCAGACAAGAAAAAACCCTGCCGAATTATTTCAGTAGGGTTAGTTGCAATTATATTTTAATACATGCCATACATTCTTGTGTGCTTGTCATACTCTTCAATAGAGGAGTAAACACCACGAATTACAGGGTCACGCGCTGGTAACGACCTCATTAATTCAGCATAACTAAGACTATCGAGACGATATGAAGTATATTTTTTTAGTTCAGCATCCAGATTTATACGAAAGTCATTAGGCTGATTGGATGTCGCGTATTTACCTTGAATCAAAGAATCAACGCAGAATATGCGACGATCTTTTTTCTTTAATACACCAGCCAGCCCTTTACCTCCGTAAAGATACAGGGTCATGTCATTTTCAAGTGGCACAGTGTCAACCAAATCTAGTTGCACAACGTCACCACAAACATTTTTTACGTTCAAAACATCATTATGTTTTTTAGTCATGATATCACCATGATATAGTACAGAAAGCCTAAAAAAATTAGGGATTTTCAGTGCCTGTATAACCGTAATTTTTATAATGTGCAACATTGCAGAACTTTTCCTGCCGCATTTTAACAATCTTTTAAATGTATATCGCTAGCTTTGTAAGTAACAAAACGGATACCATAGAATAAGGAGCACCATCCATGAGCATTGATACTAATATGAATGTACTAATCGTTGACGATTATAAAACGATGTTACGCATCATCAAAAACCTGTTGTCGCAAATTGGGTTTGAAAATGTGGATGAAGCAACAGATGGTGACATGGCATTCACCAAGCTGAAAGAAAAGAAATATGGCTTAGTCATTTCAGACTGGAACATGGAACCTGTCTCAGGATATGAATTGCTGAAAAAAGTGCGCGCGGTGGACGCAATGAAAGAACTGCCATTCATTATGGTGACTGCAGAAAGCAAGACGGAAAACGTGGTCGCTGCCAAGCAGGCGGGCGTCAGCAATTATATTGTAAAACCATTTAACGCAGAAACATTGCGCAGCAAGATTGAAAGCGTGATGTAATCACCCTTCTCGCACAGAACAGAACGCAAAAGCGAGAGGATATATTATGACGTTAGCTCAGGACGAAATAGGCAAAACGCTGCTTCGCGGCATTGTCAGCGCTTTGGAAACCAAAGGCAGCATTAACATTGAAGATGTCGGTGTCATTTTCGAAAAAGTGGCACATTCAGTGGGGGGAGACCCGCGCATTGCGAATTTCATGCGCAGCGAAGTGACCAAACTCGCCAACTATATTTCAGAAGCGAAGACAGAGGTGCTTTCTATCGTTCCTGAAAACAGCACGGACGAATTTTTTGGTGTAGCGGGGGAAGAACTGAACGCCGTGGTTAAAGCTACGGAAGATGCAACGAATGATATTATGGATGCAACGGACGAAATCATCAATCATTCCAAAAATATTGAAGATGAAGCCACGAAGAAAGCCATTAATGACTGCACCATAAAAATATATGATTCCTGCAATTTTCAGGACATTACAGGACAGCGCATCACGAAAGTGATTAAAACACTGGATTATGTGGAAGCCAAGATCGCCAAGCTCGCCAAACTGTTTGGCGGGGAAAGTGACGACATAGAAGAACTGCTTTCAAAAGATGCAGAAGACATCCTCAAAGACGCACGCGCCGACGCCCACCTGATGGAAGGTCCCCAACTGCCAGGCAACGCGAATACACAGGATGATATTGATGCGTTGTTTAATAGTTAGATTTAGTAGTCCCAAATTAATCCATCCTGCAAGTACTTTGAAATTTCAACCTTTTCTGACTTAGGATGAATCTTAAGCATCATTCTTAGTGTTTTTAAAGCCATATAAACTCTGCTGACTATCGCTCTTTGTTTTTCGAAGTAACTATGATCGTAAGTATTTGCTATAATTAAATGAGCAGGCTTGGTTCTCTGTTTTCTAATTTCTTTTAGCGTTTGAATTGTATCCATCATCATTTGCTTATCTTCATCTCGTTTTGGGGCGAAATTAAGATTCATCCACTCTTCTAGTAGCCTAATAGTCCCTTTACTGTTTCCTTTTTCATCTATTTTGACTATATTTATAAAAAACTTTTTGTTTAAATTTTCCGACAACATTTTATCTAACGTATGGATAAAATCATTGTACTCTTTCAGAGTTGGTCTCAACAAAAATCCAAAATTATCAGGTTTAGTGTCATTTTCATAAATTCGTTTAAATAAGTTATCCCAGCCTATGGCTTTGCAACATTCATTAATTTTTTTCATTTCTGACAAAATAGCGTCAAAGACAATCATTCGTTCAGCAAAATCACCAATTATATTGTTACGGTAATAATCAGGGTGTGGGAAGTAATCACCTTGAACTTGCTTAGCTTTCCAAATCATCTGATGTTCTGAACTTAAACATGATATGTACCAAAGCAAGGAGGTCACAACTCTTTGTTTTAAGTTTTTCTCATAGCCAAAACCAAAAGTTTCTAAAAAAGTATCATCTGCATCACGTAAAGCATCTGGTTTGCGTACGTATATATTACCATTTACATCATTACTCCAAAACCTATATCTAGGATCATTTCTGTAGTTTTCCAAAACAGATAAATCAAAAAACCTAAATGCTAATTGTGTCTGACCTAATGCTAGCTCAAGAGAAAAAGGTCGATTCTCGTATTTTTTTACATCAACAACTTGCATCAACAACCTTTTTAAAGGATAAACACAAGCATATTTAAATAGCTCGCTCCCCATCATTTCTATTTGAACGTTTATGGGCAAATCATCAAGAGCTCTTATATGTGGGTTTGGATGCACATTCCCATACACTATGCTGATAAATCCGTCATTAATCAGTTCTTCCAAAACAGCAAGAAGATTACTTTTATTTACCTTATAGTAATTTAATAAATCTGATATTTTAAATCCATTAAAACGTTGAGAATTTAGGTAATTGTAACTCACTAGCTTTAGTATTTCTTCTTTCATATTCAAAGATGTAATACAAAAAAACTATTTACCAATATCAAAATTCTAAATTTGTAATTATTAGTCAAGCCACATGATAATGCGAGTTATCTTCAATAATCCGCTGCTCTGGGAAAATCACTTTCACCGTGGTTCCCTCACCTAAAATGCTGCTGAGCTGGAATTTTCCGCCGTGCAGCTCCGTGAACATGCGGCAGAGTGGCAGCCCCAGCCCTGTGCCTTCGTGGCTTTGGGAGCGATGCACCTGCCCGAAGACGGAGAGTGCCGTTTGAATATCATCTTCTGCAATGCCGATGCCTGTGTCTTTAATGGAAATCACCATATCCCCTGCGCCGTTAATGCTGGCGCTCACCGCAATTGTGCCTTCTGGCGGGGTGAATTTGATGGCGTTGGAAATGATATTAATTAAAATCTGTTTCAGCTTGCGTTTATCGGCAAATAGCAGCGGCAGCGCCGTGTTGGCTTCCACCTGCATATTAATGGACTTGCCTTTGATCTTTTCATTCATCATACGGAGTGTTTCGTCAATCACCTGTGGCACGTTGACCTTTTCTTCCACAATGTCCAGTCTGCCCGCTTCCCCTTTGGAGAATTCCAGAATATCGCTAATCAGATGCAGCAGATGGTTTCCGCACATATTAATGTCATTCATGCGCTCTTTCTGTTTGCCATTGAGCGGCCCGAAATAGCCCGCCGTCATCATCTCCGAAAAGCCGATAATCGCATTTAACGGTGTGCGCAATTCATGGCTCATATTCGCCAGAAATTCAGACTTTGCCTGCGATGCCAGAATAGCAGAGGCTTCAGATTCTTCCACCCGCGCCACCTGTTTTGCCATCGTAATCACAAAGAATGACACTACTGAGCCGAAAATAACGAAAATCAGCAGGAACAGCAAATCTTTCAGGCGATCATTCCAGAAGCCATTCAGATAATCCTGCTCGCTGATCATCACCACCGCCGTGAGTGGCAATGTGTTTAATTTGCGATATGCTGTTTTGTAATTCTCGCTTTCAATATTAACGTCAAACACGCCTTCTTTTTTGTCCACCATCATGCCATCAATATATTGCTTCACCAACCCGCCATCCTGCGCAATATGGTAATTCGCCACGTTGCGGAACATGCTGGTGCCATCTTCAAGCATCAGGTTCATGGTGCGGTGCGAGCCATTATGGATGGAGCCATAGAAATCCAGAAAAAATTCGGGGTCAACGGCTGCCATCACAATGCCACCAAACGTACCATCCAGCTTGTTGACGCGCCGCGCTACCAGGATCAGCCCGTCCACTTCACGGCTGTCAGAAGTGTATGGCATCAAAATATGCGAAGGCGATTCTTCATTTTTCAGCAATTTGAACGGCTTGAAATTGGCGAGAGACTGGTCATACTGAATCCAGTTTTTATAGCCTGGTTTGTTGACGGCAAGCTCAATAAACCCTTTTTCGTTGAGCATCACCATCGCCACGGTTTGCGGCAGGCTATCCACCCAGAGCTTAAAGTTATGTACCAGATCTTCTGGCAGCGCACCACCAAATAACAGGTTCAGATGCTGACGTTCCACCGCATGTTGCAGGGATAGATCCACCGCCTGCACGCCCTGCTCCACCTGATCTGCTACAATGGAACTAAGGCGCGTGGCTTCAATCTCACCTTGCAGGGATGTTTCGTCATATTCATCCAGCGCCTGCACAAAAATGATAGTTGCGACAAGCAGCATCGTCACAAAACTCAGGATAATCAGACGCTTCACTTTTGGCGAGCGTACCGGATTAAATCCGTTATAATTATCATTCTTGATCATACAAAAACTGGCATATCCCTATTTTCTTAATATTGTGTTACTCACGCATCATTTAATTCATTATTTCGGTTATGCATTAAGAATATACTAATATCTACAGGAATCGCTTTGGAAACAAGGCAAAAGCTCTTAAAAGCGATGTTATGGTCGCACATATTAACACCATCGCCTTTGAAGGCATCAGCATTACGGACGTGGAAGTGCAGGTGCATATTGCTGCTGGGCTTCCGTCTTTTACCATTGTTGGTTTGCCAGACAAAGCCGTTGCAGAATCACGCGAGCGTGTGCGCGTTGCCATTCAGGCGCTGGGGCTGGCACTGCCCGCCAAACGCATCACCGTAAATCTTGCCCCTGCGGACATTGCCAAGGAAGGCAGTCATTTTGATGTGCCGATTGCTCTGGGCTTGCTGGTGGCAATGGATATTATTCCGCAAGATGCCGTGGCGAATTATCTTGCTTTGGGAGAACTCTCGTTGGATGGGCGCATTCTGCCCGTGAGCGGTGTCCTCCCAGCGGCGATGGGCGCAAGTGAGCGGGAATATAGCATCATCTGCCCCGCTGGCAACGCGCAGGAAGCGCGTTGGGCGGGTGAATTGGGCATTCTCGCGCCAGCATCTTTGATTGCACTAATTAATCATTTTAAGGGCTCGCAGTTGCTGAGCGCACCAGATGTAAATTTACCCGATGTCAACACATCACAAGTCAATCTTTCTCAGGTGAAAGGGCAATATCACGCCAAGCGCGCCTTAGAGATTGCTGCGGCGGGTGGGCATAATTTGCTCATGAATGGACCGCCCGGCACGGGAAAGTCCATGCTGGCAAGTTGTATGCCTGGCATTTTACCGCAAATGAGCGCAAAGGAACGGCTGGACATCAGCGTGATTGCGTCTGTTGCAGGCATTTTGCCTGAAGGCGGGTTGGTGCAGCAACGTCCGTATCGCGCGCCGCATCATTCGGCATCACTGCCTGCGATGGTGGGTGGTGGCAAACGCGCCAAACCAGGAGAAATTTCGCTCGCGCATCGCGGCATTTTGTTTCTGGATGAACTGCCCGAATTTCCCCGCGCGGTGCTGGAAGCCTTGCGCCAACCGTTAGAGACGCGCACGGTAAGCATTTCCCGCGCACACGCACACATCACTTACCCCGCAGATTTTCAGCTGATTGCTGCAATGAACCCGTGCAAATGCGGGTATTTATCCGATGTAAATCGCGCCTGCTCCAAAGCGCCACGCTGCGGGCAGGATTATCAGGCGAAAATTTCAGGGCCGATGCTGGACAGGTTTGACCTGCATGTAGATGTGCCCATGCTTTCTGCAACGGATATGTTCAGCACCACGCAGGAAGAAAGTTCACAGGCAGTCGCAGCACGTGTGCAGGAAGCCAGAAACAGGCAAATTGCACGTTATGCCGACCATCCATTCAACACTAATTCTCACGCTCCTCTGGAAGTGATTGAAGCGACGCTCCCGTGGGATGATGATGCAAAGCAAATGCTGGAAAAAGCAGCGCTCAAACTGGCGCTTTCCATGCGCGGGATTACGCGCCTTACCCGCGTTGCAGCAACTATTGCTGATTTGTTGCAACAGCAGCGCATCACCACACAAGCTATTGCCGAAGCATTATCATATCGTCAACTCACCTATGACGCGCCACGAAAGGTCAGCTGATATGGAATTGCAGGAACTGATCATTTCAATTAACTGCGCTTCGATGCGCTATCACCGTGTGCAGCAAAAACTCAGCGCAGCGCGAAAACAGACAGACAGCACCCTGCAGCGTTATTATCATATGATTGGCGCTCATATGCGTTCGCATAGCACAGGAAACACCCCAAAAACTGAACAGAAAACCGATGCATTGCAGCTTCAGCATTTGAGCAAATCACTATATCGCGCCTTGTGCAAAGCGCACCATCCCGATGTTGCAAAAACAGCGCCAGAAACAATGCCGCGCATCAACCAAGCATATGAACAGGCGAAACGTGGGGAGTTTGGTGAATTGCTTGCGTGCTGCCATGAGCTGAATGATAAGAACTGCGCCACCTATATGAGCCTGAATGATATGCGTCATTATTACAGGATGCTGGGGGCATTGGCAGAGCAGATGCAAGCTGAATATGACATCTTTATTGCATCAGATGCATATTGTCTGGCGCAGCGTCTGAGCAATTCAGATGTGATGGTCTATACTGCGTTTAAAGTGGCTCAGGAAATGAGGCTGACCGCATGACACAGATTGTCGGCATCTTAAACCTTACGCCTGACTCTTTTTCTGATGGTGGGAAATATGTTAATGATGATGCAGCTTTACAGCAACTAAAGCAGTTTATTCGGGATGGTGCAGATGTGATAGATATTGGTGCAGAATCCACCCGCCCTGATGCTATACCCCTTTCACCAGAAGCGGAAATTGAACGGCTGCATCTTTTGCCAGAATTAATTGCCTTTGCGCATCAGCATGGCAGAAAAATCAGTATAGATACACGCCACGCCAGAACCGCTTCATTCGCACTTCAGCATTATGCAGACACTATTAACGATGTGTCTGGCGGGCAGGATGACGCGATGCTGGAAGTGATTGCAGATGCACCATGTGATTATGTCATTATGCATTCTCTTACCGTTCCAGCAGACAAATCCATCACCATTCCAGACAATGTGGATGCCACGCAACTGGTGCTGCATAGTTTTGAAACAATGATCGCACGTTGTGAAGGTGCAGGCATTTCAAAACAACGTTTAGTGCTGGATGCAGGGCTGGGCTTTGGCAAAAATGCGCAACAATCTCTGCAGCTAATATGGAATATCAAGATATTACAATCACTTGGACTGCCGCTTTATTACGGACATTCACGCAAATCCTGCTTTTTTGACTTCACGATTGACGCAGGCATGATGGCACGTGACAACCTCACTTTGCTCGCGTCGCATTTTTTAATGTCACAGGGGGCAGACTATATTCGCGTGCATGACGTAAAACGACATACACAATTGCGTGATGCGCTAATCTAAACTATATTGTCCAAATGACTATAGCAATTTACGTATTAGATAAGAATGATGTGGAAGCAGCTGCGCTTGCACTGGGTGGTGAACGCCTGAAAAACTGGGTAACGCTGCGAAATCTTCATAAAAAAGAAAGCGCTCATATTCCCTGTATGGATGATGACGGCAACATGGCATTTGTGCTGAAAACCGTGGATGATGTGCAGGATATGTATGCCATTGCTGGCATTGCCAGAACCATAGCGCCGCTGGAATATCATATAGATTATTCGTATCATTCCGAAGCAGACAGCATCAGTGATGATACTAAAAAACTGCACCAGCTTGGCTGGCTGCTGGCGCAATATGACTTTAAGGATTATATTTCATCATCTGACAATACCGAATTTCCAAAGCTGAAGCTGGATGATGCTTACAAAAAAGACCTTGAAATTGCGCGTGATGCAACATTCAAAGTGCGTGATCTTGTCAATATGCCACCATGCTATCTTTATCCTGAAACATTGGTGCAAAAGGTTGCTGAACTTGGCAAGGCGCACAACGCCAAAGTAAATATTATCAAAGGTGATGCTTTGCAAAAAGATTATCCACTGGTCTATACGGTGGGAAAAGCATCTGACTTTAAACCGCATTACGCACAGTTGAGCTGGGGAGATGCAGACCATCCCAAAGTGACGCTAGTGGGCAAAGGTGTCTGCTTTGATTCTGGAGGACTGGACATTAAATCCTCAAGCAATATGGCGCTGATGAAGAAAGATATGGGTGGCGCAGCTGCCGTGATTGGGCTTGCACATATGATTATGTCGCATAAACTGCCAGTGCAACTTCGTTTGCTTGTGCCTGCTGTGGAAAACAGTGTCAGTGGCAATGCTTTTCGCACATCGGATGTGATTACGGCGCGTAATGGCACAACGGTGGAGATTGGCAATACGGATGCAGAGGGCAGACTGATTTTATCTGACGCGCTGACTGATGCGTGCGAGCAGGAACCTGAATTAATTATTGATTGCGCCACCCTCACAGGCGCTGCCCGCGTGGCACTGGGCACGGAAATGCCCGCCTGTTTTGCCAATAACCGCGCAGAAGCGGCAAAGCTGATAGCACTTTCAAACGAAATGCAGGATATGTTATGGGAACTCCCATTGCACAAACCCTATAAACGCATGTTGAAAAGCAGCATCGCAGATATTAACCACACTTCCTCTGGCGGTTATGGCGGAGCAATTACCGCAGCCTTATATCTTCAGACCTTTGTTACCACTAAATGCGACTGGTTCCACATTGATATGATGGCGTGGAATGTCAGCGGCAAACCTGGCAGGCCCAAAGGCGGGGAAGCTATGGGAGTGCGCGCATTATTCGCTTATCTACAACAACGCTATACAGCATAATTTTTGAAGCTACGGACTATGACACATCAAAAACTAAAAGACTGGTATCAGATTTTGCAACGCATGGATGCGGTGCTGGAACATGAACTCACCATGCGGCAATGGCGCATTTTAATGCATATTTATCTGGTAGAGGAACAACACACCGTAACATCACTATCAGATCAGCTGAATATTCCAAAACCTGCCATCTGCCGCGGTTTGGAATTGCTGACCAGCTATGACTTTGTCAAGCGCATTGCCAGCACGGAAGATAAACGTCAGGTTTATTGCGGAAAAACCCTTAAAGGCATCGAATTTTTACGGCAGTTTTCTGATATTCTGGAACAATATTACACAGGAAAGAAGGCAGCGACAGCATAATGACCGAATATTTCATTATTGAACATGGCTCACGCAATGGTCCATATGACTTGCTCGGCATCACTCGCAAAATCCGCAATGGTTCGCTTGATAAGGAAGATATTATCTATAATCAGACGCGTCATGAGCAAGGCCCAGCCTATCAACATGCAGAACTCTATGATGTGTTTATTGAGCAGGATGCCTATGAACGCATTAGTGATGATGAGGACTATACGGAAAGCCGCGGGCTGCTCGCGTTGCTTGGCAATGCTCTGGAAATTCTGAAAGATTCGCAAACACCAATTCTGATCTGCGGCATCTTTTTTCTGCTCGCCTCCGCCGTTATTATCACTTCAGCTATGATGTTGCCAGTCGCAGCCGCTGCAGTGATTGCACCAGTTGCAACCTATTTCATGTTCGGCATATTGCAGATATGCGTGTTAAGATTGTTTCGTGTGCAGCTTCTGTCATTTCGCTATATTTTTTCAATCCTGAAAAAACATGGTGGTGTGTTGCTGGTAACTTCGCTTCCCCCTGCCCTGCTGGCATTTTCATTGCCGTGGCTGGGAACGATAATGCTTGGAAATCTGGCTATTATATTAGGCACGATCATAGCCATTTTCATCATGACCTATTTTGCATATCTGCCGTTAATTGTGATTGAACGCAATGCAGGCATAGCGCAGGCATTTGCGCTGAATCACAGAATCTTTGTTCATCTGGGGGCTGAACGCTGGACGAACATTGCAGGGTTAATGTTATTATTGCTGATTTCACTACCGTTGATTATCACAGCTCTTTTTATAATCCCTATAACCCTGCTTGCACTATCAGATGTTCACGATAAAAATGCGGTGAATTACTGAGGCATCTGAATTTTCAACATGCCTGCCAGCGCTTTGGATTTGGTGAGAATTTCCTGATATTCATTCTCGGCATCAGAATCCGCTACGATGCCTCCTCCCACCTGAAATTCGAACTGATCATCTTGCGCAATCAGAGTGCGAATGACAACAGAGAGATCACATTGTGTGCCATTAATCCAGCCAATCGCGCCGCTATATATGCCGCGCTGCATCTGCTCTTTGCGTGCAATCCAGTCCATTGCAGAACATTTTGGCGCACCTGTCATTGAGCCTGGCGGAAAAGTCGCTTTCAGAATATCGGCTATGCCCACATTTTTTTGCAACGTTGCTGTGATGGTGGAAGAAAGATGGTGCAGGGTGGCGAAGCTATCCACATCAAATAATTTAGTCACATCCACACTGCCCGCCACAGAACAACGCGCCAGATCATTGCGCATCAGATCAACAATCATCAGATTTTCTGCACGGTCTTTGATGCTGTTTTCAAGTTCAATCGCAGCATGTGCGCGGGATGCAGTGCCTTTAATCGGGCGGGAAGTAATGGTGCGATTCCCATCCACCTGAATGAATAATTCTGGCGAAGAGGACAGCACCGCCTGCCCTTCCCGCCAGAGAAATGCGCTGTAAGGTGCAGGGCTGATAGTGCATAAATTTGCATACATGGCATAAGCATCCATCGCGCTGAGATCCCGCTCAAAAGCGCCCACATATTTCCGCGTCAGATTGACCTGATAAAAATTGCCTGCATGGATTTGCTCCAGCGCGTCTTTCACATTGTCAATATAACGTTGTCTGTCCATCACTGCGTGACACTCTTTCACTGCGGGATAAGCTTTTGAAGTTACTTCCCGCAGCTTCGGCAAGGCGTTAACGTCACCTGCTAAGGTCTGTTGTTCATGATCAAAACGGATAACATATTTATAGCGGCTGAAATGAATTGCAGGCGATGCAATAGGGCATTGGGTGGTCGCAACACGTTCACCCAATGCTTCATAGGCGATAGAGCCAAACCATCTGGGAAGTTCTGAGCGTTGCACGCATTGATTCAGCATATCGACAGAATCACCCCTGATCTGGTCATCACACTCAAATGCAAGATAGCTATAACGTCCTGAATATCCCGTTTTCAAACCTGAATAGAGTAATATAATATTATCATATTCATGGCATATCACTGCATATAATGCATCAAGCGGGTTTATCCAGCGTGCTGTCATTGTTTCAGATAAGGAGAAATCGTCGCAAATCCCTGAATCATCACTGCCATTAAAGGCAAATCAGATATAGTAATTCCCGTTTCTGGCTGTGCTTTAAGGGTGATGGTCGTCACTTTTTCATCCTTTGTTGTGTCAAGATTGAGGATGAACCCTACCAACGCCTTGTTTAATTCGGGTGTCAACGTGAGTGACTGAGCAGATGCGGGGATATTGTCTAAAGACATATCCCGCGCCAGCATTTGCAGATTGCCTGCATATGATAACAAATTTGTTAACAGTTTTTTGCAGGCATCACATTTAATCGTCAGTTCGCCATTAATGGGTGAAAGATTGCCCTGCCCGTTCACCATCAAGCGATATGGCGCTGCAGAAAACCCTAAATTATTGATGGCGATATTACCTTCTTTTTTCGGCAAAGACACATCTGCCACCATGTTGATCCTGCCTAATTTTGAAAGCTGAGGCACAAGCGCAGTAAGCTGTTCTTTTGAAACTCCCATAAGCGCCTTTTTCAACTCTGCATCCACCTGCAATTCAGGACTGTGGATAATCTTAATAATGGCGTCAATCGAGTCTTTCAGCATCGCTTCAAATGCAGGGTGATAGGTCACGTCACCATCATAATTCAGCTTGATTGCGTCCTCATTAAACATCAGCGAGAATGGTGCGCTGGAATCATATAACGCATTGCTCACATCGAATGTGCTGATATGCAGGTCAAATGCCGCATCGTCACGCTGCAGTGCTTCTTCCCCCACAGCGCCAGAATATGTGCCTTCCAGCGCAATATTCTGCTTGCCTGCCTGTGATTGCGACAAAGCAGGCACAGGGTGCTTTTGCAGCAGTGCAAAAACGGACTTCTGCGCATCACTTAAAGGAGCAAATGCCTGCTCATAATCTTCCAGTAATTGCTGCTGCGTCTGGGAATATTCAAGCCCATCCAGCTGCACCTGAAAATCTATTATTTTATGATTCTGTTTGCCAGCATCTTTGGCATCCACCGTAATGTCATATTGCTCCCATGAAGAAAGCACTCTGCTATCTGTTTCATCTGTAACGATAACGTTGCTTGTATCACAATCGAGATGATTGATAGCGTCAAATAATTGCTGTGCGCCCTGTTTTGTTTCGTGCGTTTTAAAAATGTAAGATAAAGGTGATCGCGCCAGCCCCACGCCACAACGCATGGTATCATCACTTTTCATCGCATAAGCAATACTCTGCCCATTCTCACTACCTTTGATTATTGCAGCGCCTTCAACGGTTGAGCTTATGGCATTGCCCAGTTTATCACTATTAATTGCATATACTCCGTTGACCCTGATTTCATCAATCACTGGCGCACCGCCTTCCAGATTTTCATAAAAAGAGGACACCGCCTGATGCTCATAAAATGCGGGATTAACCGTAATCACTGGGTTTGTGTAGCTCACACTGGCTTTTAATGGATAGGCTTCACCTTCTAATTTCTGATCATATGATAATTCAAGCGCTTTAGTGCCAAGATTGTTATTCACACCAGCCACCAGCTGCTCAAGCGCATTATTGTTAAATGCTACCTGCTGCTTCCACACTGCGTAATGCGCTGCTGCGCCCCCTGCGACGAGAACGCCACCAATTATCAACCATTTTTTCATGATGCTACCTTACGAACCCTTGCACTGCCGCGCAATATCTTTCTGAATTAAACCGTTGCAATGCGCAGCCAGCGTGACGCTTTTGTCAAAATGATATTCTATCTCATTTGAACGCACAATACGCACCGCCACCGCACCTTTGATGGCATTTGTCATCACCAGTGCATCAATATGTTGCAATTCTTCCAGCGGCAACAATGTTGGCTGCACTGGTGCGGTTAACAACAGCGCCAGCTGAGCGAGCATCGTGCCTGACAGGCAGCCCGAATCTGTATGGGCGGTATAATATTTCCCCTCACGCATCCACAGCAGATTGCCGCTTGCCGCTTCGCTGATATGATGATTCACATCCAGCATCAATGCTTCATCACAGTCTGCATCCTGCGCTTCCATGCGGGCAAGTGTTGCATTGACCCCCTGCATCAGCTTGGCTTGTGTGGGCAATGTGTCAGGATGCAGGCGTTTATATGAACTGACCCATAGTGAAAGATCATTTTTATGTTCCGCGCAGCCTTGTTTCACTGCTGTAGCTTCAATAATAACCGTTGGTGACGCACTGCCCACAGGCAGATAGCCCTGCGACCCTACGCCGCGAGTCACCATGATGCGCAACATGCCGTTCACAACGTTATTTTTTTGAATTAATGCATCACAATGCGCTCGCAATTCGGCGCTTTTATAGGGTATCCTTAATGCATCACACCCAGCAAACAACCGTTGCTGATGCAAATCCCAGCAATATGGCACACCATACGCCACTGCTATCGTTTCAAACACGCCATCACCAAAGCGCAACCCACGATCATAGATGGAAATACACGCCTCATCAGCGCGTACCATTTCACCATTAACAGACACATATTCAGATGCAGATTTCACGCAACTGTCATACCAGAGATTGCGAAATTAGGCTATAGTATAAATTATGGCGACAACAGTAGGACAGCGTGCAAAACAGGAAGCCGAGGCTCAAAAAGCCCGCGCATGGTTTCGCGGCATGGAAAGCATGGTTTATGGCACTGGCATATGGCACGGCACAGACGGCAAAAAGCTGAAAATGCGCCATGAATTGCGCGACAGTCGCATTGAACGCAGCGCCAGCGCATGGGCGCGGGTTGACAGCGTGGAACTGCTCGGCGTATGCCATAGTCCTTCCCTGCTTGAAGAATTGCGCGAGATGATGGACGTGCTGCAACGCCAGACCCCCGATATTTTTTCGCATTATGATGAGCGTGATCCTGTAGGTTTTGAACAGCAGCACGTGGCAGATGCGCAGCTTGGCACGCTGAAATTCTCGGATGATTTATGGGAAGAAAAAACACATGCTCCGCAATTTACCATGCCTGATTTTTCCTCTGCATTTGGTGATTGAGTTTCCTCAGGCTCGCATTATAGTAGCGTCATGACTCATTACCCTTGCGCCCTTTCCCTGCATCAACTCACTTTGCCTGTGCATCTTGGTTTTGGTGCGCAGGAACGAATGGCAACACAACCTATTGCGTTAGACATTACGATTTATTTTTCAACCATGCCAATCGCCTCGCAAAAAGATGGTGAAGGTTTTTTGTGCTATGACGCATTGACGCAGCATTTAAAAGCAGCATTGCAGGGCAAGGAGTTTCAGTTGATTGAGTATCTCACGCCATATCTTGGCAACGCCGTTCAGAAATGGCTGGATGCACATATTGCTGAAACTGGTGTGAAAGACTGTGCGTTCACACTTACGTTATTCAAACCAGAAGCCCCTGTTGCTGAATTAAAAGGTGGTGCGTCTTTCACCTATTCCACCTTGCCACAAGGGCTTGCACATGCCTAAAATTGCATTTGGTCTGGGTGGCAATGTGGGAGATGTGCGCAATAATTTAAGGCAGGCAATACGTTATTTATGCGCCCTGCCTTACGCAGATGCTCACAGTCTGAAATGTTCTTCCCTCTATGAATCTCCCGCTTTGCTGGATGATGATGCGCCGCAGGAATGGGATATGCCATTCATTAATCAGGTGGTAACGCTGGAATGTGACACGCAAGACTGGGAGCAGTTATTGCGTGATGTCAAAGAGATTGAAGCCAGCATCGGGCGCGTTGCGCGCGGGCATTGGGCACCACGCGAGATTGATGTCGATATTATTGCGATTGACGGTGTAAAATATAAAAGCGAAACGCTGACCATACCGCACGAAGAAGCACACAAACGTGATTTTGTGATGCTGCCGCTGAAAGAAGTGTGGGCGGAGTGTAATGTAAAAAGAAAGGACTGAGAAACTCTCAATCCTTTAAGTGGGTTATATTACAGAAGCCGCAATTAAATCCCAACTCGCTATAATACCATCTTTACCATATATCTTACCTTCAAAAAAGTAAGAGCGCATTCCATGTTCATCGCCTGAAATATCATCAGTTTTTGTCAAACTAAGATATGCAGTGCTATCTATAGCGTAATCTTCGCTATAGAAAATGCCTTCAATACATGGTGCATCAGGGTTTTGCCTTTCTACATCCATTAAATTTAAAGGAGTCATACTGAATGTTCCTTCAAATTTGCACCGTCTGTCAAAATGGTCAAACATAAGTTCAACTGAGCGACTGTGAGTGCCTCCATTTTCTTCAAATAATATCTTTTTCTCGATATTATTAATTCGGAGAATTAAAGCAGATTTTTGAAAATCGTTCCAAACCTGAGTCCAGTGAGGAAAATTATTATTTTTCATAAGCGTTTGCGTTGAAACACTATATTCTAATCAGTGGTAATCTGTAGAAATAGTGTTTCACAAATTCCATAAATAAAGGTACAAACTAATAATAACATAAATTAATATATATTAAAATATTATTTCAGCACATCCTGCATAGAATAATAACCTGCGTCTCGCGCCTTTGCCCACAGTGCTGCACGGATTGCGCCTTTGGCGTAAATAGTTCGGTCCGAGGCTTTGTGAGTGATTTCGATACGTTCACCTAACGCTGCAAACAGCACTGTATGATCACCAATCACATCGCCTCCCCGCAATGCATGAAAACCGATTGCGCCTTGCTTGCGCTCCCCTGTAATGCCATCACGCGCGCGGTCTGCTGCTTCTCCTAGCGCCACACCACGCCCTTCAGCCACCGCTTCACCCAGCGCAAGTGCCGTGCCTGAAGGCGCATCTTTTTTGTAGCGATGATGCATTTCGGTGATTTCAACATCATAAGAATCATCCAGCAGTGCCGCCATTTCCTTAGCAGTTTTAAGCAGCATATTCACACCAATGGAAAAATTCGCCGCATGAACAATTTTAGTTTTTTCGGCGTAGCTTTTTAACTGCTCGATTTGTGATGTAGAAAATCCTGTTGTGCCACAAATATGCACTACGCCATGTTCAACCGCATGTTTCGCAATATTCAGCGAATATTCAGGCGACGTAAAATCAATCACTGCATCTGCGTCTTTCAGTAATTCATCTGTGTCGCTGGTCAGCATTACATTTTGTGTGTGGTGCAACGCCAGCAACGCACGCGCCTGCTGCATATCATGCTCAACGGCACTTACTGCAACAAGTTTAACATCTTTATGCGCCAGCGTAGCTTCCACTAACATGCGCCCCATGCGCCCTGTGCATCCTGCAATGGCTATCTTCATCATTCTTTCAGATCCTCCCAGAATTCACGCATTTTATCAAAGAACCCGCTGGATTCAGGGTTAGTCGTGTTGCCAGAAGTGTCTGCAAATTCTTGCAATAAGTCTTTCTGTTTTTTGTTCAGTTTGACAGGCGTTTCCACACGTGCATGAACAAACATATCACCACGGGATTTTGAGCGCAGAATGGACATGCCCTTGCCGCGCAGACGGAACTGATGCCCGTTTTGCGTACCTTCTGGCACGGTCACTTTCACACGCGAACCTTCAATTGTGGGCACTTCAACAGAGCCACCAAGTGCTGCTGTGGTAAATGTAATCGGCACGGTCACATGAATATCCGTGCCTTCACGACGGAAAATCGGGTGCGATGTGACAGACAGGAAAATATAAAGATCCCCCGCTGGCCCTCCGCGATACCCCGCTTCGCCTTCACCTGACAAACGAATTCGCGTGCCTTCTTCCACTCCTGCGGGAATGGTCACAGCCAAAGTGCGGTCTTTGCGCACAGTGCCAGACCCCGCGCATTTGCGGCACGGATTTTCAATGATTTTCCCTGTTCCCTGACAGGTGTGACATGGGCGCTCAATCGTGAAAAACCCTTGCTGCGCGCGCACTGCTCCACGCCCGCCGCAGGTGGTGCAGGTGACAGGTTTCGCACCTTTTTCCCCGCCATTGCCGTCACATGAATCACAGGTGACAGAGGTGGTGATCGTTATATCCTGCTTTTTGCCTTTGAACGCTTCTTCCAGTGTAATGCGCATATTGTAACGCAGATCAGAGCCGCGCTGTTTGGCAGATTGCTGCGCACCGCCGCCCATGCCACCGCCACGACGCGCACCAGTAAATTCGGAAAACAGATCGTCGAATATATCAGAGAATCCGCCAGCACCGCCGCCAAAGTCAAACCCTGGATGACCACCGCCACCACTGCCATTTTCAAAGGCAGCATGACCGTAACGGTCATATGCCGCTTTTTTGTCTGGGTCTTTCAGCACGTCATACGCTTCAGAAATTTCTTTAAATTTCTTCTCTGCCGCCGCATCGCCCTGATTTTTATCAGGGTGATATTTCATCGCTAATTTACGATAGGCTTTCTTCAACTCATCTGCAGAAGCAGATTTGCTAACGCCTAGTAATTCATAATAATCTGTTTTGCTCATAGTCACCTTTATAAGATGCAAAAAGAGGATAAGCAATTGCTCATCCCCTTTTTTTATACGTTAATCCACGTCAGTTAAGCAGAGTCTTTTTTGTCATCCACTTCTTCAAAGTCTGCATCCAGCACTTCGCCTTCTGCTGCATTTGAAGATTTTGATGTTTCTGATGCAGGTGCATCCACATCATCATTTGCCGCTTCTTTTTCTTGTTGCGATTTGTATATGTCTTCACCAATTTTCATAACTGCCTGCGTCAGTTCCTGCACTTTGGCTTCAATCGCTTCCTTGTCATCTTCGCCCAGGGTGGAACGCAAAGATTCAATCGCCTTTTCAATCGCATCTTTATCAGCAGACTTGATCACATCACCATGCTCTGAGAGGTTTTTCTCAGCTTCATGAATTATGCTTTCGCCCTGATTGCGCACTTCAATAAGCTCACGGCGCTTTTTATCCTCATCCGCATATTTCTCAGCGTCTTTCACCATCTGATCAATATCCGAATCTGACAAACCACCAGATGCCTGAATGCGGATTTGCTGCTCTTTGTTGGTTGCTTTGTCCTTTGCAGACACATTCACAATGCCGTTTGCATCAATATCAAACGTCACTTCAATCTGCGGTAGACCACGCGGCGCAGGTGGAATACCCACCAAATCAAACTGACCGAGCAATTTGTTATCTGCTGCCATTTCACGTTCCCCCTGAAACACACGAATGGTCACTGCGGTCTGATTATCATCCGCCGTCGAGAACACCTGAGATTTCTTGGTTGGAATGGTTGTGTTGCGCTCAATCAGGCGAGTGAACACGCCACCAAGCGTTTCAATACCAAGTGACAGCGGGCTTACGTCAAGAAGCAGTACGTCTTTCACGTCCCCTTGCAATACACCACCCTGAATTGCAGCACCCATTGCCACCACTTCATCAGGGTTCACCCCTTTATGCGGCTCGCGCTTGAAGAAATCTTTCACAATTTCAGAGACTTTCGGCATACGTGTCATACCACCAACAAGGATCACCTCATCAATGTCAGACGCATTCAAGCCAGCATCTTTCAATGCTTTTTTGCATGGGTCAATCGTGCGTTTCAGCAGATCATCCACCAGCTGTTCCAGCTTGGCGCGAGTTAATTTAATATTTAAGTGTTTCGGACCAGATGCATCAGCCGTGATAAATGGAAGATTCACATCAGTTTGCTGTGCAGACGACAACTCAATCTTCGCTTTCTCCGCTGCTTCTTTCAAGCGCTGCAATGCCAGCGTGTCTTTGCGGAGGTCAATGCCCTGCGATTTGTTAAATTCATCTGCCAGATAATCAATAATGCGGTTATCAAAATCTTCACCACCGAGGAATGTATCCCCGTTTGTGGCTTTCACTTCAAACACGCCATCACCAATCTCTAAGATAGATACGTCAAACGTACCGCCACCCAAATCATACACGGCAATGGTTTTACCATCATTCTTATCCAGACCATATGCCAGCGCTGCGGCAGTAGGCTCGTTAATAATGCGCAGCACTTCAAGACCTGCAATTTTACCCGCATCTTTTGTTGCCTGACGCTGAGAATCATTAAAGTAAGCCGGAACCGTAATCACTGCCTGAGTGACTTTCTCACCCAGATAGCTCTCCGCCGTTTCTTTCATTTTCTGCAAGATAAATGCAGAGACTTGCGATGGGCTATATTTCTCACCATTTGCCTGCACCCATGCATCTCCATTGTCTGCTTTGACAATTTTATATGGCACAAGGTCAATATCTTTCTTCACCGCATCATCTTTAAATGGACGACCGATAAGACGCTTCACAGCAAACAGTGTATCTTCAGGGTTGGTCACTGCCTGACGTTTTGCAGGATGCCCCACCAGACGCTCGCCATCATCGCTAAACGCAACGACAGAAGGCGTGGTGCGCGCGCCTTCTGAATTTTCAATCACTTTTGCGTCTTTGCCATCCATGATAGCCACGCAGGAATTTGTGGTTCCGAGGTCAATCCCGATTACCTTACCCATAATCATCTACTCCAGTTTTAACTTAGTTGTATATTACGAGTGGTTAATTAATGCGCATAGAGTTTTTTTCAAGGGCAAATGTGAAAAAAGTTTATTTTGGGATGGATTTAAGGAGTTCTTTTTTTAATTGGTCTACCATTTGCTCAAAAATAGAATTAGCTCTCGAGTATTCATCTGCCAGTTTTTGAAGATTAGCATTATTTCTTATGATATTATTATGATCTACTGGTGTATATATCTTGTTAATTTCACTAAGTTGTTTTCTCGAAGCTTTGTAAAAACCATTGAGTTCAGGATAATAAATTTCGATAATCATGTCGATACGAAAAAAATCTAAACTTTCTAATTTTTGAACTGTTTCAAATGCAACACTCAAATCTAACTTACCTTTAATTACATTTGAGTTGTCTAGGAACATAAAAAAGATATTCTCTGACCATTTCGTTATTAATTTGTATAATTCCTCACCTCTATTTTGATAGAGCTCATTATTTTTCAAACGCTTTTCATGTTCGTGGTCTGCCTTTTGCCTTCTACCAAGACATATCTGACTTATTACGGCTACTATTATAGACACAATTGCAGCAATAACAGCTCCAATAAGTATTTTGTAATCTGAGTTTGTTGAAATTATCTGTCCACACATAACCCTTATTTACACCACCAACCAAAAACCACCAACAACAAACTTCTTCACTCTCGAAACTCTGCCTCATCAGGAATCCGCCCGAACGCAATCTTCGTCCCCGTCACCTTGTTTGCCTCGCCCAGAGTCGCTGCCGTCGTAATTGTGTTACGTCCAAATCTCTGATTCAGTGCGTCCATCGCCAGTGAGAGTTTTTCGTTCTTTTCGCGCTTGTGCAGTTGCGCTGCGCCGTTAAATAAATCTGGCTGCGTGTCTGGCTCTGTCTCCAACCCGTGGAAGGTGATGGACGTTTTTTTGATGCGCAGATGGTTGCAGCGTAGCTCTGCTTTAATGCCCTGCATCATCATGTTCCATTGCTCGTTCCAAAGCGGCGTAAGGCTCAGTGTATCCTGCGTGGGCGCGAAACGGACTTCGCTATGATACCGCCCGCCATTTTCAACTCTCAGACTAATATCCATCGCCGTGGCATAATACCCATCTCGCCTTAAACGACTCGCCGCTTTCAGCATCAAACGGTGATTGACCAGCCGTGCATAATGCTCAGGTCGGTTCTCAGGACCATGCACATGAGAATGCCCGATGGAGCGTTTTTGTGTGGCTTCGTCTGCAATCTCCAGCCCGCGCAATTTATAATACATCCGCTCCCCCGCCACACTATGCCAAATGGCACGCATATGCTTTGGCGGAATCTGGCAAAGCTGCTCAATGGTGAACACGCCGAGCTTGTTCAAGCGGTGATGCATGGATTTGCCAATGCCTGGAATATCACGCAGTTCCAGCGAAAACAGAATCTCAGGAATCTGATGTCCTTCAATCACCACCAAGCCATCTGGCTTTTGCAATTCCGTTCCCACTTTCGCCAAAAAGCGGTTGGGCGCAAGCCCGATGGAGCATTTGACATATTCCCCCACATTCTTTGCCAGCCCCGCTTTCAGGCGCAATGCCAAATCCACCGCGGCTTCCTTGTTGCGTTGAGATTCATCCAATTCACACGCCATTTCATCTATCGAGGCAATTTGCGTGACAGGAATATGACGGTCAATCTCTCGCAGGATCATATGGTGAAACCGCACATAATGCTCATGATCTGCCTTGATACAGATCAGATCAGGACACATGCGTTTTGCATCATAAATCTTTGTGCCAGTCTTCACGCCAAATGCCTTTGCCTCATAAGATGCAGCAATGGCGCAGGTCGCATCTGTTTCCAACGGCACGACTGCCACGGGCTTGCCTCGCAACTCAGGGTTCAACTGTTGCTCAACACTCGCAAAATAGCTGTTGAGGTCTAAAAACAGGAATCTGAGAGAGAGGTTAGATAAATCCATTGAACATGCAGTATAGCTTATTTTGCAGCAGCAGAACATTAAACAAGCATTAATTTGTCGCTTTACATGTGCAAAGATACGGCTTTATGAATTAACTGTCATTTAACAACGGAGATTAGAATGAAAAAAATTACTGCACTCATCGGCGCGCTTGCGCTTTCTGCCTGCACGGCGGAGCAAGGCAAGAAAGTGTTTGAAGCGCTGGGTTCTGGCACTGCCATTGCCGTAGCCAATAATCAGGCATATGGGCTGACGCTTGATAATCAGGATCAGACCAAAGTATCTTCCAGCCATGTGCTGACCATGCCATACCCACAAAAAGCATCCATCATCACCGAACTCAGCCCAGATGCATTTGCTGCAAAGGGATTGATTGCCGTATCATCAGATCAGGTAGCAGGCACACACATGAAAACACAGTTTGGTGTGTTTGAAGTGCGCACAGGCAAGCGTTTAGCATTGGTAGATAATAACGAGATTAGAAATGATGTGTTTGGTAGCGGTTCAAAACCAAAAACAAATGGCTTTTCCATGTGGAACATAGGTCACGCATGCTGGCATTCTGATGATGAAGTGATTATCGGGATAGAATTTCTGGACAGAACTCCTGATGGTCAGCAGCAACGTCATCTTATCAAGTATGAATTGGATAATACAATACCCACTGGTGCAAGAGATATAAGTATGCATCATATTGGCAGCGGCTTCTTCCCTAATCCAGCGCCTGCAGGCTATGAATGTAAAGAACATCGCCTGTATGACACTGCACGTTATGGCTTCAAGAACGGTGACTTTATGGTAGACAGCACCAAAAGCAATCAACCTGTAGCGTTGCAAAAACTAACTGGCGCACCAGCACAAACAGAAGGTGGCACGGCGGTTATTTTTAAATAACATGCGTCAAAAGGGCGCATCATTCAGATGCGCCCTTTTTTAAACTACCTGTCACAACCCATTATGCCGCAGCATAAGTCAGGCTACCTGCCTTGAAAGCGGTGATTACAACTGCGTCAACTGCTCCAGCAATTCATCCGAAGTCGAGATAACTCGCGTGTTTGCCTGATATGCACGTTGTGCGATAATCATATCTGTCAACTGCTCTGCCAGATCCACGTTAGAGGCTTCCAGTGCGTTGGAGACGACATCCCCTACCCCATTTTCGCCTGCTTCACGCAAGTTCAATTCACCCGATTCACGCGTTTCTGCATAGACATTGCCTGAAATGGCTTTCAGCCCGTTCGGGTTAGAGAAATCCGCCAGAGGAATCTTATACAGATTCTGCGTTTCCCCATTGTTGAAGCTGGCAATCACAAAGCCTTCTTCGTTAATAGCGACTGACACTAACTCACCCACAGGTGCGCCATTCTGGTCAATTCGGCGAAGTGTGTAATCACTAAAGTTTTGTGACAATCCAGAATCATCTCCAATCACCACTGCACCTGCAGTATTTCTTGGTGAGCCAGGGTTTCCGAAGCCTAAATCAAGTGTGCTGTTCAATGCGCCATTTGTCCAGACTACGTTCACAGGATTCACCAAAGAACTGGAAACACTTTTCAGCGTATAATCCCCGTTAAACTCCACAGTTCCAGAAGCAACCAGACCATCTCCATTAACAGTTTGCACATCTTCAGGGTTAATCGCATGGACTTCTACTGCCCAGCGGTTTGTGCCTGTTTTCAGGAAGGAAATGCGCATGTCATGTCCGCCACCCAGTGCATCATAAATGGTGAAGCTGGAGCTGGCTTGTGCAGATACATCACCCGATGCCATGTTCCCGCCATTCACCCCTGCAGGGTCATAAACTGGTCCTAAATTGCCTGTGTCACCACGAACATATGCACCGCCTTGCAGCGAATCTACCAGACCCAGTTCCGCAATCACGCTACCAAAGTTGGTTTCCTGCACCATTGCTGTGGTAATTGCACCTGCTGCAGGAGGGGCAATCGCTGCACCACCAGCACTTACTGTGTTAATACGCACAGTGTAAGTGGTCGCACTGGTCGCTATAATTGTGTGTGTAGTGTTAAATTCAGTATCAAGAATTTCACTGGTGGCATTTGTCAGCGTTGGGAAGCCAGAAAGCACGATGTTGCTTCCCACTCCAAATGCATGACCCGTCTGGTTAAATTCCACATCGAACACACCACTTGGCGCACCTACTTCCGTAATCGCTGCAATTGGTGGATCATTCAGTGGCAATTCATCCCCTATAAAATCTTCAAAACGAATAGTGTCTAATGGGTTATCTACGCGAATATCCAGTGTGCCTTCTGCCGTTCCTGTGGAAAGCTCTGCGCTTACACCTTCATCTGCATTCACCAAAGCTGCCAGATTGGACATGGTGGAGAAACGGCGATTGCCAGATGCAATATCCTGCAAACCCAGTTCGCCAACCCAGTCTATCCCGAATTGCACTGGTGAGCCTGTATAATCACCAACAGCATCCCCGTTTGTAAATGTCAGGGATTCGCTTGCATCCGATGAACCTACCATCAAACGCCCATCCACCACACGCGCTTCCAGACCAATATTCTCATTAATCGCCGCCGCAAGATTATTCAGTGAGCTGAACGTGTTGTTGGCTACACTTGCCTGGGTTGCAACATAGGTAAAGGTAACTGAACCTGTTGGAATGGTCGGGCTGGTGATGGTGAATCTTTTAGCTGCATCTGTGAAGTTAGCAAGATTGGTTTGCGCACCAAAAAATGCCTGATTTTCAGAAATAGCGTCAAACACATTCCCTTCATATTCACGTGTGTTGAACGAACCACCAGCAATGTTGAACGTTCCGCCTGAAGCAGCGCCTTCATTAACAGATGATGTGAATGTGATGGTCTGCACTGCGCCTGTTCCAATTGGAGGGCTGACAGAAGTGACTGTTACAATGCCCGTATATTCAGATGGTGGAATGGCAGAACCTGCGTGAGCCACCAAACCGCTTAAACGAATGCGGTCACCCACCTGCAGGAATTGCTCATCACCCGCGCCGAAATCCACTGTCACTACGTTACTGCCGTTGGCGGTTGTGATGGATGCACCACCTAAAGAGGCAAATGTTGTTGGTGCTAAGCTCTGATTATTGTCACCCACATTGGCTGCAAGATCATTATTGGTAATATCGCGTCCAATCGTCAAACCACCATATTCATAATCATAATTCAGCCCTTCACCTGTCGTCAGCGTGAATTTGTCCCCACGTGCAATGTTGTTTGCTGGTGCAAGACCGAAATTAGGCGTGCCTGTTGCGTTCGCTTCATCTGGTGCAATCAGGTCTGTTGTGCTGATGCCAAAATTGTTTGGCGAGTTAATATCCATGCGAACTGCCCCTGCTGCACCTGGGAAAATCTTCTGTCCTGCTGGCAGGTTGATTTTGAAGTCAACATCAGTAGTTGCCTGCGCAACACCACTGGCAGATTCCACATTCACTGTCTGCAGACTTTCTGTGTTGGTGCTTGCGATAGTGTTCAGATTTCCTGGCTCACCTGGAAGACGGCCATCTCTGTCCAAGGGCCAGCCCTGCAGATAAAACCCTTGTGAATTCACAAAATTGCCCTGCGCATCCTGACGGAATGAACCTGCGCGAGTGTAAAGTGTTTGTGATGAACCATCTTCTGAAGCATTCACCACGAAGAACCCATTGCCTGAAATTGCAATGTCTGTTGGCGCTGCTGTGGAAGAGATGATCCCCTGCTTATCCACATTGGTGCGTGTCTGATTGCGCACACCGCCTGGTGAATATGTTGCTTTTGTGCCTGAGTTAATCACCAGTGTTTCAAACTGCGCTTCAGACTCTTTATATCCCACTGTGTTCACGTTGGCGATATTGTCTGAGATAATACCGATCTTCTGTCCCTGAGTGTCCAGACCTGTAACACCAGTATATAATGCTCCGTATAATGACATGTTAGTTTCCCCCTAATGTTCCCTTAAAATATTGCGTTAAATGCCTGTTCGATGATGGAATCACCTTCGGGCTGATTGTTATTTTCCACCAGTTGCTGCGGTGCGCTTATCACCACTTCTTCTGGAATTTCACGAACGCCGATCACATCATCCGCTTTCACTTTTGCTGTGCCGACGCTCAGAATAGTATTGCCCTGATCATCCACCTGCGCGGCTGAAACGCGCCCTGTAGTGAATGTTTTTGCGTCAATCTTTTCGTCTTTGTCATTTCTGGCATTGACTGCAATCTGATATGTTCCGTCTGGCATTGGTTGCCCTGTCAGGTTGTTAATACCATCCCAGACCACGGTGTTTTTGCCTGCTGAAGTGTCACCTGCTCCGCTAAACACGGCGCGCCCTGTGCTGTCCAGAATGCTGACATTCACGCTGGTTGCATTTTGTGGCAATTCATATGAGAAGACTGCATTTCCGTTGCTCAGCACACCTTTATTGCCTTCCGCCTCAATTGCTTTGCCAATGAAGCCAAGCCCCTGCTGAATGCCTGTTGCTGCTGATGCATTCACCAGCTTTTCAAGGTTCAGGTTTGTTGCCACTGCCTGCTCTACCGTTGCGAACTGCACGAGTTGTGATGTAAATTCATTCGTGTCCAGCGGCTCTGTCGGATCCTGATTTTTCAGCTGCGTTGTCAGCAGTAATAAAAAATCATCAAAATCATCTGCCAGTTTCGCGCCGTCCAGCTCTGCCTGAGACGGGTTAGTATCCTGTCTGATGCGATTCAGCGAGGCATTGTTCACGGTTGGTGTATCTAAAAAGTCTGTCATATTTTTAAACCTTTATGTTTAATCCTGTTGTTGCAAGTAAGATGCCAGTTTGCGGATCATGCTCTAATTCCTGCGTTTTTTCTGCATTCACATCATTGTCTGATGCAGGTGAAGCTGCGCGAGCTGTTTTTTGCTGCTCTTTCTGCTCATCCTGCTGGTGAGAAAATTCAAATGTGTTGCTGTCTGCCTCATAACCACTTTCTTTCAAAATGGCTTCCAGCTGTGCGCGGTCTGCCCGCAGCAATTCATATGCCTCACGTGTTTCCGTGGTCACTTTCACCGTCACCTGATCACTGCTCACTTCCATGCGAATATCCACTCTGCCCATTTCTTCTGGGTGCAGGCGAATGCTGATATTGCGCTGCCCGTCTTTCAATGCCTGACCGATATGCACTGCCACTTGCTGTGGCGGGTGCATGGTCATCATTTCAGGGGTTGGCACAACAAATCGCACTGGCTGCGAATAATTCGATGCGCCTGAGCGCTCTGCGTTTAAAATAGCGCTGAAATCCTGCAAGGATTGTGGCATGGTTTCAGACTTCATTTCCTGAAGCGGCAATTTGATGTCTGTAATATCTGTTTTTGAAATCAGCACATCGGTTGCAGATTGTTTACCAAATAATACTGGCTTATCTGCAAATTGCTCAATATGGGAAATAGTGCGATATGGCGTTTTGATGACGTTCTTAAGGAGCGGTTCTGCATTTGGCACATCTTTTACAATCGCTTCCTGCACCAAAGGCGCAGCAGCAACATGCCGCGCCGCCGCTTTTTGAGGTATCTCAATCTGCTTTGTCTGTTGCACTTGCTGCTGAATGATTGGCGCATCAATGGCAACCGCCAGCACCTCATCCCCTTCCACATCAATTACTTTCATTTGTTCTGATTGCTCAGAATCTGTAAATTGTATTGCCTGCGCTTGCTTCAGCGGCAGTTCAACATCATATGCATCTGCGTCAAATGTGCCAACTGTGCCATGTTCTGCAATGTTATGTTCAATCACATCATTAATAATTACATCTTCAGAAAAAATGATTTCATCCACGGGCATTGTGCGCGGTGTGTTTTCTATGAGCAATTCCATCTCATCACCATCCACCAGTTCAACATCCGCCACTTTGGTGATGTTATTGCTTTCCAGCACGCGCAGACGCTCTGCCACTTCTGGTGTGAAACTCACTGCTGCCACGAAAGATTCCTGCGTAGGTGCATGGGAAAAGGGCGGTTGCTGCAATGGCATAATGCCGTTAATTAATGGTGACTGCTCCAGTGATGCTTCAACGCTGGGCAGTTGCACCAATGTTTCCACAATCACATCTTTAGCGCTTTTGTCTTTTTGTTCGACAATATGCGCCGCCGCTGCAGCGCCTGCCTTTTCCAGTATAGCGGCAAATTTTTCTGTAATCGGCTGCCCCGTGGGAAGCATTGGCGCTCCAGCAGGGTCACGTATCACGCGCACATCCTGCGGGTTTCCAGTAAGTAAATATAGTAAAGACTGTTCCATAAGCATATCCTTTGCATGATATGATGCAACAGTCGTGCCAGTTATGGCATATTAAGGGTTATTTCTTGCGAAAGGCATCAATGGAAATGACGTTATTTCCATCATCGTCTTTGGTCACGGTGGTTTGCGTGCTTTCGCTTAACTCTTCGATCACCACATCTTCTTTGGCATCAAAATCATCCACATCAATTTCATGGAACTGCAGCCCAAACTTCACGCTGGGGTCAGCAAATGCCGTCATCGCATCAAATGGAATGACCAGTTTTTCAGGAATATTGTTAAAGCTGAGCATCAGAGAAAAACGCTCATCTGAAATCTGCAAATCCCAGAATTGGTGTTGCAGCACAATCGTCATTTCATCAGGGTATTTTTCTTTTAACTGCGGTGAGAGCTTCACCCCGGGAAACTGCGTATTGAAGGAAATGTAGAAATGATGCTCACCAGAAAAGCCGTCACGGTCAGCTTGCTCCAGCACTTCTCTCACCACACCACGCATGGCATTATCCACCATTGCAGGATAATCAAAATTTTCGTAATTTTTTGTCATAGTAATAAGATAGCGTATTGGTGGTTTTTTGCAAGATGAAGTAATGAGTTTATTTAAGTTAATAGATGCGTAATCTCATTATAATACACTACTATTATGAAACCAATAGCAACGCATTTTTACCCTAAGGAAATGAAAGCTCAAATCGCTTACTATAAAGAACTAGGCTGTTTAAATGAAGATGTATTAAAGATGTTTCATAGCAACCTACACACCGTAATCATATTGGCAATATTTTTTTTCAGTTATAATGACTATTATTGAAAAAAGCTGGATAATATTAGGAATATCAGTGTTCGTTTCATATTTATTTATTTTGCTTTCTAGAAATTCCGATTACAAAAGAATGAATATATACAATGTCGGAAGCATAACAGATGCTAAGGTTGTTATATCTTTTGTAAATAGCACGCATGAATGGATTACAATCTGTAAACTAAACACAAATGAAAAACATTATGTTTTTTTTTATGAACAGCAGTTTAGCACCCAACAGTGACGACATGCCACAAAAAAACAATATCATAGAAATTTACTACTCTCTAAAATATAAATATTCATTTATGCCTGCTGACCCATTTTACCTCAAAAAATTTTCTTTAAAGAAACATCATATAATTTGAGAAACTAACGCGGAATAGATTCATACATCTCTATTAAATACTCCAAAGGTTTTCCAGCGTTGTTTGTTTTACTTTTTAAAACATTCAGCCGCTTTGCTTCAGAATCAATCCAGACCAGCTTGTAAGGGTTGCAATATGCGTAACATAAGTCAGGAACAAAGTAAGCATGTACTCCATCTGGCAACTGAACAGGCTCTGCTGTCGGGCTCAATAATGAATCTATCAGCTGCAATGCATCAGAAGAGAGTTTTAGAGACTGGATTGATGCAAACGGACAGACATTTCGCTCTCTGCAATCAGCCATATGCGCAAGTTCGATATGTATGTCCGATGTATTGCAGTCACTTAAATTATTGATAAACATCTCCCCTTCCATCTTTAGCCATTGCTGAGGGATAAAAGATTTATGAGATGCATCGCAAAATTCATCGTCAAACTGCACTGCAACAGCCTCACCGAAAAAGGCAAAAGATAAAAGCGCCAGCGCTGCTATAAATCGGGTTACCATGATGTCAACAACCAAAAAGCCAGACCGCCTCAAAGGCAATCTGGCTTTTCATAATCTTTCAAACACTCAGCTTAGAAACGGAAGCGTGCGCCTGCTTCAATGCTGTGATGCTCATATTGGTGATCCACGGTTGCACCAGCATCTGTCGTGAAAGATGGGTCAGATGCGTCCAGATAACGATATCCAAGATTTAATTCTGTGTTCAACAGGCTTTTTGGAGCCCAACTGATACCCGCCATCAACTGATATGCAAATACGGTATCTTCATCTTCAAGTGCAAGTGTTGGAGCATCAATTTCAATTTCAGTCACACCAAGACCACCACCAATATAAGGGGAAATGGTTGTGCCTGTGGCGAAATCATAATAAGTATTCACCATGAAAGATTGTGAATTAATATCACCAGGAAGCTGTGCAGATGCACCAGTCTGGCTGTTTAACTCATCAAAATCATTACTGCGGAAATAATACTCACCTTCAAAACGCATTTGATCCACAATGGCATTGCCTGTGCGTGGTTTATACCCCAAAGATGCACCAATACCGTAGCCCGAATCAAAATCCAGATCACCTAAAGAAGCGTTATTTGCAGTTACATCAGTTTCTTCCAGAAACGGAATTGAACCCTGCACACCAATATACCAATGCGGCCAGCGGTTATTATCATAGCTGCCGTCTTTATATTGTGCAGATGCGCCAGATGCAGCTGCCACGCAGCCAAGAGCAATAAGAGTCGTTAGATGTTTCACGAGAATCATTCCTTATAAATTGTTTTATGATATTGGTGTAACGCATTGCAGAGTGTTTTGCCAAGTAAAAAGACATCACAATATGTCTTTATTATCATAATATTTCAAAGCAGCGAAAAACTGCGTTATTTTGCATACGCCTGACGCAATTTTGCCGCCAGTTCATCCAGCACACCTGCAGTAATTGCATCACGGATATGTTGCATCAGATATTGATAATATCCAATATTATGCCAGCTCAGCAAAATGGGCCCCAGCATTTCATCTGCTTTAAACAGATGATGCAGATAAGCACGGCTGAATTGTGACGCGCGACACGGAACAGATGCATCCAGTGGCGTGTCATCATCTGCATATTTTGCATTGCGGATATTAATCTCACCTTCTGTGGTGTAAGCCCGTGCAAACCTTCCTGATCGTGTCGGAATCACGCAATCAAACATATCCACCCCGCGTTGCACTGCGCCAATGATGTCTGTCGGTTTGCCAACGCCCATTAAGTATCGTGGTTTATCCTGTGGCAGCATATCCGCACATACATCCAGCACGGAGAACATCACCTCCTGCCCCTCACCCACAGCCAGCCCGCCAATGGCGTAACCGTCAAAACCAATTTCACGCATGGCGATGCTGGATTGTTCACGCAAATCCTCAAACATGCTACCTTGCTGAATGCCGAATAAACCGTAGCCATCACGATCTATAAATGCATCCTTGCTGCGCTGCTCCCACCGCATGGAACGCTCCATCGAGCGCTTCGCTTCCTCATGTGTCGCAGGATATGACGTGCATTCGTCAAATACCATCGTGATATTGCTATCTAATTTATATTGAATATCCATCGCGCGTTCAGGCGAAAGCATATGTTTACTGCCATCAATATGAGATTTAAACTCTACCCCTTCTTCTGTAATCGTGCGCAAATCCCCCAGAGACATTACCTGAAAGCCGCCAGAATCCGTTAATATTGGCTTATCCCACTGCATGAATGTGTGAAGCCCTCCCAGTTTCTCAATGCGTTCTGCCGTCGGGCGCAGCATTAAATGATACGTGTTGCCAAGCAACACATCTGCCCCCGTATCTGCCACCATTTCAGGCGTTAATCCTTTCACCGTTGCTGCCGTGCCAACAGGCATGAATGCGGGGGTGCGAATGTCTCCATGTGCGGTGCTTAACGTGCCTGTGCGGGCTTTTTTGTTTTGTGAGTGTCGCGTAAATTTCAGTGCCATGTGCGCCGTGATACTCCAAAAGATAGCTTTTGTCATGTTTTGGTTCACAAAATACCACAAAATACTTGATTTATATCCTTAAGCGCGTATGACTGAATGTAATTAAAGTGATCAAGTGCGCGTTCGCGTGTGTCTTGGCACGTGAATAAAAAAGGAAGTAAATAATTAATATGCAAACAGCACAAGCAACTCAACCCCAAGACGAATTTGGCGCACTTTTAGAAGCGTCTCTCAATGAGTCTGACATTAAAGAAGGAAGCGTAATCACTGGAGAAGTGGTAGCGCTGAACAATGATATCGTCACTATTGACGCAGGAATGAAATCTGAAGGTCGCGTACCTTTAAAAGAATTTTACCAGAATGGCAATCCGCCAGAACTGCGCGTGGGCGACAAGGTTGAAGTGTTTGTTGAAAAGCTGGAAGCTCGCAATGGCGAAGTGATTCTCAGCCGTGAGCGCGCTATGCGTGAAGCTGCATGGGCAGAGCTTGAAAAAGCTACTGAGTCTGGCGAACACGTACAGGGTGTGATTTTTGGCAAAGTGAAAGGTGGTTTCACAGTGGATATTCGCGGCGCGGTAGCATTCCTGCCAGGCTCTCAGGTGGATATTCGTCCTATTAAAGACATCACGCCATTAATTGGCAAAGAACAGCCATTCCAGATTTTGAAAATGGATCGCAAGCGTGGCAATATTGTTGTGTCTCGTCGTGCCATTATGGAAGAATCACGTCAGGGTCAGCGTGAGGAAATCCTTGAGAACATCAAGGAAGGTGACGTAATGGAAGGTATGGTGAAAAATATCACTGATTACGGCGCATTTATTGATCTTGGCGGTGTTGACGGCCTGCTGCACGTAACTGATATTTCATGGAAGCGCATCAACCATCCATCAGAAGCATTCTCTGTTGGTGATACTGTGAAAGTGATGGTGACCAAATTTGATGCAGATTCAAAACGTGTATCACTTGGTATGAAACAGCTGGAAAGCAACCCTTGGGATGGCGTAGAACAGATTTATGTATCTGGCGCGCGTTTCGAAGGTGAAGTAAGCAACATTACTGATTATGGTGTGTTTGTGTCACTGGGTGATGGCATTGAAGGTCTGGTTCACGTATCAGAAATGAGCTGGACTAAAAAGAACACCCATCCAAGCAAAATTGTAACTGTTGGTGAAAAAGTGCATGTTATGGTGCTTGAAGTAGAGCCAGAAAAACACCGTATTTCTCTTGGCATGAAACAGTGTCAGGATAATCCGTGGGAAAAATTCGCTGAGAACAATAAAGAAGGCGATGTGATTGAAGCAACTATCAGCAACATCACTGAGTTTGGTCTGTTTATTGGTCTGGAAGACGGTATTGACGGTCTGGTACATCATTCAGATATTAGCTGGACTGAAGCAGGCGAAGAAAGCGTCAAGGAATATTCTAAAGGCGATACAGTAAAAGCTAAAATCCTTCTGATTGATGCAGATAAAGAGCGTATTTCTCTGGGTATCAAGCAACTGGATGAAGCTGGTGCTGCGACAGCGTCTCAGTTTGCACGTGGCGAACAGGTGACATGTGAAGTAACTGAAATTGAAAAAGACGGACTGGTTGTTAAAGTGGGCGATGATCGTGAAGGTTATATCCGCAAGCAGGATCTTTCAAGTGAGCGCAAAGAGCAACGTCCTGAGCGTTTCAATGTAGGTGATCGTGTGGATGCACGCATCGCATCAACTGACAAGAAAACAGGCAAGCTGATGCTGTCTATCCGTCAGCTGGAAATTGAACAGCACAAGCAGGCTATTAAAGAATATGGTTCGACTGATAGTGGTGCAAGTCTGGGAGATATTCTGGGTGCGGCTCTGAATCAAGCAAACAGCGATAAGAGCTAAGCCTATCAATGCCAATTACCAGCGATAATTTTATCGAGCGCAGCCTCCTGAAAAAGCAACTTGCTTTCTGGAGGCTGGCAGCTGTAGGGGTTTTTGTATTCTTTCTTGTCATATTGATAGAACGTAATGCAAAAATCCCTAACATGGGTGGCGTGAAAGACGGGCATATCGCCCGTCTGGTTATTGACGGCACCGTGGGTGAAAACCGTGATTTCTATAAATTATTAGATGAAATTCGGGATGATGAAGACGTGCAGGCAGTGATTCTGCATCTTGATACTCCTGGAGGTTCAGCTGTTGCTGGTGAAACCATCTATAAAAAAATCAAAGCAATTTCTGCAAAAAAACCTGTTGTCGCTTCCATGCGTTCCGTATGCGCCTCTGCGGGCTATATGATTTCATTGGCAGCGGATCAGGTTTATACTATGCAAGGAAGCATCACTGGTTCTATTGGCGTGATTCTGCAGACAGTCGAATTTTCTGAATTGGCAGATAAAATTGGCGTGCATCCTATTACGCTGACATCTGGAGAATATAAGGCTGTGCCTTCTAACTTTGAACCATTATCCGACGATGGGCGTGAGATGCTGAATGAAATGATTCAGGAATTTCACACTGTTTTCGTTGAAATGGTCGCAGAGGGTCGTAACCTTCCCGTTGAAAAAGTTCGTGAGCTGGCTGATGGTCGCATTTATAGTGGTCCTCGCGCGGTTGAACTGAATCTTGTGGATGCTATTGGCGGAGAAGAAGAAGCGCTGGAGTGGTTGGAAAAAAATCATGACATTCCTGCTGACACAGAAATTAAAGATAAAAAGCTGAAAAGCAAACTGGATAATGTATTCGATAAGCTATCGCAAATGGCGGGTATTGAGCATCTTACTAATGCTACACGTGACCATAGTGATGGATTACAACTTATCTGGAAACCAACATTAGATTAATTGTAAATTTCAAACATGCCCATTACAAAATCTGAACTTATACAACAACTTCATGAGCAATTTCCTAATTATAATCAGGAGTTGATAGAGAAAGCCGTTCACATGATTATCAGTGAAATATCTGATTATCTGGTGGAAGGAAATCGCGCTGAATTGCGGGGGTTTGGCTCTTTTTCGGTAAGAGAGCGCAAACCACGCAAAGCTCGCAATCCTAAAAATGGCGAGGCGGTGAAGCTAGATACACGTTATTCACTCTATTTCCGCGCTGGTAAAGAATTGAAAGACGCATTAAATGCATAGATTATAATGAGCATATTCAAACGGTTTTTTCAGATTATTGCGCTCTTATTTATGGTGAGCTTCATTACGGCGTTCACACTCTATAACAAGCACGATGTTCTGTTTGAACTGCCGTTAATCGGGTTTAGCACTGAACTGCCGCTATATCTTTTAGCCAGCATTGCATTTTTCAGCGGCATCATTCTGACTGCGTGTTATTATGCAGCATCAGGTGCAAGAAAAATACTGTCCTCTAAAAAACAGGTGAAACGTCTTGAGCGTGAAAATGATGCTTTGAAAAAAGAATTAGACGCTTATAAAACAGAAGAACGTGGCAGGCAGAACGTTAAAAAACTTGCAGCGGTCTGATATGCCCTTTCACCACATTAAAATATGCGGGCTGACCACGAAGGAAGCTGTTGTTGTGTGTGCAGAGCATCATTGTGATTATAATGGATTTATTGCTTACGAAAAATCACCGCGCCACCTGCCTGCACAAAAAATGAACATGCTTGCATCATATGTTCCCAGCGGCACACAGAAAGTGTTAGTCACGGTAGATGCCTCTAATATGCTTTTTGATGAATATATCACAGCGTTGCAGCCAGACATGCTTCAGTTGCATGGTCACGAAGATTTTGAAAGAATTAAGGAGATTAAACAACGCTATAATCTCCCTGTTATCAAAGCTATTGCCGTAAAAAAACAGCAGGATTTGCTGTCTGCCAAAGCATTTGAAGAGGTTGCTGACATGCTCTTACTCGACACAAAAAAGGCAGATGGCAGCTCAGGAGGAACAGGCGTTACTTTTGACTGGTCAATTCTGGATGATTTTCAGTGCTCAAAACCTTATTTTCTCTCAGGAGGCATTGGCGCGCATAATGCAAAAATAGCGCTGGATGCAGCTTATACTCCTTATCTGGACGTGTCCTCATCTCTTGAAGAACAAAAAGGTGTAAAATCCCCTGCAAAAATAAAAGACTTTTTCGCTAAATTATCGTAAGCTATTCGCATGATACACTACCCTGACACGCAAGGACATTTTGGCGCATTTGGCGGACGTTATGTTTCTGAAACATTAATGCCGCTCATACTTGATGTAGAAAAAAACTATAATGAGTTAAAAAATGACGCTGAATTTCAAAAGCAATTTCGAGAATATTGCAAGGATTATATAGGCCGCCCAAGCCCACTATATCACGCAAAAAACCTTAGTGAGCAGGCAGGCGGTGCGCAGATTTATTTTAAGCGTGACGAGTTGAACCATACTGGCGCACATAAGATCAATAACTGCATCGGGCAGATATTGCTGGCGCGCAAAATGGGAAAAAAACGCATTATCGCAGAAACAGGTGCTGGACAACATGGCGTGGCTACGGCGACTGTGTGTGCGCTGTTTGGTTTGCAATGTGTTGTATATATGGGGGCGAAAGATATTGAGCGCCAGAAACCAAACGTGTTCCGCATGAAGCTGCTCGGCGCTGAGATCATTCCAGTCAGTGCAGGCTCTGGCACATTAAAAGATGCCATGAATGAAGCGATGCGTGACTGGGTGAAAAATGTGGATGACACATATTATCTGATTGGCACAGCAGCAGGCCCGCACCCTTTCCCCATGATGGTGCGTGACTTTCAGTCTGTCATTGGGCAGGAAGTGAAGGAACAGATGTTTGAAAAAACAGGAAGATTGCCAGATACACTGGTCGCCTGCATTGGCGGCGGGTCAAATGCTATCGGGCTGTTTTATCCGTTTTTGGAAGATGAAGTGGAATGCATTGCAGTGGAAGCAGCTGGCAGCGGCGTGGATACGGATAAACATGCAGCATCCATCACCAAAGGAATACCTGGCATTTTGCACGGCAACAAAACTTATCTGCTTCAGAATGAAGATGGACAGGTAAACGAAACTTACTCCATCTCCGCTGGACTGGATTATCCTGGCATTGGACCAGAACATGCATGGCTGCATGAATCTGGCCGCGTGCATTATGTGTCTGCAACGGATGATGAAGCGCTCGCCGCATTTTCAGAATGTGCAAAAATGGAAGGGATCATCCCTGCGCTGGAACCAAGCCATGCGCTGCATCATGTGCTGAAAATTGCGCCCACCCTGCCAGAAGATCATACAATTGTGATGAATTTATGCGGCCGCGGGGATAAGGATATTCATACGGTTGCAAGTCGTCTGGGAGTATCATTATGAACACGCGCATTGCAGACACATTTGAACGATTGAAAACTGAAAATAAGGGGGCATTTATCCCTTATATTATGGCGGGTGATCCTTCGCTTAAAGACTCACTGAACATTATGAAAGCGCTGGCTGAAAATGGTGCAGATATTCTGGAAGTCGGGTTTCCCTTTTCAGACCCCACGGCGGATGGCGTTTCCATTCAGGCAGCAGCAAATCGTGCGCTGGCAATGGGCGTAACTTTGGATAATACACTAAAATTATGTAAGGATTTTCGTGAAGAAAATGCTGCCACGCCTATTATTTTAATGGGATATGCCAACCCGCTGATGCGTTACGGATATAAACGTGCGGCGCAAAAAATGAAAGAATGTGGTGTCGACGGAATTATCGTGGTTGATCTGCCACCAGAAGAAGAAACGGAACTGCGTCAGTATTTGCAGGATTTCAACATTTGCACCATCCGCCTGATTGCTCCCACCAGCACAGGTGAGCGTTTAAAAACATTGCTGAAAAATGCTGAAGGTTTTGTCTATAATATCGCCATTAAAGGTATTACGGGAACAACTTCTGCGAATAATGCAGATATTAAACAACGTATTGCAGACATACGCGAACATACGGATCTGCCTGTGGTGACTGGGTTTGGCATCAAAAACGCAGCGCAGGCAAAAGAGATGATGCAATTATGCGATGGCGCAGTGATAGGTTCAACTCTGGTGGATATCTGTCATGAAGCGGTAGCGCAGGGGGATGACCCTGCCCGCAAAGTAGAAACCTTTGCCAGAGAAATTGCTGAAGTGAAAGAGCGCAAAATATCCTTTATGCAGAAAGTGAAAGGGTTGTTCAGCGCTGCATAATATCAGCGTTTTTGCTGCACTCTGCGCAATTTCTGAATAGCTATTTTTTTAAGATAAGCCTGAGAATGGCGTGCATCCCCCATAGTGGATACTTCTTCGCCCGTAATACAGTCAATCGCGGTAACCTTCACATATTTACCGTATTGTACAAATTCAATGATTACATTATCGGCACTGCGTGTCATAGCATTTACGCATCGCTTTCCACCTGAATCTGCTCCACTACCAGCTGCAATATCTGGTTTGCCTGCTTTTCTTCTATGGTGAACTGATACCCATAAAACTCAAATGTGGCGTTCACTTCAGGAATGGAACGTGCATTATGGATGACCAGACCTGCAATGGTGGAAGCGTCGTCATCTGGCAGATTCCAATCCATAAAACGGTTCAGATCACGTATCGTAACTGTTCCTTTCACACGGACAGTATGCTCGCGTATGCGGCGAATGTTTGAACTTGCCGCCTCATCATGTTCATCCACAATGTCGCCCACAATTTCTTCCAACACATCTTCAAGTGTAATCACTCCCTGACAGGAACCATATTCATCCACCACAATCGCAAAATGGCGTTTTTTCTGGCGGAAATCATGTAATTGCTGGTCAAGGGTGGTGTGTTCAGGCACAAACCATGCAGGCACAAGCAGATTGCGAATATCCTCCGTTGTAATTTTCTTTTGCTGTGAAAACATCAGCGGCAACACATCCTTTACATGCAATACACCGATAATATTGTCAGCATCATCTTCACAAAATGGAATGCGGCTGTGGCTGGATTGGGTGAGCTGCTTTAAAATATCGTAGATTGGCTCATTAATATCAATCATCTCAAGCTGTTTGCGATGCACCATCACTTCGCCCACTTCCACTTCAGCAAGGTCAAGAATAGAGCCAAGCATATCCCGCTCCTGCTTGATCACTTCCCCATCCTGATGGTGCAGCTCAATTGTGCCACGAATCGCATCTGTCGCAGATATCAGCGTGTTAGCGCTGTCAATATCCACCTTGATCAGCTTCAGCCCTTTGCGGATAAACCATTGTATTGCATAGGTAATGGGAGAGAAAATGCGTGTTAAAGGGTCTAGCAATGGCGCGGTCATCAGTGCGACCCGCTCAGCATTCTGAATGGCAAAGGTTTTCGGCAATATTTCAGAAAACACCAATACTAATATGGTTAGTGCAAACGTAGCAAATACCACTCCTTCATCACCAAATAGTTTGATTGCAAGGCTGGTGGAAATGGCGGTAGCCGCAATATTCACCATATTATTGCCAAGCAGGATTGTGCCGATCAATGCTTCTTTTTTCTCTCTCAAATCAATCACTTTCTGCGCACGCTTATCTCCTTCCATCAACAATTTGTAAATCTGCCCATGTGAGACTGCCGTCAGCCCTGTTTCAGACCCCGAAAAAAAGCCTGAACAGACTAACAGCCCAAATATAGTTAATAAATCCAGATAGATACTCATATCGCTCATAGTATGAACTCCGAAAAAATATGCTTGATGAGTGCTGCGTCACAATTTTTGGTGACCCGTGCATCTCCTATTGATTCCAACGTAATAAATGTCAAACCGCCAGACTCTGATTTTTTATCCTGATAACAATAATCTGTAAGCTGCGCAGCATCCCACTGATGCGCTGGCATGTCTCTGCTTAAATGTGTGGGTAAGCCCACTTTTTCGCAGTGCGCCAGCAATGTCTGATATGAATCTTCTGCAATTTTTCCTTCATGCACAGCAAGTTTTGCCGCCATAATACATCCAAGCGCCACTGCTTCGCCGTGCAACACCGAACCATCATAAGCAGCATGTTTTTCAATCGCGTGACCAAATGTATGCCCCAGATTCAGCAATGCTCGTTTGCCCTGCTCCTTTTCATCCTGTGAGACAATATCCGCCTTCATTGTGCAGCAATGGCGTATAATATAGGTTAGTGTTTCAACGTCCTTCTGCAAAATTTTATCAGCATTTTCAAGCAGATAATAATAAAACTCGGCATCTCCTAACAAGCCATATTTCAGCACTTCCGCGTAACCTGCCAGCATCTCTCGCTGTGGAAGGTTTTGTAATGTGGCAGCATCGATCAGCACTGCCTGCGGCTGATAAAATGCCCCCACCAGATTTTTTCCTGCAGCGCAGTTAATTGCTGTTTTGCCGCCCACAGAACTATCCACTTGCGCAAGCAGGCTGGTAGGAATCTGTATGAAAGGCACACCGCGAAGCAATGTTGCTGCCAGAAAACCTGTCAAATCCCCCACAACGCCGCCTCCAAGCGCCACCAATGTGGTTTTTCGGTCTGGCATGTGGCGCAGCATATCATTCATCACGCGTTCATAGCTGGCGAATGATTTGCTTTCTTCACCTGCAGGAACAATGAAATGTTCCACCTGTGCGCTGCTGCTGAAAGAATCTGTCACCCTATGCAGATAATGCCTGGCTACATTTTCATCCGTAATAATAAATATTTTATGCCCGTGAATATAGTCTTTCAAAAAAGCATCTGCACGTTCAAGTGAATGATATTCAAAGAATATAGGATAATGATGTGACGGTGTTGCCACGTCCAGTCGATGTGAGGGAGAATTCATGAAAGCATCTTAGAAAAAAATTACGAATGTTGCATCCGTTTTTCGTCCACCGCCCCGATTAATTGCGCAATTTTTTTCACCACAATTTCATGATCACCATTATCACTATCAATAATCATGTCAGCCTGCTCATAGAAAGGGGCGCGTTCGCGCTGCATTTTAGTGAGAATTGCGGCTTTGTCTCCCTGCTCCAATATTGGACGTGTATTCTTTTTGGAAACACGTTCCACCAGCACAGGAATGTCGGCGCGAAGCCACAGTGATTGCGCATGTTGTTTGGTGAGTGCTCGCACTTCTTCATGCATCCATGCACCACCGCCCGTTGCCAGAATTTTGGGTTTATTATCGGTAATAAGCCGCGTCATCACACGTTTTTCAAGATCACGGAAGATTTCCTCTCCATGAATGTAGAAAATATCAGAAATGCTGCACCCTGCAGCTTCAGAAATTTCATCATCAGAATCTTTAAAAGGCACATTGAGCATTTTAGCCAGACGACGTCCGATGGTGGACTTCCCTGCCCCCATCAACCCGACTAATACCAATGTTTTATCTAATTTCATGTCACTCCCGCAGCTTGAAACTATATGTAATCTATTATTTATGCATATAACAGTGAAAAATAGTGTATTTTTTTCATAATTCCGTTAATTTTACATCTCATAAAATAATATTCGAGGGAAAATATGCAAACGACACTCCGCGCCAACCGTCAAAGCAAAAATAAGCGTTTACTGACATATCTAATCGTCATTCTTGCAATAGTCGCCATTGTTGCAGTGCTTGGGCTAATTGACCTCTCTCCAAATGAAACGCCAAAAACGATGACCGCGCCATTGCCTGCGTTAGATGGCTAAAGACACATCAGCTGATATTATTGATGACTGCATCAAAACACTGCAGGCAGAGCGCGCCATTTCCAACAATACGCGGGATGCATATCAGCGGGATTTGACATTATTTATTGAAAGCCTGCCAGCGGGTGCTGATGGTGCAAATTTCAGCACGCAGCATGTGCAGGACTGGCTTCAGGACACGGCAAAATCTGGTCTTAGTGCAACCACGCAGGCGCGGCGTTTGAGCAGCGTCAAACAGCTTTGCTATCATTTGATTCTTTCAGGCATCCGCACGGACAACCCATGTGAGAAGCTCAAAACGCCAAAATCAGGCAGGGCTTTGCCTGAAAGCCTGTCAGAACAGGAAATTGCTGCATTGATTAACCATCTTGCACAGTCCGAGAAAAAAGAAATGATTCGCCTGCACGCCATGCTGCATGTCATGTATGCCGCAGGGCTGCGCGTTACAGAACTGGTCAGCCTGCCCATGCACGCATTGCGGGATGTGAAAGCCCATAACATCAAAGCATTGCAGGTGACAGGGAAAGGCAATAAAGAACGGCTTGTGCCATTGCATGAAGTCAGCTGGCAGGCGCTGGAAGATTATCTGAATATTCGTGGGCAATTTTGCAAGAAACCCTCGCCCTTCATGTTTCCCACCAGTGCAAAAGCAGGGCATATGACGCGGCAGAATTTTGGGCAGCAATTAAAGAAACTGGCGCTACTGGCTGGTGTTGAACCCACAAAAGTGCATCCACACGCCATCCGCCACAGTTTTGCCACGCATTTGCTGAGCGGCGGCGCAGATTTGCGCACCATTCAGGCGCTGCTGGGGCACAGCTCCATCGCCACGACGGAGATTTATACGCATGTGGCGCAACCGCATCTGCAGGAATTAGTGCGCACCAAGCACCCGCTGGCAAAAAAAGAAGATGTCTGATTCTATATATACATTCGTCATATTGAGCGAAGCGAAATATCCAGAGCCGCTTGGCGCAATAAGAAAGATGGATTCTTCACTTCGTTCAGAATGACGATGCAAAGGTTGTTACTACCATTTCTTGACTTTGGGAGCGAATTGTGCTTTTTTACATAAAATAGAATTTTTGTGTAAATAACAAACTCTATTTTATTTCATAACTTTTATTAAATATGAAAAAACTATTGCACGCTATGTGTGATGTTTTGAAAAGCTGTGTCAAAATTATTGGCACGGCTCTTTTGCGTGCGTTCGGAAAAGAATTAGCACACAAAATTATTGCTTATATCTTTAGCTAATCAAAACATGTGTGGCATAAACAGGTAGTTTCGTACCCTTTAAACGATGAAATGAAAAAACCGCGATTTGTGCGGAGGCGGAGCTATGCCTAAACAAAATATATCTATCATCAATTTCCTAACTATATTCTAGTATCTCTTGCTTAATTCCTCTCAATACTATTAAATATTTATTGGTAATTATACGGTATAGAATAGCATTATGAATGATACTCCCACTCCAGAACCCGAAATAGACATTCGCGCAAGCCTGAAAAAGGAACTAGCGCTCATCTGGGCGGGGCATAAGGCGGTTGGATTAAATGGCTATATGAGCGTTTATACCAATAAAACGCAAGATCCGTGGCGCAGCGCCATTGAAGATGAAATATTCTGGTTTGATGAAGATCATACGGATGATGCGATTGAAACGGTGTTATATCATTATAATGATGGAAAATTGCCTAACTCCACTATGTTACTCAATCCTGTTGTGCATGAATGGGATGGTGAGAATTACGTGCCGAAAGGCAGCGGTGTCATCTGGATGACAGCATTTGCGCTTGGAATTGCAGATCTCACTCCAGACCAAATGGAACGGCTGCATGACAAAAACGTGCTATGTTCCCATGTGCATCGTGGTGAAAAAACCAATGCTGGTTTAAAAGCGCTGGCTTTTTTGCAAAAAGCGCAAGAGCCTATTGAAGGCGGGCGCACCGTGAGAGGCTGCAGAGAACTCTATAATCTGGCAAATGTCAAAAGTGACCTTTATGCAAGCTCCTATATTCTCTCAGGTTTGAGTTATCTCTGTTTGCATGGTATTTTTGAACATCCCAACAGTTATGATTTATTGCCTGAACAATATGTGGATAAACCCGTTGCAGAAACGGTTAAAGACTACCAGACAAATTACCAAACCATTTCTGATGCGGTGGAATGTTGGGAAGCGTATGACCGCATTCACTCGCTTTATGTCCATTTTGGGCAGGATACGGCAGATATTCCCCATAATAACCGTTTCTTCAACCTCTGCGCACGTGACTTGGACTTGTTTGACAAAACAGGGCCTATGCGAAAGGGCGCAGATGAAACCTTTGAATTTATCGTCCCAGGCTATATTCCGCGCGGTGCAGTCACGCTGCTTGCCGCCCCTGGTGGAACGGGGAAAAGCTCGGTGGCGCATATGCTGTGCGTCTTTGCATCTATGGATTTGGCTGAAGATGACCCTACGCCTGTTTGGCTTGGACAGGAAATCAACCGCGATATTTGTGATGGCATCTGCATCTATTTCTCAGGGGAAGATGGCCCTGCGATTATTAATGCGCGTGGCTCTCTGTTTGACCCCGAAGGCAAGGCGCTGCGCCTGCAATTCCACCGAAATGAATTTCAGGACAAGGAAATGACCTTTGGTGAATATTTGCTGGCACTGCGCAAAATGCCGAAAGTGTCTATTGTGGTGGTTGATCCTGCACGTAAATATCTCTCAGGGGATGAGAATGATGCGGATGTGGTGAGTGAGTTTTTTGAAGCGATTGAAGAATTTGCCATCTCCAAGAATTGCGGCATGATTGTGGTGCATCACCTGCAAAAAGGAGCAAAGCCCAAAAATTCACGCGAAGTGCTGGATGAACTTCGTGGTTCTCAGGTATTTATTGATAGACCCCGCGTGGTGATTGGCATGTGTCGTGATGAAAAACACACGATTATTGGTCTTGCAAAATGCAACATTCCACCGAATTTAGGCATGGTGACAGAAGAACGTGTATTCACGCGTGACCCCAAAAACCTGCAGCTCATCTGGCTGCCAGGTGAAGCTGGTGTGCGTCGGGATTATATGACCAAAGAAGAAATTGAAGCGATAGAACTGGCAGAATTTAACGCCCAGTTTGAAGATGGGGAAGCGCCAACCGTGGAAAGTTAATATACTACTTTTTCTGCCACGGAAATTTGCCTTCAATTTCCACTTCTAAAGACATGCTGAGGAATGTCCGAATCAGTACAATTACCGCTAATATCATTACGCTATCCATAGTTGGTTCTACGGTAACCGTGTCAATAATATCAGCTGCAACGAGAAATTCCAGCCCCAGCAAAATGGACCGCCCTAGCCCTGCGCGATAATGTGAGAAAGCGCGTTCCTGCGAAAGATGCATTAGATATCGAACAGACGTATAGATAATGCCTGTCAGGATGACAGCAATCCCCAGCATTTCAACTGCGAGTGCAACATAATGCAGATAATCTTCAATAATCATGCCGCTATATTAAATAGCCGCAATATCAAATTTCAGTAATTAATATCCTGGAGGTGCTTGTACTGGCGTATCTGCATATGGCTTTGAGCAGCCTTTGATCTGATAGATATTGTTTAAATGACGCAATCTTTCGCCTGTTTGTGCAATCGCTTCATCTGCGCTTTTTCGCGTATTCATATATCCAATCGGGTTAATGGCATCCATCACACCCATTTCCTTGTTTTTCCGCGCCGCCTGATTCCAGAATTTCGCATCATTCATTTCCAGCAATAACTGATCACAGGATAAATGCTTGTCCGTCTGTTTCCACGGTTGAGAGGCGGTGAAAGACTCCCTGCCGCCACATGCAGCAAGCAACAAAAGACAAAGTGTAAGTGATAGTTTTTTCATAAGTGCATACATAGCAATATCGAAATAAAAATTCAACTATTCAAAGCAGCTTATTCCCACTTCCTGTCGTAACGTAATATAGTTTTAATAACAGCAAATCAATATAAGGAACTTCATTTATGGATTTTGCCGAAATTCAATTCCCACCCGACATATCATATGGTTCTGCGGGTGGTCCTGTTTTCTCAACAGATATTGTCACTTCCGCATCGGGATATGAAAAACGCAATAGCAACTGGGCGCAGGCGCGAGCGGTTTATAACGTGGCACATGGCGTGAAAACCAAAGCGCAGCTGGATGAGCTTATCAGCTTCTTCCGCGCACGAAAGGGGCGAGCGCAGGGCTTCCGATTTAAAGACTGGAGTGATTATGAAGCCGTAAACCAGCAGGTTCTGCAAAACGCTGAGGGAAATTACGCGCTTTACAAACATTACATCTCAGGAAACACAACGTATTCACGCCGCATTCACAAAGTGGTAGCGGATACATTTAATCTCTATATTGATGGGGTATTGAGCGATGCAACGATTGCTGAATCAACTGGCATTATCAGCTTTGATACCCTTCCCCCGTCACAAGCGCTCATCACAGCCGATTTTGAATTTGATGTGCCTGTGCGTTTTGAAACAGATCAACTTATGGCGCGGCTGGATGATTATGGGCAATATAGCTGGGGTGATATTTCACTGGTGGAGATACGGTTATGAGACAAATATCTGACGCATTAAAAGCGCATTATAAGCAGGGTGTTACCTCCATCGCCACATGCTGGAAGCTGACACGAAAAGATGGTCTTGTGCTGGCGTTCACTTCACATGATGAAACTATCTTTTTTGAAGATGTAACCTATGAAGCGATTAGTGGTTTTACGCCTACGAACATGAACGCCAACACGGATTTGAGCCATGATAATCTTAGCGTGCAAGGCGTGTTGGATTCTGAGCGCATTACCTCCGAAGATGTGCTGGCGGGGCGGTATGATTACGCGGAAATAGAGATTTTTGAAGTGAATTATGCAGATATTTCGCAAGGCAAACTCATTCTGCAAACAGGCTGGCTGGGCGAAGTGCGCATAAACGGCGCACAGTTTGAAGCAGATATTCACGGACTCACGCATAAACTCTCTACCACCATTGGCAAGCTCTATTCCCGCACCTGCCGCGCGGCACTGGGAGATGCAGCATGTGGTGTGGATTTGAGCGCACGAACGGTGAATGGCAGCATTACGGAAATTGTAACGCAAACTTACATTAAAGATGCTGCACGCACAGAAGAAAATGGCATCTTCTCACACGGCATATTGCAATTTACCAGTGGTGAAAATGCAGGGCTGAGAATTGAAATTGCGCAATATTCTGTTGGAGAACTGCGCCTCGCTTCAGCATTACCTTATAGCATTGCAATTGGTGATACCTATAGTTTAACGCAAGGCTGCGACAAACAATTCAACACCTGTAAAACCCGTTTTAATAACGCCATTAATTTCCGCGGCGAACCACACGTGCCAGGATTGGACAAAATGTTGGAAACAGCTGCAACTCGAAATGTTTGAGGGTTGACGAAAAAGGTTATATTTAGTATAAATAATATTGTTGTTTACTTATAAGGTTTCATGACTAAATCAATGTCCGAAACACTAACTCATATTCGCTATGCAAGTTTTTCTAATTACTTACGGTTTTGTAAACGTGAAAATATTGAGGTTGGTAGTATAATTCTGTTTTACTATGACGAAATTGTAAAATATACTCCAAGTATGCAAGCTCCTTCTGAATGGGGCAAACTCTCTAAAGACATTCTAATATTTTTTTGTAGTAATGAAGCTCCCTTTTGGATGCTAAAAACTGCGGTTCAATGGAGTGATAATGAAGTTTTAGATTTTGTAGAACTTTCTCAAAACTTTATAATAACTCTAAATGACAAATATTAAATAGTTACTTTGAACTAAACCTGCTTATTAGCAGGTTTTCTTTTGACCTTTTGTTCCTGCATGACTACATCTATTCGCATGAATAATTATGTTCCTCACCAGTTCTCCCCCCTTCCCTTTGAACCCATCACCTCAGGTGATTTTTCTGTGACGCTTGCACAAACGCCAGAGGAAGTGATGGAAGCACAAGCCTTGCGTTACCATGTGTTTGTACATGAAATGAAAGCGGATGTGCCGCAGGCTGCGCATGATGCAAAACGTGACTTTGATGCGTATGACACGCTGTGTGATCATCTGTTGGTGCGCCACCATGAAGAAGGAAAGCCGCCGCGCATCATTGGCACATATCGTATGTTGCGCGACACGGAATTGCCAGATGGCACAGGTTTTTACTCCGAAGATGAATATGACATTACCAGACTTAAAGCATCTGGCAAAAAGCTGCTTGAAGTCGGGCGTTCCTGCACCCATCCTGATTTTCGCAATAAAGTGGCAATGCAGCTTCTGTGGCGCGGCATTGGTGAATATGTAATGCATCATAAAATAGATTATCTGTTCGGTTGCGCCAGTTTTGCAGGCACAGACCCGCAAGACCATGCGCAGGGTCTAAGTTACCTCTATCATCATCATCTTGCAGATGAGGCTATCTGCCCGCGCACGATAGACGCACATTTTGTCGATATGAACTTAATGCCAGCCGAAGACATCAACGAAAAACGCGCTTTTTTCAAATTGCCTATTTTGGTGAAAGGCTATCTGCGACTTGGCGGAAAGGTGGGCAACGGCGCATTTATTGATCACGCCTTTGACACCACCGATATTCTGATGATCGTGCATACGGCAAGTGTCTCAGACAAACATGCCAGCAAATATGCACCAGACAGCGTGCGCGGGGGTGAAGATGGCTAGCATACGCGCGATTATGACCATTTTATGCGTCATTATTATCTCCATAAGTAGTGGCATCATTTTATGGATGCTTGGGCTGCTCGGCAAAATGGATGCGCGCAAAGCCTATCAGTTAAAATCATATCGTGCCTTGTGCAATGCATGGCGGATTGAAGTGACGGTCAACGGCGAAATTGCCCCTGCCCCAACATTGCTTGTCTCGAATCACTGCAGCTATATTGATGTGTTTATTCTCGGCTCACTCGCCAATATGCGGTTCACTCCGAAAAGTGACGTAAAATCATGGCCTGTAATTGCACAGGTCATCCGCGCATTTGATGTGATTTTTGTGGATAGGACACCAGAAAAAGCCAAAGAAGCGCAGCAGGCATTGCATTATGCCTTATCACATGGAGATCGCATCTGCATTTTCCCCGAAGGCACAACGAATGATGGACGCAGCCTGAAACCTTATAAATCCAGCCTGCTGAGTCTGGCAGAACAACATGATGGTCTGGTGGTGCAGCCACTGGTGGTGCGCTATACAGAGTTTGACGGCAAGCCAGTGGATGATGCAGCGTGGGAACGCATTGCATGGTATGGCGATGCAGACTTGCTGACGCATTTATGGTCTTTCTGCAAAGCACGCAGCATTAAAGTGGAAGTGGATTGCCTGCCCACCATGACAACTGAGCAGGATGGCAACCGCAAAATGCTCACAAAACGTGCATATGAGGCAACAGAGCAGCGTCTTGGCTATGAAGAACGCTAAAAAGCGCTTGCATTGACGCATATTATTCGTTACACACACCAGTCAAAGTTAAAGAATTCAACCGCATTCCAGCGTTTAAAAGGATAAGACATGAAAAAAGATATTCATCCAAATTACCACAAAGTAACTGTTGTTATGACTGACGGCACAAAATTTGAAACAAAATCCTGCGTTGGTAAAGAAGGACATGAGATTGTTCTTGATACAGATATTAAAACGCATCCAGCATGGAACGCGGGTAAAAACCTGTCCTTAAAGAAAACAGGTCAGATGGAAAAATTCTCTGCCAAATTTGGCGATATGACGTTTGGTACGAAGAAAAACGCATCATAAATTTTCAGTTTCCTCCTTGCGAAAGGCGTGTAACCGTGTGTTACGCGCCTTTTTTGCATAAAAAACAATCTTTTTATGTGACTTTTTGTGTGTGACGCTTGACGAGATAGCAGAATCATTGACATATTAGAGATAACGAATAAACGAATCAGGAGTATTCATGGAAACCTCAGTATTAATTGTTGAAGATGAAGTCGCCATCGTCACTATGCTGCGCTATAATCTGGAACGCGAAGGTTTCCGCGTCTATACCACAGGGGATGGCGAAGAAGCGATTACGATGGTCAAGGAATATATGCCAGACATCATCGTGCTGGACTGGATGCTCCCTGGCATGACAGGCATTGAAATATGCAAGCAACTGCGCTGGAATAATGACACTAAAAACATCCCTATTATCATGCTCTCTGCACGCGGTGAAGAAAGTGACCGCATTCGCGGGTTGGATGTAGGTGCAGATGATTATATGGTGAAACCGTTCAGCCCGTCTGAACTGGTGGCACGCATTAAAGCCGTGTTCCGCCGCATCCGCCCTTCCATCTCTGAGCAGACACTGGAATATGCGGATATTCATATGGATTTAGCCACACATAAAGTGACGCGAAACGGCGTGGAAGTGCATCTCAGCCCAACAGAGTTTGGCTTATTGCGTTACCTGATTGAACATCCAAAGCGCGTGTTTTCGCGCGAACAATTGTTGGATTCCGTCTGGGGGCATGATATTTATGTGGAGCTGCGCACCGTAGACGTGCATATTCGCCGCCTGCGCAAAGCCCTGAACTATGACGGCAATCAGATTGATCTGATTCGCACGGTGCGTTCTGCGGGCTATGCGATTGAACTGCCTGAAGGGTAAGTATTATGGCATCAGGATCTAAGAAAGTAATCATCGCCGCGTTAATTGGCAACAGCTTAATCGCAGTGACAAAATTTGTGGCTGCCAGCATTTCTGGCAGTTCTGCCATGATGTCGGAAGGGATTCACTCTCTGGTGGATACGGGCAATCAGGTGTTGCTGCTGCACGGCATGAAACGCGCCAAGAAACCTGCTGACGCGCAATTTCCTTTCGGACATGGGAAAGAGATGTATTTCTGGAGCTTTGTGGTGTCCATCCTTATCTTCGCCGTGGGTGCAGGTGTTTCTATTTATGAAGGCATCCACCGCATTGCAGAACCAGAAGCTGTTAGCAGCTTTACTATAAACTACATCGTACTTGGTCTGGCGTTGATTTTTGAAGGCGGCGCGCTTTATATGGCAGTGAAAGAGTTTCTGAAGTCTAAAGGAGAGCGCACCACACTTGAAGCCGTAAAACATGGCAAGGACCCCGCATTATTTGTGGTCTTGTTTGAAGACTCCGCTGCCATGCTTGGTCTGGTCGTCGCTTTAATCGGGGTCACACTCACGCAACTCACAGGCAATTTATTGTGGGACGGCATTGCATCCGTCACCATCGGGGTGATTCTCGGCATCACTGCCATCTGGTTGGCTTATGAAACAAAAGGCTTGCTGATTGGCGAAAGCGCACACCCTGAATTGACAGACTCCGTCCATACTATTTTAAGCAGCGATGAGATGATCATTTCAGTCAGCGAGGTGTTATCACTGCATATGGGGCCAGAATTTGTGCTGGTCATTGCAGATGTGGATTTTAAAGATGATCTGAGTTCACAAACAATCGAAGAAAAAATAGTAGCACTTAAAACGGCGATTAAAGCAAAACATCCTTTAATAAAACGTATTTTCATTGAAGCATTGGGAAGTGAAACAAAACTGATAGCAACATAAATATAAGCAATATCTTATATTTATGTCATGAATTTTAATTGCGCTTATGCATCATCGCTTTTATATTCTTATGCATGACTCATAACCCGATTACACATGCATTAAAGCACTCTCTTACCCGCCGTTCTTTTTTAAGCGGCTCTGCCATTATGGCAGGAAGCATAGGGCTTGCAGCCTGTGCAAAAAAGACCACGGCTCTTGCCCCTGTCGAAACGCCAACGCTAACCTTTGGTGAAATTTCAAAGCGTAACAGCAAAAGCCATGCGTTGCCAAAGGGGTATAATTCACAGGTAGTTATCAGCTGGGGGGATCATCTGTTCGATGATGAGCAGTTCAACCCGCATGACTTAACTTCTGAACAACAGGCACAGCAATTCGGGTATAATAATGACTATCTTGCCTTCATGCCCCTGCCCCGCGGCAGCAAAAACAGTGATCATGGGTTGCTATGCGCTAACCATGAATATACGAATTTATATCTGATGTTTGAAGACGGCATCCCGCCTGACAAAACCAAACTGGATGTGCAGATTGAGCAGGCGCAGGTGGAAATGCAGGCGCAAGGTTGCTCTGTGGTTGAAATTAAACGCACAAATGGTGTGTGGAAAACAAAATCTGGCAGTGTATATAATCGCCGTATTACTGCAACCTCTGAAATTGAGATTGCAGGACCAGCAGCGGGGCATCCTTTATTACAAACCAGCTATGACCCTCATGGGCGCAATGCACGCGGCACAATGGCAAATTGCGCTGGCGGAGTGACTCCGTGGGGAACAGTGCTGACGGCTGAAGAAAATATTGATCATTACTTCGCAGGAAAAGCGCCAGCTCACTTGCAGGAAACGCATGAGCGATATCGCTTTGGCACTGACAAATATTATAACTGGCACAAGGCAGATGCGCGTTTTAACATGCAAAAAGAACCCAATGAAGCGCATCGTTTTGGCTGGGTAGTGGAATATAACCCATATGATCCCGCACAACCGCCAGTCAAACGCACCGCGCTTGGGCGCTTCAAACATGAATGTGCTACTACCACCATGACACCAGATGGAAGGGTGGTAGTCTATAGTGGGGATGACGAGGAATTTGAATATATTTACCGTTTCATCAGTGACGGCAAAGTGAATCTGGAAAAACCAGATGCGAATTGGAACTTGCTGGATTCTGGCACGCTTTCAGTCGCTAAATTTGAAGATGATGGCACATTGCGCTGGATTGATCTGGTGTATGGTGCAAATGGTCTGGATGAAAGTAACGGCTTTGCATCACAGGCAGAAATTTTAATATTCGCGCGAAAAGCGGGTGATGTGGTGGGTGCAACACCAATGGACAGACCCGAAGATGTGGAAGTAAACCCTGTAACAGGTAATGTGTTTGTTGCACTCACTAAAAACGGGAAGCGTGAATTTACAGATGCAGCAAACCCTCGCCCTGCCAATGAATTTGGGCATATATTAGAGCTTGTGCCACCACGAAATGAAGCAGGCACGCATGACCATAGCGCACGGCATTTTTCATGGGAAATGTTCCTCCGCGCGGGCAACCCTGCTGTCAGCGAGCATGATTCTATGTATCACAATGTCGTCTCGCCAGATGGCTGGCTGGCAAATCCAGATAATGTCACCTTTGATAATGCAGGAAATGTATGGATTGCCACAGACGGACAGGAAAAATCCATCGGCTTTAATGAAGGCTTATATGCCGCCCCTGCCAAAGGCGCACGCCGCGGTAGCACGAAACTCTTTTTCACCGCTCCCGAAGGCGCAGAAATCTGCGGCCCATGCTTCACACCAGATAACAGCACATTATTTCTTTCCATCCAACACCCTGCGGAAACTCCGCGAGGCAGTTCCACCTTCTCTAATCCCTCCACACGCTGGCCAGATTTTGAAAAAAACATGCCAGCCAGACCATCCGTAATTGCGGTGATGAAAGCTGGAGGCGGAGTTATTGGAAGTTAAAAAAAGGCTGGTGCGAACACCAGCCTTTTTTAAAATGTTATATTCTATTACACTAAACCAAAAGATACTGCCAGATCACTGCCAGCTTCAATTCCAAATGAATTATTATCTAACCCCAGGCTTGAATAAAGCCCGCCATTGTCACCTGGTGTTACTGCATCATTATCAATAATTCCCAGCATGGTTGCTTCTGCCGTCTGCAGATTAATCATATAAAGCGCAGCACTTCCATTCACTTCAAGACTTGCGTAAGCTGTATTATTTCCGTTCATATCGGTTACAATGTCAAAACCAGCTTTTTCATTGAAATCTAATACACCATCGCTGGTCATTAATGTGCCAACAGTGTTCAGCGTACCTGCATTATTATCTAAAGTGACCAGCGTATTGCTGACATGGTCCAGCGCAAATTGCTTGGTGCTTTGCGCATTGGCAACACTGTTAGTATATGCATTCGCAACGATTGAAGGGTTCATGCCTGCCTGCACATCACCTTCAGCATAAAACAAACTGGTGGTTGAACCGTCAGATGCCTGCCCAGTATTTGGATTATACACAATATTCTGATCCGTTTCCGTCACAGTGCGCATACGGTCTATTGTTGGGTTCCAGTCAATATCAAGAATCCCCGTATTGGTAGCGCTTACGGCATCTCCCGAAGCAGACATTGTCATGCCAGTAAAGGGATTCAGCGTAACGTAACTATCTGTTGCATCATCATATCCGAATAACTCCCCTGTGGCAGGGCGGAAATCAATAGCCGAGAGTGATTCTACACTACCCGATATATCAATAATGCTGCTTTTAAAAGGCGTCTGCACATTATATGCGATCAGTGCCGTACCGTTGTTTGCCAGACTATAAGCCATGCCATTTGAATTAACAGCAAGACCTGTTGTATATGATGCGTTAGATAGAGAAAATGTCATAATATCATCCATTGTTGTTAGACAGAAAGACAAATGACATTCATATGATAAAGAATCTATAGCAGTTTCAGGTTATCGAGATTAACTAATAACCATATATCATATACTTACCGTATCCAACCGCGCCAGACTCTCCGCCTTGCCAAGCAGCTCCATCACTTCAAACATGCTGGGTGATGCGTGAGATTTGGTGATGGCTGCGCGGATGGGTTGCATCACTTTGCCTAACTTCATATCATTATGCTCAGAAAATAACTGGCATTGCTCCATCAGCGCGTCATGCGTCCAATCATCATGTTTTGCTAAGTAATCCCGCAGCTTGCCGAGCAATTCTTTATTATCACCAATCAGCTTTTCTGCTTTTGGTGTGGCTTCCTGAGGATAGACAAAATAAAAACGGGCGCTATTTGCCAGTTCAACTAAAGTCGTTCCGCGTTCCTGCAGGCTTGGTAGTGCCTTGCGCAGCAGGCTTTGTTCATCTGCATTTAATTCACGCTCAAGATTCAGCGCCATGAATGGCAAGACTAACTCAAATAATGCATCCGTATCTGCTTCACGAATATAATGCGCGTTCAGGTTGGTGAGTTTATCCATATCAAAACGAGATGGTGATTTGCCCAACCCTTTCAAATCAAACCATTCTATCGCCTGCGCATCGGAAATAATCTCATCATCCCCATGCGACCAACCAAGACGCAGTAAATAATTGCGCACCGCGTCAGGCAGAAAACCCATTTTTTGATATTCCATGACTCCAAGCGCACCGTGACGTTTGGAGAGTTTCGCGCCATCGCTGCCATGAATCAACGGCACATGCGCCGTCTTCGGCATCTCCCAACCCAGCGCATCCGCAATCATTTTTTGGCGGAAGCTGTTGGTGAAATGATCATCGCCGCGCAAAATATGTGTGATGCCCATATCATGATCATCCACTAATGCGGCAAGCAAATATGTCGGCGTATTGTCTGAGCGCAGCAAAATCATGTCATCAAGCTCCGCACTGTTCATCGTCACGCGCCCCTGCACCGCGTCATCAATCACGATATCTTTGTTCTTTGGCGCTTTTAAGCGAATGGAACATGGACCGTCAGGGCATTCGGATTCTGGCTTGTCGCGCCAGCGCCCATCATATTTAAAAGCACGTCCTTCGCTTTCCGCCGTTTTTCGCATTTCTGCCAATTCGTCTTTTGTGGCGTAACAACGGTAGGCATGACCAGATTCCAGCAATTCTTTTGCCACCTCAGCATGACGCGCAACATTCTTGCTTTGCATCACGGCTTCTTCATCTGGCAACAAACCGAGCCATTCCAGCCCTTCATAAATGGCTGAAATCGCTTCTTCAGTCGAACGTGCTTTATCGGTATCTTCAATCCGCAGCAAATGTTTTCCGCCGTGATGGCGGGCAAAGAGGAAATTAAATAACGCCGTCCTCGCACCGCCAATATGCAAAAACCCCGTGGGGGATGGGGCAAAACGAACGCGCACGCTCATGACGCACCTCCTGCTTTGGCTTCGCCATATCCGCGCTGCACTAACGCTTCGGTGCGTTCATCGCCTGTCAATGGCTTCGCTTCCTGCTCACGCTCCACCGCGCGCCAGCCAATATCACGGCGGCAAAAGCCATCCTTCCAGTCAATCGCATCCACCGCGCGATATGCCTTGGCTTGCGCCTGCGTCACATTCGCAGCCACCGCCGTCACCCCAAGCACACGCCCGCCAACATTCAACAGCGTGTCACCTTCCACCTTTGTTCCTGCATGAAATACTGTTACACCATCAATCAGTTCCGCTTTGCCAACATCCTTGATTTCGGTGTTCTTGGCATAGCTCTCGGGGTATCCTTTCGCAGCCATCACCACGCATAATGCAGCATCATCCATAAATGTTGCTGGTGTTTCAGGCAATTTGCCTTTTGCAGCATTGTAAAACACCTCTGCTAAATCATCCTGCAAGCGCGTTAGCACCACCTGCGTTTCAGGGTCACCAAAGCGGACGTTAAATTCAACCAATTTTGGCGCACCGTCTTTCACCATCAACCCGACAAACAAAATGCCGCTAAATGGCGTGCCGCGTTTCTTCATGGTGTTCAGGGTAGGATTAACAATTTCATCCATAATGCGCGTTTGCAATGCATCTGTCATAATCGGCGCAGGGGAATAGGTTCCCATCCCGCCAGTATTCGGACCTTTATCACCATCATAAGCCGCTTTGTGATCCTGCGCAGAGCCAAACGGAATGGCGCGTTCACCATCGCACAGTGCGAAAAAGCTCAATTCTTCACCATATAAAAATTCTTCAATGACCACTTTGCTGCCTGCTGCACCAAACTTGCCACCAAAAATCAACTCCAAAGCTGCGTCTGCTTCTGCAATATTCTGCGCAATAATTACGCCTTTCCCTGCTGCCAAGCCGTCCGCTTTCAGCACGATGGGCATTGCCTGCTTAGCCACATAATCTTTTGCATCTGCAGCATTGTCAAACGTGGCATAAGCCGACGTTGGCAAGCCTGCCTCATCGCACAATTTCTTGGTGAAATCTTTGGATGCTTCCAGTTGCGCTGCTGCCTTGCTGCACCCTAACACGGTAATATTCGCTGCACGCAAATCATCTGCCAAACCGTCCACCAGCGGTTGTTCAGGACCAATCACCACCAGGTCAATCGCCTCATTCGTGCAGAATGTCACAATTTCGTCAGGGCTGCCAAGCGCCATACATTCAGCATCCTGCGCAATGCCACCATTGCCCGGTGCGCAATAGAGTTTCTTCACCTTCTCGCTGCGTTTTAATGTTTTCACAAACGCATGTTCGCGCCCGCCACTGCCAATGACTAAAATATCCATTGCTCAATCCTGTCTTATTTCTTGTATGCCTCTTATGTAGAGTATAAAACGTAACCATGACAAGTGCGGAATTGAAAAATCATAATCAACCTGAATATAGCGTCACGGAAATTGCGGGCGCAGTGAAACGCACGGTGGAAGGCACGTTTTCGCGCGTGCGGGTGCGTGGGGAGATTTCTGGATTTAAACGCGCGGCATCGGGGCATTGCTATCTGGATTTGAAAGATGACAAAGCCGTGCTGAACGCCGTGTGCTGGAAAGGGCAAGCCGCAAAGCTGAACATGCAACCGCAGGACGGCTTGGAAGTCATCTGCACAGGAAAATTGACGACCTATCCTGGGCGCTCCAATTATCAACTCGTTATTGAGCAGATGGAAGCCGCAGGCATTGGCGCGTTGATGGCACTCTTGGAAAAGCTGAAAAAGGAGCTTGCAGCAGAAGGGTTGTTCGCGCCTGAACGCAAAAAGCCATTGCCCTATCTGCCCATGCGCATAGGTGTCATCACCTCCCCCACAGGCGCAGTGATACGCGATATTCTGCACCGCCTGACCGACCGTTTTCCCTGTCACGTCATGGTATGCCCTGTAATTGTGCAGGGCAAAGGAGCAGAAGTGCATATTGCTAAGGCAATAGATCTGTTCAACAGTTTTGATGGCACAAGCACGCCCCCTCGCCCAGATATTCTCATTGTCGCGCGGGGTGGTGGTTCGATAGAGGATCTATGGTGCTTCAATGAAGAAATCGTCGTGCGTGCCACCGCCAATTCCACCATTCCGCTTATTTCTGCCGTGGGGCATGAAACAGACACCACGCTGATAGATTTCGCATCTGACAGACGCGCCCCCACCCCCACCGCGGCCGCCGAAATGGCCGTGCCTGTACTGGCAGATCTGCGCTATACCTTAAATGATGCGCATAACCGCTTGCAACGCACCATGCTGCGCCATCATGAACAGCAGCAGCAAAAGCTGGAAGGGCTGGCGCGTGGTCTAGTTAATCCCGCCACCTTGCTGGAAAACAACATGCAACGGCTGGATGAATGGAGCGAGCGTCTGCAAGGGGCGGCAAATGCACGGCTGAATGGCTTACAACAACTGCTCAATCAACGCGCCACGCAACTTTCACCCACCCTCATTTTGCAACGCCAGAATGAAAAACGCCAACATATGCAGTTCCTGAGTGAACGCCTCAGTCGCAGTCTGCTGCAACAACTGCCCCGCCAGCAGGACAGGCTAAATCTGCTGATGAAAGGACTGCCATCCCTCACCTCTTTGCATGAGAAATTGCAGGCGCAGCAGGAGCGAGTGTTGCAGGCAGGAAATGCATTAAACCGCAATATGCAGTTGCTGCAGGATGGTAAAGTGACGGCGCTGAACAATGCCGTACAAATGCTAAAACTGCTCAGCCATGAAAGCGTGCTGCAACGCGGCTTTGCATATGTGACGGATGATAAAGGCAAGCTGGTTACCTCCACCAAAGCAGCATCTGCTACCATGACACTGACATTTAAAGATGGTGATGTGCAGGTACATAAAGCAGGTGGCACTTCACCGCAGAGGAAGAAAAAAACAGCGCAGCCAGTCACTGAACAGGGCAGCTTGCTTTAAAGCTTATTCTTATATCTCTCAGTCTTTCAATATATTTCTTCTTGAACAAAAATTTTTACTACGCTATCAAGATTAATGTTGAATTCAGTTTATGCAAATGGTTCTAAAAAGAACAATTCCGATGGACTGCTGGGTTAAGTGGATCAAAACAGATACTCGAAAAAACTCGGGTATTGTTATGAAAAAGCTTAGCGACCTTTTATCTGCTCAAACTCTTAGCAGATCTGAAAAACGAAAAGTTGAAAGAAGTCTCAATAATTTCTCTGCGGCTTGCCACAAATTGAAAGTATCTTCAGAGAATCCTTTTGGTCTATGTTCATTTGATACATTATTAAATGAATATGAAAGAATGAATTTTCTGGAACTGATGTTTCTGACTCATCTCTATAATACTGAGATCATTAAACTGCATCATGAGATGTTCACTTATTGTGACAGCATCATATTATCATACAGTCAGATGGATCAGTATTGCAGAGACTATGCCGCTCCATATCTGGCATGTTTTATTTATTCTAGACATCATGCTCCGCAATTGGCGTATATGGCATTGAAAGTACATTTTTTTAATTTGACGATTCGCGATGAATATTACTATTTTGAGCAATATAAGCAAAGAGCCAGTTGGTTTCATGTTGAATGCGTTAAATGGGATGCCCGAAACTACGTACAGCTACTAATCTTTGTAGCCTTATATACTAAGAAAAAGTGGCGCTACGATATACTGCAGAATATCATGTCATGCTACTTTGCATATAAAAACTTCTGGAATATGTACGATAAAGTGTATAGACGCTTTTATAGCCAACAATTTGACTTCAGAACCATATTATTCATTGTGATGTTGGTAGAGTATGAACAAAAGCCATTATGTCAGACACTGTTATTATTGGACTATAAAGTCGCCATTTGTAACAGTCGAAGATATAATTGGGCAAAATGGATTCAGGCATTACGTGATGAAGCAAACGCTCCGTATGCAGAAATGTCGCTGGCGGCATGTATGATTATGGAACTGGAGTATGAACTTGGTAAGTTGAAATATGATGTGAGACAAAAGCACGGAGACAGACTAAAAAATAGCATTCCTGTCTTTACAAGCAGAATGTCAAAAAACGAGATTCATTATATCTCAAAATTGTTTAATAGCATGAGTGGTGGTTTTAACCAGCATTATGACCTAATAACAAGCACTCTAACAGGCATACGATATTATCTAAATTAATCATCTAATACCCGCTATATAGCGGGTATTTTTTCTAATCATAACGAAACACGCCGCGAACATAGTTCACAAATAACCCGCCAAATGCCAGGCTCAGAATAATACCTAAAGTCAGACAGGCAAATTTTGGCGCGAGGAAATTCCAGAAGGTGAGCGAGGGATAGGCTTCAAATTGCTCGTAAAGCTGCTGATATGTATAAATGACCGCGTCATAATTGCTCCAGACAGACCAGATAACACCATCATAAATAAAATGCAGCCCAATCAGTGCGCCAAGATAGATCGGCACAATGATAACAAACATCATGATAATCGGCACCATAACGGCAAGCGTTGCGATTATCCAACCATCTTTATAATTATTCGCCATAACCCATATATTAATATAAAATTAACGAAAAATAAATAATAAAATGCTTATATTTTAGCGGTTAATTCGGGCACAGCCTCAAATAAATCTGCGACCAGCCCGTAATCTGCCACATCAAATATCGGTGCGTTTTCATCTTTATTGATTGCCACGATCACCTTGGATTCTTTCATCCCTGCCAAGTGCTGAATTGCGCCTGAAATTCCTACGGCAATATATAAATCTGGTGCAACGATTTTGCCTGTCTGCCCGACTTGGTAATCATTCGGCACATACCCCGCATCCACCGCCGCGCGGGATGCGCCTACGGCTGCGCCAAGTTTATCTGCCAATGCATTGATAATATCAAAATTCTCGCCTGACCCCAATCCGCGACCACCAGAGATGACCACTTTTGCAGAAGCTAAGTCTGGCTTATCCGAATCACCACCTTCCATAGACACAAATTGCGTTGGCGCATGGCTGGCAACAAAGTCAACCGTGCCAAGTTCTGCGCTGCCACCAGTTGCTTCTGCTTTGTCGAACGCCGTCGGGCGAATAGTAATCACCTTTTGCGCGTCATTCAGCGTTACGGTTTCAAAGGCATTCCCTGCATAAATCGGTCGTGTAAAACTGCTCTCACTCTGCACCGCCGTTATGTCCGATATTTGTTGTGTATCAAGCAAGGCTGCAATGCGTGGGGCAATGTCTTTTCCTGTGGTTGTTGCAGCAGTCACGATATGCGAGAAGCCTTCCACTAGATGCACCACCAATTCTGCCACTGGTTCTGCCAGCATGTGCGAATAGACTGCGTTTTCTGCCACATGCACTTGCGCCACTCCCTGCACTGCTTTAGCTGCATCCGCATACGCTGAAACACCCTCACCTGCCACCAACAGATGCAACTCACCGCCCATCTGCCCGGCTGCGCTTACGGCACATAAGGTTGCTGCATCAATCTCACTTATTCCGTGCGCTGGCTGCGCAATCACTAAAACCTTATTCATCACAACACCTTCGCTTCATTTCTTAACTTCTCAATCAACGTGTCCACATCTGGCACTTTGATGCCTGCCTCACGCTTCTTCGGCGGTTCAACCTTATCCACCGTGAAACGTGGCGCAACATTCACACCAAGTGACTCCGCTTCCACCACATCCACAGGCTTGGAACGTGCTTTCATAATATTCGGCAAGGAAGCATAGCGCGGTTCATTCAAACGCAAATCTGTGCTTACCACACATGGCAAGGGCGTTTTCACCGTCATCAACCCGCCATCCACTTCGCGGGTCACCGTGGCTGCACCATCTGCAATTTTCACCTTTGAAGCAAACGTCGCCTGCCCCCACCCAAGCAATGCGGCTAACATCTGTCCCGTCTGGTTCGCGTCATCATCAATGGCTTGCTTGCCAAGAATCACCATATCTGGTGCATATTGTTTTGTGTATGCCGCCAACAACTTTGCTGCTGCTAAAGGCTGAATGACTGCGTCTGTTTTAATATGCGTCGCCGCATCTGCCCCCATTGCCAAGCCTGCGCGAAGTGTCTCCACTACAGTATCTGCACCAATAGACACCACCGTAACCTCACTTGCAGTCTCCGCTTCTTTCAGCCGAAGCGCCTCTTCCACCGCAATTTCGTCAAACGGGTTCATGGACATTTTAACACCGTCCAGCTCCACTCCGCTTTGATCTGATTTCACACGAATACGGACGTTATAGTCCACCACTCTTTTCACAGCTACTAGTATTTTCATATTGTCATTATACGCAGATTTCATAAAGAAATCAGTAAAATCTGGTATTACAAATCAGTAATTACGTGACTTTTTTCCGTTGTCACGTTATAGCCACTCTCATGGATATGATGCTAACATCGCTGATGGAAAATTTTCACCTTTGGGCAGTGCTGGGGTTGATTCTGGTAGCTATTATTGTTTATGCAACAGACAAATTTCCGATTGAACTGGTCTCTTTGGGCATTTTAATTGTCATCATTGGGTTATTTCATTTTTACCCCAAGCCAACGGGCGGAGGCTACAATGTTCAGCCAGCAGACTTTTTAAAAGGACTGGCTAACCCTGCCCTCATCGCGGTTTTATCGCTGCTTGTTCTGGGACAGGCGATTGTGAACACGGGGTCGCTCAATATCATCACCCAGATGATCTTCAAATGGTTTAAGAATAAATACCGCCTAGCCATCATCGCCGCATTGCTGGGTGTATTGTTAATTAGTGGATTCATTAATAATACGCCTACCGTAGTCGTATTCATTCCCATCATGCTGGCAATTGCTAAGGAAATGCGGCTCTCTGCATCCAAGGTGATGATTCCGCTATCCTATGTTTCCATGCTGGGTGGGTCGCTGGTGCTGATCGGCTCCTCCACCAACCTGCTTGTATCAGGCTCACTGGTGACAATGGGTATGCAGCCTTTGGGCATGTTTGATTTTACCGAACCTGCCTTGTGGATTGCGGCAGTCGGCTTTGTCTATACGATATTTATATTGCCAAAACTCCTCCCCAACCGCGCTCCTTTGGCAAGTGATCTGGTGGCGGAAGATAGCAAAGAATTTGTGATTCAGCTGGAAGTGCCAGTCGGGTCTGACCTAATCGGCAAACAGGTGACGCAAAACAAGGAAATGCTGGATATTGAAGATATTACGTTCAAAATGCTGCAACGCCGCGAACATGCGTACCTCCCCCCTTTTAATGATGATCTGCGCATTAAACCATTTGACGTTTTGGTGCTGACGGTCACAAAAGAATCGCTTTATAAGCTGGTCACAGACCCTGTCTATAAAAATATGTTCAGCCGCATCGCCGCGCTGGATGTGGCATCTGAAAATGACGAAACATCAGAAAAGGCAGATAATCTCAACATTGTGGAAGTGCTGATTGCGCCCGCTTCCAAAATGATTGGGCAAAATATTGAGCAGATTGGTTTTTACCATAATTACAACTGCACCGTGCTGGGCATTCAGCGCCGCTCCCGCATGATCACCACCCGCATGACAGAAAGCCGCCTGGCTGCGGGTGACGTATTAATGGTGATGGGCACACGTGACGATATTGAAGCGATACGCGACAGCCGTGACATGATGCTGATGGAATGGTCGCGCCGTGAACTGCCTTCAAAGAAAATGGCACGTCGCGCGAATATCCTGTTTGCCGCTGTGATTGGCTGCTCTGCATTTGAACTACTCCCCGTTTATTTTGCGGCAATGCTGGGCGCAATAGGTTGCGTGCTGTTTGGCTGCCTGACCCCACGGCAGGCATTGCGCGCCATAGATATTCAGGTGATATTGCTCGTAGTGGCGGGGATGGCAATGGCGCACGCGCTGGAAGTGACTGGTGGCGCACAATTCCTTGCTAAAGAGATGATTTCGACTATGGTTGGCGTTCATCCTGTATGGATTATGTCTGCGTTATTTGCCCTCATGGCGGTACTTACTAATGTACTCAGCAACAATGCCACCGCACTCATTTTCACCCCCATTGCCGTCAGCAGTGCTATCTCACTTGGAATGCCGCCACAAATGTTTGTCTATGCGGTTATTTTTGCAGCTAATTGCTGTTCTTTTGCTTCGCCTATCGGCTATCAGACCAATTTGCTGGTCATGGCACCAGGGCATTACAAATTCGCGGATTATCTGAAAGCAGGTGTGCCTTTAATGGTTCTGGTCTGGGCAACTTACACGGCCTACGCAGCGATTAAATATGGTGGCGGGTTGGCAGCATTAATAGATTAGCAACAGTTCTTGCATTATAACGTCTAAATGGCGTCTGTAGTGATACTGTTACTTTACCGTTTGACATTCTCGTGCTACAAGCATCACGAGTCCACAACTGTGCCTGACCGAATATGACCGTATATCGTAACGCATCCCCTTCTGTTTCGCGCGATTTTATCGTGCTGTTTGTGGTGATTATGATATTTATTGCTGTCATTTCGCTCTGGGTGGCGCATAGCACGTTTAAAACCTATAGTGAATCCACCATCAGCGCGATGGAACGCGAAGCATTGCGCATTGACCGCACTTTGATTGTGGAAATTAAAAGCGCCTCATATATTCTGGAATCGCTCGCTCGGCAGATTGTGCAGATCGGCACAGATAATGAAGATGAAATTGCCGAATTGCTCCGCTCTTTTGACAAGAAAAACAAGGAAATCGTCAGCGATGAGTTTTTGTGGATAGACACAAATCAGGATATTGTCATGAGCTCCAGCGTGGGCGTGCTTAACAAAGTCAGTGATGCAAGCGATCGTGACTATGTCAAAAAATCATTCACTGCCCCGTGGGAAGTGCATATTGGCCGCCCAATTAAAGGCAAAGTATCCGATATATGGATTCTGCCTGTAAGCCTTGGCGTGACTGATTATAAAGGCAATTTTATTGGCATTATTGTGTTCAGCATGAACATCTCGCGTCTGACGGAAGAATTGCGAAACATTGTGAAAGACTCCAATATGAGTTTTTCCATATATACAAAAACCTTTTCAGTGATTGCCAGTGCAGATGCGCAGAACCCTGCGGTAGAAGCGGATTTTGACCCAAGATTTGTCAAGGCCATGCAGGAAAAGGATGTAGAAGCAGAACCGCAGGGCATTTTAAGCAAACCCACTCTCTTTTCGCCGAACACCGCATTCAGCTATTATGATACATCATCGCAATTTCCCTATATTGTCCATCTGACCTATAACCCTGTCTTGCAGAATGACGGCATCTTCAATATCCTTAAAGGGCGCTTGATACAGATTTTTATAATCGCCATCTTCCTGCTGAGCCTATTATGGATGGTGCGCACGCGCGTGATCAAGCCCGTGGAAAAACTATCAAAAATCACCTCTGATATTGCAGCAGGTCGCGCCTTTCAGCCGCTTCCAAGTGGCGGCCCTGTGGAAATTGAGCGTCTGTCACATCAGATTAAAAAACTCTCAGACTATATTACCGAGCAACACCGCACCGAGCGCGAGTTAAACCTGAAAAATCATTTTCTGACCAAACTGAAAGAGACCACGCAGTTGCTTACCAAAGTCCGTAGTGATTTCCTGCATATCATCGCAAAAGAATTGCAGACCCCCATTGAGCAGGCGCTGAAAAAACTGGAACTGCTAGCCACAATGGAGGGAGGGAAATATAATAATGAGCATGTGCATGAGGCAAGCATCAGCCTGCATTATCTGCAGCAGATGGTGGAAGATGTGAAGCTAGTCGCAGAGCTTGAATATGGCAACATCACCATGCGTGAATCATCGGTGAACCTCTCCTTCACTATTCACCGAGCACTCCGCCAGTTCCACGAATATCCGCAATTTAAACATATTGATGTGAAGCTGAAAATTGCTGACAATCTGCCCGTATTGCTGATTGACGAAGATCGCTTTTCACAGATTATTAAAAATATTCTCTGCGGCGCTGGCGCAACTTTGGCGCAGGGCAATTCCATCCTTATCACCGTGCAGCCAGATTATGACGATAATGGACAATATGAGCTTGGCATCCAGTTCAAATATCTCTCCCAACCGCATTCGCAGGATATTTTTCTGGATAAAAAACCAGCAAGCGGCGCTCAGCAAATGCGCCCAATGGGGCGGATACCTTTAGTAAAAAGTGAATCCATCAACTTCGCACTGGCGCGAATGCTGGTTTCTCTGTTTGGCGGAAAACTGCAAACGCAGATGACTAAGAACGACGTGAATCGGATTTATGTGAGCTTCCCGAAAGAGCGGTTGATTAAGTAGTTTTTGGAAACTAGCTTTCTATACACTTTTTATCCTTTTCGTACTTTGGTAACTCACCAGTAATTTTAATTCCAAAGCTTTCTATAATATCGGGTATATCATTTTTTCCTCTTGAAGTCTTGGTGTAAAAAGTTGTCTTTCTGCTTCCAATTTCTTTTTTCATTTTAACAAAGGGCTGCTTGCTACCAGAACATTGAATATATGTTCCGTACCCAAAAGGCGCTTTTTCACTTCGTGAATACACGTATATTACAGATATTTTTCCCAATAAGGTGTTAGACTTTCCACAATCTCTTCCAATATTTTTTGCAGTAAATCTCTTCTTACCCAATTTATAGCCTTTGCTAAAAAAGTAATCTTTCTTTGGCGAGTTTTTTCTAGTTGGCTCATATCTATCGTATATGAGTTCACCATTTTGTCGTGATGTTTGAAATATCAAGGGATCTACAACATCTCTAAACTGTCCAGGATATTTAATAGGATCATATTCCAATAATTCACAGAAACTAATTTGTATATTATCCAAATATTCAAATGCCTCGTTTTGAGGGTTATATAATGCTGTTTCATACATACCACCATAGCATTCTAAAAGTGGACTAGCATGATAGGTAAAATATTCTCTACCAAAATAGTTATATGTTAAACTAAGTGCTCTGAATGCTGCTGCGTGCATGTTTGTTGGTTGGCTGCTTTCATCATGATGAAACTGTTCTACAGGATTTGCTGATGACTCATGTATATTTTTAACAAACTCATTTGAACCACTACCTATTGCAACGCATGTTTTATATCTATGTGTATAAGCCATTAAAGCTGGACCCATTGTTACAAAAGGAAATTCTTTTTTTGACTTAGCGTAAATTGCTATTAATTGTAAGCTTCCTTCATAAACTTTTTCATCAATTTTATAAGCGTCAGATACAGCATCCAAAAGTCTATCGCTATATTTTGAATTATTTAGCAATTTTTCTAAATCTTTAAAGAAGATTTCTGCAAAAAGCAGACTTCCGCTCCATCCAATAATCAAATTAGGTCGGATAATACAAATTTTCCTTCTCAAGCCTGAGATTATTCCCAAATCTCTAGCGGGATGTTCATGATGCATATCAGTTGAAGAAGGCAAATTAGCATTCAAAAGCGCCTCATCCCATGAACTTCTGCTAATTAAACAATCAGCAAACATTACTGGCATATGTGGTATTGAGTCACATTTTACAACCAGTGTCATTTTTTATACCATTCCTTTAGTAATCTAAGTTCAATTTAAGATAACAAACCCTAAAACCCCTTCACCACATCATCCAGACGCTTCAACTGCGTCAGCGTTGCTTCCATATCATCCAGTGGCATCATGCATGGTCCGTCGCTTGGGGCGTTGTCTGGGTCTGGGTGGGTTTCCATGAACAGTCCGCCTACGCCCACTGCCACTGCTCCTCGCGCCAGCACTGGCACAAATTCACGCTGCCCGCCAGATGCACCACCAAGCCCACCAGGCTGCTGCACCGAATGCGTGGCGTCGAAAATCACAGGATAGCCTGTATCATCTGCCATGATTTTGAGCGAGCGCATATCGGTCACCAGTGTGTTATACCCAAAAGACGCACCACGCTCGGTCAGCATAATTTTTTCCGTTCCACCATGTTCCAGCTTGGTGGCAATGTTTTTCACATCCCACGGTGCAAGGAACTGCCCTTTTTTCACATTGATGACGCAATCCGTTTTCGCTGCTGCCAACAACAAATCCGTCTGGCGACATAAAAACGCAGGAATCTGCAAAATGTCCACATGTGGAGCGACCTGTTCACACTGCGCTTCACTATGAATATCCGTCAGCACAGGGCAATTAAACGTTTTGCCCACTTCTTCAAACACAGGCAATGCCGCATCCAGCCCCACGCCGCGCTGGCTGGAAATGCTGGAGCGATTCGCTTTATCAAACGATGTTTTATAGATGAAGCCAATCCCTAATTTATCCGTAATGGTTTTGAGCTTTTCAGCCACCATCATGGCATGGTCACGGCTTTCCATCTGGCATGGGCCTGCAATCAGCGTAAACGGAAGTGAATTAGAGATTTTGAGATTTTTGACGTGTAATGTTTTCATTCTCTTTATATATGCGCAAATGCGCCGCTTGCCAAGAATGTTTTATGGTGCAGTGCTTATACGCTCCTGCGCAACCGTCTCACCCACGCTTACAAAATTCTGTCCACTGGAAATGATGCGTATGCGCTCTGGCAATCCGTCCACAACCACACCTTCCTGCGCTTCGTTTACCACATTCACCTCATAGCTGATAACAGTATTATCCTCATTTAATGCTTTCACGCTCAATGTGCCATCATCATTGAGTGATAATAACGAAGATGGAATAATATGCGCCTGCATCTCCCCCAGCGAGATTTTCACAGTTACAGACACTCCCGCTGCCAGTTGGTAGTCATCATTTGGAATAGACACTTCCACAGGAAATGAACGGCTGGCTTCTGTGGCTGCCTGCGCAACATAGCTGACAGTGCCTTCATAGGATGTGCCATCAGGAAAGATCACCTTCGCAAAAGCGCCTTTGTTCAAAAAACTGCGCTCCTTGCCAGAGATCTCTCCCACCGCAAGTAACGGGTTTAAGTCCAGCATCCGCGCGATGGAACCTTCCACGCCGAACACGCCAACGCCTGCAAAGTCCCCCTCTTCCACATTGATTTTCTCCAATATGCCAGAAAAAGGTGCGCGAATGGTGGTGAAGCCAATATCCATTTCGATGGACTTTTTCTCTGCCTTTGCGGAATCCAGCGCGGCTTTGGCGCGGGCGAGCGATACATCACTTTCAAAGCCTTTTTCTTTCAGCTTCAGCGCTGCTTCATATTCCTGCTGGCGTTGCACCACCAGCGCGTTCACTGCTGCCAGCCGTTCCTTGCGATCCTGCATATCAATGCGCACAATCGGCGCACCACGTTTCACAAATGCGCCTTCTTTCGCCAGAATCTGCTGCACTTCACCCTGCGTTTTGGCTGATAAATTCACATCACGCTGCGCTTGCGTTACTCCGTAAATCTCTGCAGTGCGAGGCAGGGTCTGACGTTCAATCAACAGCACTTCAATGCTGGTTTGCTGGGAAGATGCATCTGCGCCTGTCTGTTCTTCCAGCTTCTCCTCATTGAGGAAAATGATGCCTGAAAGCAGCCACATCCCCACAGCGGCAATAATAACGAACACATATAATCTGGCATTTGATGAAGATTGAGACATAAAAATACTTATACTGCTTATGCAGGAAAATGCATGAAATAAATCACCTTAAGACCATTACATAATAGATAATATCATCATATTAAGCGCAGCGAAACATCCAGAAACTCTTGCATAAACGGAAAGATGGATGCTTCACTGCGCTTGAGAATGACGCGAACCAAAGTTACATAATCGTTTTAACTCGTAATTGACCTGAATTAAAAAATAGATTAGGTAAGGTTGTCAAACGCAATGTTGCGTCTGTGCTGATTCTAACCATAATATAATCTAAAACACCGCATGACGAAAACAGAACCATCACTGCCCACTTTGCTGCCTGAAGGCTTGCGTGATGTGATGCATCCTGACGCAGCGCATGAACGTTTTGTGATGAATCAGTTGCTGGATAGATTCGCATTATTCGGATATGAGCAGGTTTCCCCACCTTTGATGGAATATGAAGCGTCATTGCTGACGGGCAAAGGCAACGTCTATAATGCACAGAGTTTTCGTGTGATGGACACTGCCTCCCAAACCATGATGGCGCTTCGGGCAGACATCACCACGCAAATTGAGCGTATTGCAGGAAGATTGCTGAAAAACACACCTATCGCACGGCTGTCTTATGCAGGAAATATTCTGCGCAGCACTGCACCACATGGCGCATTTTCTGGGCGGCAGCTACGTCAGACAGGCATTGAAATGATAGGGGCACATGCTGACCCGCTGGAAGTGCTGACAGCAACATTGGAAGCACTGGAAACGCTTGGAATCAAAAAACTGGTGATTACCTTGTGCATTGCAGGCTTGCTGGAACAGCTTTGCCCCACCGCCACGCCAGAACTGCGCAAAGCAATTTACAACAAAGACAGTGATTCATTGCATGATGACGTGACTGCCAGACAGGACATTGTGGCATTGCTGCATAACGAGAAAGCACGTTATTCCGAAACAGTGCAACAGGCGCTTCACCCAGTAAATGCATTAAAAGAGGAAATTGAAGCACGGTTTGAACATGTCAGCGTGATTACAGATGCACTGGACACAGAGGACTTTCCTTATCACAACGGCATTTGCTTCACCTTACTGGATGCTGAAACCAAACAGGAAATCGGACGCGGCGGAAGCTATGATTATGCAGAGAGTAAACATGGCTGTGGTTTAACACTTTATATGGAAAAGCTGATGCAGTCTGATATTGCATTTCCAGCCAGGTCAGAAGAACATATTATTTCAGATGCAACCCCTTATGAAGAAGCAAAAGGGTTGCGTGATGCATCATTTAAGACAATCAAGGAGACAGTTTCATGAGCAATGTAGCAGTTATAGGCTCTCAATGGGGAGATGAAGGAAAAGGCAAGGTCGTGGACTGGTTGTCTGAACGTGCAGATGTGATTGTGCGCTTTCAGGGCGGGCATAATGCAGGGCATACGCTGGTGGTGAATGGTGTAACCTATAAACTCAGCCTGCTGCCTTCTGGCGTGGTGCGTGGCGGAAAGCTGAGCATCATCGGCAATGGCGTGGTGATTGACCCGTGCGCGTTATTTGAAGAAATTGAACAAGTCGGCAAGCAAGGGCTGGACATTACGCCTGAGAATTTGCAGATTGCTGAAAATGCCACCCTGATTTTGCCGATTCATCAGCAAATTGACGGCGTAGCGGAAACATTACGCGGCAAAGGCATGATTGGCACGACCAAACGTGGCATTGGTCCTGCTTATGAAGATAAAATCGCACGCCGTGGCTTGCGCGTGTGTGATTTGGCAGATGAAGAAGTGTTAGATGCGAAGCTGGATGCATTGTTGGCGCACCACAACATCATGCTCAAAGCAGCAAACATGACAGAAGTCACCAAGCAGGATATTTTAGACAAAATAAATCCCGTGAAAGACAAGTTGCTTTCATATGCAAAGCCCGTTTGGCGCACGCTGGATGAAGCAAAGAAAAACCGCCAGCGCATTTTGTTTGAAGGTGCGCAAGGCTCTATGCTGGATATTGATCATGGAACATATCCGTTTGTGACATCCTCCAACACGGTTGCAGGCGCAGCCTGCGCAGGTTCTGGTGTTGGACCTTCTTCCGTGGGCTTCGTGCTGGGCATCACCAAAGCCTACACCACGCGCGTAGGCAGCGGACCGTTTCCAACAGAGCAGGAAAATGAAGTGGGGCAACGCCTCGGCGAACGCGGTCATGAATTTGGCACGGTTACAGGGCGCTCGCGTCGTTGTGGCTGGTTTGATGCGGTCATGGTGCGCCAAGCCCTGAAGATTGGTGGTGTGGATGGCATTGCCCTTACCAAGCTGGACGTTTTGGACGGCTTCGATGAACTGAAAATCTGCGTGGGTTATGAGTTGGACGGCGAAACGCTGGATTACTATCCCGCAGCACAAAGCGCACAAGCCAAAGTCACACCAGTTTATGAAACAATCGAAGGCTGGAGTGACACCACATTTGGTTGCAAAAGCTGGAAAGATTTGCCTGCTGCCGCCATCAAATATATCCGTCGCATTGAGGAATTGATTGAATGTCCCGTGGCGATGCTTTCCACCTCTCCCAAGCGCGAAGATACGATTTTGGTGAAAGACCCGTTTGAGTAAACAAATTGCACTATAATTTGTGGCGTTAAATATAGTTTTAGACAATCACATAGCTATCACTTCGTCATTCTGATGGAGCAAAGCGACTGAAGCATCCAGAGCCGCTTGCGCAAGAGTTTGTGGGTGCTTCGCTGTGCTCAGCATGACAAAAATTAAAGTTATGCAATTGTCTGTAATAGTCTTAATACGTAAATTCATATTAGACTTGTGTCATTTTGCCAGTTCCGCTAAAAGCGTAAGCTATGAAAAACAACACCATCCTCATCATTGATTTTGGCTCACAGGTCACTCAGCTTATTGCCCGTCGCGTGCGTGAAGCGGGGGTGTATAGTGAAGTCGTGCCTGTGCATCTGGCAGAAGACGCGCTGAAGAAACTAGACCCTAACGGCGTGATTCTCTCTGGTGGTCCTGCCTCTGTGCATGAAGATTTTTCACCGAAATTACCGCAAATTTTGCTGGATTCCAAATTGCCAGTGCTTGGCATTTGTTACGGGATGCAGTTGCTCTGCAAACATCTCGGCGGGGATGTGCTGCCCGCAGATCACCGTGAGTTTGGACGGGCATATATTGATGTTGCCAAAGAGTGCGCCTTGTTTGAAGGCGTATGGAACAAAGGCGAATCGCATCAAGTTTGGATGAGTCATGGTGACCGCGTAGAAGCCATCCCGCAAGGGTTTGAAGTTGTGGCCACCACACCATCTGCACCATTTGGTGCCATCGCCAATGAAGCAGAAAAATATTACGGCGTGCAATTCCACCCCGAAGTGATGCACACTCCAGATGGAAAAAAATTGCTGGAAAACTTCGCTCGCAATATCTGTGAGTGCAAAGACACATGGAGCATGGCATCATTTAAAACCCGCGCGATTAATGACATCCGCAATTATGTAGGCGATGGGCATGTGCTTGCAGCAGTAAGCGGTGGTGTTGATTCTTCAGTTGTTGCTGCGCTTTTGCAGGAAGCATTAGGTGAACAACTCACTTGTATCTTCGTAGATACTGGACTTCTTCGCGCCAACGAAGTGGCACAGGTCTGCGAGATGTTTGAAAATGACATTGGCGCGAAATTCATCAAAATCAGTGCAGGGAAGCTCTTTTTAGAACGCTTAAACGGCGTCAGTGACCCAGAAAAAAAACGCAAAATCATTGGCGAAACCTTCATCAATTTGTTTGAAAAGGAAGCAAAACGCATTGAGAATGTAGATTTTCTTGCGCAAGGCACACTCTATCCTGACGTGATTGAGTCTGTCTCATTCCACGGCGGTCCTAGCGTTACCATTAAATCCCATCATAATGTCGGCGGGTTGCCTGCACGCATGAAGCTGAAACTGGTTGAGCCTTTGCGCGAACTGTTCAAAGATGAAGTGCGAGAATTGGGGCTGGAACTTGGGCTTCCTGAAGCCATGATTGGGCGTCACCCCTTCCCTGGTCCTGGGCTTGCCATCCGCATTCCTGGCGCGATTGATCCTGAAAAAGTCGAAATTTTGCAAAAAGCAGATGCTATCTATATCGAAGAAATTCGCAATGCTGGGTTATATGACGCTATCTGGCAGGCATTTGCCGTGTTGTTGCCAGTGAAAACAGTCGGCGTGATGGGTGATAACCGCACGTATGAATATGTTTGCGCATTACGCGCCGTCACTTCAACTGATGGTATGACGGCCGATTATTATCATTATGATCATGAGTTTTTGAGCCGCGTCTCAAACCGCATCATAAACGAAGTCAGTGGCATTAATCGCGTGGTCTATGATATTACCAGTAAACCTCCAGGAACGATTGAGTGGGAGTAAGCAGATTATGAGTGAAGATGAAGGCATTTTCCGCGAAGTGGACGAAGCGGTACGGAATGAAAAATTTCAACAGCTTTGGGATGCGGTCGGCAAGTATGTTATCTGGCTGACAGGAGCAGTTATCATCCTGACAATTGTGTATGTGCTATGGAACAACCATGTTGAATCCAAACAGGAAGATATGACATTCGCGCTTTATGAAGCAGTGAAACTGGCTGAAAAGGGCAATAATGCGCAGGCGCTTAAAATCATTGAAGAACTGAGCGAGTCTGGCAGCGTGCCCTTTGAGACATTATCCAAAATATGGCTGGTCAAACTGAAATATAATATGGGTGATGAAAAAACCGCGCGTGAGCTTGCAGAGGATTTTTCGAAAGACAGCACCATGCCAAAACCCTATCGTGAATGGTTCCATATTTATCTGTCAGGCAACACAATTGCGGATGAAAAAACATCAGGCAATAGTTTTTATCGCTTCACAGAAATGGAACAACGTGCGTTACAGCTAATCAAGGATAATAAACTGCAGGAAGCTGCCAGCATCTATTCACGCATAGCAAATGACGCGGAAGCACCGCCAACCATGCGCCAGCGTGCATCCACGATATTGCAGAACTACCTACCAGAATCTGCTGAGCAAAAAAATGTTACGTCAGAAAAAGATGCTACAGAACAATAACCGATCTTTAAAACTAAGTTTTCATGCTATTTTTATGTGTGCTGCACTTGGCGCGTGTGGCACGATGGAACGTGGCTGGGATAAAACCACCAGTCTTTTTTCAGATAAAAATGTGAGTGAAATCACCGAACCATCAAATGATTCCCGAATAGATGTCATGAGCTATAAACGCCGCATTATGCTGGATGAGACTGCACTGGATGATGTGCAATTATCTGAGGCAGCCAGCGTTACTCGCTGGAATCAGGAAGGCGGCGATGCAACACAGCAAAAAGGGCATATCAAAGGCAGTCTGCTGCAGAATATTAGCGAAAAAGTGACGGTGGGTGATGGCAATGACTGGATTGTATCATCTCACGCTCCCTCACCCGTGCTTTCAGAACAGGCCGTTATTGCAATGGACGGCAGAGGCGTGGTCACTGCGCATCAACGCGGCAACATTCGCAAAAAACTCTGGCGCAGCGCTACGCTCAAAACCAACACACTGATGTTGGTCGGAGGTCTGGCAACCAATAACCAGCTGGTCTTTGCATCTAATGGAAAAGGCATTGTCGCCGCATTGGATATTGCAAATGGCAATGTCGTCTGGCAGCGTGATCTTGGTTTCCCTCTCAGATCATCACTGCGTTACGATCGTGGTGAACTCTTCATACTGACTGCCAGCAGTGAATTAATTGCACTGGATGCAGGCGACGGGTCACTGCTCTGGCAACATCGCGGTTCAGATACAGAATCTGGCATTTTTGGCAGCACCCTTCCAGCCATCAGCTCCAATTCAGTGTTAATAGGCTATCCTTCAGGCGAATTATATCGTCTTGACCGCGCAACGGGTCAGGTTCTCTGGGCTGATATTATACAAAATTCAGCCACCTTTGCTGCCATAAACGAACTGACAGGCATGGATGCAAACCCCGTCATTACGGAACGTCTGGTTGTTGCAGGAAACAGCAACGGCATGATGGTTGCAGATGCGGCAGGCAGCGGACGCAGATTATGGCAGCAGGAACTGGGCATTACCCATGCACCGTGGATTAGTGACGATGCGCTATATGCCGTCTCTCATGACGGAAATCTCTCTGCCCATAATGCCAGCACAGGGGTTATGGCATGGTATAAACCATTACGCTTTAAACCTGAAGGTGACATTATTTCTGCACGCCGATATGGGCCGTTTCTATTAAATAATACGCTTGTTGTGCTGGATAATGCGGGATATATCCAGCAATATTCGCTTCAGGGAGCAGAAATCCGATATGATGAATTGCTGCCATCCATTGCAGCGAGCCCTGCATTTATAGACGATGCAGCCTATCTTTTATCTTACGGCTCAACCCTGTATAAGGTGCAATAATCATGCTTCGCATTGCCATTTTAGGGCGTCCCAATGTTGGGAAGTCCACCCTGTTTAACCGCCTTGTTGGCAAACGTGATGCGATTGTGCATGACATGCCAGGGGTGACGCGCGACCGCAAATATGGTGTTGGTTCCATCGGCCCCATGGAATTTGAAGTGGTGGACACGCCAGGACTTGAAGATTTAGGCAAGAAGACACTTGCAGGCCGCATGAGCGAGCAGAGCATGGAAGCGCTCAAAACCGCGCATGTATTGCTGTTTGTGGTGGATGCGCGCGCAGGCGTGACAGGTGAAGATGAACGCTTTGCCCGCATATTGCGCGCAACTGATGTGCCGATTGTGCTGGTGGCAAATAAGGCGGAATCCGCTGCCGTGGTGCAGGATGGCTTATATGACATTTTGCGATTGGGGCTGGGTGATGCAGTGCCTGTCTCCGCAGAACATGGCGAAGGACTGGTGCATTTATATGAAGCGCTGCTGCCCTATGAGCAAGCCTTGCCTGAGGAAGAAGAAAGCAAGGATAAGCCAATCCGCTTAGTCATTCTGGGTCGCCCCAATGCAGGAAAATCGACGCTGACTAACACACTTGCAGGTGAAAACCGTGTGCTGGTTGGCCCAGAAGCGGGGATTACGCGGGATTCTGTTGAAGTGCATGTCACATGGAATGACCAGAAATACCGCATTATGGACACGGCAGGAATGCGCCGCAAAGCCAAAATCGCTGAAGATCTGGAACATCTGTCTGTGGGTTCAAGTCTGAAAGCCCTGCAATATGCCGAAGTGGTGATTTTGATGCTGGATGCCACCATTCCACTGGAAAAGCAGGATAACAGCCTAGCAGGTCTGATTGAGCGCGAAGGGCGTGGCTGCGTGATTGCGCTGAATAAAGCTGATGAAATTAAAATAAACGAAGCGTATCTCAAAGCGTTTTACCACCGTTTGCATGACGTTGTGCCGCAAATGAAGAATATTCCCGTTGTGCCGATTGTCGCAACGACGGGAAAAGGTGTGGATGAGTTGATGGAAGCCGTTGCAGGCATTTACAACACATGGAACAAACGCATCCCCACCCACAAACTCAATCTCTGGCTGGAAGATATGGTGTCTATGCATTCGCCACCTCTGGTGCGCGGTCGTCGCCTGAAATTCCGCTATATCACGCAAACCAAATCCCGCCCGCCGACTTTTGCACTATTTTCTAATATGAACAAAGAAGTGCCTGCATCTTACGTGCGTTACCTTACGAATGATTTGCGCAATACCTTTGACATGCCAGGTGTGCCAATACGGTTGATGTTGCGTACGGGCAAAAATCCTTATGTGAAGAAAGGGAAGTAATTTAGATTGACTTAAGGTTAATTATTTAGTATTCAACTTGCTGAATTTCTTAATTCCGTTACCTAGTAACGTCCAATTATTCTTTAATCCTTGTGATAACCATGTTTGATTTTTTGGATAGACCTGTTTCTCAAAAAACTGCAAACAAAATTGGTACTATTCTTATAGCTATAAGCGTAGTCTTTTATTTAGTTTGGGCAGTTCCTACAAGAGAAAAAACAATTACAATTGCTGAAAAAGACATTGTAGGGCGCAATGCATCTACTCAGTCTGGCGTAGTAATTGCAACAGATGAACAAACTTATTCTGTGCATTGGTCATTAGCAAAGCTAAACTTCAATCACCGCAAAACATATGCGGAAATTAAAGAAGGCGCTACGCAAACAGTCTTAGTGAACGGACACGATGTACCTTGGCTATTTTCTCAAGAAAATATCCTTAAGGTATTAGAAACAGAATAATTATCATATAATCTTTTTAACTCTCAGATAGCATATAGCTTCTGAGATTTTTCTTCGTCGCTTCTCTAAAACTGAAACAGTTGCTGCCACCAGATGTCCCATGTGCTGGCAGAGCCAATTTCGCAAGTGTGGGCGCTGGAGCGGTTGAGTTTGCACCATCCTCCCGAACGACGTTGGCAGGCAGTGCCAACAAAACGTTGCGCCTTGTTTTGATGCGCGAGTAATTCTTCAAAATTCCGACAATATGTCCCGTTTTTTGCCTGAAACATTTTCGCCACTGTGAGCGAGCCAAAAAATGCCTCATGCTGTACCCATTTATACGTATCTCCCTGCGGCACGTTACGAATCGCATAATCAAAATGGCGGGAATAAATTTCACGCTCATGCGGCGGAAGGTTTGGCGCAAGGCGTTTTGCAAAACGCGAATTTCCGTTACTGATATGACCGTTGATCACAGGCAACTGCACGCGGGTATAGTCTGGTTCAAGCAATTTTGCCGCTTCTTCCTGCGTCATCACCATTTCGGGTTTGGGGTCTGGTCCGTAAGCTGCAAACAGTGCAAGCCCCGCAATCACCAGTGCGATATACCATAATCGCTTTGGCTTTTTCAAAAAGAAATAAACAAAGTGCCAGATTGGTTTCCAGAGCAACCGTCTGATAAATCGTATTAAACTAAACAATAACCGTATCACGCGCTAAAACGAAAACCCCACCAGTTCTTTCACTTCTTTCACTGTATCTTGCGCGATGATGGTCGCTTTTTCCTGCCCATCACGAATGATACCATCCAGATAGGCTGGATTATCCATCAAAGTAGTGAATTTTTGGTGAATTGGCGCTAAGTGCGCAATGAGCGCATCAGCTAGCTTAGTTTTGAACGCTGAGAAGCTATCGCTTGCACATTCTGCTTCTGCTTGTTTCACGGTTTGCCCTGTCACCGCAGCATAAATTGCCAATAGGTTAGACGCTTCGGGGCGCTCAGCTACATTATAGCTCATCCCCTCCACCATATCAGACTTGGCTTTTTTCACTTTATTAGCAATCGCATCCGCATCATCACTCAGCAAAATGCGTGACATATCAGACGGGTCTGATTTACTCATTTTTTTGGTGCCATCACGCAGGCTCATTACTCGGGTGGTTTCCCCCAAAATCACAGGTTCTGGCAGCTTAAAATATTCTGTTTCATAAAAACGGTTAAATGCGCCTGCAATGTCCCGCGCGAGTTCCAGATGCTGCTTCTGGTCTTCCCCCACTGGCACATGAGACGCATGATACAGCAGAATATCCGCCGCCATCAGCACAGGATAGCCATATAAGCCCATGCTCGCCATATCGCGCTTTTTGCCTGCTTTTTCTTTAAACTGCGTCATGCGGTTGAGCCAGCCAAGCGGCGTGTGGCAGTTAAATATCCAACCTAAATACGCATGTTCAGGGATGGCAGATTGCGCAAAAATGGCGCATTTGTCAGGATCAATCCCGCTGGCAATATATGCCGCAGCCGTGCGCCGCACCATGTCTGGCAAGGCTGCGCGGTCATAATTCACCGTAATCGCGTGCATATCTGCCAGCATGAAGTAACATTCATAATCATCCTGCATACTTACCCAGTTGCGAATCGCGCCCAGATAATTGCCCAGATGCATATTGCCCGTTGGCTGAATGCCAGAAAGAATAAAACCGTTTTTTGTCATACATATTTTTTATCGCTTTTTAGTGTAATAATCCATATAAAGATGACGAAATAAGTTAAATTCCGTTATTCCGAGCATTGTGAAGAATCCATCTCACCACATAAACAGAACAAAAAGATGTTCCGCAACGCTCAGCATGACATGTTAAAACAAGAAAATGATGACTGATAGAATATTACTGATACGCACTGGTGGCACAATAGATGCGGAACCTTATGACAACCCCTATCAGCCACCACACCATGTCAGCACCCTGCCCGCCAGTGAAAGCCTGATAGAACAAACAGTTCGTGATATGAAAGGCGCAGAAAAAGTGGATCATTTTCGTTGGTTAACTCCTCAGGAAGAATCACAATTCGTGAAAGACAGCCAGCTTTTTTCTGATGCAGATATAATGCAGTTGGCGGAGCTTATTGCACGGGATGACCATCATAATATCATCATCACTCATGGCACAGATGCGATGGCGCAAAATGCTTCTGCACTAAAGGAAGCGCTTGGAAACACAGACAAGACCATCATTTTCACAGGTGCAATGATTCCGCTTTCTATGAATGCGCAATATCAGAGTGATGGCATAACAGGGCTGCAATTCAGCCTGAACAATATTGAATCTCAGGACGCAGGTGTGTTTGTTGCCGCGCGGGATCAGCATACGAAACGGATGGATTTCTTCGCGCCAGAGCGCATCGAAAAAGACCGCGTCACCAGCAAAGCAGAACTGGAATTTACCGTGAGCCAATGTTCACGTTAAGCCATTTGCAATTTAGCAGATTTTGCGCTAAGTTGCCCGCGTGAAATCAACAACCGACATCCTTCATCTTGGTGCGTACCCACGAGTGCGCATGAGGCGCAACCGCAAAGCGGCGTGGACACGCAATCTTGTGCTGGAACATTCGCTTTCCGTACATGATCTGGTCTGGCCACTTTTTGTGCAGGAAGGTGAAGCAACACGCACGCCGATTGACGCGATGCCTGGTGTGGAACGCTTAAGCATTGATGAACTGGTCAAAGAAGTCCGCGCGGCGGCGCAGCTTGGCATTTCGGCGATTGCCCTGTTCCCCGTTGTGCCGCCTGAACTGAAAACGGAAGATGCGCGTGAGGCGCTGAACCCTGATAATCTCATCTGCCGTGCCGTGCGCGCCATCAAAGCGGAAAAGCTGAATATCGGGATTATTTGTGATGTTGCACTTGATCCCTATACCTCCCACGGGCAGGACGGCATTGTTGAAAGTGGCAGCATTTTGAATGATGAAAGCGTAGAAGTGCTGGTTTCGCAAGCGCTCACACTGGCAAAGGCAGGAGCAGATGTGATTGCCCCATCAGACATGATGGACGGGCGCATCGGCGCGATTCGCACCTCGCTTGACAATCATAATTTTGAACTGGTGCAGATTTTGTCCTATGCCGCGAAATATGCTTCAGGGTTTTATGGTCCATTCCGTGAAGCCGTGGGCAGTGCCGCAAATTTGGGCGCAGCCAATAAATTCACCTATCAAATGAGTCCTGCAAACGGTGAAGAAGCCATCCGCGAAGTGGCGCTGGATATTTCCGAAGGCGCGGATATGGTGATGGTGAAACCGGGAATGCCGTATCTGGACGTGATACGCCATGTCAGCGAACATTTCTCCCTGCCCTGCTTCGGATATCAGGTCAGCGGCGAATATGCCATGATGAAAGCAGCGAGTGATGCAGGCTGGCTAGACTGGAAAAAAGTGATGCTGGAATCCCTCCTCGGTTTCAAACGCGCAGGCGCGACAGGCGTGTTCACTTACGCCGCGAAAGATGTGGCAGGATGGCTGCTGGAACATGCGCAGCACGGGCAGCCGATGCGGTGAGATAATTTTTAATATCACTAGCATAGATTGCTTTATTGCGCGTGCTAAGTCACATATATTTTTAAATTATGTGATATTATAATTAGTTAATGCTGATTGCTTGCGCACCGCACCATAAATAAGCTATACTATTCGTAATGAAAAAGAAAATTTTCCTCGGATATATTCTGATTATGGTGGCGCTAAGTGTGTATGTTGCATTCACCCATAACCGCGACTTTTCCGAATTTCAGGAAGGGGATTTGATTTTTCACACCTCGCATAGTGGGCAATCCAATGCCATTATGATGGCAACCTCCAGCGTGCTGACACATATGGGCATTATTCACAAAACGCCTGAAGGATTTTTCGTGATTGAAGCGGGAAAAATGGTGCAGCAAATGCCACTTGAAGAATGGATAGATCGTGGCATTGCTGGGCGTTATGCGGTGTATCGCCATAAAGACCTCAACCCCACTCAAGCGCGGCATGTGGTGCAACGTGCAAAAGCCTATATTGGCACGCCCTATGACTTATATTTTTCCTTTGATAATGACGCGCTTTATTGCAGTGAGCTGCCGCACATCACCTTTAAAAAAGTAGGAATCCTGCTTGGCAAAGTGCAAAAAGTCTCTGATCTGAACATTGATAACGCACTGGTTGAAAAAGTGATTGAGGCACGCTGGCAGGATCATACTGTATGTCGCAATAAATCCTATAAATATGAGCAGTGCCGTATGCGGATTCTGGACGATAAATTGGTAACTCCAAGCAGCATTGCGAATGACCCGAATCTTGAGCAGATATATTCTAATTATCTGTTTTTCTAACTCTCCCTTGAGAGGAGAGTTAGTGTACTACGATATTTACTTATAGTTTTTTGAACAGCACTGCACCATAATCCGTGTCATGCAACGCTTCGCAGAACTCCTTGACCGCCTCTATTATACCAGTTCCAATCTGGCAAAAGCAGCGCTGCTAAAACAATATTTAGCAGACACACCAGACCCAGACCGCGGCTGGGCAGTGGCAGCCATTGCAGGGACGCTGTCATTTGACCTGTTCAAACGCAACCTGATTAAGCAACTCATTCTTGAACGCACCGATGAATATCTCTTTGAACTCTCCTATGATTATGTCGGTGAAATGTCCGAAACCGTCTCGCATTTGTGGGAACCGTCACCTGATGCCGCGCGGCTGAACCGATTGCCTGAACTCTCCGAAGTGGTGGATCGCTTTCATGATTCGGATAAGCAGGAAACGCGGGATTATCTGATTACCCTGCTAGACAACATGACCGCAGCGCAGCGCTGGGCATTGGTGAAGCTCGGCACGCGGGGCTTGCGTATTGGTATGTCTGCACGTTTTGTGAAAAAAGTGCTGGCGGAATATGGCGGCAAGGAAGTGAGCGAGATTGAAGCGCTCTGGCATGGGTTGGAGCCGCCTTATACGGATTTACTTGAATGGCTGGATGGCAAAGCAGAAAAGCCCGATATATCAGACCGCGTGACCTTTTACCCTGTCATGCTCTCGCATCCGCTGGAAGAAAATGACTATGCAAATATTAATGCGCAGGACTGGCAGGCAGAGTGGAAATATGACGGCATCCGAGTGCAGTTCGTTTCCACCCCGCAAGGCAAGGCGCTGTTTTCGCGCACGGGGGACGACATTTCGCACAGCTTCCCCGACATAGTAAGTGCAATTGATGCGCATTGCGTGCTGGACGGGGAATTGCTGGTGCTGCGTGAGGGAGAAGTCGGCTCATTTAATGAATTGCAACAACGGCTCGGGAAAAAAGCACCCTCCAAAAAACTCATGCAAACCCACCCCGCAGGGCTGATGCTCTATGATGCGCTGGAACTGGACGGCGAAGACCTCACCCAATCCCCCCTCACCGCCCGCCATATCACCTTGCAGGATTGGTTAGTTCGCAATGCGCACCCGCAATTATTGCTCTCCACGCCCCTGCCCTTCACCAATTTTGAAGAGGTGATTGCTTTACGCGAAGCCTCGCAAACCGAACATCAGGACGAGCTGATTGAAGGCATTATGCTCAAGCGCAAGGACAGCCCATATATTGCAGGTCGCCCAAAAGGACACTGGTATAAATGGAAGCGCGATCCGCGCCTGATTGATGCTGTGATGATGTATGCACAGCGCGGACATGGCAAGCGGTCTTCTTTTTATTCAGATTATACCTTTGGTTGCTGGGAAGGCGAACAATTGCTGCCCGTGGGCAAGGCATATTCTGGTTTTACGGACGAAGAACTCAAAAAGCTGGATAAATGGGTGCGTAACAACACCTCCGCCCGCTTTGGCCCTGTGCGCGAAGTGAAAAAGGAACTGGTGATAGAGCTGGCATTTGATTCCGTCCATGAAAGCGCCCGCCACAAATCTGGCATCGCCATGCGCTTCCCACGGGTGCATCGCATTCGGTGGGACAAACCCGCGGCGGAAGCAGATACGCTTGAGATGTTGAAGGGCATGGTGTGATGTCACGCAAATGTCATGAGACTTTATGCTAAAATAGCATATAATTCTGTTATATGAGCAGAATAGAAAAAAATTATCTCGGTGAGAGAGAAATCAAGACAGATGTCAAATGGCATGACTGGCAGAATCTGGCTGCTGGATTGGTTGGCACTGTGACTATGACTTTGCCTGTAGGCATCGTGGTGGGTGCAGCAACCTATGGCATCCGCCGTCATATGGATTTGAATGAACCGCCAAGCAATCTTCTTTCTGAACAATCTGTGCAATATGATGGAAAGCTGGTGAACAGCCCCTCGCAGGAAATAAGTCGTTAATTCCATTACTTTCGTCATCAAAACGAAACAATTTAATATTAAGATATAAGTGTGGACAATCAAAAGAAACAATATGGCTGGGGAGAAGCGGTTGGTGCGGGTGCAACGGCTGCAGTGGTCGGAACGACTGCTGTTTCGCATATGTTGTCAAATAATAAATTTAAAGAGCTGAGCGAAATAAGTAATAGATGGCAAGAAGGCTATAAAGTCGTAAAAGAGGTTTCTAAAAAAGTAGGTGAAAAGCAAGGTGCATTAATAAAGTCCTTACCAGATCAAATTGATAATGCGATTAATAATGGTCAATATGAACAAGCCACCCAATTATCTGACCAACTTATCAAGACTATAAGCGAAGGCAATGGTCTTGCGGAAGGGGTTCAAAAATTGAACCAAACGATGAACGTTGCGAAAGAGCAAGTGTCTGATAAATATAATAATGTGGTAAAAAACGTATTTTCAGAAGGTGGCATCAAAAATATCCCCTTATCTGGCAAACAAATGGCAGTTGCAGGCATTTTAGCTGCTGGAAGCGCAGCGATTGCCGCAGTAACCGTCAACGCATTACGTTCACCAGAAAAAGAAACGCCACAAACCAGAATTGATACACAAGAAATCGGGTATGATGGAAAACAAGCAGCCCCATCAATGCAGCAAAGCTTCTCGCTCTAATCCGCTTCCCTCACCACCTGAAGCATATTCGCCATCGCATCCACCGCGTAAATATAGCCCAGTACGCCAAACCCTGCCATCACGCCACTGGCAATGGAACTAATGAAGGAAATTTGTCGAAAGGTTTCGCGCGCGTGCAGGTTGGTGATGTGAACTTCAATAATCGGCACATCCAGCCCCGCCAGCGCATCCCGCAAAGCAACGGAGGTGTGCGTTAGCCCGCCAGGGTTAATAATCACCCCGCCCACCGTATCATACGCCTCACTAATGCGGTCTATCAACACGCCTTCATGATTGGATTGTAATGCCTCCAGTGTTAATTTATGTGCCGTAGCACGTGCTGCGCATTGCAATTCCACATCTTTTAGCGTATGTTCACCATAAATATGTGGTTCACGCTTGCCAAGCATGTTTAAGTTTGGGCCATTGAGTAGTAAAATATCTGTATTCATAAGATGAATGCATACACAAAAACGAATGGATTGTAAATTATTATGCAACTAACCATAAATGGACATACGAAAACCCTCTCAGATGATGCAACGATCAACGATATGATCGAAGCTGTTGGTGCTGATGCTACACAGATTGCCGTAGAACAGAACCGCGTCATCATCCCACGGTCACAATTTGCCAAAACGCAGCTTCACGACGGGGACACGATAGAACTGGTAGAATTTGTAGGAGGTGGTTAAAATGAGCGTGACACATCTGAATACACATAAAGATGAAGCTTTTAAAGTGGGAAGCTACAGCTTCTCATCCCGCCTGATGGTGGGAACGGGTAAATATCCGTCTGAACAGGTTGCCAAAGAGGCGATTAAGGCAAGTGGAGCAGAACTCATCACCGTGGCGCTGCGCCGCCGTGAGCTGGATGGTAAGGATGAATCCATCACTAAAGTCCTCTCCCCCGAAAATTATATCTATCTACCCAACACAGCAGGATGTTACAACGCAGAAGAATCCATCCGCACTTTGCGACTAGCGCGTGAAATTGGCGGATATAATCTGGTCAAACTGGAAGTGATTGGCGACAAAACCTTCTTATATCCCGATGTGCTGGAAACAGTGAAAGCAGCAGAAGTGCTGGTGAATGATGGGTTTGAAGTGATGGCATATAGCAATGATGACCCAATCATCGCCGCACGGCTGGAAGAAATTGGCTGCGTCGCCGTCATGCCGATTGCCGCTCCCATCGGCTCTGGTCTGGGGATTCAGAATAAAAATGCGATACGCATCATTTTAGAACAGGCGACTATTCCCGTGGTGATTGACGCAGGCATAGGCACACCATCCGATGTTGCGATTGCGATGGAGATGGGGTGTGACGCTGTGTTGCTTAACACTGCCATTGCAGAAGCAGGTGACCCTGTTATGATGGCAGAAGCCATGAAACTGGCAACTATTGCGGGCAGAAAAGCCTATCTGGCAGGTCGCATGAACAAGCGAGCAGCAGCATCCGCATCCTCACCAGAAAAAAATCTGGTCGCGTCTTAAAAAGCGGAGTTCTTGTGCTTTTAGCTGTTGACTTGTGCGTAATGTTGCGTATTATCACGCGTTCATAATAACTTTTAACGTAAGGAATACCATAACGTGGCACGTATTGCAGGTGTAAATATTCCCTCAAGCAAAAGACTTGAGATTGCCTTGACCTATATTCACGGTTTAGGACCAGCGCGCTCCAAAGAGATTTGCGCACAAGCAGGATTGGACGTGAATAAACGCGTCAACGAGCTAAATGACTCTGAAGTGATTAAACTTCGTGAAATCATTGATGCAAACTATACAGTGGAAGGTGAACTTCGCCGTGAAGTGGGCATGAACATCAAGCGTCTTATGGATCTGGGTTGCTATCGCGGTCTGCGCCATCGTCGCCGTTTGCCTGTTCGTGGTCAGCGTACGCATACTAATGCACGCACACGTAAAGGGAAAGCAGTTCCGATTGCTGGTAAAAAGAAATAATTAGAGTGATAGACAGAGATTATGGCTAAAGAGACCGTTAAACTGAAAAAGAAAGATAAGAAAAATGTGCCATACGGAATTGCACATGTGAATGCGTCTTTCAACAATACCATCATTACCATTACTGATACAAACGGAAACGCTGTATCATGGTCTTCTTCAGGAAGTCATGGCTTTAAAGGTTCTAAGAAAGCAACGCCTTATGCAGCTCAGGTGGTTGCGGAAGATGCAGGGCGCAAAGCAATGGAACATGGCATGAAGACAATTGAAGTTCGTGTAAAAGGTCCAGGTAGCGGACGTGAGTCTGCACTTCGTGCATTTCAGGCCGTTGGGTTTACTGTTACTTCCATTCGTGATGTAACCCCTATCCCGCATAATGGCTGCCGCCCACCGAAAAGACGTCGCGTATAATTAAACGATTTCTTCTACTACTCATACCATAAACAGGATTCACTATGGCGAATATTCTTAACAAAAACTGGCAGGATTTGATTAAGCCCAGCAAAGTTGATATTAATCAGAAAGCAGCGCATCAGCATCAGGCAACTCTGGTTGCAGAGCCTTTAGAGCGTGGTTTTGGTATCACTCTTGGAGTAGCACTTCGCCGCATTTTGCTTTCTTCCATTCAGGGTGCTGCTGTTACAGCCATCAAGATTGATGGTGTAGTGCATGAATTTTCTTCTCTGGCTGGTGTGCGTGAAGATATTACAGACATTATTCTGAACGTTAAAGAACTTCGCCTGAAAGCGCATAGTGCAGACCGCAAGAAAATGCATCTGAAAGTAAAAGGTCCATGTGAAGTGACTGCTGCACATATCACGACTGATAGTGATGTTGAAGTGATCAATAAAGAGCTTGTTATCTGCACATTGGATAAAGGCGCTGAACTGAATATGGAATTTACGGTAGAAACAGGCAAAGGGTATATCCCAGCTGCACAAAACCGTGATGAAGATCAGGCGATTGGCGTAATCCCGATTGATGCGATTTTCTCTCCAGTATTGAACGTATCATACAAAATTGAGAATGCGCGTGTTGGAAACCGTACCGATTATGACAAACTTATTCTGGATGTCACAACGGATGGTTCTTTAACTCCGGATGACGCGGTAGCGTTAGCTGCACGTATTTTGCAGGATCAGGTACGTCTGTTCATCAACTTTGAAGATATTCCAGTTGAAGCTGAAAAATCAGAAAAGAATGATTTGCCATTCAGCCCTTATCTGCTGAAGAAAGTGGATGAGCTTGAGCTATCTGTTCGTTCTGCAAATTGCCTGAAAAATGACAATATCGTCTATATTGGTGATCTGGTGCAGAAAACAGAAAATGAAATGCTGAAAACGCCTAACTTTGGACGTAAGTCTTTAAATGAGATTAAAGACGTACTAAACAATATGGGGCTGCGTTTTGGCATGGAAGTGGCGGAGTGGCCACCAGAAAATATCGAAGAATTAGCACGTCGTTTTGAAGAACCATATTAAACGACTAACCAACATTACGGATTAACAGGAGAGTATTATGCGTCACGGAATGAAAGGACGTAAGTTAAACAGAACATCATCACACCGCAAGGCAATGTTGAACAACATGGCACATGCGCTTGTGAAGCATGAGCAGATTCTGACTACTTTGCCAAAAGCGAAAGAGTTAAAGCCTTTTACTGAAAAATTAGTAACACTCGGAAAACGCGGTGATCTTCATTCACGTCGTCAGGCGCTGTCTGTATTGAAAGATAAAACCATCACGGCAAAGTTGTTTGATACATTCGCAGAGCGTTATAAGGAACGTCAGGGCGGATATATCCGTGTTCTGAAAGCTGGTTTCCGTTATGGTGATAACGCGCCAATGGCAATCATTGAATTTGTCGATCGTGATGTTGAAGCTCGCGGCAAGGATTCAGGCCCTGTTGAAGTAAATGACGAAGAATATGAGTCTGAAGAAGTTGCAGCATAAGGTTGCTCTCCACTAAATCATAATGGCAGTGTTTAAAATTAAACACTGCCATTTTTGTTTATATTCACTATGGCATCTTATCATCTCATATATGTAGCGCTTGGTGGGGCTTTGGGGGCAATGCTTCGCTTTATAATGGTTGAGTCTGCAAAGCAAATGCTGGAATTAAGCTATCATGCTTACGCCACAGCAGCCGTGAATATTATCGGGTCATTCCTGATTGGTGTCATGTTCATGCTTTGGCAGGATAGCTCTTCAGAGACGGTGAAGTATTTTATTATTATTGGTGTATTGGGAAGTTTTACCACTTTTTCCACTTTCTCGCTGGACACAATATTCTATATTCAACAAGGGCAATGGGGACAGGCATTATCTTATGTTATGGTCTCACTGCTCATTTCATTACTAGCCGTCATCGCAGGTATGGCATCAGGGAAAATATTATTATGAAAGAATTTTTTGTTAGCGGAGCTGATTCAGGCATGAAGCTGGATCGCTGGTGCAAGAAAAACACGCCACTGCCTTATGGCGTGCTTCAAAAATTATTTCGCAAAAAAGACATTAAGGTGGATGGCAAACGCGCCAGACCAGACACTATTTTGCAAACGGGGCAATCCATTACCATATATACTGACTTTGAAGAAAGACAGACAAGTGAACCGCCGCGCCTCTCACAACACAAAAAAGATGAAACACGCAGCTGGGTAATTAAACGCTCAAAGGATTTTATTATTCTCAATAAACCCGCAGGGCTTGCCGTTCAGGGCGGCACCAACATCAGAGATTGTGTTGATACCCGCCTGCCCGCTCTGGTGCAGGAGGGTGAGGAAACACCAAAGCTGGTGCATCGGTTAGATAGAGACACTAGCGGCGTGTTGCTGCTGGGCACATCTCGCACAAGTGCTGCTGAACTTACTGAACAATTCCGCGCGCGCAACAGCAAGAAGATTTACTGGGCGCTCATCGCGGGCGTTCCAGATGACCCTATCGGCGAAGTGAATTTGCCTCTGGGCAAACAGTTGGCAGATTCAGTGGAGAAAATGTCCGTCCAGCCAGATGAGGACGGCAAGGATGCGCTCACTTATTACCGCGTCATTGAGTCTTTTGAACATCATCTCTGCTGGGTCGAGTTGCTGCCCATCACGGGGCGCACACATCAGCTTCGCGTGCATATGAATGCCATTGGTCACCCTATTATAGGTGACGGTAAATATGGTGGACGCGCCGCATATCCAGATGCGGCAAAAGGGCTGGCAAAGCAGCTTCATCTTCATGCACGGTATTTGCATCTGCCGCAGGTGAAACATTGCCGCGCTACGGCAGACCTCCCTCCTCACATGCTGGAAAGCTGGCACAAGCTGAAATTCTCAAGCAAGGATAATGGAGTGTCATTACTGGAGATGAAATAAGATGGATAAAGCTAAACGGTTTTACACTCATGTAACGTTGCATCAGGAAGCAAATCTGTTTCAGTTGCAGCTTGACGGACGCCCCGTGAAAAATGCTGATATCATCCTGCAACATTCTTCCGAACCATTAATGCGCTCCATTAAAGGGGAATGGGAAGCGCAGCGTGACGTTATCACTATGGACTCCATGCCTTACACCAGAATACTGTTCAGCTTGCTGCTGATGCAGAATGAAACGCGCGCTCACCTGCTTACAACACTCAATGAATATGCCTCAGGTGATACGCTATTTTACCATGCAGATGAGGGGTCTGCACTGGCGGAAGAACAGATGCTGCTATGGAGCCGCTGGATCAACTGGGCAGAGTCTTATTTTGATATTGCGTTGCATGTTACTCATAATATTATGCCGCTTGATCAGCCCGAAGCATCATTAAAAACAATAAAACACCGGCTGACACAACAATCTGACATCGCTATTCTGTCTCTGTTCCTCGTCACTGATACGTTAAAGTCTTTCATTGTTGCATTAGCATTGCTTGAAGGAAAGCTGGATGCAGATGATGCTATGCAGGTGGCGTGGCTGGAACATGACGCACAGGCGAAGCAATGGGGTGAAGACGCAGAGGCCACCCACAAAAGAAAAACGGCTCTGGAATTCACCAGAACCGTTTCTCAGTTTTATAACTGGGTGAAATAGCCGCTTATAGCCCCGCTGCCACCTGTTGCTGCGCTTTGGCAGCGGATGCGATGTAAGCTGGAATCGCTACATCTGCATCTTCCGAATAATGCCATTTATCAGGATTGGCAAACAGCGTTTTCATGAGTTTATTATTAATGGCATGACCAGGGCGGGAGGCACGCACTTTGCCCTGAATGAAATGTCCTGCAAGGTAATAATCCCCAATGCAATCCAGCATTTTGTGGCGTACACATTCATCATCATAACGGTATCCGTCGTCATTCATCACGCCGTTTTCATCAATCACAACGGCATTGTTCAATGAACCACCTTTTGCAAGCCCCATTTTCTGCATCATTTCAACATCTTTCAGGAAACCGAACGTGCGGGCGCGGGAGAGGATTTGTCTGAACGTCATCACGTTAGAGTCAAATTTGGCAGATTGCGAGCCAATGGCATCATGATCAAAGTTAATAGACACATCCATAGCGAAGCCTTTGGCGTTCGGCATCAGCAACAGGCACGAATCCCCATCTTCCACCATCATCGGCGTGTCAATAACGATCTTGCGGCGCGGTGCAAGCTGTTCTTTCTTGCCCACACAATCAATCAGGAAAACGAACGGCTCTGAGCTGCCATCCATAATCGGCACTTCTGCACCATCAATTTCAATCAGGGCATTGTCAATGCCACAGCCCCAGAGCGCTGCCATCAAATGTTCCACGGTGGAGACCACATGCCCGTGCGCATTTTCCAGCACAGTGCAAAGGCGCGTGTCAGTCACATTTTTGTAGTTCGCTTCAATGAGCGCTTCCTTTTCTGCCACATCCGTACGTTTAAAAACAATGCCGTGATTTTCAGGCGCTGGCTTTAGCGTCATCCGAACATGCTCACCTTTATGTAAGCTGATTCCATCACAGTCAATTGCTTGTGCTAACGTATGTTGCATAGAAAACTCCTAATCTTATTAACCTGATGATAGAGTATGAAATTCGCTTACGCCACGCAACGCACGTTTTGTTACGGAATGTTACAGAGATAATTCTGGCATAATATCAACTATTATGTATAATATTTAAGTCTTTTGTTTTCACATGCTATGCATGTCCCTATTTTCACAATTTTTGGTTTAGTAAAGCTAAAGACTTGCTTTTTATTCTTTTAAAGTTCATGAAACAACAAAACTCTCATCCAGCAAAATGGGCTTATCGTTTACGCAATTTTATATATGGTATCATAACAGTATTTATTGCATCTATGATGGGTTCGCTTATTGGTGCAACTATTTGCATAATCGTCTTTGGAATTCAAACTGAAGAACAGATATATGAAAATGGGTTAAAGTACGCTTTAATAATGGCGTCAACTGCTTTAATTATCAATAGTTTGATTTTTGGATCTATCATCGGAGTAATAGAATATCGTATTAAACAATTAAAAAATACTGCCCCTAAATGGCTCATTTTTTACATTGCAAAATATACTATTATTTGCGCCGTAATATTTGCGATAGTAACATTTCTGTATGGAGAATTCGTGCCTGTGATAATAGCTCCAGCCATCACTTTTCAGCAGGATCTTTTTACACTTGCAGCTAACAGCGAGTTTAAGAGATATTTGCTGATATTCTATGGTTTGCTATATTTAGTAAATGGCATAGTAATGGGATATGTTGTTAGTAATATGCGTTACAGAATTGATACAATTTTGTATAACGCGCAAAGAGTATCTGATAGTTAATTCTATCAATATAACAAACACGCTAATAAATTAGCGTGTTTTTTTTGCTGCATTACCGCCCCTCAGGCACAAGCACCTCGCGTTTGCCTACGTGATTCGCTGCGCTCACCACGCCGTCACGTTCCATCTTTTCAATCACGCGGGCTGCGCGGTTATAGCCTATTTTCAGGCAACGCTGGATGTAGCTGGTCGATGCCTTACGGTCTCTCGCAACGATGGCGACAGCTTTATCATAGATCAGCTTGTCCTCTTCGCTTTCTTCTTCCTCAAAGTCAAACGCATTGTCTTCCTCTTCCTGCGTGACTTCTTCAATATATTGCGGCGGCCCCTGACGCTTTAAATGCTCAACAATATCTTCCACTTCGTTATCGCTCACAAACGGCCCATGTACACGGGTGACGCGCCCGCCGCCAGCCATATATAACATATCACCCTGCCCAAGCAGTTGCTCCGCGCCCATCTCGCCCAGAATGGTGCGTGAGTCAATTTTAGAGGTCACTTGGAAGGAAATACGCGTTGGGAAGTTGGCTTTGATCACCCCTGTAATCACATCCACCGATGGACGCTGCGTTGCCATAATAATATGAATACCCGCTGCACGCGCCATCTGCGCCAGACGCTGAATAGAGCCTTCAATGTCCTTGCCTGCCACAAGCATCAAATCTGCCATTTCATCCACCACCACCACGATGAACGGTAATGGAGTCATATCCAGCTCCTGCTTTTCGTGGATCGGGCGGCCTGTATCCGGGTCAAACCCTGTCTGCACTTCGCGCGTCAGTTTTTCGCCTGTGCGCTTTGCCTCTTTCACACGTTTATTATAATTGCTGACGTTACGCACGCCAAGCGATGCCATTAAACGGTAACGATTTTCCATTTCTTTCACCACCCATTTCAGCGCAACAATTGCTTTGCCAGGTTCAGTGACTACGGGAGTTAAAAGATGCGGAATGTCGTCATAAACGGAGAGTTCCAGCATTTTCGGGTCAATCATGATGAATTTGCACGTGTCTGGCGTGTGGTGATAGAGCAATGACGTAATCATTGTATTGATCGCCACGGATTTCCCTGAACCTGTCGTTCCCGCCACCAGCAAGTGAGGCATTTTGGACAGATCCACCATCACAGGTTCACCGCCAATATTTTTACCCAGCGCCATTGGCAACCCCATTTTGGTGCTGCTAAATTCATCATTTTCCAGCATTTCACGCAGATACACCGTCTGACGGTTGGCGTTTGGCAGTTCAATGCCGAGTGCATTACGCCCAGGAATGACTGAAATACGTGCAGAAATGGCGCTCATAGAGCGTGCAATATCATCTGCCAGACCAATCACGCGGGAAGATTTTGTACCTGCTGCTGGCTCAAGCTCGTAAAGCGTGACCACAGGACCAGGGTGAATATTGATAATCTCGCCTTTCACACCAAAGTCATGCAGAACAGACTCTAACATGGTGGCATTTTGCGTCAGCGCAGATTCATTCACCGCGGAGCCTTTCACTTTTGGCGCAGATGTCAACAAAGAATAAGCAGGCAATTCATAGTCCCCCTGCTTGTGGCGCAACTCCAGTGAGCTTTGTTTGTTTTTATCTTCCATCTTGGTGACGGTTTTCTTTCTTACGTGAGAAACAGTTGCTTTCACATCATTTTGCACCTTGCGCACTACAGCTTTTGTGTCTGAGCTTGTGGAGCTTTGCGCCCCCTGCTCCAGCGCAATCGCATCACTTTTAAACAGATTATATACGTAAGACACAGCCGTTTTGAACATGCGCCACGCGGCAACAAACCAGCTGCCAATCATCTGCCATTCTTCACGGCGAAGCCCAAGACCGTATAATGCGCTGACAATTACCGTTATTAATGCAAGCGGCACTATCAGCAACGCGGGCAGAAGATGCAACAAGGCGCTTGCCACCATAAACCCAATGCTACCGCCCAGCCCGCTGCCATAAGGCCATGCCATTGGAGAAGGAATAAATGCCAACGCCGTGCAAAACGCCACTAAGGACAAAATCAGCGCGCAAATGCGCACACCCACATAATTCACGCTATGATCTTTGATTAATCGCCATCCCCAAGCCATGCACATGGCAATCAACACCATTGTGCCAAGCCCGAATAGCTGCAGGAACAGATCAGATGTCACAGCACCCGCAACCCCCATTAAATTCTGCACTGTGCCACCTGCGGAACGGTTCAGCGAAGGGTCACCACTGTGATATGTCAGCAGTGCTAATATCAAAAAGACCGATAGAAACAACAATCCTATCCCGAAGGATTGTGACGTTCTCTTTTTAAAATAATCAGACATAGCAAATTGTGATGTAAGTGATAAAGACATAGGATTCAATTAATTGTAAGACTTAATTATAGTCTAACCTATCTATTATCCAGACAATAGCATTTATGGGATTTTTATGGCATTTTAGCGCTTTTTCTGCGGGTCTGGCGCATTGAGATGACAGTACGCCTATGCATCCCACACATCGAAAATGCGTTGATGTTCGGCAAGCGCAAAACGATCGGTCATTCCTGCAATGAAATTGGTTACGTGCCTTGCGCGTTCAGGCAATGCCGCGTTGCAGGCAGCTGCGTTCCATTCTTCAGGCAGGCAATCTGGTTGATGCAGGAAAAATTCGTGCAGTTCCTGCACCACACGTTTGGCACGGCTGCTCATGCGGTTGACGCGCCAGTGTTTATACATGCGCGTTCGCAAAAATGCTTTTAACTCCAGATTCTGCTGTTGCATCGCATCTGAAAAATGCACTAGCGGCTTGCCCAACGCGCGAATGTCATTCACGTTTTTTATTTGATATAATTCAATATTACGTAATATCTGCTCATACACATCCGTCACCATACGATTAATCGCGCGGCGCAGCACCTCATGCACGCGGCGCTGCCCTTTTAAACCGATATATTCTGCGTCCACTTCGTTGATGATTGAAGCAAATAACTCAATCCCGCGCAATTCATCCAGCGTGAACATGCCTGCACGCACACCATCTTCCACGTCATGATTATTATAGGCAATATCATCTGCCAGTGCTGCCACCTGCGCTTCTGCGTTGGCATAATCCATCAACCGCAGATTTTGCGTCTGTTTGTAATTTGCAATAATTTCTGGCAGTGGTGGCGCATTATCATATTCCAGCGGACCATTATGTTTCACCACGCCTTCCAGCGTTTCCCAGCATAAATTCAACCCGTCAAATGCGGCATAACGCTGTTCCAGATGCGTTAAAATATGCAGTGCCTGTGCATTATGGTCAAACCCACCATAATCCTTCATGGCAATTTTCAGACCATCTTCACCCGCATGTCCAAACGGCGGATGCCCCAGATCATGCGCCAGCGCCACCGCCTCGCCCAAATCTTCATTTAACCCCAGCGCACGGCATAATGATCGCGTTATCTGCGCTACTTCTAAACTATGCGTCAGGCGCGTGCGGTAATGATCCCCTTCATGGTTCACAAACACCTGCGTTTTATATTCCAGTCTGCGAAATGCTGCGCTGTGTATAATGCGGTCACGGTCTCTTTGAAAAGGAGTGCGCGTGTTGCATTCACGCTCCGCCACCAGCCTTCCTTTGGTCTGCTGCGGGTGTACGGCGAATGGCGCGAGGTAAGATTCTGTCATAAACCTAGTCTAGTTTTAATTATTACGCATTGCAATCTCTTGCTTCTATGCGCTCATGCGCTTATATTATCTATTATGACAACATCGCAGGATTTCTTCATTTCAGACAGTGCCGCCAAGCGCATTTCCTATCTTCTGGAAGATGAGCCAGCGGGCGCGTATCTTCGCATCAGTGTGGAAGGTGGTGGCTGCTCTGGCTTTCAATATAAGTTTGACTTTGATGCAACCGCCAAAGCAGAGGATGATCGCAGCTTTATGCATGAAGGTGCAGAAGTGGTAATTGATGAGATATCGCTGGAATATATTAAAGAATCCATGATTGATTATGTTGAAAATTTGGGAGCATCTTACTTCGAAATCAAAAACCCACAAGCGGCAGCGTCTTGCGGTTGTGGCAACAGCTTTGCTGTGTAAATAATTGCTTTTGAAACGCAGATATCGTATAACGCCATTATCACATTCAACATCTCACTAAAGATGTTTCAGGCTACACGCCATTAACTTAATGTGATGTAGTTTATTTTACATCAAACACCATGAAACGATTACGTTTTGTTTCGAAAGAAGAAATATTAAAATGCAACACTTCAGAAGAAGTTGAGCAATGTTATGAATCACGAACTCTGTTTTGGATTTTAATAGCAATGGTCACTTTTTTCACGATGCTGATATTGTTCATCATCAACATTGTGATGTGGAACGGGCTGGCACTTTTGAGATGCGTTATACTATCCACTATACTTGTTATTGTGGATACAGAGCTGACCAAAATGTTTGAGAAAGAAAAACGCGAAGCACTCACCATGTTTCCTGAAGAAAAAAGTAAGATTAATATGCGACCAGTGGGAGGAGAAAATACAAATCCCTAATTAATGCATAATCAAGTTACAAGCTGCCAATTGAGCAGCTTTTTTTCGCGTAGCTTTTTGCCGCGTTGTATGCTATTGTACTATCATCATATTTATATCTTTTATTTAAGATATATCTGGCTATAGCCACATATTTAAATATGGTGTTATTGTTCATTAATTATTCTGATGAAAGAAATACCTACAAAAGAAAAAACCTTATCTCCCAGAGATGTGAAGGTGTTGGTAAAAGGCACAGCCTCACTTACCATATTGTTATTTGCAATAATATGCTGTGGATTAGTCGTTTTTCTGGCTGATAGATTCTTTGACATTAAAACGATAGCAGGATTTCTGATAGCATTTATTGGCTGTTGCTTTGTGTATTTCACGTTTGATTACAAAACAAAGAAACTAACGCAGCGCATTAAAGATGCCATTCGCAATCAACCATAATTTATTGCCACTAAACTTTTAGTGGCTTTTTTTCTAATATGACATATGCCTGCGAATATGGAAATTCGTCGCTAAGTGAAAGATGCAGCTGATACTGCCCCTCAGCTGCCAGTGCCGCTGCACTTTCTGCAGCGCGGTGCAACATAATATCAGGCTTTCCGTTTGGTTGTTTTACAATTTCAATGTCCTGCCATGAAATGGATTTTGCGTTTTCAAGCGCTTTAACAACTGCTTCTTTGGCAGCAAAACGGTTGGCGTAGCGCAATAGCTGGCGTTGCTCATCCTTCGCAGACAGCGCATACTCTTTTTCGGTCTGCGTGAAAATACGGTTCAGAAATTTCTCGCCATATTGCTCAATCATGCGTTCAATGCGGCGCGCATCCACAATGTCTGTGCCAATGCCAATAATCATCGTTTCATCGCAGCTTTCATTTTGTGAATGGCGGCTTCCAGACCAATAAACACCGCATCGCATATGAGAAAATGTCCGATATTAAGTTCCACAAGCTCTGGTATTTCTGCCATTTGGCGTGCAGTCTCATAATTCAGCCCATGCCCCGCGTGGACTTCAAGCCCTAAATGCTGCGCCGTCTGTGCAGCGCTGCGCAATGCGTCATATAAATCTTCCTGCGCTTGTCCATTCGCCTCACAATAATGCCCTGTATGGAGTTCCACAATATCTGCACCAATCTCAGCTGATGCTGCAAGTTGTTTGTCTGCCGTATCCACAAATAGTGAAATGCGGATGCCTGCTTCTTTCAGGGGCAGAATGAATCGGCGTAATTTATCTTTCTGACCTGCCACATCCAGCCCGCCTTCGGTGGTGAGTTCCTCACGGCTTTCAGGCACAAGGCACACTGCGTTTGGCAGAACATGCAGCGCCATTTGCTGCATTTCTTCCGTGGCTGCCATTTCAAAATTCAGTGGCAGATCCACACGCTCTTTCAGCGCCGTAATATCCGCATTCCGAATATGTCGCCTGTCCTCGCGCAGATGTGCAGTAATGCCGTCTGCCCCTGCTCGCTTTGCCAGCAACGCCGCGTCAACAGGTGAAGGAAATATGCCACCACGTGCATTGCGCAAGGTTGCCACATGATCAATATTCAAGCCAAGGCGCATCTGTTTATCCGACATGACGTTCTACCGAGTTGATCTGATGTTTGCTGCGCATATTCGCAATAACATTGCCCATATGCGTATCATTGCGAACTTCCACATCCACCAAAATCTCAAATAAATCCGTGGTACGATTGGTGATTTTCAGGTTATTGATATTGCCCTCCTCCTGTGAAATAGCATTAGCAAGTGATGCAATCGCCCCAGGTTCATGATTCACGGTTACGCGCAATCTGCCAACGTAACTTGCGGTTTTGTCACCTCCCGTATCCCAGCTCACCTCAATCCAGCGTTCTGGTGTGTCTGCATAATTGTCCAGCGTGCTGCAATCCATTGTATGAATGGTAATGCCTTTGCCCGTGGTGACAATCCCAACAATATTGTCCCCTGGGATCGGGTGGCAACAGCCCGCATAATGAATAGCCATGCCAGGCACAAGCCCTTTAATGGGCAGTTTATGATTTTCTTTGCTTTTGCGTCTGAATTTCGGGAAGACGCTGCGTTTTTCTTTTGGTGGGCTGAGTGGCACGCCTGTGACCACTTCAAACACCTTGTTGCGTTGTAATTTACCTTCGCCCACGGCTGCATACACATCATTAGCACTGTCATAATGCAACTCATCCAAAGCTTTTTGCAGCGATTTTTCCGTCAGCACTCTCCCTTCTTTTTTGAAGGTTTTTTGCAACAAGCCATGCCCCAGCTTGATATATTCTTCATGCTGCTGCATACGGATGAATTTGCGCACCTCAGTGCGGGCTTTGGCAGTGACCACAAATTCCTGCCATGCGGGGGATGGTTCATGGTCTTTCTGGGTAATAATTTCTACCTGATCACCATTGCGAAGCTGTGTGCGCAACGGCACAATCGCGCCGTTAATTTTCGCTCCGACACATTTATAGCCTACGCCAGAATGGACTGAGAACGCAAAATCCACAGGCGTTGCGCCATATGGCAGGGCAATAATATCTCCCTTTGGAGTGAAGCAGAACACCTGATCTCGGTGAAATGCCATTGCCGTGTTTTCCTGAAACTCTTCAGCATTTTCGGTTTTGTCCAGAATTTCCAGTAATTCTCGCAGCCAGCGATATTGCTTGCCTTCCATATTGGCTTTTGGAGAGCCTTGTTTATAGGACCAGTGCGCCGCCACACCATATTCTGCAATATCATGCATTTCCTGAGTGCGAATCTGTATTTCAATTTTCTGCTGGTTTGGACCAATCACCGAAGTGTGGATGGATTGATAGCCGTTCATTTTCGGCGTGGAGATATAATCCTTAAATCGACCTGGAATATTGTGAAATTTATTGTGGATTGCCCCTAATGCCTGATAACAGCTGCCCACATCTGGCACAATGGCGCGGAATGCCACCACATCTGCCAGATCTTCAAAGGAAATCGCTTTTTCCTGCATTTTTCGCCAGATGGAGTAAGGTTTTTTCTGCCGCCCTGACACTTTAATGGCTTTAACGCCCGCTTCCTGCAAAATGCTTGAAATTTTCTGTTCGGTGCGTTCCACCTCTGGCAGCCCTTTTTTCCGCAAAAATTCAAGACGCGTGATGATGGATTCGCGGGCATCAGCATGAAGCACTTGGAAGCTCAAATCCTGCAACTGCTCTTTCACACTGCGCATTCCCACCCGTTCTGCAAGCGGGGCATAAATATCTATTGTTTCCTGCGCAATGCGTTTGGCTTTTTCATCGCTGACATAACCAATCGTTTGCATGTTATGCAGACGGTCTGCCAGTTTCACCACCAGCACACGCAAATCTTCAGACATGGCAAGCAGCAACTTCCTGAAATTCTCAATCTGCTTCATACTTTCAGATTGGATTTCCAGCTTATTCAGCTTGGTCACCCCTTTCACCAGAAATGCTACGTCTTCGCCAAACAGTTTTCGCACATCTTCAATTGTCACTTTGGTGTCTTCCACCGTGTCATGCAACAGGGCGGTGATGATGGTCGCGCTATCGAGCTTAAATTCGGTGAGTGAATATGCTACCTGAGCAGGATGGATGAAATAAGGGTCACCTGAGGCGCGCTTTTGTTCTTTGTGAGCATCCTGTGCAAAATCATATGCCGTTGCAATTAGCTGCGCATCAACATCTGGGTTATAATGACGCATCGCGTCAATAATATCGTCTTTCGTGCGGAATATTTCCATTTATCCTAGTATAATACTGCAGCGCAACATATGCAATCTTCTTTATGTAGCATCACACATAAAAAAACCCTGCCGCGCGAAGCAACAGGGTCTTTTCAGGAAGAAAAGGATGTAATCTAGCGTCTTACGCCAGTTGCCTGCTCAGCTTCTCTTTCTGCCGCTCTTTCACTTTCTCTTTCTGCAAAAGAAGGTTTTTCTGGGCGAGCAAATGGATCATTTGCTGCTTTTTCTTCACGGGTGACGGGCTTTTCCGTCTCACGTTTTTCCACTTCATCTGCAAATGCTTTTTCAGCTGGAATTGGCTTTTCCACTTTTTTAGGCTCTGCCAATTCAGACTGATTGTCACTTTTCACGCTTTCCACTACGTCTTTCACCGTGTCGAGCTTTTCATCTTTAATGTAAGATAAAGGAGAATCTGCACGTGTTTTCATGCCATCCAATGCTTCTTTAGTCAGTGCTTCTTCAATCACCTGAGTCGTCAGCTCTTTATTGTCATAAATCGCCTGCGTCAGTTCTTCACGGCTTTTTTGCAGCTCTTCAACTGGACGTGACTGCCATTCTTTAATAGCTGCGCCTTCTGGCGTTGTATTCAGCATCGTTTCGCGTTCTGCATTGTAATTCGCACGAGAATCTGTTTTGTCATGCGCAATATCAGTCTTCAATTCTGCTTTTGCTTCATTGAACAATGCATCACCATCTTTCAACATATTGGCTGGCAAGCCGTATTTTACTGTCTCTTCGCCATTGCTCAGTGTCACTTCAATCAAATCCTTGTCATTTCTCAAAGGAGTTTTATTTTCGTAACCTGCATCATGTCCAAAAATATATCGTGTACTAACTTCCAGATTGGAATTAGGGTCTTTTGCAGTATTTTTTGCTTCTTCATAAGCAAAAACCTGCGCAACATCCACTGCATTAAAATCCACACCAAAGCCTTCATGCTCCTGCGCTTTACCGTAATTCAACTGCGCTAATTTAAGCGCGTTATCTGCGATTGAAATCAACTCATCACCATAAGCCTGAGCGCCTGATTTATCAGCCATAATTTATATTCCTTAATTAATTATTAATTATTGTTATACTTAATATACCTTAATATGTCAATATTGGTACAATGATTTTGTGAAATTTTTATGACGCACTCAAAAGTTGAACATACGAAAAATTAAGAATTTTTGCGTAACGTCGATGTTATGAAACATATGTGTCAGAGAATCTCATGAGTCAGTTGGCAGAAAAACCAGCCAAAGATGAGGATGAAAGCAGCATTGAAGAGGTTGAGTCCACTTCGAAGCCAAAAGTTCTGTCTGCCAGCTACAAAAAAAATGTGACACATATTAAAAAGATGTTGAGCAGCTATAGTTCGGATTATTCCGTGTTCGGCAATGCTAACATACTAAAGAACAGATACCGCATAGAGATATCTAAAGAATTACAAGAATTCTCAAAACCTAATGCCACTGCCTATCACGCGATAGACACAAAAGATTCGAACAATGTCTATATAGCATATGTGATGACTCCGCAAGTCCCTTATCGCCATGATGCACTGGAAATTCTGGTGGATCAGCGCCACCCGAACCTGATTAACATTGTGGATGGCGGAATTGTTTACTTTGCAGCAGAACGTGCCAACAAATTTGTAATATTAACGGAAAAGCCAACCGGGAAAACATTGCAGCAATTAATCGAAAATCAGCAATTTTATGCGCAATCAGATGTAACCAAAAAAATTATTGCGCCTTGCGCGTCTGCCATTGCATTTTTGCATAATCTTGGGCTGTTTCACGGCAAAATTAACGCTAATAATGTGTATATTGATGATGACAAAATCAAAATTGATGAATGCGTTACGCAATTCAGCGCCGTCACCCAACCACCGCTATATCAACCTATCGAACAGCTTAATGCATCCGCTGAAGGCATTGGCACTGGTAATATCACAACAGATATATACTCTATAGCCATATTAACGCTGGATGCGATTGGGCATCTGCGAGGCAAACACACCATCACCCGCCCGCAGCTGGCAGCATTATTATTTTCGCGCGGGGTCTATATCAGTCTGGTCAATGAAAGTCAGACATCGGATTATCTGATAGATTTGTTCCGTGGTTGCCTGCTGGACAGCATGTATGACCGCTGGATGCCCGAGCATCTGCTGGAATTTGCGCGTGGCAAACGTTATAATCTTATCGCGCCGAACCCTCCTAAAGAAGCGGCCCGTGCGCACCAGTTCAGTGAAAAAGACTTTTTCACCAAACGTGCATTAGCCTCTGCCCTCTTTGCATATTGGAACAAAGCACACGCTCATATTAAAGAAGGCAAGATATATAAATGGCTTGATAATCTGAATTTTAAAGATGATTCAGGTGATCGCATTTCTAACGTGATGCAAAATGGCACGCGCAGCAAAACCAGAGAACATGAACAGGTTTCCCGCGTATTGATGATTCTCGACCCACAAGGCGCTATACGCTATCGTGACTTCAACGCTCATTCAGACAGTTACCCGCATTTGCTCGCGCATCATATGCAGTCTAATAATATGCATCAACGCCTGCTGATGCTGGATACTATCCGTCACGATCTTCCTGCCTTCTGGGCAGAAATTCAGCCCGAAAATTCCAGCACCATCCGCCCTGAAATTACGTGGGATTTGCCGTTGGCGCGTCAGATGTTGTTTTTCAAAACTTTAGGGTTTGGCACTGAACGGCTTCTTTATGACATGAACCCCGCCCTGCCCTGCCTGAGCAAATTTCTGCTGCCATATTACGTAACATCTGCCACTGCCATGCTCAAAGTGCTGGACGCGCTGGCGAAGGAACATGCAGAAAATAAATCATTTATAGATACACATATGATTGCATTTCTCGCTGCAAAAATCGGGATGCGTAAGGAATCCGCCATTAAAGAACATAAACCCTATCCCGAACTTTACCGCAATAAAGAAATGCAGGCGCTGATTACGCTGGCAAAAGCGCAGGACAAATTGAAGATCGGCAAATTACCAGGGCTGACTTATTGGGTGTCACTGCGTATGGCAGAAATGTTAGAGCATATTCACAGCAAGGAAATGCGCGATAATTTTATTACTGATATTCACCGCATCATGCCAGAAGGAAAAATGATGTTCGTTATCAAGGCATTTCAGAACAAGAATTATATCGTGCGTGACTGCAAAGGGCATCAACACGCGCGAATAAAATATCATAAAAATGCACTGCAGATTAAAAAATTGCTGGATAAAACCGCGCTCAGCTCCAAAGCACGCCATAACGGGATGCGTTTGGCAGTCTCAATCGCGTTGATAGGCTTTTTTGGTGTGCTGTATTACGTGTTATATAAATATTCGAGATAGGCAAGACTATGGCAAAAACCAAACAGAAAAAGACAAAAGGAAAAAGCAGAATAGGTCGCAATATTGCAGTAGGTCTGATATTTCTGACCTGCGTACTGATTGTTACGATTAAATCTGCCTATATTCTGGTTCTTGTTGGATGTTTACCCACCATTGTTGCCTATTATGCAGATAAATCTGAAGATAAAATGGAGGTGGCGACCATTGCGTGCTGCAATCTGTGCGGTGTGATGCCATATGTGGCGGAAATGGCGGCGAAAGGCAAAGGGCTGGTGCTAATGTCGTATTATCTGGGCAGTCCAACAGTCTGGCTCGTAATGTATGGTTCCGCTGCCATAGGATATGGCTTAATCAAATTCTGCCCGATGATATATCGCAAAAGTATGGGAGTCATTAACAGCTCTATCGTCTATCAGCTTGAACAGCAGCAGGAAAAGCTGGTCAAAGACTGGGGTGAGGACATTAAAGAAATATAAGGTTGCCCCTGTTATATAACTGAATTATTGTAGCGTTATGATTAATGATATTACCATCCATAAACCAGAAGATTACGCAGGAATGCGCAAAGCGGGAGCGCTCTCAGCCGCCATTCTTGATGAGCTTTACGATATTATTGAACCTGGCATCACGACGGATGCAATTAATAGCTATTGTCACACACGCATTGTCAATGCTGGTGCAAAACCAGCGCCTCTGGGCTATCGCGGGTTTCCAAAATCCGTCTGCACCTCGGTGAATCATGTAGTATGTCATGGCATTCCATCAGACAAAGTGTTGAAAGATGGCGATATTGTGAACGTGGATGTCACGTCTATCGTTGATGGATGGTATGGTGACACGAGCCGTATGTATTATGTCGGCGAGCCAAGCATCAAAGCGAAACGCCTTGTGGAAGTGACCTATGACTGCATGATGCGCGGGATTGAACAGGTGCGACCAGGTGCAACCACAGGAGACATTGGCGCTGCCATTCAGGAACATGCAGAAAGCAAGGGATATTCCGTGGTAAGAGATTATTGCGGTCACGGGTTAGGACGCGTGTTCCACGCCCTGCCGAACATTTTGCATTACGGCACTCGCGGCGAAGGGACGAAAATTGTCGAAGGCATGTTTTTCACGGTCGAACCCATGATAAACATCGGCAAAGCCGCCACAAGACTGAACCAGAAAGACCAATGGACAGTAACCACAAAAGACCGCAGCCTATCCGCACAGTTTGAACATTCACTTGGCGTGACAGCGGACGGGTTTGAGTTATTTACAGAGTCTTCTAAGGGGCTTCATTTTCCGAGGTAATTGAACAAGATTTAAAGACTGTTATGTTGCACTGCCTGAGAATTGCGTTCCTGTTCAATTCTTTCTTTCCAGCCAGATGGCTTATCAGTTGCAGCAGATACGAACATAGCACCTCCTCCAACAATACCAGATCCTGCTAATGCGGGTCGCCCAATATCGCCAATGAGTTCAGCACCATTTTCGCCTAATGGTTTGCCTGCTTCGTTGATAACACCAAGATTATCTGAAAGTACTTTATATGATTCCATATAATCACCTGACAAATTTCCAGAATCAATAACGTTTTGTGGAATAGGTGGCAACCCTTCAGCAATCTGAGCATCATTTAGAAAACCAAGCTGAGCCTGAACAAGAACATCTTTCATTTCTTCGTAAAAGCCAGAATCTGTTTCTCTAATAATTTCAAATAAGTCTACGCCTTGTTCTGGCTCAATAGGCATATTTTCATATAAATCAGCATAGACTGAACTGACATCTTGCATATTTTCAGCAACTTCAGAAATTAATTCTTCAGCTCCATCAATACCAACTAATGCACCTGCAATACCCCCTACGGCTACACCCGCTGTTGATATTAAACCTATTCTTGCAATTCCCATAATAATCAGAATAACAAAGTTATTTTACGTTTTGATGACGTTCATGCTGATTATATTATTTACCTTCACAACGCCCCAATCTGCTCCAATAACTCGCGTATATCCTTCAGCTTCTTCGCCTCATCGCTCCATTCTGCGACATAAAACAAACTATGGTCAGCGCGGAGTTTCATGCGGGTGCTGTGTTTATGGATAAATCCAATCAGGCTTTCTGGGTTTTCTATGGCGCTTTCGTGGAATTGAATCACCGCGCCTTTTGGCCCTGTGTCAATCTTGGCGATGCCTGCCTGCTTGCAGCGTTGCTTGAGTTTCAGCACAGTGAATAAACTCTCTGCTTCTTCTGGAATTTTGCCGAAACGGTCTGCCAGTTCAGCGGCAAAACTTTCAATTTCGTCTTCCGTGTTCATGGAAGATACGCGACGATACAGGCTCAATCGCAGGCTCACATCCTCAACGTAATGCTCAGGAATCAGCACCGCCATGCCAAGATTCAACTGTGGTGACCAATCATCTGGCTCTGGCAGCGCTTCCACATGGCGGGATTGTTCGCGCGCTTGTTTCACCGCGTCGGCAAGCATTTGTTGATAGAGTTCCACGCCCACATCTTTCACATGCCCTGATTGTTCTTCCCCAACCAGATTTCCAAAACCGCGAATATCCATATCATGGCTGGCAAGCGTAAACCCTGCACCGAGCGTGTCCAGCGTTTGCATCACCTCTAGGCGTTTCACCGCCTGCGCACTCATCGCGCCGTGATATGGCAAGGTGAAGTAAGCATATGCGCGCACCTTTCCGCGCCCTACTCTCCCACGAAGCTGGTAGAGCTGCGCTAAGCCGAAACGGTCTGCACGATTAATGATAATGGTGTTGGCGGTTGGAATATCAATGCCTGATTCAATGATGGTGGTGGAGAGCAGCACATCATATTTGCCGTCATACACATCATTCATCAGCGCATCCAGCTCCGCCCCGCTCATCTGCCCATGCGCCACGGCAAGCCGCGCATCTGGCACAAGTTCCAAGATGCGGTGTTTCAGTTCTGCCAGATCCGCAATGCGCGGCGTAACATAAAACACCTGCCCGCCGCGATGCATCTCGCGCTTAATTGCTTCCTGAATCACCATCGGGTCAAATGGCATCACGAAGCTCCGAATCGCCAGCCTGTCCACAGGTGGTGTGGTTATCAAACTCAACTCGCGCACCCCTGTTAAGGACATTTGCAGTGTGCGCGGAATTGGCGTGGCAGACATGGTAAGAATATGAATATCTGCCTTCAGGTTTTTCAGCTTTTCTTTTTGTTTTACACCAAAGCGTTGTTCTTCATCAATGATGAGCAGCCCAAGATTATTGAATTTCAAACTATCCGCTAAAATTGCATGTGTGCCAATCACAATATCAATGTTGCCATTCGCAATCCCTTCTTTCGTCTGCTTTAACTGCTTCGGCGTGCATAGACGGGAGAGATGCCCAATCCGCAGCCCCGTATTTTCAAAACGCTCCACAAAGTTTTTGTAATGCTGGCGCACCAGCAAAGTGGTTGGCGCGATAAATGCCACCTGCACGGGATTATGCGCATCCGTCGCCGCAATGAATGCCGCGCGGATTGCCACTTCGGTTTTGCCAAAGCCAACATCCCCACAAATCAACCTGTCCATCGGCTTGTTGCCCTGCAAATCCTCAATCACTTCATCAATGGCGCGTTCTTGGTCATCTGTTTCTTCATAGGCGAAGTGGGAGACAAACTCAGAATAGCTGTCATCTGCATGTAACTTTGTGACATTCGCCAGCTCCCGCGCCGCTGCGGTTTTAAGCAATCCCTCCGCTGCCATTTTGATTTTCTCTTTCATCGCAGCTTTGCGCGACTGCCAGCTTCCCGCGCCGAGCTTATCCAACTCTTGAGAATCCGCGTCTGAGCCATGACGGCTCAGCACATCCATATTTTCCACGGGCAGAAACAGCTTGTCATCATCACGATATATCAACGTGATGAAGTCATGCTTCTTGCCTGTGACTTCCATCGTCAGCAATCCGCCAAAACGTGCAATGCCGTGGTCACGATGCACCAGCAATTCGCCCTCCTCAAAGCTGGCTGCTTCCTGCATGAATGCTTCAGAATTGGACTTGCGTTTGCGCTTTTGAATGATGCGCCTGCCCAGCACATCTTCTTCGCTATAAAACGCCACATCAGCCGACTGAAAACCAGATGGAACAGGCAGTTGCGTAATGTAGGTTTTGTTCTTGTCTGTCACCTCATCCCAATGTGCAATCGGGTGCGTGACAATGCGCTCTTCTTTAAGCAATTGTTGCAACCGCCCAAGCGACCCTTGCGTCATGGTGGCAAGCACGACTGCGCGTTTATCCACTTTCACGTCCTGCGCGAAATATTCTATCGGGCTTTGCTTTTGGGATTTGGCGATAATGTATGGCTTTTTTGCAGGTTTCAAACGCAACCCTGCAGATTGTTCATGCTCATCAAACGATTGCAGCAAGGTCGTTTTATTTGCGCTCAGCACCTGCTTCCAGTCACGGCTTAAAAAGAATTGCTCAGGTGCTACAGCATTATAAGGTGAAGTCTGGTTTGCACCTTTCATCGTCTGCTGCATGTTGCTGCGGGCATTATAATAATCTTCAATAATCTCCGCGCGTTCTTCAAACGTGCTTAAGGCCCCGTGATCCAAAATAATATGCGCTTCTGGCATATAGTCAGTGAGCCTGTCCATCTGATCATAAAACATGGGCAGCCAATGCTCCATGCCGATATAATCATGTCCTTCTGCAATAGTGTGATAAAGCGAGTCATCACGCGACGGCTGCCCGAATTGCTCACGATAATGTTTTTTGAAATTCGCAACCGTTGTGTCATTCAGCAGAATTTCGTTTGTTGGCGCAAGGTCGATGCGCTGCACTGCATCAGATGTGCGCTGCGTCAGCGGATCAAACGCTTTAATGGCTTCCACTTCATTGCCGAAGAAATCCACACGGTATGGCTGGCTTGCATTGCTGGGATAAATATCCATAATATCCCCCCTCACCGCAAATTCCCCCGCTTCCATCACTTTGGATGCACGGCGATATCCTTGGTCAGACAAATAACGCACAAAATCATCATGCGCGGTTTTGTCACCCACTACCAGCGTCCAGCACGCATTGTCAAACGTGGCTTTGGGCGGCAGCTTTTGCATGAATGCGCTCACCGTGGTCGCCACCACAAACGGCTTTTTATCTTCATTTAAGCGGAGTATATCACTCAGCGCTGCCACACGCTGCGCAATGATGGTGCGCGCAGGCGCTGAACGGTCATACGGCAACGTATCCCACGCAGGAAAACAAATGACAGGCACATTTTTTGGCAAAAAGAACGCGGCACTCGCCATGAATTGCTCAAGCTGGCGGTCATGATGCGTCACGAAGATGCACGGTTTGGCAGACTGCCCAAACAAGGTGCGCACTGCAAACCCTTGCGCATTATCCGCCACGCCTGCGAGTATATTATAATTCAGGGATGAATAATCTTTATGGGCTGCTGCTTTCATAACGTCCTTATTTAATGCTGCCTATATAAGCAAACCATGCGCTGTTCACAAGAGCTTTGCATTTTCCATTAAACTATTATAAGAAAGCGATAGTCTATATTTTCAAAAGTTATGAACTACCCCTTTCAAAGCCAGACTGCCAATATTCTTTATATGGCATTTTTGATATATATGTTCGGCGTTGCAATACGCTCAGATAACACCACATTGAGATATTCATTTGGAGCACTTCTTATTTTGAACATCATTGCATATTTTTCGTGATATAACACCTGCCATAGCGCAGGTTTCTTTTTGCCTACACTGTTTTTGCAAATGCCCGCAGACGCGCTTTCAACCCGTTATATTTGCCGTCCGCCAGCTCAATCTTGTCCGTAATCCAGTTCCAGATGTCTACATCCTGCTCATCCAGCAGTTCCTCATAAAGCGGCAATTCTGTTTCCACATCCAGCGTCTCAAGCGCCTTGTCCGCAAAATTGCCCATAATCACGTCCGTTTCCTTGCAGCCGCGATGCCAGCTACGGTATCTTACGCGGCGTAGGCGCACTGCGTGGGGGGTATCTGCATTATCATTTGCTGCAATTTGTGTCATAGTGAATCACCTTGATGCGTTTGTGTCACGATGATTATAAAACATGCATACGCTCAGCAACAGGCTTTTTTTGATACTATTTCTTAATCTATTTTGTGATAGATTACTTTCATGAAAATATTATCACGTCATAATGAAGGCGTCATGATGGTGACGCAGAATAACGAACTTGGCACACTGACGGTCGTCGGCATGAATGACATTCTGCTGGATATGCTGGGGTATGATTCACAGGTGGAAGACCATGATCTGACGCAGTTTCTGGGCGGTTCTTCTGAAAAAATTGTCAAAGAAGATGTGGAGTATGAAGAAGATTCGCGCGACTTGCTGGAAGTGCTGCGCACTCATCGTCAGCTGCGCCTTCTTAAAAAAGATGGCAATGAAGTCAATATGGATTTCAAAATTATGCGTGCTATGGCGCAGGACAGACACCATCTGTTCCGCCTGATATTCGTTACCCCAACTTTCCAGAAAATTCAGACACTGAACGATGTTCTGCAGGAAAATTTTGCAGGTTATGAGGTGATTGACAAAGAAACCAGCCTGCCAGACTCAGACTCCTTGAAGAAATATATTGAACTGGCAGAACATCATACTGCTAAACGGGATATTCAGTCTGCCTTTGTCTATATGCAATTTGATGATTTTGAAGAGGAGCAAAAACTGGCGAAGAAATATGATGTGAATATTTTGCGTCATGTCAGCCGTGTGATTAAACGCAACCTCCGCACTGAAGATATGGTGGGGCGCATTGCCGAAGATGCGCTTGGGATTGTGCTGGTGGATGTGAACAAGGAAACAGTGCATCTGGCATTAAACCGCATCAAGCATATGATTCAGCATGACCCTGTTACACTTAGTGAAAGTAAAACTCACATTCCGCTGTTGCGGCAAAGCTGCGCATTTCTGAATGAGCAACCTCATGAAGAATTGGTCAAAACAGCAAAAGAAGCATTGCAGCAGGACGTTGAGCGCGACATCATCATTTGCAGTTAAAACGTGATTAATGACATGATATCGTCATAAAAAGTTGTTATGCTGGAAGGATGGAACAGCATGAATCCAAGTCTCACCTGATTACGCGCCTAAAAGATGCGCATCTACCAGAAGAATATAAAAGAGCCTTATTCCGAAAGTCGGAAGGGAAGAATTTTATTGAAAATTTTTCAGACCCGTTTGCGTTAATCGGTATGGCGACTGCTGCACATTCCATGTTCAGTGTGGGCAAGATTTTAATGGATAGTGGTGCAGTAGACAAAGAACAGCTATCCCACCATGTGTTCAACGCCACCTTTGAACTGGGCGCAGCAGCATTGCTTTTCTGCTGGGCAAATGATGACCAGAAGTCTTATTTTATCGAGCAATATAACCAGATTGACACGCCACCAACCCAATTTAAAGAACTTCCCTATGAAGCGCGGGACAATGCCATCATCAAAATGAATGCATGGGACGGGTTGGCAGGTCTGGTAGTGGGGTTTGCCACAAACAAAGCGCTATATTCTGAAACATTGCAGGAACATGTGCCAAAATTTAAAGAATTTGCCGCATCTTTGGATGATAATCCTATGTTGAAAGAATATGGCATTCCCGCTGCGGCGGGCATTGGCGCTGCCATGCTGGCGCATCAGATCATTTCACCTGTTATTGAAAAACGCGCGATGGAAAATTATGGCGATAAACTTTCAGAAATGCGGTTTATGAAGCAGGTTTGTGAAGAACGCATGGAACGCGACAATCAAGACATTAGCCGCTAAAGAATACAACATTGCCCGTCACGCTGAAGGACGTGAAGCATCTGGGCTTAGAGTACAACATCAAGCCAGATTGATTATTTCGCTTATTATAATGATGGCAACAAAAAAGCCTGACTGCAACCAGTCAGGCTTTTTGCGATGTAATGCAGATTAGCTTATCTGCGCTCGCCCATCAGATTCATCAACATGATAAACAGGTTGATGAAATCAAGATACAGGCTTAGTGCGCCCATAATGGCTGCCTTACCCAGATCACCACCATAATTCATAATCTGATAGTAAGTGGTTTTGATGCGTTGCGTGTCATACGCTGTCAGACCTGTGAAGAGCAATACCCCAATCACAGAAATTGCCATTTGCAATGCGGTGCTGCCAATAAAGAAATTCACAACAGACGCAATGATGATGCCGATGACACCCATAAACAGGAATGAACCCCATCCTGAAAGGTCACGTTTCGTTGTGTAACCATATAGGCTGGTTGCACCAAATGTTCCTGCAGTGATGAAAAACACACGTGCGATAGAAGTGCCAGTATAGGCTATAAAGATGCTGAACATGGACAGTCCCATTAGAACAGCAAATCCCCAGAACCATGCCTGCGCTGCACCTTCACTCATTTTGTGCATACGTGCGCTCAGGTAAAAGACTACACCAAGCGGTGCAAATGCCAGAACGTAAAATAATGGACTTACGCCGCCCTGACCGTTACTCATCAACCCTAAAAAGGCTTCAGATGTGCTGGCAAAATATGCCACTAATCCAGTCAGGATCAGCGCACTTGCCATGTAGTTATACACGCGGAGGAAGTAGGAACGTAATCCCTGATCCACCTCTACGCCAGATGCAGACTGCACCCCGTTTCTTTCAAACAAATTCATGTATTTGTCCTCCAATAAGTTTTAATACATCTCTATTATATAGTGTTAATAGGGGCTCGCGCAAGTAAAACCGCTTAATCTTCCATCGCTGTGCCATGTTTTAACAGCAGCATCATGCATTCACGCTCTGCCTTGTCCAGTGCGGCGTCATCCACGCTGCGCAACACCAGCGTGCAGCCCATTTTCCCATGTCTGAATAATGGGTAACACCCAATCGCCACATCTTCATGCTTTTCCTGAAGCGCTGTCAGTTCTGCTGCAATGCTGCCTTCACGGGCATACGCCGATATCGCGCGGGATTGCACAGGCGCACCGCCTTTAAGCATCGGTTTGATGAAATCACACATTGCCTGCATAATTTTTGGCACACCTGCCAGTACAAACACATTGTCCAATGCAAAGCCTGGTGCAGCGCTGACGGGGTTGTCAATCAACGTTGCACCTTCTGGAATATCCGCCATTTTCAGCCGCGCGTCATTGAGCAACCCTTCATCATAATGCGCTTGCAGGCGTTTTAATGCTTCTGCATGGCGCAGCACAGGCACGCCAAATGCTTTGGCAACTGATGCAGTGGTAATGTCATCATGTGTTGGTCCTATGCCACCTGTGGTAAACACATAATCATATGTCTGACGTGCTTCGTTGACAGTGCGAACAATTTCATCTTCATCATCAGGCACAATATGCACACGTATGAGCGAGACGCCAGCATCGTTAAGCATTTCAGAAAGCGGTGCAAGATTGGCTTCTTTAGTGCGACCAGAAAGGATTTCATCTCCGATAATAATCATACACGCTTTAGGGTTGGTGTCTGCCGCCATAAGGTTTCTCCTCTTTCAGTGTTTCAGGTGCATCAGCATCAGGAAAAATGTTAAATATATTTCGCAAAAAGCCTGGGGTCAGCATGGAAAGCGGGTTTGCGCTGATATTAGGATCACCCAATGCCCCTTTGGCAGAAAAGCGTGTGCCAAACATTCCTTCTCCCTCACCACCAACCAGCATTTCGCCAATAATTGGCACTTTTCCAGGTAGCGAATTTAATGCATAAGATGGGATGAGCGTGCCGTCAATATCAATCATTTCTGGTTCGTTGACGGACATACTGCCTTCCACCATCACACCGACTGCATCTCCCTTTGCTGCCAGTTTTTCAATGATGATATTGCCTTTATCATACATGATATCTGCAGTGGTTTTGTCAAAAGCTATCCCATTGCCAGAAAGTGTATCGCTTAACCCGCGTAATGATGCCAGCGTGAAAATCTTGGTTAAAAAGGGTGCGCCGACCACTTTCATATTGTCCAGCACTACATTGCCTTTTATGGGGCGTTTGGGGTTTTCATCCTGATAATAACCAGTGAAATTCACCTTTCCCCCTTGCATATAATCCATAATATCCAGCGCGGAAAGCAATGCTCCCGCATCATCTATAGATACCCGCAATGCACGCCCTTTTTCATCCTGTGCTATGCTGGCTTTGATGGCATTGTCTTTCTGTTTCATGTTCATAGACAAGCTGGAACACAGCGCCTTATTGCAGGTTGAATTCAGGCTGACATTGCTGAATGGCACTTTTTTGTAATATAGCGTGTCAATATCCGCATTTATGCGTTTGCCAAGCAAAAAATCAAATGGCTGCTCATCGCTTTTTTCGCCAAACTCAGGAACGTAAAATTGGGAGGCGGTCACGTTGATGATTGGAAATGCTGCTTCTTCATATTCCAGCGCCATATTATTATCATGAAATTTCAGTTCGGTTAAAGAGGCGGACTGCAGCGCACCATCATCATCCAGCACTAAAGACCCCTTTGCCTGCGCAGATTCTGCATTAAATTCCATAGATTTGATCTTGTTCACGCCCCCTGCCTTATATTGATGCACTTTCAGCGTTGCTGGCTTGCCTTTAGGCTTTTGCCAGTTGAGCAGATCAATATCCAGCGCCGCCTGCTCAAAATCCAGCGTGGCATCCACATCCTGTCGTGCTTCATTTTCACTGACTTTTGCGTGCAATTTTGTGATGCCTCGCACATATTTGTCAGGAATAGGCACATCAAATTTATGCAGCTCACCATCAGCAATCTGTAAAGTAGCTTCATATTCTGTGTCTGCTTTGCCATCACCATAAATATGGGTTGCCTCAATTTCTGTCGGCGTATTTTTAAGCAGACCTTTGGCATTAACAGTCACACGATCATTATTCAGCTTTAAAGTGCCAGACATATCCTGAATAGGCAGATCCCCAAGCAGGGATGGGTGTGACACATTTTGCAACTGTGCTTCCAGATCAATATCCACATTGTTAAAGCTGCTATTACCCAGCCCCGCACGGGCGGGATATAGCGGGAAGGTCAAAAATGCTTGCCCCTGCACATCCCCCTGCACCAGCTTCGGCTTCAGATTCAGCTTTTGCGCCTTGTTGAGATATTTCGGCAGTAAAAATGTGGCGACATCCTTCGCGTTGGAAACCACTTCAAGCGTAATATCCATTGGCGCTGCGCCTTCTGCAAAACTTTTCACTGAAATTTTGCCCGCTTTCAGTGTGGTTGCTTTCAATGTGGTTGCATGGTGAATATCCACATTCAGCGCATCCTGCTTCACTGTTGCCACGCCTGATACATTCAGCATCGGAGGGATTTTGGGGGATGGCTCGGCTCTGACACCAGATATATTCAAGATCGCTTCAAACGGATCCGTTTCATCATCGGTGATTATCACCTTGCCAGTCTCAATCATCCCGTCAAATAAATGCTTGCGAACCCATTTGCGGGATTCTTTTGCCTGAGCAGTGTTAGGCGCAAGTATTTTTAATGTATCAACAGGAAGGTTTTTGATGTCAATCTCTGCTTCTGATGTTGCATCTGAGTGAAACACGTTGCCGCTGATGGCCGCATCATCGCGTACGACAAGAAACTCTGAGACGGTCACTTCACTGTTTTTATGTTTCCAGTCTGCCGTGAAAGAGGCAAAGCCGAATGTTAGCGGGTCTTTAGGATATAATTCACTATTCTCATAAGAAATATCAATAATTTCCTGTGATGTTTTGGCATAGCGCACCACACCATCCTTCCCGAAAGACACATAAAACTCACCTGTTGTAAGCCCGCTTACCCCCATGAAATCTTTGCCAAGCAGGGCAAGCAATGACAGCGGAATATGTTCATTTTCCATATTCAGACTAATATGTGTGTCATGAATTTCCAGCTTTCCTTCAATCTGCGCGCCCTCTGCCACCTGAGATAGGTCCAGCGCCAGATGGGTCTGCTTGATGTCGCCTTCTTCTGGCTCAATATAAAAGCTGGGAATGATGATATCAGGGTGATTGCGCACATTAATATGCACATCATCAAATAATAATACATCAAATCCAACCTTGCGGCGCGCCAGATATTTCAGCGGGGAAGATAATCGTATTTTCTCAATTTCCACATCGCCGCCTGGCAGTTCCATTTCAAATGCATCTATCTGCGCTTCCATTTCCAGCTTTGATAAATTCAGATATGCTTTTAAGGATGCCATATCTGCGTCCTGCACCAGAACCTGTCTTACCAGTCGCTGTTTGATGATTTCTTTCGTGAAAGGCACTTCACGCGGCGCTGTGCTAAGCCATATCACCACCCCCAGCAACATAAGCAGCAACAGCCCGAACAGCGCACTGAACGCCACTCCGACATAATGCAAGCTATGTGATACCAGTTTCACAATGGCGCGTTTCCTTTTTTATTTGTTGCGAAGAAGCAGAATTAACAGATGAAATTTGCACCATCAGTGATACCATAGCAAGTGTTAAAACTCAATTGAGATGAACCATTTATGCCAGAGCCAATTCCTGATTACTCATTGTTCAGCACCAGCGCGGAGGAAGCGCAGCGTGTGACAGAACACTGGCAGCGCCAGAAACGCAGCGATGAGGAACTGCAGTTTATTGCACATATTGTACGCTACTCCCCATATCTGACGCGGTTGATGCAACTTTACGAAGCGGATTTTGATGCCTGCTGCACAGGCAAGGTGCAACAGCAATATGACGCCATCATCCAAAAGCTGCAGCATCAAAGAACGGAAGATTACACCAAAGAAAAAGGGCATTTTTTCGTGCGGGAATGCAAACAGCGCGTTGCATTGCTGATTGCGTTGGCAGATATTGGCGGAATCTGGGATCTGGCGCATATTACCTCTGCCTTGAGTGACTTTGCAGATGCAACCACGCAATTTGCACTGGAGCAGATTTTGCGTGCGGATGTGCCGAAAACCGTTCCGCGTGAGGGCGAATTGAGCGCTCAGCTTGGTATGGTCATTCTGGGCATGGGCAAGCTGGGTGGGAGAGAGCTGAATTATTCCAGCGATATTGATTTAATCGCGCTTTATGACGAAACGAGACTGGATTTTTTGAACCCGCCTGCCCGTGGGCGGTTTGCTGTGCGCATTATCCAGCAACTCGCATCTTACCTGCAGGACAGACAGCAAAATGGCTATGTTTTTCGTGTGGATTTGCGCCTGCGCCCTGACCCCGCTTCCACAGGGCTGGCTGTAGGGCTGGATACTGCCATTCGCTATTATGAGCATGTCGGGCAGAACTGGGAACGCGCAGCCATGATAAAAGCACGTATTATTGCAGGTGATACGCGCACAGGAAACGCTTTTTTAAGCGCGATTCAGCCATTTCTATGGCGCAACCACTTAGATTTTGCTGCCATTGATGATATTCTCTCCATCAAACGACAGATGCAGACTAAAGCGCAGCACCATAATCATGATACTATCGTCCTGCCTCTTCACAACATTAAAACAGGCTATGGCGGGATACGGGAAATTGAGTTTTTAGCACAGATTTATCAGCTTATCTGGGGTGGGCGCGTGACAGAATTGCGCACACGTGCCACATGCCACGTGTTAAATGAATTGCAGAAAACAGGCTTCATAACTGAATCTGCCAATGATGATTTACAAGCTGCCTATCGTTTATTTCGCCTAATTGAACATCGCCTGCAAATGCGCATGGACCATCAGACGCACAGCCTGCCAGAACGGGAAGACCAGATGCAGGAACTCGCCTATTTCTGCGGATTTCATGATTTAAAATCATTCCGTCAGACGGTGTTAGTGCATCTGCAACGTGTCCATCATTATTTTAAAGCCTCCTTTGCAGATTCTACGCCACTCGGCGCTTCAGGAAAGCTGGTATTTACTGGTGTTAGTCATGATGAAGAAACACTGGCTACACTGCATAATATGGGCTTTCAGGATGCGCAGCATGTCTCAGTCTGCATACAGAACTGGCATAAAGGCTCTAAACGCTGCACAAGAAGCAAAAAAGCGCGTGAATTGCTGACGGAACTTGTACCCGCCTTGCTGGAGGCACTTGGCAACACGGTAGACCCTGATCAGGCATTTAAACGTTTTGATGAATTTCTGGACGCATTGCCCGCAGGCATACAGCTTTTTTCCTTATTTTATTCCAATCGACATTTGCTGGAACTTATTATTAAACTCATCGGCAATGCACCTGTGCTGGCAAAACGCCTTTCGCGTTACCCGCAATTGCTGGATCTGGTGGTGCAGCGCAATTTCTCCACGCCAACATTTGCCCTGCCGCAGGATCTGGATAACTGGTTGAATCTCGCGCGCAATGAAGAGGAGGTTTATCATTATTACTGCATGTTCAAGCTGGAAAAGGAATTTATGGTAGGCGTGCAATTGCTGGAACGCAGCATCACTCCTCATGAAGCGTCACACATTCTCACGCGTCTGGCAGACACGATGATCAAAAAAGCCGTGCAGCTGGCAAAACAGCAGCTGGATGAAAAATATAATATTAAAACAAGCACGCAGTTTTCACTGATTGCACTGGGAAAACTAGGCTCTGAATCGTTGATTATCGGCTCAGATCTGGATGTGATGTGCATCTATGATCTCTCAGAAGATTATCCCGCAGATGCTGCCATTTCCCAACAGCAATATTATAACCGTCTCACCGCCCGCATCATCAATTTGCTGGCATACCCCACGAAAGACGGCGCACTTTATGAGATGGATACGCAGCTTCGCCCCTATGGCAATCAGGGGGCAGTCGCTGTGAAGCTGGATGCATTCAGCCAGTATTATGCTTCGTCATCATGGGTGGTGGAAAATATGGCATTGCTGCAGGGACGCATCGTCACTTGCAGTCCAGCGCTGCGCCCTGCGATTGAAGCAGCGTTGCAGGACGCGCAGATTATGAAACAGGATTATGCAGAGATCGTCAAAAATGTGCATGAGGTGCGCAAAAAAATCCATGACCAGCATTATTCCAGCAACCCGTGGGACATTAAATATGTCTGGGGTGGCATGATGGACATTCAATGGATATTAAAAGCGCTACTCGCCAAATCCACTCAGGCAGGGTCGTTTGAAAAAAAGATCTACCGTATCCATTCGCAGATCAAATGGCTGGTGGACGCGGATCTGCTAGACAGAAAACAGGCACGCACCTTGCGCAAGGCGCATCGTCTGTTTCAAACTACGCTCAGCTATATGCGCTTGTGCCATACAGATATGGTGCAGGATGAAGACATGACCGAAGGCTTCAAAGCGCTTTTAACACAAGCCACAGGAATGCGCAGTTTTGAGCAACTCCGCCAGCGCCTGCTGCGCTATCAGTCACAGATATATCACATGGTGCAGAATCTTGAATATGTGTAATGCATCCATAATCATATTGCGAAAGATGCAAGTGAGCACTATATTGCACTCAAACAACCAGTGAGATTTTTCTATGAGCAATGCAGCAGAGCAAATCAACACCACTACATTGAAAGTGGGTGATAAAGCGCCTTCTTTTGAACTGCCTAATCAGGATGGTGCAACTGTTACCGTGAAAAACTTTGCTGGCAAACATATGGTGATTTATTTTTACCCAAAGGATGACACGCCTGGCTGCACCACGGAGGCAAAAGATTTCACGACATTAAAAGACGAATTTGAAGCAGAAGATACCATCGTGATTGGTGTATCAAAAGACTCTGTCGAAAAACACACTAAGTTCATAGCAAAGCACGAACTGGGCGTGGAATTGCTGGCAGATGAAGAAGGCACACTCTGCGAAGCATTTGGCGTTTGGGTGGAAAAAAGTATGTATGGCAAGAAATATATGGGCATTGAACGCGCCACATTCCTGATTGACAATCAGGGAGTTATCCGTGAGATCTGGCGCAAGGTTAAAGTGAAAGATCATGCGAAGAACGTGCTGGAAGCAGCAAAAGCTCTATGAAGATAGTTATTCTTGGTGCTGGAATTACAGGCATTACCACGGCATATGCGCTGGCATCCCGCGGTCACACCGTGGAAGTGATTGAGCGCAACGCAGCCGCCGCCAAAGAAACATCTTATTCGAACGGTTCACAGCTGAGTTATTCCCATGCAGAACCGTGGGCAAACCCAAAAGCGCTGATTCAGGCGATTAAATGGATGTTTGTAGAAGACGCACCGCTTGTGTTGCGCCCACGCGCAGATTGGCGCATGATCAAATGGGGAATGCAGTTTATTAACAACTGCACGCAGGAACGCGCGCGCATTAATTGTGAACGCATGATGCGCATAGGCTTATATTCCAAAACAAAAATGACGCAGATTCGCACAGAAACTGGCGTAGAGTTTGACTTTGGGCAAAAAGGGATTCTGCATGTCTTCAGCAATGAAGCCTCTTTTGATGGTGCAATCAAACAGGCGGAATTTCAGGAAGGGCTGGGCTGCAAGGAACTGGTCTACACGCCAAAGCAATGTCTGACGCAGGAACCAGCGCTCGCCCATGCAAACCGTAAGATTATTGGCGGGTTATATTCTCCAATAGATGAAACAGGTGATATTCACATGTTCTGCACCAATCTGGCAAAATATTGTGAGGAAAAACTGGGTGTTACCTTTTCCTATAATACTGAGATCACCCGCCTGAACAAAAATGGATATGAGCTGGAATCTGTCAGCACCTCCAAAGGTGAAATAAAAGCAGATGCTTATATTATGTGTCTGGGACCTTATACACCTCTCATGTGTGATAAAATTGGTGTGAAAGTGCCAATTTACCCTATGAAAGGCTACAGCATCACCCTGCCCGCATGGGATGGTGCGCCCACCATGAGCGTAACGGATGCAGAGAAAAAAGTGGTCTATAGCCGCATTGGCAACCGCATCCGCGCAGCGGGAACGGCGGAATTTGCGGGCTATAACACAGAAGTGCGTGAACCACGCATTAAGCAGATTATGGGCAGCATACGGGATTTATATCCTGCAGTGGATGATGATAATGTCATCAAACATATGGAACGCTGGGCGTGCATTCGCCCACAAACACCAGATGGTCCGCCATTGGTTGGCAAAACGCCGTGCCAGAATTTATATTTAAATACGGGGCATGGAACATTGGGCTGGACGCAAGGTGCAGGAACGGCATATTTACTGGCAGATATTCTGGAAGGCAAGACACCAGAGATTAAAAGCGCTGGGCTGGATTTGGCGCGTTATCGGGAATAGGAAGTCGTCATTCTGAGCGTAGTGAAGAATCCATGCAGCCACTTGCGCAAGTGTCACTGGATATTTCGCTTCGCTCAATATGACGCAAAAAAAAATCCCGTAAGGAATTCTGGTTAAAGAATATCGTTACGGGAAAATTAATTAGAAGATTATTGAGCTTGTTGCTCTTGTTCTTCTAGTTTCTGTTTATACTCATCAGAAGATTTGTATTCTTGTGCGTCAAGATTATATTTGAGATATGTTTCAAAGTTTCCTTCGAACAAATCAAAATCTTCTTGGCTAAGCCATACTTCAGTAACATAATCGTTTCCTGAATCTTTTCCATCTCCATCAAGTGCGAGCAATAATTCGGTATTACGAGTATATTGCCCTTTAAAGACTGAAAATAGAATAGAGTAGATTTCATCAGTAGCTAAATAATATAGCAGTGTGTTATCCCCCTCTATGCGAACTTCAGCTTCTTCTTTTTTAGGGAAAAAAGTTATACTACGAATATCTCGCAGTGATACATCAGAATTATCTGTTGTATCTTCTAATTCTTCTTTTCCTTTTTCTATAACGTCCTCAATTGAAGGAACGCCAATGTCTGGAATGTCAATTCCAAACTGCGCATTTGCAGTTGGAACGAAAGAAACAGAAGAAATCAATGCGACGAAACCAAAAGCAAACATGTTTTGAGTTTTCATAATTATTCGAAAAAGTCTAAATAAACGACATTTTGCAGACTCGCATGTAAAAAACACCGAGCGATTCAAATCGTGTAACAAAGAATGTTACGAGGCGATTTTATTCAACAATAAAAAAGCTGATCTGAAGTTCTTAATATATCATTAATACGCTTATGGCGCAATGATTATTTGAGCGCGTCATTCTGAGCGAATGCGAAGAATCCATCTCTCGGCTTGATGATTGTAGCTCTGGATTCTTCACTGCGTTCAGAATGACGAAAATCTACTAAGCTGGCATCTCGCTCGAAAAAGCCTGAAGCCCCGTTATTGCCCGCCCCAGAATCAGTGCGTGAATGTCATGCGTGCCTTCATAGGTGTTCACGCTTTCCAGATTCATCACATGCCGCATAATATGATATTCGTCAGCAATACCGTTGCCGCCATGCATATCCCGCGCGGTGCGGGCAATATCAAGCGCTTTGCCTGCGCTGTTGCGTTTAATCAGCGATATCATATCGGGGATTTGTTTTCCTTCGTCAATCAACCGTCCGACACGTATGCAGCCTTGCAGCCCCAGCGAAATCTCCGTTGCCATGTCTGCCAGTTTCTTCTGAATGAGCTGATTCGCCGCCAATGGCTTGCCAAATTGTTTGCGCTCCAACGTATATTCCCGCGCTGCGCCGTAACAAAATTCGGCTGCACCCAGTGCGCCCCAGCCAATGCCATATCGCGCTTTATTCAAACATGAAAACGGGCCCTTCATGCCGATAACATCTAACTGATGGTCATCTGGCACAAACACATCATCCAGCATCACCATGCCTGTGATGGAGGCTTTAAGCGAGAGTTTTCCTTCTATTGTGGGCGTTTCAAACCCGTCTGAACCGCGGGTGATGATATAGCCGCGTACGGTGCCATCATCACATGCTTCATCACCATATGTTTTTGCCCAAATCACTGCAATATCTGCAATCGGTGCATTCGTAATCCATGTTTTCGAGCCACTCAAACGATACCCGCCATCCACTTTCTTCGCGCGAGTCTGCATTCCTGAAGGGTCAGATCCGTGGTCAGGTTCTGTCAGTCCGAAACAGCCAATCATCTCGCCACTTGCCAGTTTAGGCAAATACTCTTCTTTCACAGGTTCAGGCGCATACGCACTAATCGGATGCATCACCAAAGAGGACTGCACAGAAAGTGCGGAACGATACCCACTATCCACCCATTCCACTTCACGCGCTATCAACCCATATGCCACATGTGACGTGCCTGCACAGCCATATCCCTGAACGGTGGAACCCAGTAGCCCCAGCTTGCCAAGCTCGCGCATAATCTCCACATCAAAATGTTCTTTGCGGTTGGCTTCAATAATGCCAGGGAACAATTCCTCCCGCGCGAATTTGCGCGTCATCTCCGCAATCATGCGTTCTTCTTCAGTCAGCTGCCCATCCAGAAGCAGTGGATCATCCCATTGAAATTGCGCCATATGATTATGCCCTGATATTTAAAATAGAACCCCTGTCCCAGAATACGCCGTGTCTGAGCGCTTCCACTGCACGACCGATCATCGTCTGCAATACATCAGGGTTGGGAATGGTTTGATAACCACGCTCTTCTGGCGGCAGGAAGTCTGCAAAAGTGCGGACTTTGCGTATGGTCTTTTCCTCGCGGGATTTTTTCGCCTGCGGAAAAGCGGGGGTTTGTGGTATAAGATTTCTGATATCATTCATGCAATCAGCCTATCATAAAATTATGAGCGATGCATTAATAACCATTCTGAAATTATGGTAACCTGCTCTTTTTCCATCAGGTTTGGCATATGCCCCACATGTTCAAATTCATGCAATGTGACGTTTGTTTTTTCTTTGGTCATTTCCACAGCTGTGTCATGACGGAGCAGACGAGATTCTGCACCACGAAAAATAAGCACGGGGCAATTCACTGCCGTCCAGAATGCTTCCAGACTGACATCGTCAATCTTTAACCCTGCCTGTGCTTTAAATGGCTGCAAAATCTTCGGGTCAATCCGCAAGCGGTGTTCACCTTTTTCATTAATGCGGATGCGATGAGCATAAAAATGCTGCCAATATTCGTCTTTCGTGAAGTTAAACTGGGCATAGGCAGCTTTCATATTGGCTTCAAGCTCTGCATTATTCTGTGCTTTTGGTGCATCACTGACATTTGCAAAAATTTCCATCAGCCCTTCTTTGGCAAGCACCTTCCCCACATCCCCTAAAAACAGCGTTTTAAGCAACTCGGGGCGCTCCATTGCCACCATCAAACCGATGATGCCTCCCATAGATGCGCCCACCCAATGGACTTGGGAAATTTCCAGCGCATCCAGCAGCGCTAAACAGTAATGCATATGATTCAAGTTATTGTAATCCTCAGCATTCTCAAGGTGCGAGCTTTTGCCGCGCCCTGGCATATCGGGTGCAATCACATAAAAATCGTCTTTCAATGCATTTGCGAGATAGTCAAAATCATGTGCGACGCAGGTCAATCCATGCACACAGAACACCGCAGGGTTTTCAGGGTTACCATAAGTTAAATAATGCACTGAACAGGCGGGCAAAAAGTCTGGCTTCAATGTGATGGTGTGCGAATTATTTTCAGTCATGGATTAAATAAATTAAGTGAAAAATTAATGGAATTATTGCATAATACAAAATTATAGTTCATATAACAGAACAAATTATCAAAAGATTAAAACAGAATAGATACAGGTTCAATTTACGTAATTTTATGGCAGAGAATCAGGACAGTAAAAAGACAAGTTCGCAACCAGAGAATCTGAGTGCGCATGTGCCACCGCCGCCCCCCCCACCTGCGCGTCCGTCTGCAGGTGGTGCATCGTCCATGCCAAAATTGTCTGATCTGAAAAAACCAGAAATGCGCAATAGCGATGCTGCAACCAAGGCAGCGCCTCCTCCTGCCCGTTCTATGCCTGCACCGCCGTCCCGCCCGATAACGGATAATACACCAATCCGCCCTGCAGCGGGAATAACGCCAACGCAGGCTCCCAAACCAGCCTCACCTGATGCGCCTTCAGCAGGAATGCAGATAAAACCTCAGCCATCTGTGAATATTCCCAAAAACCCGATGATCCAGCCAACGCAGGCTGCACCATCACAAAATGAACTTCCAAAAAAGGTGGAACCAAACGCAGCAATTAAACCTACCGTTTCTGCGCCTGAGAAAAAGCCAGACCTTCCAACTGGCAGCAATGTGATATCAGATAAAAAAACAGGTGATGTGCAGTTGCCACTGATGGAGACTGGAAACACTCCTCCAAAAGCACCTGCAGCCCCACCTGCAGCCCCACCTGCACGCCCTGTAAACGCTTCAAATGTGCCTCTGGATGTTCCAAAACCTTCAAATGCACAACAGCCTAAGGTGCAGCAAGACAAGCCGCAACCAGAACTGCCAAAGGTGGCTGCCATGCCGCCCAGACCACCTGCGCCTCCTGTGCTGCCAAAGTCAGAATCTCCTGCACAAGCGCCATTGCCAGAAAAACAGCCAAGCGCTGCAAGTTTTATGGCAGATTCGCTGAGCAAGAACACGCTTCCTAAAGCGCCGCCAGCACCGCCTGCGCCAAAGAAACCTCAAGCTGCACCTGCAATGTCTAACATTGCACCTCCCCCTCCTCCACCGCCTGCACCAAAAATGCAAAGCGAGGAAACCAGAAACGCAGCGCCACCAAAAATAAGCAATATTGCTCCACCGCCTCCACCGCCACCTTTGCCTCAGCAAGCAGGAAAAATGGATGCGCCTTCGCCAAACCGTTTAGCGTCCCTTGCGCCCAAAGCAACACCAGACATGCCAAAGGCAGAGCAAAAGGCTCTGGATACCCAAAGCAAAACAAAAGACAAGCTGGATGCAAAGAAAGATAAAGCGCTCGGAAAAGGCAAAGGATTGTTTAAATCTCTGCTCAAAAAAGATAAAGTGGCAGATTACAAACCTACACATGAAGCGCCTGAAACGTCTCTGAAAACCTCCCTGCTTCAGTCATTGGAAAATGAAGCGGTGAAGAAAAAGGAACCTGCACTGCCAGAGCCAAAAGCACCAGCCACGCCACTGCCCCCTGCAACGCAACCTGCTGCAGAAAATGAGGACAGCAGCGCTTCTATCTCTCTGCCAGAGATAAAACCAGAGATAAAAACTGCGCCAGTGGCTGATATTACACCTACTGAGCCTGAACCTTCAGACGTTAAAACCCCACAGGCGGAAGCGCCAAAAGTGCAAGCGCCTGAGATTCATGATGATCTTCCGCCAATGACTATGGAAGAAAAAGAAGCCGTGGCACGCGCATCCCTGCCCCCTCTTCCTGCTATCCCACGCAAGTTGCCAAAACGCGGGCAAAGTCTGCAACAAAAAGAACCGTCTGTTGCCACTGCTTCAGAAGAAGTGCCGCATCATCAACCAATGCATGATGATGACACGGCATTTTCCCATGCTGCAGAAGAAGTGTCTGAATATGTGGAAGAAGCACATGAAGTGTTTGAAAGCGAGCAGTTCCAGCAGCCTGTTCAGAATTACGAACCAGAAGGTGATGCAATATTACCGCATATCCTAACCGAAATATTACGCCAGCATAAAATCTGGCTGGATTCGGATGGTCGTGAAGGAAAACGCGCCAATCTTTATGGTGAGGATTTGCGCAATGCAGACCTGCGCAACGCAGATCTGCGTAATGTCAATATGCGCGGCGCATTGCTTGATAATCTGGATTTGTCAGGCGCATGTCTGGAAGATGCGGATCTTGCAGAAGCCAGTTTGCGTTTTGTTCACGCACCGAAGGGATTGTTCCAGCGCGCCAACCTGACAGGCACAGACCTTGAAGGCGCTGTTTTAGAAGCGGCTGATCTGTCCTATATTGAAGCACTGGGAGCCAATTTCCTGAATGCCAATCTGCAAGGGGCAGTTCTGCAGGGCAGCAATCTGCGAGATGCCAATCTTGCGCAGGCAAACATATCCTATGCGTGCATGACAGGTGCATTTTGTCGCGGTGTGAATCTGAGTGATACATTATTCAACCATGCAGACCTGATGGATGTGGAGTTGCGTGAGGCATATTGCTATCAGACGCAGTTCGTAAACACTAATCTTTCAGGAGCCAGCTTCAGAGATGCACATTTTGAAAATATGTCCTTCAGCGAATCTGACTTCACAATTGCGCATGATGTGCCAATAGAGTTTCAGAATGCTGGTTTCCAGCAAGAAAAAGAATCCTTGCAGGTGGAAAAAGAAGCGCTGAAAAAGCTGGAAGCTGAACTGAAGAGCAAGCAAAGCGAAGTAACGCAAATTAAACTGCGTATGCAGGAACAGCAGAATATGGTGGCTTCCATCGTATCAGATGAGCAGAAATATGTTCGCGCACTGGCGGTGTTGAGCAAACGCATGAAAGTGGTCAGCATCATCTGGTTCGCTATTTTAGCGATAATAGTCATGGCAGTGATTTTACTTGCTTTAGATATTCCAACGGAAGATTTGAACATTTTATCACTGGCAATTGCGATTATTGTTCCATTATGCATCTTCATATTATGCTTATTCTCTGCAGGTCTGGTGAACTCGGCACGCAACAAAATAAGCACCCACGCGAAATTGCGTGAACATAAAGTAACGGATTTAGACAAAAACGAATAGAGAGACAAACATTTATGACTAAAGCGATTGATCAAGCTAAAAAAGACACAATGAAAAATTTTATCGCCGTGTTTTGCGGAGCGCAGAACAACGTGCCACAAAAACATCTGGACGCAGGAACAGAGCTTGGGCATCGCATGGCAAAAAACAAGCTGGGGCTTGTCTATGGGGGCGGAGATTGTGGACTTATGGGCGCTGTGGCAAATGCCGTGCTTGAAAAAGATGGCTGGGTGACTGGCGTGTTCCCAAAAAATCTTCGTCTGATTGAGGAAGAACATAAACATCTCAGCGAAATTGTGATTACAGACGGTATGCACGCCCGCAAGGAACTGATGTATGACCGTTCCAGCATGTTTGTCATCATGCCTGGCGGTTTTGGCACGATGGACGAAATGTTTGAGATCATCACATGGCGCCAGATTGGCTTGCATGAAAAGCCAGTGATTATCTTCAATCATGACGGATATTGGGATCATCTGGTTGCACTGATGGACAACATCATCGACAAAGGTTTTGCTACGCCAGAGACGGCAGAAATCTTTGAAGTCTATGATGATATGGATGATTTGATTGCCCGCTTGAAACAGTAGCATTTTTTGCGTGCAATTTGCACGCAGTTTGGGTATTACATCATGCAATGCGGTTGTGGCGGAATGGTAGACGCGCAACGTTGAGGTCGTTGTCCGAGCAATCGGGTGGAGGTTCAAGTCCTCTCAACCGCACCAAACCTCATTTTGATACTATCCGAAGCATATCAGGTTATATATAATTGCTTGCAATTCTGCCTTTATCACGCTTATAAAATTCTGAAACATATCGGGTTAAATATAGTTTTTCTCGTTATTTTGCGAATAATTTGCGAGAGGGTGCGAACACATGGCGGGTGTACGGAAGGTCAAATATAAGGGGAAATTCACGGGCAAGTGGATTGCCGAAGTGCGCATGAAAGACGTGCCTTATAGTTCACAAACATTTGATACCAAGCTGGAAGCAGAAAACTGGCTGTTGCAGCAGCGCATGATGGCGGGAAAAGAAGCGCAGATGATAGAACAGCGCACTGTCAACAATGCATTAGACCGCTACCTTGATGAAGTCTCTCGTGAAAAGAAAGGTTATAAATGGGAGCGTGATCGCATCAATGTATGGAAACAACATCACCTCTCAGCATTGCCTATAAAATCTGTCACCACAGATATGATGCAGGACTGGATTAATAAGCGTCTGCAATCCGTCAAAGGTTCGACTGTACGTCGTGAGCTGAATTTATGGTCTGCCCTGTTCAACACCGCGATACACCAATGGAAATGGGCAGAGCATAACCCCGTGACGCATACACGCAAGCCACCGAAGCCACAAGGGCGTGATCGCATCATTTCTGATGCAGAACGTGATGCAATAGCTGAGATGCTTGGCTATGCACCAGATGCCACCATTGACAGCAATCAAAAGCGTGTGGCGGTGGCGTTCCTGCTGGCGTTAGAGACGGCAATGCGTCAAAGCGAGATATGGAACTTATCATGGGATGATGTGCATCTCTTACAGCGCTTTGTGCGCCTGCATGACACCAAGAACGGCACTGCGCGTGATGTGCCACTGAGCAACCGCGCGATTGCACTCATTCAGCAGCTGGATGATGGGCTGGGTGGTCGTTTATTTAAATGCAAACAGGAAAGCAGTGCGCAGTCCTTTCGTGCAGCGGTGAAACTCTGCGGCATTCACGACATGACCTTCCATGATACGCGCCACACTGCCATCACACGCTTAGCACGGAAGCTACAACCATTGGAACTGGCGCGGATGGTGGGGCATAAAAACTTGAATCAGTTGCTGACTTATTACAATGAAACGGCAAGCGAGTTGGCAGCACGATTAGATTAATTTTCTTTGCGATGCGGTTCGCTCTGCTTCCCATTGCAATTCATACAGTTTGTCAGCTTCCATTTCGTCATACGCTTCAGGGGAAAGGCTGTCAGATGCTTTGTCTATAGAATTCAAAATATCTTCTAATGTTCCCTCAATGCCAGGAAAATCTTCGCCATATTTACCAGAGATATTCACAACTTTACTTCTGATAGATACCAGAGACTTTCTAACATAACTTGCAGCTTTCTTTTCGGTCATTTCCATAAAGATTACCTATTCACCCGCTCAAGATACGCTTCCAAATCCTTTCGCTTGTAATAGGGGCGGCTTTTGCCGTCTCCTTCGCGTTTGGTGGGGAAATAGTGTTTTTTCGGGAAGCCAGGGGCAACAATCCATTCATTGCGGACGGTGCTTTCTGATACGCCAAATTCTTCTGCAATATCTTTCACAGTCATGTAACTGGTGTTGGTGCGTCGCAGTTCTTTATAAATGCCTTCCAACAGTTCGGTGATGGCGTTGGCTGTGTGTGGTTCGGTCATGCTGTTCATTAGCCCTGCTCCCCGACATAGGTTATGGCATAAAAGTAATCTGATCGTGCATCATGCTGACCGATGGATTGCATCAGCCCCATGAACACCACAAATAATATGACTGCGCCTGCGCAGCCTGCAATAATTTCTCTGATAGATTGAACGCGCATAATGTCCTCTCATGTGATTATGAGATGAACGATAAACCCAAATAGGGTTATATTGCAAGAACTAAATATCCTTATTTGTGTTTTTTAATTTTTCTGTCTTTCTTTTCAACATATAACTCATGAAATCGCCGATCACTTCTGAACAGGTAGTCTAGCCCCTCCAACAAAGGAACAATCAACCAGAAACCTGATGTTACTATCGTTAAAACCAACCACACAAAACCTTGCACTGGCTTATTCAAATAAAATTTATGCGCCCCAATGCCACCAAGAAACAATGCTAACATAGCTGCCACCATTTTTGACTTTGGATAGATTCTATTCTCTGGAGATGGTTTTCCACAGTGGACACAAAACGGCGCGATGTCACTCACTTCTTTTGTGCAATCTGGGCATTGTATTAAAGCCATACCCTATATCCCCCAATTTGCAAAGGCTTGGCGCACTACTCCAATAATATCTGTATTGGGCTGCTTTAGATTAACTGGTTTGTAACTGGGGTCATCGCTGCAAGGCTCACCCAACTGCAATGTGTGGTTATATCGCTTACAGCAACATTCTCCATCCTGCCGAATGATGATGAATTTTCCATCCAGTGAAGCCAGATCAGATATGTTCGGATCCACCAGCACATAATATCCATTCAGAATTTCCTGATTGATGGATTCCCCCACCACGCGCAGCACATACCCGTCTTTCACATGGTAGGGTGTTTTAATCATGGTTGGAGCGTAAGCACTATTGCCCAGCTTATATTGTTGCACCTGTTCCAATGGCTCATCAATCATGAGCGGAGTGCCACCATTCACATCGCCTAGATACGGCGCTTGTGAACCTGTCTCAATGACATCAGGAATATCATTTATATCTGCATCTGTTGGAAATAAGTCACGAACTTCACATTTTAAAGCTGTAGCAATTTGTTGCAATCTTAAGGTATTTGGGTTGCGATACCCTGCCCCGATTTTTTTAAGATGACTTTCGGAAATCCCAGTTTCTGCCGATAGTTGCTCTATACTCATGCCTCTATCTTTTCGGATTTGTTCAATTAATAATTTCATAAACTGTTATTAACCCTATTTGGGTTAAATGTAAATAACCCTAATAGGGGTTGACATTATAACCCAAATAGGGTGATAGTCCTCATATGGACTACAAATTGAAACCGTTGAAACACATTGTTGAAAAACTGGGAGGAATTTCAGCCTTATCAAAAAGGTTGAATTTGCCACAAAGTACCGTTTCCAATTGGGTGCATCGTGATAACGCCAAACGCAAACACTGCGCAATGATTTTAAAAGTCGCGCGTAATGAAGGCGTTGACATAAAAGCAGATGATTTTTTCGACGATGAACAAAAAGAACCTACGGAGCAGCCTCATGCTTAAAGTCATGCTCTGCGTCTTTGTCGCGTTTCTCATCATCTTCTGCATTCTGCAGCAATGGCAGATTTCAGCCCTGCAGTTCAGCATGCAACAGGCGCAGGAACAACGCGCCGCGCCACACTTTGCCCCCATTCCACAACGCATCACAGGAGGTTGCCATGCAGGAACATCATTTTGACTGCCCCGAAAATGCGCTGGCATTTTTGAACAAGGAAGGCTTTGAATTTAAATGCATTGCGCATGATATGCAAATCTACACAGGCAAAGAAGGCACACGCGCCCTGCTCACCTCCTCCAGCGCCTGCACGGTGGAAATCATCATACCACAGCGCAAAGGCGCATCATGCCATTAAATGCAGCAACAATGCATCACGGATTATTTGCGCGCCAAATTCGACGACCCGAAATGCACCCCCTGCCACAAATTATGGCTGATGGTGCTGCTTCAGGCGGTGATGGATGCATACAGCAACGTCCAGCGAAGCGAATATATTTATCACCGCAACCGCGCACGATGGTATCTCACTTCTGCCACGAAGGATTATATGGAAGTGTGCGATTGTGCGGGGCTGGACTGGCGCTTTGTGCGCGGGTGCTTTGTGCGCCTGTTTGGCGAAGTGGAAGAACCCGCCATCCTCCCTGAATATGAATTGCCCGAATTTGAACTGACCGAAACAGGTCAATGGAGCTTTGATGCATGGCTTGCATTGGATGCACCGCTTAACAACACGGCCACCGCATAAAGGAGACTAAAATGCTGGAAACTGCTGCTATCGCAAAATATATCAATTTTGCCAAAATCGAAAAAGAACAGGCGCAATTGCTTTATCTGGATTTGAAAAAGCAACTTGAAAAACTGGAAATCAATCATGGAAACATTACCAAATTCAAGATTGGTGATAAGTCCGAAATTCGTCTGCTGAAATATGAGGCTTATGACCGCAAGGAAACTACGCTCAAAATTGATGATGAGCTGCATCCTGATGTCTATGAAATCATGCGCCAGTTTATTCCTATTGTGCGTGAGATTCTTTGCTTACCAGACCAATATCCGCATGATCATGCGGATGAGAATTATGCAGAGTTACTGAACAAAGATGCATGGAAAGTGCGTGGAGTGTCATGGTCTTATGCAGAGGACGGCGCAAAAGGCATTGTCATCTCTGGTCATATCACACTGGAAACGTCAGATAGTCCGTTCATCTTCAACACACCGCATTTGCCATATGACAGCGAATATGGCGCAATTTTTCCTGAACGTGGACAGGAAATTGCAACCATTTTAGAAGCTGAAATCTGGCGTATCATCGGCGGGAAACGAGCGCAGGTTGGTCTGTTTGATAACATGGAAACCGAGGGCAATGCATAGTGGCTGCTGATATTTATTCCATTCGTGATGAAGATTACGCAATACGAAAACATGTTGAACGTATGAAAAATGTAGCACAGGCTCACCTTGACGAAGCAGCAGCACTGACTGAGCAAGCTAACACAATTTTGGAGCATGTGCGCATTTTGGAATCATCACGTGTTGAGGATGGCAAAGCATGACGCGCAAACGCAGACCACGCACATTCTTTACTCAAGCAGAATATCATGAAGCATGTCGTTTGCGTGCTACAGGCGCGTTATATAAAGTGATTGCGGAGCAGCTGAATCATGCGTTTCATCATGGGCAGGCAATACGAACCGACAAAACCATTGAGCGCGTGCTGAAACGAGGCAATCCGACATTCAAAGAGGCGCTCAAGCAAAAGCAAAAGCCATCAACACCAAAGAAAACACGCTATATCGCGCCTAGTGTGAGTTTAGAAAACACATTATGCTTTGAAGATGATCCACGCGCGATGTGCAAAGCGACGCTCTATCAGCGCCCTACGCTCCCACGTGATTTCACTTATGGCTGTTCAGCTGCAGCGTGCGTGGCATTTGTATGATGTTCAAGACGCTGCATCGGTTGCTCTGCAATCCCCTCAATCTCAATAATCGGCTTCGCGGGCGTGCCATACATTCTGGCGAACGCTTCCCCGCGCCAGTCTCTGCGCACTTCGCCGTTGCGGTGCTTCCAGCAGTCACTCAGCCACAGCAGCAACGGCAGCCACAAAATTGCGCTGGTGTATATTTTCACAAAATATTCAAGCCATATCATAGGTTGGATACTAGCATAAATTGCATCGCGTTACAAGGTTACAGCTTCAATGAACGCGCCCCGCCATAGTGCCAACTGTTCCCTCTCAATTTAACAAAAAAGGAAGCGGAGTGCCTGTGTCTGTCGCATTTCCCGTGCGCTCCGCTTCAAGTCTCACTCTTTCTCTGTCGGGTGCAGGGAAAAGCAATTTCAGGAGAAGTTCATATGCACGAACACTCACACAATAGCCATGCGCGAAATCTGCGTGAAGGCAGGTTTTTATGAGCGTTAAGCTGATGGCAGCCGCGCTGGAAAGCGCCCTTCCCGCCAATGAAAAGCTGGTGATGGTGACTTTATGCAATTTTGTGGATGATGAAGGCAAATGGCTGTATCCGTCTATGGAAACCGTTGCCCAACGTGCCAGCATGAGCAAACGCACAGTGCAGCGCATCATGAGCAATTTTCGTGAGCGGAAACTTCTGCTGCGTGCAGAAAAAGAACCGCATGAAAAATATCGCAGCGAGAAATATCGCATTGATGCTGCGCGAATTATCTCTGGTGATGTGTTGGATGCAGAACCTTGTAACAAGGGTGACAAATTGACACCCTCACCAGATGACACAGATGTCACCTCTGGGGTGACAAATGAAGCACAAAACCATGACACCAGTGTCACCCAATACGTGAAGAATCATGATATAACCGTGAGTAGTAGTAATACTGACCTATCGTTACGTGACAGTGAAGAAGATGGCAGAGACGAGACACCACCACTTTTGATTGATGATGATCTGGAATTGCAGGCACGTGATGTGATTGTGCAATATCATGCATTGGAGCAGGAGCTGCTGGGAGCAAATCCATCTTATCAGCGCATCCATGAGCATTACGTGGATATGGTAGTGGACTGGCTGAAGCTGGGCATGGATGAAGAATTCATGCTGAAACGTTTCAAATGCGGATTGCAAAAGCTGGCAGAGAAAGGCAGAAGCTCGCCGCATTTCAATTACTGGCGTGATGTGATGCCTGATAACTGGAAACAATCTGACCGATACAAAGCCCAGCAAGAGCAGGAACGCATCCAGACGGTCAGTGAGCCGTTTGATGCAACGCGAGCCGCTTCCACCTTGCTGGAACGTCATATCATCATGCCGCATGTGCCGAAAGGAGCAGACGTGCCTGCCTGGGCAGCATCACAAATGCAGATGCTGCGCGAGGATGAACGCTGGAAGGCATTATGCACCGCTTTTGCCAAACGCTTTGGAGAGGCAACCCTGCATCGCTGGCTGGATAAATGCGCGCCGATTGTGCTGGATGATGCCCAGATGCTGCTAGTCTGCCCGTCACGCATGGTGAAAGACCATATCACCAACCATCATCTGCGTGATCTTCGTGCAATGCTGGGCAGCATCTGCAGCACTGATATGAACATTACACTGGTGCTGTAAGCCAGCACACGCGAACAGCAAACAATTTTACTTAAGATTTACGAATGGAGATTAACATGATTCAACGAATAAAAGAGTACATCAGCAACATGACATTAGGTGAGTTTCTCACCGTCATTTTGTGCTGTTCGCTGATATACACTGCCATTAACTGGGGAAATGCTGCAAAAGCATACCAAACGCATTTGGAAATCAAAAATGTGACGGAGGATATTCAACAGCAAAAGTTGATTAGACCGTATTGCGAGGAGTATCCTGATTACTGTTCTCAAGGTTTGCGTCATGAACAATAAACCGATATTATTTTCTGCCGACATGATTCGCGCCATTCAACATGGAACAAAAACGCAAACGCGCCGTATTTATAAACTGCCAAAAGGCTGGCGATATTGTAATTATGATCCAGATTCATTCGCAGCATACCCTGAAATAGGCAAAACTAGCTATCCTAAGTGTGAAGGTGAATATTTTGCAACTGAGCTTGACTGTCTCGAAAATCCATATGGTCAAGCAGGTGATTTGCTATGGGTGAAAGAGACATTTAACAAAAGCTGGTTGGATAATGGCAAAATACTCTATCGCGCAGATGGTGGCAGTGCCAAGGAAGCAGGATATGACAAAGAACCAAAATGGATGCCATGCATCTTCATGCGTCGTGCATATTCACGCATCACACTGAAAATTACGGACGTGCGCGTGGAACGATTGCAGGATATTTCACGCGGTGACTGTATGGCAGAGGGCTGCCCGTTTCCCAATGTAGCGAAGGAAACTGACCCAGTCAGATGGTTCAGCGGCTTATGGGATGCCATCAACAAAGACAGAGGCTTTTCATGGCAATCTAACCCGTTTGTCTGGGTGATAGAGTTCGAGCCGATATTTCAGAATATAGACGATTATTTAAACAACCAATACAAGGGAGAGGGTGATGACACGAGATAAGGTATTTGAATTTTTAGATAAAGTAAAAGAGGATGCGCTCATCAAACCTAATGGCGATGTTGTATTTAGCAATCGTGCCATTATTGAGGTTTGTAATTTTACTGACAACCTACAAACCGAACTCACCGCCGAGCGCAAGAAGTCGAAGCGGTTGCGGGAGGCTTTGGAAAGAGCAGAAGAAATACTTGATGGTTATCGTTGTGATATAGACGACCATTGCCTGGAAAGTCAAGGGCACTGGGATTATGTATGGAAATTAGTTAGGCAAGCCCTATCAGATCAGGAAGAATTATAATGCAATATAAAATCATAACAGGAGAATACCGTCAGCAATTTGAAGAAGAAGTCAACAAGATGATGCAGGAAGGCTTTGAACCTGCAGGCGGCATTGCTGTTACTTCTGGCTCATTTAATCATAATACACGGCAGAATAACGCATTATTGGTGCAGGCTCTGGTTAAATGCAACGTAGGAGAAATGCAACGTAGGAGAAATGCAACGTAGGAGAAAGCTTCCTCCTCCCAATCACCCTGCGAAAGTAGCTATGGGGCATTATGAGGGTGTTTTTTCTAAAAAAGATAATCGTTTATAGGAATATCATGACTAGTTTTTTTTTGGCGTTTTCTACCTGTTCATGTCATTTCTGTATTTTGGTGATGCCTTTGGATACATCACACCAGCACGTGCAGAAGCTGCTGGAAAATGGATGCGTGTGCACGTTTTTAGATTATCACCCATCAAAAATGCTGATGATAACAATCCACCGCCTCCGCAAAACAGGTCATAAACATTGACAAATTGGAGAGTTTACTCCATAATATAATTCTAAATCGACATTTGTCGCGGCTGCCCCGTCATTTCCTAGGAAACCGGGGCAGATTACTTTTAAATATCTAAAATAATTTCATCAGCGCCTTTTTAACACTTTGCACTTCTGTATCATTAATTGTTCCCATGCGAATCCCGAAGCGTCGTGCGTCCAGTAATTTCAACTGCGACAATATGACGCATTGTTCCATATTGTTAAAAAATACGGGGTGATAGAATTTATTATTGTGTTTCACTTTAGTAGTGAATGGTACACCCCAAAACACATTACTATTAAATTTCCGCAGCACTAATACTGGGCGCACGAACTCTTTGCCCTTTCCGTCCTGCTCATTGCCAATATTCGCGCCTAAGCTGCACCACCAGACTTCACCCTCATTATATTTTGGTCGTCTGCTGTCTTGCTTCAGCTTCTTCACTTCATTCCATGCATCAAATGCGTCTAACTCTTTGCTCATGCAGTGAAGTATAAAACATAATCAAAAATTGTCACATGCTTTGTCATATAAGTTTCAACCACTTACGCATAATTGCGTATCAGATTAGCTTACACACATACAAAATGCACATTCACAAGCTGTTCTGCGCTCTGTAGCCTTTAAGCATGAAACAATGGTGCAAAAATGGTGCAGTGAAGTGGCAGTGATTATCCCGCGTGAAACTGCGTCAGGAAACATGCATTATCGCGTTCAGGTTCGCGTCTCTGGCTTCCCTGCAGCATCAGCCACATTCCCGCGCATCAAAGATGCAAAAGCCTTCGCCGCGCAAACCGAAGCGGACATGCGAGCAGGGCGTTATGTGTCTGACGAAGCAGCCCGCGCTCACACAGCAGGCGATATGATTGAGCGGTATCTGAAATATGTCCTGCCTGCGAAAAGCACCAAACCACGCTATGTTTACGGGCAACGCGCCCAGCTGCTCTGGTGGCTGAAAAAGCTGCGCCATTATCAGTTGATTAAGGTCAATGCCTATCTGCTGTCTGAATTGCGGGATGAGCTGCTGGAAGGCGGACGCTCTCACGCCACGGTCAATCGCTATATGGCGGCACTCAATCACGTGTTCAACACAGCAACTAAAGAGTGGGGATTGCTGCAATCCAACCCCATGCAGCGTGTGCGCAAGCTGAAGGAAAGTCGCGGGCGCACACGGTTTTTAAGCGCGAAGGAGCTGGAGCGCCTGCTGCGCTTAGCCAGCAAAGAACAGCGCAAACCGCTTTATGACATCATCCTGCTGGCGCTTTCCACTGGCGCACGCAAAGGCGAGCTGCTGCAGATTAAGCTGGCAGATGTGGATATATCCCGCGCCTGCATCACCATTCATGACACCAAGAACCATGAAAGCAGACGGCTCTCCCTCTCATCAAATGCGCTGCAGATGGTGCAACAGCGCATCGCAGAGGCAAAAAGCAAACAGGTCTTTCTGTTTGAAAATATCCATACGCGCCAGCCCTATCAGATAGAACGTGAATGGCAGTTGCTTAAAACCCGCGCAGGGCTGGATGACTTTGTCTTTCATGATCTGCGCCATACGTTCGCGTCTTACATGGCAATGAGCGGTGCATCACTGGCAGAGATTGCCGAGGCACTGGGACATAAAACCCTGAACATGGTGAAGCGATACGCGCATTTATGCGAAAGCCACACCGCCAAAGTGGTGAGCGGCATGTGTGATCAGTATCTCACCCCAGCACAGAAACCAGATGAGAATGCAAAAAGCACAGCACAGGAAGCACCCGCTCTGCCACCATCACATAAAACAAAGGAGTAATTATGGCTTACCAGTCCAATGTCTTATATAAGACCCACATTCCCCCGCAGGCAATCAGTGATAATACAACGCTATTTGGTTTTATTCTGGATACGAAAGGCGCAACGCATGTGGAGTTCCTCATTCTGCTTGGCTTGCTGACGGACGCAAACGCCACTTTCACTGTCCAGGTGGATCATTCCGATAATTCGGATATGTCTGGCAACGTGCCAGCACCTGACAATGCGCTGATAGGCACAGAAGCGGAGGCATCGTTTAACTTTACAGCAGATAACCAGCTGCGACGCATTAAGTATAAGTGTGTAAAGCGTTATGTGCGCATCCGCATCATTCCCGCCAATAACGAAGCATCGGCACTCATCGCCTGCGCTGCGGGATTGTCTGGCTACACTTATTTGCCAAAGACACAAACCAGCAGTTAAAGCTCATGGAGCTGGTCGTCAAAGATAATGTTGCAGATGTCATCCGCTCGCTGGACACAATCCAGCGCAGGCAGATTCCCTATGCCATGTCACGCGCCCTGAACGACACTGCTGTGGATGCTCAGGGCGCAGTGGTGTCTCAGGCGCAGCGTGTCTTTGAGAATCGTAAGCGCTGGTGGATTAAGGGCAATCGTCGCACGGGCATCCGCGTGGGCTTCTCCAACAAAACCAATCTGGTCGCCTCGGTATATACCAACGCCTATTTTGCGAAGCAGCAGGAGCATGGCAACGTCAAGACACCCCGCGGCAGCAAGATTGCTGTGCCAACCGATAAAGCACCCAAGCGCCTGTTCCGTTCGGATGGGGTGAGCAAAGCCAAGACCAACAGCAAAGTGTTTAGTGATCGTCGCGGTGTGTTCCAGCGAATGAGCCGTGGCAAGCTCAAGATGCTGTTCAGCTGGACACCCTCCGCCGTCGTCACGCCACGCTTCAGCTTCGGAGCAACCGCCAAACTCCGCGCCCAGCAGCGCATCAAGCGCCACTTCCAGCGCAGGCTGGCACAAGCCCTGAGGTCAGCAAGATGACGGGTCCTTCCAGAGGCAACCGCCAAGGGTCACGCATGAAGCGCGACGTATTTTTAGATTTGTATTTTTTAAAAAGTCATTTCGTTTCGCATGTAGGGGATATTTGACATATGAGTGAAGATTTTGTTGAATGGGTGGATATTCAGAGCATTATTCCTTATACGCGGAATGCCCGAAAACATGGAAAGGGCGTGGATAAGGTTGCAGCATCCATCAAGGAATATGGTTTTAAACAGCCAATTGTGATTGATAAAGACAATGTGATTGTGGCTGGTCATGCGCGATTTGAAGCCGCCAAAATGCTTAAGATGGATACTGTGCCAGTACATCGCGCTTCCAATCTTTCCGAATATCAGATAAAGGCATACCGTCTGGCGGATAATCGCACTCATGAGGAATCTGTCTGGGATGCATCACTGCTGGAACTGGAGCTTGCAGAGTTGAATGATGCAGGTGTGGATTTATCAAGTACCGCATTTGATGTTGGTGAGCTGGATGCCTATCTTGAAAGCTGCAAGCAATTAGAGAATGAATCGGCTGAGATTATGCCACCACTCGATCCTGTCACTCGGTTTGGCGATGTGTGGCAACTGGGAACGCATCGCTTAGTGTGTGGTGATTCCGCGCATCACAAAAGTTATGAGCTGCTGCTCGGCGCTGGTCAGGTGGATATGGTTTATACTGACCCACCTTACAATGTCAGCTATAGCGGCAAAGCGGGCAGCATTCAAAATGATACGCTCTCACAATCTGAATTTGTTACCATGCTGCATGATGTGTTTCGTCATTGCTATGCCGCTTGCAAAAAAGGCACGCCCGTTTACGTGTCATATAGTGAAAAAGAAACAGAAAATTTCTATCGTTGTTTGCGCGAGGCAGGATTTAAGCAGGCATCCAATCTCATATGGCTAAAAAATCAGCTTGTGCTGGGTCGTGGTGACTATCATGCGCAGCATGAGCCGATATGGTATGGATGGAAGCCAGGGGAAACGCATAAATGGTATGGCGGCAGAAAGCAGACCACTATTGAGAAAGCCAAGGACCTGCTGCCAGTCTCACGCTTGAGCGAGCGTTCTTATTTACTGGACTGGTCTGATCTGCATGTGATTATTGAAGGTGATAATCTCAGCGTTGAAGCGGTGGAAAGCGGTGTGATTCGGGAGGACAAACCACAATCATCCGATTTGCACCCCACCATGAAGCCAGTGGCACTGATGGAACGTCTTATTAAAAATTCATCTGCGCGAGGAAATATAGTGCTGGATGCATTTGGTGGGTCTGGCACAACACTCATTGCCTGCGAGCAACTGGGCAGGTCTGCGCGTCTAATTGAACTCGACCCTAAATATTGTGATGTAATTATCATGCGTTGGCAGGCATTAACAGGAAAACAAGCAATCCATGCGGACACTGGTAAACCTTATAAGGCACAGCTATGACGCAGGCAGTACCCGCGAAGTTTCTGGCTGAGTTGCTTAATATCTCACAACGCAGAATCCAGCAGCTCGCAAAGGAAGGCACAATTCCAAAGGCTGAACGGGGGCAATATCCCTTGCTTGCCTGCATAAAAGGCTATGTCAGCTTTTTACAGGAAAGTTTGAAGAGCAAGAAAAACAATAATGAAGAGCTGATGGAACACCGCAAACGCTTTGAAGCAGCGCGTGCGGATGAAATGGAATTAAATCTTGCCGTCAGGAAGAAAGAATTGGTTATTGCCAGTGATGTTGAAGATGCTATGACCACCATGATTGCCAACTTTCGCGCACGGTTGATTGCGTTGCCATCGTCTGTCAGCGCACAGGGAACAGGACTAGAAAGAGCCGAGTTAGAAGAGCTTGTCCAAAAATTAACGCACGAAGCACTAGATGAGCTGTCTGGATACAATCCCAAGCCAGGATAATCTTTGCCGCATTATTCAAAATGTCGCTAGGATTTTAACCCCACCACCAGATATGAGCGTGTCTGAGTGGGCTGATAATTATCGCTATCTCTCATCCGAATATAATCCCGAACCAGGTAAATGGCATACTGATTCAGCACCATATCAGCGTGAAATGATGGACATCATCAAGCAGCGGGAGGTGAATACAGTAGTAGTGATGGCATCCTCTCAGGTTGGTAAATCAGAGGGCGTAATGAATATCAAAGGATATTTCATATCAGAAGAACCATGCCCCATACTGATGATTCAACCTACTTTAGAAATGGCAGAAGCATGGTCGAAGGAACGTCTTGCGCCGACCGTAAGAGATACACCATGCCTTTCAGAAAAAATAAAGATTCGCTCGCGTGATGGTGATAACACGATTCTGCATAAAACATTCCCAGGTGGTCACATCACAATGGCGGGGGCAAATTCACCTGCATCACTTGCGAGCCGTCCTATCCGAGTGTTGCTGCTCGATGAGGTTGATCGTTATCCGCAATCTGCAGGCAATGAAGGTGACCCCGTTAATATTGCATCCAAGCGAACGACACGCTTCTGGAATCGCCTGATTTATATGGTGAGTACGCCAACCATTAAAGGACAGTCGCGCATTGCTGCTGCCTATGAAGCAAGTGATAAGCGAATCTATGAAGTGCCTTGCCCACATTGCGGAGAATATGACCAGCTGCGCTTCGCCAATCTCATACGCCCATACGAAGATGCGCCCGCAGAAGAATGGCAATATATCTGCCAGCATTGTGGCAGCGCCATTCATGAAAATGAAAAAATGGGAATGCTTCGCAAAGGCAGATGGCGCGCCACTGCACCATTTAAAGGCACGGCTGGCTTTCATATTAATGAGCTTTATTCGCCGTGGGTTCGCTGGACAGAGATGGTTGCCAATTTTCTGGAAGCCAAGAAACTGCCTGACACGCTGAAAACCTTTGTGAATACGTCACTTGCAGAAGTCTGGGATCCTGACATGGAAGGAGACGGTGTCAATTCCGAAGCCATACATGAACGCACAGAGGAATATAAGGCGCAAGTGCCTGCAGGTGTGTATCTCCTTACCGCAGCTGTGGATGTTCAGGATGACCGTTTAGAGTGTGAGATTCTTGGCTGGGGCATGGACAGGGAAACATGGTCTATTGATTATCGTGTGTTATGGGGTGACCCTGCCACATCTGATGTATGGCAGCAGCTGGATGATGTGATCTTACAACCATTCAAACATGAATCTGGCATATCACTGCGGATTAAAACCACGGTAGTTGATTCGGGCGGGCATCATACGGAAGAAGTCTATCGCTATGTCAAAAAGAAACGTCAGGAAAAAAGGCGTTTTTTTGCATTGCGCGGACACTCGGTGCGCAATCAGCCGATTAAAGCAAAAATATCACGTAATAACAGCTATCGTGTGCCAGTGATATATGTTGGTACGGACACAGCAAAAGAGCTGATTTATTCTTATCTTAACATAGATAAGCATGGACCAGGTTATATGCATCACCCATCTGATTATGATGAAGAATATTTCAATCAGTTGACTGCAGAGCGAAAAGTTAAAGCCTTTGAAAAGGGCAAGCATGTGGTGAAATGGGTGAAGCCAAGCGGAAAACGGAATGAAGCACTGGATTTAAAAGTCTATAATTTTGCTGCCTATGCAGACCTTCAGCCCAATATGGCAATGGTTAGAAAACGAATTGAAGATTTAATTGCTCATTTTAACGAGAAAAAAGAACAGCACAGTGCAGAAGATTCACCACAAAATAAAGCAACACCCGTGCGGACTTCTTCCGCTCGCCAGACGAAGCAGAAAAAGAAAGGCGGGTTTGTGAAAAATTATTGATGTGAGTGCGAATGATTGCAACAACCGAACCGCTGGAATTGACACAGGGCGACACCGTTCAGTGGCAAAAGACATTTGCAGACTATCCGTCTAGTGAATGGACGGTAAGCTATAATATACGCGGTGCATCATCACTTGACGTGACAGCGACACAAAACAATGATGGCATAACGCATAGTGTGCTACTCTCCAGCGCACAAACAGCAGACCTGAAAGATGGCAATTACTGGTGGCAGGCAGTTGCTGTTCATAAAAGTACCAGCGAGCGTGCTACTGTCAGCACAGGTGACTTTCTCGTCAAGCCTGATTTAGCAATCTTGCCAGAGGGATATGACGGGCGCAGCCATACAAAGAAAACGCTGGATGCGCTGGAAGCTATTATCGAAAATCGTGCCTCTCTTGACCAGCAAAGCTACAGCATTAACGGACGTTCCCTTTCGCGGATGGATGTTGCAGAATTATTGTCGTGGCACTCAAAATATAAGGGTTTTTATCAAGCCGAGCTGCGCAGAGCTGGCAAAGGAAAAAGCAGCAAAATTCAAACGCGGTTTAACACATAATGTTTGGTTTCGGGAAAAACAAAAAGTCGTATCCTGTGCAAAAGAGACAATCGCGTTTGCCGATGTTTCGTCCTGCAGGCACACGGTTTTTAGATGCTGCGAAAGTGGATGCGCTCAATGCAGGATGGACGACAACCTGCGTATCCGCAGATACAATCATCCGTCAGCAAGTCTATCGCGTACGGGCGCGTTCACGATATTTATGCATGAATGACCCCTATTTTGCACGTGCAATCAAACTACATAAAGAAAATGTAATCGGTGCATCAGGCATCATGCTTCAGATGCGGATTGTCAAAGGGTTATTGCCAGATGGTAGTGTGGAAGAAGATGAAGGTGCTAATCTGCTGATTGAGGATGCGTGGAAGCGCTGGTGCAAAAAACGATACTGCACTTATGATGGCATGGACAGCTTTCTGACCGTGCAAAATATGGCAATGCAGAATATTTTCATTGATGGTGAAATCTTTATCCGAAAACACCGTGAATCTAACAATCCATTCGGATTCTCACTTGAACTGATTGAAGCTGATCACGTGCCACTGGATTTAAACAAGCGTTTGGAAAATGGCAATCATATCCGTATGGGTATTGAATATAATCCCCGCAATCAGGTGGTAGCTTATCATGTGCTGGAACTACATCCAGGTGATACGGTGCTGGGGCAACGCAAAAACAGCAAAACCATGCGCATTCCTGCTGACCGTATGGTGCATCTCTTTTTGCGGGAGCGCCCAAGCCAGCGCCGTGGTATTCCGTGGGGTGTATCTTCAATGGCACGTGCAAAAATGCTGGATGGCTATGAGCAGGCAGAACTGACTGCGGCGCGGGCGGGTGCTTCCAAAATGGGATTCTTCAAAACCAAGGATGGTGAGAATTACGTTGGTGACGATGAAGTTATTGATAATAATGGCAACAAGGTTGCCATTACAGATTTCGACCCTGGTACATTTGAACAGCTACCAGATGGCATTGAATTTCAGGCTTTTGACCCGTCTTATCCATCTGGCGGTTTTGAAATGTTCACCAAGCGGATTTTACGCGGCATTTTTAGCGGGTTGGGGATTGGATACAACACTGCTGCCAATGATTATGAAGGTGTGAATTATTCATCACTCAGGCAATCCAATCTTTCTGAACGTGATTATTATAAATGCACTCAGACATTCATGATTGAACAATTGCATGATGCCATTTTCAACGATTGGCTGCTCATGAGCATCACCGCGGGTGCAGTGAAACTGCCGATTGAAAGGCTGGTGGATTATGACGCTGCGTCATGGCGTGCGCGCGGATGGACATGGGTTGATCCGCTGAAAGAAGTGAAAGCGCATAAAGAATCTGTCGATATGGGCATTACCTCCCTCACCCGCATTTGCGCCGAACAGGGCGTTGAATATGAAGATGTTTTGCGTGATAAAGCCCGCGAAATGCGCCTGCGCGAAAAATACAGCATCACAGAGCCAAAAGCAGGCAGTACCCTTTCAGATGAAGTCATAAAAGAACTTACTCAAGAGGATGATGATGCCTGAAATAGTCATGCAGGAACGAATTGAAAAAGGCAAAATGCTTTCACGCCAAATGCGCATTGAAGTGCCAGAGGATGCAGAAGAGCGCACGGTAGATGTTGTTTTTTCCACCGAAGAATCAGAAGTTGAGCGTTATTTTGGTCTTGAAGTGCTTGGGCATGGTAAAGGTGAAGTCAATATGTCTCGCCTTGCATCTGGCAGCGCTGCATTATTGGTTGATCACAACTGGCAAGACCAGATTGGCGTAATTACATCTGCACGCATTGAAGGCAAGAAAGGTCGTGCCACTGTGCGTTTTGGCAAATCTGCCCGCGCCGAAGAAATTTATCAGGATGTCAAAGATGGCATCCGAAAAAATATATCTGTTGGATATTTCGTGAACCGTCTGCTGCTTGTGGAAGCAGGCAGTGAAGGCGTTCCAAGCAAATATCGCGCAGTGGACTGGGAGCCATATGAAATTTCTATTGTTTCTATCCCAGCCGATATGCAAGCAGGTATCGGACGTGATGCAGAAGCATCACGTCCTATCACATTTATTGAACCCCAACAACATCAACAACGAGGATTAACAATGGAACCACATAACCAAAACGCACATGCATTGCCAGATAATGCATCTGGAGAACGTGCGCCAGCTCAGTCTACACAAGTTGCTGTAAATGAAGCGCTAGCAGCAGAGCGTAAACGCACACAATCTATTCATGATATTGCGAATGCACATGCACGCAATCTGGCTGATATTGACAAAATTGCGCAACGTTTTATTTCAGAAGGACGCAGCGTTGCAGATTTCACACAAACTGTTTTAGACTCAATAGCGCGAAGCGACAATAATGCAGTGCGTTTTGCAGATAATAATCCAAAAATTGGTTTGAATGAACAGGAGGCACGGTCTTTCAGTGTAGTTCGCGCTCTGGAAGCTGCTATGGATCAGGATTGGAGTCGTGCGGGTTTTGAACTCGAAGTGATGAAAGCCACGCGAGATAAATATAAAGATAAACGTTTCAAAGGTAATATTCAAATACCTATGGACGTGCTGATGGTCAAGCGTCATGCCGCTAAGCGTGATATGGAAACGGGAACAGCGGGACAAGGTGCAGAATTAGTTGCCACCATGCATGATGCTGCAAACTTCATTGATTTGTTACGCAATCAAATGCTGATTCCACGGTTGGGTGGACGCATACTTTCTGGCTTAGTAGGTAATCTCTCTATTCCAAAACAAACAGGTGGCGCAACCAGCTACTGGATAGTTGAGGGCGAGTCAGTACCGCAATCTGATTTAGCTACAGGAAGCGTTGCGCTTACACCTCATACGGTAGCATCTAAAATTAAATATAGTCGTCGCATGATTCAGCAATCTTCACCTGATATTGAGAATATGGTGCGACAGGATATTGCAGAATCACTCGGACTGTCAATAGACGCTGCTGTTTTTGATGGCTCAGGTAATAGTGGTGAACCTACAGGCATTATCAATATTTCTGGAGTCGGTGCTGGCACATTTACCACTGTTCCGCAATGGGGTGACATTGTTGATCAGGAAACACGTGTTGCCACACAAAATGCGCTTAATAATACCATGCATTATGTTACAACACCAACACTGCGCGGTGCGATGAAGCAGACTGAAAAAGCTGCAGGAACAGCTCAGTTTATCTGGAACAATATGCCAGGAATGCCAGGCATTGGCGATTTGAATGGCTATATGGCACATGCATCCAATCAAATTCCTGCGGATACGCAAATTTTCGGTAACTTCAACGATTTGCTGATTGGTGAATGGGGTGTGCTTGATATGCTGGTGAACCCTTACAGCGATGATGATGATGGTGGCGTTAAGGTCATTGGAATGCAGGACGTTGATATTGCTGTTCGTCATGCACAATCATTTGATGTTCTCACTAAATCCGCATAAGGAGCAAAACTAACATGGCAAAACAACAACCTAAAATTCATATTACCATCGTGCATCCTTGCATGGTGGGAGAAAAACCTGTGGCTGCAGGCAAGTCTTATCATGCAGAGGAAAAAGAAGCGAGAGACCTGTTTGCTGCAGGCAAAGCCAAACCTGTGGAAAAACTCACCACAGAAGATAAAGCAATTATTGATGCGCATCAGGCATCTTTAAAGCGCGGCTCTCCAAAGCCACCATCAGCGCCCCCAGCATCAAAAAAAGATACTGGCGGGGATGGTGGTGACGCAGGCGGTGGTGATGAGACTGGCAATGACCAGCTTACGAAAAAGGAAATCAAGGCTGAACTTGACCGTTTGAAGGTGAGTTATAGCAGCCGTGATTCTTTGGAAGAATTGCAGGAGAAGCTGGACACTGCGCTGGCTACGCAATCGTAAGCAGGTGATATGCCGTTTGAAGAGAATATTGCCCAGTTTTTTGATGTGGATGATTTTGGTGAAGAAGCAACGCTTGAACTTCACGATGGTTCACAATCTCAAATTATGGGCATATTCGACAGTGAACACATTCCACTGGATGGTGATGGCATGGTTGCGATTTCCTCAACCATGCCAGTGTTCCATTGTGCATCTGCTGACGTGACAGAGGCATATGGCGCATTGCTGATCATTCGCGGCACACGTTATGAGGTAGAGGACACCAAGCCAGACGGCACAGGCACAACCATATTAGTGTTGAGCAAAATACAATGAAACATCCCCGCACGAAAATACGTGATGCCGCCGTTGCTGCACTGAAAGGCATTGCTGATTTGCAGCAGCGTGTATTTCCTGCGCGGGTTTATCCGTTAAAGCCCCATGAATTGCCAGGCATGTGTGTTTACACCACGGGCGAAGAATCCGCACTGATTTCACGCGATACGGTGGAGCGCGTCACGCAGCTCACTGTTGAGATTTATGTGCAGGGTGGTGATTTTGACGAAAAGGTGGATGCGCTGGCGATGAAAGCAGAACTGGCAATCAGTCAGGATGAAGCACTGAATGCACTAACAAAAGATATTCAGATCACAGCGACTGACAAAGATTTGATGAAAGAAGGTGAAAATGTGGTCTGCGTTTGCATATTACTGTTTACCACAAAATACACCACAAGCCCGACAACGGCTGACATAATCGACTAAACCAACTAAAAAGAGGATTTTATGGCAACGCATTGCGGAAAAGACGGCACGGTGAAAATTGGCACGAATGTGATTGCAGAAGTGCGTGATTTTACAATTGAAGTGACGGCAGATACGGCTGATGATACCAGCCAAAGCAACACATTAGGCTGGAAAACATTTAAACATACATGGAAAAGCTGGACGGCATCCATAAACTGTTTTTACGACCCATCAGACGCAGATGGGCAGAATGTGCTTGTGGAAGGTGCAAGCGTTGCAGTCAATCTTTACCCTGAAGGAGATGCATCAGGTGATAGTGAATTTTCGGGCAATGCTATTGTAACATCAATAACGCGCAATAATCCGCTAGATGGCATTGTTGAAGCAGCATTTAGCCTTCAAGGTAATGGTCCACTTAATCTTGGTGTTGTTGCATAATAATTAAAGGAGAAAAACATGAACGACATTATTAATCGTGCCAAATCCCATTATGAGACATTGGCATCATCACCCACTAAAGTTGACATCCCCGAATGGAAGGAAGAAGGTGACAAAGACACGCCCTGCATTTATTTCACGCCGCTGACATTAAAAGACAAAACCGTCATTAATCGTTATGTCAAACATAGCGATGAATTGGCAGCAGAAGTGCTAATTGAAAAAGCGCGGGATGTAGCAGGCAAGAAAATATTTACTCGTGAGCATAAGCAGGACATGCTCCGCAAAATGGATTCTGTGGTGCTAGAACGCATCGCCAATCTTATCATTGGAGCATCGGATGATGAGCGTTTTGAGGAAGCGGAAAAAAACTAAAAAATGACGTTGCACTGTCTCTCATGTTTCAGTTGGCAGATAGGCTAGGTATGACCGTGCAACGTCTTATGGAAGAAATGACTGTTGATGAGTTTCATCACTGGCTGGCATTTCACAAAATTCACGGCAAATCATAGGAGTGCATCATGCTTGGAGGCGGCTTAAAATTTAATATATTCGCATTCGACAAAACGAAGCGCGCCTTTGATTCGGTGAAGAACAACATTAACGGTGTTCAGAAGAAGTTTAAAGGGTTGAAAGGTTCTGTCGGTGCAATGGGTCCTGCCATTGCTGGAGCGTTTTCAGGCGCTGCCATTAAAGCGATTGTGGATAATGTGGAGCAGATTGACAAATTCGCCAAGCGGGTGAACATCTCCACTGAAGCGCTGTCAGAATTGCGGTTTGTGGGTGAGCAGAGCGGTGTCCAGTTCAGTCAGATGTCTATGGGTTTGCAGCGCATGACACGGCGCATTGGTGAAGCATCCAAAGGCATGGGTGAAGGGAAAGATGCTTTGCGCGAATTAGGGCTGGATGCTGTGCAATTAAGCAAAATACCTGTAGATGAACAGTTCATGGCAATTACTCGCGCACTCTCTGGAACGGCTGATGAATCTGACCGTTTGCGACTTGCATTTAAATTATTTGATAGTGAAGGCACGGCGTTGCTGCAGACCATGACAGATGGTGAAGAAGGCATGTTAAAATTACGCGCACGGGCGCGTGAATTAGGCGTTGTCACAGCAGAACAGGCAAAGCGCGTGACAGGATTAAATGACCGATGGAATGAGTTTGTCACAAAGTCTGCCACGAATGGACGTAAACTGCTTTCCGCTCTTGCACCTGTGCTTATGAAAATTCTTGATCTGGTGGATGGGGTAGCAAGCGCATTCACCACACTCACATCCAGCATTATGAATGGTGTTGCAAAAATGAGCATTCGGCTTCAGCAGCTCTTTGGTTTGATTAGTGACCGTACTGCAGAGGCAGCTATTGATGGATTGCGTGAAAGCTGGAGAGGTGTTGCAACAGAAACAGAGAAAGCCAAAAATGCTGCCAGTAACTATGTCAATTTTCTGCCTAATGCCAACGCTGTGCCATTGCTCGGTGGAATGCGTGCATTTGAACATGATGCTGGTAATACCATGAGTGATATATCCCGCGTCACAGGCGATGGCATCGGCAACATGATCAACGATCTGGATAACTGGAAAAGTACCTTTAAAAGCACCGTGTCGGAGATTTCCCGCGTCTGGCTTAGCAGTGAGTTCCGCAAAGCGTTTGAAGGCATGAACACCAGTGGCAAAGGGTTTAGTGTTGGTGACCTGTTCAGCCCATCTGGTGGCAGTGGTGGGCTTTCCACCGTTCTGAATGGTCTTGGTAAAAACATCACCGATTTCTTTGGTGGCTTTTTTGCCGATGGCGGCAATTTTGGTGCAGGCAAGCCGATTATTGTTGGTGAGCGTGGGCCAGAGATGATTCTGCCGCGCCACTCTGGCACGGTGATTCCGAATGAAGCGATGCAGGGTGGCAGTGTCAATGTGGTGATAAATGTATCCACGCCTGATGCCAATAGTTTCCGAAATTCAAAAAATCAGATTGCTGCGGAATATGGCAGCGCCATGCAACGGGCGATAGCGCGTAACAAATAATTGATGCATCAATACTACAACTGATAATTAATTACTAATACACCGACTATATTTCTTATTATTGGCTTCATTATGTTTCAATATAGAACATATTATAAATAACAGAACCGCTAGCTTAGCCCTCTTTGATGGTTCAGTTTATATCAAAGAGGGCATCACAACAGAGTTTTTGACGCATAAAATAGCATCATGAGCTTTGCCGAGATTCAATTTCCAACCGATATATCTTACGGGTCATCAGGTGGCCCGTCCTTCAGCACGGATATTGTCAGCACTTTTAGCGGGCATGAGCAGCGCAACAGCAACTGGTCGCAGGCGCGAGGGCGCTGGAATGTGGCGCATGGCGTGAAAAGCAAACAACAGCTGGAAGCCCTGATCGCATTTTTTCATGCGCGGCGCGGGCGTGCAGAAGGGTTCCGCTTCAAAGACTGGGGAGATTACAGGGTTACAAATGGCATCATTGCCGAAGGGGATGGCAGCACCAGCTCGTTCCAGCTGGTAAAGCGCTATGAAAGCGGCACGGTGCATCAGCGCGTCATCAGCAAGCCAGTGGATGGCAGTGTCATCATCTATGTTGATGGCAATCCACAATCAGGTGTTACTGTCGATATAACCACGGGCATGGTGACGCTTGCATCTGCACCTGCAAATGAAACCATCATCACAGCAGATTTTGAGTTTGATGTGCCTGTGCGTTTTGACACTGACCAGATGATGCTTTCACAAGATACGTTCAATACAGGCAGCTGGCAGGACATTCCCATTGTGGAGCTGCGTGTTTAGATGGTGCGCTCGGTTTCCTCCCAATTTGAAGCGCATTTGCAGGGTGAATGCACCACGCTCGCTACCCTATGGAAGCTCACGCGCCGTGATGGTGTGGTGATGGGCTTCACAGACCATGAAAGCGACATCAATTTTGAATCATTGCTCTATAAAGCGCGTAGTGGTTTCCAGCCAACGGCGGTCAATAACAAATCTGATTTCAGTGTGGATAATATTGATATTGACGGCATTCTGGATGCAAGTGACATACGCGAAGATGACTTGCAAACAGGCATTTATGATTATGCTGAACTTGAAATTCACATGATCAATTATGCGGACATCACGCAGGGCAGTCTGCTGCTAAAACGTGGCTGGCTGGGTGAAGTCCGTCTAACGCGGGGGCAGTTTGTGGCGGAGGTTCGAGGCTTAGCGCAAAAACTCAGCCAACAGACGGGGCGGTTTTATGCAGAGCAATGTGATGCATCGCTTGGTGATGCACGATGCAAGGTGGATGTGAGCGGTGTGACTGGCACGTCTGTCGTGAAGTCTGTCACCAGCCGCAGTGCTTTTCAGACCTTCACCTCTGTTGGTGGTGGCAGCTTCTTCAAAGGTGGCGTGTTGACATGGACAACAGGCGCAAATGCAGGGCGCAGCATGGAAGTGAAAGAATTTATTGATGACCAGCTGGAGCTGGTACTTCCCATGCCCTATGACATTGCCATTAATGATGCATTCGAAGTTGCACCAGGGTGCGACAAAACACGGCGAACCTGCCGCGAGAAATTCGGCAATTTGCTGAATTATCGCGGCTTCCCCGATCTACCAGGACAAGACAAGATTTACGAAACCAGCAGCACACGGAGCAGCAGCGTATGAGCATCCATCAACTGACATTAGGTGCAATGCTCGCCAATATGGCGCAGAATTATATTGGCGTACCATTTCACCATCAGGGGCGCAACATTGCAGGGCTGGATTGCATCGGTCTGGTGATTGCGTCTGCAGAGGCGATGGAGTTGCGCATTGATGGCAAGCCACTTCGCGCCTATGATCGCACGGATTATGGTCGTGAACCTTCACCACCGTATCTGGATGAACAGTTGGATGCATGTTTTGATCGTGTGCAGGAAGGTGAACATTATCGTGAGGGTGATATTTTACTGTTTAATATCATTCAAGCACCCCAGCATGTTGGCATCATCACGGATATTTCAAACAGAGATCCACGTTTTGTTCACGCATTTTCATCTTTCGGAAGCGTAAAGCATCAGGTTTTGAAAGGTCGTTGGGAGTATCGTCTCTGCCGTGCGTACCGCATTCCTGAACATGCCACCAGCGGGCTGATCTAATGGCAACGCTCGCACTTCAGGCAGTCGGCACAGCCATTGGCGGACCGATTGGCGGTTTTATTGGTGCAAAGGTCGGCGGGTTAGTTGACAGCGCCATTTTTGGTGGCAGCACCCGCTTGCAGGACGTGATTGGTCCAAGGCTGGACAATCTCAAAGTGCAGACCTCTGCTTATGGTGAGTTCATTCCGCAAATATTCGGCAATATGCGCGTAGGCGGGAATGTCATATGGGCAACGGACATTAAGGAAGTGGAGACGCGCACGGAGCAATCTGCAGGCGGTGGCAAAGGCGTAGGCGGTGGCGAAACCAAACAAACCACGGTGACGTATGACTATTTTGCCACGCTTGCCATTGCCATTTGCGAAGGCGAGATTGATGAAGTGGTGCGTGTCTGGGCAGATTCGAAGATTCTTACCATTGATGATCTGCAGAATGCGAAGGATAAATATGAAGTGCATCTGGGCAGTGAAGAGCAGCTGCCATCAGACATTATCAAGGATTACAGCGCAGACCCTGACAATGTGCCAGCCTATCGCGGCACTGCCTATATTGTGATTGAAGATTTCCCGCTCGCAGATTATGGCAACCGCATCCCTAACTTCAATTTTGAAGTGAAGCGCACGGTGCGCCCTACCCCATCGGTGGAAGATAAAATCACCGCCATTACCATCATTCCAGGTTCAGGCGAGTTTGTATATTCCAACGTGCCGTCCTATAAATATTCCGTCACGCTGGATGAAAACGGGCAGCAGGTGAAAACTGGAACACGGCGCAATGTGAACATCCATAATTTTGAGAATGTGGCGAATGTCACGCTTGCACTTGACCAGATGCAGGCAGCATTTCCCAACCTTGAATGGGTATCTGTCGTCTGCAACTGGTTCATTACATCCTCTGATCTTGCAACTGCGCAAGTCATCCCCAAAATTGAGGATTCAGACAATATTGTGGAGCCATTCGGCTGGTCTGTCGGGGGCTATAATCGTGGTAACGCTCAGGAGGTGCTACGATTTGAAAATGGCGCACTCACCTATGGTGGCACACCATCTGACCGTTCGGTGCTGGGATTGCTGCAGGATTTGAAAGCGCGTGGCTATAAGGTGATGTTCTATCCCATGCCACTGGTGGACACGCTGGCAACGCAGCCAGGTGAAACCGACAAGCCGTGGCGCGGGCGGCTTGTGCCTGCATCTGAGGCAGAATGTAGTGATTTCTTCACCCGTGCGAATGGCTATAATGCGTTCATCCGTCATTACTCACAGCTAAATCTGAACGGCACAACGCTCAAAGCGCTGGTGGATGCGTTTGTGATTGGCTCAGAAATGCGCGGCATTACCGAATTTCACGAAGGCGCGCATTATCATATTGGTGTTCATAATCTCGAAGCATTAGCGCAGCTTGTCCAGCAGGATTTGGCAGGCACTGGGCTGGATGTGAAAGTCACCTATGCGGCAGACTGGAGTGAATATCATTCGATTGACGGTTACTATCATTTAGACCATCTCTGGGCATCACCACATATTGATATGGTGGGCATTGATAATTATATGCCACTCACACCAGACCTTGACCAGAGCGACATTACAGAAGAAAAAATCCGTAATGGCTGGGAAAATGATGAAGGCTGGGATTATTATTATCTGGATTCTGAAGCACGAACAGGCAAAACGAATTACCCTATCGGCAATGGTTTAGACCCGTATGCATGGAAGAATATTGAGCAATGGTGGAACACCAACCATTTCCATTTTCAGAATTTGAGCAACGGCACAGGTTGGACACCACAAATGAAGCCGATATGGTTCACAGAGTTTGGCTTCCCTTCAGTGGATGGAGCAGCTAATCAACCGAATGTATTTGTTGACCCGACCTCAGTGGAGAGTTTTTACCCGCGCGGCAGCAAGAGGCGGGTGGATTTTCTTGCACAACGACAGGCGGTGAATGCATCGCTGGATTTCTGGCAGGCAAAGAATGCAGAAGCAGGTAATGCAGAGCTTGTACCACTTATGTTTTTGTGGACGTGGGATGCACGACCTTATCCGTATTTCCCTGATTTGCGCCATATCTGGGCAGATGGTGGCAACTGGCGCACGGGGCATTGGGTGACGGGCAAGTTTGGCGCGTCCAATCTGGGCGCAATCATTGCCAATTTGCTTGCGCAGGTCGGCATGTCACCAGATATGTATGATGTCTCCTCACTGGTTGACCCTGTGGAAGGGTTCATCATCAATAATCGCCAGACCATTCGTGCGCATCTGGAAGCCTTGCGTGCGGTCTATTTCTTTGATGTGGTGGAAAGCAACGGACGGCTAAAATTCATCAAGCGGGGTCAGTCTGTTGCGCAGACGATTGAGCATGATGATCTTGTGCCAGGCACAGATGATGATCTGCGTGAGACGGTCACCATTGTGCGCACGCAGGAGTTGGAGTTGCCAGACCGTGTGGATGTGCAATATATTAACCGCGTCAATCATTATCAGGCAGCCAATCAGCTGGCGCAGCGTGATGAAGGCAGCGCGGAAGATAAAGTCACTATCACTGCGCCAATCGTCTTTTCAGATGCGCAGGCACGTTCCATTGCAGAATCCATTCTCTATGCTGCGTGGATTGGTCGGCTGACTTATCAATTTACACTCCCTCCCAAATATGTGCTGCTGGAACCGTCTGATGTGATCACACTGAATGTGTCTGGTGTGGCGCATCGCATGAGAATGGTGGAAACCACAATGGCGCGGGGTGGGCAGCAACAGGTGAGTGCGATTAGTGAGGATATTAGCGCTTATGATTTTTATACTGACCCAGGCGACACCGTAACAGACATTGAAGCCAGAGCAGGCACGGCAGAAAGCAATGTGATTTTGCTGGATTTGCCTGCCTTGCCGAATGATACGGATGATAATGGTACACTCCGCGCAGCTTTTGCCACCGAGCAGGAAAACTGGCGCGGGGCGGTGCTGTATCAATCCACCGATGGTGGTGAGAATGGTGGCAATAATTTCAGCCTGTTTACGTCTGCAAATGCGCTGGCGGTGACTGGCACGGCACTAAATGCATTGCCAGCAGGGCCGCGCAATCATTGGGATACGGAAAACACGCTTCGCGTGGCGCTCTCACATGGTGCGCTTTCTTCCACCTCACGCTTGGCAGTGCTGAATGGTGCAAATGCCTGCGTGTTGGGCAATGAAATCATCCAGTTCAGCACGGCCACGCTGGTGGAACAGAATGTGTATGAACTCTCAGACCTGCTGCGCGGGCGGTTAGGCACAGAACATGAGATGGCGAATCACGCCGTCGGTGATGCATTCGTGCTGCTGGGGTCTGGCGTGGAAAAACAGACCGTGCCACTCAATGACATTGGCTTGCTGCGGCATTACAAAGCGGCCAGCCTCGGGCAGTTGCTTGCCAATGTGGATGAGCAGACCTTCACTTACGCAGGCGTGAAGTTCCGCCCTTATGCGCCTGTGCATATTACAGGGGAACGTGACGGCAGTGACAATCTCACCATCCGCTGGGTGCGGCGCACACGCATCAATGGCGCGTGGCGCGATGCGGTGGATGTGCCGCTGGGTGAGGAAAGCGAGCGCTACGAAGTGGATATTATGGATGGTGCAACGGTGGTACGAACCATCAGCAGCAGCGTGACGGAGTGTACTTATTCCGCTGCAGAGCAAGTGGCAGATTTTGGCGCGGTGCAGACGGAAGTGGCGGTGCGTGTGTATCAGTTATCTGCTGTTGTGGGGCGTGGTGTTTCGGGGGATGGTGTGGTTTGAGGTTTAGTGCATTTTGCCGTTATCTGCTTAATGCGTCTTACAGGTATCATATAACTTTCTTCGTTTGCAACTGCTACTACCATAACATCATTTAAGGAAATTATTGTTGCATTATGAATCTCTTTATTTTCTATCGTTTGAATACACATTGTTTTTTCGTTGGCTCTTTCTGCTTCTATATGTCCCCTAATGGTTGCCAGAAAAAATAAACCACAAAGCCACAAAACGGACATAAGAGTAGTTAACACGCTACGGTTTTGTTCATTACTTAGTATATGGACTGCCATGCATATTAATGAAAAAAACAAAAAGAATACAACATTTACACTTTTTGTTGATAGCCAATAGTTAAAAGGAATTGAAAGCCATATAGAAACCAGAACAACAGATTCTTCAAATTCTTTGACTTCAAAACTACCTAACATGAAGGTGCTAATTTTGTTTATAACTGTATCAGATAAAGCTGCAATAAAAGCAAGAACGACTAATAGAACGGCTAAAAATTTGACAAGGGAATATATTGCTTTAGCGTTGACGTAGTGTTCTATGCTTATAAATTCATAAAACTCACTGTAATATTCTACTGTATATCCAAAACACCATATTACTATTACAGCACCTGCAATAGCGATAAGATTGACAAAATTACCCGTACCCTTGCTTAATTTATCTTGCATCATTTCCTCCATTCACGGCAGCAGCTTATAAATTTATCATAGGCGAAACAACTTATTTCGCATTATGGCAACAACACCTAATCTCGGCGTCACGCTGGTGGAGCAGAATCAGTCACAGAAAGAAGTGACGGTGAATGAAGGCTTTTTGCGGCTGGATGAAGTCGTCGCAAAGTCCGTCATTGAACGGGGCAGCGGTGAGTTTTTCCAGCTCAACCGTCTGGAAGTGGATGCGCTGGCGCTTTCTGGTGCGTCCGTCACCACCTCACTCATCATCCCAGACCGTGCTTTGGTATATGCCGTGCATACGCAAGTGACCGAAGCCATCACAGGGGCAACGGATTTTGCGGTGGAAGATGGCACAACCGCAGGCAAATTTGGCGCAGGCATTGGCATTGCGCTGGATTCCACCAATATCGGCATTGTGACCCCTACTCCCTATTTTGCAGATACGCCCATCATCCTCACCCCCAATGGCGGGAACTTCACAGGCGGTGCGGTGAAGCTGGTGATGCATTACGTCACCTGCAAAGGCCCATGGGATTTTTAACGCTATGGATGCAAAAACGATTATCACCATATTAGTAACCTGCATTTTCAGCATCATTGGCACTCTGGCTACAACCTACATGCAAAAGACTGATGATGCAGCAATGCAAGCGCCTCTGGTCACTAAAGAATTGGGTGATACAAATGAAGAACTAGACAGGCGCGGCATTTGGATGAACCAGACAGATGATATCGCAAAAGATAACCGCAAAGATATTGGACATATGAAAGGCAATATTGCTGACATCAAAGGCGACATCAAAGAAATTGAGAAAAAGACCGACCAGATTCCTTCCATTCTGAGCAAGCTGGAAACTATAGAGAGCATGTTTGCGCTGATTATACAGCACAGCAAGGCGCAGCCCGCGCATTATGTTCAGCGACAATCATCTTTCAAGGAGTAATTCATGAGCCTACCTGACCATAACACCATGACAGCATTGCCAAAAGTGCCTGCGCATTTGACAAAACATAATCGTGGCATCCGCAATCATAACCCTGGCAATATTGATTATAATGCACATAATAACTGGCGTGGGCAGCTGGGGATTGAAATTCACGCACAGCCACGTTTTGCACGATTCAAAGCGCCAGAATATGGCATACGTGCGCTGGTGCGCCTGCTCAACACCTATTTTGAAAAGCACGGCTTGAACACGATTTACAAAATAGTGTCTCGTTGGGCCCCACCCAATGAAAACAACACAGAAGAATACGCAAATTTTGTGGGAGTGCGTGTTGGCATCAGCCCATATAAAGTCATCACTGAGCTTGATGATTACGATGTGTTGTTCAAGCTGGTGGAAGCCATCATCACAAAAGAAAATGGCTATCAGCCTTATTCTGTGAAACAGATTAACAAAGGCATTTCAATGGCGGGTTTCACTGTGCCAGCCACCGAAATCATCAAACGCTCTGCCAATGTGAAAGTGGACACCACTGCTGTGGTAACTGGCACGACCGTCATCGGCACAGTTGGTGCGGATGTGTTGAGTGATGTGGCGGTGGAGATGAAAGACACGGTAAGCCTGCTGGATGCATTCCGCGATATATCCCCCGCCATTCCGTATATCTGCATTGCGCTGCTAGTTGGCTTTGCTTGTGTGCGCATCTATCTGCGCTTTCGGGATGCGAAGCGGGGCTTGTAATGTGGCATTTTCTCAAACCCTACTGGCTGCATATTGCGATGTGGTCTGTTGCCATCATTGCAGTGTTGTTGCTGGTGCTGCGCGTTCGCCATGCAGACCGCATTATGGAAAAAGCAATGCAACTGGAAAAAAGGCTGGAATATGAAACAGAAGGTCGAAAAATTGAAAAGCAGGTGCGTGAGACGGTTCGCGGTCTGCCTAATGATGCTAAGCGTGACTTCCTGCGCAAGGGAACGGACGATTTTCATCAGTGATTATTGCGTGACAGCGTTCCCGCTGGATGCCAGTGCGGATGCGGATGTGATCACTCAACCGCTGGCGGATGGGCTGACGGAGCATAATTGCATTTATATTTTCCGTTGCGGTGGCAACAAGGCAAAAGTGACGTATGCCGAGATCTGCAACAAATATTACATTCCTGAATAAACTGCATTCATAGGTTGGGTTTGAGCCATCATACTATGCCAAACAAAGGAGCAGATTATGGCAGATGAAGGCATTAACCCAAACCATACACCGCGCACTCGTGCTTATCAAGATACGGTGATTGCAAGCGGTCAAACCACTTCTGATATTGTTAATATTGGCGGGCTGCATGTAGTAGGCATACGCCGCCCAGCAGGCACTGGTATCACCAGCTTAACATTTGAAGTGTCATCAGACGGCAGTAATTTCTTTCCACTCAAAAATCAGGCTAATGAAGATGTTACGGTGACTATGGATAATAATGCCGCGCATCAATCCATCAGCAATATCATGGACTTCGAAAATGCAAACCATGTGCGATGCATTGCAAATTCTGCAGTTGCAGCTAATGTGACGCTGCACTTGATTCTGGCAGCCGTGTAATGAGCCACTTTCATCATTTTTACGCCAACAGCGCACTTTCTGCATTAGTTGCTTTCACACCATTGCAGCTGGATGCACTCTCCGTCTGGTATGATGCACCGCAAGCATCCATTACGGGCAGTGCCGTGAATGCGCTGAATGATCTAAGCAATGCAGACAATGATGCTACGCCGCCTGCTACTGCCAATGAAGCCACGATTGCAGGCGCAACGCTCAACGGCAAGCAGGGTGCGCAGTTTAATACAGGTGATAATGATGATTATTATGTGATGGATGCACCCATCCTGCTGGATGGTGAAGGCAGCATCTTCCTGCTGGTGCAGTTTGGTGCTGCGCCAAGTGATGAATTTATTCTCGGTTTGCAGAGCGCAAGCGGCACATCGCACAGCTTCGGCACATTTACTGACAATAAATTACGTCTGATTGGCGAAGGCGAAGCGTTTGACAGCGGGGCGCTTGTTTCTGCGCAGGATGTCACCAGCAATATCCCTTATTTGATTGAAATCCGCAAAACCACCACAGGTCGTGAATTATGGATTAATGGCGTGCTGGATGCCAGTGACAGCTTAACCAGCAATTTCTCCTTTGATGTGGTTGGCAATTATCGCGCGGCTGCAGGCGGCACTTCATTTGAAGGCATTTTGCATAGTCTGATGGTGTTTGATGGCACTGTCAGCAGCGCTGAGCGTCAGAAAATATATGATTATATCGGTGCGCAGTATTTCGGCGCATATGATGAAGGCGGCTTTAATCCACAAGCGATTGTGGCTGCAGATGGTTCGAAAGATTATCTTACACCTGACCTTGCTGCCACCGCACTGATTGCAGGAACGCCCGCACGAAAATCCTACATTCGCGTGCAGGACGGCACATACACCACGCAGCTGCCAACCATCTTAAAAGAAAGCACTATCCTCAGCTCGCAATCCAACACGGGCGTGACGGTGCAGATGCTGGTGGATGACAATGCCACGCCTCTGCAGATTCAAACCAATTCCCCGCTGGATGTGTTTGCTGTGAATGCCGAAGTGAATGGCGGTATCTGGATTGGTGAGAATTGTCGCTATGTGTTGCATAATGAAATGGGTTCAGCTGCAGTCAATTTAACGCAGCATTATCGCAATCTTACGCTTATCCATCTTGGCAATGAAGGCGCACGTGCTGCGCAGCCAGGTGAAACCATCTGGGCCCCTGCATTTGCGCAGGCAGGTGGATTATGTTCTGGTGGACTGATCACGCACACAAACTGCAACTTCAAAGCGGCATATGGCGGTGTGTCTATGCACAACCAGAACGCCATCATGGCAGATGATGCAGAATGCAGTTACACAAATTGCATCATTTCGATTGAAGGAGATGCACCCCATTTTCCATTATTGCCGTGGGCAGCGCGATGTGAGTCCATTTTAGGGACAACGGCTGTCACCACGGTGCCATATCATGATGTTCTGAATCTGAATGATAAAGGCTATCTGATGATTACAGTATCTTCTGCTGCACCGCTCTATCCCAACATTCTGCAAGCGCCTGCGCTGGCGATTGAAACAATTCCAATCGTGACTGGTGAAGCAAACATGCTGAGTTATGCAGGCAATGCTGCTGCTGGACTTCGCTTTAAACAGACTGCGCTGGCCGTGCGATATGATAATGCTCAAACCACAGGCGAATTATTTGTTAATCTGGGAAGTGGAAGCGATGCGCGTCCATTAATCTGGGGAGATCGCACACGCTATCAACTGGGTTATGGCAATAACAGTTTTACACATGGTTCACTGGATGTGAGCGGTGCATATGGAGCAAACAGCCTTGCTGCCCGTTTGGGAGATTTACGCACGACCCCTAAAACCTTTGCCATTAATTCACAGAATGTGACGCTGGATAAAGATTATAGAGCGTTGAGCAATGCAGATATTATTGCAGATATTAACGCTCAGCTTACATTTGTATCAGTGTATGAATATTCCGTGATGGATGCATGGCGACCTCGCATTGACAATATGACTGCGGATTATACGTGTGGTTCATCGCAAAGTGTAGCACCAGGCACATTTGTGACGCTGCCAAATGGCAATCTCGCGGTAGGCTGGAGTTATATTGCTCCAAACGGCACAGGCAAAGTATTGACACACGGCAAGGTCAGCCAATACACTGCCACCCAAGCAGCGCGGGATGCAATTATAGCAAATCCATTGATTACGGATTTAACGGTGGAACTGATATAAGAATATTTGAAGCAGGTGTTTTGCGAATTTATTGCGAATAAATTATAATATCCATCTGTTATATTTTAATTTAGAATTACCTCTCAACCGCACCAAATTATTGGTCTTATAGTATAATAATCTTAGATGCTATAGATTCAATCGCTAATGCTTTCAGATAGTAGAAATTTAAATCCCCTTTTGTTACTATATTTAGTTTAGAAAAAATTATATAAGCGTAAAACATTGACAACTACCCTATGTAGAGTTATTACCATGCTATATAGAGAAACAACTAAGCATTATGACAAAGAAACCACGTATTACACAACAAACTTTGAAAATATTAAATATTTTCATGCAAGACCCGAAAAAAGAAATTTCGGGTACGGACATCAGAAAGCAAACCAAACTCATGTCAGGCACAGTGTATCCTATTCTGCTAAGACTAGAAAAAGCACAATGGCTGGAGAGCGAATGGGAAGATATTGATGCAGCGATGGAAGGCAGACCGCAAAAGAGACTGTATAAAATCACCAATCTTGGTCAGCAGGAAGCCTGTAATGCGTTTAAAGAAATTTCCCCTAGCTTCAGCCCAAGTTGGGGGTCACATTTCGCATGAGTGAGATTATATTAGCTATCGTTATTGGATTGATCATAAACGAATTGTCTGAGATTTCAACATTTCTTGCAAAGAAAATAGTGCGTTACTCTATTCGTTTTCTGCCAAAGGAAGACCAAGCCAGATGTTTTCTCGAGTGGATGGCTGATATTGAAGATACGCCAGGTAAGTTGTTAAAATTAGCAAATGCCATTACGATTTTATTTGGTGTTAGAAAACTTCGTAGTAAAACTAAATCAAATAATAATACCAAGAATAAAATCTCCCTTAAAAGCTTGCTAAAATCCAGTAAAGTGTTGGAAAGTATAATTAAGACAAATAAATTAATATATGATTTTTCAAAATTCCACAAAAAACAAACATACCACTACATCATAGCATTTTTAAGTATAATTATTAGCGCAATAAATATTTTTTCAATTATACCCTATTTATCACTTTTAATAATTCTAACATGCATAATAGGGTTATTTACTGTGTGGTTAAAATATAATAAAATAGATTAACCATCCAACATTTCCACCCGCAGCTGATGCCGCCCGCCTGCAAAGTCAGTGGTCATAAACGCATCTATCATCTCATATGCCAACTGCTCATCAATCAGCCGTGCGCCCAGTGCCAGAATGTTTGCATTGTTATGCTCGCGCGAGAGTGCAGCCATCTGCGCCGTCATGCATAATGCTGCGCGTGCGCCGCGCACTCGGTTTGCGGCGATTGAGATGCCGATGCCTGAACCACATAGCACAATGCCTTTATGGTCTGTTCCTGCCACTTTGTCTGCCACGGCTTTGCCATATTCGGGGTAATGCACGGACTCTTCGCTATGGCAGCCCAGATCATGCAGTTCATAATCAGGGTATTTTGAAGTGAGATACGTCTTCACTTTTTCTTTTAAGCCATATGCTGCGTGGTCAGATGCGATATATAAATGTGTCATAGTGTGAGTATAATCATCCAGCGCATAACTTAAACCCATAATTCACTTTTTATTTAGGGTTTTTGCGTCACCATAGGCGCATGATGGGGTTGGAATTATTTTTTGTCATTTGTTTCGGCTTGTGTTTTGGCAGCCTGAACACATTGTTGATTCATCGCCTGCCTGATGGCGAACCTATTGGCATGACACGTTCCAAATGCCCAAAATGCAACAATTTTCTTGGTGCGCGTGACCTTGTGCCATTGTTTAGCTGGATATTTTCGCGTGGCACATGTCGTCATTGTGGTGCATCTGTGCATTGGCGCTACCCTGTGATAGAGTGTGTCACCGCTGTAATATTCATATTAACCTACTTATTTTACGGTTTTACCATAAACTGCGCATTGCTGGCGCTGCTCGGCTCGCAGATTATAGTGCTGTGCATTATTGACTTTGAGCATCGCATCATCCCTGATGAATTGCAGATAAGCATCGGCATCACAGGAGCGCTATTTGGGTTTCATAATGATACACATATTATAACTATGCTGCTTGGAATGCTCGCGGGTGGCGGGTTTGGTTTGGCATTGCAACGCCTCTTTCGCTGGTGGAAAAAACAGGAAGGGCTTGGCACGGGGGATGTCAAGTTTATGGCGGCATCGGGCATATGGCTGGGCGCAGAAACATTGCTGCCATATTTCTTTTATGGTGGGGTTCTGGGCATTATTTCCGCATTGCTCTGGCGCTTTATCAACAAGGACCCGCGCTTTCCTTTTGGGCCTGCACTTGCAATAAGTTTATATATTTTAGTGTTTTACCCCCCTTCCGAACTATGGTTTTTGCAACTTTCTATATGGTTAGTTACAATTTTAAGAATAATTTAATCAAAAGCTGGCTAAATACGTAAAGATTGGTCTGAAAACGAACAATCAGCAATATTTAGGAGTTCAGCATGGCTATCTGGTCGTCACATTTAAAGAAAACATCATTATCGCTTATTACGGCATTGGGCATCAGCCTGACCTTAGCAGGATGCGCGGAGACTGGATTGGATGAATTTCTGGCAGGTGACCCGATTGACCGAAAAATGGGGTTAAGTCGTGAAGATTATGATGATTTTTATGCGTGGAAAGATGGCAAGAACAAAAATGAAGCAGCTGCAGCATTAAGAAATAATAGTGTTCCGGATTTAGCTCAGGTGCTTGCCGCCCCTCGCCCGCCGAAAATTGGCGAAACGAAATTAGTGTCACTCGCTGTCACAGATGATGTTCCCCTGAAAGATGTGCTGATTGAACTCTCAAAACTGGCTGATGTTGACCTCGAATTAGATGCAAATATTAATGGCGGCATTGCATTTCGCGCCAAAAATCGCCCATTCAGCGAAGTAATTGACCGCATTTCCAATCTTGCAGGATTGCGCTATAAATATGCAGGTGGCGTATTGCGCGTAGAACGTGATTTGCCCTACATTCAGAACTATCCTCTGGACTTCTTGAACATGGTGCGTTCCAGCAACAGCACAATGAATATCTCTACCGATATTCTGGCACTTTCAGGGCTTGGTGAAGGCGCAGGACAGGCAGGTGCATTGTCATCTGGTTCTGCTGTCAGCATTGAAGCAGACGCAAAGGACGATTTCTGGGAAGCGCTTGAAAGCAACATCACCGCGATTTTAACGCATGAAGCACCAAATTACCTCTCAGGAAATGTTGTTATACCAGATATTGAATCAGCCGCACCTGCTGGCGAAGCGGGCGCAGTAACGATTGGCGAAAATATGTTTTACGTCATCAACAAACAGGCTGGAATTCTCTCTGTTGCTGCATCGGAAAAACAGCATCTTGGGGTCAAGCGCTATCTTGACTTCCTGAAACGCAATGCAACAGCACAGGTGCTGATTGAAGCCAAAGTGGTGGAAGTTGAACTGAATCGTGAATTCAGAAGCGGTATTGACTGGAACTTAATTCAGCAGAATATTGGCAGTGGCACATGGAATATTGGCACTACCTTCACTCAGGACTTTGATGTTGATAATGTGGTTAATTTTGCGCTGAATCCAAATGATCCTAATGCAAATATTAACGCCGTATTAAACCTGACAGAGCGTTTTGGCACTACGCGAACATTGTCCAGCCCGCGCCTGCACGCGATTAACAATCAACCTGCCGTACTGACATTTGCCGAAAACCGTATCTTCTTTGATATTGATGTGCAGCCTGGACAGGTTCAGACAATTGATGGCGTAACTCAAACACTACCCACAACATTTAGCTCCACGCCTCGCTCTATACCAATTGGAATTATTTTAAATATATTACCTTCAATCAATTTAGACAGAAATGAAGTAACACTAAGCGTCCGCCCAACTTTGACGCGTCAGATAGATCAGGTTGCCGACCCTATTATTCCAATTCTTCTGCAACAGGCAGGCACTAGTGAAACTGTTAATAACAATATTCCGATTGTTGAAGTGCGTGAGCTGGATTCTATTATGAAACTGCGCTCAGGTCAGGTGATGGTGATTGGTGGTCTTATGGAAGAAGCAGCAAACAATGTGGATAACGGCGTGCCATTCCTTGCAGGTATCCCATTCATTGGGAACGCTTTTAAAGGGGTTAGCAAATCATCTACAAACAGTGAACTTATCATCTTCATCCGTGCGACAATTGTGACACCACAGGGATCTTACAGTGATGCAGATCAACGGGTTTATGAGAAATTTACTGACGACCCACGTCCAATCGCGTTTTAATATAGTCATAAGTTACAGGAAAATATATCATGACAGCTCCTAATCAGACAGAAGAATTTAAAGCAGCCCAAAAAGCAACAAGCGCTTTGCTTGCTGAGCTTCCAATGGCTGAGAAAATGCAGATACTAAGTGGTGATAACAATCACCCTGACTTTAAAATTTATTCTAACGAAGATAAATCACTCACTGGCGTACTTCACAAAGATACAGTGCCAGAAGGTTTTGAGCCAGACACACAAGATAAATCAAGAGGAAGATAATCAATGAATACTACTACCCGTTTTATTCTGTTGACTGCGATAAGAGACAAGCTCTTTCCAGCGTTGTTTATTTTAATTCTTGCCGTCATTGGTATCACGCGCGCGCTGGCATCCACCGCCATGCTGGAAGAACAGCAGATGCACATGGTAATGAGCGCAGGCATGGCACGCATTATTATTAATATTGGCGTGGCTGTGTTTGTGTGTTTCCACGTGCGGTCTATGTATGACAGCAAGGAAATTGATGTCATGATTTCCCGTCCTTTATCACGCCCAAAACTGGTGTTTGGCTTGTGGACAGGGTTTTCCATAGTGGCAACCCTGCTATGTGTTGCATCTTCTGCCGTGTTATTTTTACTTTCTCCTATTGACACAGCAGGATATGTAACATGGGCAGGTAGTCTGCTTTTGGAATGCTGGATTATGGTTGCGATTGCCCTGTTTGCATCACTCACTAATAAAGGTGCAGTTACATCGGTGATGATCACATTCACTCTGTATATTCTCGGTCGCCTGATGGCGTTTTTTGTGGCAACTGCTAATTCCAAAATGATCTTTAAAGATAAATGGCTCAATGACGTTGCAGAATATAGCATTGAAATTCTTTCAGTGGTAATTCCAAGACTGGATATGTTCGCAGACACTGAATGGTTGCTTTACGGCATATCCGATAATGCAGATATTGCGTTTTTCACCACTCAGGGCTTTATATTCATTCCATTTGTTCTGGCACTTGCAATTATTGATTTTAGCAAAAAACAGTTTTAAGACCATGACTTCCACCATACGATATTACAGCATTATTGCATTCACCTTTCTTGCCTTGCAGGGCGCGTTCTGGTGGGTCAGCTTTGGACGCTTGCCAGATCTAGGCGTTGTGCCAGATAATATCACCGACGAAGAATTGCAGATGCTGAGTTTTGGGGACGGTGAATTTCTGTTCCGTATTCTGGCATTTCGCATGAATAATGCGGGGGATACGTTCGGACGTTTTACCACGTTGCGTGACTATGATATGGAAAAAATTGAGCGCTGGTTCATGCAGATGGATACGCTGGATAATATATCCAATCACCCCGCCTCCATGTCTGCTTATTATTTTTCACAAACGCAGAATACGCCTGATGTGCGCCATCTGGTGAATTATCTGTATGAACACAGCAAAGACCGCCCCGAAGAAAAATGGTGGTGGTTAACACAGGCAACCTATCTGGCGTTGCATAAGCTGGAGGATAGTGACTTGGCACTAAAAGTGGCAAAGCCACTGGAAGGTGTAGAAGGCATTCCATACTGGGCGCAGCAAATGCCAGCCTTTGTGTATGAAAAGCGCGGCGAGCTGGAAGATGCATACCTGATCATGCGAGCTATTTTAGAAAGCGAACAGGAGATGGAGCAAAGCGAAATCAACTATATGAAATATTTTATTGAAGAACGTCTGGAACGGATGCAGGAAGAAGAAGAAGCATTGCTGGAGAAAAAACAGAAGCAGCTGGATGCCACTTCTGAAGATAAGGATTAATGGAATATTTCGTTCATAAATGCAGCTTCATCATATAGAAGGTCATCTATTGTTTTAACAACAATAACATCTACCAGATAATAGTATAATTCTTCTAATAATTTTATCAGAAGAAACACTGTGTAAACAGAGAGTAATATCCCTTCTTTTGCAATTTCTGAAAGCGCTAATCCACAATATAGCGTTATTGACAAAGGTAAAAGGAGTGTTCTTACCAGATATTCAAACATCAGCAAAAGATGGAAATCTTCTTTAATGTCCTGATACGTGTCTCTTTCAAAATCAAACATATAAATGTGTAAATAAACAACTTGTATAGCTATAGAATATTATGCGTACTAACGCAAGGAATGTTAAGCCTGCGAAAAAAAAGCAGCTTATTGCCGCTTCATCAGGTTCAGAAATATTGCATCATTCTGTGCATTAAAGGAACACATAATACGTCGTTCATAAATGCTCTTTTGCTATACCATGCCTCATCAACGATAAATTTTATCATTGAGATGATAATAGTAGTCATGCACAGGCAGATAATCAAAAATGTTTCAATTAATATTGTTGCCACGAAAAAGAAAAAACGTAGATAATTGAATATTACAAAGGCGACTTTTGGCAAATTCATAATTATCTTAAAGTAAAAAACAGGGTTAATTTAACAACCATCATCAGAAACAACAAGCGGTATTGCAATATAATATCTGTTTGCAAAGGCTGCGCTTTTTGCTAATAAGGTATCATGCAACAAAACGCCATTATCACAGAATTAGAACATAAACGTGACCTTGCCCGCAATGGCGGAGGCAAAGCACGAATAAACCGTCAACATGAACGCGGTAAGCTGACCGCGCGTGAGCGCATTGAAGTGCTGCTGGACCCTGATTCTTTTGAAGAATTTGATATGTTCGTGGAACATCGCTGCCAGCAATTTGGTATGGCAGAAAAACAAATCCCCGGTGATGGGGTGGTTGTCGGCAACGGAACGATTAATGGTCGTTTAGTGTTTGTGTATTCGCAGGATTTCACGGTGCATGGCGGGTCGCTCTCTGAAACGAATGCCAAGAAAATCTGCAAAATTATGGATATGGCGGTGCAAAATGGCGCACCGATTATTGGCATTAATGATTCTGGTGGCGCACGTATTCAGGAAGGGGTGGATTCCCTTTCAGGTTACGCGGAAATTTTCCAGCGCAATGTGATGGCATCTGGCGTTGTGCCACAAATTTCCCTCATTATGGGACCTTGCGCTGGTGGAGCAGTGTACTCCCCCGCTCTCACCGATTTCACCATCATGGTGAAAGGTTCATCTTACATGTTCGTGACTGGACCAGATGTGGTGAAAACCGTAACACATGAAGATGTGACGCAGGAGGAATTAGGCGGTGCGTCCACTCACACGCGCAAAACTGGCGTGGCGGATCTGGCATTTGATAATGATATTGAAGCATTGCTGCAAACGCGCAGATTGGTCAACTTTCTGCCACTTTCCAACCGCGAGAAACCACCCGTTCGCGCAACGCACGACCCAGCAGACCGCGTGGAACTGGCACTGAACACGCTCGTACCAGACAATCCCAATAAAGCATATGACATTTATGAGCTGGTCAAAGGTGTGGTGGATGAAGGTGATTTTTATGAGATTCAGCCAGATCACGCTCCAAACATCATCACTGGTTTTGGGCGCATGGAAGGTTCCACCGTGGGTTTTGTAGCCAATCAGCCAATGGAGCTTGCGGGATGCCTAGACATTGACGCATCAAAAAAAGCCGCGCGTTTCGTGCGTTTTTGTGATGCGTTTAACATTCCGATTGTGACATTCGTGGATGTGCCAGGCTTCCTGCCAGGCACGGCGCAGGAACATGACGGCATCATCAAACATGGTGCAAAATTGATTTATGCATATGCAGAAGCCACCGTTCCGAAAATCACCGTGATTACGCGTAAAGCATATGGCGGGGCATATATCGTGATGAGTTCCAAGCATCTGCGCGGAGACTTTAACTATGCATGGCCAAGCGCTGAAATTGCCGTGATGGGCCCTGAAGGTGCAGTGGAAATCGTCTTCCGCGGCGCGATTGGCAGTGACGAAGCCAAGCAGGAAAAAGTGAAAGAATACCGCGAAATGTTCGCATCTCCTTTCGTGGCAGCCTCACGGGGATACATAGACGACGTCATCCGCCCGCAAAACACCCGCTGGCGCTTATGCCGTTCATTGGCATTACTGCGCAACAAGGAAAACAAAAACCCGTGGAAGAAGCACGATAATCTGCCTTTGTAAGGAAATTGAATTCATGGCATACCAAACACCGAAAACAATTGCAGAAGTTATAAATGGAATCAAAAACACTGATTATGTGTTGCCTGCTATTCAAAGAGAGTATGTTTGGAAAGAAGATCAGATAGAATTACTATTCGATTCAATAATGCGCGGATATCCAATATCAACTTTTCTATTTTGGAAGATTGACGAAGAAAAACTAAGTGAGTTTGATTTTTATGAATTTCTTAAAAAATATGACTCTAGAGATTATCATAACAAAAAAGCTCACCTGCCAAAAAACAAAGATATACATGCTGTTTTAGACGGACAACAGAGAATGACTTCTTTGTATTTGGCCTTGTGTGGTAGTTTTACTAAAAGACAAAAAGGTGCTAGAAAAGATAATCCACAATCCTATAAGAAAAAAGAATTATATCTAAATCTTATTAAATCAGCTGATGGTGTAGAAAAACTGTATGACTTTAAGTTTTTATCTAAAAAAGAACTAGTTAATGATGAAAATAATTTTTGGTTTCGTTGTAAAGACATCTTGGATTTTTCCGATAAAGAAGAAGATAATGAGAATTTTATAGAGTTACAAAATCTAGATGACACGGAAAAATATGGTTCCCAGAAGGTTAGAAAGGTTAGAAAAACTCTCAATAAATTTTGGGATGCAGTACATAGAATTGGCACAATTAGTTATTATCTAGAAGAAAGCAAAGAACTTGAAAAGGTTCTCCAAATTTTTATTCGTGTGAACAGTGGTGGAACCGTGCTGAGCTACTCAGATTTATTGCTTTCTATTGCGACAGCGCAATGGAAAAATGAAAGTGCTAGAGACATAATTCATGAATTTGTAGATGAAATTAATAATTTTGGAAATGGTTTTGCTTTTAACAAAGACTTTGTTTTAAAATCCTGCCTAGTTCTATGCGACTTAGATGTAAAATTTCATATTGATAATTTTACATCTAAAAATATGAAAAAGATAGAAGATAATTGGGATGAAATTGCTGGTTCAATTTTAGCAGCCGTACAACTTGTAAACAGCTTTGGATATGACGGTAAGTCTCTCACATCATCTAATGCAGTAATACCAATAGCATATTATATATATAAAAATAACCTAAAAACAAAGATTTTGACTTCCAAAAAGAATGAAAAAGATAGGGAAAACATTAATATATGGCTATCCGCGTCTTTGTTACAAAATGTATTTAGTGGGCAGCCTGATGGCGTTTATCCTAAAATTAGAAACGTTGTTAATAATCATTCTGGCGATTTTCCATTAAAAGAATTAATTGAAGAATTCAAAGGTACTCGAAAAAGTCTGTTGTTTACAGATGACGAGATAGATAACATCCTAGAGTATAAGTATGGCACAAGACTAGCTTTCATAGCCTTAAATTTACTTTACCCAAATTTAAACCGTCAATTTACATTTCATATTGACCATATTCATCCTAAAAATGAGTTTTACAAAAAAAGAATGCAGTCCAAAGGTTTTTCCGAAGAAGAGATTACCATGTATAACTCACAAAAAGATAAACTTCCTAATCTTCAACTTCTTACTTCTGCAGAAAATATTGGCAAAAACGGTAAGCCTCTTGAGCAATGGCTAGATGACAACTTTAGTTCGGAAACCAAAAAGAATAATTATTTAAATTCTCATTATATATTGATACAGCAAAGTTGTTCTTTTGAAGATTTTGATAATTTTTACGATAAAAGGAGAGAGTTATTAAAAGAAAAATTTAGAAACTCGTTAAAGGAGTTAATCACTTTATAAAAACGACTACCCCCGCGCCGCCTTCTCCACCAAGCCAGACTTTCCTTCGCGCTTTTCCAACTCCTTCACCACATCTTTAAACGATGCTCCGCGCATCTCTAATGCAACCAGCATGTGAAACAGCAAGTCTGCACTTTCAGACACCACTTCTTTTTTGCCTTCTGCTGCGCACGCGAGCGCCAGTTCGACGCCCTCTTCGCCAATTTTCTGGGCAACTTTCACAATGCCGCGCTTGTTCAGCTTCGCCACGTAAGATGTTTTCGGGTCTGCATCTTTGTTTGTTTTGATGCGTTTTTCGAGCGCTTTTAATATCTGTTCCATAATAACCTTTTATGTCAACCGCACAGGCACACCCGCCTGATGCATAAATTCTTTCACTTGTGGAATGGTGAACGTGCCAAAATGAAACACGCTGGCTGCCAGCAACGCATCTGCCCGCGCCTCGATTGCGCCATCCACAAAATGCTGCATCTCGCCCACACCACCAGAGGCAATCACAGGCACGTCCACTGCGTCTGCAATTGTGCGCGTCATGGCAAGGTCAAACCCCTTGCCCGTGCCATCATGATCCATCGAGGTCAGCAGCACTTCCCCTGCCCCATATGCCATCATGCGCTTCGCCCATGCCACCGCATCAATCCCCGTGGCGTTGCGCCCGCCATGCGTGAAAATTTCATACCCACTTTCCAGCCCTTCAGTCGCCGCGCGTTTGGCATCAATGGCAATGATAATGCATTGCGCCCCGAACTTATTCGCCGCCTCGCGCACAAATTCAGGGTTATGGACGGCAGCGCTATTAATGCTCACCTTATCCGCGCCCGCCTGCAGCAGCGCGTTAATATGCTCCGTCGTTTTTATGCCCCCGCCAACCGTGAACGGAATGGAGCAGCACCGCGCCACTTCATGTGCTACGTCCAGAATCATATCACGATTTTCATGGCTTGCACCAATATCCAAGAAACACAACTCATCTGCACCTTGCGAGTCATATAAGGTTGCTTGCTCCACAGGGTCACCCGCATCACGCAGATTGACGAAATTCACGCCTTTCACCACCCGCCCGTCTTTCACGTCCAAACAGGGAATAATCCGTTTTTTAAGCACTGAGCGCCTCAGCATATGAAATTGTTTTTTCATATAAAGCGCGACCAATGATCGCGCCTTCAATGCCTGAATCTGCGTGAGCTTTGATGCGTTCCAAATCTGCCAGAGTGCTGACCCCACCTGAGAGAATTACAGGAGTGGAAATCGCATGTGCCAGCGTTGCCGTCTCCACCACATTTGCGCCCTGCATTGCTCCGTCACGATTAATATCGGTATAGATGATCGCTGCTGCGCCTGCATCTTCAAATTGTTTGGCAAGTTCAATCGCGCTTACCTCGCTTGCTTCCACCCAGCCTTCTGTGGCAACCATACCATTTAATGCATCAATGCCCACGGCAATCTGATTGGGAAATAATTTGCACGCCGCGCGCACCAATGTAGGCTCTTTCACAGCAACTGTGCCAAGTATCACGCGGGAAATACCCGCATCAAGCCAGCGTGCAATATCTTCCATCGTGCGAATGCCTCCGCCCAACTGCACGGGGATGTTCAAGGTGGATAAAATAGACGTGACCGCTTCATGATTCACCGCCATGCCTTCACATGCACCATCTAGATCCACCAGATGCAGCCATTTGAAGCCCGCATCTTCAAACTCTTTTGCCTGATCAGCGGGACTGTCCGAAAACACCGTCGCCTTGTCCATATCGCCTTTCAGCAAACGCACACACTGCCCGCCTTTTAAATCAATCGCTGGATAAATATTCATGTTTTGCCTTCATTGTGAAAGCGCAGATTATTCGAGAGAAGATAAAGGCTCAAGTCTTTTGTAAAAATAATGTCCTGCGACCATTTCGCCCGCCACCATTTCATAGCATGGGAACACGCCCCATTCGATATAATCATTATCTTTATAGAGTTTGATCGCCTGTTCCTGTGTTTCACGCACACTTAAACGGATAACAGTGAACCCCATTTTCGCCGCTTCACGCTCTGCAGCTTTCAAAAGCTGTGATGCCAGCCCATATCCCCGCGCCCACGGAGCAATAAAATGTGCATCAATCCGTGCGCCGAAAAATTTTGTCTCGCGGGATTTTGGCTGCTGAATCAACTGGACTGCGCCACATAGCACCCCGTCCAGCCACGCACCAAACAAAATGCGCTGCGGCATGACAATAACACCATTCCAATAGGATTCCAGCGTGTCGCGCACAGGCACGGTCATCCAGTTAAAGCCGATACCATCTTTAATGGCAAGTTCGGTGGCTTCACATAAATGCTCCATATCATGATCAGACAGACTTTTAATAATGCCAACGCGAAGCTGTGGTTCTTTGGGTTTTTGAGCGGTAGATTGATTCATCATATTAAGATTTTAACCTAATTTAAGAAAGTTTTCCAGCAACTTATGACCTACATGCTGACTTTTTTCAGGGTGGAACTGCATACCAATCATATTTTTATGCGCGACAATGGCAGGAATAAAGCTGCCATAGTCAGTTGTTGCAATGCAATATTCTTTGTCACAAAATGCCTGATAACTATGCACGAAATACACATGATCCCCCGAAATAATGCCATCTGCAATAGCGTGCCGTGTATCAATTTGTAATTCGTTCCATCCCATATGTGGAATTTTTAATGCTGCGTCTGACGGCTCTATTTTTCTCACCTCGCCTTTCAGCCAGCCAAGCCCCTGATGCGTGCCATGCTCATATCCCGTTTCAAACAGCATCTGCATTCCAACGCACACCCCTAAAAACGGAATCTGCTCCTGATGCACCTTGCGTTCAAGTAAGTCAATAAGTCCCGTCTGCGCTTTCAGTGCGCTCACACAATCCCCAAATGCCCCCACTCCAGGCAGAATAATATGTGTGGCAGCATCAATATTTGTCAGCTTATTGGTAATCTGTATAATATCACCATCATTCCCACTTGCACGACGCACGCCCTGCTGCACGGAAAAAACATTCCCTGCACCATAATCTATAATGGCAATCCTGCGCATAGCCATGCGCTAAATCTCGGAAATAGTTTTGCTCTCTGGCAGAATGCCTCGCAAATGACGCTCATAATAGCGGTGTGTAGCCTCCAATTCACTATATGCCACCACAACATCACTCGTCACCCAGCCTTTGCGCTCTAAAATGGAACGCCATAAATCATTCGCAGACAGCCCGATCATTAAACGAAATCCAAATTCTAAAAACACGATACTGCTGGCTGATAAGCCCACCCATGCGCCATATACACCACTGCCAAAATGCAGCAGGAAGAACAGCACCGCCATCCACCAGTTCTTTTTGGCTAACGCCCAGAAGCCTGTGAACACAAAGGCATAGAAATTAAAACCTTCAGGGATAAATAATGCGTCTTCATAGGGGCTGTCATCTTTCGGGTTCAGATGCACTGAATATACTTTCATTTTTGAAGGAAACATTTATAGCACTCCTTTGGTGGATGGGATAGCGTCTGCCGCGCGTTGGTCGATCGTGGTGGCTGCGCGCAATGCACGCGCCAGCGCCTTATAAGAGGATTCAATTTTGTGATGGTTATTCACACCATACAGCGTTTCCACATGCACATTCGCCCCCAGCGCAAAGGTGAATGCCTGAAACCACTCACGAAACAGTTCGGTGTCTATCGTGCCAAGCTGAGATTGCGTAAATTCCACGTTCCAGACAAGATATGGACGACCAGACAAATCAACCGCGCAGCGCGTTAACGTTTCATCCATCGGAATATAGCTGTGACCATATCGCGTGATACCCTTGCGCTCTCCCAGCGCTTTTTTAAGCGCCATACCAATCACAATGCCTGTATCTTCGGTGGTGTGATGTGCATCAATATGCAGATCACCTTTCGCGCGAACATGCAAATCCATCAAGCCATGACGCGCAAGCTGTTCCAGCATGTGGTCCAGAAAGCCAATGCCCGTGTCAATGTCATATTGTCCAGTGCCGTCAATCTTCAGCGTCACACTAATATCTGTCTCTTTGGTCTGCCGTGTGACCGTGGCTTCACGTATACTCATTTTTTTATTACCCTTTTGAGCTAAAAGATGTATAATAATATGGATGAAAATACAAGTCTTTCACATTTTTACTGGCGCTTTATTTGCTGGCGTTACATTGCTTTCAACCGCACATGAGGCTGAGGCGAGACCAGGAATGCGCGCTCAGACAGGGCAATGCATGATTCATCGTGAATATAAAAATGACAAGCGCGTGATGCAGTATTTCTCTCAGGATGTGATTGAAGATCAGGATGCAGGGCTTACCAAAAAATCATGTGAGCGTGCCTGCAAGAAGCGTGGGCTTGAACTTCCAGAAGAGCATGTGCGACATTTAAGAGATGCAACCAATGTGTTTTTTGCCTGTCAGTATAACACAATGAAAAAAGAAGAATCGCAATATGGCCCTGTGTTTAATTCCAATATTCCGCTGGCCAATCTGAAAGTGGCGAAGAAGGAAGACAAAAAAACGGGTTCTGGCAGGTTGCCATCTCCGCGCTATACGCCACGCAGAAATACGGTGGAAAATATTGTTGAAGAAACCGCACCTCCTCCTGCTCCGCCAATGGCACCACAACCACCAAATTATGATGGTGGCGTTGCTACGGAAGGCAAAGTGCCAAACCGTTATGATCCTATTCCGCAACAGGTGATTCCAAATAAAGATCCGAACACCTCTCGTGATATTGAAGATTATCAGCGCCAACGCAGACCCATTCGCCGCCCCCGCGTCTATTAATGCCTAATATCCATTTTTCACGCATGGATGCGTCACATATTGAAGGGTTTTTAACGTTGCAGGAAGAAAATCTGCTCAGCAATATAGAAGAATCCGAACATGAGCATGGTTTTGTTACCACGCCATTCACTGCTGAACAATTGCAAAAACTGATTAAACGTGAACATGTTTTTGTCGCGCTGGATGAAGATGCCGTTATCGGATATATTGTCTGCGCATCCTGGCAATATCTCTCACGCTATCCCATTTTTGAATATATGGTCTCACTATTTGATGATGTGGAATGGAAAGGTCGTGATGTTACAGATGACAATTCATATCAATATGGTCCTGTCTGCCTGCATAAAGACTATCGCGGGCGCGGCATTCTGATAGAGTTTTTTCAGTATGTAAAAAAACGTATGGCACAGCATTACCCTTATGCAATGACGTTTGTGAACACACGCAACAAGCGCTCGGCGAATGCCCATATGAACAAGCTGCAACTGGATTATATTCAGGAGTTTCGCTTTAAAGGTCAGCGTTATCACATGCTTGGGTTTGAAACGTGATATTGATGTTGATTAATCATAAGTAACACCATAATCCGCAAAATTCTTATTTTTTCTGTTGAAAAAAAATGCGCGCCCTGCGCATAATGCGCACAACTTTAACCATAGCAACCGCGCAGAAACCCTTGTGCAACGCACAAAATAATTTATGCAATGCACAGGAAATGCGCCTAAAAGGAACAAACTGATTATGGCTGGAAAGAAAGCGACTTTAGCAAAAGACTCAAGCCCCATGCCTGTGCCTGATGCAGACACATTGATGGAAATGTATAAAACCATGGTGACCATTCGCCGCTTTGAAGAAAAAGCAGGGCAGCTTTATGGTATGGGATTAATTGGCGGCTTTTGCCACCTTTATATTGGGCAGGAAGCCGTAGTCACAGGGATTCAAAGCAACCTGATTGATGGTGATTCAGTCACCACAACCTATCGTGATCACGGTCATATGCTGGCATGTGGAATGGACCCTAAAGGCGTGATGGCAGAACTGACAGGACGCATTGATGGCTATTCCAAAGGAAAAGGTGGTTCGATGCATATGTTCTCTACTGAGAAGCATTTTTATGGTGGACACGGCATTGTAGGCGCATCTGTTCCGCTTGGCGCAGGAATTGCGCTGGCAAACCAATATCGCAATAACGGCAAAATTTCGGTGACCTATTTTGGTGATGGCGCTGCCAACCAGGGACAGGTCTATGAAGCCTTTAACATGGCAGCGCTTTGGAACTTGCCTGTGATTTTCGTGATTGAGAATAACGAATATGGTATGGGAACATCCACAAAGCGTGCCTCATCTTCCACTGAGTTTTATAAACGCGGTGAACCATTCGGCATTCCTGGCAAACAGGTGAACGGCATGGACGTTCTTGAAGTAGCGCGTGTTTCTGAAGAAGTGGTGGAGCATGTGCGTTCTGGCAAAGGTCCTTATTTGTTAGAAATGAAGACCTATCGTTACCGTGGTCACTCTATGTCTGATCCCGCAAAATACCGTTCAAAAGAAGAAGTGCAGGAATATAAAGAGCAAAAAGACCCTATTAATGCATTGAAAGACTGGATGGTGGCTGAAGGCATTGCATCCGAAGAAGATCTGAAAGCAATTGACAAAGATATTAAATCCGTGATTGCAGATGCAGCAGAATTTGCCAAAGAATCTCCCGAGCCAGATCCGTCTGAGCTGTGGACAGATGTATTGGTCAATGAAATTCCTGAGCATTAAGTGAGTCATTAGGTTTTAGGTTATAGGTGTTAGCTGTGCAGAATTATAGAGATTTGCTTGTTTGGCAAAAGGCAATGGATTTCAGTGAATTTGTGTTTCGCATCACTGAAACATTTCCTAAAAACCAGCAATATGTATTGACTGCACAGTTGCAACGCAGCGTTCTTTCTGTTCCTTCAAATATTGCAGAAGGGCGTTCACGCCATTCCGTTAATGACTTCATTTATCATCTGAATATAGCCAGAGGTTCGCTTGCAGAAGCGGAAACACAATTAATGTTATCTCATCGCCTTGGCTTTATAGATGATAAAGTAATCGAACAATGCTTTAACTACTCAGAAGAAATGACTAAAATGCTTTTTGGTTTACGAGCCAGCCTGAAATCAGATACTAACAACAAGAAAGCTAAAACCTATAACCTACAAACTAGGAGCTAAAAATATGACACAAACAACAGTACGAGTTGCCTTGCGTGATGCAATGGCAGAAGAAATGCGCCGTGACGAAGATGTGTTCGTGATGGGTGAAGAAGTGGCCGAATATCAGGGTGCTTATAAAGTAACTGAAGGGTTGCTGGCGGAATTTGGTGCAAAGCGTGTGATTGACACGCCCATTACTGAGCATGGTTTTGCAGGCATTGCCGTTGGCGCAGCGATGACAGGGCTGAAGCCTATCGTTGAATTTATGACATGGAACTTTGCGATGCAGGCAATTGACCAGATTATCAATAGTGCGGTGAAAACGCATTACATGTCTGGCGGACAGATACAATGCCCGATGGTGTTCCGCGGCCCGAACGGTGCGGCATCTCGCGTTGGTGCGCAGCATTCACAGTGTTATGCTTCATGGTATGCGCACGTGCCTGGAATGCGCGTAATTGCACCCTATGACGCAGCAGATGCAAAAGGCTTGTTGAAAGCAGCAATTCGTGACCCTAACCCAGTAGTATTTTTGGAAAATGAAATGCTGTATGGTGAGTCTTTCGATGTGCCTGAAGATGATGATTATATCGTGCCAATCGGCAAAGCAGCCATCAAACGTGAGGGTGCGGATGTAACTATTGTAACGTATTCTATCATGGTTGGCAAAGCCTTGCAGGCAGCAGAAGAACTTGCAAAGGAAGGCATTGATGCAGAAGTGATTGACCTTCGCACGCTCCGTCCACTGGATATTGATACGATTGTAGAATCTGTAAAGAAAACGAACCGTTGCGTCTCCGTGGAAGAAGGCTGGCCAGTGGCGGGCATGGGGTCTGAGATTGCAGCTATCATCAATGAACATTGCTTTGACTGGATGGACGCACCAGCAGTGCGCGTATGTGGAAAAGATATTCCTCTGCCATATGCAGCTAATCTGGAACGTCTTGCACTGCCACAAAAAGACGATATTATTGAAGCAGTTCGCGCCACATGCTTCCGTGAGAAAAAGGCGGCTTAGTGCGGTCGCACTTATATCTTATGTTATCAGCTGCCATCATCTGTATGGCAGCTGATAGTGCGAGCGCATTAAAACTGAAAGACAGGCGATTCAACAAAATTGAAGTTGATAATATAAACGCCTATGAAATCTGCACGTTCAGTCAGATCAACATCTCAAAAAGCAGCAAAACGGATGTGGCAACCGCATCTTCAACTTTGTTCCACGCCCTCATTTCTGAAATTGAAGACCGCGCACGTAGCAATAATATTGCACTTCATCTGGCAGATATAAAATATTCTATTGAAAATCTGGACAATAAAGAGCGTGAATATTTCTTCAATGCTGAATATATAATGGCTTCAGAAAGCGATGCTGAAGTGCTGGCAGATAGTCTGAAGAATAGAGGATATGAAACAATTTTACGCACATCCAAAAAGAGAAAAGCCTCATGCAACTAATTAAAACAGCCTTACTCTCTATCTTTTTCACAGCGGCGGTCACTAACGCATCTTACGCTGAGAAAGAGTGCAGCCTGAACGATAAAACAGCGTTACGTTATTATATTGACCATCTTGCAAAAACACCTGAGATAGCGCAAAAAGCATATAATGATGCAGTTACCTCTTTTGAAACACTGGCAAAAGAGCAGGAAATTGACGTAACGTTAATGCAGCGTGACATTGATATTCAACGTTCGGACGATTCGGACACACCATTTTATACGATCGAAGCTGAGTTACAATATAGCGCCGCATCCATAGAAGATGCGATTGGATTTATGACACTTGCCAATAGCAAGAATATGGATGTATCTCTATCACAACAAAGCAAACTTCCAAGAGGATGCAGAAAATGAGATTATTGCTTGCCATAACGCTGCTTATGGCAGCAACTCCGACATTTTCAGAAGGTCTGGATGATTACCGCACATTGCATGTTTCAGGTAATCACGAAATTTCCGTTATGCCTGATACGGCGATGCTGTCCATCACCGCCTATGGCGAGGATAAGGATGCGGACGCATCAAAAACTATTGCAGATAAACAGCTTCGGGCGATTATTTCCATCACAAAAAAACTCGGCGTGGATGAAAAGCATATCGACACCAGTGCCATGCGCCTGCAACCGCGTTACAGCTATCGCCAGAACCGTGACAGAGAGCTGGAAGCCTATGAAACTTCATATGATGTCACTATAAAACTCAAAGCATTAAACAAGCTGGGCGAGTTGCTGAAACAACTCACGCAAAGCAACATCAGCCGCATTAATAATATTCAATATACGCTGGATGATGATGCCGTTATGAAAGAAAAAGCATTGGCCGGCGCGATGCAACATGCCAGAAAGAAAGCGGCATTGCTCGCCAAAGAAGCTGGCGTAACATTGGGCAAGTTATTGAAAATTCATGAAGGTGAGCAGCAATTCTCCAATCCTCAGCCGCGTATGATGCGCGCTATGGCGATGGATTCAGCTCAAACAGAAAGTGCAGTCGCCCCTCCCGTGGGGGAGATGAACATCTCTGCAAGCGTCACTGCCATTTATGAGCTTGATGATTGAAATAAAACTCGTTACAACAGCAACCAATTAATTAAAACCACATTGAGGAAATTATGCCAATTGAAGTCTTAATGCCAGCCTTATCCCCTACTATGACAGAAGGAACCCTTGCCAAATGGGTCAAAAAAGAAGGTGACACAATCGAATCTGGTGACGTGATCGCCGAGATTGAAACCGACAAAGCCACGATGGAAGTGGAAGCGGTGGATGAAGGCACACTGGGCAAAATCCTCATTAATGAAGGCACGGAAGGCGTTCCAGTCAATCAACTGATCGCACTTCTTTTGGAAGAAGGTGAAGATGCAGGCGCATTGGACGGCTACGAAGCCAGCAGCGCCCCTGCAGCATCCACAGATGCAGCGGTAAGTGGCACAGATGCAAGCGCAAATGACGTACGCGAAGCAAGCGGCAATATGAAGACAGACGGCGCAGTAGCAAGCAGCAGCAACTCAGGTGAGCGCGTTTTCGCCTCCCCTCTTGCCAAACGCATTGCAGGGCAGGAAGGCATTGATATTTCTAATGTCACTGGCACAGGGCCAAAAGGTCGCGTGATCAAGGCAGATATTGAAGATGCACTGAAAAATGGTGTGGCGAAAGGAGGAACAGCAAGTTCTGTAGCGAGTGTGTCTGTGGGTCGCAACCCGCAGGAATATACTGAAATTCCAAATTCTGGAATGCGCAAAACCATCGCAAAACGTCTGACCGAATCCAAACAGAATGTACCGCATTTCTATCTTTCAGTAGATTGCGAATTGGATGCTTTGCTGGCGTCACGCAAGCAAATGAATGACGCAGCAGCAAAAGCGGCTGGTCGTGATGAAAAACCAGCTTATAAATTGTCAGTCAATGACATGGTGATCAAAGCCGTTGGCATGGCGCTGCGTGAAGTGCCAGAAGCAAATGCGTCATGGACGGATAATGCAATTCAGCAATATAATAATGTGGACATTTCCGTTGCCGTGGCACTGGATGGCGGATTGATTACGCCAATCGTACAAAATGCAGACCAGAAAGGACTGGCGCAGATTTCTAATGAAGCAAAAGATTTAATTGCTCGCGCACGCAGCGGCAAATTGCAACCATCGGAATATCAGGGCGGCGGTTTCTCCATCTCTAACCTCGGCATGTATGGCATCAAAAACTTCAACGCGATTATCAACCCGCCACAAGGCTGCATTCTTGCAGTGGGCGCAGGTGAAGAACGTGTGGTAAGCAAAGGCGGCGAGTTTAAAACCGCTACTGTGATGACTGTGACGCTTTCATGCGACCACCGCGTGGTGGACGGCGCAGTGGGTGCGCAATTCCTGGCAGCGTTTAAGCGTTATATTGAAAGCCCAGTGATGATGCTGGTGTAATTAACAATTAGGTAAAAGAGAAAACTTATGGCAGATAATTATGATGTAGTAATCGTGGGCGGTGGCCCGGGTGGATATGTAACGGCAATTCGCGCAAGTCAGTTGGGTATGAAAACTGCTGTGGTGGAACGTGAGCATATGGGTGGTATTTGCCTGAATTGGGGTTGTATTCCAACGAAAGCCTTGCTACGCAGCTCCGAAATTCACCATACGCTGAACCACTTGGATGAATATGGGTTTTCTGTGGAAAACATTCAGTTTGATTTCAAGAAAATTATTGCACGTTCTCGCGGTGTGTCTTCACAATTGACGAAAGGCATTTCGCATCTGATGAAGAAAAACAAAGTAACTGTGATTGATGGTCATGGGAAGCTGGCGGGCAAAGGCAAGCTGACCGTTGAAAAAGACGGCAAGAAAGTCTCTGACGTTGCTGCAAAACATATTATTTTGGCAACTGGTGCACGTGCGCGTGTGCTGCCAAACTTAGAGCCAGATGGCAAACTGGTCTGGACCTATAAAGAAGCGATGACACCAGATGCCATGCCAAAATCACTTGTCGTGGTGGGTTCAGGCGCAATTGGCTCTGAATTTGCGAGTTTCTATCAAAATATGGGCGCGAAAGTGACGCTGGTGGAAGTGAAGGATCGTATTTTGCCTGTGGAAGATGAAGAAATCTCAAAATTTGTGCAAAAACAGTTTGAAGCGCAGGGCATGGACGTTAAAACCAAAACAACTGTGAAATCATTGAAAAAAGGCAAAGATAATGTAACCGTGACGTTAGAAAAGAACGGCAAGACAGAAGAAATTACCGTTGACCGCGTGATTGCTGCAGTTGGGATTGTCGGCAACACGGAAAATCTTGGGTTGGAAGGCACAAAGGTGAAAGTGGAAAAAGGCAATATCGTTATTAATCAATGGTGCGAAACGGGTGAGCCTGGGGTTTATGCAATTGGTGATGTGGCAGGGCCACCGTGGCTTGCGCACAAAGCCAGCCATGAAGGCGTAATGTGCATAGAGAAAATAGCAGGTCAAAAAGATGTGCATCCAATCAAAATCGAAAATATCCCAGGCTGTACTTACTGCCGTCCACAAGTTGCAAGTGTTGGATTGACCGAAAAAGCCGCAAAAGAAAAAGGCTATAAAGTGAAAGTCGGGCGTTTCTCTTTCATGGGTAACGGCAAAGCAATTGCATTGGGTGAGCCTGAAGGATTGGTGAAAACCGTGTTTGACGAGAAAACAGGAGAGTTGCTCGGCGCGCATATGGTCGGCGCAGAAGTCACCGAGATGATTCAGGGTTACGGCATTGCCAAAACGCTGGAGACGACCGAAACTGACCTGATGCACACCATCTTCCCGCATCCGACCTTATCAGAAATGATGCATGAAGCAGTGTTGGATGCATATGGAAAAGTGATTCATATGTAGGTTTTAGTTCAACCAATATCAATGCTGTATCGCCTTGCGGCGGTGCAGCATTTTTTTTTGTAGCATGACAGGCAGCATTCTGTATGCTAACCCGACTTTAATATTATTTACGGAAGAATATGGAACAGGTTTATCATCTCGCCACCTTAGACATGGCGATTATCGTTATTTACTTTGTCGCCATGCTTGCCTTCGGCATCATGCTATCAAAAAAGAGTGAAAGTACGGGGGATTACTTCCTTGCTGGTCGCTCTATGACATGGCCTTTAATCGGCTTTTCACTTTTCGCCTCAAATATTTCCTCGACCACTTTGATGGGTCTGGCAGGGGACGCTTATGTAACGGGAATTTCCGTATTTAACTATGAATGGATGGCGGCTCTTGTGCTGGTGTTCTTCGGCATGTTCATGGTGCCGTTTATTCTGCGCTCACAGGTTTATACCATGCCAGAATATCTGGAAAAACGCTATAATTATCAATGCCGTATGTATTTTGCGATATTAACCCTGTTTATCAATATTATTGTGGAAACGGCTGCCAGCCTCTATGCAGGTGGTATTCTGATTCGTGCAGTATTCCCTGAAACTCCGCTATACGTCACTATTACCATTCTTGCATTGCTCGCAGGTGGCTATACGATTATTGGTGGATTATCTGCCGTAATGATTACGGATGTGATTCAGGCAGTAATTCTGATCATCGCATCTATCGTACTTTCCATTATTGCATTTGATAAAGCAGGTGGTCTGGACGTGGTGTTAAGCACGGTTGACCCCGCCAAATTAAGCCTGATCCGCCCACTGGATGACCCAGGCGTGCCGTGGCTTGGTTTGATCACGGGTGTACCTCTGCTCGGTTTTTACTTCTGGTGTACGAACCAGTTTATCACGCAACGCGTACTCTCTGCACGTGATGAAACTCAGGCGCGCCAAGGGGCTATTCTTGCAGGTTTCCTGAAGCTGCCCGTATTGTTCATCATGGTATTGCCAGGAACAGCAGCCATCCTGCTTTATCCTGATCTTGAAAACGCGAATCTGGTGTATCCAACACTTATTTTTGATCTGCTGCCTGTGGGCTTGGTAGGTTTGGTGATTGCAGGCTTTATGGCTGCGCTGATGTCTCAGATTGATTCAACGCTAAACTCTGCATCAACCGTCGTCACGATGGATTTTGTGCGCCCGCGGAAACCAGATTTGAGCAATAAGGATTTGATGAAAATCGGTAAGATCACTACCTTCATTTTCATGATTTTCGCTATTCTCTGGGCGCCGATTATTGAGAGTTTTGAATCTCTGTTCAAATATCTGCAGACCATCTTCTCTTACGCTGTTTCCCCTATCGTATGTTTATTCATCGTTGGAGCATTCTGGAAGCGTGCTAACGGCACAGGCGGTTTTGCATCTCTCATGTTCGGGTTTGTGGCTGGAGCAATCTTCTTCGTCATCAATGAAATTCTTGGCTGGACTAATATTCACTTCCTATATGTTGCGCCAATTTTGTTTGTTGGTTGCACTATTGTGCTGATAGTTGTCAGCCTGATGACGGAAGCGCCAAATGAAGAGGATATTCTTCCATACACATGGACGCCTGCCTATTACACCGATGAGACAGAGCGTTTAAAAGGGGTTGCATGGTATCGTAACTACCGCGTGCTGTCACTTCTGCTGGTCATCGCAACAGGAATTATCCTCTATTACTTCTGGTAATAATAAGGACATTCACGTAACAAAAAGCCTCGCTGCCATGAACTGCAGCGAGGCTTTTTTAAATGAAAAGCGCTAATAATTCTATTGCAATAATTTATAGTCTTTCAGGATGTTGAAATCTTCATCCTGCGGCTGCAAGTCATCCTTATCGAATGTTAGCTGCAACTGCCCGTCACACGGTTTAAATTGTGCGTCCACATATGCACCATCTTCAATTGATAAGGTTTCATGCAGAATCACCCCTTCCACATGTGCTTTTGCATATAAACAGACTTTTGGCGCTTTGACAATGCCATGCACCACTCCAAAAATATGCGCTTCAATATCGGCGGTAATATCGCCTTTAATCAATGCATTCTCGCGGACATACATCACTTGCGATGTGATATTACCTTCAATCTTCCCATCAATATCCACCATGCCATTGCTCATAATATTGCCCAACATTGATACATCAGACGAAATAATGGTAGGCGGTACCTTTCGCACCGACACAGAGGGCTGTTCTTTCCCTAACAAAGCATTTTGAGATGAATCAGATGTTGCTTTGTGTTTTTTTCTGAACATATTGTCCTGCGTTTAAAAAACGAGATGGGTTGAGCGGGCGATTGCGATATCGCACTTCATAATGCAGGTGTTGCCCAGTGGAACGCCCCGTAGACCCCTGACGACCCACGGCTTTGCCGCGATCGACCTGCTGCCCTACGCGCACTGTGATGCGGCTCAAATGTGAATATTGTGAAGTGATGCCATTCCCGTGACTGATTGTGACTGTCTTTCCATATGCCCCTTTATAGCCCGCATAAATTACTTTGCCTGGCGCAGTTGCATAAATTCTGGCGTTATAGGGTCCTGCAAAATCCAGCCCGGTGTGGTTTGCCAAACGGCGGTGGAACGGATCACGGCGCTTTCCGAAACCGCTTGTGCGGCGTGCATGTGGCATTGGGCTCGACATAGGCAAAGATGCCACCACTTCTGAAATGCTCGCAAGATAACTCACTTCATCCAACAATGATTGCTCCATCTCACTTTCCGTTTCTTCACCAAGATAGGGCGAGAACGGCCCACCCTGCCCTTCAAATGCACCATCTGGCAACATCGTGCCACGTTTTGCATCAATCACGGCAGAAAGTTCGTCTTCCATGCCAGTAATTTTGACAGCTTCTTCCAGAATTTTCACCTTATCACGCGTAATCTGGTGAATAGTGTTCATGAATTGCTGTTTGTCCTGCTGCTCCTGCTCCAGTTTGCGTTCCAGAAAATCAACACGGTTCAGCAGGGTTGAACTGTTGCCAGAGGCAGGCACTGCTTCAAGATTTTCATCCACTTCCAGCGTGACCGTTCCAGCATTATCATATTGCTCAATCACGAATTGCGCATAATCACTCAGCGAATCCCCTTCATTATTGATTTTCAGCAGGTCTTTTTTCAGCAGACTGAATTCGCCAGACATTTTTTCATGTTCCACCTGCACTGCCTGCAGGTTTTTGGATGTCTCATCCAGATCTTTTTTCGTGTTCACATAACGTCCGATAGAATAGGACGACGCACCCACTACCAGCAAAATGGCTGTAGCCGCCATGCACTGTGAGCGCAGCGAAAGCGCATAATGATCCACTGCATGTTGTGATACGACAACCACATTTTTTGCATGAAATAAACGCTTAATTCGGGTAACAAAGCCAGGATTTGAGGATGACATAAAGTATCAGGGGTTCAGTTACACAATCTTACTGTTGCTTTTGCGCAATATGGCCGCAAAAAATCCATCTGTGTGATGGTGATATGGCGTTAGAGCTATCATAGCTCCGCACTCTATAGGAAAGCTGGCGGGCTGTTCAAGTGAAAAATGAGGGTACTTCGCCAAGAAATGCTCAACCAGTTTGTTATTTTCTTCTGGAAGCAGGGAACACGTGCCGTAAACCAGCGCTCCGCCGTCCTTCACCAGCCGCGCGGCAGATTCCAGAATGCTCATTTGAAGCTGCGTTAAGTTGCGCAATTCGTCTTTGGTGATGTTCCAGCGTGCGTCAGGATTTCTGCGCCATGTGCCTGTGCCAGAGCAGGGTGCATCCACCAATACCCAATCTGCTGATTCTTTATGACGCTTAATATAACTGTCATGCTCAGATTCAATCTGTCGCACTTCGGCGTTGTCCACGCCTGCACGCTTCAGCCGCTTCGGCAAATCCTTCATGCGCTTGGCATGAACATCCCAGCTAAGAATTTTTCCTTTATTATTCATGTTCGCAGCAATAGCAAGCGTCTTGCCCCCTGCCCCTGCGCAAAAATCAATCACGCGCTGCTTCGGTTTGGCTGCCACAAGTGATGCCAGCAATTGCGACCCCTCATCCTGCACATCAAACAAGCCTGCGTGAAATGCTTCCAGCGTATGCAATGCCACGCGTTGCTTGATGCGTATGCCGTTGGGTGCATGGGGCGTAGGCTCTGCATTAATGCCTGCTTTCTCCAAAATGCCTAACACGGCTTCACGATTAGTTTTGATGGTGTTCACGCGAATGTCTGTCGGCGCTTCTTCCATCAGCGCCTCTAAAATATGTCCTGCATCGTCGCCGTACTGCTTGCGGAACTTCTCAATCACCCAGTCTGGCGCATTGTAGCGTGCTTCGTCTGGCATATTCTCATGAATCAATTGCCCGTGCGCCGCGCAGTCATCCATCAATTCACGATCTTTATCGCTCAGCGGCTTCGGCGCATATTTATCTGATCCGCATAGTGCATCAATCCGCTCGGCAGGTAAATTATCCAGAAACAACGCACCCAACAAGGCTTTCAAACGCGGGTTCGGTGTCATGTTGCGCTGCTTTGCCCACCAGACGAGCGATGCCTGATGGCGCAGCACATAATAAAACAGTCGCGCGATGGCTTTTTTGTCTTTCGCACCAATATATCTGCGCTGTTTCATGAAGAACGCGAACGAGACATCTGCACCTGTGCGATACCCATCTGCTTTTCCCTGCTCATAATGCGTGATAAGTTCAATAACTGCTTGTAATTGTGCTGCGGGTGTCATTAATATCTTATAGAGTTTTAATGCGTCAGTCGCAAACATATTTAACAGTTAAAACAGAGGAACACCATGCCAAATATGAATATTCAGTCTAAAGACGGAAACGTAAATCTCCATATTGAAGATTACGGCACTGGCGACCCGGTGATCCTCATTCATGGCTGGCCTTTGTCGCATCAGGCATGGGAACCACAGATTGAAGCATTGGTGAATGCAGGCAACCGAGTGATCACCTATTGCCGCCGCGGCTTTGGACTGTCCGAAAAAACCTGGTGGGGTTATGATTATGATACGTTAGCTGCAGACGTGGCTGGCATTATTGACAAATTAAAGCTGGAACATGTGACGCTGGCAGGTTTCTCTATGGGCGGTGGCGAAGTGGCGCGATATGTTGGGAATTATGGCACAAAAAAGCTCAAAAGCATTATGTTGCTTGCAGCCGTGACACCCTTCATGGCAAAAGCAGATGACAACCCAGACGGGGTGGATCACAGCGTGTTTGAAGGTATGAAAGAAAATGTTGAAAAAGACCGTTTTGCGTTCATCGGTCAGTGGCGACAGAATTTCACCAATGCGGACGAAAATAAGGACACGATCTCACAGGAGTTTCTGGACTTTTTGCTGCACCTTACCTTTGATGCCTCTCCCAAAGCCATGAAAGACTGCATTGATGCATTCGGCTATACGGATTTCCGCGATGACCTAAAAAAATGCGATGTGCCAGCTTTGGTCATTCACGGCAAAGCAGACCGCATCTGCCCTGCGGAAGTCTGCGCCGAAAAGGCAGTGAAGTTTCTGCCACACGCGCAACTCGAATTGCTGGACGGCGCGCCACACGGGCTGAATGTGACGCATAAAGATAAGGTGAATGATTTGATGATTGCGTTTTTGAAAAAAAACGTAATCCACTAATTATTGTTGTATTTCGTTCTGTTCATGGACAGAACGAAATACAGTAAGCAGTCTGTAATCATAATAGCATATAAAAATCATGTATTGTAAGACACAGCTAACAATAACCATATTATAAAGATTCTCATTAGACACCACTGCATATGCTATCGTAAAAACTAAGAACAAGAACAATATAATGATATTATATGATCTGCCTTCAGTATAAACACTGATACATTTATTTATATCTATTGAATCAATATTTTTCACCAATATGGGCATCTGTTTAATGTTTAGTCTGATGAGATAAAACCCTATTTCCAAAAAGAATATAAATATAGTAGCTATTAACAACTTCTGATTTATATTCATGGTACTAACATATGGTTGTATATCAAAAATTTTTTCGATACTAAAACCAAAATACAAAATCAATAATGAAGTGACTCCATAGGACAACATAACCCACTGCAAAATTTTGTATTGTCTTGTTACAAACTCGGGCGCTACAAAACCACTATCTTTCATTACCCACCCAAACGATAATTCGGCGCTTCCCGCGAAATCGTAATATCATGCACATGGCTTTCCTTTAATCCTGCCCCTGTGATGCGAACAAATTGTGCGCGTTGCTGCAAATCTGTAATGCTGGCTGAACCTGTATAGCCCATTGCAGCACGCAACCCGCCAGTCAACTGATGAATCACGCCAGACACTGCACCTTTAAATGGCACACGCCCTTCCACGCCTTCTGGTACGAGCTTCATGCTGTCGCGCACTTCTGCCTGAAAATAACGATCAGCTGATCCGCGTGCCATTGCACCGACGGACCCCATGCCGCGGTACGATTTATAGGATCGTCCCTGATACAAAATCACCTCGCCTGGGCTTTCTTCTGTGCCTGCCAGCAACGACCCTACCATCGCCACATCCGCCCCTGCAGCAATCGCTTTTGCCATATCGCCTGAAAATTTGATGCCACCATCCGCAATCAGGCACACACCGCGGCGCTTTGTCACTTCAGCAACATTCATAATCGCTGAGAGCTGCGGCACACCAACACCCGCCACAATGCGCGTGGTGCAGATGGACCCTGGTCCAATGCCCACTTTCACTGCGTCCGCCCCTGCATCAATCAATGCTTCTGCTGCTTCTGCGGTGGCAATGTTCCCTGCAATCACCTGCACCTCAGCAGAGAGTTCCTTCACCTTGCGCACCATGTCAATCACCCCTTGCGAATGTCCATGCGCGGTGTCCACCACCAGAATATCCACCTGAGCTTCCAGCAATGCATTTGCGCGCGCCAGACCATCTGCGCCCACGCCAATCGCCGCCGCCACGCGCAATCTGCCTTTTGCATCCTTCGCAGCGTGTGGGTGCGTCTGCGCTTTTTCAATATCTTTCACCGTGATCAGACCAATGCAGATGCCCTCATCATCCACCACCAGCAATTTCTCAATTCGGTGTTTGTGAAGCAGGGTTTTTGCCTCCTCTTTGGAAATGCCCTCACGCACGGTCACCAGATTATCCTTTGTCATCAGTGATGCCACACTCGCCGCATTATCAGATGCAAAACGCACATCACGATTGGTCAATACGCCGACCAGCTTGCCAGACTTCTCCACCACAGGAATGCCTGAAATGTGATGCACATCCATCAGATGTAGTGCATCTGCCAACGTGTCTTCAGGGGCAATCGTCACAGGGTTAATCACCATGCCAGACTCAAACTTCTTCACCTTGCGCACTTCATCTGCCTGCGCATCAATATCCAGATTTTTGTGAATCACACCAATGCCACCATGCTGCGCCATCGCAATTGCCAGCTTTGCCTCAGTCACCGTGTCCATCGCAGCAGAAATGAGCGGTATCCCCAAGCCAATCTTTTTCGTCACATGCGAGGAAATATCCACCTGATTGGGAAGAATGTTGGATTCACGAGGCGTTAGCAACACATCATCAAATGTGAGTGCTTCGATAATTTGTGGGGTGGTATGCGTGGTCATTGCCAAACTCCGACTGTGTCAATGTGGTTTCTTTTGAGTATTGGCACGTTTCTATAGCCTCATATGCAGAAAATGTCACATAAAAACTTGCGTAGCTACTATTTGTGTGTAATCTGTTTGTTCGTATAACCAATAAACAGAAAGCAAATTATTCGCATGGCTGAAGCATTTAAAATTAAAGAAACTGAAAATAACGGACTGAAACGCGCTTATGACGTGGTTGTGTCTGCAGACTATCTTGAAAAAAAGGTGGATGCAGAATTATCCAAAATTGGTAAGCAGGTGAAAATTCCTGGCTTCCGCCCTGGCAAAGTGCCTATGGCGGTTCTGAAACAGAAATATAAGAAAAACACATTAGGGGAAGTGCTACAAAATTCTGTGGATGACGCAGTGCGCGAAACCATGAAACAACATGATATTGTGCCAGCTCTGCAGCCTGATGTGAAAATCGACGATTATAAAGAAGATCAGGATTTGAAACTTTCTATCAATCTGGAAATCATGCCAGAATCCCCTGAAATGGATTTCTCAAAAATTACGATTGAAACGCCTAAGGTGGAAATTTCGGATGAGGAAGTTGAGAAAAGTCTGGAACGTCTGGCAGAAAATAAGCGTGACGTGAAAGACCGCACCAAAACAACCAAGGCCAAAAAAGGCGATATTGTTGTGATTGACTTTAAAGGTTTTGTTGGTGATGAAGCGTTTGAAGGCGGCGAAGGCAAAGAATTTTCACTGGAGCTTGGTTCAGGTCAGTTCATTCCTGGCTTTGAAGAGCAGTTAATTGGTGCAAAAGCGGGGGATGAAATTGATGTAAATGTTACCTTCCCTGAAGAATATCATTCAGAAGCACTGAAAGGCAAAGAAGCACGTTTTGAAACAAAAGTGCATAAAGTGCAGCAGATTATCCCTGCGGAACTGAATGACGAGCTGGCGAAACATTTCGGTCAGGATTCATTGGAAGCATTGCGCCTCTCCATTAAAGAAATGCTTGAAAAAGAGCATGAAAAAATGGCACGTTCTTACGTGAAAAAAGCATTGTTTGATGCGCTTGAAGAAAAATGTGACTTTGAAGTGCCACAAGGAATGCTGGATCTCGAATTTAAAGCCATTTGGGGTCAGGCGGTTCAGGAAGCACAGCAACGTGGTGAGAAAGAAGCAGATATTGAAGATCAGCGCGAAGAATTCAAGCATATTGCCAAGCGCCGTGTGCAGCTGGGTGTATTGCTTTCTCAGACCGCAGGACGCAACAAGCTGGAAGTGACGCAACAGGACGTGCAATCTGCGATCATTGAGCAGGCGCGTATGTATCCTGGTCAGGAACAGCAGGTGATTAATTTCTTCCAGAAAAACCCACAACAGGTGCAGGAACTTCGCGGTCCTATTTTAGAAGAAAAAGCGGTGGATTTCATTCTTGATAAGGTGAAGAAGAAAGAATCTTCTAAAACGATTCAGGAACTGGCCGAAGAAGAAGCAAAGGCAGAATCTGAAAAGAAGCCAGCAAAGAAAAAGCCCGCAGCAAAAAAAGCTGATGCCGAAAAGCCTGCCGCTGAAAAACCTGCCGCTAAGAAGACAGCTGCTAAAAAACCTGCAGAGAAAAAAGATACGGCTGAGAAAAAACCTGCTGCAAAAAAACCCGCAGCAAAAAAGCCAGCCGCTAAGAAAACAACAAGCAAGAAGGAAGCATCCTAATGAGTGTTATTGATACTAAAGACCATATGATAGACGCGTACGCGGCACTTGTGCCAATGGTGGTGGAACAAACCAGCCGTGGTGAGCGTTCATACGATATTTTCTCACGCCTACTGAAAGAGCGCATTGTTTTCGCGGTTGGTCAGGTGGAAGACCAGATGGCAACGCTGATCGTAGCGCAGCTATTATTTCTTGAGTCTGAAAATCCAGATAAAGACATTTCTATGTATATCAACTCACCAGGCGGTGTGGTAACGGCAGGACTGTCTATCTATGATACGATGCAGTATATCAAACCAAAAGTATCAACTTTGTGTATTGGTCAGGCTGCGTCTATGGGCTCACTTCTGTTAACCGCAGGTGAACCAGGTATGCGTTATGCTACGCCAAATGCCCGCATCATGATTCATCAGCCTTCTGGTGGTTTTCAGGGGCAGGCATCGGACATTGAAATTCACGCGCGCGAAATCATCAATCTGCGCAAGCGTTTGAACAATCTGTATGTGCAGCATACAGGTCAGAAACTTGCGGCGATTGAAAAAGGCATGGAGCGCGACAATTTCATGGAAGCGGAAACTGCAAAAGAATTCGGTCTGATCGACAAGGTTGTTGATGTGCGCCCAAGAGCAGAAGAAAAGAAAGATAAGAAATAAGAACATATTTTTATCTAGCAATAAGGACGGTGGGGCTTGCCTTCACCGTCCTTTTTTATATGATAGCAAAAAACAGTTTGCAAAGTTAGGATCAGCATGGATTTTCCAAAGAAATACGACCATAAAACACGTGAAGCCCATTGGCAGCAAGAGTGGGAACAAAGCGGGATATATCAGTGGGATGAAAATGCGTCTCGTGATGAAACCTACGTGATAGACACCCCTCCTCCCACTGTGTCTGGTTTGCTGCATATGGGGCATATTTTTAGTTATACTCATGCAGATTTCATTGCGCGTTATCAGCGCATGAAAGGCAAGTCCGTATTTTACCCGATGGGATTTGATGATAACGGCTTGCCCACCGAGCGACTGGTGGAAAAAACCCGCAAAAAACGCGCGGTGGATTATGATACGCGTGAAGAATTTATCAAGGTTTGCACCGAAGTCTCTGAAGAAGCGCGCGCGGAATTTCGTAGTTTGTTTAAAGCAACGGCGCTCTCTGTGGATTGGCGGCAGGAATATCACACGATAAGTGATCATGCGCGACGCACCTCCCAAGCATCGTTTCTGGATTTGTTTGAAAAAGGGCAAGTCCACCGCGAACTAAAGCCTATGTTCTGGGATCCTGTTGACCAGACCGCCATCGCGCAAGCCGAGGTGGAAGACAAAGAACTAGAAGGCACATTTAACGACATTACGTTTAAAGTGGATGACAGCGACGAAACCTTCATCATCGGCACGACTCGCCCTGAAATGCTGCCTGCCTGCGTTGCCGTTTTTTATCATCCTGATGATGCACGCTATCAGCATTTGAAAGGCAAACAGGCAATCACGCCACTCTTCGGTGTAAAAGTTCCGATTTTGGAAGATGACACGGTTGAGCCAGACAAAGGCACAGGCATCATGATGTGCTGCACCTTTGGTGATGAGGCAGATATTGAGAAATGGCAGAAGCATAAGCTGCCACTTCGCATTATTTTGAATAAATATGGGAAGGTTGATTTTGATTTACTTCGTCATGCTGAGCAAAGCGAAGCATCCATGTCTCAGCAAACTGAAACACCTGATGGATTCTTCGCTAAGGCTCAGAATGACGCGCTTGAACAACTTCAAAATAAAAAAGCCACAGCAGCACGCGCACTCATTCTCGATATGCTCAAAGAATCAGGCGACTTGGTGGAATCCAAACCCATCACCCACGCCGTCAAATGTGCAGAACGTTCGGGTGCGCCGCTTGAAATTCTGCCGACTGAGCAATGGTTTGTGAAAGTGCTGGAGCATAAAGATACACTCAAAACACTCTCCAAAAACTGCAACTGGAACCCTGCATGGATGCAAACGCGGATGGAACAGTGGATTGATGGCTTAAGCTGGGATTGGTGCATCTCTCGCCAGCGTTATTATGGCGTGCCGTTTCCTGTGTGGTATTCCAAGCGCGAAGGTGAAGAAGGAAAGATTTTGTTGGCAGAGGCAGACCAACTTCCTGTCAATCCATTAACAGATTTGCCAAAGGGATATAGCCGAGAGGAAGTGACACCCGATGCAGACGTGATGGACACATGGGCAACCAGTTCACTTTCTCCACAAATAAATGCAGGTGGAATAAATGCAAGTGAAACACGTTTCAACCAACTCTTTCCCGCGGATTTGCGCCCACAAGCTCATGAAATCATCCGCTCATGGGCGTTTTATACGCTGGTGAAATCCCACTTGCACCACGGGAAAGCGCCCTGGCACAATCTGATGATTTCAGGGTGGTGTCTGGCATCTGACAAAACCAAAATGTCCAAGTCCAAAGGCAATGTTGTCACGCCACTCGCCCTGATTGAAGAACAAAGCACGGATGCCGTGCGTTACTGGGCATCCACTGCGAAGCTGGGGACAGACACAGCATTCTCAGAAGATCAGCTCAAAATCGGCAAAAAGCTGGTGACTAAACTCTGGAACGCTTCCAAATTTGCAGCACTGCAACTGGCGAATTTAAAAGCCATGCCACAGACAGCCAAAGCAGATATTGATGCAGACATCATCACTAAAACGCTGGATAAATGGATGATTTCGCGTGTGTCCAAAGCCATTGAGATAAGCGACAAAGCCTTTGCTACTTACGAATATTCCAATGCACGCGCAGCAGCAGAAGATGTATTCTGGAATGATTTTTGTGATAATTATCTCGAACTCGTCAAATCCCGCGCATATGGCAATATGGGTGAAGCAGCGCAGCAATCTGCCTGTCACACGATATATCATGTGTTGCACGCATTGCTAAAACTCTTTGCACCGTTTGTGCCACATATCACAGAAGAAATTTTTGCGATCATGTATCCTCAGGCAGGCTCGGTTCATGCACGTGGCGCGTTCCCAAATAGTGCGGATTACACGCAGGATGAAGCAGCAGAAGAGATAGGCATTAAAACCGTAGCAGCGTTGGAACTGGTGCGCAAGGCCAAGTCTGAACGCAACGTGTCCATTAAATATCCTATTGATATAGCAGCGCTTTCAGGGTGTAAACTAGCAGGCACAGAAGAGGATTTCAAATCTGCCAGCACGATTGCAACGCTTGCAGACGCTGCCCCATCGTCAGATGTGACGCTGAAGGATGAGGAACATCATATCAGCATTGCCATCATTTTTGGTGAGAAGGAAGATGCAGCGTAATCTGTCCATCATGCTGAACGAAGTGAAGCATCCATCTCTCAACTTGCACCAAGCCAAGCTGGATATTTCGCTTCGCACAGTATGACGATGGAAATCAACCTCCAACCTGAAATCATCATCGCCGCTGGCGAAGCCTATGGCTCTGGTGCGCACCCAACAACAGCATTATCCATTCAGGCGCTGCAAGGCATTGTGCAGGCGCGACCAGACATTAAAAATGTGCTGGATGTGGGGTGTGGCTCTGGAGTGCTTTCCATTGCTGCTGCAAAAATGCTGCCTCACGCACAGATTATTGCGAGTGACAACAACCCACAAGCGCCAGAATTTACCATGCACAATGCAGATGTGAACGAAATCACAAAGCAGATTACTGCCCTGCGCGCCGAAGGATTGCGACATGACATTATTCGCACACACGCACCGTATGACCTGATTCTCTGCAATATTTTAACGGATATTATCATTCCTATCCTGCCAGACATCAAAACGCATTTAGCTGCAGAAGGGCTTGCCATTTTGTGTGGTATTCGCAAGCAGCATGAACAATCTCTGCATGATGCGCTGCGCTTTGCAAGGCTGCTACACATAACAACGATTGAACAAACAGAATGGCTTGCTATGATAGTACGTAATGAAACGTGATAAAACATATTATAAAAAACATCTGCCCAACTGGCTGACCATCTCCCGTGTGCTGGTGATTTTTCCCATCTGCCTGTTGCTGGTGTTTTTTCCCACGCCTATTGGTTATGCAATCGCCTGTTTTTTCGCCAGTTATGCGATGGTCACGGATTATTTTGATGGGTATTTATCCCGAAAATGGGGCGTCACGTCAGATTTTGGGCGGTTGCTCGACCCCATTGCAGATAAACTACTCATCGCCGCATTGCTTATTTTGCTCACCGTGCATGGGCATGGGCATCCGCTCGCCGTTATTCTCATCATGCTGCGTGAAATTACAGTATCTGCCTTGCGCGAATTTACGCAGGAACGCGGGGTTATTCTGCATGTCACCATGATGGCGAAATATAAAACCACGTTGCAGATGATTGCTGCGTTTGGCTTGCTAATCTCAGGCATTTTGCCAGAAAATGAGGCTGTGCATTACATTGCAGAGGGGCTGCTATGGGCAGCAAGCTGGCTCACCTGTTACACAGGTTACGATTATTTCAAGGCTGCTATGCGCCAATGTATTGACAATCCCGCTGAATCCGTTAGTGGTGAAACTGAATAAATAGAGGTTCGTCCATGAAATTTATTATCGGCATCATCAGCTTTGTGTTTTGCCTTGTGCTGGCTATCCCTTTTATTGCCTATCTGGCATTGCAAAGCATTGGCACTGAAAAGCTGAAACCCGTACTGGCAGATGCTGTGATGGAAAAGACAGGGCGAGAGCTCATCATCAATGGTGAGATTGAAGCAGAATTCAGCTTCACCCCTACCATTTCAATCGCAGATGTGACGCTTGCCAACCCTGACTGGGTGAAAGACGGTGCGATGGTTCAGCTGGACTCAGTACAGATTTCGCTGGACTTGCAGCAGCTTCTGCAGAAAAAGATTATTATTGATAGTGTAGTCGTAAATGGCGCAGATATTGTGTTGGTGAAAGAAGCCAACCGCAATAGCTGGACATTTGATCTGATGAATAAAAAACCATCTGAACAGAACATCAAAGACCGTTCCATGAAGCAGATGAAAAAATCACTGGTGAATCTGGAAATTGGCGATATTACTTTAAATAACAGCACCATAATATATGTTGATAGTGGCAAGAAATATAAAGCTGCATTCCCTGTCATAAATGCAGCGTTGCAGCCTGCGGTAAAAATTGACGGAACTGCCATTTATAATGGTCTTAACGCAGAGTTTGATATTCAACCCAAAGCCGCGAATATTGACAGTTTGATGGATAAACCGATTATGGTGTCACTTACAGCTGCAATGAAGGAAAAAGCCACCTCCTTTAAAGCAACAGGCGAAGTGTCATCCCTGCAGGACACTCCTACATTTGACGGCAAAATAAACGGGAACATTGCATCTTTGCATCATTTAAATTCGGTTCTGCCAGATGGTTCGCTTTCCCCGAGTGACGCAATTGCATTTGACGTAAACACCAAAGCATCTGCAGAGAAACTGATACTGGTCATCAACAGCGCACAATATGGCGAAACTACGGTTAAAGGCAAAGCAGATATTCTGCTGAACAAAAAGAAACCGTATATTACGGCAAATGTTACTGTTCCCTCTTATGTAATGGCAGAGGACAAACAGAGTACACCAGCACAGCCAGCATCGGGCGATGCAGCGCCCGCAAAAAAGGCAAACACAATAGATCTGAGCGGGCTGAATGCCTTTAACGGCACATTTAATGTGGCACTGGATAATTTGAAAAAGGGGGCGAATACTCTGGCGAGTGACATTACTGCAAAAGCAGTGTTGAAAGACGGCCGCATGAGCATCACGAATTATAGCGCCCGCGCCTTTGGAGGCGCAGCGAACGGAAGCGCGGTGGTAAATGGCTCTGGTGACACACCAAGTTTTTCAGTCAAATCAAACTTGACGGGATATAATGTCAGTAATCTCCTAAAAGAATTTACTGAATATCGCAATGTGTCAAACGGTCCCGTTAATGCTGAAATCTCCCTGCTCACTTTGGGCAAAAATAGCGATGCATTAGTGCAGAATCTTGGGGGTGACATAGCCTATACATTAGGTGAAACACAGATTGAAGTGCCTGCAAGCGCGACAAAAATAAACGCGTTTTTAAATATTCTGCGCGGCAAACAGACAGAAGGAAAAACTGTTGAAGTTACCTGCAGCGTGGGCAAACTGAAACTGAACAACGGAACAGCACGCGCAGAAACCTTGCTTGTGGATACGCCAGGTGCGGTTGTTTCTGCAGAAGGCACAGTGAACATTCCAAACAAGCAGGTGGCAATGACGCTCAGCCCGCGCACGAAATTAGCAGGATTAACAGATGTGACCATCCCTGTGAAAGTGAGCGGCAGCGTTTCAGACCTACGCTTCACACCTGATGCCAAAGGCACGCTGGGCGCGATCAGCAAAATTGGTTTAAGCCTGATTAAAGATAAATCTGGCATTTCTCAACTGGTGGGAACAGCACTCGCAGAGAATATGAAAACGGCAAACTTGCCAGAATCCTGCCTAAAAACACTGCCACAAGACACAGGACCTGATTTGACCACGCGTGATGGTTTAAAAAAGCTGGAAGATGATTTGAAACTGCAAGGCAAAGACATTGAAAAGAACGTCCGCGACATTCGTGATGATTATAAAGCGCAGGGCAAGAATATTGAAAAGGACATTCGCAATATTCGTGATAATCTGAAAGGGTTAAAAGATCTGTTTTAGGTTAAAACAGCCTTTTATTGTGCCTCTTTCGTAAATAGCGGCACAATAAATAATATAGACTAACAGGTATTGTGATTACAGAAACGCAGTACACTATAATTCCAATCATAAAAATATTACTTTTGGTATGCCTGTCAGGCATATCTTTGGTAAACTCTTGCAATAACGCAGATATTTCGGGGACGTAAAGCAAGAAAAAACAACTCATAAAGACCACATACCATGCAGACGAGCGAAAAAAATTCTCTGCAGAATATTGAAATGGACTTAGCTTTCTTGCTTTTTCTTCCTTGTCAGTTCCTCGCAGCGACATGTTAATTCCGCAGCGGTTTGTTCGTCTCTAACATATGCTGAATGCGGTCACGCGATGGTTTGGTTTTCACCAATTCCATAAACATATCATGTTCAAGGTCAAGCAAGTCCTGCTCGCTCACTTCATCTGCCATGGTGGTGTCACCCCCACTCAGCACCTCTGCCAAATGCTGCCCAATGGTCACATCATGTGGTGTGGCTTTGCCTTGTTCTTTAAAACCATCCACTGCCATCAGCAATGCCGTTTTTGCAGTTTCCCCTGCTAAATGTATCGTTGCAGGTTCTGGCGCAACATAACCTTCCGCCAGTTCTAAACATAACGCCTTTGCATCTGGCAGTACGCGCTTGCGGTTCATGGAAATGCGGCTGGCATCGTTTAAAATCAGCATCTCACGCGCTTCTTCAGCAGATTTTGCCACCTGCGCCAGCATGATTTTCTCAAAACTTTGTGATACAACGGGCATTGGCCCTTGCGGCATTAATGCAGATGGCTTCTTGCCACTCATCACTTCCGCCTTCACCTTATCTGCCAGTGCCTGATGGCGCAGCAGCATCTCCTTGCACCCGCCCCAACCGGGGATTAAGCCAACACCCACTTCCACCAAACCAGGATAAGATTCAATATGCGCCTGCACCGCATCACAATGCAGCGCGGTTTCGCACCCGCCACCCAGCGCCATGCCGTTCATGGCAGCCACTACAGGGAACGGCGCATATTTCAGCCCCATCACTGCGTTCTGTCCGCCTTTAATCACTTGTGAAATTGTTTTCCAGTCTGCCAGATTGGCGAGATACATCAAAAAGCCCAAATTTGCACCCAGTGAGAATTGGTCTGCATCCGTGGCAATCACCAGTCCTTTGAAATTCTGCTTCACGGCGTGAACAGACTTTACCATCATTTCCAACACCTGATCATCAATGGTGTTCATTTTGGTGGTGAATTGCAGACACGCCACGCCATCCCCCAAATCCCACAATTGCCCGCCAGCATTTTTCAGCACAGGTTTTTTGCCAAGTGTGACATCTGCCAGCATATATTTATCAGTTGGGATATGTATTGGTGCATACTCGCCCCTCAAGGTAAGATAACTCCCCCCTTGAGGGGGAGTCAAAACGGCGTTGCCGTTTTGGTGGGGGGTATCATGCACTGGCTTATTCCCCCCCACCGAATCGCTTCCGCTCTTCGACTCCCCCTCAAGGGGGGAGTTATAGAACGTCTTGCCACTTGCCGCTTTTAAGAGTGGTGGCACGTCCAGCCCCGCTTCCTCGCACGCGGCAATCAGCACATCTGCGCCTGTCTGCTCTTTCGTGGAGAGTTTGTCTATCAATTCAAACGGTCCATATTTCCATGCAAAGCCGAGGCGCATGGCTTCATCAATATTCAAAATATCATCAGAAATTTCAGGCACTAAGGACGCAGCATAATGCAACGTCTGCACCAGCACGTGCTTGGCAAACTGCCCGCCAATATCATCGTGAGAAATTAATGCTGCCAGCCCTGCCCGCGCGGCATCCACACTTTCAAGTGTAGATTTCTTAGCCACCGCATAATCACCCGATTGCAAATCCTTCGCCAGCTTCACTTTTTTGCCGTCTGTTTTGTCCAGCTTATAAAAACCGCCTTTGCCCTTGCGCCCAGTATAGCCTTCCGCAATCATGGTTTTCACCATTTCTGGCTCTTCATAAATCTCGCGGAAGCGGTCATTTTCTGGCAATGTTGCCAACATGGCTTTGGCAATGTGTGGCATTAAGTCAATGCCGATAAGATCAAACAAGCCGAATAATGCTGTCTTCGGAATGCCCACGGGGCGGCTCATGACAGCGTCTGCATCTTCGACATCTATGCCCAATTCAAGCGCCTCTTTCAAACCGACCAGCATCCAGAAAATGCCGATGCGGTTGGCAAGGAAGCCTGGCGTATCCTTACAATGCACCACGCCTTTGCCAAGTTTCATATCCGCAAATTCGGTGATGCGTTCAATATGTTCAGCCTTGCAATGCTCCCCGCCTGTCACTTCCAGCAACGGCAAAAAGCGTGGTGGGTTAAAGAAGTGTGTGATGCAGAAATCTGCCTTAAAGCTGTCTGGCAAGCCGTCAATCAACACATGCAACGGCAAAGTGGACGTGTTGGAAGACACCAGCGAACCCTTCTTTCGGTGCGCGTCAATTTTTTTGTAGGTCGCTTGTTTGATGTCCACATCTTCAATGACGACTTCAACAATCCAGTCACATTCGGCAAGCACATCCAAATCATCTTCCAGATTGCCAGGGGTCACACGCTTTGCATTGCGAGGGTGCGTAAATCCGCCCGCAGGTTTGGCTTTTAGCTGTTTTTCAATGCCTGCTTTGGCAAGCGCATTGCGGTCTTGTGCATCCTTCGGCACAATATCCAGCAAATGCACTTTGCAGCCCGCGTTGGCAAGCAACGCCGCAATCCCCGCCCCCATCACGCCTGATCCTAAAACTGCTACTGTGTTGATTGTGTCTGGTTGTGTCATGGGTTGCTCCGAGATTTTAAATTGTACTTTCTAGCAATAATATATGACCAGAGAATTAAAATAAACCTATTCATCTCAATTATGCAGTTGACAATGCAATCTAATCATTTTATCTAATTCATGTACTTCAAGAAGTACATGAATTAGATAAAACACTATAGGAATATATTATGAAATTGATTAATAATTTAGACAGTATTGTATACAACATTGATAACTTTCGCATTGAAATAGATCATAGTAATGAATTGCAAAATAGGCTTGGGCTCGTCCGTTCTTGGTATGCCTGTAACGATAGAGATTTAGGCTGGTCTTTCGCACCATCTAAATTTTGTGGATATGAGGATATGGATGCTGAATGTTATCTTAAAAATTATAACCAAATGGACGGAAGAAAAACGGAAGAAAAACTTTCAGAATGGTTTTCGCCTTTGGATTATGAAACAAAACTCTACAAAGAGTTATATAATCAACTATCAACTTTTTTGGCACAATACGGGAAAATTCCTAACTCAAAAACTCGTATTAATGTAATTCATGAATTAAATAAAGATTACACATATTCAAATGCAAAAAGTTTTCAATACAAGAAAATATCTGATCTTATTATTGAGGTGACTAATTTCTTACCAAAAGAATACAAAACAGAAATCAAACGAAGAATTTAATAATTCTAATAAATATTATTTTTCCACACACAGTTTTATAACTGTGTGTGGAAATTAACATCACCCCACCTTCTGATAAATCTCGCTTCCCTCTTCCTTGAATTTCTCTGCCATTTCGTCCATGCCTTCGCGGGCTTCTTTCCCGTCCAAGTTTTCTCCCAGCTTGCCGACATTGGCAAATTCGCGCACTTCCTGTGAAATCTTCATGGAGCAGAATTTGGGCCCACACATAGAGCAGAAATGCGCCACTTTTGCGCCGTCTGCTGGCAAGGTTTGGTCGTGAAATTCCAGCGCACGGTCAGGGTCTAGTGCTAAATTAAACTGATCCATCCAGCGGAAGTCAAAGCGGGCGCGGCTGAGGGCATCATCGCGGTGTTGCGCGCCTTTGTGTCCTTTTGCCAAATCCGCTGCGTGTGCGGCAATTTTATAGGTTATCACCCCTTCTTTCACATCATCACGGTCTGGCAAGCCAAGATGTTCTTTTGGCGTGACGTAACATAACATCGCGCAACCAAACCAGCCAATCATCGCCGCGCCAATGCCGCTTGTGATATGGTCATAACCTGGTGCAATATCAGTCGTCAGTGGTCCAAGCGTGTAGAATGGTGCTTCGTCGCACGCTTCCAACTGCTTTTCCATATTCTCCTGAATCAGATGCATAGGCACATGCCCCGGCCCTTCAATCATGGTTTGCACATCATGTTCCCATGCTTTGTGCGTTAGCTCACCCAGCGTTTTCAGCTCGGCAAATTGTGCGGCGTCATTGGCATCGGCAATTGCCCCCGGGCGCAAGCCGTCCCCCAAAGAGAATGACACATTGTAGGCTTTCATAATTTCGCAAATTTCATCAAAATGCTCATACGCGAAATTTTCCTTGTGATGCGCCATGCACCATTTTGCATGAATTGAACCACCACGCGAAACAATACCTGTCACACGCTGCTCAGTCAGCGGCACATATGGCAGCAACACGCCGGCATGAATCGTGAAATAATCCACGCCTTGCTCGGCTTGCTCAATCAGCGTATCGCGGAAGACTTCCCACGTTAAATCTTCTGCTACGCCGTCCACTTTCTCTAGCGCCTGATAAATCGGCACAGTGCCGATTGGCACAGGCGAATTGCGGATAATCCATTCGCGTATATTGTGGATATTGCGCCCAGTGGAGAGATCCATCACCGTGTCCGCGCCCCAGCGAATTGCCCACACTAACTTATCAACTTCCTCATCCACAGATGAAGTTACCGCGCTATTGCCAATATTTCCGTTAATCTTCACCTTGAAATTGCGCCCGATAATCATTGGTTCAATTTCAGTGTGGTTGATGTTGGCAGGAATAATCGCCCGCCCGCGCGCCACTTCGTCCCGCACGAATTCAGGCGTGATGATTTCAGGAATTTTTGCGCCAAATGGGTTGGCAGGGTGAGCATTATCCGTCCGTGAATAACGGCGATTGCCTTTTATTTCGCCGTAAGTCGCGTCAAATTCTTTCCACGCTTCAATATATTGTTCACGTCCTTCATTTTCACGAATGGCGATATATTCCATTTCTTCGGTGATAATGCCACGCTTCGCATAATACATCTGCGATACGTTACCACCATTTTTCGCGCGCATCGGTTGCTTTGGCACATTGGGGAACTGCTCCACCACTTGAGATGCACGTGGTGTTTGACCTTCTTTAAAGCCGTTATCTTCTGCTTTGATTTCGCGTCCTTGGTAATGCTCTACATCACCACGACTTAACGTCCAGCCTTCGCGTAGTTTAGGCAAACCACTGCGAATATCAATATTCAACTCATCGTCTGTATAAGCGCCTGACGTATCATAAACAGGCAGATTTGGCTCATTCGCACCTTGTGAGAGCAACACCTCACGCATTGCCACTTTCATATCCGGGTAGCGTTCAGACGCCAGATAAATTTTGCGGGAAGATGGAAGGTGTCCAGTAGTGACTTTAGCGCTCATAATGCAAATGCTCCAAATGCAGTTAAATTATGACATCACTATAATGAAAGCCGCACAGCTTGTCACGCTGCGCGGCACCATATTACTATTTTTTCAGGCTGTTTTCATATTTGCGCTTCAGCTTTTGCTTGCGCAGATCATATTCACGCTGTTTTTGTTCGCGTTTTGCTTTGCGCTGCTGATTAATTCTTTCAATTTCTGCTAAACGATTTTCGTGAACACGTTTTGCTTTTTCTTTTTGCATCGCTTTAATCATTTTGCGCAAATATTCGAGCAGATTATCTGCAATAATTGAAGCGCCAAAGTGATTCGGGTGTATACCATCATCCTGATTTAAATCACGATTTGCTGCAACGCCTTCAAGTAAAAATGGCATAAACACTACAGGATACTGTTCTGCCAGCTTTGCATATACACTGTTAAACTTAGACATATAGGTATAGCCATAATTTGGAGGTGACTGCATACCTGCAAATAATACATATATCCCTGCTCGGTTCAGGTCATTCAGGATAATATTCAAATTGTTATAAAGCACATCAGGATCAACCCCTCTGAGCGCATCATTCCCGCCTATTGCAAGCACCACAATATCTGGCTGCGCTGCCACCACCTGACGCATACGTGACACCATACCAGAAGTTGTCTCCCCCGAAATAGAAAAGTTTTTAATTCGTATTTCTCTAAATTCGGTGGAGTAATTTTCTTTAAGATTACTTTCTATCTGAGCAACGATATTATTTTCTTCTGGGTCATCCAAACCGTACCCTGCTAAAATACTATCACCAACAAACATAACACGCGTTGGCGGAAGATTATATACGGTCATTTGTTCTACATCAAAATCTTCTTCCCCCCAATATTCCACTAAAGATTGAGGTTGATTTTCTGCATAAGCGCCCCATATAGGCAGTGACGAGGCAACGACAAAGCAGGATAGTAAACAAGTGAGCGAAAACGTAGAACGTAACGATGGTAATGATGATAAAATAATCATAGCAGAAGAATTATCCTTAAGTCTGCCATCCAGTGATGGCGTGGTTGATATTATAAAGAATATAACATTTTCTGTGCCAAAAGGCAAAAAAATCGCCATTACAGGTCCGTCAGGTTCGGGAAAGACCTCTTTACTAATGTTGCTGGCAGGGTTGGAGCGCCCAAGCGCTGGCACGTTGCGGATTCACGATACAGAGATACATAATAAGGATGATAATGCACTGACAGCTTTTAGAAATGCACATATTGGCATTGTATTTCAGGAATTTCATCTGATGCCTACCATGAATGCGCTGGAAAATGTTGCCTTGCCTCTGGAACTGCGCAGCAACGAAAAAGATATTTACAGCAAAGCAGAAAAAATGCTGGAGTCAGTCGGGCTGAAGCATCGCCTGCATCATTACCCCGCGCAACTCTCAGGCGGAGAACAACAGCGCACTGCTATTGCCCGTGCCTGCATTACTACGCCTGATATTATGCTGGCGGATGAACCTACAGGAAATCTGGATCAAACCACAGGGCAGCTTATCATTGATATGTTGTTTGACATGCAGCAACACAACAATTCCACGTTGCTGTTGATCACACATGATGAAGCGCTGGCTGCGCAATGTGATATGCAGATCCATATGTGTGATGGCGGGATTGAAACAATCAAAGAGCATCGCTCATGAGCGCCTCTTTCAGCACATTGTCCCGCATTGCCATACGAGATTTGCGCGGGTCTGCACGCCATTTCAGCATTTTTATATTTTCACTGATTCTGGGTGTTATGGCAATTGCGGCAATTGGATTGTTGCTTTCCTCAGCCCAGCGCGGCATTGCAAATAATGCTGATAGTCTGCTTGGCGGAGATATTCTGGTTCGCACTTTATATGAACCCATGCCAGATGATGCCAAAGCCTATATGCAAAGCAAGGGTGATACGCTGGAATATGCCACATTGCGCACTATGGCAAGAGTGGCTGAACCCGATAAAAACAACACTGACGCTATTAATTCACAAATCGCAGAATTAAAAGCAGTGCCTGACACTTATCCTCTGGCAGGTGAGTTTGTGACAGAGCCATCGCTAAGCTATGATGCATTATATGGCAAACAGGGTGAGCAATATGGCACTGCAGTTGAAAAAGAATTGCTGAGCGTTCTGGGGCTTGCACTTGGTGATTCTATTTTTATTGGTGAACAACTCTTTGAACTGCGCGCAATCATTGAAACAGAACCAGACAGGCTGGGCGCAAATTATAGTCTCGGGCCACGATTAATGATTTCACGTGATGCATTGCAGGACACTGGTCTGGTGCGTTATGGCAGCATGATCAATTACATTATGTTGCTTAAAGCTGATGCGGGAACAAATGTGAATGCTGTCGAAAAAGCGCTGATGGATGAATATAATAATGGTAGCTTCCAGATGCGCACAAATGATGATGCTGCGCCTGGCTTAAAACGGGCATTAGACAGGCTTGGCATGTTTTTAACCTTTGCAGCTTTATCCACCCTGTTAATTGGTGGAGTAGGCATTGCGAATGCGACCAAGAACTATCTCTCCACACGCTTACTGTCTGTTGCGCGGTTGAAATGTCTTGGCGCAACTCAGAAAGATGCATTATGGATTTATGCCATTCAGCTTAGTGTTCTATGCATTATTTCCGTTGCCATCGCTATTGCGCTTGCCGTTGCCGCGCAGCAAACCATTTTAACTGTATTCAAAGACAGCCTGCCCATCCCAGCAGATGGCAGCCTGTCTGCATTTCCTGTTATTGTTGCCGTGGCATATGGCATACTCACCACTATATTATTTGCTGCGCCTGCACTGCTCAGCGCTGTAAAAACCCGCGCAACAACATTATTGCGATATAGCGCTGTGCAACATGCAGTAAGATTGCAGTTTTCTGCAGCTTTGATGCTGCTGCTGATAGCTATTATTATTGGCATTATTGCACTTACTATTTATTTTGTGGATAATCTTATATTAACAGCCATTTTCTTTGGGGCATTTGGTGCATCGGCTGCGGCATTCTGGTTAGTTGCATACCTGGTGAAACGCATTTGTCGCAATGTGGCTGGCGGACAGTCACTTTCTGTCAGCAATCGTATGGCACTGAAAAATCTCTCGCGCAAAGGCGCAATAACCACCAGTTTCTCTTTGTCTTTGGGATTAAGCCTGACGCTAATGACCGCACTTGCTATTATTGCGATCAATTTTTATCAGCAATTGCGTTATCAACCACCAGAGCAAGCACCTGATTTTTTCCTGATTGATATTCAGCCATATCAATATGAACAGATTCAGTCTGATATTTCTTCAAAAGAAGGGGTGACTTCACTAAATCTCACTCCCATGATTCGTGGACGCATTACACAGTTGAACGGCAAACCACTCACGCCAGCTATGGTGGATCCAAAAGTGCGCTGGGCTTTGCAGGGCGAGCGCGGCATCACTTTCAGGAATGATCCACCTGACAATAACTCACTTGCAGAAGGTGAATGGTGGGAAGAAGGATATGATGGTGAACCGCTGGTTTCTTTCGGGGCGGAACTTGCGGAAGGTATGGGCATCAAAATGGGTGACAGGCTCACCTTCAATGTGCTGGGGCAGAATATCACTGCGCGTGTTGCAAGCCTTCGGGAAATCAACTGGACAACATTACAGATGAATTTTGGCATTATTCTCTCCCCTAATGCCTTAGCAGATTTCACACCCATGTATATTGGAACCGTGCATATTGATGATGCATATGAAATGGATGTGTTACGGGATTTATTGCAGGATTATCCAAGCGTTTCCGTTATCCGCATTAAAGAAACATTAAAGCGCGTTTCTGGATTGTTCGGCTCGGTCGCGCTGCTGATTCTGGTCGTCGCGGCATTAACGGTAATTGCAGGCATTTTCGTCATTTTTGGCAGTCTGGGAAGCTCGCTTCGCAGTCGCGCCTATGAAAGCATGTTACTGAACGTGCTTGGGCAAAGCAGACAGGCCATTCGCGGTATTGTGCTTCGTGAGATGTTCTGGCTGTGTCTGGTTGGTGTGTCCTTTGCATTGTTGCTCGGCACATTATTATCTTACGCTCTGGCAGACATTATGAGCCTGCCCGCCTGGCTGTTTATCCCTGAAATTTACATTGGTGCGATAATATTTGGCATTGTGCTGGTGGCAGGATTGAGCCAATGGTTGATTCGCGTCATCTCCGCTTCCCGTCCAATAGACTTCTTGCGCAATGAATAACACGCAATATCACGCAGATATTGCTGCATGGTATAAGACACATGGACGAAAAGACCTGCCGTGGCGCAACACGGATGATGCGTATCACATCTATATTAGCGAGGTGATGCTGCAGCAGACACAGGTCAGCACTGTGTTGCAACGTTATTATTTCCCTTTTCTTGAACGCTTCCCAACCCTGCAAGCACTTGCAGATGCGCCACAGGAAGCAGTGTTAAAATGCTGGGAAGGACTGGGATATTATTCCCGCGCCCGCAACCTGCACAAAGCAGCGCAGCTTGCCGCCCCTGCCCTGCCAGATTCTGTAGAAGAATTGTTGCACCTGCCAGGCATTGGCAAGAACACGGCACATGCCGTAGCCTGCTTCGGCTTTGGGCGTGCTGTGCCTATTATGGAAGCCAATGTGAAACGTGTATTGCACCGTTTAACCGCATCTAACAGCATGAATGAAGCGGAATTGTGGAATTGCGCTGAACATTATTTAGATACAAAGCAGAGCTTTGACTATAATCAGGCAATGATGGATATTGGCGCCACCATCTGCACTCCAAAGCAGCCAAAATGCCTGCTGTGCCCAGTTAATCGCCATTGCAAGGGTAAAGAAAGCCCTGAACTCTACCCAGAGAAAAAATCAAAAAAGACAGTGCCTGTGCGAAAGAAGAATATTATTATTCTGCGTAGTGGAAGTCATTATCATATGAAACCGCGCACTACACAATTTCTCGGTGGATTATATGGCTTTGTCGAAATCCCCCGTGAGGATACATCATACCACGATATATCACTTTCAGAGATGACGTTAATTGGCGGAATCGAGCAAAAATATTCTCACTTCACACTTGATGGCATAGTATATCTTTGCGACACTGAAGCAGAGAATACTAAAGATTGGCATGATATCGACAGTCTGAAAACCCTGCCATCCTCCAAAGCGGATCATAAAGCGATTGCGCTATTAAAAGCACATCTTGAGCAGCATTAATTATATACCTTATTAATTATAGTTCTTAACGCTTCGCCGTATTCGAGTTTTTCACCACGTCATATGCACTGCGGCTGCCGCCGCCTTTGAGTGCAATAGAGAGTACAATATACCCTACCAGTCCAGAGGCAATAGACCCCATCATCACACCAATCTTGGTTTCAGTAATCAGGAATGTGCTGTTATATGCCAGCCCTCCAATGAACAAACTCATGGTAAATCCAATACCGCACATAATGCAGACGGCATAAAACTGCACCCATGTGGAGTCTTCAGGCAGTCGTGCCAGTTTCAGTTTTATCATGGTAAAACATACGGCAAAAATGCCGAATTGCTTGCCGAAAAACAGCCCAAGCGCAATGCCAAGCGGCACAGGGTCAAGCGCCATATTAGCGTCCATCCCGCGGAAATTCACCCCTGCATTAGCAAATGCAAAAATAGGAAGAATAAAATATGCTACCCATGCATGTAACTTATGTTCAGCATATTTCAGCATGGATTTGCCATTAGCATTTTTCACGGTAAGCGGAATCATAAACCCAAGCACCACCCCTGCAATGGTTGCATGTACGCCAGATTTCAACACAGCCACCCACATGACAAGCCCCACCAGAATATAGGGTGCCATGCGTGATACACCGCGAAGATTGAAGAATAACAGAATGATAAAACAAGCCGCAGATACACCGATGGAACCCAGTGAAATGTTTTCTGTATAGAAAATTGCAATAATAACAATCGCCGCCAGATCATCAATCACAGCAACCGCTGTTAAAAATATTTTGAGAGATACAGGCACGCGTGAGCCAAATAATGCAAGCAGACCCAGCGCAAAAGCAATATCCGTTGCAGCAGGAATTGCCCAGCCATTCACTGTTGTGTCATCACCATAATTGAAATAAACGAAAATAAGAGCTGGCAATGCCACTCCGCCTGCCGCTGCGAAGAACGGCAATATGGCTTTCTGAATAGTGGAAAGCTCGCCTTCCACCATTTCACGTTTAATTTCCATCCCCACAAGGAAGAAGAACACTGCCATTAAACCATCATTAATCCATAAGATAAGCTCTTTTGAAAGCATGGTTTCTTCGCCAAAACCAATGGTAAATTTGGTGTGCAGAAATGCGTCATATATATCAGCGAAGTAAGTATTTGCGGCAATCACAGCCAGAATTGCTGCGAACATAAGCAGAATACCACCTGCAGATTCCATTGCCAGAAAACGGCGCATACCGCGCTGCGCTGCTATAGGAATGATAGGAGCATTTTCAATTTTATCTGCAATCTTTCTAATCGGTTCTGGAGTTGTCATTGCTGCCTTTGGTTATATTTCGGCGTTATATAAAAGGAAATGATGCCAAATTTCAAGAATTAGATTATCTATTTCTCATCATCTTCCGTTGGCTGACGCATAATAACAGGGTCTAGCCGTGTTGCTTTGCGGCGCACACTATACACAATACCCGCAATAATAATCACTGCGCCCAGCACTGTGAAACGGTTTACCAGTTCACCAAACAGGAAATATCCTATAATTGAAGACCATATCAGATTCAGGAACATCAGCGGCTGCGCCGTGGTGAGGTCAATCTTTTGCAATGCCTTCCCTACACAATATTGCACAGCGGCAACCTGTAGCGCCAGAACGATCAGCCACGGAAGATGTGACAATTCTGGCATCTGCCAGTTATGCAGCGCCAGAGGGAAAGAAAAACATGCCATCAATGCAAGCGTGACACAAGCGATGCGTGCAGGCGGTTCTGAGCGTGTTAAAAACCGTATGCACACCACGCAAATGGCAAAGGCTGCCGCCGCACATACGGGAAGCACTACTTCCCAACCAACATTATTTCCGCCAGGCTGCGCCACGATCAATACGCCTGTGAAACCCGTAATCATCCCAACCCATTTCGGTCTGGTCATTTTTTCCTTTAAAAATACGATTGCCGCCAATGCGCCAAACGCAGGCGTGACAAAGCTCAGCACCGTAACCATAGCAAAAGGCAACTTTGATAAAGAATAGAATATCAGTGAAAATCCGACCACTTCCATGATGCCACGCAACACGTAAATTTTCTTTTTTTCTTTTGGAACATACAGCGAAGGGTTGCGCACAATGGATGGCAGATACATAGCCGCCGCCATGGCGCTGTAAAAAAACACCAGCTGAAACGCATGATAGCCGAAACTATCAATCATTAATCGCATAGTGGTGTTCACCAGAACAGATTGTAGTCCCGTGCAAATGAACCACATCATACCAACTTTTAAATCATGATCTGGATGCGAGAGTTTTTCCAGAGAAGAAATCTTGAATTGCTTAAACATTGAATCTACAGTATTGAAATGTATCTTATTCACGTAATTCATGGAGTTGTCAATGACTAACAAGGAAGTCTTTAGAACAGAAAGCGATAGTTTTGGAAATATCGAAGTGCCATCTGATAAATATTATGGCGCGCAAACAGGGCGTTCTTTGATCAACTTCAACATTGGCATTGAAACCATGCCGCTCTCACTGGTGCGCGCGCTTGGCATTCTGAAACGTTCTGCTGCCAAAACCAACATGAAGCTGGGGGTAATGGATTCTGACATCGGCAATGCAATTGTTGATGCAGCCACAGAAGTGATGGATGGCAAATTGAATGACAACTTCCCGTTGCGCATCTGGCAGACGGGCTCTGGCACGCAGACCAACATGAACAGCAACGAAGTGATTGCCAACCGTGCCATTGAAATTCTTGGTGGGGAGATTGGCAGCAAATCGCCTGTCCACCCGAATGACCATGTGAATATGGGACAGTCTTCCAATGACACCTTCCCGACGGCAATGCATATTGCCACCGTTGAGCAGATTCATCATGAGTTGCTGCCTGCATTGCAAGGCTTGCATGATGAACTCAAGAAAAAATCCGATGCATGGATGGACATCATCAAAATCGGGCGCACCCATTTGCAGGATGCAACGCCAGTGACTTTGGGTCAGGAATTTTCAGGCTATTACACACAAGTGGCATATGGCATTGAGCGCGTGAAAAACTGCCTTCCACGACTTTATATGCTGGCGCAGGGCGGCACGGCTGTTGGCACTGGCATTAACAGCAAAAAAGGCTTTGCAGAAGGTTTTGCAAAAGAAGTGGCAGATGTAACTGGGTTGCCATTCGTGACTGCACCAAACAAGTTTGAGTCCTTAGCGGCGCATGATGCGATGGTGGAAATTTCTGGCGCGTTAAATGTGCTGGCATGTTCGCTCATGAAGATTGCCAATGACATCCGCTTGCTCGGCTCTGGTCCTCGTTGCGGTCTGGGAGAAATTCAGTTGCCTGAAAATGAGCCAGGTTCTTCCATCATGCCAGGCAAAGTAAACCCGACGCAGTGCGAAGCGCTCACCATGATTGCAGCGCAAGTAATGGGCAATCATACGACTGTTTCTGTAGCTGGCTCTAATGGACATTTTGAACTGAACGTGTTTAAACCTGTGATGGTTTATAATGTGTTACAATCCATCACCCTGCTCGCAGATGGCGCACGAAGCTTCACTGAAAAATGCGTGGTTGGCATTGAACCAAATGTGGAGCGCATTGAGACATTGCGCGATGAATCTTTAATGCTGGTGACAGCGCTTAATCCGCATATTGGCTATGATAATGCGACTAAAATCGCCAAAAATGCTCATAAAAAAGGAATTACGCTGAAAGCATCTGCATTAGAGTTAGACTTGCTGACAGAAGCACAATTCAATGAATGGGTACGCCCTGAAAAAATGATTGGTCCTAAAGATTAAGCGATGGAAGAAGCTCACCCTGAACAGAGGAAAAAACCACCGCAGGACGCAATTAGTTTCACAATAGGCGGAAAGAATAATAATATCAGCTTTTCACTTTCGCTAAATTTGATATTTTATGTTTTCTGCGCTTACTTAGTGTATGAATTTGCAGGTGATTACATTATCAGAATCCTGACGATGTTCACTGATGATGGCGAACTTGTCACGCATAAAGATTTGGTTGCAGAACGTGTATTATTACTTCCGTTCCTGATTATTATATTAATGGCGTTATCACGACCTTTGCGTGATTTGATGATTGCGACTGGCATTTTATGCAGCATCATTTTCTTCACCTATGGTCAGGATAGTTTGCGCAGCACCACAGACAATCTGCTCAACAAAACTCAGCATTTCCTGCATATCAAAGAGGAAAAGCGCATTCGAACAGATTCTGTTATTGCTCCTGATAAAGATACAAAAAATAGTCATCCCCCGCTTGATGCACATTTTCTTACACCTGAAGTAACAGACTAATCATTATTTACTGTTTCATTTTGTCACAAAACTGTCACATCATAATGATTGACTTGCATAGCATCTTTTAGTCATAGCTAGATTGCTTACACAAAGGAGATCCACCATGCCAGAGCAACGCACCCCATCTCAACAACCTAAAGGAAACCCTGTCATTCTTGTTGAAAAAGAGCTGGTTGCCCCGCCCCAGCAACAGGATCAGGACGCTCCTATCATCCAATCCAACATTGAGCATTATAGTGCGAATATCGTTTGGTTGGATGACACAGGCAAGATCATCCAAACAGATTCTCTTTCAAGCGGAGAGGTTGACAAGACGCAGTATCTGACAGCCCGTTCTGCTGAAAAAGAAGGTTTATTTGCACAGGCGGAACCGACATTAGAACAAATGATAGGCTATAGCCGTCAGAAACATAGTGATGCAAGCGCCATTAACGAAATAATCGCCACTGAATTATTTGGTGATCTGACAGACACAGAATTTTTAAAATATTATCGGGAACATAAATCCACTGGCGCGGCTCTGCAGCAAAAACAGCAGGGCATTTCCTATCAGGAAAACCCTAATTCGCAGGAAGAGGAAACCGCAGAAAAAACGCAGGCAACCCCTTTTTATGATTCCAATGAAAATTTGTTTTCACATGTAAAAACGTTTTTGACTGAAAATCTTTCAGATGAAACACTGGCATTAGACATAAGCAAGATTGAGTATGACCAGATACGCGATGTGTTCCCTGCAAATCTGCCTACTATCGTTATTAAAAAACATGGTAAACATACCATTCCAGCGTTTAAACAAGAAGCTGAAGAGCTGGCAAGCATCGTTGCACATGAAATGATTGCCTCCGTCAAGCCTGATTATGTGAATTTCGAAAAAGCAGAATTTAATGCATTATTTGAAGATACTGCCACGGCAGATAAATTATTTGATGAGGTGGCAGATAATATCGCTTATGATGAAATTAACCGCAGCCAGACACACACAAACACCAGCCGAGCATTATTACAGCAACAATATAAACTGGCAGATAATCTTTTAGAACATGAATTATCCCTGCGTGCGCTAAAATCCCTGCATTTTGCGCAGGACGGACAATTTGTAATGCAACCCGCTTTCAGTGATGCAGGACAGGAACGTCAGGCACATAATCTGAGTGAACACGCCACATCTGATCTTATAAAATCACTTCCGCATATGCTGATTTCCACTACAAGTTTGTCTCTTGGGCAGCCTGCGCATCATATGTTTCAGGATACTGAACGCCTGCTTAGCGTATATCAGACAGCCGTGTCTGACAAATTGCTGGATATGGATGACACATTGCAGGTGAATGAGCGCGCGCAACTAGAAAATTTTGCATCATATTTAAGAAAAGCGCATGACAGAACTATGGATTTGCTTGGTGAAAATGAAAAAACACCTGCCAATTTTGATGCTACTGTTATTGCGGATACTTATCTTCCACCAGAAATTAATGAAGTTAAGGATGCTAGTTTTTTGCAGAATATTATTTCCGTGCCTCTCAATGACGACACCCATGCTGACATTGAAAATCGCGAGAGCGTTCAAAGCAAAGAGATTGTTCATGTGCCAGACAAAATCTCAACTAAAATTGTCACCTCCCGCGGCGCATATACAAATTATATCTTAGATGGTGTTGATCCCGATAAAGCGCAACCTGTAATTATGACAGGAAACCCGCAGCTGAATGCAATATTCTGGAATGATGCAAAGAATTTTATAGACCAGAAAATTTCGGGTCAGTCGCCAGAAAAAGTGGCAGACACACTGAACGAAATCAGCGATGCGTTGCAACAATATCGCGCAGAATCCATGTTCACTGGTCAGTATTATAATGCGCAGGTTGCATTATTACGTGTTGCAGACGCACATCAGATTGGTGTTGAAAAAATTGACAATGCGTCTCAGGGGCTGCAATTCACGGCAGATTATTTCATGTTACCATCAAAAGCAGATGCAACGCTCATGGAACAATTAAAAGACCCTGAAGCTATGCCTGCAGAACGTCTTGAAAATGTTATCGCTTATAATCTGATAGATGTTGCTGATAATTATAAAGGTGGGCTGAAGCAGCCAGAACGCACCAGCGTCAGCTTTAAAGATAATCAACGCTCCCGCACAGGTGAATTGTTGAAAGACAGGCTTTCAGCGCTTAACGCTATTGTCGACGAAATCACCACCGCACGTGACGATATTGATAAAAACGATCTGCTGAAATCTGCTGTGGAAAAAGCTGCCAAACGGGAGGTTAATGCCATTGAAAATGACGGACGCGGTGATCAGGTGAAGAAAATGGACGAACGCAAAGACGCATCCCTGATTCGTGATCTGCTCTATCAGGCAGACATAGACATCAGCACCCAACGCGGGCGTGGCGCGGCTTAAAGCTAATATCTATGTAATTATGAAATTTTCATGCGATAAAAATGATAAGATATTATATATAATAATTGTATTAACCCTCGGAGCCTTATGTTGGAGAATGCCCTATATAATTACAATGGCATTTCTTATCCTAGGTGGCTTTCCTTTTGTTCAATATCACACAAAAACGCAGCACTTAAGATTGCTTCAACAGCATCCAATTAGTACTATTGCAACAATTGTTAGTATTGATAACAATTGTTTAGAAACATCCAAGATTACTGCTAGATACAGGACAAAATGCGGGAAAGAAATAACATCTAGTTATGTGCCACTGTCAGGCAAAAGAGAGCGCTTCTTTATAAAAATAGGAGACAAGTTTGAAGCGTTTTATGCGGCAGATAATTTTAAAGCGTTTACTATATCAGAAGATGTATCTTTTTATTGCAATACGAGAATAAAACAACATAAGAAATTTTGTAACATTGAATTATATGGTTTAGTGATGGTTGCTCATAGCTTTTTACTTGCCTCTCTATAAGCGCTTAAACTTCCACCTCCCACGCATGTTCGATATGCGTGATCATGTTCGTTGCTGAAATGGCAATCACATCAAAGCGCATATTGCAGTCCAGCGCTGTTTCCGCAATGAAATGCTGCGCTGCTTGAATGATGCGTTGTTGCTGTCTTGGGGTGATGGCATATAGCGCTTCTTCTGCTGATGTGCGGGCTTTGACTTCCACGAAAATACACCAGTCTGCTTTTTGCGCAATCACATCAATTTCACCGTAGGGTGTTTTGTAGCGCTGCTCAAGCACCCGCCATCCTTCACGCGCCAGATAATCACAGGCAAGTGCCTCGCCATCATGCCCTTTTTGATAGGCACGTTTGCGTTTAGGACTGCTCATCTTTCAATGCTTGCGCAGCTTCATAGAGCGCTTTTTTCGGATGAGTGGTGAGTGGTGCAATCAAACTGGCAACCTGCTTCACAGGATAATGCGCCAGCAACGCCAGCATCATGTCACGCAATTCGGCAATGTCCGTGCGCTGTTGCTTTAGTGGAGCAATCAGCAGCACAATTTCTCCTTTCACCTTTCCTCGCGCACTGTAATCTGCAATCAGTTCTTCCAGCGTGCCTGTGCTGAATTCCTCAAATGTTTTGGTGAGTTCCCGCGCCACTACTGCCTGACGATTGCCCATCACCGCGCGTGCATCCTTTAAAGACTCTACTAAACGATGGTTGGATTCCAGCAACACTAATGTGCATTGCAGAGAAAACAACTCTTGCAACGCCCCCTGCCGCGCCTGCGTTTTATTCGGCAGAAATCCGCCATAATAAAAACGATCAGTCGGCACGCCTGCCGCGCTGAGTGCAGTGATAATGCTAGATGCACCCGCAATCGGCACAACCTTCACGCCACGCGCACGCGCTTCATTGACAATGCGGTAGCCTGGGTCTGAAATAAGCGGCGTGCCTGCATCTGAAATCAGTGCGATAGATTGCCCACCCTCAATCATCTGTAATAAATTATCCGTTTTCTGCTCTTCATTATGTTCATGATATGCCACCAATTTCGTGGAAATCTGATAATGCTGGCACAGCACGCGGCTGGTGCGCGTATCTTCACAGGCGATTACATCCACCGTTTTAAGCACATCCACCGCGCGAAACGTCATATCTGAGAGATTGCCAATCGGTGTTGCCACAATATATAATGTGCCATGCTCGTGACTTGTGTTGTGAGGTTGCATCTGTTACTATCCACCCAGCTAAAATTTTAGATATGAAGCATAAAGGGCTGGTCTTATGACACAAGGTTTTTCTCTCGCGCACATACGTGGCATTTTTCTGGTGGCGCTTATCGTTTTAACGCTTGCCTCCTGCACCAAACGCCCCGATGTGTATGACAGACCTGAACCTGCTGCACCTGTTGTTCAACCTCACCCATATACGCAAGCGCCTGAAGTGTTGCCTCCTGTGCCACAACAGCCAATCGTGAAAAAAGCACCTGCTGTTTTTACTGGAACAGAAGTTAAAGCCGCGATTCTGCTGCCACTCAGTGGCAAGGCTGCGTCTATTGGCAAACCAATGTTAGATGCTGCGATGCTCGCATTGTTTGATAAATATGCCTCCTCTCCCAACAGCCCTGTGCGCATAGCCTTAATGCCAAAAGACACACGGGGCGAAGCGGAATATGCTGCCAAAGCCGCAAAAGATGCTATCAGCGAAGGCGCAAAGATTATTATTGGTCCGTTATTCAGCGACAATGTACGCGCAGTAACAAAAGTAGCACAAGCCAACAACGTGCCTGTTATCAGCTTTTCCAACAACAAAAACGTAGCGGATTCAGGAACGTATCTGTTCGGTTTCATGCCTGACAATCAAATCTCCACCATTGCGGATTATGCCACGCAGCAAAATATTCAGACGATGGCAGTGTTGCTGCCCGATACGGATTATGGACGTTTAGTGGAAGAGTTAGTGCTGGATGAAGCAGCGAAGAAAGGCATTAATGTTATTTATGCACAAAAATATGATCCAGATGCCAGCATCATGCCGCGTGATGTGCAGCTTTTTGCGAAAAAATTAAAACATAATCAGATTCCCTTGCAGGCGATTTTTCTTGCAGAGCAGGGTGAAGCTCTTACGAGACTTATGGAACATCTGAAACGTTACGGTTATACGCCAGATGCAGTGCAATTTATTGGCACTGGATTATGGGATGATGATGCGCTGGCAGCCAGCAATATGCTGGATAAAGCATGGTTTTCCTCCTCCCCTCACGGATATTTTGAGCCATTCAGCGCTCGTTTTATGAACGCAGAAGGCTACGCCGCGCCGCGTCTGGCAAGTCTGGCATATGATGCAGTGGCGCTGATTGCCACACTGGCAGATGCGCAAAATTTCTCTGCGGAAAACATCACCCAACCTACTGGCTATATTGGCCCTGCAAATGGATTGTTCCGCCTGCGCAAAAATGGCACGATTGAACGTGAACTTTCTGTTATGGGCTTTGAAAATGGCAAAATCATTGAAAAAGCGCCTGCAAAGCGTATGTTTTATCAATAATCTTTAAGGAGTTTTCTCATGGGCTTTGAACAGGCAATCACATCTGTTTTTAGAAATTATTTTAGTATTAAAGGTCGCGCCTCAAGATCAGAATATTGGTACTTTATAGTATTTACTATCGGATTAAGTGTACTACTTATTACTATACAAACTTATACGCCTATCAATTCCCAGATTATAGGTATAATGAGCATAGTTATAAATCTTGCTCTTTTCATTCCAAGTATAACTGTTGCGGTAAGGCGATTACATGATATTGACAAATCAGGTTGGTGGTATCTTATATGCTTAGTGCCGTTTATAGGAGTTATTATTTTGATAATATTTCTAGTGAAACGCGGAAACATTGGTGAAAACCGCTTCGGTTCAGATCCATTAATGCATATCGAACAGCAATATTAAATGTCCAAACACCCCGCCCCCACTCGCCGCAACACCATTCGTGACCTTGCATTGCTGAAAGGCAAGCGTCCGATTGTGTCTCTCACTGCATATACCGCGCCTATGGCGGCGTTGCTGGATGAATATGCAGATATGCTGCTGGTGGGGGATTCGCTTGGCATGGTGCTATATGGCATGGAATCCACCCTTCCTGTCAGCGTTGATGACATGATACGCCACGGCAAAGCGGTGATGTCTCACACACAAAAAGCGTGCATCATCGTAGATATGCCATTTGGGTCATACCAGCACTCCCCGCAAGATGCGTTCACTCACGCCACCCGCATTATGAAAGAAACAGGTTGCGCTGCGGTGAAGCTGGAAGGTGGTGCGGAAATGGCAGACACGGTGCGTTTTTTAAGTGAGCGTGCCATCCCTGTGATGGCGCATATCGGGCTGAAACCACAGCATGTCAACAGCATGGGCGGCTATCGCTATCAGGGGCGTGATGATGATGAAGTGAACGAGCAACTGCATGATGCAAAAGCACTGGAAGACGCAGGTGCATGGGCGCTGCTGCTGGAAGGCATGGAAGCAGACCTTGCACGCACTATCACGCAGCAGGCAACGGTTCCAACCATTGGCATTGGCGCAGGCAATGCGTGTGACGGGCAAATTCTGGTCACAGAAGATATGCTCGGCTTAAATGACCGTGTGCCAAAATTTGTGAAAAAATATGCTGATATGAAAGGGCTGATAGAATCAGCCTGCGCATCCTATAAAGAAGATGTGACCACACGCACCTTCCCTGAAGATGCACATAGTTATCATAAAAAATAAACTCAGGCTGCAACTTAAAAAACAGGGAGGAGAAACTCTCCCCCCATCCGAACTGTTAACTCCACGGAGCGCTGAAACTTTTGTTCATTAACTTGTTGCGCTCTGTGTCACGCTTGCTGGCATATTCGCGCAAAGCTGCCACTTCTTCTTTGGCGCGTTCAACCAATTGCGGCTGGTTGCTGCCATTCAAATCACTCAATGCAGCTTCCACACTATCCAGCGCTTTGACGGCTGCGCCATATTCACGATGCGCCAGCAGGAAACGCGCTAATGCAATATTGTCACGCGCCTGCAATGTTGGCGGAATCTCCATATCCACATCTTCAAGCATGTCACGCTGAATCTGCAGAAGATCATATTGCGCGCTATATAAATCATCTTCTTTGATAGCTTTCAACGCTTCAGTGAGTTCGCCTTTAAATTGGGTAGAATCAATATCAAAAGCAATATAGCGGATTTTCGCCTCTTTTAGAGTGCCTTCTTCAAGCTCTTCAATATTGATTGCTTCGTAAAGTTTTGCCCCTGTCAGATTTTCATTCGTCACAGGCATCACAGCGCGTTCAGGCGTGAAAAACGTGCCAAAGTCCAGTTCAACCACGCGGCGCAACGTGTTGTATAATGCCTTGTCAGTGCCAAAATCTGTTTCTTTGTCAACATCCTGAAGCTCATCCACCAATCGCAATGCAGCGTCAATATGCTCTGCTGCCTTTTCAGCATTTTTGTTATGCAGCGCAATCTGCGCGTCATACAGGCTGAACAAAAAGTCCTGACGTGACTGAAGGATGATCTCCATAGGAGTGACAGGAGGAACAAATGCTTCATTGGCAATTTCTGCGTCCGTTGGCGGCCCTTCAACTTCAGGGGCAGCAGCAAGCAAAGGCGCTGCTACGATTAACGATAAAGCAGTGGTCAGCAAAAAATGTTTCATAGATTAACTCCGTTATTTCGGATTCAAAATAACGTGCATCGCGTAAAGAAACGATATGGTGTTATGCATAAACTGCGTCATTCTGAGCGCACAGCGAAACATCCATATCACCGTTTCAGGCAATTGGCTCTGGATGCTTTACTACGTCAGCATGACTAAAAACGATAAGACACCGTCACCGCACCATATTCATCTGGGTTGCCCTGCTCTTCAAATTCCCGCGTGCGGAAAATATGGGTGTAGGCTAAGCGCGTATTTTGATAGGTAAACGCAACACCTGTCTGAAACCCGCCAACAAAATGTTCTTTATCCACTGAATGTGAGTCTTTAAAGGTATTTCCATCAAGGAAGATATTGCGTGCCACGGCACGCCCTTCAAACCCTGCGAAGATATACCAGCCTATGCCATTGGTTGGCACAAAGAAATCCGATCCCGTAATAGAGGGCTGAATCAGTGGTGGACCGTAATCTGACGGCAAGTCATACCCCAAACGGAACGTCGCACCTGTGGTCAGGTTAGTATGCACATTCCCCAAGCTACCGCCCACGAAGGGAGACACATCCACCCCCATGCCAAAAGGTGAGAACTCATACAGCGCGCGCCATTTTCGCTCATAGGTCACCATCACACCAAATTCGTCTTTCAACTGATTGTCCCAACCCTGCGGGTCCACAAAGCCACCCAGCTCATGCCAGTAATCCTGCGTATGATCTGCCAGAGACGACTCCCCAATAATCCCCATCGTCAATTGTAAGTTGTCAAGGCGATAGCCTGTGTCTGTCAGCATCCCCACCGTACCGTACAAAAAGCCAGCATAAGGGCGGTCATTCACAATTAAATCTTCCCGCGTTAAGTCATCAGGAGAATACATTGCCTGCCCAAGCGCGAAGCTATAGCGTTGATGCCCATCTTTAGCGAAAAACGGAACGCGGTATGCCACTTCCTCAATCCACCACGGAATGTCTGTTTCTGGTGAGATATAGGAAAAGCGCACACCATTGGTATATCCATTATCTTCCCCAGCAAAATAATCATTTTCCAGCGCCGCCGTCCAGATGCCTTTATTGTCCTTCTTTCTGCGCAGCACCTCCTCATCTGGCTGCTTGGTGGGCAAGGCAGGTTCACCTGCAAAAACAGAGGCAGATATTAAAGTAGCACTGCAAAACAGAGCGCTGAAAAAGCTATATTTCATGTGAAAACCATCAATGAGTAAGAATTTGCATACTATCTGCGATTCAATATAAAAAAGGAAGTATAAATTTTGTTTAAATTTACATCCTTCAGATTTTATTTTTATCAGCCAGATTCGTTTTCATCTGCATTTTCTTTATCTGCATCCTTCGCAAAGCTCAACAGCTCCCGCGCCAGCTCTGTCGTGCCGATGCGTGCTACTGCCGAAATAGCATATACTGGCTTGCCCGTCTCCGCTTCCAATGCCTCACTCTTTTCAACAATCTCTTCCTCACTAAGCACATCGCATTTGTTCAGCGCAATTACCTCGCGTTTTCCTGCCAGCACATCGCTATAGCTTTCCAGCTCATTGCGAATCATGTGATAATGTTCGATATAATTCTCATCTGTCGCATCAATCATGTGCAGCAACGCACCACAGCGCTCAATATGCTTTAGGAACTTCGTGCCAAGCCCTGTGCCTTCATGCGCACCTTCAATCAAACCAGGAATATCCGCCATCACAAATTCCTGTTCATCCACATAGACCACGCCGAGTTGTGGGGTAAGCGTGGTAAACGGATAATCCGCAATTTTTGGTTTTGCGCGGCTTACCACGGAAAGCAGTGTGGACTTGCCTGCGTTGGGCAACCCGACCAGACCAATATCGCAAAATAGTTTTAGTTTCAGCCACACCCAGCGTTCTTCGCCGTCTGTTCCAGGCGTTGCTTTGCGCGGGGCTTGGTTGACCGAGGATTTGAAGTGCATGTTCCCAATGCCGCCTTTTCCCCCTTCGCACAGCAGAATTTCCTGCCCAGGAACAGACAGATCTGCAATAATTTCTGTGCCATCCTCGCTCAGGATCTGCGTGCCAACAGGCACATCCAGCCAGATATCATCTGCTTTTGCGCCATCACGCTGCCGCCCCATGCCATGCCCGCCTATTTTGGCTTTGAAATGCTGCTTGTAGCGATAATCAATCAAGGTGTTCAAATTGCCGACTGCGCGAACATATACACTGCCCCCGCGCCCGCCATTGCCGCCATCTGGCCCGCCATATGGCACATTGGCTTCACGACGGAAGCTCACGCACCCTGCCCCACCATTGCCAGATTTTACGAATATTTTTGCTTCATCAAGGAATTTCATGTGGGTGTTATACGGCAGATGCATAAAAAGCGCAATCTCCGTCATAGATACCGCATTATACAAACCACGTCATTCTGAACGAAGTGAAGAATCCATCTCTGCGCTGGGTGCAAGAGTCTCTGGATTCTTCGGCTGCGCCTCAGAATGACGGGGTGTATGCGTATATATCATTTGCCATGACGCGCTGCAGCAATTACACTGCCTCCCATGACACAGAACACAGAATATCTGCGCACATTGGTGATGGATGATGGCGCAGTTAAAAAAAGAAGCATTCAGGTGGAACAGGAACGCGCGGCCGCGTTGGGGGATTTGTTGCGCGAAAACAGCTTTGCGCCTTTGCAGGATGATGCACCACTAGGGCATGGAGCATATGATGCAAATTTAAGCATTGAGGACAATCGCCTCCGCTTTGCGCTGACCAGTGACACGCTGAGTGACCCGCACCTTATCACCGTTCCCGTCTCCGCCTTTCGCGGCATCATCAAGGATTATTTCCTGATTTGCGAGAATTACTTTGAAGCCATTAAAACCGCAGATCCCTACAAGCTGGAAGCCATAGACATGGCACGCCGCGGCGTTCACAATGAAGGTTCAGAAAAGTTGCAAACCCAACTGCAAGGCAAAGCTGAGATGGATTTTGACACCGCACGGCGATTATTTACGCTGATGTGCGTGTTGCATATTAAGTAAAAAAAATGGCTGATGCTTATGCAGCGTCAGCCAGAATGGTTATATCTCTATTTCAAGCACTTTATCAACGCGCTCCAAAATGGTGGCATCTAACGCCCCTTCATCTAGCAACGCGCCATCAAAATTGGCTTCAAAGATATTTGCACCTTTAAAATTGCACCCTTCAAGATTGGCATTGGAAAAATTAGTCCAGCGCAAATCTGCATTGGTAAAATCAGATCCAGTAAAGTCGGTATAGCGGCAATCAGCACTGATAAGTTCAATATTTTGATACTCCCCATGCGTCAACACCATACCTGCGCAGGACATATGCCGAATATTCATGCGGTACAATGTGGTTGCCAACTGCGCAAACAGTTCCAACGCACCCACCATGCCAACATTATACGGCAAATGCTTCACGTCTGTTCCTTGAATCGGCACACCTTCTGCATGTCTGCGGGCATAAGCACTTTCGACCTCACGCCAGTTTTCATTGATGCGGTTAAACATCTTATCAACATTCTCTCGCAAATCATTCTGGATTAGTTTGATATTACTAACAGCAGAACTGAAATATACGAAATACGCAGATAGTGTTGAAATTACAGCTATCACAACTGCAATCGCATTTTCGCTGGAAAGACTACCGTCAGTTTCGATGCTATAAAAAGCGAATATGAACACCGAGGTTACTATTGAAATTGTCAATGCAAACCCGCTAGGACTATAAAAATCTAAAACGAAATCTTCAATTGACCCCTCTTTATTCCCCTCTTTTTTACGACTATATTTCTCATAGTCATAATCGTAGGTGAATTTATAAACCTCTTGTTGCACGAGAAAACGACTTTCGACAATAGCAAATGAATCATCAGAACAGCGTTTCAGTCTTTGGTAAGCACGTTTTTCAACTTCTTTCAAAGCCTGTTTAACTGTTTCTTCTCTGTCACGCTGAATATCTTTCTTGATCTGAAAAAGTGTTTTTTGCATCTTTCAAAGATAGTGAACAACAAAAAAAGACAAGGGAGTGTTCTCCCTTATGAAATTAGCCAAATATGCGTAATATTGCTACCATTACAAATAGCATTGCAAATATAGTAATTGCTTTTGCATCTAATGCATGTAAAGCAATTCTCAAACTTTGGAAAAAGTTTACTCTGCTATATTCTTCTAAAGATTTGTTAGTTTCTGATTTAAAATCGGACACTATATTCACCTCAAGTGAAAAAAAACAGATTAGAAAATATCACAAATAGTCTGTATTATCAAGCAATAACCCTCACATCACCAACTCAGAATCCTGCTCTTCTTCACGGGTTTCGTCCTTCATGGACACCGCAATGCCAAACGTCAAAATCCCCACACGCCCCATAAACATGAGCAGGATGATGATGAGTTTGCCGAGATTGCTTAACTCCCCTGTCAGCCCCATGCTCAAGCCCACCGTGCCAAGGGCAGAGATGGCTTCAAACAGTATTACTTCAAAAGAAGCATTTTCCAGACTGAGCAACAACATCATGGCGGCGAACAGCACTGCCATATAGAATGTAAACCCCGCCGCAGCCATTTGCAGCCGCTCTTGTGAGATGGCGCGTTTTTGAAAGCGCACTTCATCACGGCTTTTCAGTGTGGAGCGCATCAAACCCCAAAGCGCTGCCAGCGTGGTGGATTTCAGCCCTCCCCCCGTGCCAGAAGGTGACGCGCCAAAAATCATCAGGAAATAGAGCAACATAATCACGCTCGCCGAAATGCTGCTGATAGGAATGGTGTTAAAGCCCACCGTCGTCGTCGCCGTCATGACCTGAAAGAAGGATGCCAGCAAACGCTCCCAATTTGGCAGGGCTTGAATGGACGGTTCCATCATGAAGAACAGCACAATGCCAATGGCAGAAAACCATAAGGTTATCTGAATAATCACCTTGCTAGCAAAATGTAAATGTCTGCGCTGCCCTGTGAGATGCTGCCATATATCCGTCATCACAATAAAACCGATTGCGCCAATATAGCTAAGCGCAGCAATGATAACATTAAGATACACATTGTCTGCGTAGCCTTCGAAGCTATTATTATTTAAGCTGAACCCTGCTGTGCAAAAGGCAGAAATACTATGAAAAATGGCAGACCAGAGCGCATTCGGTTCATCATTATAACGAAATATCATGAACAATAATAAAGCACCGATAAGTTCACACATTAATGTGAATATGATAACTAATCTAATAAATCGTCCTACGCTGAAATCTTCTGGCAGCGCAAAGGTTTTGCGGCACATTTCTGCGCGAAAACCAGACATTTTGTGCCGAGTGGAGAGGATGATGAATGAGCCAAACGTCATATACCCTATGCCACCAAGCTGGATAAGCACCAGGATGACACATTCCCCGAAGAAGCTATAAGATTCACTCACACTGATAGGAGCAAGCCCTGTGGTGGAAACGGCAGAAGTAGCAATGAATAAATTATCATATGCACTGACGCTCAAACTCTGTGCTAAGGGCATACAGAGCAGCATCCAGCCTATCATCACATAGGATAAATACCCCAGCAGCAGAATTTTTGATGGGCTGACTGAGGACACATCAATTATAGGTAATCTCTTTTTCATCAAATTGGCATACTCCTGCCATGCTAAAAAAAATATTCGTTATTTATGCCGCTTTATCACTCGTGAAATGCCTGAAAATTTCTTCCAGTTCCGTTTCCTTGGTGCGCAAGTCGCATATCTCTATATTGTGGTCATGCAGGGATTGCAGCACTTGCTGCATGTTGGTTTCATTCGGGGAATAATTGATGCTGAGCATATTGCCATCTTCCAGCGTCCAGCCCATAGCTTGCATAGCATCTGGCAATGCATCTGGCAGATTGGTGGATTGCACCATCAGGCATTTATTATCAAATCCGCCCATCAGCGCTTGTTTGCTATCATGCGCGACCAGTTCCCCGTGATTGATAATGGCAATTTCATCGCACAAGGCTTCCGCTTCTTCCAGATAGTGCGTGGTGAGCAGAATGGTGGTGCCTTTGCGGTTGAGGTCTTTCACATATTCCCAGAGCTGCGTGCGCAGTTCGACATCCACTCCCGCCGTCGGTTCATCCAGCACCAGCACTTGCGGTGTATGCACCAATGCCTTGCCAATCAGCAACCGTCTGCGCATTCCGCCAGAAAGGGAACGCGGTTTCACATCTGCCTTATCTTCCAGCCCCATTGCCGCAATAATCTCGTCCGTGCGACGCTCTTTCTTCGGCACACCGTAATATCCCGCATGAATATCCAGCGCCTGACGCACGGTGAAGAATGTGTCCAGCACTAATTCCTGCGGCACCACACCAATGGCTTGGCGTGCCTCGCGCTCATGCGTGTCGATGTTATATCCGCAAATTTCCACACTGCCAGATGTCTTATGCACCAGACCTGACATGATGTTGATGGTGGTGGACTTGCCTGCTCCATTAGGACCCAACAACCCGAAGAATGACCCGCGCGGCACTTGCAAATCCAGTGATTTCACGGCAATCTTGCTGCCCCCTTTGCCTGTTTTATAGGCTTTGTGAAGTTGCTGGATGTTGATGGCGAGTTCTGTCATATGGAAGTCCTTAATTCTCTTCTCACCATAAAAGAAACTGCGTCAAAAGCAAGTAACCTACTTGTAATATGCATTTAATCCGTTACGTTATATTATAAGATAAAAAGGGAGTTGAGTTATGATATTTCGTTCACTGTTGATGAGTGCTGCAATCAGCGCGGCAATGCTACATCCTGTTTTTGCGGAGGACGCGACACAGGCGGGTGCAGATGTTACCGTCACACAGGAAGTAACAATTGATTCAGCATCAACCCTTATTTCAAATTCATTTCCAGATATGAATGGTGGCAACCCAACCATCGGTGAAGCTGCTCCTGGCTTTTCAGTGACTGATACTGACGGAAATCAGGTTAATAGCAATAGTTTGAAAGGCAAAATTGTGGTGCTGGAATGGAAAAACCACCAATGCCCGTTTGTGCGCAAGCATTACGGCACGGGCAATATGCAGGCGTTGCAGCAATATGCTGCTGAGAATGATATTGTATGGATCTCAATCATTTCTTCTGCAGAAGGGAAACAGGGATTTGTTTCTGCTGAGGAAGCGAATGACATTGCCAAAGAAGAAAATTCTCATGCAGCGCATATCGTGCTGGATGCAGATGGTGCATTCGGGCAGACTTATGGCGCAAAAGTTACGCCCCATATGTTCGTGATAGATAAAGACGGCACGCTGGCCTATATGGGCGGAATTGATGATACGCCAACAGCAGACCCAGAAGACATTGAAACAGCGAATAATTATGTGAAAAATGCGATGTATGCTTTGCTTGCAGGCGGAGATGTGTCACCAACAACATCCAAACCTTACGGATGTTCTGTGAAATATGATTATTAATAATACTTGCGTTTTAGTTAAATTATAGATACACTGTAATTGTTATATTTCTTTTTTGTTTTTACAAATTAGAGTCGTTAGTGTTTTTTCACTAACAGTATAGCATGTCAATTTCGATTGTACTTTATTACCCCTTTTTGAAGGGTAGTGTAAAATTATGACTGCATATCAAGTGCCTTCTTCTACTACATCTGTTAACTATGGTGTCCATGGCTTTGCTGACGATTTAACTTTTGCCCTAGAGGTAGAAGGTCGTCAAAATTTAGATGGCGAACTAATCACCAGAGATAATTTAACCATTGTTGATGGCGGTAATTCACTTCTATATGTCGATAAAAACGAACTTGATAACGTTGACTATAATGGCAATGAAGTTTTTCTTTTTTCTAATAATGAACCACTACAAGACGGTTCAACAATATTAGCAAGAGGCACAAACGGAGCAGAAGGCAGGGAATTTGTATCACAAGGTCGTGATATATTAACTGGCGCGCCAATTACAAAAGTAAGTGGTGGAACATTTGATGTTGATCGCAATACTAGCGTCAACACAGTGACATTAAATGTCTATGACATAAATGATACTGATAACAAAGTTCCTTTCGTTCTAGTAGATATTGACTATCTGCTAGAAGGTGGTCGCTTAAATAACCAAGAGGGTGTAACCATAGTTTATGGTAACACAGAATTGGAAATTTCAACACTCATCCAATATGAGTTTATTGACACGTACGTTGAACCTTTCAGCGGACAAACAATAAACGCACTAGGATTTGAAGCTAATTTTGCAGACTTTGTTGCTGCAAATGTTGAAGTAACAATTTAACAGTCAAAAAAAACAAATCTCGAGCCTAACTTGAGATAACGAACTAAACCGTTTCGGTTGCTTTATCATTTAATATGATAAGCCACCAAACGGTTTTTTTCTACCTACATCCCCGAATAATTCGGACCGCCACCGCCTTCTGGCACAACCCATTTAATATTTTGCGTCGGGTCTTTAATGTCACAGGTTTTGCAGTGGATGCAGTTTTGCGCATTGATTTGCAGGCGTTTACTGCCTGCCTCTTCCACAATTTCATAGACTCCTGCAGGGCAATAGCGCACTTCGGGATTATTATAAAGCGGCAGATTATGCGCAATCGGCACAGATGCATCACGCAATTTTAAATGAGATGGCTGATCTTCCTCATGATTAGTGCTGGTGAGATACACCGAATCCAGCTTGTTAAACGTCAATACACCATCATGCGGGGCATATGCGTAAGGCTCACAATCTTCTGAGCGGTTGAGCGCCTGATGGTCTGGCGAATAACCAAACGTCCACGGCGCTTTGCCACGGAAAATATACGTGTCCAGCGCACTATATGCCAGCCCTGCCCATAACCCATAATGAAAGGAGGGGCGGATATTGCGCACAGCATAAAGCTCCTGCCCCACCCAGGATTCTTTCACTTTTGGCTCATATTTAAGCAGATGCACAGGCGGGTTTTCCTGCGTGAGCGCTTCCATCACGCAGCCAGCAGCAATCATGCCAGACTTCATCGCCGTGTGGATGCCTTTAATTTTTGGCACATTAAGGAAGCCCGCCGAACAGCCAATCAACGCACCGCCTGCAAATGCCAGCTTCGGCATAGACTGCCACCCGCCTTCATTCAGCGCCCTTGCGCCATATGATATGCGCGTTGCGCCTTCAAAGAGTGGCGCAATGTCAGGGTGGGTTTTGAACGTCTGGAAGGTTTCATAAGTGTCGAGATGCGGGTTTTTATAATCCAGTCCAATCACATACCCAATTGAGATATAATGCTTATCCCCTGTCTCCCCTCCCCAATGATATATGAAAGAACCGCCATACGTTCCCGTATCGACAGGGTATCCTACCGAATGAAACACTTTGCCCATCTCATGTTTGTCAGGCTGCACTTCCCAGACTTCTTTTAAACCCAAACCATAAGTCTGCGGTTCACGCCCCTGACGCAGTGAAAAATGCTTAATCAGTGTTTCGGAAATGGACCCACGCACCCCTTCTGCCATTAGCGTATATTTGGCGCGAAGCTCCATTGGTGGCTGGTAAGACGGCTTTTGCTCGCCATCCTTGCCAATGCCAAATGCGCCCGTGCGCACGCCTTTCACCACATCATCTTCAATAATCGCTTCAGCAGCAGCAAAGCCAGGGAACACCTGCACGCCAAGCGCTTCTGCCTGCTGCGCCAGCCAAGCGCATAATCGCCCTAATGATATGATATAATTCCCATCATTATGCATTTGCGGAGGGGTAGGCAATTTAAAGGTTTTTTTATCCGACATATAGGCAAATGTGTCTGACGTAACTTCGGTGCGCAGTGGCGCGCCCTTCTCTTTCCAGTCTGGAATCAGTTCATTCAGCGCACGCGGTTCAATCACCGCGCCTGAAAGCACATGCGCGCCCACCGTTGCCCCTTTTTCCAGCACGATGACATTCAGCTCCTGCCCTGCTGCTTTCGCGCGTTTCATTAATTCAATGGAAGCGCTCAAGCCTGCCACGCCCGCGCCCACAATCAACACATCACATTCCATAATATCTGTCATACTATTCATAATACCAAAAAATCTGCACTCCCGCACCTGCTAAACCATTGTAAAACACGCCGCTCATGCGTATCTTATAAAAGTGATGACAGAAAAAGCACAAAAACAGGCTGCAGAATTGCTGCAATGGTTTGCTGACATTGGCGTAAATGAGCCAATGCAGAGTGAACCACGCAACTATTTTGAGGATAGCGCACCTGTTGCAAAACCACAAAAACCAGCGCAGGTAGCAGACACCAAACCATCCCCTGCGCCAGTTGCAGTGAAGCGAACTGCGCCAACCCCGCCATCTGAGGCAACGCAAATTGCATTGCAGGCAGCACAAAAGGCAAGCACCCTTGAAGCGCTTTATGATGCCATTAGCGCGTTTGACGGCTGCCCATTGAAAAAAACCGCGCAAAACACGGTTATATATGATGGTGCGCAAGATGCGAAGATTATGGTGATTGGCGAAGCACCTGGCGCAGATGAGGATGAACGCGGCATTCCGTTTTGTGGCGTGAGCGGGCAGTTGCTGGACAAAATATTTGCATCTATTGGACTTTCACGTGCAGAAAACATCTATATCACCAATAGCGTGTTCTGGCGCCCTCCTGGCAATCGCAAACCTACTGTGGCGGAAATTGCAGTCTGCAAACCCTTCGTTGAAAAACATATTGCACTGATAAACCCTAATATTTTATTGCTGGTTGGCGGAGTTTCCACACAAACCATTTTAGGCAGCTCCACAGGCATCACCAAATTGCGCGGCACGGAGCAGAATTATCATAACCCAATCCTGAAAAAAGACATACCATGCCTGCCTTTGCTGCACCCTGCGTATCTCCTGCGCCAACCTATGCAAAAAAAGCATATGTGGCAGGATATGCTGAGCCTGAAACGGCACATTTCCTCGCTCTAATGTGACATTAGTATGACAATTATGCATAAAATGCAGTATAAACTTGCTACATAGGAAAAAAAGTGTTAGACATCTTTCTTGGTACAACAACCTAACAGGTTTTATGACTCATTATATTAGACTGAAAGGTCTGGCATTAGGAGGCATAGCTGGCGTATATGGAATCGTACAGTTAGTCTCTTCAATGGGAAATAGTGATGCGCAATTGAATTATGCGCAATATGCTGCAAAAATCACTCCTATTATTGCTCAAACCGATGATACCGTTCCGCTTCCTGCGTGTCGGTATAGTTATATTAATCTGTCTCCTGACGATAATTACCCGATTCCGCACTGGGTATATTCTCTTCCCAAAGAAGCAGACAAAGCGCTGGTGCTGGCAATCGCAAAGACCGAATCTCGCTTCAAACCCTATGCCCGCTCACATCGTGGCGCTGTTGGGCTAATGCAGCTTATGCCTGCTACTGCCAAATATATGGCAGGAAAGCAGCCTGACTATCTGCATCTGGCAGCTGCAAATGCAGATGATACTGCCTTAACCGCCACAACCAGTGGTCAGTATGTGCCAGAAAACCCGTTTGACTTTAAAGACCCGTTTGTTTCTTTAGCAATTGGTTCAAAATATATTGATTATCTGCAAAGCAAAAAATATATCGGCAATAATCTGGTCTATACGTTAGCCGCTTATAATGCAGGGCCGCGAAATCTGCTGAAATGGAAAAAGAAATATCGCACACGTTCAGAAGCGGCATTTGTAAATAGTATTCCCTTCAAAGAAACACGCAACTATGTTCGCAAAGTGATGAAGGACTATAAACATTATCAGACGTTACTACCAGACATTCAGGACACAGTCTGGCTAGATGCTGAAAATTGCTAACATTGCCTTATGAATATTATAACTGCACCGCATCTGGAATTTGAGAATCAGTTTGAAGGTTCTGTGTGTGGAATAGACGAAGCAGGGCGTGGCCCATTGGCGGGGCCTGTTTATGCCGCCGCGGTAATTTTAGACCCTGATAACATCCCTGAGGGGCTGAATGATTCAAAGAAACTCACCTCAGTGCGCCGTGAAGCACTCGCAGAAGAATTGCGTTTATGCGCCAGAATTTCCGTTGGCATTGCCAGTGTGGAAGAAATTGATTCTTTAAACATCTATCAGGCAACATTACTTGCTATGCGGCGTGCTTATGACAATTTCCGCCCCGCGCCAGATGTGGCGTTAATAGATGGCAATGCAGCACCAAATCTGCCCTGCAAAGTACAAACCATTATCAAAGGTGACACGGTGAGCCTTTCCATTGCGGCAGCCTCCATCATTGCCAAAACAGAGCGTGATGCCTATATGCATATGCTGCATGAGCAACACCCCGAATATCACTTTAACCGCCATGCGGGATATGGCACAGCATTACACAAACAGGCGATGCATCAATATGGTGTCACCCGCCATCACCGCAAAAGCTTCAAACCTGTGCGTGAGATTCTGCAACAGAAAGTAGCATAATGAGCTACACTCCCAAACAGTTTAAAAAGCGGCGCTATTCCCTGTTCCCCAAACCCCTTGCAAATGGCATGGCAGCACCTTTAGCACTCACGCTGAAAAAACGCGGTTTTGAACATGAAGCCATCATGCATTTTTGGGCAGAAGCCGTGGGCGCAGAAATGGCGCGCATCTCCTGCCCCATCAAATTCCGCCCTGCTAAAGCTAACCGCCAGTCACAATTAATAGTAAAAATTGCCCCTGCTTACAGCACTATGGCATCTCATCAGTCTGAGCAAATATTGCAGAAACTGACACAATTATTAGGGTATCGCCCAGCGGAACGGCTGGTGTTTGTGAGTTAATGAATCGTAATCATCTGCAGTTTTTCAGATGGTAGAATCACATGCACTGTTGTGCCAAACCCCTGTTCACTTTCAATAAATAGCGTGCCGCCATGCAATTCCACCAGTTGCTTGGTCAGTGGCAATCCAAGCCCTGTGCCTTCATATTTTCTGTCCAGCCCGCCATCAATCTGCCCGAAACTTTGCAGTGCCGTGTTGATATTTTCCTGTGACATGCCAATGCCCGAATCTTCCACGCGCAGATGGAATTGCGTAATGGTTGGATCGTCTGTATCCTTCTTGCCCACTCGCACCAGAATTTTGCTTTGCTCATGTGAAAATTTAATCGCGTTAGAAAGAAGATTCAGCACGATCTGAATAAAGCGCACACGATCTGCGACGATTTTTGGCAGATCAGACGCATACTCAGTGTGAATTTCAATATGTGCCTTATCTGCCTTATCCTGCAAAATGCGGATGCATTTGCTGACTGCATCAGTGATAACGAATGAGTCTTTCTGCAGCGTCAGCTTGCCCGCTTCTGCCTTGGACAGATCAAGAATATCATTGATAATTTCCAGCAGATGCTTGCCTGAATCATGAATATCTTTAGAATATTCCAGATATTTCGGTGAGACCTCTCCAAAAAGCTGGCTGTTGATAATGGTGGAAAAACCAATAATCGCATTTAGCGGGGTGCGCAGTTCATGGCTGATGCTTGCAATAAACTGAGATTTGGCAAGATTGGCGCTTTCCGCCTGCTCCACTGCCAGTTCCAGCTCTTTATAGTTCCTGTCCAGTTCCTGCTCATGCTCTTCAATATCGCTCAGCATATTGTTGAATGCTTTCACCAAAGATGCAATTTCTTTTGAATAATTTTCTTCAATATAGCTGGTGGATTGTCGTGCCAGCACGCGAAGAGAATAATCCTTATAAGCTGATACGCGTGAGGCTGCTTTTGCAAGTTCTAAAATGGGGCGGGAAATTTCTCGCTGCATACGATACGCTAATATATATGACACGATTAGCACCATTAAAATAATAAATGCAGCCATGATAATCTGTTTGTTAATATAGCGGGAAATCTGCTTCAGGTTGGAACGCACATATATGCTGCCCACCTGCTTGCCATCCATAATAATTGCATCAAACACTTCCATATGCGTGTCTGTCAGCCGCACCATCTCCTGATTAAATAATGGACATTCAGAAGCCGCTTTAAAGCCAGATTCCGTATTCAGCAGTCCTCCGCTTCTGCCTGTTGGCAGGGGATAAAACGCAAATACATTGCCCATTTTGTCATAGATGCAGGATTTTTCAATTGAAGGTTTAATCTTAAAAATATCCAGATTTTTGGACACTTGCGCCTGATTGCCAAATTGCAGCTGATATTTGTTCCGCTCGCCAACAATCTCTGTTGCCAGCGCAATTTCTTCTTTAATATCCTGCTTTAAATTATATACACCAATAATGGAAATAGCGGTCGTAGTCAGCGCAACGGCGAACACAGCGATACTCATAATAATGAATATCAGCTTTTCCTTAATTGAGCTGCTATAATAGCGCTTTAACATTCGGTGTTGCGTAATTCAGCCATCTGCAGAATATAACTAAAAATATGCTTCAAATCTACGAAAGAGCAATCGTGTCAAATAAAGAATACGTCAAAATATTGATGGCAGCAATTATGTCACAATCGCATATTAACACTTCTCAAGCCGCGTATTTTTAGCTATCACCATATCTGAAACAGAATTTAAAGGTGTTTACTTTATGTGCGGAATTATTGGTTATGCGGGTTCACAAAATGCTACTCCCCTGCTGTTGGATGGGTTAAAACGCATGGAATATCGCGGTTATGATTCTGCAGGCGTTGCGTTGATTGAAGCGGGTCAATTAAAATTCTGCAAGGAAAAAGGCAAAGTCTCCATGTTGCAGGAAAGCATTGAACGCAAGCCTGTCAGCGGGAATATCGGCATTGCACATACACGCTGGGCAACACATGGTGTGCCAGAGCAGAAAAATGCCCATCCGCATTATATGGGGTCTATTGCGATTGTGCATAATGGGATTATCGAAAATCATCATGAACTTCGCGCAGAACTGGAAGCGCAGGGCGCAGTGTTCATGTCTGATACAGATAGTGAAGTGATCAGCCAGTATTTATATATGCATACCCAACATGGCGAAACGCTGGAGGAAGCCTTTCAGCACTTGCTGCCCAAGTTGAAAGGAGCATATGGCGTAGTCATTATTGATGCACGCACACCTGACAAAATGCTGGTGGCAAAACAGGGGTCTCCTTTGGTGATTGGATTAGGGGATGATGGCAACTGGGTGGCATCAGACACGATTGCGCTTAGCGGTTGCGCATCACGCGGGATGCATTTGCTGGATGGGCAACATGCCACCATCACAGCAGACGATGTGGTGATTTATGACGTTAATCAGAATGTAGTCAACACCACTATCGTAGAATTTGGCGTGCATAGCCAGTCTTATGATAAAGGCAACTATGAGCATTTCATGCTTAAAGAAATCCATGAGCAGCCAGATGTATTGCGCTCCACTATCACACAATATTTTGATGCGGAGAAAGACGCATATCATTTCCCGAAATTGTCGCTTGACTTAAAAGAGATTGAATCTCTTACCATCATTGCCTGCGGCACATCTTACTATGCCGCGCAGGTGGCGAGTTACTGGTTTGAGCAACTGGCGCATATTCCTGTAAGGATTGATATTGCATCTGAATTTCGCTATCGCAAACCACGTCTGCCAGAAAATAACGTTGCATTGTTTATTTCGCAATCTGGTGAAACAGCAGATACGCTGGCAGCATTGCGCCATTGCAAGGAACTCGGCAAACATACTGTGGCAATGGTCAATGTGATGACCAGCACGATGGCACGTGAGGCAAACAGCACCATTCAGACCTATGCAGGCGCTGAAATTGGCGTGGCTTCGACTAAAGCCTTCACTGCGCAACTCACTACGCTGGCGTGCTTTGTGCTTGAAATTGCCCGCAGCAAAGGAACATTGTCCGAAACAGAATATCAGTCACATCGCCATGAGCTTTCAGGCGTGGCAGAATTAGTGCAGATTGCGATTGAGGACGCACCCAGATATAATCAGATGGCGCTGGCATTGATGTATGCCAAAGATATGCTGTTTATCGGTCGTGGCACAAGCTACCCCCTTGCCAATGAAGGCGCGCTGAAAATGAAAGAAATCTCGTATATTCATGCAGAAGGCTATGCAGCAGGTGAGTTAAAGCATGGTCCTATAGCACTGGTGGATGATGGTGTGCCTATCATCGTGATTGCACCAGATGATGCACTCTTTGAAAAAACCGCATCCAATCTTGAAGAAACAGCAGCACGAAAAGGCAATATTGTGCTGATCAGTTCAAAAGAAAAAATTGCTTCATTTAAAGGCAATGTGACGCATAGTGCTGCCCTGCCCCATTGCAGCCCTTTCGTTGCGCCGATTCTATATGCCGTTCCTCTGCAGCTTATGTCATATTACGTAGCATTGCACAAAGGAGCGGATATTGATCAACCCCGCAATCTGGCAAAATCGGTTACTGTGGAGTAAATGCAAACACACCCACCAGTTCTAAATGATGCGTCATATAAAACTGGTCTATGGGAGTGAGTGATTGCAGGGAATAACCAGAATTGAGCAGATGCGCTGCATCGCGCTGAAAGGTTGCTGGGTTGCATGACACCATAATCACTTGCGGCATTTCTCGCATGGCTAGCGCTTTAATTTGTGGCAATGCACCGTTGCGCGGCGGGTTGATAATAGCGCTCTCAAAGGGCTGCAACGCTTTTGCGGTTAGCGGTCGTTTGAACAAATCTGCCTGATGCGCTGTAATGTTTGCGTCAATTCCTTCTGCAATCGCCGCATTATTCAGCGCCACCACCATCTCATAATTACCTTCATAGGCTGCCACCTGCCTGCCTGCTTTCGCCAATGGTAGGCTATAAGTGCCACATCCTGAATAGAGATCAATAATGTGATTGCCCTGTATATTATGTGAAATTACATCACGAATCGCTTCTTCCCCTGCCTTGGTTGCCTGCAAAAAAGGGGAAATGGGCAAAGAGACTGCCACGTCATCAAAATATATTACTGCTTCACCGTGATGAAGCAATTTGACATCTCGCCTATCCTGCGTGGTTGCCAGACGGCAGACAGTCTGTGCCTCGGCAAATGCTTTGAGAGCCTCAGCATCTTTTGCATGAAGCGCCGCTTTGGTGATGATAAGCATATCAATGCCATTAGCCACACTCGTCATCTGCACTGCTTCAATCACGCCTGGCTTTTTCAAAGCGGCAATATGCTCTTCCAGCGCAGGCAACATTGCGTTGATGGGCGGTGCTGTTACAGGGCAATGTGAAATGGCAACCAGATCATGTGATTTTTTTGCCAGATAACCAAGCGACACCTCCCCCTTTGCCACGCGCACTTTCAACTCAACCCGCCTGCGCTGCGCTTTATCTCCTAATATCAGCGGTTGCAGAGTGTTTTTATCCTGCCCTAAATCTTCCAGCACTTTTTTCGCTATATTGCGTTTTTTGTCCGCATATTCAACTGCTGTAATGTGCTGCAAGGCGCACCCGCCACATTGCTCGTAGACTTCGCAAAATACGCTCATAACGCCATGCCCGCAGCATATCCTGAAGACCATGCCCACTGAAAATTATACCCGCCCAGATGCCCTGTCACATCCAGCACTTCACCAATGAAATATAAGCCCTCACATTTTCGGCTTTCCATTGTTTTGGAATCAATTTCGCGCGTGTTCACACCGCCTTTGGTCACTTCTGCCGTGCGGTATCCTTCCGTGCCGTTTGGCAAGCACTGCCATGCATTGATGCGTTCAGCCAGCGCGCGTAAGGATTTGTCCGAACATTCTGCCAGTTTGGTTGTAGCATGTTCTCCACACAGGCTTGCCGCCAGACGTTTCGGCAACAGGTCTGACATCACAGTGAGCAGTTGCTGCTTTGGCTGATGCTGTTTTGCATTCAGCAGGTACGCTTCAACACTGGCTTGCGGATGCAGATTCAGCGTCACTGCTTTGCCCTGTTCCCAATAAGAGGATATCTGCAAAATGGCAGGGCCACTCAAGCCGCGATGCGTGAATAACATGCCTTCGGCAAATTGCTGCTTGCCATATTTCGCCGTGATGGCAACGGAAATGCCCGCGAGTGATTTGACGTGTTCCAGCATTTCCCCTGCGCAGGTGAAGGGAACAAGGGCTGCTTCTGTTGGAATGATGCTATGCCCAAACTGCCGCGCTACATCATATCCAAACCCCGTTGCGCCCATTTTGGGAATGGACAACCCGCCTGTGGCAATCACCAGCTTGTTGCAGGTTGCGCTTTCACCGTTAAGGATCATTACAAACCCATCATCGGTTTTTTGAATCTCTGCCGCTGCGGTAGTCATACGCACTTCCACACCTGCATCTGCACATTCATTCAGCAGCATGGAAATAATATCCTGCGCGCTATTGTCACAAAAAAGCTGCCCCAGCGTTTTTTCATGATACGCAATGCCGTGTTTTTCAACCAGTGCAATAAAATCCTGCTGCGTATAATTTTTCAGAGCTGACAAACAAAAACGCGGATTGTCTGAAATGAAATTTTCACCGCGCGTATGCAGATTGGTGAAGTTGCAGCGCCCACCGCCAGAAATGCGGATTTTTTCAGCAGGTTTTTTGGCATGGTCAATCACCAGCACGCGTTTGCCTCTGCCGCCTGCGTGCATGGCGCAAAACAACCCCGCCGCACCAGCGCCTATGATGATGGCATCATAATGCATTAATGATGACAATGCTCACCATGCACATGTGGCGGATATTTCTTCATGTGTTTTTGCATTTTGCGCATCAGCGTATCTTTTTTCAGCTTGGAGAGATGATCAAGATACGTCCGACCATCAAGATAATCCATTTCATGCTGAATTACGCTGGCAAAAAACCCTTCGGCTTCTTCTGTTTTGGTCTCACCATCCACCGTGTGATATTGCAGCGTAATGCGCAGCGGGCGCGTCACTTCTGCACCAATGCCAGGGAAGCAGAGCGAGGCTTCTTCATGTGTCTGCGTTTCTGAACTGACTGCAATAATTACAGGATTAACAAAAACCCGTGGCGCACTGATGCCGCCTTCCTGCAAATCCGTCACGATGATGCGTTGCAACACCCCCACCATTGGCGATGCCATGCCCACACCCTGCTCATATTCCAGCGTGTCCAGCAAGTCCTGCGCATGTGCTTTCAGTGTTTCGTCAAACTGCGTCACCGCCTCTGCCTTTTTCTTGAAAATTGGGTCTGGTGCGTAAATTAATGAAAGTACACTCATGAATCATATCCTATATCGGGGAAAATTTCGTTATAATATTCTTTCAGCTCATGCTGTTCCTCGCCTGTTTCATCCTGCAATTTGCGCAGGAAAGAGATGCGACGAATAATTTTCTTCTGCGCTCCTTCATGCAGTTCGTCTGCCAGTTGCTCCAGAATGCGAAGTGGCACTAGTCCACCTTTTTCATATTTTAAGATCTGCTGCTCTTTCACATTGATCGCTCGACCAAGGGCATAAGATGTCAGCCCTTTTGCCTTGCGATATTGCTCCAGCTTTTGCCCCAGTAATCTGGCAGCATCCGTATATTCATCTCTGTATTTCATATCACTCAATAATGCGGTGGCGGCATTTCGTGAGATGTATCACGCATCCCGTTACCGTCACTCATCTGTTGTTTTTTCACATGGTCGATCAGCAATTCCACTTTGCGCTCAAGCGCCATAATCTGTTTTTGCTGCGTAAAAATCTCATCGCTTAACTCACATATCTCACGCGACTGATGCGTGCAGAGTTCCTGCAATGCGATAATATCCTGTTCCATAAGCCAATGAGTAGCAGATTAGTTGATATTGCTCAAGCAGCACTTGCAACGGCGCGAAACTCTCTTAACTGAAAGATTAAATAATCTAGGGAATAACTATGAAACTTTATTACAAATCAGGCGTATGTTCACTGGCTTCACACATTGTGCTGCATGAAGCAGGCATTGCGCATGAAATTGAAAGTGTGGATTTTGACACGAAGAAAACCGAAACGGGGGATGATTTTCTTTCCATTAATGACAAAGGCTCCGTGCCTTATCTGCTGTTGGATTCTGGTGAAGGTATCAGTGAAGGCGCAGCCGTCATGCAATATCTGGCAGATTTGAAGCCAGAAACCAAACTTGCCCCAGAAAATGGCACAGTAGCACGCGCACATCTGCAAGGCTGGCTGAATTATTGCGCCTCCGAATTTCATAAGTCGCATTGGGCAATTTTCCATGCCAAGCAAACGGGCGAAGCAGTGCGTGACCTCTATATTGGCAAAGTCAAAAATTGCTATGATTATCTGAATAAGCATCTGGAAGAAAAAGATTATATTATGGGCGAATTTACCATCGCTGATGCGTATATTTTCACGGTGCTAACGTGGCACAAACCTATCCGCGTAGATTTAGCGCCGTGGAAAAATCTGGTAGCATATAAAGAGCGCATGTTGGCGCGTGATGGCGTGCAGAAGGCAATGCGTGCTGAGGGGTTGATTAAGTAATGCTCACCCCGTCATTCTGAACGCAGTGAAGAATCCATCTCTCCGATAGCACCAAGCCTCACTGGATACTTCGCTTCGCTCAGCATGACGATATCACTTCTTCTTCGGCATCTTGCCCTGCATTTTATACACATATCCAATAATCTTCGCCACAGCGCCGAAATGCTCTGTCGGGATTTCCTGATCAAGCTCGGCACTGTCAAACAAGGCGCGTGCAACGACAGGATTCCGAAATTTCGGAATGCGGTGTTCTTCGGCAATTTCGCGGATGCGCAGCGCCACTTTGTCTTTTCCTTTTGCCACCACCACGGGCGCTTGCATCAGGGCCGAATCATATTTCAGTGCAATGGCATAATGCGTTGGGTTGGTAATCACCACATCTGCATCTGGCACAGCGGCCATCATACGACCTTTGGCGCGTTCCATGCGGATTTGACGCAACTTCGCTTTGATTTGCGGATCCCCTTCCTGCTGCTTATATTCATCTTTAATGTCCTGCTTGCTCATGCGCAGATTTTTGAGATACTCAAAATTCTGATAGGCATAATCCAGCACGGCAATTAAAAACACAACTATCACTGCGCCTATCATAATACGCCGCGTCATGTCAGCCAGAAAACCGAGCATATTATCTATATCGTAAAAAGGCAGCACCCGCATCATGTCAGTATAGGGTTCTACGGCAAAAAAGGCGATTGTTCCTACAATCGAAATTTTGATAATCCCTTTAAGAAATTCAACAAAATTACGCAGTGAGAACATGCGCTTAACACCTTTCAGAATGGATATTTTTTCCAGTTTCGGTTTGATTCTGTCCATTGAGACGTTAAACTTCGTCTGCAAAATGCCAGAAAAAAGCGCCGCGGTTACGGTCATGCCCAGCGGGATCATCAGGATCAGCATTAAATCCAGCAACACATCATACATGATTAGCCAGATGCCGCCACTATCCATCGTATAATCTTCTGCGCGAATGATAAAGAGTTTCAACGTATCTTTCACACGGCCCATAAGATATGGGCTGAATGAGATGAGCAGCACCGCAAAGACAAACAGCAAAAAGAAGTTGTTTACCTCACGCGAAAAAGGAATCTGTCCTTTCTTGCGTGCATCCTCCAGCCGTTTTCGGGTGGGTTCTTCAGTCTTTTGTGACTGATCTTCGTTGGAGCCTTCTGCCATATTCCCGTCTTACAACCCCTGCAGAAAGTCTGAATAAATATCAGTAAAGCTGGTAATAAACTTGGTCATAATGGCGCTGAACACCACCATCATCACGAAAAAGCTCAGCAAAAGCTGCAGCGGCATAATCACGAAAAACACCTGCATGTTCGGCATCAGTCGCGCCAGCACTCCTGCTGCGAGATATAGTAATAGACCAATCACAATAGAAGGTGCTGCAAGAAGCACACCAATTTCAAAAATTTCCTGCACTAATACTGCAAGATATTCAGAGATGTCACCAAAGGGAATCATTCGTCCTGGGGTCATCAATGTGTAGCTGTCTGCCACACCACGCAGCAGCATATGGTGCAGATCTAGTGTAAATATATATAAAATGGCAGACAGGCTCAAAAAGTTACCGAAGATAGAGCCTTGCGATGCCTGCGTTGTGTCAAACTGGGTGGCAAGCGCAAGAGAGGACTGAAAAGAAATAATCATCCCCGCCACGTGCATGGCACTGACCAGAAATCGCGCTACGGTTCCCATAATCAACCCTGCTCCAATTTCGCCTATCAGCATGATGGTGAGGTGGAACGGGTCATCAGGAATGGCGGGCAGAAACCGTTCTAAAAACGGAGCTAATGCAAAAGAAAATGCCAGCGCCAGCAGCAACCTTGCACGAATACTGATATAGGGTTCTGCAAAACCTGGCATGGCAAGGAGCGCAGACCCCATGCGCGCAAACACAAGCAACACAGCAAAAAGCTGCGTCACAAGATAGGTTTCCAGCAGATTAATATCCATAGGATTTAACGCAGCGAACCGTCATCTTCTGGTTCAGGTTGTGCCACACGTTCCATCAACTCTTCGTAAAAATCACCCAGTGTTGACCCCATATAAGGCAGTGCAATCATCAGGGTGAGGAAAATAGCCACAATTTTTGGCACAAATGTAAGCGTCATTTCCTGAATCTGCGTGAGCGCCTGAAACAGCGCCACAATCAACCCCACGACCAGTGAGACAATCATCACGGGGGCAGACATTTTCAGCAAAATATAGAGTGCATCTCTGCCAATATCCAATACTTCTGCGCCATTCATATGAGTTTCTCCGCGTTTGACTGTTGCATACTATGGCACAAAAAATTGTTTTTTCCTAATCTTCTGAAATTGTTTTTGCCAAATTACAGCGAATTACATGAAACTGTCACAAAAAGATGGTACTATACAGACATGAGCGAAAACCCATATGAAAGCAGATATGAACGCGGTCAGGAATCCAGCATTGGCTTCGGGCGCTTCTGGGACTGGACAAAAAACACAGCGGCAAGCGGCGCACAGCTTGTTGGTGAGGCGTGGAATGGTGCATCTCAGGCAACGGGAGAGACTGCTGAAAAATTCGAGAAATGGCGCTATAACAATCTCGGCACAGAAGGTTTTGGCGGCGCTGCCAACAAAGTGATTGATTTTGTTCAAATGGTGGGAGAACGCCTCTTTGGCGCTGCAGAACTTGGTGCAAAAGGCGTTGCTGGCTTTATTCATAATATGACTAACCGTACGGAAACCTCAGTAGAGAATTATCAGGCGGAACAGGAAGAAAACAGAGTTGCATCCGCGCCACAAACATCAGCTTATGGTGACATTCCACCGCCCACTGCTACGCCTGATGTGCGCACAGAATCCCCAGAAATTCAACGCTGAAATCAGGCACTTTCATCCATTAATTCAGATAATATATTGATATATTTCAGCCCTGCCTGCTTGGCTTCCTGTGTGACCTTTTTCATGGGTAACAATTCGCGCAGGCTGATAATTTTCAGCAGCATGGCAAGGTTCATCCCCGCGATGACATCAACCATGCGGTTTTCTGCCACAGAATAGGATAGGTTGGACGGTGCGCCACCGAACATATCGGTCAGAATAATAACGCCGCGCTGCGTGTCCACCTCATTTACCGCACTGGAGATCTTCTCACGTGTTTCTTCCAGATCATCACCAATGTTGAAGGACACAGCGCGACACTGGCGCTGCGCCCCCATCATCTGCTCGGCAGCTTCGATATAAGATTCGGCAATTCTTCCGTGCCCGACAATAACTAATCCCAACATTGGCTATCCGCAGCGCGTCTATGCTGCAGCAACGGATTTTGGAGATGTCTCAGGGTCAACCCATGAAATATGACCATCAGTACGACGATAAATCATATTAAGACGGTTATTGGCACTATTAATGAACATCAATGCTGGCAAATCCCCCAAATCCATACGCATTACAGCGTCACTCACCGTAATTGTTTCAATGCGCATTTCTGTTTCCGCAATGATTAACGGATTATCATCCTGCGCTTCTTCTTCACGCTCATCAGAGGAAATAACATATTTCGCTGCAGGGAATGCGTCCAGCAATGCTTCATCACTGGTGGCTGCATTATGATGATTCTTTAACTGACGTTTGTAACGGCGCAGCTGTTTTTCCACCTTGTCTGCCGCCGCATCAAATGCGCCATAAGGGTCTGAACCCTTTGCCTGAGATTTAAGACCATACCCGCTATGTGTACCAATATTTCCAGAAATATCGACTGTAAATTGATGTGCCTCTTTTGATAGTACGACGGTAATCGTATTCACCTTATCCAGATATTTTGAGACCACCTGTTCCATACGGTCCTCTACATGTTGTTTCAGAGCATCACCAACATCTACCTGTTTTCCAGACACAATAATTTGCATAATCTTCCTCATTTTTTCTATTTAACCATTTTATTATAGCATTTTTTAGGCAAGTTACAATCAACAACGCATATGATGTAGCAATTCAGCGTTTTTCAGAAATGGATTGTCCTCTTGCAACAAAACATGCAGCAGACTATATTGCAGTTATGAAAACATTAATCGTTATTCCCGCCCGATACGCCTCCACCCGCCTTCCTGGCAAACCACTTGCAGAGATTGCAGGAAAAACTATGATTGAGCGCACCGTCCATTGCGCCAAAGCTGCCACAGCAAATATGCAGAATATTGAAATATATGTTGCAACAGATGATGAACGCATCAGTGGCTATTGTGGTGACAATAACATAGACTATGTGCTGACTTCGGCACATTGCAAAAGCGGAACAGACCGAGTGGCGCAGGCAGTGGAAACACTGCAGTCTGACGCTGATTTTATTATCAATCTTCAGGGAGATGCGCCCCTCACCCCGCCACGCTTCATCCGCGCGCTGATTGAAGCCTATGGCCAGGACCCATGTGATGTGGTCACCCCTGTGCAGCAGCTCAGCTGGGACGCGCTGGACAATCTGCGGGAGGCAAAACAAACCACGCCGTTCAGCGGCACATGCGCCGTGTTCAATCATCAAAGCAAGCGGGCATACTGGTTCAGCAAAAATATCATTCCTGCCGTTCGCAAGGAAGATGCATTGCGCAGTGATTCGCCGCTCAGCCCAGTATATCAGCATGTCGGGCTTTATGGCTATTCCCCTGAAATGCTCTCGCGCTACAGCGAGATGGAAGAAAGTCTGTATGAACAGCTGGAAGGGCTAGAGCAGTTGCGCCTGCTGGAGAACCAGTTTGTCATTCGCTGTGTGCCTGTGGAACATCAATATTATGTGAATTCAGGTGTGGACAGCGCGGAAGATGTCAAACGCGCAGAGTCCTATATCATCCATAATGGTGATCCCATGAAAGAAACCCACATGGCAGACGCTTAAAAATGACGCTGACATTGATTATTGCGCGTCATGGCAACACTTTTGATGCAGATGACACGCCGCGCCGAGTGGGAAAAAACACGGATATTCCACTGGTTGAAGAAGGGCGCAATCAGGCAAAACGCATCGCGGGTTACTTAAAAGAGCAGCAATTAAAGCCTGCACATATCTATACATCGACTCTGAAACGTACAGAAGAAATGGCGACCATCATCAATAGTGAAAATGACTGGAATGTCCATTCCATGCCGTTGGTTTTTCTGGATGAGATTGATTATGGTGATGATGAAAACAAAACCGAGGAAGAAGTTATTGCCCGCATCGGTCAGGACGCGCTGGATGCGTGGGACAAAAACGCCACCCCGCCCGAAGGCTGGAACATATCCCCTGAAACCATAAAACAGGACTGGCAGAATTTTGCAGATTATCTTTCTGATAATCAGAGCGAAAATATTGTGATGTGCATCACCAGCAACGGCATCGCCCGTTTCGCACCGCATATTTTGAAAGATGCTAATGCGTTTTACGCCGAACATCACATCAAAATGAAAACGGGGGCATTGTCCATTTTTGAATATGATGCAGAGCAAGGCTGGAGCTGCAAAAGCTGGAATGAACGTCCGTAAATTGAGATAATGTTTTTATAATATAGATAAAAAAATAGCATGGCGTTGCCATGCTGATTATACGTTATTTTTCAATAGTTACTATCATGTAACACTTCTTTTTGCTGCTACTTTTCTCTTTGTAAACCCAGCCTTGATATACAATTCTGCGATTATACTGGCTTAAGATTTTTTTAGTTATAGCAACAGCGTCTTTTTTATATTTTTTAAAAAGTGCCCATGTTGTATCGCCAGTCTGGAATAATCCATTTGTGCGATCAATTTTTTCTGCATCTTGAGCAGGCGTTAAACTTGGAATCTGGTACTCAGAAGTCATAAGACTATTGTGTAAATAAAGGACAAATTTTCTTATAAAGCAGTTTTGCTAACATTACAAGCATTAAAGAAAAGTGGGGCGAGTGACCGGGTTTGAACCGGCGGCCTCCAGAGCCACAATCTGGCGCTCTAACCAACTGAGCTACACCCGCCACAAAGACTAGGCACTTCGTATAAACGGTTTGGGGTTGCTGGTCAAGTCATCTTGTGTATGATATGGTACAGAAAATACCGACTTATGAAAAAGACTGCATCACCTGCCTATTTTTTTGACGCTGACCGTGACGCATGTATCGTGCCTTCGGGAAGCATAATCAACACCATGTCTGATTTGCATATCGGCATGTATGACCGCCCTGCTGTTGCAGGAGGAAGGCAACATGCAATGACTGAAACACAGATTGATGCGCTGGTGACAGACAGTCTTGCCAGATCAGACCATCTTGTTCTTGCAGGTGACGTTTTTGAATCAGTTTATTTACCACCAAACATCACTATAGACACTGCGTTGCAGAATTACGCTTTGCGGATCACTGCCTGGCTGGAACACACAAAAGACACTGGCGGGGTGCTGCATCTGATTGCAGGAAATCATGATAGCAACCCTGAATTGATCCAGATGCTTGAAGCGTTAAGCGAAACACATGCGGATCGTCTGCATGTTCACCCTGTTGCATTGCATATTAATGACACGCTGTTTGTGCATGGGGACAATGTAAAAGGCAGGCATCTTCCCAACGCAACTGAACGTTTTGCAGACTCGGAAACAGGTGTTGGCGCGCATATTGTGGCACATTTGCCAGATATCATAAAACCCGCAGCCAGGCATTTATTTGCAGATGTAAAAAGCCATGTTCAGCCGCTCTGGCAGCAGGCAGTCAATCACTTAAATCACGCAAAATATCGCGCCGCCCTTTACGAGCATCTGTTTGATTCTGACCTGCTCAAACCCGTAGTACAAACAGATGGCACAATGATTCCCGCCGTCACCAACATTCACAGCGGACACACCCACCTGCTCTATTTCGATGAAACGCCACCATCAGACGCGAAAACACATATGTTCAATGCAGGAACACTGGCAGACACACGCCAGTTTCAGCCTCACACCATTCACATCACTGAACAGGGAACAACAGTCAGCATAGATGAACGAGCATCAAAGATGGCAAAAGACAGTATGATACGCGTGAATAATATTATGCATCAGGGGATGATACGCCCGCCATCGCCGACTATAAGCATATCATGAACTACGATATTCAGAATGCACGCGGCTTAGAGATTCTGGAAAAATGCAAAGAATTTGATAAACACTATGGCTATAGTGATGATGGGCATGTGTCATGGAATTTTTTTGTAACGTACGATGTGCTTTTAAAGCAGCATAAAAGAAAAGAAGTTTTAGAATCAATAGATAACTATAGTAATATACAGCAAAATGCAATTCGAACAGCTTCCGACTCAGAATTTATTAAAAGAGTCAATGCGTATGATTTTGGCAAGAAGTGCAGCTATATTTCAAATAATGAATTTTTGACATATCTTGAAAGTGACGCAAGAGATTTTGAAAATTTTAGTTATTCTCCTTCACCTTGGCGTGTTATGGATGACCCTCTTGAAAATGAAGTTTTGACTATTAGCGAGGAAAACACAAAAGATTATAAACAAAATAGCATTGGTTTCCGTGGCTTTATTTTTACTTTATTTGCAATTGATTGTAGCTTAGAAAAAAGAAATATTTCATTCACGGGGTGTCAAATTGGTAGCTTAGAATTCAGTAATATTGCTCACGAAAGCCAAATTGAGATTACAGACAATGATATTTCAAGATTGAAATTCATAAACTGCTCTCCGAATTACGCTCGCATTATGGGCAAAGTTGCTAATATTGAATTGATAGATTGCAACTTCATGCAAGGTGTTTGTGATTTTGTCAGTGCAGATAATTATATAGAGAGAGAAAACGGGAATATCTATCCAATATCAAGTTTCAAAGCAGTAAATTCTAAATTCCGCTTTGATTTTGTAGAACACGAATTTAAATTTTTCTCAGTTGATAATTGCAGCTTTGAAAGTCAATTTAAGAGCTGTACGTTTTCTGATAGAGCTTTATTCACAAATACAATATTTGACAGAGATATAAGCTTTAAAAAAGCAAAATTTCATGGTGTAGCTGTTTTTGACAATGTTGTTTTTGAACAAAAAGCAGATTTTCAAAACACTGTATTTTCAAAAATTATTAATTTAGACCATCAAGATGATGCACATCAATTCAAGAACTTTTATGCAGCATCCTTCATCAACACCAAATTTAAATCATTCGCTTATTTTATGAACGCTAAATTTGCGATGCCCCCGCATTTTGGAGGAGCAGAAGCGCCAGCAATGATGTTTGACGAAACGACTATAATTAAAAACCCAAAAGAATGTAATCAGACGATGTTACTTTCTGCGTGGTCCTCCCTCATCCAGTTGATGGAGGATAGCCAAAATATTCCGATGAAACAGTATTTTCATAATAAACGCCTCGAAAGCGAAGGACGTTTGGTGAATGGGTATAAAAAATCATTGCATGATATTTATATTATGCTGGGAGAAGGCAATAATACTTTGAAAGCTACAGGTATTTTGATGTCAATATTTGCTTTTTTGTGGCTTGTAAACAATTGCTTTATAGTTGCTGCAACTAACGAATACAAAACAGCAATGTTCTATGCTTTTGAATTAACCGCTAATGATATGTTCCCTTTTTTAGGCAGCAACCATAAGGCAACTCATGATATTATGAAGCTGTTTGAAAGTGGCAGCGGACTAAAATCTTTCGTAGTTCTAGTCCGAAAAATAACCACCTTTTTCTCATTGATATGCTTCTTTATGATTGGCTTATCACTTCGTAACCATTTCAGGATAAAATCATGAACTTCACCACCAAAGCCGCAGCTATGTTAATCAACCAGCTTGATTTTGCCAAGTCCGCAAATGGGCTATTGCCTGTCATTGCGGTGGATGCAGACACGCAGCAGATTCTGATGCAGGCGTGGATGAACAAAGAAGCGCTGCATGAAACGCTGACAAGCGGACGGGTGTGTTATTATTCCCGTTCGAAACAGGGTTTGTGGCGCAAGGGGGATTCGTCTGGGCATGTGCAGCATATGAAAGCGTTTTATACAGATTGTGATAATGACAGTCTGATAGTGGAAGTGGAGCAAGTTGGCGCAGCGTGCCACACCATGCGCCGCCATTGTTTTTACAAACGCGCACAGCAGGACGGCACATTTGAGACGATCATTGAACCAATGGCGGATTAAAAGACCGTATCAAACCCATATTGCCGAAACACACTCTGCGCATGGTCACTTTGCAGATAGGCGATAAATTCCCGCGCTTCTTCCATATTTTCACCTGCGATCACCACCGCTTCATAAGATACTGGCGGCGCGACCTCTCTGTCAAAACGCTGCAGAATGCGCACTTCAGGGAATAGCAGCGCTTCACTGCGATAAACAAAACCGATCGCTTCTGGCGCTGCCAGTGTTTCCATCATATCATGCATGGAACGGAAAAAGTGATAGTGCGGTTCAAACTCACCGAGCAGCCCGATACGCCGCAAAATGCTTAAGCCAAACCCGCCTTCTGCGTTGGTTTCGGGGTCACCAAAATTAATCATAAATTCAAGCGGGTGCTGCGTTAAGTCTCTCAGTGACGTATTTTTGTTCAGCGGTTTAGGCATTCTCATAGTGCGCGCGCCTGCAAGCACCATCTGATTGCGTGCAATCGGTGTTCGGGAATATACGTCTATCAACCCTTTTTGCTGCAAATCTGCAATCCACTGTTCTTTTGGAGTAATCACCAGATTCGCTTCCGCGCCTAGTTCAATCGCAGTGATATGTGACGGCGTATCCCCAATATTTGTCGTGACCGACATGCGTGCAGTGCGCGAATAATCCCGCGCGAGCAGGTTCAGCGGCACAATCAGACTATGGTCAGTTAAAATAGTGATGCTTTTGATGTTTTTGGAGGTGAGTCGCGTAATATCCCTTTGCTGGTCTGCCAGCACGGCAGAGCAACACAGCACGAACATTATACAATAACATAGGAAAAACCGCATAAAACTGAGTATAGTCTGACAGATTTAAAAACGCCAGCATGATGAGAATTTCACTGGCGCTATCTGCAAAAAACAGGCATATATAGTATTTAAGAGGTATTTTAGTCAAAAATACTCTTGTTTTGTTCATAGTTTAGTTACTATGTTACTGTTATAATATGAGCAAATATGCTACAATTAATCTGGAATAAACAACACTAAACTATATATGATGCAACGTTCTATTTTCTCTTTTCTCATTGTCGCTGTGATGCTGTGTGTCAGCACGTCGGGCAGTGCGATTGCCTCAAAACACGCCGTGTTGATTTATGATGTGGATACAGGACGGGTCATTCATCAGGAAAACGGGTATGCAAAGCGCTATCCTGCATCCCTGACCAAAATGATGACCTTATATATGTTGTTTGAACAGCTCCGCGCTGGCAATGTTAAGCTCGGCACACAGATGCGCGCTTCAGCACATGCAGCAGCGCAACCGCAAACCAATATTTCGCTTCGCAAAGGTGATGCCATCACAGTGGATCAGGCAATACGTGCGCTTGTGGTGCGCTCTGCAAATGATGTGGCTGTTGTAGTGGCAGAACATCTTGGCGGCAGTGAAGCACGCTTCGCAAAAATGGCAACGGAAAAAGCACGTCGTTTGGGGATGCAGAATACCTATTTCAAAAACCCTCATGGCTTGCCTAACCAATATCAGACGACCACTGCCTATGATATGGCATTACTGGGAATGGCGCTGCGCCGCGATTTCCCGCAATATTATAACTATTTCCAGACTAAAAAATTCTCTTATAAAGGAAAGCATTTTAAGTCACATAACCGCGTGCTGGATGCCTTACCAGGGGTGGATGGCATTAAAACAGGCTATATTCGTGCATCTGGCTTTAACCTGGTAAGTTCACTGAAAACGCGGGATGCCAACGTGGTTGCCGTGGTTATGGGCGGCACGTCTGGCAGTTCACGCGACGCAAAAATGGTGGAATTGCTGAAAGTAACGCAAAACCAGCTGGCTGGCAAAAAGACCAATGCAAATTACAAAGTTGCAAATGCTCCAGTGCCACAATTGAAACCAGAATTTTCTGGAAATCAACTGCTGGCATCTGCAGAAAATATGAATAACACCCCTGCTCTGAACACTGCCATTAATGTCAAGCGTGACACTATCGAGGTTTATCCTGCTCCTGTGCTGAAACCGCTGCAGCTTGCCAGCGTATCGCCAGAAGAAGCAGCACCAATCACCATGAAACCCAATAAAGCTATTTCAGAAGGCGAAATGGCGCGTCTGAGCGCTATTTTGGGGGATTCAGATGCGGCTGCTTCCCCGCAACCAGAAACTGAAAACACGATTAGCCTTTCTTTTGATGCTGATGCAGCTGCCAAGCCAAGCAAACTGGATATTTCAATTGACGATATTATCAGTAAAAGCAAAGCCAGCAGCGCGCCCGTTGCTGCAAAGCCTGTGGTAGCACCAGTGGCGAAGCCTGCCCCTTCCACCATCGCCAAACCACAGGTGATGCCAGAGAAAAACACACTGGATTATCAGCTTGCTACGTTAAATAAGGAATTTACCGTTCCAACCTATATCTTCAAGGAAAATAAGGTGAGTCCACAGAAAAACTGGGCAGTGCAGATTGGTGTCTTTAAAGATACGCTGAGTGCGCGTCGCGCCCTGTCACAAGTGGCACGCAATGTGCGTTCTGAGCTGCGCAACGCTGTTGCTGATGTGGAATATGCTGAAAATGGCAGCCGCGGATTCCATCGCGCGCGTCTTAAAAACCTTAGCGAAGATCGCGCGCGCAAAGTGTGCAACAAATTATCCGCCATGAATCAGGATTGCTTTGCAGTGAAGATGTAGCCTTGTTGCTAATCATATTTATTTATGCTATTATTTAGTTAATCCATCATCTTTGTTTATCAAAGACTTTTTGTTACATCGCGTATTACTTTACGCCTGCATCTCTAAAACACATTCTGGAGGCTAATTTTTATATTAGTCTGCACATGTTGTTTACGAGAAATTAAAAATGAAAATCAAAACGTTATTGACTGGTTTAGTTGTGGCTTTTGGTTTTACCACTGCTGCACAAGCATGTGGCGAACCAACAAAGACTGTTGAATGGACCAAGGAGTTCGTCTTCACAGCCTCTCATCCATCACTTCGGTGCATGTGGACTTGGGGCGACGACATGACACGCTATGAAGAAGACCTTTCTCCAGACTATGATAGTTTTGAAGAAGCCGAACAAGCTCTTCAACCTTATCTAAAAAAGCATGAAGATAATGAATATTTGAAAACAAAAGACCGTAACAATAACGGTATTGTAGACTGGTTTTCAGTCTACATAGACGGAAAACCAACATTGTTTGCAGTGGGTTCAGAGAGCTTAAAAATGCTTTATGGTGATATGAACTCCGAAATATAAGATAAAGTCCACTTTCTGCCTTTACCGATTGCCCAATCAGTAAAGGCTTTTTTTATCTCAGATAATCATTGTGCCTGCAGCATATATGTTTTACTCTGAAACAGTAACTTAATCTGACATAGATTTTCTGCCACGCTGCAACTTTTTTGACTCCTCACCTATCTAGCGCATCATAGAGGTTTATTTTTAATAAACCTGTACGTGTCGTTCAGAGGTGAAACATGAAAAGATTCATAGGATTATTAGTATTCTTAGGTTTTTGCGCACCTGTGCAAGCCAAAGAACCATTATGTAAAGCTGGCTATATACCTACGGGTGAGGAAATACATTTCATTACAGTTGTCAAAAATTTTGATACTACAGAAAGAAATGTGACGTTCTTAAAACCAGCGTTAAAAAGTGAAGATCAGGTTGAATCTACCATTCAACGGTTTTACACCAATGTTGACCAAGAAAAGATTCTGCGTGTTTACGACTCCAACGAAAACGGTAGAATCGACGGGTTTAACGCTGTGTTGGATGGTGTAAAAACTAAAATTACATTCGCAACAGTGAAGGTCTGCAAACCTGCAGGACTTCCTAAGAGCGAAGTTATAAGCCAATACCACTAATATAGTCAGGTAAAGGCTTTTTTTTTGCGCATAATCTTGCTAAGACTAGCCAAAACAAAAGGCATATTATGACTGCAAATACTGATTATACCGTACTGAATCAACTTGGCGAAAAGACAGACCTTCCCTCTTCACCTGAACATGCAACATTAGAGAAAGTGGATAACCCACATTCCAATGTGGATTATGCCATCCGCTTCACCTGCCCAGAATTTACCTCTCTTTGCCCCATTACAGGACAACCAGATTTCGCGCATCTGGTGATTGATTATGTGCCGCGCAGACACATCGTGGAGAGCAAATCACTAAAGCTATATCTGGGTTCTTTCCGCAATCATGGTGCATTTCATGAAGATTGCACTGTCTCCATAGGCAAGCGGATTGCAGACGAAATTGATCCGACATGGCTGCGCATCGCAGGATACTGGTATCCTCGCGGAGGCATTCCGATTGATATTTTCTTCCAGACATCAGAAGCACCAAAAGGTGTGTGGGTTCCTGCGCTTGATGTGCCAATGTATCGCGGGCGTGGCTGATGCAGTTTATGTGGGAGTGGTGCATCACGCTCACCGCATCGGGTCTGGTAATTTCTGCGCATGAAAGCGCTTTGCGTTTTATTGCCAAACGCTGCAAACCGTTCAAAATGCTTGCAACCATGCTGGTGCTTGCATTGTCTCATGTGTTGCATATCTGGATATTCGCATTTGCATTTTATGCGACAGACCTATGGTTTCAGTTTGGCAATATCAAAGGATGCAGCTGCACTCACTTCTCAGATTATGTATATTTCTCAGCTACAAATTACACTTCTTTAGGGTATGGTGACTATATTCCAGAAGGCGGCATTCGCTTGCTGGGAACATTCGAAGCACTGGTAGGCTTATTAATGATAGGCTGGTCCACCGCCTATGCATTCTGGTGGATGCAACGCCACTGGCTGCAACTGAAATAATATTTGACTTTTTGCGTGCAACATTTAAACAGGTTTGCAGTTCTTTATATAAACATAGATTATGTACTACTTCGAACATAGCAACCTGGAAAATCGCGTTAATAGCTTTGTTTCTGAAAATAAAGGTGTCTATACAACTCAGGAAATCTGGAAGTTTTTCGTTGATGAAACAATGGATACTTTAGTAATTACGCGGGTCATGCCAATCTTACATGCAAAGCGGAATGTTAAAATTGACGGTAACTACATTATCATTAAATAAATAACTTAAAGCGTTTCTATCCAGAGACGCTTTCTTTTTATTCAAAAGACATCATATCCAACAGAGTGAAACGATTTCGGGTGAATGCAGCATAAATTACTGACTCATTATATATATCCTCATTCACATTTAACTCATCGCAACTCGTTGGACATCCTGCTCCTTTTAAAAGCGCTTCCAGCCGCTGCGCATCAGGAATCCATGCAGACATATCAGGAAAGACTGCTGTGGGCAGCACCTGCGCCCATTTTTCTTCATAAGCGCGTTGCCATTTAAGCGTCTGCATCGTGCCAAAGCGGCTTTCCAGCGCGGCAAATGGAAACGCTTTTCGGCTGACAGGCTGCCCTGCCATAGTCGTTGCCTGCTGCCATAGGCGCGCCATAGTCATGGTGGTCACAGCAATCACTTCACCGTGATAATAATGCGATAATTCAGGGATCATCATATCCAGCAAATGCGCAATCATATGTTCCCCTTGCGATGCGGGCGCACTGCTGCCTGCCAGCGCCATTGCCTTCCCAGACCCCAGCAACGCCTGCATCAAAAATGTTGTAGCACCTTCTTCTTTCTCCAACGCTTTAAGCAGAACGGCTTCATCTTCATGCATTGTTTCAAATAACGCTTCATAAGATTCTGCTCCAGCCAGATAATGTGCGAGCATTGCATCCGCCTGCACAGTGGCAAGACATAGCGTATCCCCCAGCCCTGCCTGAATCAACCGCTTTGGCGCATCTGCTAAAATAGCATCATCAAAAAACACGGCAACAGGTGCGCTTGCTTCAATGGACTCCTTATGCTTGCCCAGTTTGAGGGACGCATTGGGCGACACATATCCGTTCATGGAAGGGGCAGTCGCAATCACCGCATAAGGCACATGCAGCAAATGCGCGGCATATTTGCAGATGTCATTTATTGTGCCACTTCCCACCGCCAACAAAGCACTGCACCCGCGTGATGCCTGCGCCAGTTCAATGGCTGCATGTGCTGTTGCCACGGGTGAAGCGTCATATTGGCAGTGACGATCTATCCATTCTGGCAATGCGTCAAAAGCGCAGGCAGCAAATGTGTTTGCATCACTGACCATATGCACATGATGCGCTGGCATATATTGGGCAATATGGTGAAATGCTATAGAGTCAGAAATAAATGTCATGGCAAAAAAATAGGCGCTATTGCGCCTGAATGAAAGAGTAAAACATTATTTATGCCTCTAGCATAAGATAATAGTCGTAATATTCACCAAAATCAATTTTTTGAAAGTCCAGATGACGTTCAGACTCAAAAGTAATTTTATATTCTCCATCATCTTCATCTTCATCAGTAGGCATCGAGACCCATGCGCATCTTATATTTGCAATATAGTTGCCATATTTATCTTCAATTCTGCCTTTAAATGCGACAGGACCTTTAGTTTCATTACCGTAATAACTATATTGATTCTGACTTTCTTTTGGGGTTCCCCAATAACCGCAGCCAGAATATTTATTTATCTTGGCGTTGAAAATAATAGTCATGAGTAAAAACCTCATATAAACGACTTGGAAAGGATTTCATATCAGACTCTTGGGCGATGCGCAATAAATGCATCTGCACACCTTAACGCTTGAGAAAAATAAAAATGCTTGCTACAACAAAATTTATGAAGAGATGGAAAATATATGGTGCAGCGATGGCTGTTGCTTTGTGGTGTGCGGGTGCGCCTATGAATGTTGATGCAAAATCAGTTGATCAGTTCGTCACTGAAATGAAGGCAAAAGCACGTGCGCAAGGGGCAAGTGACGCATTGCTGAACAAAGTGTTTGCAGGGTTCAAACCCAACAAAAAAGTGATCAGCGCAGACAAATCTCAGCCTGAAGATAAATTTAAATGGACGAAATATAAAAATTCCATTGTCTCTGATTACCGTGTGCAGAAAGGCCGCGAGCATTACCGCAAACACCGCGCATTGCTGGATCGTGTGGCAAAAGATTACGGCGTGCCAGCAAAATATATCGTGGCACTTTGGGGAACGGAAACCTCTTATGGCAAGGTGACAGGGAATTACAGCGTGCCACGCGCACTCGCCACAATGGCATATGAAGGGCGACGCGAAGCATTTTTTACAGACGAGTTTTTAAAATCGTTGCAGATCATTCAGGATGGCCACATCACCTTTGAAGATATGCAAGGCTCATGGGCAGGGGCTATGGGGCAATCCCAGTTCATGCCATCCAGCTTTATGCGTTTCGCGGTGGATTATGACGGGGATGGGGATAAGGATATCTGGAATTCCCTGCCAGATGTATTTGCTTCCATTGCCAATTATTTAAGCAAAAGCGGTTGGGCGGAAGATGAACGCTGGGGGCGCGAAGTGCGGTTGCCAGCAGGATTTGACCTCAGTCAGGAAAACAGAGAAGCGTTCTACCCTCTCTCACACTGGAAACGTCAGGGTGTGACATTTGCGAATGGAGCACCATTGCCAGATGTGGATTTAAAGGCGGCTTTCATGCTACCTGGGCAACCTGAAGAAGGCGCATATCTGATTTATCCAAATTATGACGTATTTCTGAAATGGAATTTTTCAAGACTCTTTGCCACGGCAGTTGGTTTGCTGGCAGATGAGATTGAAGCAGGAGTATAACCCATGTCACTGAAAAAAATGGCTATTATTCTTCCATTAAAATTAACGTGGTTCACTACCAAACATACCACACGACTAAGTTATAAATTTGTGAGAAAAAGCCCCTCTGCTGCCATGCTGGTATCTGCGCTTGGGCTTGTGGCGTGTACCTCTGATAACACTACCGTAGGAGATAGTGTCAGAAACGGTGTGGATTACGTCACTCCAAGTAATCCTTTCAAAAAAACACCAAAATATTCGCCTTATGGCGGCACAGACAAACCAAGTTCTGTTAAAATAGGTCGTTCTTATAATATTAAAGGGGTGCGTTACCAGCCGAAATACGAACCTGACTACACTGAAACAGGCACTGCATCATGGTACGGTCCCAATTTTCATGGGCGGCAGACTGCCAACGGTGAACGTTACAATCAATATGCCATGACTGCAGCGCATCGCACCCTTCCATTGCCTTCTATGGTGCGAGTTACGCGCACGGACACAGGAGAATCAATCGTAGTGCGGGTGAATGACCGCGGCCCATTTGCACATGGTCGTATCATTGATCTTTCTAAAAAAGCAGCGCAGGAACTGAACATGATCGGCTCTGGTGTTGCACCAGTAAAGGTAGAATATCTGCCAAACCGTACTATCGCCTATCTGCAGAATAACGATATTGATATACCTGATTATATGCAGACCTATGATTATAAAGTAGCATCCTATGATGATAATCAGGTGGCGAAACTGCCACGTTCTTATAAACCAAGTACGTCAGCCTACCGTTCATCGCGTAAACAGGAAACCTACCGTCCTGAGTTCAGAAAGCGTGAGAATAGCGCAGTGGCAAAAGCGGATGTTGGTCTGACATTCGATCAGATCATCCAGAATGCGTCACAGGAACAGACAGCATCCACAACGTATAATGTGCAAACGGCTGCATTTGCAAACAAAACCAATGCAGAACGACATATGGAAAAACTGGAAGCCATCGGTCGCACGCGTATGCAGTTGATTGAAAGTAATAAAGGCCCGCTTTACCGTGTAATGGTTGGTCCTGTAAAAGAATATGAGCAGGCGGTCATGCTGATGGATCGCGCACAACAACTTGGTATCGAAGGAGCTAGAATTGTCATTGATTAAACCTGTTATCCGTTATTTCTGCATCTGCATTATTGCGCTGTCCCTGCCCGCCAGTGCCGTAGAAACAGAAGCGCCTTTTGCCCTTATTATGGATGGGGAGACGGGAGCCGTTCTGTTTGAAAAAGATGCTGATGCGACCATGTATCCCGCATCAATGACCAAGATGATGACGGCGTACATCATGTTTGATGCGCTGAAAACAGGAGAGATCAAGGAAGATACGACGTATCCTGTCAGCGAAACGGCATGGCGCAAAGGCGGATCCAAAATGTTTGTGCAGCTCAATAATGATATTGCCGTGAAGGATTTGATGCGCGGCATCGTTATTCAGTCTGGCAATGATGCGTGCATTGTGTTCGCTGAAGGGTTTGCAGGCAGCGAAGAACTGTTTGCCAAACGCATGACTGAAAAAGCGCGTGAACTGGGCATGAATAACACCACATTCAAAAATGCTACAGGCTGGCCAGATGATGAGCATGTAACTACAGCACGTGACCTTGCTATTCTGGCATATCGCACCGTAAAGGATTTCCCGAATTATTATCCTGTTTATGCAGAAAAAGAATTTACCTATCATGATATTCGTCAATATAACCGCAATTTGCTGTTATCCCGCAATATCGGTGTTGATGGGCTAAAAACAGGACATACGGAAGCTGCAGGATATGGCATTACCATTTCTGGCGAGCAGGATGGACGGCGCGTATTTGTCGTGGTTGGTGGGCTGGATTCCGAAAAGTCTCGCGCAGATGCTGCAGAAAAGCTCTATCGCTATGCATATGCTGCGTTTAATAACGTAAACCTGAATGGCAAAACGCTGGCAACACTGCCTGTATGGTATGGCGCAAAAGAAACTATTGCCATCAGCAGTAATGATACTATTTCCGTTCCTGTTACAGGGCGTGAAAACAGCAAAGTAACATTCGCCCTGGATGAGACATTGGTAGCGCCTATTCAAAAAGGGCAGAAAATTGGTACGGCAACGATTGCAAATCAGAATATGCCTGAACAAAAAGTAACCCTGATTGCAGGAGAAGATGTTGCAGAAGCAGATTTTCTTTCCCGCCTCATCAGCAACATCAAACATCTCATAGGTGCTGTATAACGGGATGTTACGCGCTCCGTTTATCAGCTTTGAAGGTGGCGAGGGTTGTGGCAAAACCACGCAGATTGCCAAATTAAGCGATGCGCTGAACACACGCGGCATACACCATATTACTACGCGTGAACCTGGCGGCACACCACTGGCTGAAACATTGCGCAATCTGGTGGTGCAATCTCAGGAAGAAGAATGGCTGCCAATGAGCGAGATGCTGGTTTTTCTGGCAGCGCGCAATGAGCATCTGCACAAAAAAATTCTGCCTGCATTGCAAAATGGAACACTGGTCATTTCAGACCGCTTTCATGATTCCTCGCGCGTTTATCAGGGAATTGCCAAAAAATGCGGCGTGCAGACCTATGATATGCTGCACCGCGCTTTATTTGCGAATGTCAAACCCAGCCTGACATTTCTGCTGGATATTGACCCCGAAATCGGGCTGAAACGCGCCGCATCCCGCAATGATAAAGACACACGTTTTGAACAGCTTGAGTTTGAATTTCATCAGGCATTGCGCGAAGGTTTCCTGCAGCTTGCCAAAGCAGAGCCAAATCGTTTTGTGGTCTGTGATGCATCGCAGGACGTGGAATCCGTTCACCATCACATTATGCAGCATGTTGATGTGCATCTATGTTAGACGCGCCTGATCTTTCAACCCCACTTTATGGGCATGACGCCGCACAGAAGCAAATTGCTGCAGCCATTGCCAATCAGCGTGTGCCAGGGGCGTATCTGCTTTCTGGTCAGCGTGGCATTGGCAAGGCAACGTTGGCATGGCATGTTGCCGCGACGCTGCTCACTGGAGGTGTTGAAGCGCCAGCGCATGAAGAAAGCCTCTTTGGAGATGCCCTGCCATCCACAGCCCCTGCCCAACTGAATTTTGATGCAAATGACCCTGCAATTTCACGTATGCAGCAAGGTTCACACTCTGATTTTATGTGGCTGCGCCCTGTATGGGATGACAAGAAGAAAGCCTTTAAAAGCGAAATCTCTGTTGAGCAGGTGCGCAAAATCGGGCAATTCCTTTCTCTTACAGCAGGTGAGAAAGGCTGGAAAGTGGTGATTATTGATAGTGCGGATATTATGAATAATGCCGCTGCCAATGCATTGCTGAAATGGCTGGAAGAACCCCCTTCCCGCACATTATTTTTGCTGGTTGCGCATCGTGCAGGCGCACTATTACCCACGATTATTTCCCGCTGCCGCGCCGTTGCGCTCACCGCGCCAGACAAGCAGGCATTTGCACGCATTACAGGCGCATCAGCAGAAACTGAAAGCACGAGCCAGCTTTATGACCTGACGGCGGGTTCACCTGGGCTGGCGCAGCTCTGGCAACGCACCAGCTGGCAAAAATACTGGGCAACGTTGCTGGAAATCAGCGGTGCATCTCGATTTGACGTGAAGAAAGCCACCAGTTTTAGCGCAACCTTGACAAAAGATGCAGATTTCCCGCTTTCCTCCGTGCAGCGTCTGTTTGAAACGTTGTTGCTCAATGCGGCAAAAATCACTGTTTCACAACATGTTGATTCCATAACCGAACTTGAAACACAGACATATCACCATATAGCGCAAACGCATCCGCGTGACACATTGCAGGGTTTGTGGAAAGAAACACTGCATATTTTCAATGATGCAGAATCATTGTATCTTAACAAACCTCACCTGTTGTTCAATATGATGGCAAAAATTCAGGGTGCAGCATAGCTCATTTTCATTTGCATCTGCGGCAAGGCTTGCTTACTCTTAATCCGAAGCAACCACAGGAAACACCATGCAAGAACCCACCATACGCTGCCCCGAATGTTCACATAATATCAAACTGACCGAATCCCTCGCTGCACCATTGGTGGAAAATATGCGCAAACAATATGAGGCGGAATTAAAACATAAGGATGCAGACATTGCCAAACGCGAGGCAGATATTAAACGCCAGCTGCAGGATGTTGCCAACGCGAAAAAAGAGATTCAGGAGCAGCTTGAAAAAGAAATGGCTGCAGCCCGAAAGCAGATTGCTCAGGAAGAAGCGCAAAAAGCCGCTCGCGCTGCCAGACTGGATATGGATGCGCAGGCGCAGCAAAACAAAGATTTGCAGGCATTGCTGGCGCAGCGTGATGCCAAATTGCAGGAAGCACAAAAGCAGCAGGCAGAATTTTTGAAAAAGCAACGTGATCTGGAAGAAAAAGAGCGTGAGATTGAACTGACCATTGAAAAACGCCTGAACGCCACTTCCAGAGAAATTCGTGAAAAAGTGATGGCAGAAGCCAAAGAGGAAGCAGATCTGAAACTTCGGGAAAAAGAAGAACAGATGCAATCTATGCAGCGCAAGATTGAGGAACTCAAAAAGAAAGCAGAGCAAGGCTCGCAACAGCTTCAGGGCGAAGTGCTGGAAATGAAGCTGGAAGAAGAACTGGCGCAACACTTCATTTATGACCAGATTTCCCCTGTCCCCAAAGGTGAGCATGGCGGAGATATTCTGCAACATGTTTCTGATGCAACTGGTGTGCAGGCGGGAGTGATGCTATGGGAAATGAAGCGCACCAAAACATGGCAGGAGTCCTATCTCTCTAAGTTACGCGATGACCAACGCGCTGCCAAAGCGAATATTGCCATTATTGCATCATTCACCTTGCCAAAAGATATAAAGACTTTTGGACAACGTGATGGCGTATGGATATGTGCGCCACAATATGTGCTGCCTCTGTCAGCAGCACTTCGTCAAGGATTGCTTGAAGTGGCGCAGGCAAAACAATCTCAATTAGGACAGCAAACTAAGATGGAGCTTGTATATGAATACCTCACAGGTGCAGAATTTCGTCTCAGAGTAGAAGCAATTGTTGAAAAATATAATGATATGAGAGAAGATTTAGTGCGAGAAAGAAAATTTTTTGAAAAGCAATGGTCTAAAAGGGATAAACAGTTAAATCTGGTACTTAGCTCTATTGTTGGCTTGCATGGCGATCTGCAAGGCATTGCTGGCAAAGCCCTGCAGGAAATTGAAGGGCTGGATGTGCCGCTACTGGAAACGGAAGAAGAGCGTTATGCATCATAACGCTCTTTAAACAAAATTCTAGCTGATCATATCGACCGTTTGCTTGCCCAGCGTCAATATGCTCTCACGTTTTTTTGCATCTGTGATGTTGCCTTCACCATCAAATATATCGGATGCACCACCCACCGCCTGCATGTTGGGATGCACTAATATATTGATGTTCATCAGCAGATTGCGAAGTTGATACAACCCGCGCAAACCACCTAACCCACCAGGGGATGCCGCCATGATAGACGCTTTTTTGCCTGTAAAGGCAGCCAGAGGCGCTTCATTCTTTTCTGAGCTGCGGGAAAGCCAATCTATAGTGTTTTTCAGCACTGCGCTATAACCACTATTATATTCTGGTGACGCAATCAGAAATCCGTCTGCTTCGATAAATAGTTTTTTTAGTTTCAGTGCGTTGTCTGGCAAACCTTCTTTCGCTTCCAGATCACCATCATAAAATGGCATGGGATAGTCTGCTAACTCAATATAAGTCACGTCTGCACCTGCGTCCCGCGCACCCTGCGCAGCCACCTGCACCAGTTTTTTGTTCAATGATTCCTTGCGTGTGCTGCCCGCAAAAGCAATTATTTTTTTAGTCATGTTAAACTCCTATGCTGTTAAATCAAATATCAGTATTTCACTATTCTGCAATGCATTAAATGTCAGTTCGGATTCCTGCTGGACGGCAACCCCATCCCCCGCGTGCGCCGCCTGATCATTAATGCTCACCTCACCTGATGCCACATGCACCCATGCTTTGCGATTTGTTGCCAGTGTGACGGTTTCAGTCTTCCCTTGCGACATTCTGCCAATCAGCAATCGCGCATTTTGGCGGATGTGCAATGCATTGTCACCTTCTGGTGCAATCACGGTCACAAACCCACCCTGCTGCAGCTGCTCATCAAATGAGCGCTCCTGATAGCGTGGTTGAGCGCCCTGCTCGTCTGGCAGCACCCACATTTGCAAAAAATGTACTGGATCGGTGCTGGATGCATTAAATTCGCTATGGGTTACCCCTGTTCCAGCGCTCATGATCTGCACATCACCATGTGTGATGGTGGAACCATTGCCCATCGAATCCTTATGCGCTAATGCACCGCTTAACACGTAAGTGATGATTTCCATATCCTTGTGACCATGCGTACCAAAACCCGCCCCTGCAATTACGCGGTCTTCATTGATCACGCGTAAATCAGAATATCCCATATAGGTGGGGTCATAATAATGCCCAAAGGAAAAACTATGATGTGAATTGAGCCAGTCTGTTTCAGTTGTGCCACGTTCCCGAGCAGCTCTTTTAGTGAGCATATGCATCTCCTTTTATTATACTATGTAATATAAGTTATTGATGCTTAGAAGTTAGTAGCGCAGCAGATGAATCTTTTGTCATTAAATCTCGCAATAATACATAAAGCTGCCAAACCATGATGAACAGATAAGGTATGCCTCCCAGAATGGCGATGCTTTTAATCATATTGATGCCACCATTGCTAAGTAGAATTATGCTGGTAGTTGCACCAAGCACCACTCCCCAGATGAGCCGCGCCCGCACTGTTGGCGTGTAATGCGATTCAGAGGTAAACATGGCAAGCACATAAGCACCACTATCTGCACTTGTCACCAGAAAAACGAACAACAGCAGCAGCATAACAATAGTCGTTATTTCGCTATATGGCAGCGTGTTCAGCAGGCGATATGTCACTTGCTGCGGTGCATCTGCCAGCGCAGATAATTCAGGTTGCAATGAAGGTTCTGATAGTACGGCACTGCCAAATATGCCAAACCAGATTATGCTGAAAAGCGTTGGCACACATAACACACCAATGATAAATTCTTTTATGGTTCGTCCGTAACTAATACGTGCAATGAACACGCCCACAAATGGCGCCCACGCCACCCACCATAAAAACAGGCTGATGCTCCAGTCCTGCTGCCAGTGGGCAATTTTGGGGGATGGAAAGAGGCGCAGCGAATGGTGAAACAATATCGCGCCATATTCACCAAGTGCTTCTGTAATCAGAGAAACATAAGGCAAATTCCACGTAGCAAAAAATACGAAGGTCAGTAACAATATGGCAGCCGCAATATTCAGATTACTAAGCGTTTTAATGCCGCGCCCAAGCCCCGTGCAGCTTGAGAGAATGAACACGATACATAGCGCCGCAAGCATTGCATATTTAATTAAGGATGCATCCACCCGACTTAGATCCAGTTGGCGGGAAATGCCATCTGATAGCTGCAATACTGCCATGCATAACGCGCCGACAACACCAAAAACAATCGCAATAATTGCAACATAGTTCACCAGCCTGCGCGCTATACCTTTTTGTTTTAATGATGCAGCTGGCGTCAACATGCCTCCTTCTTTGAAACAGATATGCGCGATGCTCAACCCCGCCACCGCATATATTGCCCATGCATGAAACCCCCAATGGAAATAGCTCAGCCCTATTGCCTGCGGGATGTTGCGCGGGGTAACATCTGCTGGTGCATTGATATAGTGCGTAAGTGGTTCAGCTGCACCATAAAACACCAGACCAGACCCCATGCCCGTGGCAAAAAGCATGGTTATCCATGATAGAGTGCTATATGTGGGAATCGCTTCCTTCCCACCAATGCGCACGCGCCTGAACGGCGAAATAAGCAACGCCAGACAGCACAGAATGAATGTTGCGCAGATTATCAACACCATAAACCCATAATCCGCAACGAACCAGCCTGTCATAGCAGCAGCACCCTTTGTAATAGGCTCAGGGTCATATAAGGCGAACGCTATAAAGCAAAAGCACAATGCGTAATATAAAATTCTGGCTGTCATCAGCGCACTTTAACAGATGGTATAACAAAGCATAAGGTAAAAAAAAACCGAGAGAAATGCGACAGCAAGGGCTGTGGAATTTCTATTCGGTTTAAAAATCATGCTATATCTTCAAGGGAAGATACGTTGGTTTTTTGTTTTTTCTTAGACTAAGTCTGCTTCGTTAGTTACGAAAACATAACCGTTTACTTCATCAATGTTATTGCGAAGCACATCAATTTGTTCTTGGTTGTCATCTCCATCTTGGATGATGGAAACATAATCAAAGTTGTTGAGAACAATTTCTTGCTGCGGAGCAAGCAAATCGTCTGCATCAAATTGAGCGTAGGTTAAACCAAACAAGCCTGTGTATTTTTGACTACTGCCAAAAATATCAAACAATACATTACCGTAAAGTTTATTATCTCCAATTTCGCGCTGAGGATTTCCGCGAAAACCTTCAACGCCAGTAATATCAACAAACTCACCTTCTGGACTAAGTGCCACAGAATGTTCTACCAAACGGGTAGCGACTTTATCAGCTCCAGTTAGAACTAATGCTGTATCGCTTTCAGTTAATCCGCTGAGGTTAGTGTAACGGTCGAAAACACCTTCTTCTTGAGAAGGTACAGAAAAACTATCAACTTCAAAATAGCCACTTAGCACACCAACAGAGGAGTTTAAGTCAGCAGGATTCAAAAGCGAATTAGTAAGAGTAGTCATGTTAAAAAGTGCCTATAATTTAGGACTTTTGAGTTTACAATTCACCAGTCGGTGCCGTGTAAAAATATATCGTCGGCGAACCGAGCAACAACAAACTAAAAATAGTTTATGTAGGTGAGCGGTCTTTATAGAGATTTGGTTAATATGCGTCAACAGTTATTATAAAGGAAATTGCTTTTTTAATTATATGTTAGCGATATTTACTATTGACTCTGTTGCATTCTGCCTATAGCAAGTTAATCAACACTTCTTCTGAATTTCAGAACTGCAATATTATTATATAATATTCGGGTTATTCCCGCTAACGAAGCTGTTTTGTCCTGCGGGTTACTTCAATTTTTTATTATGGAAGAAATTCAAATTTTGGACATCAGATTCACCGAATGGTTTGGTGGAGCATATGACGGCATAGAAATTACCTCTCGGTCAAATCACGCTGACAAATATGTTCTTGAGCTTTTGCAAAGTGAGTTGATCAAGCAAAATGTTTCCATAAAGGAAATTCACTATCAAGGCGCATTAGCTAGCAATACGATACGTGGATTTCGCTTTTTTACAAAGAAAAAACTAAGCGAAGAACAGATTAGCAACCTGAAAGAACATTTCAAACCTATCCTATAATTGTAAAAAAGCAGACGCATTGTGCGCCTGCTTTTCTTTTTACTTATGCCGCTTTGGCTTTCTTGCCCTTCTCCAGCAATGGCTTGAGATATTGCCCCGTGATGCTCTCTTTGCACGCTGCCACATCTTCTGGTGTGCCTGCCACCACAAGATTTCCGCCTTTATTGCCGCCTCCAGGTCCAATATCCACCACATAATCACAGGTTTTCACCACATCCAGATTATGCTCAATAATCACCATCGTATTGCCGCTATCCACCAGACGCTGCAATACGGCAAGCAGTTTTCGAATATCTTCCGAGTGCAGACCTGTCGTCGGCTCATCCAGAATATAAAGTGTGCGTCCAGTCGCACGTTTAGAAAGTTCTTTCGCCAGCTTAATGCGCTGCGCTTCACCGCCTGAGAGCGTCGTTGCAGATTGCCCAAGACGGATGTACCCCAGCCCCACTTCCTTCAATGCTTCGCATTTTTCAGCAATGCTTGGCTGCGCTGCAAAAAATGTTACTGCCTCATCCACGGTCATGTTCAGCACATCGGCAATGGATTTGTCTTTATATTGCACTTCCAGCGTTTCACGGTTATAGCGCTTGCCTTTACACACATCGCACGTGACATACACATCTGGCAGGAAGTGCATTTCAATTTTAATCAGCCCATCACCCTGACAAGCCTCACAACGCCCACCTTTCACGTTGAATGAGAAGCGCCCAGATTTATATCCGCGAGATTTTGCATCTGGCAGTGCTGCAAACCAGTCTCGAATTGGTCCGAACGCGCCAGTATAGGTCGCAGGGTTGGAACGTGGCGTACGCCCGATTGGTGATTGATCAATTTCAATTACCTTATCAATATATTCCAGACCACGTATGGATTTATGTGCCGCAGGCGTTGCCTTCGTGTTCATAATCCGCTTGCTGGCAGCTTTATAGAATGTCTCAATCACAAAGCTGGATTTACCACCACCAGAAACACCCGTGACACATGTCATAATGCCCAGCGGAATATCCACGTCAATATTGTTAAGATTATTTGCCGTACACCCTTTCACCGAAATGCGCTTATGCTTGGATGGTTTGCGGCGCTGCTTTGGAATATCTATCTGTTTTTTACCGCTCAGATATTGCCCCGTGATGGATTTTGGATCATTCATCACATCCTGTGGTGTCCCCTGAGAAATAATCTCACCACCATTCACACCAGCGCCAGGACCAATATCAATCAGCCAGTCTGCGCGCTGCATTGTATCTTCATCATGCTCCACTACAATTACCGTATTGCCCAGATCACGCAGATGTTTCAGTGTGGAAAGCAAACGGTCATTATCACATTGATGCAGTCCGATGGATGGCTCATCCAGCACATATACCACGCCAGACAAGCCAGACCCGATTTGTGAAGCAAGACGAATACGCTGCGATTCCCCGCCTGAAAGCGTGCCAGAATAACGCGCTAATGTCAGATAATCTAATCCGACATTAATCAGAAAGCCAATACGGTCACGAATTTCCTTCAGGACTTTCTCACCGATTTTCTGTTCATTCGGCGTGAGTTTTGGCTCCAACTCCTCAAACCATTTTGCGGTTTCATCAATCGGCATAGCGCAGATTTCACCAACATGCCGCCCGCCCACTTTCACGCAAAGCGCTTCAGGTTTCAGACGATACCCATCGCAGGATTCACATGCTGCTTTATTCTGATATTTTTCCAGTTCACTGCGCACTGCGTCACTGTCCGTCTCGCGGTAACGACGCTGCAAATTCGGCATCACCCCTTCAAAAGGTTTGTCGCTTTTATAAGTGCGTGCGCCATCATAATAGGTAATTTTTATAGACTCATCACCAGAGCCATATAGAATAATCTCCTGCACGGATTTTGGCAGATCTTCCCACGGATCATGCATGGAAAATTTGTAATGTGCAGCCAAACCATCCAGCGTCTGAATATAATATTTTGACTGGCTGCTTGCCCACGGTGCAATCGCCCCTTCATAGAGTGACACGCGCTCATCTGGCACAATCGTCTTTTCATCAAAATACATCTGCGTGCCAATGCCATCACACGTAGGACATGCGCCAAACGGGCTGTTAAACGAGAATAAACGTGGCTCAATTTCTTCCAGCGTAAAACCAGATTCCGGGCAGGCAAATTTTGCTGAATGCTGAATCACGTCACCAACGGCGTGATCTGTCTGCGCACCGTCTGGCAAGGAAACGATTTCAACACCAATCAAACCATTAGCAAGGTTTACAGCCGTTTCCACACTATCTGCCAGACGATTGCCAAGATCATCTTTAATTTCCAGACGATCCACCACCACTTCAATCGTGTGTTTTTTGTTTTTCTCCAATGCAGGTGCATCATCAATATTATGAATTTCACCATTAATTTTAACGCGGGTGAAGCCACGTTTTTTCAGGTCATAAAGCTCTTTAACATGCTCTCCCTTGCGCCCACGCACAAACGGTGCAAGCAGATAAATCTTAGTGCCTTCAGGCAGTTCTAAAATGGCATCCACCATTTGTGATACGGTCATAGAGGTAATCGGTTTCCCTGTAGCGGGAGAATATGGCACGCCAATGCGTGCATATAACAGACGCATATAATCATAAATCTCTGTAACCGTTCCCACCGTCGAACGCGGATTCTTAGAAGTGGTTTTCTGGTCAATCGCAATGGCAGGTGACAGACCTTCAATGGATTCCACATCTGGCTTATCCTGAATGTTGAGAAACTGACGCGCATAGGCAGAGAGGGACTCCACATAACGGCGCTGCCCTTCCGCATAAAGCGTATCAAATGCCAGTGAAGATTTTCCTGAACCCGAAAGCCCCGTAATCACTACAAATTTCCCTCTTGGAATATCAATAGAAACATTTTTAAGATTATGTTCTTTAGCTCCACGAATGGAAATCACATCATGCGTCATAAAAGGCTCGTTACTTGTTCGATTAAGCCATGTAATATATGCCAAAACTGCCAGCCATGCAAGCGGCTGCGCCAATTTTCTTTTTTGCTTGAGAGTTGAGCAAATTCGTGTATGCTTACCAACCATTTTTTAAATTTAACTTAAGAAGACAAACTATTATGGCATTTTATGAAGTAACATTTGTCGCCCGACCAGATTTAAACAATTCTGAAGTGGAAGCACTGACATCAGAATTTTCTGAAATCGTTACGTCGCAAGGCGGCAAGATCGTAAAGCAGGAATCCTGGGGGCTGCGCAAGCTGGCATACCCAATCAACAAAAACAGCAAAGGACATTACGTGTTCCTAGGGCTGGATTGTGATGCACCAACCCTGCATGAACTTGAGCGTAAAGTCCGTTTGAACGAAACGGTCATGCGCAACCTGACAATTAAAGTAGACGCGCTTGAAAAAGAAGCATCGGCTCCTATCCGTCAGGATGATGAAAAAGAATATAACGCAGCATAAGGATCTATAATTATGTCAGATGACGCTAAATCAGTTGGCTACGCGCCAATGAACAAAAAAGTATTTTTCCGCCGCAAGCGCACCTGCCCTCTTTCAGGGCCAAAAGCGCCAGCGATTGATTATAAAGATGTAAAATTGTTGCAACGTTACGTGTCTGAGCGTGGCAAAATTCTGCCAAGCCGCATCACGTCAGTATCTGCAAAGAAGCAACGCAAACTGGCAACCGCCATCAAACGCGCCCGCAATCTGGCATTGATGCCATATGTAGCGCAGTAAGCGATTCGCATATAGATCTAAAAAACGCTCTGGCTGCAAAGGCAGGGCGTTTTTTTATTGCTGCCAGATGACAATCTGCTATAACCGCAATTGAGTGCTATGTTTTAAACATTGAGATTTCTTTTGAAATCCGCTCCTTATATTCCTTGGACATATATAACTATGGGTCAAGGCTACTGATTTAATTTTGAATCATGAAAAGTAAAACTTCTCTAGTAGTTTTAGCTGGTTTTATATTCACTCTCGGCGCGTATGGCTGCTCAGAATCTGTTGATGAAACAGTATCACAGCTTGAATGCAGAGCTGGTGAGTATGAACCGCGCGAAAAAGGTAAAGAAAAGGCAGAAATTGAATTTTGGTGTGACAAAGGCGCTGCTTTTGATGCCAAAGCAGAAACAATTTCTCGTGTTTTGAAAATAGATGTCACTGGTGCTAGCGGCATTCAAAAACTCAACGACTCATATTACTTTCAAGTAGATGTACGTCGCGGAAAAGCTGATACACTGATGGCTGCCTATTCAAAAGCTGAAAATGCTCGCCCTATTCCAACCAAGTTTGTGATAGAGCGTGATGAAACTTTAGAATAACGCTTTCGCTTATTAATTGATTTAACCTCGTAGCCTTGCTATGAGGTTTTTTCTTGCCCCAATTCTCGCATGAATTTGTCGAAATCCCCTGCTTCGCGGAAATCTCGGTAAACTGAGGCATAGCGAATATAGCCTACAGGGTCGAGGGCTTTAAGGGTGTCCATCACGGCTTCACCAATATCATCTGATGCAATTTCGGCTTCACCTTTGAGTTCCAGTTTTTTGACGATAGCCGCGACAGATTGTTCAATCGTGTCACTCTCCACAGGGCGTTTTCGCAGGGCAATATTGAGCGAGCGCATGATTTTATCACGATCAAACGGGCGCTTCGTGCCGTCCCGCTTCACCACAGTAAGTTCGCGGATTTGCACACGTTCCAGCGTGGTGAAGCGCTCATCACACTTCCCGCAATGCCTCCGACGCCGAATCCCCGCCCCGTCATCATACGGGCGTGAGTCCTTCACCTGAGTATCTTCAAATCCGCAAAAGGGGCATTTCATTTTTTATATTTCTGTTCCAAAACTTTGTTTTTTCTTCTTTTCTTGCATATCCGCCATGATAGAAATAACTTTACTTGTCTCTTCAACTACTGTTTTTGCATTATCATTACAGTTAAAATAATCTACTTGTTTTGCTTTTCTGAACCCGCTTGCAGCTATGGTCATTGCGTATGCTTTTATAACTACTTTTGGAACATCATGATTTTTTTCTAGCAATATAAGCATTACTGCAGCAGGAATATACATATTATCGTAAAATTTTTCTCTCTCTTTTTCTTGAAGAAATTCACAATGAATGTTTAAGTCTTTAGCTATAGCAGTACTATACGCTGACAATGTGACATCTAACTCTTTTCTTGATAATGGATAAATTTGCATCTTTTTAGCCTGTTGTAATGCTTCAAGCCTAAACTCGTCATGCAGATTTTTCATTATTATAGATTCTTCGGGAACTTTTACAATTTCCGTACGTTTCTCTTCCTGCTTCGCACACGAAGCCAACAACATCACGCATAATACTGCACATAATAATCGCATTTTCTATCCTTTATAGGGTGATGATAGCAGCAATCGTCATTCTGAGGCGCAGCCGAAGAATCCAGAGACTCTTGCGCCAAGCGGTGAGATGGATTCTTCACTGCGTTCAGAATGACGGGTTCACACTTCCTACAAATCGTAAATCGGGAACTTTGCGCAAAGTGCTTTCACTTTGGCAAATACTTCCTGCTCCACCTTGCTGTTGTCCTCTGGGTTGGCGACCAGACCGTCCAGCACATCACCAATATATTCACCGACCAGTTTAAATTCTTCCGTACCAAATCCGCGCGTTGTGCCTGCTGGCGTTCCCAAACGCACACCTGAGGTGATCATTGGGGGTTGCGGGTCAAATGGGATTGCGTTTTTATTGCAGGTCAAACCAGCGCGCTCAAGGCTTTCTTCTGCTGCTTTCCCTGTCAGGTTTTTTGGACGCAAATCTACCAACACAAGATGGTTGTCTGTACCACCTGTCACAATATCCGCACCACGTTTCACCAGCGTTTCTGCCAGTGCGCGGGCATTTTCAATTACTGCTTGACCGTAACGCTTGAAACTTGGCTCAAGCGCTTCACCATAAGCAACCGCTTTCCCCGCAATCACATGCACCAATGGTCCGCCCTGAATGCCAGGGAACACCGCACTGTTCAGCGCCTGACCGAGCGTGATGTCTTTACCAGATTTCGTTTGACGCACCACAATCGCAGGGTCATGCGCCAAAATCATCCCGCCGCGTGGACCGCGGAGGGTTTTATGTGTAGTTGTGGTTACCACATGTGCATGTGGGAGTGGTGAAGGATAAGACCCCGCAGCCACCAAACCTGAAATATGCGCCATATCGACCAGCAAATATGCACCGACTTCATCGGCAATTTTGCGGAAACGCGCCCAGTCAATCACGCGCGGATAGGCTGAGAAACCTGCAATAATCATCGCAGGTTTATGCTCGCGTGCCAGCGCTTCCACTTCATCAAAATCAATCAGGCCGTCAGATTTTCTCACACCATACTGCACTGCATTAAACCATTTGCCAGACTGGTTTGGCGCTGCACCATGCGTCAGGTGACCACCTGCTGCCAGCGACTGACCCAAAATGGTTGCACCTGGTTTCAACAATGCCGTAAACACTGCCTGATTGGCTTGCGAACCTGAATTGGGCTGCACATTTGCATAATGACAGCCAAACAATTTTTTCGCGCGGTCAATCGCCAGTTCTTCCACCACATCTGCAAATTCACAACCGCCATAATAACGTTTGCCGGGATAGCCTTCTGCATATTTATTCGTAAACACTGTTCCCTGCGCGTCCATCACCGCTTTGGAGCAGATATTTTCCGATGCAATCAGCTCAATGCCTTCTTTCTGGCGTTTATATTCATCCTGCACGGCTTTGAAGACTTCAGCATCACGCTGCTCAAGGCTGTTATGAAAAAAACGGTCAACTGTGACGCTGTTATCGTTGCTGCTTTCTTGCTTGGCGGCGGCTTGTGACATAATGAAAATCCTTTATTTTAGTCAAATTGAATGACGTTAAAATAAAGGATTTCTGCCAGCTTGGCAACGCATAATATATTACGGTTATGCTACGATTAATGCCCCGCTGATGGATTGTCAAAATCAACACTTAATCCACTCGCTTCCACCTGCTCACGCACCATGCCTTTGAGTTCTGCAAGCGTTGCTTCGGTCTGCGCCTCGCAACGCACAATCAGCGCTGCCTGCGTGTTGGAAGCACGGCACAACCACCAGCCATCCTTATATTTCACGCGGACACCATCCACTTCATTCACATCAAGGTCAGCTTGCTTTTTCAAACGCGCACGTACTTCTTCCACCACATCAAATTTGCGCTCATCTGCACATTCAATGCGAATTTCTGGCGTGTTAAGCACAGTTGGAATCGTCATGCGCATTTCGGAGAGTGATTCCTTGCTATGCGCCAGAATATCCAGCAAGCGCACCGCGGCATATAAGCCATCATCAAAGCCATAATACCCATCCGCAAAGAAGATATGACCGCTCATCTCACCTGCCACTTCTGCGCCTGTTTCCTTCATCTTGGATTTGATGAAGCTATGCCCTGTTTTCCACATGAGTGGTTTGCCGCCATGTTTTTCCACATCATCAAATAAGGTTTGGCTGGCTTTCACGTCTGCAATCACGGTTGCACCTGGCTTGCGGGAAAGAATTTCACGCGCGAATAACACCATCATCTGATCCCCCCAGATAATATTGCCTTCGCCGTCCACCGCGCCAATGCGGTCTCCGTCACCATCAAATGCAATCCCCACATCTGCGCCCTGCTCTTTCACGGTGGCAATCAGCGTTTCCAGATTAGCGGGAACGGTGGGGTCTGGGTGGTGGTTTGGGAAGTTTCCATCAATCTCTGTGAATAACGTGGTGTGCTGCCCCGGCAGTTCTTTCACCAGCATCTCAGTGATTTCACCTGCCGCGCCGTTGCCAGCGTCCCATACGACTTTTAACTCTTTTACATCACCGAAGTTGAATGATTCCAACATACGGTTTGCATAAGCCACTTTCAAATCCAGCAATTCACTTTTACCATCAGATGAGATGAAGTCACCTGCATTAATCAATGCGCCCAGCTTTTGAATATCTTCACCAAAGAACGGCTTGCCTGCCACAATCATTTTGAAGCCATTATGCGTTGGCGGATTGTGTGACCCTGTCAACATAATCGCCGCATCCGCCTTTTCGCGGGATGCCCCATAATAACACATTGGTGACGGCCCTAGCCCTGCATCTTTGACATGCGCCCCGCTGGCGACCATCCCTGCAATCAAGCCTTCAGACAGAATAGGCGAGCTTGCGCGTCCGTCTCTCGCAGTCACAATCACAGGAGTGTTATTGCCCGTGCTACGCGCCACCTGAGTCGCAAAACCGCGCCCAATAGCATATGCTACGTCTTTTGAAAGTGTTTCATCCATGATGCCGCGAATGTCATAAGCACGAAGAATATTGGCTGAAAGGGTCGTATTGGTCATAAAAAATTCCGTAGGTAATTAAAAAACTTAACTGTTATTAACAATATGTTCAGATGATTGCAATCTTTATTTAGGAAAACAATTATCATGTCATATATCAATTTTCGGTACTGTAAATGCATAATCATTTATCTTCATCAAACCTTCATACACATACACATTTTTCGTGATATAGTGATATTATGAGTAATCTATATACAGGTGCAGTGCCGCCACAGGCGAATAATACAGGGAATGTGCTTGCTGCAGTTGCAGCCGTAGGCGGCATTACGGGCGCGGGCATTGCTGCTGGCTTTGAATTATTTGATGTGGACTATATTGATAGTGTTATGGAAGCTGGCGGACAGGTGGCTGAAAGCGCTGCAGAAGCCGCAGAGCTGGATTTGATGGAAATGCAGCAGGTAGGTGTTATTGAATCCGCACTGGACTATACTGGACAGGATGGCGGGCTTTCGAACTTTGATCGTCTTGGAAGCCATCTTTCAGAAAGTTGGCAAGAGAATGTTAGCTTAGAAAATCTTGTTGATAAACTGACTGAAGGTGGCATTTTTGAACAGGAAGGTGGGTTAAGTCAGGCAGAATTTAAAGAACAACTATCAGAAGCTATTACGTCTTATGATGTAAATTCTGAGGAATTGCAGGAACTTCTCAAATCAGAAAACAGTACCAGAGCATTTGCTGAATTTATGGAAAATGATGCTGACCGTGTCATGGAACTGGGAAATAGCAACCTGAGGGTTGCTAAGTTGTCAGATGGCGAACATATTGCCATTGTTGACCTCGCAAAAACAGCCACGATTGATGAAAAAAATGCAGGACTGGTCAGTTCAACATTGAGTGGTTTAACTGAGAATAACACACCCGCATTGCGCGCCGTAAGCGAAAATCCGTTGCACGATATGCCTCAGGCATTGTTAAGTGGTGGAACACTTGGTGCAGCGGGGGGCGCAGCCTTAACAGGCGTTGCAAGCGTGTTAACTCCAGATACCAAAATCGCCGAAGCGCAATATCAGCAGGCACTGCAGGAACGCAATCAGATTGGTTTAGCGTAATTTCCAACCTTGCATCTTGCGCAATGCGCAGTTTTTCTCTATATAATGGGTGAAATAACTAAAATATATGGAAGAAAATAGATGACCTCTCCTATTGCAGAAAAAATTCAGACTGAAATTGATAGCAACGACGTAGTGCTTTATATGAAAGGCACTAAGAAACTGCCGCAATGCGGATTTTCATCAATGGTCGCTGGCATTCTGGAACGTTTGAATGTGGATGTGCATGATGTGAACATCTTGCTAGACCCAGAATTGCGCCAAGGCATTAAAGACTTTTCAGACTGGCCAACCATTCCGCAACTCTATGTGAAAGGCGAGTTTATTGGTGGCTGTGACATTGTGCGTGAGATGTATGAGTCAGGTGAATTACAGGAATTGCTGTCTGAAAAGGGCGTGCAGCACAAAGCGGCTTAACATTGCGATTGCAACCTACTGCAGAAAAACCTAACGACTACGCCCCGTATCAAAATCTTTAACGTCTGGATCTTTGGTAACTGGCATATCGAGCGCATCATCTAGTCCGTAGGCTATATCATCAGTGCGAATTCCTGCTTGTGTAGCTAATTCCTTTACATTCTGTAATATTTCATACTCACTTTCAGTTATTTTCTTATCTCGCGTTGTATGAAACACGAAATCTTCAACATTTTGCTCCAATGCAGTATGAGCATCCATTTTATTACCTACATTTTCGTCATTCACAAGTGTGTTTACGTTACTTTCAAGTTGTTCGTGTACCTCCATAACATTCTGTTTGCCTTCTACATCGTACGATTTTGTAAAACCAACAAATTCTGGCAATAAATTTTCAAATGTCTTGTCAAGATTCTCTTCTAAGTAATATTCAGCGTTTTTTATCTCATTAGCTTTAACAGCATACGCATATTGCTCGCGAGATTGTCTATCTGGCTCCAGCTCGCTCGAACGCGCCTGCTCTTCAAGAATCGTAGAACTTTCTGCTCCTGCAAGATCAGAAGTTCTATTGTCAATAATCGTCTCGGGAACATCAGATATATTGGCAGATTCAATATTTAATGATTTTTCAACATCAGCGGTTAATTGCACCGTCCCATCTTCTTGTAAAGAAACTATAGTTCCGTTATTAAGTGCATTCTGCAAGTCCGCAAGATTCATTGTGCCACTATTGAATGTTCTTGGCTCTTTTCCCTGATCCTGCGCCACTTCTGCAATGGCAAGAAGAGTAGAATCAGTAATGTGCGTACCATCTATTACAAGTGGTTGATAATCTTTGTCCATAATGATAACTCTTAAATTTATTAAAAAGTACTATAAAAAAATTTATATATTATTAAATATATTATCATTTTTATTTACTTTTTTCAATTAAACTATCATGATACGCTTTCATCCACGCCATTTCCGCATCACTCATCAATGCTTCATCCACTAGTCGAGCATCAATTGGTGCCTTCGTTAGCGTCTCAAAGCCATAAAATAGTTGCCCGTCCATCTCGCCTTTTTCCACCACCAGCACGAGGGATTCTATGCGGATGCCATATTCTCCTTCTTTATAATAGCCTGGCTCGTTAGAGAGGATCATACCTGGCTGCAATGCCACATTATTTGCGCGTGTGGAAATGCCCTGCGGGCCTTCATGCACGCAGAGATAATGCCCCACACCATGCCCCGTGCCATGCTTATAATCCAGCCCTTCTGCCCATAAAAACTGTCGTGCAAGAATGTCTAGCTGACTGCCTGTCGTACCCTTGGGAAATTGAGCGCGCGCCAGCGCAATATGCCCTTTCAACACCAGCGTATAATGTTGCTTAAAGTCTGCACTCGGCTCTCCGCGAAACATGGTGCGTGTAATGTCCGTTGTGCCATATTCATATTGCCCGCCAGAATCCACAAGCAGCGCATCCCCCACATTCACGGCGCGGTTGCTTTTCTCATCAGCGCGGTAATGCACGATTGCGCCATGCTCCCCTGCCCCTGCAATGGTGGAAAAGCTGGGCTGAATATAATCTTTATGCTGCCGCCTAAAATGTTCCAGCTGCGCCACCACATCAAGCTCGGTAATCTTCGTATCATCTTCCAAATGGTCAAACCACTGCAGGAACTTCGTTACTGCTTTGCCATCCACCTCATGTGCGCGGCGCATGTTGGCGATTTCAGTGTTGTTTTTCACGGCTTTCATCAGCGTAATCGGGTTCACCACCCGTTCTGCATGAATGCCAGCCTGCTGGAACTGATGCAAAAACCAGACAGGCGCAACTTTCGCGTCATAACCTATCACTTCACAATCAAGATATTTAATATGACGGTGGATCTCCTCCTCATCCACAATATGCACCATGTTTGGAAGCAGTCCCTGCTTCACCTTCTGCGGGTTGATGATCAGGTCAATAGTTCCGCGTTGATAGCAAATGGCATAACACAGTGGCAGCGGGTTGTATGGCACGTCATCTCCGCGAATGTTCAGCAGCCAGCATATGGCATCAGGCTCGGTAACCAATAATGCATCAGTGCGCATCTTGCTGCGTAAATCCGCAAATTTTTCTTCCGCGGTTCTGCCTGCAAGTGCATCTGCATGTTTCACTACAACTGCTTTCGGGCGGGATGGCTGCTCCTTCCAGATGGTGTCTATAGGATTTTCCTGAGTGGCACATAAGGTAACCCACCCATCCAACTTTTCATGTAATGCATCAATCTGTTCCACACTATGCAACCACGGGTCATAGGCAATCACTGCCCCTTTGTGCAAAGTCTCACGAATATAGTCAGATGCAGACACGCTTGCACTGTTATGCACTGCATATAACGCAGCATCCACCTCATTTGCTGCCTGCAAGGTGTAGCGCCCATCCACCAGCAATGCAGCTTTTTGCGGAATAAAGACCAGCATACCCGCTGAACCGTCAAACCTTGTCAGCCATGTAACCCGTCTTGCATACTCTGCGGAATATTCGCCCTGATATTCATCGGTTACAGGCAGCAAAAATCCATCATAATGATGCGCCTCCAACCAGCTGGCTAATTCATCATATCGCATTTGTGCATTTGTCATTCGTTCTCATCCGTGGTATATATAAAAAGAATACAATAATTCGATATATTATACCACACCAAGTTTGGAGAGTTTTTTATACTATTATGACACGTTACGTGCCTTTCTTTTTATTGTCTTTTCTTTCATTTTTCATGCTTGGCATAGCCTTTGCCTCCTCTGCAATGTCCGCAGAATATAAACCCGCCATTGTTTATGAATTTTCTGGCAAAAAAGGGGATAAAGGTTTTGTAGACCTCATTATGCAGGGCGCGAAAAAAGCGCAGCAGGAAATTGGCATTGCCTCCGAAGAATTTCGCATTACGGAAGGGCAGGACAGGCTGCTTGTCTTCAAAAAAGTGCTGGAACAGGGCTTCACACATGTGATCGCCGTAGGGTTTCAGAATATGGTTCCCGTACTGACCCTCGCTGACCAATATCCACAAGTGAAATTCACCGTTATTGATACGATTGTCCCCCCAATCTATTCCAATGTGCAATCCATTTCTTTTAAAGACCATGAAGGCGCATTTTTGATTGGCGCTGTGGCGGCGTCCGTGTCTGACAGCAAAAAACTTGGCTTTATTGGCGGTATGGATGTGCCACTTATCAATAATTTCGCTTTGGGATATTATCAGGGCGCACGCTATATCCGCTCAGATGTTGAACTGGTGAGAGACAATGTCGGTGATGATCCGCAAGCATGGAACAACCCTGAACGTGCTAAATCATTAGCCAAAAAACAATTTAATGATGGGGTCGATGTCATCTTTGCTGCCGCAGGTGGTTCCAGCATTGGCGTGCTTGAGGCCGCGGAAGAAATGGGCAAACATGCCATTGGCGTAGACACCAACCAGAATAATCTGTTCCCTGGCACAGTGATCACTTCGATGGTCAAACGCGTGGACAAAGCCGTCTATAACACACTCACACAAACCTATAGCGGTCGCTGGAAGGCGGGCATCAAATATCTGGGCTTGAATGACGGCGCACTGGATTACGCGGTGGATATTCACAATAAAGACCTGATCACACTGGATATTATTGAAAAAGTGGAAGCCGCGAAGGACAAGATTATCCGTGGTGTGATTGAGGTTGAGGTTTATACGCCGTATTAATTTAGCTATGCCTAAGCTTACTATTGTTATAATCGCCTTTTGTGCCTGCTGTACAGGATTATGGTTGTTATCTGTCTTAATTGCTGGTGGATATCTCTATTTCAAATCAGACCACCACCAAAAAGACAAAGAAAACCTTGCTGCTTTCTCATCTTATTACAATCAAGAACTGGATTCAGAAATAGCTTCTGGGAAAAGCATCATACCGTTGAGCGATATTGTAGAAGGTACAGTTTTTGATGTTATCTGCGTTCCCACTACCACCCATAAATTCATGGATTCCGTTGCCACCAGCCTCTCAAAATGCCGTAATCTACAATCCCTCGGCACTCAAATTGCAGAAAGCAACATACATAGTTATTTTACAAGTTCCAGGAAATATAGAAGCTTTTATAAAACGCTTTTTTTGATTAACACTCAACGTCGACACATCTTTATTCTGGAACTGAATCAAAATATCTCAGATCATATTAACGATGCCAAAGACAATCCATATTTTGAAGTAATGAGTAATGACAAAACAACACTAATTCTGCATTATTGATAATCGCAAATCATCATATTGGTTATTCAATCCCCCTACTGCCCCTATCCTGCATATTATTAGGCACATTTTGAAGCTGATCAAATAAATTATCAGTAGCGCCACCTTCCAACATTGTGCCAAGACCTTCCAAAGCACCATTAATCTGGTTTTGTAAATCTGGTGATTGTAACACTTTTTGTCCTGCAATTGCGCCCACTTCAGCAGAATCTGCTAATATTTCGCTAGCATTTTCTAATGAGCCTTTCTCAGCCGCCTCTTCTACCTTGTTTAGTAGCGCATCATATTTCTGCAACTCATCAACACTGGAATTGGCAATAACAGATTCATTTACCACCTGTTTTAATGTTGCGTTTGCAAGCGCTGCTGCCTGAGGATTGATTGCTTCCAAAGATTCAGTCGCTGCATCAATACGTTCAGATGCCTGTTCTTTTGCTCCTTCTCTTATACTATCCCCTGCAAAGGTTTCAGCCAAATCTGAAAAAAGCCCCATAATGTCTACTCCATTTTAAATTAATCCTACACAACAAAAGTTAAAAAACATAAAATGCAGTGCGCATTGTTTGCTTGAGCCTGTGAACAGAAGTGCTATAACTTCTGCATGTCCCTTCTCCGCTCCTCTGCCACTGTTGGCGCATTCACATTGCTTTCGCGCTTTTTTGGCTTCGCGCGGGATGTAATTATTGCAAATGTCATGGGCGCGGGCGCATTGACAGATGCGTTTTTTGTGGCGTTCAAACTCCCCAACTTCCTGCGTCGCCTGTTTGCCGAAGGCGCATTTAATGCGGCATTTCTGCCCATGTTTGCAGGCATGTTGAAAACAGAAGGGGATGCACGCGCCACCGCCTTTGCATCCCACATAATGACCTCGCTCATCATCGTGCTATGCATCATCACTTCACTTGCCATTTTCTTCATGCCAACGGTGATTTTGTTGCTCGCCCCGGGATATGCGGATGACCCTGAAATGATGGCGCTGACCACCGAACTCACCCGCATCACGTTCCCTTATATCATCTTCATTTCTGTCGTCTGCCTGCTGGGTGGCATTCTTAACTCGCATAATCGCTTCGCTGCTGTCGCCTTCACGCCCGTGCTGCTGAATATTACGCTGATAAGCTCATTACTTTTCCTGCCTGAATTTACGGCGAGTACGGCGCACGCCATTTCCATTGGTGTGTGCATCTCAGGCGCGGTGCAGGTGGCGTGGCTGGTGTTTATTAACATTAAAGCGGGTACGATGCCTCGCCTTTCCCGCCCGAGATATAATAAAGATGCGCAGAAGATGCTGCGTTCCTTCCTGCCCGTGGCGCTTGGCGCTGGTGTGGCGCAGGTGAATCAACTGGTGGATGTGATTATTGCGACTTATTATGACAATGCCGTGTCATTCCTCTATTACGCAGACCGCCTCTATGAGCTTCCGCTTGGGGTGATTGGCATTGCCGTTGCCACCGCGCTGCTGCCCATGCTCTCCAAACATATCCGCGCGGAAGAACATGACGCCGCCAATGCGGCGATTGATCAGGCATTGCGGTTTACAGCGCTGATTGGGATTCCCTCAACGATAGGCTTAATCGTGCTGGCAGACCCTATCGTGCGCACCATATATCAACATGGCGCATTTTCTGAAAGTGATGCGCAAGCGGTGGTTCCTGCGTTGATTGCGTATAGTGTCGGGCTGCCAGCCTTTCTCATCATCAAAATCTTTGCAAATTGCTTCTTTGCCGCGCAGGATACGAAAACGCCTGTGAAAATTGCGGTGGTGTGCCTCATCACCAATCTCATTTTCAACCTGATTTTAGTGCAATATTTCGCGCATGTGGGCTTAGCCCTCGCCACCACCATTTCAGGCTGGGTGAATGCCTCCCTGCTGGGCATCACGCTCTACCGCCGCCATATTTTCCGCCCCTGTGCCACCCTGATACTGATGCTACTGAAAGTCACAATATGTGGCATCATTATGGGCGCAGCCGCGTACGGCGCACATATGCTGATGGCGCACTGGTTCACCCGCCCCCTTTTCTGGCAAGTGCTGGGCATGGCGCTGCTGCTGGGAACAGGTGCGGTGACTTATGCCGTGGTGCTGTTCGGCTCCCGCACGCTGACCATGCGGGAGTTGAAGGGGTGGATGTGTAAGGTGGATTGATTTCTCAGTTCAATAACTAAAAAGACTAGCTTTTAATGACTTCAACTAGTTGTTTTGTAATTTCTTCAATACTGTTTAACGAAGAATTTAATGCGACTTTGTCGGCAAGAGTTGGGCTAAAATTGATTACTTCCGTTTTTGAAACTTTATGCCATATAGGCAAGATCATTTTATGCCCATTCATCTCTTTTGTAACCATGCCATCAAGTTCATACTGCGTCCAGTTTTTAGCAAAAAATGATGATGACAAAACAACTGTGCCATATCTGGATTTTGCTAGACCGTAATCAATACTTTTTCTTAGACTATCACCCACTTTTAATGTAAGTTCATCATACCAAACTCGAATACCTGCCTGCATTAAAGCTTCAGCTAGAGGTCTTACAAAATCTTCTTTATCTTCTGAAGCGTGGGATATAAATATGTCATATTCTGATTGGTTGTTTTTGTTTACAAAATTTTGCGAATTGTCTCTTCGTCTAGCTGTTTCAGCTATTTCTTGGTTTAATTTTTTTTGAAAGTTTATTTGTTCTTGATTTTGACGTTTTATAGCAGCATCTATTTTCTTTCGTTCTCGATCATCTTCTTTGGATAACTGTTGATTATAAGCCAACAACTTTTTTGTTTTATCTGCTTCTTGTTTTGCTAAATCTGCCTTTGTCTTTTGAACCCTAGCTATGCTATCTTGTTTTCTTTGTATTTCAGATAATTTAGATTTTAAAAGCGAGGAATGAGTTGATTTAGTTATAGAGTTTTGTATTTGAAGAACACGCTGACTCAAATCAACTTCTTTTTTTGATTCATCACTAATCTTTTTACGTATATCAGCAATTTCTTTCATTATTTTAGATATATTACTGCTAATCGTAGAAATAGACATTTATCTTGACCACTATATCATTTTTGAAAAAATTTTAGAAAATATCATACATAGTTTGCGTTATATTTCTACCAGGCTAGTTTTTATTAAATTAAAAACCTAACCACCCTAAATATCCAAATTCTCCACACTTAGCGCATTCTGCTGAATAAACTCACGGCGGGGTTCCACCACATCTCCCATCAGCGTCGAAAATGCTTCATCGGCAGAATCGGAATGTTCGATGTTCACTTGCAGCAAGGTGCGGTTGTCTGGGTCTAATGTTGTGTCCCAAAGCTGGTCTGCGTTCATTTCACCCAAGCCTTTAAAGCGCTGGACGGACAAGCCCTTGCGCCCAAATTCCATCATCGCTTTATAAAATGCGACAGGGCCATTCAGCGTTACGTCTGCTTGCTTGCGCGATAATGTCACTTCGGCGCTGAACATCTCACCCACATAATCCGCTAGATTTGCCAATGCTTTGGCTTCGCGCCCGAACAAAGTGGTGTTGTCCATCATGATAACTTCTTCTACGCCGCGGAGTGTGCGGCTGAGGCGGTATCCGTTCTGGTCTGCTTCCACTGTCCAGCCAATGCCGTCCTCATCCAGATCTTTCAGCGCATCTGCCAGAGCGTTCGCGCGCGCATCATCAGATTGTTTATTATAGACATCCGCACGTAGTGCTGCAATCGCCACGGGTTTTGTCACACGGCGCGCAATCACTTCGATATTCGCGTCAATTACGCGGCATTGCTCCACCATAATCCGCAAGGCATCGCCCGTAATCTGGCGGCCATCTTTCAACGTTACCGTGGCATCATCCATCGCCGTTTGCTCCAGATAATGCATCAATTCACGGTCATCCTTGAGGTATGCTTCCGCATTACCACGCTTGACTTTATATAAAGGTGGCTGCGCGATATATAAATATCCGCCTTCGATCAATTCTGGCATTTGGCGGAAGAAGAAGGTGAGCAACAGCGTGCGAATATGCGCGCCATCCACATCCGCATCCGTCATGATGATGATTTTGTGGTAGCGCAATTTCTCAACATTAAAGTCTTCCTTGCCAATGCCTGTTCCCATCGCCGTAATCAACGTGCCAATTTCCTGAGAACCCAGCATTTTGTCAAAGCGTGCGCGCTCCACATTGAGGATTTTCCCGCGCAATGGCAAAATCGCCTGAAATTTTCGGTCACGCCCCTGCTTGGCAGAACCCCCCGCCGAGTCACCCTCCACAAGGAAGAGTTCAGAGCGGGACGGGTCTTTTTCCTGACAATCTGCCAGCTTTCCTGGCAGGTTAGAAATCTCCAATGCGCCCTTGCGCCGCGTCAGTTCGCGTGCTTTTCGCGCTGCTTCGCGTGCCAATGCCGCTTCGGCGATTTTCGTTATAATCATCTGCGCTTCATTGGGGTGTTCTTCCAGCCACTCCGCCATTTTTTCACCCACGAGGGATTCCACCGCTGAACGCACTTCAGAAGACACCAGCTTATCTTTCGTTTGCGACGAGAATTTCGGGTCTGGCACTTTGACAGATAACACACACGTCAACCCTTCACGCGCATCATCTCCGCTGATTGCCACTTTCTGCTTTTTGGCAGCCGCTGCAGCATAAGTATTAATCGTCCGCGTTAATGCAGAACGGAAACCCTGCAAATGCGTCCCGCCGTCACGCTGGCGAATATTATTCGTGAAGCACAGCACATTTTCATGATAGGAATCATTCCATTGCAATGCCACTTCCACACCAATATCATCACGCTCACCCATGATCATAATTGGTTGCTGAATGGCAGTTTTGTTGCGATCCAGATATTCCACGTAAGCCTGCGTGCCGCCTTCATAATATAAGTCAACAGCCAACGGCTCTTCAGGGCGGTTATCTTCCAGACGGATTTTTACGCCTGAGTTCAAAAATGCCAACTCACGTAAACGATGTTCCAGTGTTGCAAAGTCAAATTCAATGAACGCGAATGTGTCAAGAGATGGCATAAAGGTGACTTCCGTGCCGCTGCGCCCCTCTGCATCACCCAGCACTTCCAGATGCTTGACTGTGTCTCCGCGCTCAAACCGCGCCAGATGCTCTTTCCCGTCACGTTTGATGCGCAGTTCCAGCCAATCTGACAGGGCATTCACGACAGACACCCCCACCCCATGCAAACCACCAGATACTTTATACGAATTGGAATCAAACTTACCGCCCGCATGAAGCTGCGTCATAATTACTTCGGCGGCAGACACTCCCTCACCTTCATGCATTCCAACTGGAATCCCGCGGCCATTGTCTCGCACGGTGCAAGAGCCGTCTTTATTAATGCCGACATACACGAGATCACAATGCCCCGCAAGCGCTTCATCAATGGCGTTGTCCACCACTTCATAGACCATATGATGCAAGCCAGATCCGTCATCCGTATCCCCGATATACATGCCCGGGCGCTTGCGCACCGCTTCCAGCCCTTTGAGAACTTTAATCGAATCCGCGCCATATTCTGCGGCATCACTTTTTTCAGTTTGGGCAATGTGGTTTAGTGCGTGTGGATCATTCATAGTTTTTACTGCATTTGCATTCATAGTCATCTCATCGTTATAACTAATCGGTTTCGTTGATTATTTGTAATAGCTTTTGCCCCATATAGCAAGCCGATATAGCGCCAGAAAATGGTTGTTTTCAGGCTTAAAATTTCTCTTCGCCCGAAAGAATTAATCTGTAAAGAAAAACGCGTTTCTTTTACAGATAAAAAAAACATGTAAAAAAAATCGCATTTCTTTTACATGTTTTGATGTGCATTTTTCAGGCATTGATACAGACCATGATTAATATAATAATTTTCACGCCCCAATTTCATTTTTTCCATAAGGTTTAGATCAACTAATATATCAAGATATTTTGTAGCCGTAGGGCGGCTAATTTGCATTTCTTCTTCAATATGAATTGTTTTTGTGTAGGGATGGGTAAAAATAATATTCAGTAAATCCTGACTATATATTTTAGGCGCTTCCTCACGTATAACATGTTTATAACGCGCCATAAGCGTTTTGATTTGTTCAATCAGAGTGATGGTCTGATACGATGTAACCTTCACACCTTCCAACATAAATAATATCCATTCCTCCCAAACGCCCGCATCTCTGACATGTTGCAGCAAACGATAATATTCTGATTTATTCTGATTAATATAGCGTGACAGATAAAGAATAGGAGTGCGCAGTAATTCCTGCTTCACCATATAGAGAATGTTGATGATGCGTCCTGTGCGTCCGTTCCCGTCAAAGAAAGGGTGGATGCTCTCAAACTGATGATGAATAACTGCCATTTTGACCAAGTCATCCCAATCGCATAATTCATCATCATTAATGAAAGCTTCAAGATTTTTCATCAAATTCTGAATTTCAGAAAGATGTTGTGGCGGGGTATAAATAATCTCACCTGTTTGCTCATTCTTCAACGCTGTGCCGCTTTGTGAACGAAACCCAGCATCATTGCCTTCAAGCAGTTGCTGAATATACTTGATATCGCTATTGAGCAGTAGTTTACGCTCTTTAACAATGGCATAACCGCTTTTTAATGCATGAGCATAATTATATACTTCCTTTGATGCGTGCGTCACAAATTGCTGCGCATCAGCATCGGATTTATATAATTCATCATGTGTAGTAATAATATTCTCAATAGCAGAACTGTCTTTAGCTTCCTGCAAAGACAGGGTGTTGATTAAGATAGTTTCATTGGGAATACTAATCGCTACGCCTTTTAATTCTCCCAAAGCTCGGGCAGCTTCTTTTGTTTTTTTTAGTATGGCTCTGGTTTCAATCTCTCCAGCAAGTGGTAAATCTGCAATAGCGTATACACCTTCTGCTGAGGCATTTCCAAGCTGAATAGTTTTGATGCTCATAGCCGAGCCATCAACTTCTTGTATGATGCCATAATATCCACCACTTCCGTGTCTGGTTGTTCCAATGCTTCTGCTTCATCAAATTCGCGTTTCACCAACGCGGCGACATAGTCTTTTTGCTGGTCGTTCATGTCTGCCACCATGCGTTGCAGGGACTTGAGCGCATTTTTGTGCATTTGAATATCTGCATCTGTGAGCGCAGCGGTCAGAATGCGCAGACTATTATTATCCACATAATTATAATTCCCCACGGCCTGCACAATTTGCAATCGTGTTTTGTGAGATGCGGTTTTCATCATATCCAGCAAAATCGGCAATGCCACGTCTGGCTTGTAATTCCTCCCAAACATGAAAGACGGCAGCACCCCCTGCATAAATGCCTGATTATTGGGGTAGCGTTTAATCAGCATGTGAATCAATTCAGGATAATAAGGTTCTGCCTCACCGAGTACGTTCCCGATAATCAGTGATTGCGAGCTGTTTGTTTTGCCAAGAACTGAGGAGAAATACTGAAAGGCAGGCGCGCCAATATGGTGCAGTGTGCTATGCACTGTCACATCGTATGTGCGGGGTGTGTCTTTCAACGCATTCAGCAATAAAGGTGTATAGGGCAACGCTTCACGCGGGGACATGTTTTCCATAATGTAACGCGCAGCCCAGTTGATGCGCTCATCCTGATTGCTTTGCAGCGCTTTTTGCAATGTGGTTGGTGTCATCATCTGCTCAATGGTGACCGACATGCGGTAATGCGTGTTGCGCACCTGATCTGCATCCAGCAACCTCTGGGGAATCATCGCATATGCCTGACGCATACGCTCTTCGCTGCCCAGCCCTGTGAATGTATCCACCGCTTTAATGCCATTAATATAAAGCACCAGCCCAGCCTGCCCCTGCTCGCCAACGCGCTGCTCTTTCAATGTGCCGTGATATGGTGCGGGGTCTGTTCCTGCAATGGGGTATATGGCGCTTTTGAACTGCGCTTCTTCATTCTGCGCTTCTTTTTTTTTGGTATCAGGCGCAACGCTTATCCATGTTGCTACACCGCCAATGAAAGAGAGTGCAACAATACCACCAATGATCTTATAGGATAGCGATAAGGATTTCATGGCAGATACTCTAGCATTTTCAGTGGCAATGTCTAGCGCTTAAGGGATAAATAACATTGATTGGCTATTTAATGCGATACACCAGCAGCAAGCATTTTTTCCTGCAGCAATTCATGGGAAGAAGCATCTGCATTCACCACATGTTCTGGCACTGCATCATGCTCTGCTTTATTTTCCTCAAATACAGGAATAGGATGGGTAAAGCGGGATGGTATCATATCATCATCTGCCGCCTGTTTAACGATAGGGTTACGGTCTGTGTCTACCCACGGGCTGCGCTGCAGCATATCAATCTTTTCATGTAGCACTTCTTTAATTTTGTCTGCGGTGATGTCATTATCCACATCATCATGGTCTGCAAGCACATTTGCCACGGAATTAATCACTGTTTCGCGCTGCTCACCATCTTTCACCATAGATACTTCTTCTGCCACGCGGGTGAAAAGTTCATCAAACCCTTTCACACCCAGCTTGCCACGCCCCTGAAAACTAGCAAATGTAAATAATGTTGAAGCAACATACATAGATGTAATTATGGCTGGCATATAGGTATGCACTTTTGCAGCCAGAGTGTCATCATGTTTGTGTTTATGGAATTTATCCCAAGAATCTTTACTACGAAATACCATGTTGACCATATTCATCGCGCCAGAAAAACGCGTTGGAGATTCCTGTACCCAACTTAGTGCCTTACCAAAAATATTGTCTTGCAGGCTTGGATCTTGTTTTTCAATGGGTTTTTCTGTTATGGCTACTACAGCACTAGAGCCAATTAACGATGCTAGCCCAGCAGCAGCATAATCAACTCGTGCTTCTTTCCTCTTATCAGCATCCAAATATGTTTCTGGGTTAAAAAATCCGCCTTCATTCATCATGAATAAATTGGCAATCGCACCGTTAAATTCGTTGAATTGCGCCACATTTTCTTTGATGAAATGAGCGACTGCATCCTGACGCGGCAAATCTTCTATGCGTTTTTGCTGCAGTGTCTGATACATGGAATCATCCAGCAAAATGCCCTGATCCAGCAATTTCATCTGCACATCATCAATGATGCGCGTTTCTTTTAACGTTGCGTTACCATTGCCAAACAGGGAATATAATATGGAATTGGCGGTGTAAATCACACTCACACCCATTTCGTTCCAGTTTATATTCTTTTCTGAATCGGGATCGGGGTTTGTAAGAGCAACGGAATAATTCAGCAATGTACCAATCAGTCCTGTAATTCCAGAAAGGGGCAGAAAGGCAGAATGGCGCAATTCGTCAAATTTTTCGCCGATAGTTGCCGCTTCTGGCTTATCTTCGATAATTTCTTCATATTGCTTTGGTTTGCTCTTAACGTACCCTTCCTGAAACAACGCATTCACCAGATCTTCTGGTTTTTTATAGCCATAGACCACAAGTGCTGGTTTGCCGTCAATCTCGGTTGGGTATGAGTGCATCTTATGATTTTGCAGCAAATCAGCACGCGCATTTTTCAAATCATCTAAGCTCGCATCTTCACTGGGAAACAAGGTTGCTTCCTTATTTTTGCCATCCACATCTGCAAATTTGACAGACCAGATGGGCGCATCCTGTGTCCAGTGATACCGTAAATTACGCATGAGAACCCTCGCTCACTTGCGCATTACTATGTTTTAGATGCATTTCCATCCTTTAAGTATACCTTGCCTTCATGACAAAATTATGACGGTTAGCATGTCAACTGGCAACTAAATCTCATTGCGCAACGCAGCATGAAAATAACGCTGAAATAGCAGCATATTATGCTTTACCGCATTGATATAAGACTGTTAGAGTGCGCACATAGAGCAATCCAACCCATAAAGAGAGCATTATGAAATTTTTTATTGATAGCGCAAATATTGAAGAAATCACTGAACTGCATGAAGCAGGACTGCTGGATGGTGTAACCACCAACCCGTCCATCATCAAAAATTCAGGGCGCGACATTTTTGAAGTGCTGAAAGAAATTTGCGACATTACAGACGGTCCTGTTAGTGGAGAAGTCGCCGCGACAGACCTTGAAGGCATGAAGCGCGAAGGCGCAAAGCTGGCAGAGATTGCAGAAAATATTGCCATTAAAGTGCCACTTACGTGGGATGGTTTAAAAGCCTGCCGTTACTTCGCCGATCAGGGACGCATGGTGAACGTGACATTGTGCTTTTCAGCCACACAGGCTTTGCTGGCAGCCAAAGCAGGTGCAGCCTTTATCTCTCCTTTTGTAGGGCGTTTGGATGATATTGCACAGGATGGTTTGAATCTGATTCACGATATTGTGACGATTTATGACAATTATCACTTTGAAACAGAAGTGCTGGTTGCCTCTGTTCGCAGCCCATTGCACATTACGGAATCTGCCAAGATGGGAGCAGATGTAGCCACCATTCCTTACAAAGTGATGAAGCAGCTTATTGGACATCCTTTAACAGACAAAGGTCTGGAAGCCTTCACAAAGGACTGGGCAGCCACAGGGCAAAAAATTGCCTAGCAACAAAACAGAATCAGCGCCTTTAAACGCGGGGGATGTGGTGGCGTATCTGCGTCAGCACCCTGATTTTTTAAACAAGCACCCTGATTTATATGAAGTGCTGGAAGTGGCGAGCCGCGAACATGGTGATGCGGTGGTGGACTTCCAGCAACATGCCATGCGCAATCTGCAGGATAATGTAAAAGATCTGCAGGAAGACAATATCACCCTGCTGGAAATGACACGCGCACAGATTTCCTCCATGATTCAGGTGCAGCGCGCCGTCATCTCGTTGATAGATGCCACGCATCTGGAAGGGTTCATGGAACGGCTATGCAATGATGTGCCTAATATTTTCCAATGTGATGTACTGCGTCTGGGGCTGGAAGGCGATCCTGCATCCTATGAAAGCTATTCACCACAACAGCATTATTCTGGGTTAGTGCTGGTGCCAGAACCATTTTTGGATTCTCTGTTCGAAGATGGCGATGCAATATGGGACAGTGCCGACACCTTGTTTGAGCTGCCTGAACATGTGGATATATTGTTCAAGGAATGTGTGGATCTGGCACGCTCTGCCATGTTCGTCCATATTGAACTGCCACGCATAGACAAACGCGCCGTCATTGCATTTGGTTCACGCCACCGCGGCTATTTTGCAGAAGATTATGATACCGATATGATGCATTTTTTTGGGCGCATAGTGGGCTTGCGGCTGGATCAGTATATTTGTGAGCAAGTCGGACTTTTATGAGTGATGATGTGCGCATTATGGATGATGCGCTGATGGATTGCTTCGGCGCGTGGCAGGAACAGATTGGCGATTTGCAACGTGCATCTGACCACACGGTGAAATCATATGAAACTGATATTTTCGCCTATTTCACGTATCTTCGCCAAACCCATAATCAGCCCACCAGCGTAACATTGCTGGAAAATCAAACCGCGCTGGATTTTCGAAACTGGCTGGCGCACCGTCATCAGCTGGGATTATCGCCCCTCTCCACCCGCCGCGCCGTGTCTGCCATCAAACATTTTTTTCGTTTTCTGGATGATGCGGGGCATGATGTGCCGCTCAGCATTTTAACGGCGATGCGGATGCCCAAAGCAAGCACACCACTGCCCAAAGCAATGGATGAAGTAGATTTGGAAAGCCTGCTGGAACGCATTGCCAATTATCACGTGACAGATTGGGTGAGCAAACGTGACAAGGCGATTACGCTGCTGCTCTATGGCTGTGGGTTGCGCATCAGCGAGGCATTATCGCTCACATATGCGCATGTGGCAGACGCACCGCCTGCACTGCGCATTTCAGGCAAAGGCAAAAAACAACGTGATGTGCCATGTCTTCCAATCATTTATAAGCATATTCATGCATACATTAATGCCTGCCCGCATAATCTTTCCGAAGGCGCATTATTTCGTGGTCTGCGCGGCGGCGCATTAAACCCGCCCGTCTTCAACCGCGCATTGCAGCAATTGCGCCGCGAACTTATGCTGCCAGATTACGCTACGCCGCACGCATTGCGCCACAGTTTCGCCACGCACTTAATGCAGCATGGCGGCGATATGCGTGACATTCAGGAATTGCTTGGGCATGAAAGTCTGCACACCACACAACGCTACACTAAGCTGGATCTGGGGCAGACATTAAAAGGGTATCAGGCAGCGCACCCGCTGAGCAAAAAATAACTTATACGGACAATAACCCAGCCAGCCGCGCATTGTCCGTCCACCCTACCTGTTCGTATAGCGATATGGAGGTCTGCGCATCTGCCAGATGATCCAGAAAACGTGAGAGGCTTTGCACAATGCGCACCGCATCATCATCTTTCAAATCACCATGCAATACAATATGCGAAAGTAGCGCCAGCCTCACCGTGGCATAACGCACCGCAATAATCGTAATGCGTTGTTCCATTGTCTCCCCCAACCCTGCATAGGGGAACATGGAAAGCGACAACTGCCCGTGCAGCCAGCGGCGCATAATCTCGGCAATTCGCTTATGTTGCGCGCCGTAATATGCCATTTGCAATGCTGCGAGTTTTTCCGCTGTTTGCTCACCCACAATCACGGTCAGTTGCTCCGCATCGAACGTGACATCTAACGCATTGTCCATTTCTGAAAGTGTCTGCATTAAACGTTCACGTTTAGAAGCCTTTGCAAGCGTTATCAACACATGCAACATATTCAGCAGATTAAGATTATCCGTTGCTTCTGCCTGCGCTTCTGGCAGGCTGGAAAAGCTGCTGCGAAGATAAAACGGCGCGGCGACTGCCCATGTTTCAGTGCTGGCATTGTGCAGTTGCGCCACTGCCATTTTAATGCCGACCAATGCATCCGTGCTGGCAATCGCTTCATCATTCACCACATCTAAAAATGCCTGATGCACCTGCATGGATTTGTCTGTGCCCATGTCAGAAGGTTGATAATTTTTCACTGAATGAGGCAATCGCTCCAATTGCTGTGGAATATAGTCAGTGTCAGGGCGTGTTTTAAAAAGCAATGCACGGCTGACTTCGGGGCAGGAAAGCGCAGCACTCATCACTGCGGTGTCCCCCAGTTTTTTGGTGGAACGTGGAAAGAAATGACATGCATCCCCCAGCATTTCTGTGCCATATTCTTTGTGAATGCCACACCAGCCATCATCATATTTCACACAATAATCCGTGTCCTCATCACGTTTCATAATATGGTTTGCTTCGCCTGAAGTGATAAATTCCAGCAATTCGGGCGCATGTTTTTCATAATTCGCAACGGTCTGCTGCGAAAGCTGCATTCCCCAGCCCTTGCAGCACGTATCTTCACACGCATCCCCAAGACAGGAAAACCCGTCTAGATACCATGCGATATTTGCATTTGTTGTGGTCATATATCTTTCTCCTTCTAATAAGGCTTGCAAGCTATATGCCAGTTATTAATAAAGTCGAAAAATATTATATTAATTATAATCAAAAATGTATTGACATTGCTTATTATATTAATTAAAAAAGTCGCGATTTTAATAGTTAGCTTTGCTAACATATTTTAATGTACAAGATGATATAAAAATCACAAGTACATGTACGATTAGTAAAGCAGCTAAAAAATCTGTTCTCTACCTATATCTGAAAAAGATGAGTAATATACTAGCATCGAATTCCCAACAGCTTGCAGGCATGATTAACAAATTATCGTCATCATTTCCTGATAATTCAAGACAAGTGGGATATGAAACAGTAAACTACAACTCAGAACCCACTGAGTTTGAATCTGGTTTATATCTGAGCTTATTCCAAGCTAAAGACCGTGACGAAGAGAAAATAATTCTAGACCAATTATCTAAAGGTATGGGTTTAAAATTGACTCTTGGTATGTGGAATTCCTTAGTTCGTGAATCAAGAGCTACTAAAGAACAAAAAATTGTTCAGGTAGCAAACTATACTTCTTTGATTGCTTTGCGAGACTTTCACAATATTCCCATTGCTTTTATGGCATATTACGAAAATATGAATATTGTGTTAGGGGCTTATGTATTATATCAAGCATTAATCAGCAGTTTAGGAAGCATTGATATTACAGCAGAACACAGGCAACATTGTCTAAAAATCACGTCTATGCTGCAGCAAGATCATGTAGCTGGCGTAGCACAATATGGGTTAGATGTACTGTTTGATGGCAGTACTATTTCACCAGAAAGTTAATCCGAAAAAAATTTAATTTAACCCCTCAACGAGGGGTTTTTTTTATTTACAACATACATAAAATCAGGTTTATTTACGTCTGAAGTTTCTCTTAGGAGTTTTCAAGATGTTTGGACCATCTTGGTGGATTGGCAAAGGAGTAAAAACCTCCCTTCAAGCCTTAGGAGTAGATCCTGCAACAGCTAGTTTAGTTGCTAGGGGGCTGCATATTACAAGTTCTTGTTTTATGCACGATCATCATACACACGTCATACCATATGATGTAGATTTTGGCAGTGATGTATCGGACATTGACTTCGACACTGATGCTACAGATTTGTATGATGATAATGACTGGACTGAATCGAATAACTATTACGATTATAGCACCGAACAGCCCAATGATTATTATGATCATGTTCAAAATCATGGTCATTCTATTCATGATATGTCAGCCTATTCTCATCACAGCAACTACGATAACCATGATTTATCGTATCTTCAACGTGATGGTTGCAGCCATACTACTCAGCAAGAGTTTGAGTGGAATCATACAAAAGATGATACCACTCAATGGACTCATAATGGTGTAGATTATGATGTAAAATATACTGGGCATTGGGATTCAACACGTCATCAGCCTGAAATGAAATTTACAGGCAAAAGCAGCAACGGGGTTGGACCTGCATGGCTAGATAACAAACATTATGTTAATCCTGCTGACTTAAAATTCAGCTAATGTCGACTAACAGCTAATTTAAAGACCTGTATCACATAGTGAACAGGTCTTTTTCTTGGAATTTGAAATGTAAATTTATGTTCAACTACTGCATTAACTGTTTGCTGTCCAGCATATGACGCACCTGATAGGCGCTGTTGCGTAACACGAGTTGCTCAGCCGTGCCTGCGGATTTATCCATAAAGAGTGGTGCGCGTGCGTTTACAGAAAGCGCGACCTTGTTCATGTCTCTATGGACAGATACTACCAGCATTAATTCCAGATCATCCATATCAATGCCCAAATCCTGCGCGCCTGCTTCAATGTCTGCTTTGGCGATAATGTCATTTTCAATTGGCAGTGGCATCATGATGAATGAAAGGTTATAATCTGCCAGTGATTGCAGCAATTTAAAGCGTGCAAATTTCGATACGGGAAATTCAGTGATGCAATAGCGTTTGCGCTCATTCATGCCCAGCATTCCCTTCGGTATCATCAGCGGATTATCGTGATTAATGGTCACTTTTCCAAAACGTGTGTTAATAACTTCACTACCTGTTTTTGGTGTTTCGTCGCTTTTCTTTGCCAGTTGTTGTGATGACATTACTGCCTCCTTGTTCGCCTCTGGCATTGTATATTGCTGTGTCTCGTACATATTTTCCATCCTTAAGCAGTCTAGCTGAACTACCTTACTAGTGTGTTAACATCATCCCTGAAATTATAGGAAATCCGATAATCTTAGCGACGAAATACGGGCAAAAACCTGAAACGTCGCGGTTAACGTGGCCTGATCAATCGCAATGCGCGATGCTGCCGCCACGGTATCAACTTTTGCAATATCCTCAATGACTCCAGTGAAATAAAGCGATTGCTGTGTATGTTTTGCTGTCATGCGGTCTACATCCACCCGACGATTGGACACAGATGCACGAAGCGCAATAATTTCTTCCGTCGCTTGCTTTGCCATGTCTTTTGCAGCATCCATTTTGGATTTATTCTGCTCCAGACTGCCTTCTTCTGCCAATGCCATTGCTGCAAAAAGTTTTTGGAAGGCGGGGTTGTCTGCCCGTGCATCATGCTCAAATTCTACGTTATCCTGAGCGCGTGAAGTCACGTTCTTTTTACTTCCCTGATAATAACCATCATCTGGCGTGCCTGATACAAATGGTCGTGGCACTTCAGGTTCGTCAATCACAGGTGGCAGATCTGTGCGCGTGCCACCAAACAGATAGCGCCCGCCCTGATTCACATTCAGCTCTGCTGCAATTGCATAACGTAACTGATCCATCTGCGTAGTAAATACCGCAGGGTTCTGCGTGCCAGGGTTTTCCCCTACCATCAGATTATACACACTGTCTGATATATCTATCAGTTGTGAAAGTGCGTTTTCCTGCGTCTGCAAACGGCTGGTCGTAATCGCATTATTTTCAATATATTCTTTCAGGCGTTTTACTTCCTTTTCCAGCCCGACCAGCTGTTCCACCTGTCCGTTATAGGCTTCAAAGTCCCGCCCTTTTAAACCGCTGGACACCTGATCCTGCAGCACACTTAAATCACCCTGCAACTTGTTGAAATTCTTCAGTGTGGTGTTATGCAAGGCATATGTGGATATTTGTGATACTTCCGTCATAGCTTATCTTTACCCTCCAATTCTTAAATTTTTCATAAAATACAACCTAACTTCTGTGTTATGTTGCATCAAACAGAGCATCAAACATCTCATTCGTCACAGAGATAATCCGTGCAGATGCATTATAGGCATTCTGATAAATCACCGTATTGGCGAGTTCCTCATCAATATTCACGCCTTTTGCTGCGTCCATGCGTTCTGTAAATCCGTTCAGCAGAATTTCATTGTCTCGTGCTTTAAGCTCTGCTGTGGCAGCTGCATTGGCAAGAAAACCTAATACTTCGCCGATATAACCATTAAAAGTCTGTCGTGAAGAATCCAGCCCGCCTGCTTCGTCAAATTCTACAATCTCAATGTTCAGCTTTGCCAGTTTCTGTGCAGTGCTGTTATTACCCGCAAACCGTTCATAGGTGTATATTGGCGGGTCATTCGGGTCAGCGGATTGATTGCTGCGCTCCAATGTTCCCATGCTTATTAAATTTGCATTTCTTAAAAAGCGGTCTTCCACAGCCATATTATAGGCACTGTTTTTCAGCGTATCGCCTGTGGCAGTGGGTTCGTTGCTTTTGAAGAAATTGTTCAGTTCAAAGAAATGGGAAAAGCCACGTTCTGTGCCTTTTTCGTTTTTGTCCAGATCGCCTATCTGTTTGCTATCCAGATCATCTATAGCAATCGTATAATCCTTCTCCGCGGCTATGATCTTGATAAATCCTTCCCCATGCCCATACTTACCGTTGGATTTAAGCAATTCATTGCCATTTTCATCCACTAAAATGGCGCGTGCATACGGTTTGGTGATGTTGGCAAAATGGCGTTCTGCGTCACCAGAAACAGCGCTATGGTCAAAACGGTCATTGCGCAGATCCTGTTTAAAGTTGGGGATGCGGAAGGTCACAATGGCCGTTTCCACTTCTCCAGCGTCTAAAATATCATCATTATTTACACCAACTTCCACCTGAATATCGTAATAAGCTGAAGCTGTGTTTCCACTGAAATCCGCAGTGAAAGTGCCATTTTCATTGGTGCGTCGGTCAGTGCCTGCTTCAATCGTGTCATAGGCAGAGAAGACCTGCAAACCACCGCCAGTCACACCGCCCGTTGCCGTGGCTGGCTGTTCTGTGCCAATGGTGAATGTGCCTGCCGTAACATTGCCCACCGTGAAATAACGCCCGAAATTGTTATTCGGAATGCCATTAATTGCTACCCCTGGTTCAGGAATGAAGATTACTTCTCCTTCCTGAAAACCGTGATTGCTGGAAGCAATCGTCACTTCTGAAGAACCTGCTGTGGTTGTAAATCCGTTTACGGCGTTAATTGTCTTTTTTTCCAGCGTGTCGGTAACCGCAGAGATGTCTGCGCCCGTATCATCCAGAACCGTCACTCCTGAGACGAAAAATTCAGCAGCCAAACCAGAGATGTTTTCCAGTTCAAAGTCAAATTGCATCTGTGGCGGCGGGTTTGTGGCTGGCAGTTGATCCGTAATAGATACAAGTTCAATATTGCCAATATTACCCACGCTCACTTTCGTGGTTGGCGCATGGAAATAGTTATTGATCTCATCTAAAATGGTCTGCACATTTGGTTTGCCTTTGCCATCCCCACTATCCAATGTTGAAAAATCAAGGTCAAATGCGCGCACGCCCGTATGGTCTTCATGATTATAAGGAGAATCAATCGGCTCTCCGTTTCTATCCAGAACAGCAATACGCACTCCGCCTTCCCAGTTGAAGGTGTCACGCGCTTCCACTGCCCGTGTGCCAAGCAACTGATTCGTTCCTGGATAGCTTGACCCTGCATTATGCACTTCATTAAATGTATCACGCACCACAGAAGCTAACTGATCCAGCTGCTGCAATACGTTTGGAATATTTTTATCACGCAGATCAAGCAAAGCGCGGAGTTTTCCGCTGCGCACGCTACTGGTGATCTCTTCTCCCACGCCACCACTGATCAGCACCTGTGGTGTTTTTGTGCGGTTGCCCTGATGGTCTAAGCGGTAAATCAGTGTTTCGTGAATGGGCTCTTCATTCACTAATGCTTCAACGGAATATGTCTGTTTATAGTCTATCTCATAGGCAAAATCATCCAGCAAGGCTTTGCCATCTGTTGTATAAACATAAATCTCGTTATCATCCTGCTTGAGCGTATCAATATCAATAATCTGAGCAATCTTCTGAATGACCAGATCCTGATCATCCTGAAGCGAACTGATAGGGCTGCCCAATGCTGTAGCGTTTGAAATAGCCACATTGACACTGTCGAGCTCACCAAGCAGACTGTTGAGAGAACGAATGCTTGCAGCATAATCCTCATCTGCCTGCAGGCGCAAATCTTCCAACGCACGCGCTAAATCCCCTACTTCACGTGCCAGAATTTCCCCAGAATCCACAGCCGCTTCACGCAAAGAGACGCTATCAGGTGATTCTGCGAGCTTTTGCACGCCATTGAAAAACGTTTCTACATATTCATCCAGCGTGTTCACATCCCCTGGTTCACCAAGAAGCACCTGCACGCGCTCCATATAATCATCCATCGTCACCGTGTTGGAAGAAACAGAGCTTTGCGAACGGATAGTGCGGAGCAGATAAGTATCAATCTTGCGTACAATATCATCCACGCGCACGCCTGCGCCAGCTTGCTTCAGCCCTGGAATATGTATCGCAGACTGATCAATCGTCTTTTTGGAATAGCCTTCCGTATTGGCATTCGCAATATTCTGCGAGACCACACTCAGCGCCTTCTGATTGACGTTTAAGCCTGATAATGCATTGTTAATGGCGAGTTCTAAACTCATAATATCCTCTTATATTGACCGATTCAGTGACACAGACACGGAGGGATCCCCTGCTCGCTCACCCAGTTTGGTGTAAAAATGCTGTTGTGACTGTTCGTTGGCAAGTTCAGCAATCGCCTGCACCACACGTCCGTTCACCTCTTTTGCCACCAGCAGTCGTTTGTGGTTTTCATGCGCAATGGCTTCAAACACTTCCACAAGATCGCGCAATTCTTCTTCCTCATCTTCATCCAGACCGTCAAGAAACTGTCCACGGCGTGCAATCAGTTTCTTTTGCTTTTCCAGCGCATCCACCAGAGCTTTCTTTTCTTTCTGCACTGTTGCCAGCTTTTGAATCTCCATGCTGTCCAGCATATCTGCTTCCTGTGCCAGAATCTGCGCAAGGCGTGAAAGAAGCAGTTTCAGAATGCCCACATCAATCGTCTCGGTGCTGGGCGAAATCACTTCTGCTGCAATCGCCTGCATATCCAGTTCTTCGTCATAGCCTTCCTCATAATACTCGTCATCATGATGAATGGCTGTCATTTCTTCACGTAAATCATCCATTATTTGCTCTCCTGCGTTTCCTGTGCTTTTGCATATGCAGATTGCACCATTTTTAGATTGGTTGTTGCCCGTTCCTGCTGCCCTACCAGCTGACGCACCACATGGTCTGCCACGCCAATGCCGCCAGCATCCACCATGATTTTGCCATATTCATCAATCAGCATGGATTTATAGATTTCTTCTGCGTGACCACCGCCAAATGCATTGTCGTCACCCACACCATCAAACATATGTGTCAACATCTGAGAGATAAACACTGCTTCAAATTCATTCGCCGCTTCACGAATTTTTGCGTCTTTATCTGCACCGCCCTGCTTAGCCGCATGTGCCAATGTGCGAGAGGAGCGTTGCATCGCGCTTATGCGGGATTGTTCTGCCCCCTGACTTATCATATTTGCATCCATCGAATCCATATCGTACCTATCGCGTCTGTATCTCAGCCTGCATAGCACCAGCAGCCTTAATGTTTTGTAAAATCGTAATCAGGTCACGCGGTCCCACGCCAAGCGCATTCAGCCCCTGAACCAGTTCCTGTAAGGTTGCGCCTTCTTCCAGCACTGCCATGCGGTTGCCGCTTTCTTCATCCACCGTGATGTCTGTTCTTGGCACCACCGTTGTTTGCGCACTTTCTGGGGCAAATGCTCCAGGCTGGGACACTTGCGGCGCTTCTTCAATTTTCACTACCAGATTGCCTTGCGCAATTGCCACCGTATCAATGCGGACATTTTCACCCATCACGATTGTGCCTGTGGCTTCATCAATGATAATACGTGCTGCCTGATCTGTTCCCACATCCATCTGCTCAATATCAGCTAACAACACTGCCACTTCATTTTCGTAACTGGCTGGCACATTCAAATTCACCGTACCAGGGTCATTCACACTCGCCGTGCCTGGCCCCACGCGGGCATTGATGGCGCGCGCTATATTGCTGGCGGTGGCTAAATCTGGGTTGCGGAGTGCCAGACGCACTTCACCCATATTATTAATGTCAAAATCAATTTCTTTTTCGATGATCGCCCCATTGGAAATGGTTCCGCTGGTTGGCACACCTTTGGTGATAGAGGTTCCCGTCTGCCCCTGCGCATTAAAACCGCCAATCGCAATTGGGCCCTGCGCCACAGCATAGACTGCACCATCTGCACCATATAATGGCGTTGCCAGCAATGTTCCGCCGAGCAGACTTCGCGCATCCCCCATAGCAGACACCGTTACATCCAGACGGCTGCCCGCGCGGGAGAACCCTGGCAAAGATGCCGTAATCGTAACGGCTGCCACATTTCGGCTTCGCAAATCCGTGCCACGTGTGTTCACGCCCTGACGTTCCAGAAAGGCAATCAGGCTTTGCTCAGTAAAAGCGTTGTTTTGCAGACGGTCACCTGTGCCATTCAACCCAACCACCAGACCGTAGCCCAGCAGCATGTTGTCACGAATGCCTTCGACATCCACAATATCCTTGATACGCGCCGCGTGAGATGGCATGCTAAACACCACTGCAACAAACGCAGCAACCAGAAACATATGCGAGATTTGTTTTATCATGCATTTACCTATGCGAGTTTCGTGCCAAACAGCAATAGAAGGTCTGAAGTTTCATGCAAAATTGTGATTACGTACAGTTATATAGTATATTAGTGAGCTGCCACGGCACGGTATATTCGCAACATAGGCAAAATTTGCCTAACTATCGCATAAAAATTTTTACGATTACGAAACCTTTTGCTGTCATGGTATAATCACCAAAATATGATAAAAGTAAATTCCACAGGCTCTATCAGCTCCGCCAAGCCCGCCGCAAAGAAGAAAAAAAGCAGCCCTGCCAGTTCAGATGCGTTTTCTTCGATTATGGATGTGCTGGGTGCAAGCAGCAACGCCACCTCCAGCAGCACTGCCGTTTCCGATGTGGCGGTCAGCTCTATGGATATGATTTTGTCTGTGCAGGGCATTCCTTCAGAACTCACCGAACGCCAGCAACAGATCCGCAGCGCTGAATTAACGCTGGATGCGCTTGAAAAACTCCGCAATGGGTTGCTGATGGGAGAAGTGCCGACTTATCTTCTGCATGACATTGAACGCCGCATGAGCGAGATGCGCGCCAAAGCCACAGACCCGGATTTGATTGATGTGCTGGAAGATATTGAACTCCGCGCAGCAGTGGAACTGGCAAAGTTTAAGTTTGATGCTTAAAATCTAATTCGTCATTCTGAGGCAACGTCGAAGAATCCAGTGATACTAGCGCAAGCAGTGAGATGGATATTTCGCTGCACTCAATATGACGGCGTCAATTCACCCCACCATCCCACGTTCTTCCAGTTCTAGCCAGCGCATTTCCTTTTCTTCCAGCTCCAGCTTGGCAGCGTCAAATGCAGCGATGAGTGAGGTGAATTTGTCGGGATTTTTCTGAAATAATCCTGCATCATCCAGCTCAAGCTGCATTTTGTCCATTGCTTCATTCAGCGCTTCAATCTCTGCTGGCAATTTTTCCAACTCAATGCGCTCGCCATAAGTGAGTGGTTTTGCTGCCACCTTCTGCGCGTCCAGCACTTCATCTGCCAGTGTTATTTTCGCAGGTGTTTCTGGCTCTTTCTGCTTTGCATTGCGCGTTTGTTTCTCTCGCAAATAATCACTGTACCCGCCAAAACAGGTGTGAATCTCCGCGTCACCTTCAAACGCAATCATCTCGGTCACGCATCTGTCCAGAAAATCACGGTCATGGCTCACCAGCAATAATGTGCCTGGGTAATCCATCAGCATGTCCTGCAACATATCCAGCGTGTCCATATCCAGATCATTTGTTGGCTCATCCAAAATCAGCGTGTTGCCAGGGCGCGCGAGGATTTTTGCCAGAAGCAAACGGTTTTGCTGCCCGCCTGAGAGCGTACTCACCTTATTTCGCGCGGTGGCGGGGTCAAACAAAAACCGCTTCAAATATCCGCACACATGCATGGTGCGCGGGTTTTCAGCCGTTCCCATATGCACATCCTGCCCACCATCCGGGCATAAGGTTTCCCACAAAGTTAATGCTGGGTTTAATTCGGTTCGGTTTTGGTCAAAATAGGACACATCCATGCGCTTGCTACGGAAGATATTGCCTGAATCGGGTTCTAATTCCCCTGTAAGCATTTTCAGGAAGGTGGATTTTCCCGAGCCATTCTTGCCCAAAATACCAACCCTATCCCCTTTCATGATCGTATGTGAGAATTTGTCTAATATTCTCACCTCGCGCCCGTCGCGCTCAAAACGTTTGCTGACATGTTTAAATTCTGCCACAATTTTGGAGCTGTTGACATTTGCCAGCGGGTCAAGATCAATCTTCTGGCTGCGCTGACGATACGCTGCTTTGTCTGCTGCGAGTTTTTCTTTTAGGCGCTGCAATTCCCGAAGTCTTCGCACATTGCGTTTGCGTCTGCCGCTCACCCCGCCTTGCGTCCACCCATGTTCCGCCTGCACCTGTTTGGAGAGGTTTTGCAGCTCTCTCGCTTCCTGCTCCACAATTTTTTCCTGCCATTCTTCAAATTCACCGTAACCATGCGGACAGGTGCGAATGCTGCCACGGTCAATCCACAGCACTTTTTGTGAGATATTTGCCAAGAATTTCCTGTCATGACTGACGCAGACCAGCGCACCATTATAAGCTGATAAATATCCCTCCAGCCACTCAATCGCCTCCACATCTAAGTGGTTGGTCGGCTCATCAAGCAGTAAAATATCAGGCTCAGTCACCAATGCCCGCGCCAGTGCCGCGCGGCGCAGCTGCCCCCCTGAAAGATGCCCCATGATGGAATCATCCTTTACATCCAACGGTGACATGACTATATCCGCCAGATAAGCATGGCTTTCCCTGTCTTCAGCACTCAACCCGCTCATCACAAAGGTTTTTGCGTCCATCGCAGGGTCAAATTCAACCTTTTGCTCCAAATATCCCACCGTGATGCCAGGCAACATAAACCGCTCGCCCGCATCAATTTCCAGATCATCAGTGATCAGCTTCATCAGCGTGGTTTTTCCCGCGCCATTCTTGCCCACCAAACAAATCCGCTCGCGCTCCAGAATCTGCATAGAGAGTTCTTCAAAGACTGGTTTACCACCAAAGGTTAAGGATACATCATTAAGGGAAAAAAGAAGGGTTCGTGCCATGAGGGGCGTTGTAGCAGGTTTGCGCTAAATTGGAAAGGACAAGAAAAAAGCAGCTAAAAGCTGCTTAAATTAATATACATCTTCAGGATAAAATAACATCCATGTTTCCACTAGCTGCTTAGCAAAAGTGGACGAAAAATATATAATGGTATCATCATAGTTAAGAGAATATGATGATATATTTGATTTGTCTGAAAGAATACAATTCTTAAATATCTGAATCTCTTGAGTCGAGACTAACATATTTTTCTGTTTTTTGCTCACTCTCTCTTGGCATTTGACAACTAAGTTATCTGACTCGATTTCGTGCAAGTTAATTGCCACAAAAATCTTTTTCATAATAAATATTAGCTTGATGCTTTTTTAATAGAATAATATGATTGTTATATCACAAAAAAAATAATTGTAAATTAATAATTAACATTTACTTATAAAGCTACCCCTCAACCTCACAGAAAATATGTGTGACATAGCTGCTTGCCAGCGTTTCCAGTCTGCGTTGCCCCAGTTCAATCACCGAATCTGCCTGTTTATAGCTGACACGGTTAATATCTAAAAAACGTTTGAGTGTTTCTGTAGTCACCGCCACATCGCTCTGCCCCACCACTTCTTCCTGAGCCGATTGCAGGTTGCGGGATTTCAGAATGGTTTTTGCAGTCACCACCCCCACCACATTGCCGCCAAAGTCCAGCAACGGTCCTCCGCTATTGCCATGTCTTGCGGCATTGGTGAATTGCAGCCATTTTTTCTCTCCGCGTGGGCCTTCCAGCGCTTTGATGGTGGCGTAAGCTTTGCTATATGGGCTTCTGATGCCCGTCGCTTCAGGGTATCCCAGCAAAAACACATCGTGATCTTCCTGTATCTGGGTGTGCATCCACCGCAGCGAAGCAACTCTTGTGGCGCGCTGCCCCGTTTCGAGCAGTGCCAGATCATTTTCCTGATCCATATCCACAATACGTGCTATTTGCGGTCTGCCTGACCCCACGCGATAATATACATTTTCAGGGTCAACACATTGCTGCACCACATGCGCATTGGTTACCAACTCCCCTTTGCGGCTGACAAAAAAGCCCGTGCCGCTGGACATACGGGACTGCGCAAACGTTTCACCACTCACCAGTAACACAAAAAAACATAAAGCAGAAAATCTCATAAGATTAATAGTAACATAATGTTGTTAATACTTCATCTGTGAATTGGCAATTTATGTTGTATTGATATTATAACTTGCAAAATTTTATAGGTGTTTTAGGGTGGCGCTCAAAATAACAACCTGTTCATTATTTTATGACCTATCCTATTGCTCGTCTATTTTTGTTAATGTTCACTATAATCCTGCCTGCTACGCTCTGCAGCGCTCAGGACGTTTCAGAAGCGCCGCTGGAAGCCATATCTGTTTTCGAGTCTGGTTTTGAAACACTCGTGCGCGGCATGGAGAAAGTTCTGTTTTATCCGTTATTTTCTAACGTAGTGGAAGGCGGATTTCCGTTACTGGTCATGTGGCTGGTGATTGGGGGTGTCTTTTTCACCTTTGCAACTGGCTGCGTCAATATTCGCCTTTTGGGACACGCCATCCCCGTTACTTTCGGTAAATATACTAAAAGTGATGACCCTGGTGAAATTTCCCATTTTCAGGCATTATCAACATCCATTTCTGGCACAGTCGGGCTTGGGAATATTGCAGGTGTGTCTGTTGCCGTTGCCGTTGGTGGTCCTGGCGCTGTGCCGTGGATGATGATTGCGGGTATTTTTGGCATGGCAACCAAATTTGCCGAAGCAACATTAGGGCATAAATTCAGACATATTAATTCTGAAGGCAAAGTGACTGCGGGTGCGTTCCTGTATCTTCGTGAAGGTCTGGCGAATATGCACAAAGCGAAACTTGGAAATGTACTGGCTATGATCTTTGCCGTATGCTGCCTCGGCGGTGCATTTGGCGCAGGAAATATGTTCCAGTCCAATCAGACGGTCAATATTTTAACGAACACGTTCCTGCCTGGCATGGGGCTGGAATATGTGGTTGCTCTGGTGCTGGCTGCATGTGTGGGCGTTGTGCTGATTGGTGGCATCTCCCGCATTGCCACAGTGGCAGAAAAAATTGTGCCGACTATGGCAATTATCTATATTCTTGCATCTATCACAGTATTGATTGTCAACTCGTCACTCATTCCAGACGCAATGACCATCATGTTTAGTAGCGCATTCAGCGGCAATGCAGCTTATGGCGGCATTATTGGTGCATTGATCATGGGGTTCAAACGTTCTGCGTTCTCCAATGAATCAGGGATTGGTTCCGCATCTATTGTTCACCCCGCTGCCCGCAACACAGAACCTGTGCGTGCAGGCTGCACCGCACTGCTTGAAACGTTTGTAGATACGATGGTGATCTGCTTCCTGACGGGTCTGGTAATCACCGTAACTGGCGTATATGACATTGGGCTTGACCCTGAAAACGGCATTGTGATGGCAAGCGCTGCATTTGAAACCGTGATTGACTGGTTTCCTTATGTGCTTTCCATCTGCGTTTTATTCTTTGCCTTTTCTACCATGATCACATGGAGCTATTATGGTGAACGTGCATGGTCTTTCATTTTTAAAGGAAAATATATCATCGTATATCAGATTATTTTCTGTGTGCTGGTATTCTTTGGTGGCTCAGCCAATGATGCAGGGCTTGTGCTGCAATTCTCTGACCTGCTATTATTTTCCATGTCCGTTCCTAACCTTATCGGACTATATCTAATGACAGGATTGCTGCGTAAAGAAGTAAAATCTTACATTTCACGTCGCAATGCAGGAGCATTTGTTGCCAACGCTGCATAACATATTATGTTCAATTATTTTGCAAATCCTGCAAGATTAACCAGATTGCTTGAGCGAGCGCAGCCTTTCTTAGTGATGGGCTGCATTGCCTGTTTTGGGCTGGGCTTATATTACAGCTTATATGCCTCACCTGAGGATTATCAGCAGGGTGACTATGTTCGCATCATGTATATTCACGTGCCTGCTGCATGGTGGGCATTGGGCATCTATAGTGCGATGGCGCTAAACTCCTTTATCTTTCTGGTGTGGAAACACCCTCTGGCAGATATGGTTTCCAGACAGAGCGCCGCGATTGCAGCCATATTTGCAGTGATTACGTTAGTCACTGGCGCATTATGGGGTCGTCCCACATGGGGAACTTACTGGGTGTGGGATGCACGACTCACCTCTATGCTCATTTTATTATTCATCATTATGGGCTATCAGATGCTTGCCAAACAATCCGACTTTAATGAAGCAAGGCAGAAAGCCTGTGCATTATTTTGCCTGTTTGGCGCACTTAATATTCCCATCATTAAATTTTCGGTGGAATGGTGGAACACGCTGCATCAGCCTGCCAGCATGTTTAAAAGTGGTGGACATGCCATTGACCCTTCCATGCAAACACCATTATTTCTGATGGCAGCGGCGTATTTTCTGCTCTATTGCATTTTGTTATCTTTACGAATTCGTGAGTCTTTGTTAAAAGCTAAAAGCGCGAGAGCTGAATTTCAGTTGATTCGCCTGAAAAAACGCAAAACAGGGAAATAAATTTATGACTTTTGTTGTGACGGATGCCTGCATTCAATGCAAATATACAGACTGTGTTGAAGTCTGCCCTGTCGATTGTTTTTACGAAGGTGAAAATATGCTGGTCATCCACCCTGATGAATGCATTGATTGCGGCGTGTGTGAACCAGAATGTCCTGTTGAAGCCATTGTTCCCGAATCTGAAGAGGTGATTCAATGGGTGGAAATCAACCGTGAATATGCTGAGAAATGGCCAGTGATTACGGAAATGAAACCTGCGCTGCCAGAAGCAGAAAAATTTAAAGATGTAAAAAATAAATTTGATACACATTTTAGCCCTGAAGCAGGCGAAGGCTGAGTTGGTTTGACTATTACGTAAGGAAAGACTATAGATTATTGGAATCTTACTTATACAGTTTTAACTGTAATCACTTTCATGAATTTGCCTAAAACGCGATATAACAGGACACTCATCAAACCTGAAAATTCCTGCGGTAGAATTGACGATATCAATATTCTGAATTTTATCATAACAGAACTGGAAGCATATTCTCTGAACCTGACAGACACAGAACAAAAAGTTCTTTTTTTAGTACTAAAAGGATATAGCACAGAGAAAATCATGATCCGTTTTGGACGATCACGTCGTACGATAGAAAATCAGATATCTTATATGGAAAAAAAACTGGAAAATATTTTCAGCAGAAAAGTTGACAAACTTAATGTTTTTGGAGCAGCTGTGAATTTAATGAAGAAAAAAGGCAATCGAAGCTACATTAATTATTTTCACCTTTCGTAAATAAATTACAACTATGAAACCTCAACCATGTGATTGAGGTTTTCTTTTATGCTATAACCGTTTGAACAGTATGTAATAAGAGCGATAATTCTTCTTCTGGAACATCTGAAAAATATGCAATCAGCTTTTCAGACAGGAAGAATAATCCGATAATATATAATACTCCCCAGACAACACCAAAAATAACGGCTAAGCCGTCACGCGTGACTAACCCAATCCCTATCAGAATAAGAGCGACACTGGGCCAGAAGTTCGTAAGCGGAATGGGTAGCGCTACTGTTAATGAAAAAACCAGCATTAATACGCCAAGATAACGTTGCACTGTTTCAGTCGTCATCACTTCAACACGCGGGCGGATGACACTTTCCACTTTTGTCATATAGGGCAGGGATTTATTAATCGCTTTTTGCAGACTCGCTCGCTTCAATTTTCGTTTTGAGATAAAATTTGGCAGGTAAGGCGCATCCATTCGCAAAATCATCTGCACGGAAAAGAAACTCAACGGAATGGCGAATAATGTGGGTATGGGTGGCAAAAAACCAGGAAACAGGTTAGGTAATGCAAAAATGATAATCATAATGCCAAAGCCGCGCTCATGCAGCAATTGCATAATCTCATGTATCGTCAAATAATCATCATCACTTTCTTTTTTCTTGATGAATACTTTGCTCAGCATGTCGGATATTTTAAAAATACGCACCATATTAAGCAATGTAGTGCAGTTTATTCTAAAAATCTATGAAGATACATCGAATGTGGGAAAATAAATACATGAACCACTAACCATGCAATACTGAAAAGACGTGCTGGAAGAAACAGTTTTTTATATCGCAGCGCCACCATGCTGCCTGCCACAACCAGCAATGGATCAGTAATTAAACGGTTGCCCCAGAATTCAACACCCTGAAACCAATAGGTCAACCATTCATTGCCTGTCACGCCTGCTTCCAGATAATGTTCCAGCATTTCCCATGCAAATGTAATGCATAATAATAAGCCATAAAAAAGCAGACTATCTTTTTCGTCATAGCCTTTTTTGCGCATGAACCATAATATCAAAGCAGCAGCAGACATACCTGCAACAAAATGCTCCAGCGACCACACATCAAACCAAGCAACTGTTTTTTCACCAAATATCATTGTAATTCATAATATAGTCCCAATCTGCAGCGCATCATAACGCCAAAACCACAAAAAAATAGCTTTATTCATGGTTTTTAAGCTATTTAAAGGTATCTTTTTACGTTCTATCCTAACTTAAAAACAGTTTTATAATGATTTTTAAGTAAAAATATAATAAAATAATACATTATGCGCATTAATATACAATATAGCTTAGTAATTTTAGTATTTTTACTAACAACATTAACAGTTAATGTGCAACCCTCTTTCGCGGGTTCAGAGATACGGTCACTTTACAGTGATTCTATTGCTGGATGTCCTGCTGTAGGACTTAATAATATTTTTTCTGGGTTTGTATGCAAATATCAGGAGATTGTCGATGGCATAATGACAGACTTGTATAATGGGCTTCTGACATTCTTCACTCCACCCTTTATAGCTGCACTTACATTATTTGTTATTATAACAGGAGCAGTATTTGCACTTGGTATTCTGCCATTTACAACCAGAGACATCATGCTGGCACTGGGCAAAATTGCTCTGGTAACGGGGTTTGGGCTTAACCCTGAATTGATGATTGACCTGATGTATAATGGATTTATCGGGTTCATGCGTCAAACCACAGACACTGTGGTTGCCACATTGGCGCCCGAACAGGGAAGCGTGCTTGGCATATTTCAGTGGATGGACGTGCAGTTTTCCACCTTTTTAAATATTCAGGAACAGGCGCGACAGGGTGAAGATGGAGCAAAATGTGATAATGCTGTGTTAGCACTGTTATTCGGTCTGGCCATTACTGCACCTCCATTATTTATTATTGCCGTATATCTGATGTTCCAGCTTGCAATGGTACTTATCAGAACAGTGCTTGGATATCTTCTTGCAATTACGGGTATCATGTTCCTGACTACATTATCTCCCCTCTTCTTTGCATTTGCGCTATTCCAGTTCACGCGAAGCTATTTTGAGAAATGGATTTTATATCTAACATCTTTTGCGATGCAGATTTTCATCGTATTCAGCTTTATTGCTATCGTCATTAATTTGCCATTCGGAGAAAAACTTGAAGGTATCTCCAATATCGTGGTTCCCTATGACAAAACCGCCTATCAGGATGGACAACGTATGAATTTTGATAATTGGTGCACCTTATGTGTCGGTGGGTCAGATAGTTTCGGTGATTTCCTGAATCCTACAGAAGCATGTACTGGAGAAGGCGCTGCACCTACCAATCTGCAGGTAGGTGGCTTAGAAGAGTTTATTGCCTTTATGGGTAAAGAAGTCTTTATTCTGGCTTTAATGGCATATATCGTGGAAAGTGTGTTAAAAGCTGCACCAGAAGTATCCAAAGTGCTTACCTCAAACCACTATGCACCAACCTTTGCTGGTAAGCTGCCTATGCCAGCCAGAATAGAAGGAGCTATATCTAGCGGCTTTGGTGCGCTCAAAAATACGCGAGGGCATATGGGAGAAAGGGGTGTAGCCGCAGGACGGGAAGTCTTTGGTTCTTTATTAGGCGGCAGAGGCTGATCTTTAGCTTTCTTTAACCTTTAACAAGTATTACTCATAGTAATTACAATAAATATTAAATAAATGATGCATAAATGTGACGACTGTAAAGAAACTGTAACAAAAGACTGATATAACTATAATTGTAGGTTGATAACGAATTTGGTTAGAAACCATATTTTAAAAACAAGGAGAATATTATGAAATTTCTAAACACTAAAAACGCTTTTACTTATCTAGCTCTTGTTGCAGTGATGCTGATGCCAGAACTAGCAGCTGCAGATAACCCAATTGGTGAAACACTCTGTGCCGTAGTTGAATGGTTTACTGGTCCAGTAGGTGGCGGTATCGCGACTCTCGCAATTATCATCATCGGTATTGGTGCATTGATGGGTAAAGTATCTTGGGGTATGGCAATCATCGTAGGTCTTGGTGTTGCAATTATCTTTGGTGCTGAGCAATTTATCACAGCATTAGGTACTGATGGTTCTGCGTGCTAATTAGTATAATACGCTAAGACATAACTAACATGTTCGGTTCCTCCCGTCGCCAGCTTCGCAATCAACAATTAGAGTTGTTTCGTGACATAGCTGGGGACGTGGAGGAAGACGACTTTGTACCCTACGCGTGTTTTCATGACCCGCATACCATTATCACTAAAAATGGTGAATTATGCCAGACCATAAAAATAACGGGCATTAATCGAGATAATATAAACGACGAGTCAGATCAAACCGATTTACGGGACCTGATTCGTAACAGTTTAAAGAATCATGTTCCGAATGATTCATTTGCCATCTGGCTACACACCCTCAGAAAAAAAACAGATATCAGCGCAACAGCAAAATTTGATGCTGATGGTTTCGTAAAAGACCTTCATGACGCATGGATAGGTCAGAATCATTTCACAGATCAGTATGTCAATGAAGTTTACATTACTATTGTGCATGAAGGGCAGGATGCGCGCTTAAGAGATTTAAAGAATTTTGTTCGCGGTATTATTCCATCAAAAGAGATGAAATATCGTGAGGCTTATATTGAAAATACGTTTCATATTTTAAATACTGTTACAGAAAATATCCTGAATGATCTTAATCGTTTTGGTGCATATCGTTTGGGCATGTATAAAGAAGATGGGATTTATTATTCAGAGCAATTACGCTTCCTTGAAAAGATCATTAATTTCGTAGATCGTCCAATGCCAATGGTTGAAATTGATCTGGCTACTTACCTGACGACGGGCGAGATCACCTTTGCATTTAATGCAATGGAAGTGCGCACTTCAAAAGAAGAGCGGCGTTTTGGGTCACTTCTTACATTAAAAGAATATAAAGAAGCCTCACTTCCTGCGATTGACCGTTTTCTACAGTTGCCCGTTGAATTTATTGTGACACAGACCGTCAATTTTGTGAATCCGCAAAAAGTATTGTCAGAATATGAAGAAGTAGCAAATTATCAGCGTATGAGTGGTGATCCTGATATTTTTAAAATGTCAGAATTAAAAACCATTATGGAAAGCAACCGCAATAACCCCAATGATTTTGGCGAGCAGCAACTGACCATTTTTATTCTGTCTGATTCCGTCTCCGAACTGGAACGCAATATTAAACGCAGCATCAAATTTTTTGCGAAGTTTGGCATGGTGGCTATTCGTGAAGATATTAAATTTGAAGAAACCTATTGGGCGCAGCTGCCTGGAAATTTCGTGTTCGTAAACCGCATGAAGCAAACCAACACGTCTCACGTTGCGGGCTTCACAAATCTGAATAATATGCCAGTAGGCACGCCAAACAAAAATCACTGGGGTGATGCCATCACCATTTTCCACACTGCAAGTGGTGCGCCATATTATTTCAATTTTCATGTGGATGAGGTGGGACATACTATCATTGCAGGACCACCTGAGACAGGAAAAACATTTCTGACCAACTTCCTGCTTTGTGAAAGCATGAAACATAAGCCAAAGATCTATCATTTTGATATTCGCGGTACTAACAGCCTGCTAATGTCGCAGTTGGGCGCTCAAAGCTGTGCCATTGCACCAGCCTATTCTGAAGATCAGCAACCATTATTCAACCCGTTCAGCCTGCAGGCAACAGAGGAAAATAAACAATTCCTGATTCGCTGGATGGGGGTGCTGGCCAAAGCGTCAGGTTACGCTATGTCTGATACGGACAAACAATCCCTCAGCAACGCCATTACTTACGTATTCAATCAGCCTGCTCAAAACCGCAACATTAAGCAGGTGGTGAATATGATGAATCTCACTGCACCTGAATATGTTGCGGCTATCAGCGCATGGTTGCAGGGCGGAGAGTATGGGCATTTGATCACTGCAGATTATTCCATGATTGGAGCAGACCAGCCTTCTTTGCATTTAGATATTAGCGCCGTAATGCAAAATCCTGCTCTTGCAGCTGTCAGCATTTCCTTTTTGCTGCAGCATATTCTGGATTCGCTGGATGGCAGACCAACCATTATTGTGATGGAAGAAAGCTGGCAGTTGCTGGCACAGACGCATTTTGGCAGCAATATTCAGGGTTTGCTGAATAGGCTGACCCAAAATAACGCAATGATACTCAGTGTCATAGAATATATTGTGCCATCTTCTCAGACCCCCATCACCAAACAACTGGTGGATGGTTCTGCTACAAAAATCATCATGCCAGACAGCGCACCAGATTCCGTATATCAAAGCGTATATGGTCTGGATGATAATGAGTTTTCCTATCTGGACGTGATGGACAAAAAAGAACGTCACTTCCTGCTTAAACACAAGAAAGACACTATTATCGGCGAAATGAATCTGGCAGGATTAGAAAATTTCTTTCCTATTCTCTCTGGTCAGGCGCAGGATTAAGCGCCATAACTGATATGCGCTGGATAGCCTGCACCGACAATATGCGACATTTGCGATATTTTAAAATTACATTCTGATACTATCATTCCAAAATCATCCATTTGCTGCGCTTCTGTATATTCGTAATATGGAACGTCCATATTTACAGAACGTATGACATTATTACTATTCAAAACCTCTAACAGATATTGCTCGTTTTTCTCACTTAATGCAATATCACCTCCATTCTTCCACGCGCCATATATGCGGTCACGCCGCACCCATGATATAACAATATCATCTCCCCGCCTCTCTGTTTTGGCGTGCATTGGCGCATAAGGGCGCAAAGCATGTGCTGCATGAGTAAATGTGGTGGAAGGCGCGCTTCCCAGTGTTGCACCAATGCTTACTGCTTTGTAATGCTTCAAAATATCAATATCGTCATATAGCAATGCATAAGCACCAATCGCCTGATTCAGCAGAACAAAATGCTCGCCCGCCTGATGGGTTGCTATTTTATGTTCAGTGCCAAATCGCCCACGCAACAACCCTTTTAAGCGATAACGCTGCGCACTCACTAATTCAGCGTCACGAAACTGCACACATTCTTTGCCAATAAGCGCCAGATTCGCGCCACGCAGCAACGCGCTGTCTGACACAGAATGCAATTCTCCCGCACCCCGCATAATCACATCAATTTCAGAACGCTCATCTGTTACATTCCCCCCTTCAAAAGAAGGAATTATATTGACCATCATGCCAACAGACGCAGCGTTGAAAGCCTGCCCTATTTGCTGAAATGCATTATCGGACACTTCCTGAAACAAGGCAGCCCCTTGCCAGCCTTCAGCATCTGGAATGACAGCAAAACGCAATAATGCTTCATCTGCTGCATCCCCTGCAAGAGCAGGAATATCCAGCATAATAATCTCGCTTTTCGGTTGCGCGGCTACAGCTTCGATTACTGTATTTTCCTGCACATTATAATCTGGTACTACAGACTCTAAAACTGCCCTGCCTTTTGCCTGCACCTGCAACCTGCCATCACTTCGGCGAAGCGATGTAATTCGCATATGATATTCAGCATTTTCATGTTCAAGAATTATATCATCCCCCACGTTTAACGCTGCATTATCATTTCCTAATATAAAATCGTAATGAGTGCGCATCTGCCAGATATGCTCAAGTTGCTGATGTGCAAGTAAAAACGCCTGATTAGCGCTCATAACCAAAGGAACATAACGAATAATTTCTCTGTCTGATGTGCTGGTGTGGCGGACTGCCCGTTCCACTGCGCTTTGATAATTCCGTGTTTTGTTAAGCACGTTCAGCGCCACTGATTTTGGCAATGTCGATTCCTGAAGATGCGCAATCTTCACAGGCATATCCGACATATCCCCCTGCTCACGGATACAATCTTTCGCATCAATGCGTAGCGCATCACGCGCAGAGGTTTGTGGCAGAAATCGCAACACACCATCCACTTCCACTGCATCTATCAGATACGTTTCCAGCAATATGCGCAGCAATCGCTTTGCATCGCTCGTTTGCGCAATCACAAATCCGTCCACATGCTCTCGGACACGACTGACATCTATGTGCGCTGCATTCAAGCCTGAACGCACGCATAGATCACGGATAATTTCTGCCACTGAAGATGTGCCAAACTTGCCCGTCACCCAATGCCCTGTTTGCCACACGCCACCATCTGCCCAGACGTTTCGTAAATCAGGGAAATATGGGTAAGGTCGCGCATCCCACGTCCATAAAAACAGATTCTGCACCATCGGGGAATCATTCCATCGCGCGCATGTTCCCGTGATGCCCTGCCGTTGTGCCTGAAAATCCACACTCCCCAGTGAACCACGCGGGAAGAAACTTTCTGAACTGGTTGGATCGTAAAATACATTGGGCTGATTCGTTGCGCCATCCACACTCGGAAAGCCATATTCCGTAAACCAGATAGGCTTAGCTTGCGGTTGCCACAGCGTTACCTGCCCATTCGGGTTGGTATGCGTGTTGTTCCAAAACCAATCCAGATTCTTCCAAGCATAGGCAGGGCTGATGGGTTGTTGTGTGGTGCGCGTTTCATCATAGACATAGTCAAAGCCCTCTCCACTATCCCAGCCATCAATCACTTGCTGCACCTCATAGCCGCGCTCGCGTTGCGGTGCTTCGGTGAGTGGGAAATAAGCGTCAATCCCTATCATGTCTATATGTGGGGATGCCCAGAGCGGGTCGAGATTATACCACCCGCCATCGGTGTGATGATATTCAGACCAGTCTGCGGCATAAGTCACTTTCGTGGCTGCTCCCATAATAGCTTTCACCTGCGCTGCCAGATTCATCAACCCATCCACCGCAGGGAAATTGCCTGCGCCGTCCTGCACACGCGTTAGCCCAATTAATTCTGAGCCAATAACAAATGCATCCACTTTATTCTGCATCAGATTCGCATAATGCAAAATCATGCGGTTCAGCCCTTCAGGCTTAGTGAAGAAGTTGGCCACGTCCGCCACGCTGCCCGTCACACGCCCGCGCCACGGTTTGTTCTCCACATCCATGAAAAACATAGGATACAGCATCACTTTGTAACCCCGCGTTTTCAGTTCCGCCACATAACGCAGCAGACTCGCATCATCAGGCGTGCCACCATAGCGCGGAGCGTTATTATCATAGGTCATCAACCGTGCGGATTGTCGCGTGAATCCCGCCACATTCCACGCATCAGGCTCGGTAATCGCATCGTCCTGATATTCTACGGCAGGATAGATATTACATGCGCCCGCATCCAGATTGTCACCAAACCATGTTACCACCACACTCACCCATTCAAGGTTTTTACAAGTGCGCTGAAGCTGATTTATTGAGCTAAGAGCGTTTGTGTCTGCATCTGCTGCATGATGATTGATGGTGCGTTTAAACTCCTTCTTCGCAAAGCCGAACCCTGTAAATTCGCCCTGCACTTTGAATTGTTCGCGCGTGTCATACACAAACTCACCCGCGCCAGGAATGATCGTCATGCCCCGCACCATCGCTTCCGTGCTTTGCCCGTTATAATCGTCTGATGCAGTTGCTCGTTGCACCTCAAAGGTGAAGTTGGGGATGCGGTTGCCAAACAGCGCCAGTGGGAAATCTTCCACTACAATATATGCCAGTCCGCGATAAGCAGGCGTGTTCCCCTGCCCTTCTATCGCTTCAATATACGGGTCAGGCAACTGGTCTTCCGTGCCATAATGAATGCGGAACGTGCCTTGCGTCAAATCCAGCAATTTCGCATCTGCCCAGATGCGTCGCACATTGGTGATTTCGCCTTCGCAGATGGCAATCGCCAAAGATACACTATAGCTATAATTCGTGGTGGAGACGCGCGAACCACCGCCAAACCCTTTCCCGCCTGCACTTTGCGAGGTGGTGGTGGCGGTTTCTTTAATATTCTCAGACCAGATGATATTGCCCGCCAGCCGCATATTGCCGTAAATAATCGGGATGGTGTTGCCGTAAGTCGATGCCTGCACAGCGAGTTCTTCCAGCCGCGGGCCTTCGCGCTTCACCACATTCGCGCCGAAAATGGCATCATCAATGCTGCCGCCAAGCTGCGCTCCCAAACTCCGCCCCAATGTCGCCCCGATGAAAGGTCCTATTACCGGAACTGCACTACCTACCGCAGCCCCGGCTGCACTTAATACGATTGATGCCATGATGTTTTCTCTTTTATTTTCAGACAAGTATGCAGGGAGAGAGCGGCGCAGGAAGTGAGAAAGTGGTTGACGGAAGGTTAATTTTATGTTTATATTTCGTTATTCTTTGTTTCTTTTTATTTTTAAATTGAAGCTACAGAATATCTAACAATTCTTATTATACGATTTTAATCGTAACAAAAATCATCATGGCTAATAATAAACTTGCTCGTCTCGGTCTAACTGGTGCAGCTGCTTATGTTGCGTGGAACTTACTTTCACAAGATCAGAACTCAGAACCTAAAACAATTTCCGAGGCAGAAGAAAGTCTTCTGCAAGCTAAAGAAAATTTAGCTACAGCTTGGCATCAAGTCAAAAATGCTGAAGAAGTTTTGCAAAAATTTCTTCAAGCTGAAGAGGACCAAAAAGCATTAGACAAAGCTAAATTAGAATCTCTTGAAAAACAAAAACAAGAAATCGAAGCTATGGTCAAAGCTTTGAAAGCAAACGATGATGAAAAGAAAAACAAAAAAGCCGAAGTAAAAACAAAAACTAGTTTTGAGGATATTATATCTGAACTAGCTAAATCTCCAGCTTTTGAAGAAGTTTCAAAATCTTTAGGAAAAAATCCTCAAGATTGGTTAGCAAAAGACTTATGGTCTCAAGACTGATCAAATAACTTCTAAAACTCCATAGTTTTCCAGCGTAACGACATCGTCGTCACGCTGTTTTTTTTATGCTTCGACTGGCTCCACTGCCACCACTTCTGGCACATAATGTTTCAGCATATTTTCAATGCCAGATTTCAGTGTCATAGTGGAAGACGGGCATCCTGAACAGGAACCATGCATTTCCAGATAGACAATCCCATCACTAAATGAATGAAATATAATATCCCCGCCATCCATCGCCACCGCTGGGCGCACGCGGGTCTCCAGTAATTCTTTAATTTCTGCCACCACTTCTGAATCTTCTTCCGAACTCTCAGCCGTTTTTTCACGCACATGAATGACAGGATGCCCCGCCACAAAAAAGTCCATGATGCGGGTGAGCAAATCGGGCTTCAGCAGCGCCCAGTCAAAGGATTCATCTTTGGTAATTGTGATAAAGTCACTTCCCAGAAACACCGCATTCACGCCTTTAATGCGAAACAGATTCAGCGCCAGAGGAGATTCCTCAGCCGATGCTTCACTGGTATAAAATTTCGTGCCTTCTTCCAGCACGGTTTTGCCTGGCAGAAATTTCAGCGTTTGTGGGTTTGGTGTAGTTTCAGTCTGAATGAACATGATTTTAAATTTTGTTATTTGTTATATAAATAATATAGATTAGCAGGATTTCAACTCGTATGAATATATTCGCGTTTCACATCTTTGTTCAGCCATAAAATACGGTGATAGCCTGGTTTTTCAAAACCATAACTTTCATAGAGCGCATTGGCGTAGTCATTCTCGCGGAACACATCCAGCGAAATGGTGTCACATTTAATGTCGCGTGCATATTGCACTACAAATTCCATCATTTTGCGACCAATCCCCTGCCCGCGATGGTCTTTATCAATCACGAAATTGTCAATTTCCATATATGCACCGCAGAAAAACTTGGAATTAAGCCAGATGCCCGCCACGCCGTGCAATGCGCCAGACTCATCCCGCGCGGTCAGCAATTTATAGCGCCCAGACATCAGCATATCCGTATAGAGCATTTCAAAACGGTCTTGAGACATATCAGGGTTAAGCTGTTTTATGAGTGGATACAGTACATCGCAATCCACCTCATGTTCCATACGAATCGTCACGCCACCCATGTTAAGACATCTCCGTGCCGCCAATGGTCATCGCGTCGATCAGCAAGGATGGCTGCCCCACACCCACAGGCACAGACTGCCCGGCTTTTCCGCATGTTCCCACGCCATCATCAAGGCACAAATCATTGCCAATGGCTTTGATGCGCTGCATGGTGTCAGGACCGTTGCCAATGAGCGTCGCCCCTTTTACAGGATGCGTCACCTTGCCATTTTCAATCATATAGGCTTCAGATGCAGAAAATACAAATTTCCCTGAGGTAATATCCACCTGTCCACCGCCAAAATGCACCGCGTATATGCCTTTATCCACACCTTGGATCATCTCTTCAAGGTTCGCCGTGCCATCCAGCATATAGGTGTTCGTCATGCGTGGCATGGGCAAATGCGCATATGATTCACGACGTCCGTTACCTGTTAGAGGCATGTTCATCAGCCGTGCATTCATGCGGTCCTGCATATAGCCTTTCAAAATGCCGTCTTCAATCAACACATTATAGCCGCTCGGCGTGCCTTCATCGTCAATATTAAGTGATCCACGACGACCATCCATCGTGCCGTCATCGACCACCGTCACCCCTTTTGATGCCACACGCTCACCAATGCGCCCGCTGAAGGTGGACGTGCCTTTGCGGTTAAAGTCTCCTTCCAGACCGTGTCCCACAGCTTCATGCAACAATACGCCACACCAGCCAGGCCCTAGCACCACGGGCAATTCACCCGCTGGCGCTGGCTTGGCTTCCAGATTCACCAACGCCTGACGCAGCGCCTCGTCCGCTTGTTTTTTCCAGCGCTCAGGCGCGATATAGTCTGCATATCCTGTGCGCGCACCCGCCCCAGCAGATCCGCTTTCCATGCGTCCGTTTTGCTCGACTACAACAGAAATATTTATGCGCACTAACGGACGAATATCCTGCACCGCATCTGCATTGGCACGCAGGATTTCAACCACCTGATAATTCCCGACAACAGAGGCAGAGACCTGCTTCACGCGCGGGTCTTTCTTGCGAAGATACGCATCAATCTCACCCAGCAACGTCACTTTCTCACTGAACCCAACACCATCAATTGGGTTGGTTGGTTCATAAAGTTTACGAGGCTCAGCATTCGGCGTTAAGTTCAGCGTATGAGAAGATGCATCGCGTGAAATGGCGCTAACTGTCTCACCTGCACGCTTGATCGCATCTACTGAAATTTCATTCGCATGGGAAAAACCACATGTATCTCCTGAAACGGAGCGCAAGCCAAACCCTTGCGACGTGTTAAAACTGGCATTGCGAATACGTCCATCATCAAAAGAAATGGCTTCGGTCTGGTCATATTCAAGGAATAACTCCCCATCATCCATGCCCTTCAGCGCATCTTCCACCACATGACGCGCATCATCCCGCGACATGCCACTTTTCTCATAAAAATCATATTTTTCAGTCATGCCGCAACATTAACGCAAACGAGAATATAACACTAGTAGAAAAAACCTTTAAATCACCGTAATACAAAACGCAAAAACTTGCAATTCTAAGGCTTAGCTGATATAACATTATATAATCTAACGCTTATATATTAACTTACTTCGATAAAGATTGTCTATGCGCTTGTTTTTCTTAGGTTTATTTTTCGCCACATTAGCTGGCACAACAGGTTATGCTGCAGATGCAGATGTGATTCGCGGCATTGCGCAGCCATGGCAGATTGAATATCAGGAGCCTGCAAGCCCCGTGATGGAACGTCTGGTCGACCTGCATGAATATATCTTTTACATCATCACAGCGATTACTATTTTTGTGACGCTACTGCTTGTATATATCTGTGTGCGCTTTAACAAAAAAGCAAATCCAAACCCAAGCAAAACTTCACATAACACTATGCTGGAGATTGCGTGGACGACAATTCCAATCCTTATTCTGATTGCAATTTTCATCCCATCACTGCGCCTGCATTATTATATGGACAAAACCACCGAGCCTGACATGACGCTGAAAGTGACTGGCTATCAATGGTATTGGGGATATGCCTATCCTGATCAGGAAGTGGATGAATATCTAAGCTACATGAAAGCTGAAGATCAGTTAAAAGGCAATGAGCCTCGTTTACTGGCAGTGGATAATCCGTTGGTTGTTCCTGTAAACCAAAAAGTGCGCGTGCTGCTGACTGGTGCAGATGTTATTCACGGTTTTGCAATGCCCGCATTAGGCATTAAGACAGATAGCATCCCTGGTCGCCTGAATGAAACATGGTTTGAAGTCACTCGCCCAGGCATTTATTACGGGCAATGTTCAGAGTTGTGCGGCGTAAAACATGGCTTTATGCCAATCGAAATACGTGCTGTTGAACAGGATGTGTTTGAGCAATGGGTTGAACGCGCCAAAGAAGGGGATTATGCGCTGGATGGACTTTCAATTCCTGTAGATTCGCAACTTGCAGCGGCTGACAAAAACTAAAACGTTATACAGATTAGAGACGATTATGACTGACGCAACCTATACTGATTCACACGCACATGATGACCATCACAATCCAACGGGTTGGAAGAGGTGGCTTTATTCCACAAACCATAAAGATATTGGTACGATGTATCTTATCTTCGCTGTTATTGCTGGTTTGTTGGGTGCAGCATTTTCCATTGCCATTCGCATGGAATTGCAGGAACCAGGTGATCAATATTTCGGTGGTGATTACCAGCTTTATAATGTGTTTGTCACCGCTCATGCCATCTTGATGGTATTCTTTCTCATCATTCCTGCCCTGTTCGGCGGGTTTGGCAACTGGTTTGTGCCTATCATGATTGGTGCGCCAGACATGGCATTTCCGCGCATGAACAATATCAGCTTCTGGCTGTTGCCTCCATCTATCATTCTGCTGGTAGCATCATCATTAATTGATGAAGGAGCAGGAACAGGATGGACGCTTTACCCTCCTCTTTCCAGCATTGTATCACACCCTGGTGCATCAGTGGATCTGGCAATTTTCTCTCTGCACTTGGCGGGTATCTCTTCTATTCTCGGTTCTATCAATATTATTGTAACCATCTTCAACATGCGCGCACCAGGCATGACATTGATGAAAATGCCGCTTTTCGTATGGGCTATTTTGATTACGTCTGTTCTGTTGCTTCTGTCACTTCCTGTGCTTGGCGGCGCGATTACGATGATTCTGACAGATCGCAATTTCGGCACTAATTTCTTTGATCCTGCAGGCGGTGGTGACCCTGTATTATACCAGCATCTCTTCTGGTTCTTCGGACATCCTGAGGTTTATGTATTAATTCTGCCTGCATTCGGCATCATCAGTGAAGTAGTGTCCACCTTCTCCCGCAAGCCTATCTTCGGGTATCCTGCGATGGTGGTAGCGATGAGCATTATCGGCGTTTTAGGCTTCGTGGTGTGGGCGCACCATATGTTCACCGTTGGCTTATCGGCTGATACTCGCGCTTATTACATGGCAGCGACTATGGTGATCGCTGTGCCAACAGGCATCAAAATCTTCAGCTGGATTGCGACTATGTGGGGCGGTTCGATTGAATTTAAAACGCCAATGCTGTTTGCCGTTGGTTTCATTTTCCTTTTCACCGTAGGTGGTGTTACAGGTATCGTACTTGCAAACTCAGCAATCGACATCACCATGCATGACACTTATTACGTGGTGGCGCATTTCCATTATGCGATGTCACTTGGCGCATTATTCGGCGTGTTCTGCGGTTTTTATTACTGGGTAGGCAAAATGTCTGGCTATCAGTATAATGAAACACTGGGCAAAATTCATTTCTGGATTTTCTTCATCGGTACAAACCTGACCTTCTTCCCTCAGCACTTCTTAGGACTTGCAGGTATGCCACGTCGTATCCCTGATTATCCTGATGTGTATGCAGGGTGGAACGCTATTTCATCTTACGGATCTTATATTGCAGGCTTTGGCGCTATCTTCTTCCTATATGTAGTCTATCGCATTTTCAGTGATAAAATTAAAGTAGGCGAAAATCCTTGGGGCGAAGGTGCAAAAACCATTGAATGGACTGTCTCTTCCCCTCCTGCATTCCATACATTTGAGCGCATCCCGACGGTGAGCTGAATTGCAATTGACTGAATCACTCAATGACGGTTTTGAGGCGACCATAAAAGATTACTGGTCGCTTCTGAAACCTGGTGTGATGAGTCTGGTAGTCTTTACAGGCGCGGTGGGGTTATTCGCCGCGCCCGTTACATTAGACCTGTTCACCAGCCTGCTTGTTATTGCATCCATCGCATTAGGGTCTGGCGCAGGTGCTGCTATCAATATGTGGTATGACGCGGATATTGATGCCATCATGAAACGCACGCAAAAACGCGCCGCGCCATCTGGGAAAATCTCGCGTGATGATATTCTGATTATCGGGCTGGGGCTTTCTGTACTGTCGGTCACCTTGCTTGGCTTGAGCACCAACTGGGCGGCGGGCGGATTACTGGCATTTGCCATCTGGTTTTATGCCTGTTTTTACACCATGATATTAAAACGTCGCACTGCACAGAATATCGTGATTGGTGGTGCAGCAGGTGCTTTTCCTCCTGTAATCGGGTGGCTGGCAGCAACACCTGTTCTGACTGTTGAGCCAATCATTTATTTTCTGGTGATCTTTTTCTGGACTCCGCCACATTTCTGGGCATTAGCGCTATATCGCCATGATGATTATAAAGCCGCTAATGTGCCTATGTTGCCTGTAACATCTGGTGAAAAAGTAACATTAAATAATATTCTTGGTTATTCCATTATCCTCTTTGCCGTCACTATAACACCAATATTTTTTGGATTTCTTGGCTGGACATACACAATTGCAGCCATGTTGTTGAATGGCATATTCTGCTTTAAAGCGTATAAATTATGGCGCAATGCAGATGGCAAAAAAGCCATGAATCTGTTTGGATATTCTATTATCTATCTTTTTGCACTTTTCACATTTGTGATTATAGATAAAATTGTGATAGCGTATATCATATAACAATCGGAACTTATTATGTCATCAAACACTGAACAAATCGCAGACATTGCCGTAAATGCAGCCACTGGCAGCTTCACCGTTGAAGCAGCTCAAAGCCTGACCAGTAATATCATATGGTTGATGGGGATGAGTTTTATCCTTGGTGTGTTTTTCACCACCTTCCTGCTGTTACTGCTTGAATTTGTCCGCCGCAACCGCGGACAGGAAGAAGAATAATGCCCATCACAGAAGAACATAAAAAGAAACGTAAAAAGAATTATATTCTATTGTTCATTCTTGTCGCCATAATTGTTATTCTGTTTAACATATCCACAGCAAAATTCGGGTAACGAATGCAGCATCAGACGCATTTAAAAAAGAAAAATACGTCATTAGTCATTTCACTGGTATGCATTGTGATTGGCATGGTAATGCTGTCATATGCGGCAGTACCACTTTATCGTTTATTCTGTCAGGTCACAGGATATGGCGGCACTCCGACCATCAGCGCAGATGCACCTGAATATATTATTGACCGTGACGTTACAGTTTCTTTTAATACGGATGTGGATAAACGTCTGCCGTGGCGCTTCCGCCCGTTGCAAAAGGATGTAACATTAAAAGTGGGGGAACGTCAGCTTGCTGTGTTTGAGGCAACCAATATCAGCGATAAAGATATTATTGGCACATCTACCTTCAACGTAACACCGTTTAAAGTGGGCAGTCATTTTGTAAAACTGCAATGCTTCTGTTTTGAAAAACAGCTTATCAATGCAGGGGAAACAGTGACCTTTCCTGTGTCATTCTATATCTCACCTGAGATTGAAGAGGATGAAAATCTGGATGATGTGACAAATATTACTTTGTCTTACACCTTTTTTGCGGTAAAAGACTAAGCAATAAAGCATATATAAACCTTTTAACGATACACATTGAGTTATGAGCGCACACGAAAAAGACCATCCATACCATATATTGGAACCAAGCCCCTACCCCATCTGCACGTCATTCAGTCTGCTGGGTCTGGTGATTGCCGGACTAATGTGGATGAAAGGTCACGCGCTTGGAATGCCGCTAACCATTCTGGCATCAGCCATTCTGCTCGCCTGCTGTTTTTACTGGTGGCGTTCCACCATTCGTGAGGGATTGATTGACAAGGCGCATAATGAAACTGTGCAAAACGGGCTTCGCTTCGGCATGGCAATGTTTATTGCATCAGAAGTGATGTTCTTCTTTGCGTTTTTTTGGGCGTTTTTCAATTCTGCGCTCTATCCAAAAATTTACCTTGAAGATATCTGGGATATATTAACAGGCGTTGGCGTATGGCCACCTGAAAATATTGTGACATTTGACGCATGGGATCTGCCATTTTTGAACACGCTTATCCTGCTGCTGTCTGGCACAACGGTAACATGGGCGCATCACGCACTGCTGCATAATGATAATAAATCTGTCATTCAGGGGTTGAGCATTACCGTTGCATTAGGGGTGATTTTCAGTTGCCTTCAGGCACTGGAATATTCTCACGCTGCCTTCGGCTTCACTGATGGTATTTATGCATCAACCTTCTATATGGCAACTGGGTTTCACGGTGCGCATGTAATTATCGGAACTATATTCCTTGCTGTTAATCTGGTTCGCGCCATTCGTGGCACGCTGACTCCTGAAGGGCATTTAAGTTTTGAATTTGCAGCATGGTACTGGCACTTTGTAGATGTCGTATGGCTGTTCCTGTTTGTCTTTGTTTATTGGTGGGGCGCGTAAAACCGTTTATGCATTCAGCCTCCATTATAACAGGCGCTTGTCCAAAATGCGGACAAGCGCCTTTATTTCATCATCTGGTTGTCATGCATACGGAATGCAGCCACTGCCATACGGATTTTGCTGGCAGGGACATTGGTGACGGCGCTATATTCATTGCCATTTTGCTGGTCAGCACCATTGTCACCATACTTTCGGTGATCGTGGAGTTCAAATATGAACCCGCTTTTTGGATACATGCTGCCTTGTGGATTCCTGTAATTATGATATTGTCATTGCTTGCACTGCGCATGGGCAGAGCGTTTACTTTATATATAATATTAAAACAGGAACAATCATCATGATGCGTGACAGACGCAAAGAAGCGCGAATTGCACGGGAAGAAGAAGCAAAACAGGCCGCCATCAATGCAGAAAAACGCGTCTGGCATTCCCCTTCCCTGCTTGCCTGGGCGATGATTGCTGCCTCTTCCATTTTGTTATTTTCCTTAAGCTACTGGCAGATTAATCGTCTGCAATGGAAAACAAACCTGATTAACACAATTGACAATTACAAACATGAACGCGCGTTGCCAATATTACCAGAAGATTATGGTTTGCTGCCTGATCTGGCATTTGCGCGCGTTGCACTGACGGGTGAATTTCTGCATGAACAGGAAATCCATCTGGCAGCGCGATATTATAACAGCCAGTTAGGGTATCATATTCTCACCCCCTTCCGCCTGGAAGATGGCAGGCTGGTGCTGGTAAATCGCGGGTGGGTGCATGTGGACAATAAAGCCCCCGAAACCCGAAAAGAAGGGCAACTTGAAGGCACACAACATCTTATCGGCATGATTCGGCTGGATGATGACCGATCTCGATTTACTCCAGAAAATGACCCGCAGGCAAATATCTGGTTTTCACGCAATCTGCGAGACATTATAGACGCAACAGACTTAAAGCTATATCCCGCTGTGGTAGATGCGCTCTATGATATTTCCGAAAGCAACATGCCAATTCCATCTGACGGTTTAGTGCGCCTGCGCAATGACCATTTGCAATATGCTATCACTTGGTTTTTAATTGGCATCAGCGGAATTATTATTTTCGTGACCTATCATTATCGCAAGAGAGACGACACTTAATTTTATGACCACAGATTACGCCCCCTATCTTCGCTATATTGATGAACAATATGAGCATATGAAACAACTCACCTATGATTGGTCGAAGATCAATTCGGGAAGTTATCATATTGAAGGGCTGGATCAGATGCGTTCTGTCCTGCAGGATAATTTTCTATGGCTGGATGCAGAGATGGAAGCATTGCCCCTTGCCCCGTTGCAACAGGTGGATTCAAAAGGTGAAGTGGTTGACGTGAAAATTGCGGATGCATTGCGCATCAAAAAACGCCCTGATGCACCCATACAGGTGTTTTTAGGGGGGCATTATGACACGGTGTTTGGCAAGGATAATCCGTTTCAAAACCCGACTTTGGTGGATGACAACACTATTAATGGTCCTGGCGTATCAGACCTTAAAGGCGGTCTTGTGGTAATGCTGAAAGCATTGGAAGCGCTGGAGCAGACTCCTTTTAAAGATCAGATTGGCTGGGAAATTCTGATTAATCCAGACGAAGAAATTGGCTCTGCAAGTTCTGACAGATATTTAAAAGAAGCGGCTGAGCGTTGCGATTTTGGTTTGATTTATGAACCATCTTTGCCAGATGGAACTATCGTAGGGGAACGCAAAGGCAGTGGCAATTTCACGCTCACCGTACGCGGCAAGGCAGCCCACGCAGGGCGCGAACATCATTTGGGGCGCAATGCCATTGTGAAGCTGGCGGAAGCCATACAAATGATTAATGCACTTAACGGCAGGAAAAATGGTGTAACGATTAATCCAGGTTTGATTGAAGGCGGCAGTGCGCTGAACGCTGTACCCGATCTTGCCATCATGCGCTATAATATTCGCATTGAAAATGCCGAGCAGCAGGCATGGGTGAAACAGGAAATTGACGCGATTATTGCGGAACTTAATCAGGATTCGGATTATAAGCTGGAATTGCATGGGCGCTTCACCCGCCCCCCCAAAGTGCTCGATGCCACCGATGAAGCCTTATGGAACGCCTTGCGCGCATGTGGAGAAACTTTGAATCTGCCTATTAACCAACGTGCCACAGGCGGGTGTTGTGATGGCAATAATTTAAAAGCCTATGGACTCAGCAATATAGACACGCTCGGCGTGCGTGGTGGCAATATTCATTCTGACAAGGAATTTATTATTTTAGAAAGTTTAAAGGAACGTGCGCAGCTTTCAGCATTGTTGCTGATGCGCGTTGCCAGTGGAGAAATACGCATATGATCATTCGCCCAGTCACCAGAGAAGATAAATCGTCTATCATGCGCCTTGCCAAAGCAGCAGGCATTGGCATGACATCCCTTCCACCAAATGAAGAGGTGCTTGCCGCAAAAGTGGAACGCGCCGCTCAAAGTTTTGAACGCTCGCTGGCAGACCCAAATGACGCGCTTTATTTCTTCGTCATGCAAGACCCGCAGACCAATGAAATTGTTGGCACATGCGGCATTGAAGGGCATATTGGACTGAAACGTCCGATGTATTCCTATAAAATCACCACAGTGACACAATATTCAGATACGCTGAATATATATTCCCGTAATGATATGCTGCAAATGGTGAATGATTATGCAGGGGTATCTGAGCTGGTGTCCCTTTTCCTGCTTCCAGAATATCGCCGTGACCGCATGGGGCGTTTTTTGTCGCGCGTGCGTTTTATGTTTATGTCACAATTCATTAATATGTTTGATACACGAATTATTGCAGAAATTCGGGGTTGGCATGATGGCAATGGCAATTCTCCTTTTTACAATAGCCTGGCAAAGCATTTTTTCCAGATGGAATTTACCGAAGCAGATGCTATCTGCGCGACAAAAGGCAATCGCTTCATTTCTGAACTGATGCCAACTTACCCAATTTATACCAGCCTGCTCCCTAAAGATGCTAAGGATGTGATTGGCCGCGCTTACAGCAGTTCTGAAGCAGCAAAAGCCATGCTGGAGCGGGAAGGGTTTCATTATAATAATTATATTGATATTTTCGATGGCGGCCCGACTTTAGAAGCCAAAACAGATTCCATCCGCACCATTAAACTCTGCACACCATACCATGTGCGTGAGATTGCGGGTGTCTCAGATATGGCAGAAAAATATATGCTGTCCAACACAGGCTTCTCAGATTTCCGCGCGACTATTGCCAGTGTGGAATGTGATGAACAGGACAAAAGCATTATTATAGACGGTCGCGCAGCTGACAAATTAAACGTGCAGGTGGGTGACATGCTCAACGCTGTGCCAGCATAGATAGATAAGAGGATATTATGACACAATTTCAATCTCTTAACCCTGCAACGGGTGATATTTTCTGGACAGGTGAGATGGCAAGCACCGATTCTGTGTATCGCGCCATTGCAGCAGCAAAAACAGCGTTTAAAGACTGGAGCAATACCAGTCTGGATGAGCGCATATCCGTGCTGAAACGCTACGCTGACATCCTCACGGAACATAAGGATGACATTGCAGATACGATTGCCCGTGAAACAGGCAAACCACGCTGGGAAACTGCCACTGAAGCGGCAGCATTAGTGGGCAAAGTGACGATTTCTATTGAAGCCTATCACAACCGCACAGGCGCAAATAGCGCGGATATGGGGTCAGGCATCATGCGCAGCGTGCATCACCGCCCCATCGGCGTGATGGCGGTGTTTGGTCCTTACAACTTCCCCATGCATTTGCCGAATGGGCATATTGTGCCAGCCATTTTAGCGGGCAATACGGTCGTGTTCAAACCGAGCGAAGAAACGCCTGCTTGTGGTGAATTGCTGGTGAACTATATGCACAAAGCAGGGCTGCCTGAAGGCGTGGTTAATCTGGTGCATGGCTCGCGTGATGTGGGGATTACGCTGACCAATCATGCTGACATTAACGGCGTGTTGTTCACGGGAAGTTATGCCACAGGACGCGCCATTCACAAGGCACTTGCTGGCAGACCCGAAGTGATGCTCGCGCTGGAAATGGGCGGCAATAATCCGCTGATTGTGCATGAGGTGGAGAACACACAAAATGTCGCAAAAATGGTGCTGGATTCTGCATTCATCACCGCAGGGCAACGCTGCACCTGCGCGCGCAGGCTGATTGTGCCGCAAGGCGATGCAGGCAATGCGATCATCAAAGCAATCGTGGAAATGACGCAGCGTATTATCGTGGACGAACCCTATGCTGACCCTGCCCCCTTCATGGGAACACTGATTAATAATGTGCAGGCAGATAACGTACTGCAAGCGCAAAGTATGCTGCGCGGCAAAGGCGGGCGAACCTTGCTGGAAGCGAAGCGCCTGCATGATGATTTGCCGTATCTTTCCTGCGGGATTATGGATGTGACCAGCGCAACGGATGTGCCAGATGAAGAAGTGTTTGGTCCTTTGCTGCAAGTCATCCGCGTGCGTGACATGGATGAAGCGATTGCGCAGGCAAACAACACAACCTATGGCTTATCCGCAGGCATTATTTCAGACAATAAAGCCGTGCGCGATCAAGCATATAATCAACTTCATGCAGGCATCATCAACATGAACCGCCCACTCACAGGGGCAGCCAGCGCCGCCCCCTTCGGCGGACCAGGCCGCAGCGGAAATTACCGCCCAAGCGCCTATTACGCAGCAGATTACTGCGCATATCCTGTGGCAAGTTTAGTGAGTGAAGAGATTGCAGAAGGTGCGATGGTGGGGATGCGTTAAAAGCGAAACCCTCCCTCAATCCACTCCCGCTCCCGCCGTTTCAACTCCTCACCAAGCGCTTTGCCCGCTTCAAACCCTTCGGCGAGCAAATCTTTTCCCGTAATTGGAAAAACTGGAATATCCAGCCCACGCACGTCAGCAATCCGTGCATTTTTTCCTTGCGCAAGCTGCCAAAGCGCCGCTGCGTAACTTATCTCCCTGCCGTGAAAATAGAGCGCTTTTTTGACTTCATGTGGCGTGTCTAAAAACGGCACAGACAGCACCTGCTGCAAAAAGTGCTGTTGCTGTTTGGATAATCTCCAATGCTGCGCGATTATGGGCGCTTTATCATCCATTAAACATAATAACCGCAATAAAACATCTGCCTTTTTTCCCTGCTGTGCTTCAATCTTAATAAGCTGCTCAAGCCTTGCCACATCACATGCTGATTCATGCGTAATCACCTGCCATACACCGCAATCCTGCATTGCCACAAGCGCGTCCGCAGGATTGGGCGCTGCCAGCAATTTCAGCATTTCTTTGGCAATGCGCTCAACTGAGAGATTCACAAGCTGCTCCGCGTGTTTTTGGCAGGCGTTCAACGCTGTTTCGTCCAACGGCGCTGCACCATACCACGCATAAAAACGAAACATCCGCAATATCCGCAGATAATCTTCCATAATGCGCTGTTCTGCATCGCCAATGAAGCGCACCCTGCCTGCTTTGGCATCTGCCAGACCGTCTGTATAATCGTAAAGCGTGCCATCGGGCGCAAGCATTAATGCGTTCATGGTGAAATCGCGCCGCAATGCGTCTTCACGCCAATCATCAGTAAACGCCACCTGCGCATGTCGCCCATCACACGCCACATCTTTTCGCAAGGTGGTTACTTCAAAATGAGTGTGATCAATTAAGATAGTCACCGTGCCATGCGCCAGACCTGTGGGGATGATGCGCGCTTTGCCTTCAAGAAGCTGCATCATCTCTTGTGGCGTGACACTGCTGCACACATCAAAATCACCCACATCCCGCTGCATCACTGTGTCACGCACACACCCGCCAACAAAACGAATGGGGATAGTATGCGCCTCACATAACGCCACAAATTGCTGCACGTCCTGTCGTGCAAACCAATCTGGCATAAATCTGTCAGTCATACACCAGATGCCCTGGTGTTACTCTTCCGCTTTCATCCGCAGTGGCTGGCACATAACGCCCATCCGCGTTGGATTCCTGCTCAAAGCCAAGCCACATAAAACAGCCTATCAGCAGCGCAACAGTCAGCATAATCACCCATAATAACAGTCCTTTGCGGATATGCTCTGCATAGGTTCTGCCCTGTTCATCTCTGCGCGTCATTAACCACACCCAGAAAAAATAAAAAATGATGGGTAGGAAAACGAACCAGAATTTAGTAAAGAGTAATTTGAACATAATAAAAAGGATACGCAACTTAGCGTGACATAGCAAGCATTGCTCCATTATGACTTACCTCTTTGACCTCCTTCTTGCCGAAAAAGTGATCGTTGGCGCACTTGCCGCCATCATTTCTTTTGCGGCACTCGTGCCATATGTTATCAGCGTGTGGCGTGGCATCACCAAACCACATGTGATTTCGTGGTTCATCTGGGGCATTTCCACGCTGACCGTGTTTGCCGCACAATGGCTGGATGATGGAGGCGCAGGCAGCTGGTCCACCTTTGTTGGGGGAGCGGCAACATTTGTGGTGATTGGTCTGGCATTTTATAAATATGCAGATTTATCTATCACCTTATCAGACATTTTGTGCCTGAATGTTGCACTTGCTGCATTGCCGCTATGGTTTTTTGCAGAAGACGCATTGCTCGCAGTGGCATTACTGACTTTTGTGGATGTCGTTGCCTATATCCCAACCTTCCGCAAAAGCTGGAGCAAACCTGGCGAAGAACAGATATTAATGTATGCCGTGATGACAATTAGAAACGCTCTGTCCATTATGGCGCTGGAACATTACTCTGCCACAACGCTGCTTTTCCCACTCATCACAGGGATTGCGAATATTGCATTAATTGCATTTATTGCTATCCGCCGCAAAATGGTTGTGGCATAAGCAGACTATGCCCTCTTTGCTGCAACGCATCCCCAATCATCTTCATGGTATTGCCTATTTTACAGGCGCAATGTTGTTTTTCTCACTCATGAACGTGTTAATTCGTTATATGAATGACGCGCTGCCTTCCGTGCAGCTGGTGTTTCTGCGCAACATTATCAGTTTCTGCCTGTTTTTGCCTTTCATAGCCAGAAAAGGCATCAGCAATATGAAAACGCAACGCCTCAAACGGCATTTTTTCCGCGCTTTTGTAGGGTTGATTGCAATGGAAGCATGGTTTTACTCCCTCACCGAACTTGAAGTGAACATTGCCACTGCCATCAGCTTCACCGCACCGCTCTTCACCACGATGTTCGCGGTATTCTTTCTGGGTGAGATGATTGGAAAAGTCCGTATTGTCACATTGATTATCGGCTTTGGCGGCGTGCTGATCATTGCCAATCCCTTTGCAGGCGAATGGAACCCTATGATGCTGGTTGCACTCTTTTCCGCTGCCATGATTGCTGCTGCAGGCGTTATCGTCAAAACGCTTACCACCACAGAACCAAGCTGGCGCATTGTGTTCTACATGGCAGGGTTTATGAGCATCCTCTCCTTCCCCCCTGCCTATTTCGCATGGCAGCCTGTGACGCAAGATGCATTTATCATCATCGCCGCCATAGCCATTCTTTCCACCTTTGCGCAATTCTGCCTCGCTCAGGCATTTGCCACCTCGCCAATGGTGGTGTTGATGCCGTTTGATTTCTCGCGTCTTATCTTCACCGCTGCGCTGGCATGGGTCATATTGCAAGAACCCATCACCCCCGCCACCGTTATCGGAAGTATTGTCATCATCAGCAGCACGGTCTATATATCGTGGCGCGAGATGAAAAAGAGGTAAGATGACGCAAATCACTCACAGCAACAGCAGCAACGCCATATCTCCCACCGCGCTCCTGCGTGCCATGCACACTCATGCGCCCTTGCTGCGCCGTATGGTCAGGCGTGATGTGTCCATGCGCTATAGCGGCTCTGCATTCGGCTTGCTCTGGTCCTTCATCACGCCCCTGCTCATGCTCGCTGTCTATACCTTCGTCTTCGGCATCATCTTCAAAGCCCGCTTCGGCACATCACCTACGGAGGACGAAAACACCGCCACCTTCGCCATCACACTCTTTTGCGGGTTGATTATTCACCAGTTAATGGGAGACATCATCACCCGCGCCCCTTCCATCATCCTGCAACATACGAATTACGTTAAAAAAGTCGTCTTCCCGCTCGAAATTTTGCCTGTGATGGTCTGCGGCAGCGCCTTGTTTCATTTCTGCATGAATCTGACAGTGTTGATTGCCGCCATTCTTATTATAGAACACACGCTTCCTCTCACCGCGCTATATGTTCCGCTCATCCTGTTGCCATTCATGTTGATGCTGACAGGCGCAAGCTGGGTGCTGGCGTCACTTGGTGTGTATCTGCGCGATATAGGGCAAATTATGGGGCTCATCTCCACGCTACTACTTTTCCTCAGCCCGATATTTTACCCCGCCTCCTCCCTGCCAGAAGAATTTCGCCACCTGCTATATCTCAATCCGTTAACATACGTAATAGAAATGATGCGCGGTGCTTTGCTGCACGGACACGCACCTGACTGGCACATTTTTGCCCTCGCCACATCTGTCAGCGCAATCTTTGCGTGGGCAGGCTATGCATGGTTCCAGAAAACACGCAAAGGATTTGCTGATATTCTATAGTCAGGTTGGGGCGCAACCCCCACACAGCGAAATAAAGAAAAATTTAACGCTTTTGCAATGCTTCATTTACTAAATGTGACCTTTGCGCAACAAGGTATTAATGCACTATATAAATTATAGCGATGGGAAAAGCAGCTATTGACTTTGCACCCCATAAGGTCTTTATCTTATCCCTTAGGTGTAATGTGGAGGTTCTGCATTACAGAAACTATAACTTAAATTTAGGTTTTAAAACATGACTGTATTTACTTTTGCAAATATTCAAGGTACTTCAGTTGCATTTGACGCTACCGCTGACGTTCTCGTCTTTGATGGTGTAAAATCAACTGAATTGCTTTTCACGCAAAGTGGCGCTGATCTTGTTGTAGCTAACCGTACAAACGGACAGACTGCAACATTGACAGGCACTACTTTGGCTCAGCTGACTGGTGAAGGAAACTTCGGCGCTGGTTCAGCAAGCGGTACTAACGTACTCTTCTCAGGCTCTAACAGCCTGTTGATCGTAGGCGATGACCTGAACACAACTAACGATGACACTGGCAACGACACTATTAACGCAACTGGCGTTTCTGGTGATCTGCAAATCATCGGTCTGGGCGGTGCAGATTCTATCACAACTGACAATGACAACGAAAACGTATTGATTTTCGGTGGTCGTGACCTGACAGACACTAACGACGGTGCAGATACTATTACTATCGGTAATGGTAACGCAACCGTTCTTGGTAACGCTGGTAACGATACAATTAACTACACTACTGACGGTTCTGCTACTGCAAGCATCTTCGGTGGTGCTGGTGATGATTCTATCAATGACGTTGCTGCTGGTAGCGGTAACCTGTATCTGGTAGGTGGCGAAGGCGCTGACACAATCAACGCTGCTGAAAACACTGGTGAATTCACTATCATCGGCGGCAACAGCTTTGCTGATTCAACTGACGGAGCAGATACTGTTCTTGTAGGTGATGCAAAAGGTCTTATCGTAACAAATGCAGGTAACGATTCTGTATTAGCTACAGATTCTAACGACATCACTGTATTTGGTGGTCTGGGTAACGATACCGTAACAGCAACATTGCTTGACGGTTCTGGTCAGATCTGGGGCGGTGAAGGCACAGATTCTGTAAACGCTACTTTCTCTAACAGCGCAGAATACACTATCGTTGGTGGTAACAGTGCAACTGACACTGCAGATGGTGCAGATACAATCACAATTGATGGTGATGACACTGGCGCGACTGTAAAAGTAACTGTTCTTGGTAACGCTGGCAATGACAGCATTACTCTGGATGATGGTGGTGACGATGTAATCAACGCAACTGTATTTGGTGGTCTGGGTGATGACACTGTGACTGAAACAGGTGGCGCTGGTACTGGTTCTGCTTCTATCGTAGGTGGTGAAGGTAATGATAGCATTACCGCAACAGCTGGTAACGATACTATTTCTGGTGACGCTGGTAACGACGTTATCAGCATTGGTGCTGGTTCTAAAATGGTAACTGGTGGTGAAGGTAACGATAGCGTTACTTCAACAGCAGCATTCAACGCTTCTTCTATTGATGGTGGCGCTGGTAACGATTCGCTGGATCTTGATGGTGCAGCTAACACTGGCACAAACACTATTATCGGTGGTGAAGGTCAGGACACTATCACTCTGCAACTTGCAGCAGGAACAGATGCAGCAACTATCTTTGGTGGCACTGGTACTAACGATACTGCAGATGGCGCAGACAGCATCACTGTAACAGGTACTGGTAAAACTACTATTTATGGTAACGCAGGTAATGATACTGTAACTACTGCCGCTGGTGCAGACACTATCTTCGGTGGCTTGGGCAATGACAGCCTGACTTCTGGTGATGGCAATGACTCTGTTGCTGGTAACGAAGGCAATGACACTATCGTAGCTGGTGCTGGCAACAACACTCTTGAAGGTGGCGATGGCAATGATTCTGTAACATTCGGCACAGGAACAAACAGCGTTCTTGGTGGTCTGGGTCAGGATACATTGACTGCTGCTGGTGCATTGGGCGCAAACAGCTTCATTAACGGTGGCGCTGACAATGATTCGCTTGATCTTGATGCAGGTGATGTAGCTACTGGTGCAAATATTGTTGGTGGTGCTGGTACTGATACTATCTCTATCGACTTCGCTGCTGGTGCAACTGCAACAGTATGGGGTGGTGAATCTGCAACTGATACATCAACAGATGCTGACTCTATCACATTGGTAGCTGCTGGTGGTGCAACTGGTACTATCTCTATCTTCGGTACTGCTGGTAATGACACAATCACCGCTGGTGCTAACAACATTGTTAGCGTAACTGGTGGTGCGGGTAATGACAGCATTACTACTAACGATCAGAATGACACTATCAATGCAGGTGCTGGTGACGATACTATCAATGCTGGCGCTGGTGCTAACAGCGTTCTTGGCGGCGAAGGTAACGACAACATCACAACTGCTGGCGGTAATGATACTATCGACGCAGGTGCTGGTAACGATTCTATCGTATCTGGTGCTGGCGACGACAGCATCATCGGTGGCGCTGGTGACGATACTATCGTTATGGATGCTGGTACTGATGATATTACTGGTGGTGCAGGCACTGATGTATATGTGTTTGACGCAAATACAGATATTAACAACACGCTTCAGGGTTCAATCTCTGAACTTGCTGGTGACACGTTCCAGTTCAGCAATGCTGGCTTCGGTACTCCAGGTACAGTTACATATCAGGAAGGTGCATTCGCATCAGTTGCAGCTAACGGTAATGTTCTGGTGGATAACACTGTAGGTTACGCAAACGTTGCAGCTGCAGAAGCTGCAATTGCTGGTAACGCTGCTATCACTGCTACAGACGGTTTCTTCGTATACTTCAACACAACTTCAAGCAAAGCTGAAGTAGTATACAGTGACGATCTGGCAGCTGACGGTACTGCAGTAGTTCTTGCAGTTCTTGATGATGTTACGGCGTTCTCAAGCCTGACTTCGTTCGAAGCATCTGACTTTACTATTGTATAATTTAATCTTCCGATTAAATGCAGAAAGGGCGGTGGTTTCACCGCCCTTTTTGTTTGTCTCTGCCTGCCCCGTCATGATGAGCGCAGCGAAGCATCTCCTGCCATACGCTCCTCACACAAAACACACTCTGTCACTATCCTCCCTCCTCAAATCTTAATGCTCGCTTTATCTATTGGCAGTATTGAATAAATTTGCTACTGTGCGTGCCATGAACAAAAATCCTGCACTTGAAGCAAGCCCGCTTGCGCCCTACATTCAAAAAACAAAGACAGCCTTAATTTATGCTGCCATTTTTAGCTTATGCATCAACCTGCTCATGCTGGCATTGCCGATTTATTCCCTGCAGGTGCTGGATCGCGTGCTTTCCAGCCGATCGGTGGAAACACTCATCTCGCTGACCATCATCATGGCAATCGCCCTCGTCTTTTTCGGCATATTTTACGCAGTGCGCAGCTTCATCCTCAACGCCATCAGCGAATGGCTGGATAAAGAAGTCTCGCCTATCTTATTGCGCGATGCCGTCGCCAAATCCTCTTTGGGGCTGAATGTCAGCGCCTCGCAACACCAGCGCGACCTCGGCATCATCCGCAACTTTGTTTCCTCTGCGGCAGGCACTCTGCTGGATGCTCCGTGGTCATTCATCTTCATCTTCGTAATTTACATGATCAACCCCATCCTCGGCTTCCTCGCCGTTGCAGGGATGATCATCCTCATTGGTTTTGGCTTGCTGAACGAATTTTCCACCCGCCCTCTGTTTGAAAAAGCCAGCAAAGAACAGATGAATAGCCACTATATGGCAGACATTGCAGGCAAGAACGCCGAAGCCATTGAAGCTATGGGCATGATGGGACATGTGGAAAGCGCATGGCGCGAACATCAACACGCCGCAGCGAAAGACTCACAACACGCCAATAAACGGTCGTATGTCATCCAGTCCATCTCACGCGTACTCCGCCTGATGGTGCAAATCGGCGTAACGGGTGTAGGCGGCTATCTGGCGCTCTATAACGAACTCAGCGTAGGTGGCATGATTGCAGGCTCCATTCTGGTCGGACGCGCCCTCGCCCCGTTTGAAAACGCCATCGGCATCTGGAAAAGCTGGATCGCTACGCGTGAATCCTACGCCCGCCTCAACCGCGCTATCTCCTCCAGCAAAGCCATTGAACGCGGCACATTGGAACTGCCAGAACCACGCGGCATCGTCACGGTCGAAAATCTCATTTTCACGCCACCCAATTCTGCGCCAATCATCAAAGGTGTCACTTTCGGCATCAAGCCAGGGGAATCACTCGGCATCATCGGACCCAGCGCCGCAGGTAAATCTACATTAGCAAAACTGATTATAGGATTGTTGCCGCCAAACCACGGCGCAGCACGTCTGGACGGCGCAGAAACCTTCAAATGGAATCGTGAAAACTTCGGCAAATATGTAGGCTACATGCCGCAATCCGTGGATTTATTTACGGGTACAATTAAGGATAATGTCGCCCGTATGGACAAGTCCGCCACTATGGATGATGTGATTGCGGCGTGCAAAATGGCAGAAGTGCATGAAATGGTGTTGCGCTTGCCAAACGGTTATGAAACGCAGGTGAACCCGCAACTTAACAGCCTGTCCCCTGGGCAGCGTCAACGCATTGGTCTTGCACGCGCACTCTATAAAAACCCAAAATTCGTTGTGCTGGATGAACCAAACAGCAATCTGGATGGTGAAGGCGAACGCGCATTGCTACTGGCACTGCAACGTATGAAACAGGCGGGAATCACCTCAATCATCGTAGCGCATCGTCCAAGTGTGGTGTCCAACGTTGATAAATTATTAGTGCTTAAAGGCGGAACGATTGAGCGTTTCGGCCCTACTAAAGAAGTGATACAAAATTATCAGGCAGATAACGCGAATGCGCCAAAGCCTGTCCAGCAGGGAGATGCATAATGAACGACACTCCACAGATTACCGCAAGCGACGCCGCCGAGGCAGCCGAAAAAGAATCGCAGAAATATATCAAAAAAATAGATGCAATGGGCGATAAATTATATCCTGATACATCTGATAAATATGCAGAATCCCCCGAAATATTCGCTAAATCCGCCATTCGGGTGGGCGTGTTATCATTGCTTTTAGTATTTGGTATTTTTGGATTATGGTCGATTATCGCACCAATTGACAGCGCCGCCATTGCCATGGGCAAAGTAGTGCTGGATAACAACAAAAAAACCATACAGCATCTGGAAGGTGGAATTGTAGACACAATCTATGTGGGTGAAGGGGATTTTGTTGAAGCAGGTCAAAAGCTGATCAAGCTGGATGAAACGACGGCAAAAGCCCGTTATGAGTTGCTGCGCAAACAATATATCACCACGCAGGCTCAGGAGGCACGCTTGATTGCAGAGCGTGACGGTTTGGACACCCTTGTGTTTCCTGATGCATTAGTTGAAAAAGAAGCAACTGACCCCACTGTGGCAGAAGCGCTGGATTCTCAGCGTCGCATTTTTAATTCCAGACAGGATAGTGTTGGCGGGCGCATCTCCATTCTGAAGCAGCAGAAAGGACAACTCAAAGAAGAAATTGGCGGCTTACAGTCACAAACCACTTCTGCAACGCGCCAGATTGGATTATTAAACAATGAAATTGAAGCGATTGCGCAGCTTGTTGCTGAACGCAATGCACCGCGTTCCCGCCTGTTGGCATTGCAGCGCCAGCTTGCCAGCATCAATGGGCAACGCGGCGAATATCGTTCACAGATTTCACGTGCGCAGCAACGCATCGGTGAAACTGAAATTGAAATCAATAACGTAAAAAACAACTTCCTGAATGAAGTCGTCGCGGAGTTGAGAGAAACGCAGGTTGCTCTATCTGACCTTGAAGAACGCATACGCGCCAGCGAAGATACGTTCAATCGCATTAATATTCTTGCTCCTGTAGCAGGAACCATCACCGATTTGCTGGTGCATACTGAAGGTGGAGTTATCAAACCAGGTGACAAGATTGCTGACATCATCCCTGCTGATGATAAGCTGATCGTGGAAGCACAGGTGCAACCACAGGATATTGATGTTGTGCGCAAAGGGCTGGAAGCTAGTGTCCGCCTGAGCGCATATAAAGCGCGTTTCGTGCCACCCATCACAGGAGTGGTGGAGCAGGTATCTGCCGACCGTTTCGACGACCCCCAGTTAGGCACATCTTATTATAAAGCCCGTATTGTGGTGGATGGAGAGGAAATTAAAGCGCTTGAAGGAGTAGAACTCTATCCTGGAATGCCAACAGATGTATTGATTGTCACAGGTACGCGTACGTTCCTGTCATACCTGTTTGATCCAATCCGTGATTCGTTTAGCAAATCCTTCAGAGAGGATTAAAAATAACCTGACTGATTGCTTGCAAAAATTGCTATTTTAGTTACATTAACGCGACGAAACTTTTAACACCACGGAGCAGTTCATGCAGGTATATTACGACAAAGACGCAAATCAACAACTTATCAAAGACAAAAAAGTCGCTATCATTGGGTATGGCTCGCAAGGATACGCTCATGCGCTGAACCTGAAAGATTCTGGCGTGAGTGATTTGGTGGTGGGCTTGCGTGAAGGCTCGTCCTCTCGCAAAAAAGCCGAAGGTGAAGGCTTAGCCGTGAAAACGCCAGCAGAAGCCGCAGCCTGGGCAGATGTGGTGATGGTGCTTGTGCCAGATGAATTGCAAGCGGATCTATATAAAGAAGAGCTGCACGCCAACATGAAAAAAGGCGCGGCGCTGGCATTTGCACATGGTTTCAACGTGCATTTCAAACTGATTGAACCAAGAGCTGATTTGGATGTTTATATGATTGCACCAAAAGGCCCTGGTCATACGGTACGTGGGGAATACACCAAAGGTGGGGGCGTACCTTGTTTGATTGCTGTGCATCAGGATGCGACTGGCAATGCAAAAGAAATCGCCTTGTCTTATGCTTCTGCTGTGGGCGGTGGTCGATCAGGTGTGATTGAAACGACCTTCCGCGAAGAATGCGAAACAGATTTATTTGGTGAGCAAGCCGTATTATGTGGCGGTATCACGCATTTGATTCAGGCTGGCTTTGAAACACTAACCGAAGCAGGGTATGCACCAGAAATGGCATATTTTGAGTGCCTACATGAAACCAAATTGATTGTAGATTTAATGTATGAAGGCGGTATGGCGAACATGCGTTATTCCATATCCAACACGGCTGAATATGGGGATTATGTGACAGGACCACGTGTGATTACAGATGAAACCAAGGCTGAGATGAAACGTGTATTGCGTGATATTCAAACAGGACGTTTCGCCCGTGACTTTATGCTGGAATATAAAGCAGGGCAACCATCGCTAAAAACAACGCGCGCGCTACATGCAGAGCATCCGATTGAGAAAATTGGCAAGAAATTGCGCGATATGATGCCTTGGATTGGGAAGAACAAGCTGGTGGATAAAGAGCGGAATTAGGAGCGGAGTCATTCAATGCGCTTTTTAAAAATTATAGCTGTTCTTGTTTTCCTAACTTCATGCTCAAACAAAAGTAATGACAAGAAACCTTTAACTTTTAACGAAGATAAGGAAGCCATAGTTATTGCTACAATGAGCATAGAAGAAGATTGGTCTTTAGCAGCAAAATTGTTGTTAAATGCTAATGATAAAGAAGCGGTGGCAGCCACTTTTATTAGTAAAAAACCGTTTCCAGAAAAAGACGAATTACCATTTTATGCAATTACAGAAATAAATGATGAAGTTCGATCTTTGAAAAATGATCTAGGTAACAAAGGATTATCAGATTATGCAGGTAGGTTTTTGCTTGGATTATCTTTAGAAAAATTTGAAACTGTTTCGTGTTCGTTTGATGATGCTGTTGCAGCGAGTTTAAAAGATAATTATTACTTTGATAGCATAATGTTCAACAGCGCAATTTCAAATCTATGGAAGAAGAGAGATCTAAAATATATTGCGCCATCAATGAAAAAGGTTAATTCTGGTAATTATAGTTTTGCAGTATTCTCTCCTGCAGCTATAAGCTCAACAACCTATGGCGGAAGAAATACAACTATGTTTGTTCATGAAGCTGTTGATTTTAAAAACAATAATATCTTAGAGTTTAGTGTAGAAAATGGCGAAGTAATTTACATTGGTGACATTGTGTTTTCATGGAAAGATACAAACACAAATGATATTAGAGAACTTGAAGTAAAGGTAAATGATAATTTTGAAAGCATTAAAACAAATTTGCCGCAAGAGTTAGCAAATAAGTTAGAAAAAAGACTTCTGCAAAGTAGCGATTCAATAAAAGTAAAAAAAGTTACTATTTCAAATGCTTCACAGGGAGTTTTTGATACTGAGCGCTATGCTAAAATCGTAATCCAATAACCTAATCTCTAAAACCTAACGACTATGACCAACAAGCACATCACCATATTCGACACAACTTTACGCGATGGCGAGCAGTCGCCTGGCATGTCTATGACCAAGGCGGAGAAGCTCTTGGTGGCGGAGGTTCTGGATAATATGGGTGTGGATGTGATTGAGGCAGGCTTTGCCATTGCATCGCAAGGGGATTTTGAGTCTGTGAAGGCGATTGCGGAAGCGTCTAAAAACGCGGTTATCTGCTCTCTCTCCCGTGCAAAACATGGTGACATTGAACGCGCGGCTGAGGCGATTAAACCAGCCAAACGCGGGCGGATTCATACCTTTATTTCCACGTCAGATATTCACCTGAAATATCAGTTCAAGCTGGAAAAGCCTGAGGTGATTGAGATCATTAAAGACACCGTCGGTTTTGCACGCAATTTCACGGATGATGTGGAATGGTCTGCGATGGATGCCACACGTTCGGATATGGCGTTTTTATGTGAAGCAGTGGAAGCGGCAATTGCAGCGGGGGCAACGACGATTAACCTACCCGATACGGTAGGTTACGGCACACCAACGGACATTGCCGCCATGTTCACGCATGTGATGAGCAACGTGCCAAATGCAGACAAAGCCATTTTCTCCTTCCACGGGCAAAATGATTTGGGGCTGGCAACGGCGAATACGCTGGCAGCTTTGCAGGCAGGCGCACGTCAAGCCGAACTGACGATTAACGGCATTGGAGAGCGCGCGGGAAATACGTCGCTTGAAGAAGTCATCATGATTCTGAAAACCCGCAAGGATCAATATAATTTTGAATGTAATGTCGATTCGCGCCATATCATGCGTGCATCCAAGCTGATTCAGTCCGTTACGGGGCAGTCTGTGCAGGTGAATAAAGCGATTGTCGGCGCGAATGCGTTTGCACATGAATCTGGCATCCATCAGGACGGAATGCTGAAAAACGCAGGCACATATGAAATTATGACACCAGAATCCGTCGGACTGACGCGTTCCAATCTGGTCATGGGCAAACATTCAGGTCGCCACGCCTTCAAAAACAAGCTGGATGAGCTGGGCATTTCCATTGGTGACAATGCCTTGCAGGATGCCTTCGTGCGCTTCAAAGCACTAGCAGATAAGAAAAAAGATATTTATGACGAGGATATTTTTTCCCTCATTGAAGGCACAGACCGCGAAGCGCTATACAAACTCGAATCCCTCGCCATTTCCTGCGGTACAGGAAAAAAACATACGGCTGAGATGACGATTATCATTAATGATGTGCCACAAAAAGTCCAGCATCAGGGGAATGGTCCAGTCGATGCGATTTTTCAAGGCATCAAATCCATCATCTGGGGCGCTGACAAAGCGCATTTGCAGCTTTACCAAGTCCACGCCGTCACCCAAGGCACAGATGCGCAGGCGGAAGTGACGGTGCGGCTGGAAATTGATGGGCATATTATCAACGGACACGGCGCAGATGTGGACACGTTAGTTGCCTCTGCAAAGGCCTATCTGGATGCGCTATCAAAATTGGAAATTCATAAGAGTCGTGAGGATAATCTGCTGCAGCCTGTGAGTTAGAGATATGAAAAAAAGAACTATTTTCTTCATAGTTGTCGTTTGGTTATTGATAGGTTTTGTAGCGTTTTTGTATATAATTGGAAAGCCAATACAAGACCGCAAAAGATATAATGAGGCTTGCGAAAAAATTGTGTCTCGTATCTTTGAAAGTAGCTACGATGAAGCCGTATTAATGAACATGGCACTAGATATCTTCAAAGATAAATATTATCAACAGAGTAAGGACGCTAGAGATTTAATCGCCATTGTTTATAAACATCTAGGGAAATTCGAGAAAGTTACTGGCGTTGAAGATACCAAGGATGCACATCTTAAAAAAACGCGAGAAAGAGTTTTTCTAATGACCTGCAATATTAAGTTCACAAAAAATGAAGAGCCACTCCCATTTCATGTAAGTTACATTATGGATGAATCAAATATCAGAGTACATGGATTTTTAATGCATAAAGATGCACTAAAAAAACAAATATGGGGTAATGCTGCTGATTTCATGACAGGTACTAAAAAATAAACCATGTCCAAACTCGTCATCGCCCTCCTCTTCATCATCTGGTGTCTCATCATGGTGGTGGGCTATATGGGGTATCAGAGCGTTAGCACGGTAAATAAAGAAACGGCGGCACTTGCTCCCTTCTGCCATCGCTTTTCAGAACTCATCTTCAAAGATGGGTTCAATCAATCCATGCTGGAACATATGGCAACGGATGATTATAGACAGGCAATTAAAAACAATCCTGCACCCATGATTGACCTACATATCGCCTTTGAAGATGCTGGCGCATATCAGCAGACAGTAAATATGGCATTTATAGACAAAACCAGTACGCCACAGCGCCGCATCAGCTGTCACACATTGTTCGCCCGCAAACAGGCGATTATCACCTATGCCTTACAGGAAATAAACAAAACATTGTATCTGACAGGACTACAATTTGAACTGAACGAATAATTTATGACTTGTATATAAGAATTTCTTTAACAAATTCTGGCATTTTGCAATGGCACATGCTAACAGTCATGTTTAAATTCATTTCACAGCAAGTAAGACGCATTTATGTTTACATGGAAAGCAACTGATATGGCAATAGACCTGGGTACAGCGAACACGCTGGTATATGTCCCAGGTAAAGGCGTTGTGCTGAATGAGCCTTCAGTTGTGGCAATGAAAGAAGAAGATGGCGTGATGGTGCCGTATGCATTTGGCAATGAAGCCAAGAAGATGCTGGGGCGCACACCAGAAAAAATTCAGGCGATTCGCCCTATGAAAGACGGTGTGATTGCCGATTTCCGCATTGCAGATGAAATGGTAAAACATTTCATTGCCTGCGTGGATAATCGTCGCTCAATCATTGGTCCTGTCATCGTAATTTGTGTGCCGTCTGGCTCCACCCCTGTGGAACGCCGCGCCATTCAGGAAAGCGCAGAAAATGCAGGCGCACGTGAAGTTTATCTGATTGAAGAACCCGTTGCAGCGGCTGTGGGCGCAGGTTTGCCTGTCACAGAAGCTACAGGTTCCATGATTGTGGATATTGGCGGCGGCACAACAGAAGTCGCCATTTTGTCTCTCGGCGGCATTGTGTATTCCCGTTCCACCCGCGTGGGCGGAGACCGTATGGATGAAGCGATTATATCCTATCTTCGTCGTTACCATAATATGCTGATCGGTGAAGCCACAGCAGAGAAAATCAAGAAAGAAATTGGTGTTGCGTCTCCCCCTGAAGAAGGCGAAGGCAAAACGATGGTGGTGAAAGGGCGCAATATGTCCAACGGCGCGCCGATGGAAATTAAACTGAGTGAATATGAAGCAGCGCACGCGCTGGCAGACCCTGTCAATGCGATTATTGATGCAGTGCGCACCGCACTGGAACTTACCCCGCCTGAGCTTTCTTCTGACATTTCAGACAAAGGCATCGCCATGACGGGGGGCGGGTCTATGCTGAAACATCTTGATAGTGTGATTAGTTTTGCCACTGGCTTGCCTGTATTCGTGGTCGATGACCCACTACCCTGCGTGGCACTTGGCACAGGGAAAGCGCTTGAAAATCTGGATGCGTTCAGCACGGTGCTATTCAAGCAGGAATAGTCTAGCATAATTCCTTCTCTTCCAGCCGTGCTATCCGTGATGGATAGTGCGTGTAATGGAACATATCTCAGCAATTATGCCATATCGGCATTGAAATAAACCAGTATCGCAGCCATGCCATGAAGCGGGAGCATCTGCATGATGCACGTTGCTTAAAGCAATTGGATGACACGTTATATACTCTCTATGCCTCCATCAAAGCAGGCTACAACCCCAATCAACCGCGCATCCCTTCAGGGCAACCAAGCGGCGGGCAATGGACAAGTGACGCAGGGTATATTTCACGGCAGCATGGGTGGAGAAATTCTAACACTTTAGAAGGGCATACACAGGATCACGGCAAAAACTTCGGCACTAAATCCTCACGAGAGTATGCTCGCAAAGCACAGTCATTCAGGGAACGTGCTATACGCATGAAATTTCCTGCGGTGTAAGATAGGTACGGAAACATACGGTATTACGACCCCAAAACTAATACTTTTGGCTCGTATAATCGCGATGGCACTACCCGCACTTTTTATAAACCAAGGGGTGGAGTACGTTATTTTGAGAATCAGATGAAGAAAACCATCGATAAAGGCGGAAAAATTCTTCATGACATTCCTGAAAATATGCGTAGCAAACCTAAAAACCCTCCTCCAAAACCACGCACTCGTGGCACTGGCGGTGGAGGCAGAGGCGGGGGCGGAATACCCAACAGCAGATTTCCGTTTGGCTTAGGACCTAGAAACAACTAATATAATTTATAAGGAGAATTACAATGGCTTATACTTGCCCAGTTTGCGGTTTCAATGGTTTGAAAGACCCTGCTTATTTTGGAGAACTCGGTTCTAACGAAATGTGTCAATCATGTGGTTACGAGTTTGGTTACCATGATGATGATCAGGAGATTACTCATGAAGAATGGCGGGAACGCTGGATTAAAAATGGCATGAAATGGAGGGTTGACGATAAACACAAGCCTCTGCACTGGAATCCTGTTGCACAGCTTCGCAATATTGGTGTTGTTATTTAAAAATGGCATATAATTGTCCAGTTTGTGGTTTTGATGAACTTAAATATCCACCATATAACGAACTAATGGGTGGCTCTAACGAAATGTGTCAATCATGTGGTTACGAGTTTGGTTACCATGATGATGATCAGGAGATTACTCATGAAGAATGGCGGGAACGCTGGATTAAAAATGGCATGAAATGGAGGGTTGACGATAAACACAAGCCTCTGCACTGGAATCCTGTTGCACAGCTTCGCAATATTGGTGTTGTTATTTAAAAATGGCATATAATTGTCCAGTTTGTGGTTTTGATGAACTTAAATATCCACCATATAACGAACTAATGGGTGGCTCTAATGAAATTTGTGAATCCTGTGGTTATGAATTTGGATATCATGATGATGATCAGGAAATTTCACACGAAGAATGGCGGAAGCGTTGGATCAAAAATGGCATGCCTTGGACAATTGAAGAAATAACTCCACCCCTACACTGGAATCCTGTCGTACAGCTTCGTAATATTGGCATTGTCATAGAAAACTCATAACACACCGCAATTCTTTTTGCTTTTTCCGCGTGCAATGCTATAAAAAATCTATGAAATTTACCATAAGCTGGCTGCGTGAGTTTTTGGACTTTGACGCGGATATTGACACATTATCACACACACTGACTGCCATCGGGCTGGAGGTGGATAAGTTGACGCATCTGTCTGATGGGTTGGAATCCTTCACTGTAGCGCATATTCAAAGCACTGCCCCTCACCCTGATGCAGATAAATTGCAAGTCTGCACCGTGAACACGCATACGGGCGTGCGGCAAATTGTCTGCGGCGCACCCAATGCACGCGCGGACATTAAAGTGATTCTGGCGGATATTGGCGACACCATCCCCACTAACGGCATGAAGATTAAACCTGCGAAAATACGCGGAGTGGAAAGCGCGGGCATGTTATGTTCTGCGCGTGAACTGGGGTTGGGAGAAGACCATGACGGCATCATGGAACTGCCACACGATGCAGAAGTCGGAGCAAAAGCGATTGACGTATTGCACCTCAATGATACGCTGATAGACATTGCCATCACACCCAACCGCGGGGATTGCTTAGGCGTATATGGCATTGCGCGGGATTTGGCAGCGTCGGGTTTGGGAACGTTGAAAACGCCTGAGCAAGTAACATTTGATAGCTTGCCTGATGCATTAAATATCACTATCAACACAGATAAATGCGCGCATTTCGTAGCCTATCAGATTGATAACGTGAAAAACGCACATAGTCCTGAATGGTTGCAGCAGCGCCTGCGTTCCATCGGACTAAAGTCTATCTCAGCGTTGGTGGATATTACCAATTATTTCACTCATGCTTACGGTCGCCCATTGCATGTGTATGATGCCAGCGCTCTGTCTGGTGGCATCATCGTGCGCGAAAGCAAGGAAGGCGAGAAGCTGAAAGCGTTGGATGGAAAGGACTATACGTTGCCAGAGAGCATCTGTGTGATTGCTGATGAAAAAACAGCGCTGGGCATTGGCGGCATTATTGGCGGTGAACCGTCTGGCTGCACGAACGACACTACATCCGTCATTCTGGAAGCCGCATGGTTTGACCCTATCGCTATTGCAGAAGCAGGACGCGCCTTGCAGATTGATAGCGATGCTCGTTACCGTTTTGAACGCACGGTAGATGCTGCAATGACAGAATCTTACGCTGCTTTGGCAGCGCAGATGATTACGGAATTGTGCGGAGGCAACATAACCGCACGCAGCATTGCGGGGCAAGCACCTGATTTAACGCGAGACATTGCCTACAAACCAGAATATATGATGCAGCGAACGGGCATGGACGTGACAGAGGATGCGCAACGTGAGATACTCGAAAAACTGGGTTGCAGCGTAAGTCCTGATTGGAAAATAAAAACTCCACCATACCGACCAGATATTGAAGGCAGCGCAGATATTACTGAAGAGATTTTGCGTATTGTAGGGTATGATGCACTGGAAGAAGTGGCATTGCCCATGACAGCTGCAAAAGCTGAAAACGCTACACCAGAAAAGCAGGTGCGCCATGTGCTTTCTGCTCGCGGGCTGGATGAGGTGATTCATTTTGCGTTCAGCTCAGAACCATATGCCAAAGCATTTTCGGATGATTTCATTCACGTCTCCAACCCCATCAGCAATGAACTCAGCACCATGCGCCCGCATTTATTTGCAGATATGCTGCCCGCGCTAAAACGCAATCATGATCGCAACAAAACAGATTTGGCGTTATTTGAAATTGGGGCAGTGTTCCACGGTTTGAAGCCAGAAAACCAACCTGTGCGTGCTGCAACTGTGCGTTCTGGCGGCTCACCACTTCACTGGAAAGATAAACCTCAGGCTTATGATATTTACGATGCAAAAGCAGACCTGTTTGCAGCACTGGAAGCGTGTGGCATCAGCACTGACAATCTGATGATTTCGCGTGATGTGCCTGCATATTACCATCCTGGAAAATCTGCACGTGTATCACTTGGTCCAAAAAATATATTAGGGTATTTCGGGGAATTGCACCCTGCCCTGCTGCGCACATTTGATATTTCGGCATCTGTTGTGGCAAGTGAATGCTGGCTGGATGCCCTGCCAAACAAACATAAATCTGCTGCAAAGAAAGCCTTGCAGAAAAATCTGTTCCAGTCCAGCCGCAAGGATTTTGCATTTATTATGGACAAGGATGTGGAAGCCAAAAAACTGGGTGACGCGATTGGAAAAGCAGACAAAAAACTGATTCAAAACGTAACCTTGTTTGATATGTATGACGGGGAACATATTGAAGCGGGCAAAAAATCCCTTGCTTTTGCTGTTACGTTGCAAGCAGATGGACGTACATTAAACGATGATGATCTGTCATCAGCCAGTGATGCAATCATCAAAGCAGCAGAAAAAACAGGGGCAACACTGCGCTAATTTAGCATATGTCATTCTGAACAAAGTGAAGAATCCATCTATCCGCTTGCGCAAGAGTCTCTGGATGCTTCGGCGTTGCCTCAGCATGACGACTTTTTTTTAAATTGCTGTTATTATATTATAACTGTAAATATAATTAGAAATGATAATGATATTATAGGTGAGGTCATGAAGTATAAACATATGAACGGCATGGCTAGAACATTCGCGCTAATGGCGGGAATGACTGCGCTTTTTGGTGTGATTGGCTGGATGCTGGGTGGCACAGGCGGCATGATATTTGCGTTGATATTTGCTGCAGGAACGAATCTCTTTGCCTATTGGAATTCAGACAAAATGGTGCTGCGGATGCATAATGCCCGCGCCATTTCCCGCAATGATGCACCAGATATTTATGCAATGACAGAACGACTGGTCAATAATGCGGATATGCCCATGCCAAAACTCTATATTATGGAGAACGAGCAGCCAAACGCCTTTGCCACAGGACGCAACCCTGAACATGGCGTTGTTGCACTGACTACGGGGCTGCTAAAACGCCTGAATAAAGATGAAATTGAAGGCGTGATTGCGCATGAGCTGGCGCATATTAAAAATCGTGACTCACTGATCATGACGATTACAGCAACGATTGGCGGAACGATTTCCACACTCGCCAATATGAGCATGTTCATGGGATCGGATGACCGTCGCTTCGGTGTGATTGGTACGATTGCTGTCATGATTCTTGCACCACTTGCTGCCAGCATTGTGCAGATGGCCATCTCACGCACCCGTGAATATGCCGCAGACCGCACAGGCGCAGAAATTAGTGGAAAACCGCTGGCGCTGGCATCGGCACTGAATAAGATTCAGGAAATGGCGCAGCGCATTGATAACATGCCAGCCGAGCGTTCACCAGCCTCCGCGCAGCTATTCATCATTAATCCATTGCACAAAAAATCGGTGGATAATCTGTTTTCCACGCACCCAAACACCAAAAACCGCATCGCCGCGTTGAATGAATTTGCTGCCAGCATGGGACAGCAGAAATTTGACGAACCACAATCAATAGCATCAGGACCCTGGGGTTAATACATGACAGACTATTCACCTCTGGAAAAAATTATCAGAGAACGCATTAAGGAACGCGGCAAAATCAGCGTGATGGATTATATGGATTTTGCGCTTGGGCATGAAACCTATGGGTATTATATGTGCCGTGACCCATTTGGCGAACATGGAGATTTCACCACTGCACCTGAAATATGCCAGATTTTCGGAGAGCTGATTGGCGCATGGCTTGCCACAATGTGGCATCAAATGGGGGGGCGAGAAATGCAGCTGGTGGAGTTTGGCCCTGGCCGCGGCACGTTGATGGCAGATGCGCTGCGTGCCACGCGTCACGTACAGGGCTTTCATGACTCACTCATCATCACTATGGTGGAAAGCAGCTTAAATCTGCGTCGCTTCCAGCAGGCAACGCTCAGCAGCCATCATCCGCGCATCAGCTGGCAACCCAATCTGGACAATTTGCCAGACATGCCAACTTTATTTGTTGCAAACGAGTTTTTTGACGCACTGCCCATCCGTCAGTTCGTTAAAACTGCAAAAGGACTGCGGGAACGTTTTGTGCAGATTAATCCTGATACAGATGAGTTAGAATTTGTTACGGATGATATGGGCATTTCACTGGTGAAAGGCGGTTCGCACAATCAGGTGGGTGATGAAGTGATTGTGGAATCCTGCCCTGCTGCACGGCAGATTTGCGCGCAACTAGCCACCCATATTCATGAATATGGCGGTGCAGGACTAATTATTGATTATGGCTATACGGGTGAAAGCCGTGGCAACACATTGCAAGCCGTTAAGCAGCATGGTTTCTGGAACCCGCTACATGAGCCAGGCATGGCAGATATTACTGCACATGTTGCATTTGATGATCTATCAGACATATTCGCTGAAGAAGATATTGCCACTGCCCCCGTCACAACTCAGGGCGAATTTCTGGATGGGCTGGGCGGTGAAATGCGATTGGAAGCGCTTATGCTGGAAGCAGACGCAAAGCAGAAAGAAGCATTATATACGGGCTATCAGCGTTTAACCGAAACGCAGCAAATGGGTGAATTATTTAAAGTGCTTGGTGTTTGCAGTGATGAAAATGTCGGTATGCCAGGTTTTGGAGGCGGATTTGGACATTAATGCATTTCAAGCTCTAAATCTTTCAGCATCGCATGGTTTTTTTGCCCGCAACGGTGGCGTGAGTGAGCATGAATTTGCCTCACTCAACGTTGGTTATGCTTCAGGCGACAAACCTGCTCATATTGATGAAAACAGACATCGCATTGCCAGATATTTCTCTCAGCCTCCCACACAATTATGCACTTTAAAGCAGATTCATTCTGATAAGTGCGTATATGTGGATTCCCCCTTTACAGAAGCATCCCGCCCGGAAGCAGACGCGCTGGTGACTTACCAGCCCAATATTATATTGGGCATCCTAACCGCAGATTGCGCTCCTGTGTTATTTCATGATGCACATGCAGGTGTCATCGGCGCGGCTCACGCAGGGTGGAAAGGAGCAGTATATGGTGTGCTGGAATCTACCGTGAATATGATGATGAAATATGGCGCAAAACAGGATAATATTTCTGCTGCCATCGGCCCTTGCATCGGCAAAGACAGCTATGAAGTAGATCAGGTCTTTTATAATGCTGTGAATCTGGTCAGCAATGCCAAACACTATTTCTCCCCTTCCAACACTCAGCCAGATACACATTATCAGTTTGATTTAAAAAAATATACCGCAGCGCGACTTCGCGCATACGGTATAAGTAATGTCAGCGTGTCAGACTATGACACTTATAAAGAAGAATCATTATTCTTTTCATACCGTCGAACCACACATCGCCATGAAGCGCAATTCGGACGGCAGCTATCTGGCATTATGTTGTCGTAGTGCGTTTTGCCAGCTCTTCATTAAAGTCATTCTTTGGATCGAATAATTCCACCACATCACTTAAATGAGATGGCAACTCACGCTCGTCACAATGAGTCAGATCCTTATCAATTTCCTTGATAATTTTCTTCTGCAAAGAATCTGGCATGTGTGCGCGAATAAAACCCAGCAATTCTGGTGATGATGCCAGAATCAATTTATCGATCTGTGCTTCACGACTGCTCAACGCATCCACAATCTGTTGTGCAATATCATCACGTTGTTTATCTGCTTCTGGCGTGCGCGGTTCAAATGACTCCAGCATCTCTATGGATGGTGCATCACTTTGCGTCATGCCCTGTGCATCATCATTCAGTTCAGATGGTTTCTTAAATTCATATTCACGTTCATCCGCTTTATGGACACCGTCTTTAATTCCGTAATTTAAGAATAATTTTGCAGTAGTGCTATTTGCTGTAACAATATGTAACATGCTATCTCCTATATTAATTTACATAATAGTATAAAACAAAACAGGTTCAGCAGGCTATTGGATGGCAGCTGTTATGATATAAACAGACAATAAATCAACCGTATTTTCCTTCAATATAGCCTTTAGTGCGGTTTTTGGTTGGTGCATCAAAAATCTGTTCAGTCGTGCCATACTCCACCAAATGTCCCAGATGGAAAAAGCCTGTATAGTCAGAAATGCGGCGCGCCTGCTGCATGGAGTGCGTTACAGTGATAATAGTATAATCCTGCTTTAATTCATCTATTAGCTCTTCAATTTTGCCTGTGGCAATGGGGTCAAGCGCGGAGCATGGTTCATCCATTAAAATCACTTCTGGCTTCACTGCAATAGTTCGGGCAATGCATAAACGCTGCTGCTGACCGCCAGAAAGCCCTGTAGCACTCTGATGTAGGCGATCTTTCACCTCATCCCATAAACCCGCGCGTTGCAGGCTGTTTTCCACCACTTCTTCCAGCTTGGCTTTGCTTTGAAACACACCATGCAGGCGCGGGCCATAAGCGACATTGTCAAAGATAGACTTCGGGAACGGGTTTGGCTTCTGGAACACCATGCCCACATGCGCGCGCAGCAACACCACATCTTCACTCTTATCGTAGATATTTTTATCATCCAGATAAATATTGCCTTTTACCTTGCATCCATCAATCGTGTCATTCATGCGGTTAAAGCAGCGCAGAAATGTTGATTTTCCGCAGCCAGACGGCCCGATTAGTGCGGTCACAGTTTTCTTTGGAAACGGCATGGAAATGTCAAACAATGCCTGTTTGTCGCCGTAATATACATTGACATTTTCTGCACTCATGCGAAGTTTTCGTGTGCCTGATTGCGTTTCAGAGATAGCAGAACTTTGAGTCATAAGATGCGTTTACCAACGTGTTTCAAACTTGTTGCGAATATAAGCCGCAATCAGATTAAGGAATAACAGGATTGCAATCAACACTAATATGCCGCTTGCGGTCTTTTCTATAAATCCATTTTCAGGACTACTTGCCCATAAATATATCTGTACGGGCATGGCAGTGGATGGGTCTGTCACCGCTTGTGGGGCATTGGCAATGAAGGCAACCATACCAATCATCAATAATGGCGCGGTTTCACCCATTGCGCGGGCAATGCCCAGAATGGTTCCTGTCATAATGCCTGGCAAGGCGAGAGGCAGCACATGATGCGTCACCACCTGCAAACGGGATGCTCCTAAGGCACGCGCTGCATTGCGCAATGTGTTTGGCACGTTTTGTAACGCCAGACGGGTGGAAATAATAATAATTGGAAGGGTCATTAATGACAATGTCAGCCCACCAACCAGTGGAGAGGAGCGCGGCAACCCAAACAGATTAAGAAACACAAACAATCCAAGCAAACCGTAAATAATTGAAGGAATCGCAGCAAGATTATTAATGTTCACTTCAATCAGATCCCGCATTCTGGATGGTTTAGCAAATTCTTCCAGATATATGGCAGCGCCTACACCGATTGGCAGTGATACAATAAGACACACTAAAATAATATATAGTGACCCGATAATACTACCGCCAAAGCCAGCGCGTTCAGGGTCACGCGAATCACTTTCAGTGAAAAAGGAAAAATTAAACTCCTTGTCTATCAGGTCACGATGCTGCAACTTGCTGAGCCAGCCTGCCTGATTTTCGGTTAAGCCATATTGTGCATACACGTCTTTCGGCGCGCCAGCTTTAAACCACAAATCCGCATTGCTGGAAAGTGGCACGTTAATTTTTCGGCTATAGGCATTCTTAGGTGCGGATGCAATGCCACGTTCAACATATTGCTCTGCACGCGGTGCAAGCAGCTTGGTCAGCGTTTTTTTGTCTCTGCGTTTTTTTACGTCCGAAAAAATATCGTAAAACGCTTCACGCGTAATCTTGCGAGGGTTCTGTCCTTTGGAATCAATCAGTGAAATATCCAGCGTTACCATATGGTGTTGTAGACCCGAAATGCCTGGCACAATCAGATTGAACATTAATGTTGCCAACAGTAAGCCTGCACAGCTCAGCGCAATAATGCCGTAAAGTTTAAATCGCTTTTCTGCATTGTGACGTGCAGCAAGTCCTTCTTCAATGCGATTATGATGCTTCTTTTTCATAACGACCTACTCATATGCCTCACGGTAACGCTTCACCAGCCGAAGCGCAATCACGTTCAGGATTAGCGTGAAAATGAATAATGTCATCCCCAATGCAAAAGCCGCCAGTGTTTTGGCGCTGCCAAATTCCTGATCCCCCACCAGCAAAGCGACAATCTGCACGGTAATCGTAGTGACGGATTCAATAGGATTAAAGGTCAGATTTGCTGCAAGACCTGCTGCCATTACTACAATCATCGTTTCACCAATCGCGCGAGATACGGCAAGCAATATACCGCCCATAATGCCAGGAAATGCTGCAGGAAGAATGACCTGCCTGATTGTTTCAGATGAAGTGGCACCAAGCCCTAATGATGCATCCCGCAATGCACGTGGCACTGAAGAAATCGCATCATCTGCTAAAGAGGAAACCAAAGGAACAATCATAATCCCCATCACAAGACCTGCCGCAAGCGCACTTTCTGAAGCGACATCCAGTCCTATAACATCGCCAGCATTGCGCAGGAACGGCGCCATAACAGTGATGGCAAAGAATCCATACACGACAGTAGGAATGCCTGCCAGAATTTCCAGCATGGGCTTCACCGTTTTGCGCAGAGAACGGCTGGCATATTGGCTCATATAGATTGCTGAAAACAACCCGATTGGCACGGCAACACATAGTGCAATGGTGGTAATAAGCAGCGTACCCAAAAATAACGGTACTACGCCGAACACACCAGATGCCCCTGCCTGATCTGCTCGGATAGCGGTCTGAGGGCTCCATTTCAAGCCAAACAGAAAGTCAAACACCGACACTTTGGAAAAGAATAATACGGCTTCCAAGGCAACAGACATGAAAATCATGATTGTAATTACAATGGAAAAGACCGCTGCGCCAAACAACGCCCATTTCACCCATTTTTCTATATATCTTCGTGCATAAAAAGTGGCATTTATACTGTGATAGGATCGCAAAGCGCCATAGGCTGCCAGTGCAAAAACACATCCCATAATCACAAGGTTTCCAACAAAAATAATCCGTTGATATGCACCAACCCACTCCATCTGCATAGCAGAGAGTGATTCATAATTATCTTCAGAAAGCGCCTGTTTAATCTCGTAAAAATAAAAAGCAATATTGCCTTCCTGCGGCACATTCACCAGATGCTGCGTGATGTAATGTGCAAAACCATCTCTGAAGATCCACCATGCAAATAACAGGAACAACGCCAGAAGCAATGTTCTTCCTGCACTATAGACCCCGAAATGGACAGGCTTTGCGTGCCAGCTTTGCTCATTATGCTTGAAAGAATGCGTGAACAAACGACTGGCTTTACGGTAGCTAAACATGAAGATCAGCAGTGATGCGACAATCAGAAGAATTAGTGCTGTTTGCATCCTATATCACGATAGTTGTTACGAACAGCCACACTCATACCCCGAAATGCGCACATTTGCAAGCGCCGTATTCTCCAAAAGGGTTATGCCGCCTGTGGTGTGTTATATTCCAGCGTTTCGTTAAAGACGCGCTGATAAAACTCACTGAGAATAATATGTTCAGATGCATCACATTTGTTCATATAGGCATATTTAAAAGCAAGCTGTGTGTTATTATCAAACAAGGTGATATTCTCTGCCCAGTTAATCACTGCGCGAGGCGACATGACGTTGGATACATCCCCATGTGTGAATGCCTGCCGAATAAGCTGCGCCATGCTGACCAGACACTTAATAAGCGCCTTATCCAGCGTTGGAGCATAAGACGCAACAATCTTTTCTTCATGCGCTGCATCCACATAATTTAGTTGCGCAACAATAGGCCAGCGATCCATCTGCCCCTGATTAATCAGGTTTGTGCCATGATACATGCCAGTTGCATCCCCCAGACCAACCGTGTTGGACGTGGCAAAAATGCGGAATTCTGAATGAGGCGTGATGACTTTATTCTGATCCAGCAAAGTCAGCTTGCCACGCACTTCCAGCACGCGCTGCAACACGAACATCACGTCTGGTCGCGCTGCATCATATTCATCAAATAACAGGGCGCAGGGGCGCTGCACTGCCCACGGCAAAATTCCTTCCTGAAACTCAGTCACCTGCAATCCATCTTTTAATGTGATCGCATCACGTCCGATCAAATCAATGCGGCTGATATGCCCGTCCAGATTCACGCGAACCAGAGGCCAGTTCAAACGCGCTGCCACCTGTTCAATATGGGTAGACTTCCCTGTTCCGTGATAGCCCTGCAGCAACACATGCTTATTATGGATAAAACCTGCTAAAATGGCGAGCGTCGTCTCTTTATCGAAATAATAATTCTCGTCTTTTTCGGGAACATGGTCTGAAATATCCTTAAAAACGGGAACGTTCAAATCACTTTCAATATTAAAAAGTTCACGCGCGGAAATAAGTGTGTGGTCTTGAGAAATAGTCATACTGTTATATCTCACAAAGCCAGAATATTAGCAAGTCACAGTAAGTTAATCTATACTGGTGAGCCGTTCAAATTCAGCCATCTTTTGCATATTTTCCGCACTTAATGCGCCTGTAGTAGCATAAAACATATCAATAAGCTCAATGCAATGACGCTGAAACTGGTGCAATAATTCCTCACCAAGGCGATTCTGTTCTCGTAATTCTTTTATTAATGCCCAGCTTTTGCAATGCTGAATAACGTCTTTAACTTCCAGATTTGGGGCAATATTTGCGTAAAAGTTATCTTGATAGAGCAATGCCTCCACCTCTTTTTCAACCATATCGCGTTGCGCGGAAGAGCAGGATTCTGCATCACATATGCGCAATATCGTGATGGATTTGGCTGCGATACTGTTTGTGCGCTGGGCGTTGCCTCCGAAATACACTCCTATTAATGCAATATCCTCTTCCAGCATACGCATGGCAAGCGCTTCAGAACGTTTATCATCCCATAGATGATAGATGCTTAGAAAAGTGCTGCGCAAATCTTCTGTAATTGCATAATAAGAGCGTCCCATAATGGATATGGTAACAATTTAAGTATAATGTTGTATTAATATATGGTTGGCGATAGTGATTTTTTTAAAGGTTTCTTCGCTTCCTTCTTCTTTATTGATGTCTGGATGATACAATTTGACCAATTGTTTGTAACGTGTCTTTAAAGTCTGCAACGTTTGCGGATGTTTCATGTCAAACACATGTAGCGCTTTTTTCACATCCTCGGGTATTGGCGCTATGACATTTTCCATAGGGATATCATCAAAGAAACGGCGGAAACCATTTTCTATATCAATATCGGCAAAAGACGGCCCCTTCCCCATTTTCCAGGTGGGCCTGTGTCCCAGCATGGCATCTTTCATAAATGCCTGAACATATTCTTCATCCTTGCCTTCAAAATAATCATAATTTTTATTGAACTCACGAATATGTTCTTCACAGAACATGTAAAATTCGCGTGACGGATTATCACGCATTTTAGGCGCTTTAAAACGCCCCTCTTCAAGGCAATGCTCAATGTCACAGGGAGGGAAAAACTCCTCTTCTGTATAACGGGTTCGTGCTTTTCTTTTTCTGTAATTCACTTTACTATTATGCCAATAAGAGAGGCACTATGACAGACAAATTTTCTGAACTTTTATATAATAAATTGCAGGATACATTTCAGCCACGCACGTTGAAAATCATCAACGAATCACACCTTCACGCAGGACATCGTGAAGCGGGGCAAAGCATAAATTCTCATTTCAGAGTGATTATTGCATCAGATAGTTTTTATGATATGAGCAAGGTAAAACAACACCGCGCTATATATGCTGCATGTGATGAATGGCTACATAACAACCCGATTCATGCATTGGCCATTGAAATACAGACATAAAAAAAGCCGCATGAAGCGGCTTTTTTTCTGAATAATTCCCGAATTAACGAGAATAGAATTCGATAACCAGATTTGGTTCCATCATCACTGGATATGGGATTTCCATGAACAAAGGAACGCGAAGGAACTTTGCCTTCATGTTCTTTTCATCCATTTCCACATATTCAGGAACAGAACGTTCTGCATTCTGCAATGCTTCCAGCACCATAGGGATCTGACGTGATGCTTCTTTCACTTCCACTTCATCACCCACTTTCAGCTGATAGCTAGGAATATTCACTTTTTTGCCATTCACTTTCACGTGACCATGATTAATGAACTGACGTGCAGCAAATACAGTAGGAACAACGCCCATGCGATATACAAATGACAATAAACGGCTTTCCAGCAATCCTACCAGATTTTCAGACGTATCACCTTTGCGGCGTGCAGCTTCTTCATATACCTTGCGGAACTGCTTTTCCGTCATATCGCCATAATAGCCTTTCAGCTTCTGTTTTGCACGAAGCTGCAAACCAAAATCAGAAAGTTTACGCTTGCGTGCATTACCATGCTGACCTGGTCCATATTCACGCTTTAACACAGGGTCTTTTGCACGACCCCAGATATTCTCGCCCATGCGGCGGCTTAATTTATATTTTGCCTGTATTCTCTTGCTCACAGTGCTGACCCACTTTTAATATGTTGTAATTGGTGCGCAATATACCCTATTTTGCTTATGTGTCAAGCAATGAATTACCCTTTTGCGTTTTGTTGAGACTGTGCAAGCTGTGGGGTTTGCGGTGGTGAAAGCGGCTCAGATGGTTCATTTCCCACGCCTGGCAGCAATCCGAACAGATCCTGTCCTACGCTCAAAACCGTAGTTCCAGCCCCCACGGCAACACCGCCGCCAATGCCAGCAATAATGGATCCACCCAGCATCATAGGGATGACATCCGTGCCACTTTTGCCATCAGCCAGCGCTTTAATGCCGCCTCCTGCTGCGCCTGCCACCATAAATTTCCATCCATGATCTGCTGCTGCAGTCAGCCCTTCTCCAAATTTTTCAAATGGATATTTCACTACGTTAAAAGCAGAATTAAATGCCCAGGCAATAGGTCCAGGTTGCTTTAAAGAATCATCTGCATCTTTTGTATTATGAGTCGGACCGCCAAACAGGTCAAACATAGTAGCCTCTATTCTTTGTTATTACTTATGATTATATCAAAAAATACTAACAATAATTATGACAATTATATGATAAGAAAAAGGCTGCATCCTGACAAACAGAATGCAGCCTTTTGCAGATGCTAAGGATATTTAGCTTGCCATCGTAGAGTCTTCGCCACCCATCATATTTTCAATCATGGATGCATCCGTATCAAAAATGGCTTCTTCCTCTGGTTTTGGCATGGCATCAATAATGTCCTGATCGCGCTGATTTGCCACTTTCTTGAGCTTTGCAACCACAGAACCCGTTCCAGCAGGAATCAGTCGTCCTACAATCACGTTCTCTTTCAAACCAACCAGCTTATCCATCTTGCCGCCTACTGCTGCTTCTGTAAGCACGCGAGTTGTTTCCTGGAATGAGGCAGCAGAAATGAACGAGCGTGTCTGCAATGACGCTTTCGTAATCCCCTGAAGCACAGGAGTAGCTTCTGCCGGGCGACCACCTTTTGCGATGATTTTGTCATTCACTTCATTCAGCTCTTCACGGTCTACCAGTTCTTCCATGAGGTAAGTTGAATCACCTGGGTCAGTAATCTCAGACTTTTGCAGCATCTGATGCACAATCACTTCAATATGCTTGTCATTAATGCCTACCCCCTGCAGACGATATACCTGTTGCACTTCATTGATCATGTAATGTGCCAGCGCTTCCACGCCCATCACTTTCAGAATGTCATGCGGCACAGGGTTGCCGTCCAGAAGCAGGTCACCTTTTTGAACATAATCGCCTTCCTGAACGGTAATTAATTTACCTTTTGGAATCATATATTCAACTGGCTCTTCTGATTCATCATTCGGACGGATAACTACACGGCGTTTCGCCTTATAATCCTTCCCGAATTCTACCACGCCTTCCACTTCACTGATAATTGCATGGTCTTTTGGCTTGCGTGCTTCAAACAATTCAGCAACGCGTGGCAGACCACCCGTAATATCGCGGGTTTTAGATGATTCGCGCGGAATACGTGCCAGAACGTCACCTGCGTGCACTTCCTGTCCATCTTCAACGTTCAGAATAGCATCTACAGCCAGATAGTAACGTGCTTCAAGACCGTTAGCCAGCGTGATAATCTCATCATTTTTATCACGTAATGCAATGCGTGGCTTCAAATCTGCCCCGCGCGTCTGCTGACGCCAGTCAATCACCACTTTCGAGCTGATGCCTGTGGCTTCATCGGTAACTTCTTTGAGGGATACGCCACCCACCATATCACGATAGCGTGCGATACCGTTACGCTCCGTAATAATTGGAATAGTATATGGATCCCACTCAGCCAGCTTGTCACCACGAGATACTTTTGATTTCTCATCTGAGAGTACACGTGCACCATATGGCAGTTTATAACGTGCTTTTTCACGCCCAGTATCATCACGAAGGACCAGTTCGCACGTACGGCTCATAACCACACGGCGACCTTCAGAGTCAATCACCACATTTTTGTTGCTCAGCTCAATGCTGCCATCATGCGATGCTTCAACGCTGTTCTGCTCAGCCCCTCTTTGTGCCGCGCCCCCAATGTGGAACGTACGCATTGTCAACTGTGTTCCTGGCTCACCAATGGATTGCGCTGCAATTACACCGATAGCCTCACCAATATTCACTGCCGTTCCACGCGCCAGATCACGACCATAGCAAGTCGCACATACGCCACCGCGCGAATCACACGTCAATACAGAACGAACCATGATAGATTCAACACCAGCTTCTTCAATCTTATCGACGATTTTCTCGTCAATCAACTGACCTGCTTTCACCAGCACATCACCAGTGGTTGGGTGCTTCACTTCTTTTGCAGAGCTACGTCCAAGAATCTTATCCGCCAGTTCAACAATCACTTCACCACCTTCAATAATGGCTTTCATGACAACACCTTTATCCGTACCGCAATCTCTCTCAATTACAATACAATCCTGAGATACATCCACCAGACGACGCGTCAGATAACCTGAGTTTGCCGTTTTCAGTGCCGTATCCGCAAGCCCCTTACGCGCTCCATGAGAGGAGTTAAAGTATTCCAGTACGTTCAGACCTTCTTTAAAGTTCGAAATGATCGGAGTTTCAATAATCTCACCAGAAGGTTTTGCCATCAGACCGCGCATACCCGCAAGCTGTTTAATCTGTGCTGCAGAACCACGCGCTCCTGAATGTGCCATCATGAAGATGGAATTGATTTTTTTCGCATCACGCTCGCCTTCTTTGGTGCCAAGACCCGAAATTTCATTCATCATGTCTTCTGCAACGCGCTCAGTACAATGAGACCAGGCATCAATCACTTTGTTATATTTCTCACCTGAGGTGATGAAACCATCGGCATATTGCTGCTCAAACTGCTTCACTTCATTCAGCGTGCCTTCAATATGTCCTTCTTTTGACGCAGGGATGATCATATCGTCCTTACCGAAAGAAATACCCGCATAGCATGCGTTTTCAAAACCAAGTTTCATCACCTGATCACAGAAGATCACCGTCTCTTTCTGACCACAATGACGATATACTGTGTCAATAATAGTCTGAATAGATTTCTTGGTGACAAGCTGATTTACCAGATCATAACTGATGCGCTTATTTTTCGGCAGCAATTCAGCAATCAGAAGTCGTCCTGGCGTACATTCAATAACTTCAGTCACCAGATTATCATTCTCATCACAACGTGAGAAACGTGCTTTGATGCGTGAATGCAGCGATACCACACCACTATCCAGTGCATGTTTCACTTCATAAAGGTTAGCAAATGTCATGCCTTCGCCTTTGTCGCCATCTGTCTGTAGGGACAGATAATACAGACCCAGAATAATATCCTGTGTAGGTACGATAATCGGCTTACCGTTTGCAGGAGAAAGAATGTTGTTAGTAGACATCATCAACACACGCGCTTCCAGCTGTGCTTCAATAGAAAGCGGCACATGCACCGCCATCTGATCCCCATCAAAGTCTGCGTTAAAGGCAGAACATACGAGAGGGTGAAGCTGAATCGCCTTCCCTTCAATCAGGGTAGGTTCAAATGCCTGAATCCCCAGACGGTGCAGCGTTGGCGCACGGTTCAGCATCACAGGATGCTCACGAATCACCTGCTCAAGGAAATCCCATACTTCTGGGCGCTCTGTTTCCACCATGCGTTTTGCCGCTTTTAATGTGGTAGCAATACCATACATTTCCAACTTGGCGTAAATAAACGGTTTGAACAGCTCCAGCGCCATTTTCTTTGGCAAACCACACTGATGCAGTTTTAACTCAGGTCCAACCACAATCACCGAACGCCCAGAATAATCCACACGTTTACCGAGCAGGTTCTGACGGAAACGACCCTGTTTCCCTTTCAGCATATCAGAGAGGGATTTTAGTGGACGCTTATTATTGCCCGAAATGACACGACCACGGCGACCATTATCAAACAGCGCATCAACTGATTCCTGCAACATGCGTTTTTCGTTACGCACAATAATATCAGGTGCGCGAAGTTCAAGCAGGCGCTTCAAACGGTTGTTGCGGTTGATCACACGACGATATAAATCGTTCAAATCAGAGGTGGCGAAACGACCACCATCCAGTGGCACAAGCGGACGCAATTCAGGTGGAATCACTGGAATAACCTTAAGAATCATCCATTCTGGCTTGTTGCCAGATTCTACAAATGAATCTACAATTTTAAGGCGCTTCACCAGTTTCTTGCGTTTCGCTTCTGAATTTGTTTCAGCCAATTCTGCCCGCAGCGTGGTCTGCTCTTCTTCAAGATCGAGTTCCTGCAACATGTCATGAATGGCTTCTGCGCCGATAGAGGCAGTAAAGGCAGTTTCACCATACTCATCCATCGCGTCATAATACTGGTCTTCCGTCAGCAATTCACCTTTGGTAAATGGTGTCAGCCCTGGGTCAGTGACTACATAGCTTTCAAAATAAAGGACACGCTCAAGGTTTTTCAGCTGCATGTCCAGCAGCAGACCAATGCGGGATGGAAGCGACTTTAAAAACCAGATATGCGCCACAGGGGCTGCAAGGTCGATATGCCCCATACGCTCACGACGTACTTTAGACGTAGTAACCTCTACACCACATTTTTCGCAGATAATACCTTTATATTTCATGCGCTTATATTTTCCGCACAAACATTCATAGTCTTTGATGGGGCCGAAAATCCGAGCACAGAATAAACCATCGCGTTCTGGTTTGAACGTACGATAATTAATTGTCTCTGGCTTTTTTACTTCACCAAATGACCAAGAGCGAATTTTCTCAGGGCTGGCAATAGAAATCTTGATGCCGTCAAACTGTTTTGCCTGCTCAACGCCACCAAATAGCTGGGTAATTTCGTTACTCATAATCTTTATCCTTATTCCAACCTAATTATTATGCTTCTTCAGTCAATTCAACGTTCAGACCTAAAGAACGCAGTTCCTTGATCATCACGTGGAATGACTCAGGAATGCCTGATTCAAATGAATGATCGCCTTTCACGATAGACTCATAGACTTTGCTTCGTCCTGCCACATCATCCGACTTGACCGTCAGCATTTCCTGCAGCGTGTATGCTGCACCATATGCCTGAAGCGCCCAGCACTCCATCTCTCCGAAACGCTGTCCACCAAATTGTGACTTACCACCAAGTGGCTGCTGCGTAACCAGACTATATGGTCCAATGGAGCGTGCGTGGATTTTGTCGTCCACAAGGTGATGCAGTTTCAGCATGTAAATATAGCCAACAGTCACCTGACGATCAAACACCTCGCCAGTACGTCCATCCACCAATGTCACCTGCCCTGAACGGTTCTGCCCTGCACGTTCCAGCCAATTGCCAATATCTTCTTCACTTGCACCATCAAATACAGGGGTAGCAAACGGAACACCTTTGCGAAGGTTGGTTGCCAGTTCTACCACTTCACTATCATTCATGGATTTTACTTCTTTGAGGTTTTCTTCCTCTTCATAAATATCCAGCAACTGATCTTTCAGAATAGAAATTTTTCCCTGATGCTGATATTCGGCAATCGCATTACGGATTTGCAGACCAACCCCTGCTGATGCCCAGCCAAGGTGTGTTTCCAGAATCTGACCTACATTCATTCGTGACGGTACACCGAGCGGATTAAGCACAATGTCAACGGGTGTTCCATCTTCCAGATGAGGCAAATCCTCCACAGGAACGATGCGGGAGATCACTCCTTTATTACCATGACGGCCAGCCATTTTATCACCAGGTTGCAGTTTGCGCTTAACAGCCACAAACACTTTCACCATTTTCAACACGCCTGGCAGCAGATCATCACCTGCTTGTAGCTTATCTACTTTGTTTTCAAACCATGCGTTCAAACGCTTCACAGCATCATCGAGCTGTTTTTTCAGTGACTCGGCTTCTTTCATTGTAGCTTCGTCATCCACAATAATTTCCCACCATACACCTTTTGGCTGATCTTTCAGTAAGTTCTCTGTTACAGGCTCTTTGGTTTTAATACCTTTAGGACCCTTAACAATGGTTTTGCCAAGCAGAATTTCTTCCAGACGACCATAAATGAAACGCTCAATAATAGAGCGCTCATCATTACGGTCTTTATGCAGAGAGTCAATTTCAGTCTTTTCAATCGCCATATGGCGCTCATCTTTTTCCACACCACGGCGTGTAAAGATTTTCACACCAACAACTGTACCCGCAACTCCAGGCGATAAACGCATAGACGTATCACGTACATCAGATGCTTTTTCACCAAAGATTGCGCGAAGCAGTTTTTCTTCAGGTGTTACTGGAGATTCGCTTTTCGGAGTCACTTTACCAACAAGAATATCGCCTGGCTTCACTTCAGCACCAATATGCACCACCCCGATTTCATCAAGGTTGCGTAGCGCTTCTTCGCCAACGTTGGGAATATCTCGGGTAATTTCTTCTGCTCCCAGCTTGGTGTCACGCGCCATCACTTCAAATTCTTCAATATGAATAGAGGTAAAGACATCATCGGATACTAATTTTTCAGAAATCAGAATCGAATCCTCAAAATTATAACCATTCCAAGGCATGAACGCCACTAAGACATTGCGACCAAGTGCCAGTTCGCCAAGATTCGTGCTTGGACCATCTGCAATAATATCACCCTTAGCAATCTTATCTCCTACTTTTACAATAGGGCGCTGATTGATACAGGTATTCTGGTTCGAACGCTGGAATTTCATCAGATTATAAATATCCACGCCAGGTGAAACTTCATCATCATCTTTCTCAGTACGAATTACAATACGAGTTCCGTCCACCTGATCCACAATACCAGCGCGGCGAGCAACGGTAGTCACGCCAGAATCTGCAGCCACGGCAGATTCCATTCCAGTGCCGACAAGTGGCGCTTCGGAGCGCACTAATGGCACGGCCTGACGTTGCATGTTTGATCCCATCAATGCGCGGTTAGCATCATCATTTTCCAGAAACGGAATAAGAGACGCTGCTACAGACACAAGCTGTTTTGGAGATACGTCAATAAAGTCAATCTGCTCAGGCGTCACCATTTCAAAGTCACCTGCTTTACGGCAGTTTAACAGGTCATCAACAAAACGACCCTGCTTATCCAATTGTGAATTAGACTGCGCAATACGGTATTTTCCTTCTTCAATGGCAGAAAGATATACTACTTCATCTGTTACTTTTCCGTCCACCACTCTGCGATATGGGCTTTCAATAAAACCGTGGCGGTTCACGCGAGCAAATGTCGCCATTGAGTTGATAAGACCAATATTCGGACCTTCAGGCGTTTCAATCGGGCAGATACGACCGTAATGCGTTGCGTGTACGTCGCGCACTTCAAAGCCAGCGCGCTCACGCGTAAGACCACCCGGCCCTAACGCAGACAAACGACGCTTATGTGTAATTTCAGAAAGTGGGTTTGTCTGATCCATAAACTGGCTCAGCTGTGACGAACCAAAAAATTCACGCACTGAAGCAATAAGCGGCTTTGCATTGACTAAATCATGCGGCATGACAGTATCAATATCCACAGAACTCATACGCTCAATAATGCTGCGCTCCATACGCACCAGACCAATACGGAACTGATTTTCCATCAACTCACCCACTGAACGAACGCGGCGGTTGCCTAGGTGATCAATATCATCAATTTCGCCGTGACCATCTTTCAGACCAACGAGTGTCTTAATTATCGCAATAATATCATCATGCGTTAATACGCCTGTAGAAATATCCTTTTCCAGATTCAGACGCGCATTCATTTTCACGCGGCCAACTTCTGAAAGATCGTAACGGTCATCTTCAAAGAAGAGTGACGTAAATAAGGCTTCCGCTGCCTCTGGAGTTGTCGGTTCGCCTGGGCGCATAACGCGGTAAATGTCAAGCAACGCATCTTCTTTAGTCAGGTTTTTGTCTGATACCAGAGTGTTGCGAACATATGGACCTACTTTGCCCTCTTCAATGGAAAGCACCTTGACGGACTTCACTTTCATTTCCGTGAGTTTTTCCAAAATCTCTTCAGTCAGAGAGTCTGCTGCTTCAGCAATAACCTCACCAGTTTCAGTATCAACAATATCGTTCGCCAGAAATTTTGTTTCCAGAATATCGGTATTCAGAAGAATCTTTTTAACACCTTCTTCTTCAAGTTTTTTCAACAAACGAGGCGTTAGCTTTTTGTCAGCTTCAGCCACTTCCTTGCCTGTTTTTGCATCAATAAGGGCATATGGTAGTTTTGCACCTTTGAAGGCTTCGATAGAAAATTCCTGCGCCCAACCTTTAGATGTTTTTGTAATTTCTGTGGTTTCATAGAATGTAGACAGAATTTCTTCTGAATCCATCCCAATGGCACGCAGAATTGTTGTTACTGGTAATTTGCGACGCCTGTCTATGCGAGAATTGACAATATCTTTTGCATCAAACTCGAAGTCAAGCCATGACCCGCGATATGGGATGACACGTGCTGAGAAAAGGATTTTTCCTGATGAGTGTGATTTTCCATCATCATGATCAAAGAACACACCTGGAGAACGGTGCATCTGACTCACAATAACGCGCTCAGTTCCATTAATAATAAACGTTCCGTTTTCCGTCATTAGCGGAATATCACCAATGAAAACTTCCTGTTCCTTAATGTCCTTAATTTCACGAGCGCCAGTATCTTCATCTACCAACCAGACAATAAGACGCAAAGTGACGCGCAATGGCACAGAGAAATTAATGTCACGTTGACGGCATTCATCAACATCATATTTTGGCGTATCAAAATCAAATGACACATATTCCAATGTTGCCGTTTTTGCAAAATCCTCAATTGGAAATACGGATTCAAATACAGAATGCAACCCTTTATTCAGGCGCTCATCTTTTGAGATATCCAACTGCAGGAACTGGTCATAAGAGTTTTTTTGCACTTCAATCAGGTTCGGCATGGATGACGCCGCCTTGATCTTTCCAAATGTTTTTCTGATACGTTTGCGCGACGTGAAACTATGTGTTGATTGAGCTGCAGATGCCATAAAAAACCCTTAATGACTATATTTATTCTATAAAAACTAAAGAAAGACGTACCGACTTAACGCCGATACGCCTCTCTTTTTAATGTGCTAAACTGAACTATTTAAGCTCAACAGTTGCACCCGCTTCTTCAAGCTGCTTTTTGATTTTTTCAGCGTCAGCCTTAGAAGCAGCTTCTTTCACTGCTTTTGGAGCGCCTTCAACAAGCTCTTTTGCTTCTTTCAGGCCAAGACCTGTGATAGCACGAACTTCTTTAATAACGTTGATTTTCTTCTCACCTGCAGATGCAAGGATAACATCAAATTCATCCTTTTCTTCTGCAGCAGCAGGAGCAGCAGCGCCAGCTGCAGCAACTGCTACAGGAGCAGCAGCAGATACACCCCACTTTTCTTCAAGTAAGTTAGAAAGCTCAGCCGCTTCCATTACGGTTAGCGCTGAAAGTTGTTCTACGATTTCATCTAAATTAGCCATGTTCTTCCCTTCAATTAACTAGATTAAATTATTATTTTACTCGCTAGCACCATAAGCGCCAAACACACGTGCAAGCTGACCAGCAGGAGCCTGCGTTACACCAGCAATGCGCGTTGCAGGCGTATTGATAAGCGAAATGATTTTCGCTCTCAATTCGTCTAGTGATGGCATCTTCGCTAATGTAGCGATTTCTTTTTGATCCATCATTTTTTCACCAAAGATACCGCCAAGAATAACCAGCTTGTCATTATCTTTAGAGAAATCCGTTATCACTTTGGCAATCGCCACAGGATCAGTTGAATATGCAATGGCTGTTGGCCCCGTGAAATGCTCAGAAAGCGGCTCATACTGCGTTCCAGCGATAGCGCGTTTCACCAAAGAATTTTTGGTTACTTTAAATGATGCACCCGCCTCACGCACTTCACCACGAAGCTTAGAGATTTCAGCAACAGTCAACCCCTTATAGTGCGTTACAAGAATAATCTCAGAACCTTCTGTTGAAGATTTAATATCCTCAACCCACTGCTTTTTTTGTAAACGATTCATAAATACTACCTACGCCGCTATTGCATTAATGTCAAGCTTTACACCTGGACCCATAGTTGAACTCAGGCTTGCTCTTTTAATATAAGTACCTTTTGCCGCTGCAGGCTTTGCCTTCTCAACCGCTTTGAATAGAACCTGAAGATTCTCTTTCAGCTCTTTTTCTGAAAAGTTCACTTTGCCGATAGCCGCATGAACAATCGCACCCTTATCCATACGGAACTGAATCTCACCCGCTTTTGCAAGCTTAACAGCTTCTTCCACATTTGGTGTCACTGTGCCAAGTTTAGGGTTAGGCATCAGACCTTTCGGACCCAGAATTTTTGCTACACGACCGACAACACCCATCATATCTGGCGTTGCTATGCAACGATCAAAATTGATTTCACCTTGCTGTATCTGCTCCATAAGGTCATCAGCGCCCACAATATCAGCGCCTGCTGCTTTTGCTTCTTCTGCTTTTGCGTCACGTGCGAATACTGCAACACGCACTTCTTTACCTGTGCCGTTCGGAAGCGCCGCTGTGCCACGAACCACCTGATCAGACTTACGCGCATCAACACCCAGATTGATCGCCACTTCAACTGATTCCCCAAATTTTGCATTGGCATTTTTCTTCACAAGTGATAGCGCGCTATCTACATCATAAAGCTTTTCTTTCTCAACTTCAGCACGTAGTGCCTTAATACGTTTTCCTGACATAGCGCTATTACCCTTCTACTACTTCCATACCCATAGACACTGCAGAGCCTTTAATCATCTCGCACGCTGCATCTATTGTATGAGCATTTAAATCTTTCATTTTCTGTTCGGCAATCTCTTTCACCTGAGCAAGAGTTACCTTACCCTTAGTTTCCTTACCAGGAGCATTTGCACCCTTTGGAATGCCCGCAGCTTTTTTCAGGAAATACGACACTGGAGGAGTTTTTGTGATAAACGTAAAACTTCTGTCTGCATACACCGTAATCTGCACAGGAATGGGAATACCTGCTTCCATGCTTTGCGTTGCTGCATTAAATGCCTTACAAAATTCCATAATGTTTACACCTTGCTGACCCAAAGCAGGACCAACAGGTGGAGAAGGATTCGCTTTTCCAGCTGGAATCTGTAACTTAATAAAACCTGATACTTGTTTTGCCATAATATTATATCTCTTTGAGAGGACGCTTTATAGTAGTGTTCAAACCACTCTGTCAACAGCTTTTATAAAAATAACCACAAAACAGAGTATATTCACCCATCAAGCGTGCCTAACCTACCTTTTCTACTTGTGAATATTGTAAATCTACTGGAGTGGGACGACCGAAAATACTGACTGATACTTTTATACGTTCTTTTTCAGAATCCACATCTTCAATCACACCAATGAATGATTCAAACGGACCATCAACCACTTTGATCTGCTCGCCAATTTCAAAGACCACACGATCTTTAGGTTTCTCCATACCTTCCTGAAGCTGTGCGAAAATGCGCTCCGCTTCTGCAGGAGAGATAGGCTGCGGCTTGTTTCCACCACCACCCAGAAACCCTGTCACTTTTGGTATGCTTTTAACCAGATGCCACGACGCATCATTCATCACCATTTTTACCAGCATATAACCTGGGAAGAACTTTCGCTCCATCGCCACTTTTTTGCCACGGCGCATTTCCAGCACATCCTCTGAAGGAATAGTGACCTCTTCAAACATGTCACTCAGCCCCTGCTGGGCTGCGTTTTCTTCGATTGCCTGTTTTACTTTTTTCTCAAACCCCGAATAAACATGCAGGATATACCAGCGTGCTTTTTTAGGCTTCTGCTCTGTTGCTGCAGGTTGTTCCATCATCAGCCTCCAATGTCTAATATTGTACGAACGGCTAAAGAAATAACATTATCCACTAGCAGAAAGAACAAAGCAGAGATCGTCGCCAATATCAGAACGATAATAGTCGAAACGATAGTTTGCTTCTGCGAAGGCCAGGTGACTTTTCTGGTTTCCTGACGCACCTCTCGCATAAATTTTGCTGGATTCACGTTACACCTTTAGAGTATTGTTAATTTCAATCGCAAACTTGTAGTAAGATTTGCACGTCTTTGCAAGTATTAACTCGCCTAATTCTAACCTGCCTTTAAAACTTTATGCATAATCAGCCTGATTTTTTACAAAAACCTATTAATGAGATGACAAACGAAGAATGGGAGTCCTTATGTGACGGGTGCGGGTTATGCTGCCAGATACGGATTGAAGATGGTACGACAGGACGAATGAGCCTGACGAACGTTGCCTGTGCATATCTCTGCTTAGACTCTCACAACTGTAGCGATTATGCAAACCGACAAAAGAATGTACCTGATTGCATTAAGATCACACCACAAAATGTGCATGAGATGCACTGGCTGCCGCACACATGTGGTTACAGACTGGTTGCAAAGGGGTATGACTTGCCAGAATGGCACCATCTGGTGTGTGGAGACAAAAATGCTGTACACAAAAAAGGCCCCTCCATGCTGGGAGAGACCATTTCTGAAGATGAAGTGGATTGGAGAGATTACGGATGCTGATACATCCGCTTCAGCTTATGCAGCTGCCTGACCTTTTTTAATTTCGCGTTTAATTGCCGCTGCCTCTTTAGAGAGTTTCAGGCTTGATGTGTTCAGCAAATAACCATCCAACCCGCCATTATGCTCAATAGAGCGCAGTGTGGATACAGTTACGTTCATTTTAAAACGTTTGCCCAGAACATCACTCAGCAAAGACACAGACTGAATATTCGGATTAAAGCGACGGCGTGTTTTACGCTGTGAGTGCGATACATTATTACCAAACTGAATGGTTTTCCCCGTGATTGCGCAACGCTTAGACATAGTCTGTTCTCTTTCAAATTCTGTTAAATGTGTTGGTCTTTATACGTGCAGACTGTGAAATGGTCAAGCAAAAATAATACTTATGACACAGATGGCGCAGAAATGCTTGTAGCGGCGCGAATTTCAGCGGCTGATATTTTGGGTGCTTCAATGTTGCTGGCTTCTGACAATATGCTTTTCCCTGAATTGCTGGCAGCCACAATATCTTCACCTCTGATTTCTTCTCCGCGGATTTCAGCGCCCTGAATCGCAGCACCTTCCATCTGAAATAATTGATCTTTTGGCACAAAACAGGCTTTTAAATCTTCAGCAAATTTCCAGTTTCCGCCCATCAGGCCAAATTTCAGGTTTATCAACCCGCCCTGACCAAATGCCTGACCGCCATATACCGTATTTCCAGCCCAACCCTGCCTGTCCAGACTTGGCATTAACCCTGGCGCACCAGGCATCACCATCAACACACGCTGCGAAGGGTCTCCTCCTGCAGATTGCATAGATGTGATCATACCCATATCAGGGCCACTTGCTGTTGCGCCACCACCTTCCATGATTATAAGAGTATCATATTATTGTTGCAGAATCATGACATTAATTCGGGCGCATTGCCTGATGTGGGCTATCCAGTGAAAATGTGGGAACATCAATGGTAAAACGCTCTTTGGTGTTGCGATTATACATAGTATAGAACCCTTCCATAATGCCTGAGGACGTATGCAATACTGTGCCACTGGTATATTGAAAGCCCTGCTGCGGCTTCAAGACAGGTTGCTCACCAACCACCCCTGCCCCTTCAACAGACTGTTTCATGCCATGCGCATCCGTAATATACCACTGGCGGCGCAGCAGCTGCACTTCATGCGGACTTTCATTTAACACATAGACCGTATATGCCCAGACGAAATGCTCGTCTGCAGCGTCAGATTGTTCTTCAAGATAGGTTACTTCAACTGTAACGGTAAAATCATCTGTTTGTTTTTCATACATCAGAATAATGTAGCGCTATTTGCGACAAACGCAATATGTGCGCACTATATTATTATGGTTTAATCATTCCAGAATTTAGGGGTGAATAACACAATCACCGTAAATAGCTCCAACCGTCCCATGATCATAGCAAAAGATAGCAGCCATTTTGCGCCTTCTGGCAGGGGTTGGTAATTTCCTGTTGGTCCGACAATTTTCCCAAGCCCCGGCCCCACATTTGCCAGTGCCTGAGCAGCAGAGCTTACGGAGGTGAGAAAATCCAGCCCGAACATGGAAAGCACAATCGCAATTACTAAAAACATAAAAGCGAATAGCAGCAAAAACGTGGTAACTGATGCCACGACGCTTTCAGGAATTGGTTTGTCTTCATAGCGTGGAATGAACACGCCATGCGGTTGAATTAACTGACGCAACTGCGCGCGGACGGTTTTGTAAAACACAATGAAACGGAAGATTTTGATGCCGCCAGATGTGGAACCCGTGCACCCTCCAACCACAATCAGCATGAATAAGACCATAATTGCCATCTCCCCCCACTGACCATAATCAGAGGATGAAAATCCTGTGGTAGTGATAATTGCAACCACATTAAAGAGTGAGTAGCGCACGGCATCAAACATTTTCATGCCGTTGGTCGCCATAAGCCAGACGGTTAAGAGTGCTACGACACCAGCAACAATAATCAGCAAAAACCGCACCTGCGGATCATGATAAATTGCCAGCCCGTTGCCTTTCACCATTTTGTAATATAGCATTAAGGGAAATGCTCCAGCCAGCATGAAAATCACCGCGATAAATTCAATAACGATAGAATCATAAAAACCGAGCGAGCGATCATGCGTGGAGAACCCGCCCGTGGCAACCGTTGTCAGCGCATGACACAGCGCGTCAAAACTGCTCATGCCTGCCAGCCAGTAACACCAGAAACACAGCAAGGTCAGGCTGGTAAATATAGTTGAAATGGTCAGCGCAATCTGCGGAGTGCGTGGCAGCATTTTGTCCGAATTTTCGGAAGATTCCGCTTTAAATAGCTGCATCCCACCAATTTTCAGCATTGGCAAGACGGCAAGCGCCATCACCACGATGCCGATCCCCCCCAGACCATTCAGCAATGATCGCCATAGCAATATGCCTTTTGGCGCGAAGTCCAGACCGCTCATAACGCTTGCGCCTGTTGCCGTAATCCCTGATACTGCTTCAAAATAAGCATCGACCAGTGACATATTCAGTTCCTGTGACAGATATAACGGCAGCGCACTGAAAAAAGATAATACGACATAAGCGCTGGTAGTCAGCAAAAATGCCTGCCGCACTCGCACACCGTCATTATAGCCCCGATTTGACAAATATAAGGACATTCCAACAAACACGGTGATGAGCGCGGAAATGGCAAAAACCTGCCAGTTTTCATGTGCAGAGGCAATATCTGCGAGCATGGCAAGCAGCATCACACATGCGAGAACGCATAACAAAATACCGTTAACTAAAAATATGGGGCGCCAGAACATAACTTATTTTTAAATCCGCTGCCCTTGCAGCATTTTCGGCAAGTCACCTTCCATGCCCATTGCAGCCATCATGAAGAAGGATTTCACAGGTCTGGCTTTTTCAAACAACGCCATGCCCGCGCGGCGCACCGTGCGAATCACACGTGAATTATTTGAAAAAAAGCGATTTAACCCATCAGTCGTGGCAATCATGGAGGTGGCATCAAATCGCCTCCACCGTTCATAATGCTCTGCAATGCTTAATGAGCCTAAATCCTGCCCTGCACGATGTGCTTCAACCAGCAATTCGGTCAGCACTGCCACATCCCGATATCCCAGATTCACCCCCTGCCCTGCAATGGGGTGAATGGCATGTGCGGCATCACCAATCACCATTGCGCGATGCGAGGCGTAGGATTCTGCCTGAAACAGATTCAGCGGATAGCTGTAACGCGGAGAATTGAGCGAGATTTTACCATAAGCATCCTGCATCTTTATCTGAAGTTCTTCTAAAAATTCGCCTTCCTCAACTGCACATAAATGCGCTGCCATATCTGTCTGCTCTGTCAGCACAATGCAGGATTCATGCTCATCCTTCATGGGAAGCAAGGCAAGCGGACCTTGCGGAAAAAACCATTCCACTGCTGTGCGTTCATGGCTTTTTTCGTGTTTCAGTGTAAATACGATAGCTGACTGGTCATAATCATATTTTCGGGCTTTGATATTAATAGAGTCGCGCACCTGTGAATATCGCCCATCTGCGACAATTAATATATCTGCCGTCAGCTCTTTGCCCTGCTCGGTGGTAATCTGCACTTTTTCTCCGCGCAGTAACGTCTCTATCGTATCATTAGATATAATAGTGATATGCTCGCTCTCAAAGACACGCTCCAGCAAGGCGCGCCTCAGCAATGTGTTTGGCATCATCGCACCAAAAAATGCTTCGCCTTCCTGCTCTGCATCAAAGACAATCTCTGAAGGTTTGTGGTTTTCTGTCACCAGAATTTTTTCAATATTGCCTGCATGATCTGCAATATGCTGCCAGACATGGATATGTTCTAATATTTCGATTGATGCTTTTGAAACAGCGCTAACCCTTCCATCTATGTGATGTTTGCGCGCATCATCCAGATCTGCCCTGTCCAGCAATATGCAGTCAATGCCATATTCTGCAAGTGCAAGCGCCTGCGCCGCGCCCACAAGCCCTGCACCAATAATAATAGCAGATGCATGTATAGGATTATTCATAACCCAACCCTATTGCATTCCATAATCCATTCAGCGGGTCACGTGAGATGGTCTCACGGTGCTGCTGCGGAGTGTGAATAATCTCCCTTTCAATGTAAGGAGGTTGTACGCGGTGATTAGGTCTGACGAAATGTTCTTCGCCGCGCCACGGCAATGCTGCCCTGCCCTGGGGCGCTGGAGTTGATACAATAACAGGCGTGCGAATGGTTTCGCGAACTATCACATTGGGTGAACTATAATAACTCTGCGCATAAGGATAGCGCACTGGGCGATGTTCCTGCCAGCCATAGCTTGTATGATAACGGTCAGGACGATGACTATAATTATAGCGCCAGTTTTTATAACGGTGTGGACGGGGAACATGCAGCTTATGATGATCCTGCACATAAGCACGCGGAGATTTAGACACTGCGTGACTCTGCACGCGCGGCACTCCCGCACTTATCTTCAGATCACCTGCTGCCACATTTCCTGCGAACAGACCAGTAAGGGATAATGCCAGTAAAAAAATTTTCATAAACTCTATATAACACGCCTCTTCGCTTTCACAAACGTGCTTTATGCATATCATCACTTCATGACAGATTTTTTATGGTTAATTTGCATAAAAGCCGAAAAAACCGTAAATAATGCTGGATTTTTCTATCTATCTCTGCTTTATAGCGGAACTTGAAAATACAAACTTGCAGAAATTAAAAGAAATATTATGGCAGTACATTTAAGATTATCTCGTGGTGGATCAAAGAAACGCCCATTTTACCGTTTGGTTGCAGCTGATGTTCGCGCGCCTCGCGATGGTAAATTCATTGAAAAACTTGGTGTGTATAATCCACTGATCGAAAAAGACAGTGCAGAACGTTTTACCTATGATGTTGAGCGCGTAAAATACTGGCTGGAAACGGGTGCAAAGCCGACAGAAACAGTAGCACGCTTTCTTCGCAAAGATGGCGTATGGAGTGAAAAACCAAAGTTTGTAGCTAAAGACAAGGCTGAGAAACTTGCTCCACGTGCGCAGGCTCGCAAAGAAGCGGAAGAAAAAGCGAAAGCTGAAGCTGCAGCAGCTGCCGCAGCAGAAAAAGAAGCTGCAGAAGCACCTGCTGAAGAAGCAAGCGAAGCTGAAGCATCTTAAGTTACGTAATAATATTTCACATAAAAACGCTGGCATCCTTGTCAGCGTTTTTTGTATGTAGTGCTTTATGACAGATAAAAACTATATTGCAGTCGGTAAATTTGGCGCACCTCACGGGCTTAAAGGCGCGGTTAAACTGAACAGCTATACGGAAGACCCGCAAAGCATATTTGACTTTGACGTGCTATATGATGCCAAAGGCAATCAGGAATATCATATTCACTATATTGGCGCAGCAAAGCAGCAATTTCTCATTTCTGTTGATGGCGTGAGCAGCAAGGAAGAAGCCGCTGCCCTTACCAACAAATTGCTGCACGCACCAGAAGACAGCCTGCCTGAACTGGATGAGGATGATTTCTACATCACAGAACTAGTAGGATGCTCTATCGTCACTCAAGACACAGGCGCAACATATGGCACAGTGAAAGCCGTGCATAATTTTGGCGCGGGCGATATTATTGAAATTCAGCCAGATGAAGGCAAAAGCGAAATGGTGTTGTTCACGCAGGAGAATTTCCCTGAATGTGATGTGCGCTCACGCCGCCTCACCTTCCGCCCGCCTGAATTGCTGGATGCCACCCATCACGAAAAAGACTGATGCATTTTCTGTTTCTCACGCTTTATCCTGAAATGTTCCCCGCCACGCTTGGGCATGGGGTCGCAGGGCGCGCACTTCACAATAGCATCTGGTCATATGACACAATCAACATTCGTGACTTTGCGACCGACAAACACAACAAGGTAGATGACACACCATATGGTGGCGGCGCAGGCATGGTGATGAAGGCAAATGTGCTTTCACGCGCCATAGAAGCGGCGCAGGACATGCTGCCAGACGCGCCGTTGCTGCTCCCTTCCCCGCATGGCACTGTTTTCTCACAATCACTCTCCTGCGAACTGGCAGAGACACATGCGAACTATATTTTCATCTGCGGGCGTTTTGAAGCGATAGACCAGCGCATTATTGAACATTATCAACCTAAAGAAATCAGCATTGGTGATTATATTCTGCTTGGCGGCGAAGTGGCATCACTCGTCATTGTCGAATCCATGCTGCGCCATGTGGATGGCATTCTGGGCAACCCTGAAACGCATGATGAAGAGAGTTTTATGATTGGTGAAGATTGCGCTGGACTTTTAGAGTATCCTCACTATACTAAACCACCAATTTGGAACGGGTATCCTGTGCCTGAAGTCTTGACAAGCGGCAATCATCAGCGTATTAACGCATGGCGTCGGGCGCAAGCGGAAGCGATTACAGAACAAAAACGTCCCGATTTGTGGAACAAATATTCAAAAATGGGCAACAACGAAACGGTTGGATGACGGAGAGAGATTATGAACCTTGTGCAGACTTTAGAGCAAGAGCAGATTGAGAAACTAAGCGCGGAAAAGCAGATGGATGCTTTTGCACCGGGTGACACAGTACGTGTAAATGTGCGTATTATTGAAGGCGCGAATGAGCGTATTCAGGCATTTGAAGGTGTCTGCATTGCACGCAAAAATCGCGGTCTGCAATCTAACTTCACCATTCGCAAGCTGAGTCATGGTGAAGGTGTTGAGCGTGTATTCCCGCTTTACTCTCCACGTATTGAAAGCATCGTCAATGTGCGCCGTGGTGATGTGCGCCGCGCGAAACTTTACTATCTTCGTGGTCTTACTGGTAAGGCAGCGCGTATTAAAGAGAAAATGGATTATAATCGCGCACCGAAAAAAGCAGCATCAAAGTAAATTTGATTTTCTAAATAATTCTAAAAAAAGGCTTCGGTGATTTCATCGAAGCCTTTTCTTTACATTGCAAGCAGGAATGCTTATATTAACTGGCAATAAATGCATCGTCCTGCTGAGTGCAAGCGAAGCATCCAGAGACTCTTGCGCTAGCATTGAGATGGATTCTTCACTACCTTCAGAATGACGAACGTAACTAAAACCTAAACCCTATAACCTAAACCCTGATAATTATGGCACAAACACTTTTTGACAAAATATGGCAAACACATTTGGTGGACACCGCAGATGACGGCACAACACTGATTTATATTGACCGCCATATGGTGCATGAAGTGACCAGCCCGCAAGCCTTTGAAGGGTTGCGCATGGCAGGGCGCAAGGTGCGCCGCCCAGAAGCAACGCTTGCTGTGGCAGATCATAACGTACCCACCACGCCAGACCGCGCAGAAGGCATTAAAGATGAAACCTCGCGCATTCAGGTGGAAACATTAGAGAAAAATTGCGAAGAATTTGGCGTACAGTATTTCTCCATGCACGATATCCGCCAAGGCATTGTGCATGTGGTCGGCCCTGAACAGGGCTTCACACAACCTGGCATGACGATTGTCTGTGGTGATTCTCACACTTCTACGCATGGTGCATTTGGTGCGCTTGCATTTGGCATTGGCACGTCTGAGGTTGAACATGTGTTGGCAACTCAGACGTTACGCCAGAAGAAGCCGAAAAATATGCGTGTAACCGTGAATGGTGAACTGGGCAATGGTGTGACAGCAAAAGATATTACGCTTGCCATCATTGGAAAACTCGGCACAGCAGGTGGCACAGGATATGTGATTGAATATGCAGGGGATGCCATTATGAACCTTTCCATGGAAGGGCGCATGACGGTCTGCAATATGTCCATTGAAGCTGGTGCGCGTGCAGGACTGATTGCACCAGATGAAGTCACCTTTAAATATATCAAAGGTCGCCCCCTCGCCCCGAAAGACTTTGATGCAGCAGTCAAGTTCTGGTCACAATATACCACAGATGCAGATGCAGTGTTCGACAAGGAAATCACGCTGAATGCCGCAGACATTGAACCACAAGTGACATGGGGAACCAGCCCGCAGGACGTTCTTCCCATTTCGGCAAACGTGCCTTCGCTAGATGACTTCACCGATGAAAACCGCAAAGTGGCAGTCAAACGCTCGCTTGATTATATGGGTTTGCAGTCAGGCATGAAGCTGGAAGATGTGACGATTGACAAAGTGTTCATCGGCTCATGCACCAATGGACGCATTGAAGATTTCCGTGAAGCGGCAAAAGTGGTTAAAGGTCATAAAAAAGCAGATAATGTGACGCTGGCAATGGTCGTGCCTGGCTCTGGTCTGGTGAAAGAACAAGCCGAAGCCGAAGGGTTGCACACGATCTTCACCGAAGCAGGATTTGAATGGCGTGAGCCAGGTTGTTCCATGTGCTTGGCAATGAACGCCGACAAACTCAGCGACAAAGAACGCTGCGCCTCCACCTCCAACCGCAATTTTGAAGGTCGTCAGGGTCGCGGAGGACGCACACATCTGGTAAGCCCCGCCATGGCAGCCGCCGCGGCGATTACAGGGCATTTGACGGATGTTCGGAAGATGTGACTACCATGTAATCCCATCACGACCCGATTGCTCACGTTCGTTGGGACATGATTTACATTCGATATCATTATGATTTATTTCAGGAGCATTATAATCAGCGCCTTTAATATCAAATTCCGATAACCCCTCAATGATTTCTTTCATATCCAGATTTTCAAATCGCTTGGCAGATTCCTCAATCTCTTCTTCTGTCATTTTTGGGGCGTCATGTGCTAAGGATTCCCACCTTTCGATAATATTCCCATCCAAATGAAGCACGTCGCTAGAATTGTTCTCTCTCGCTTCTTTTTCCACTTCTTTATCAAATTCACCAACTTCTGCTGGATTTGCGCCAGTTTCATTTATAAAAGCTTCAACCTCTTCAGGAGTATTCAAATCAGGATTATCACCATGCATTCCTGCTATTACTTCTGTTATATTAACTCCCACCTTAAAACTCCTTTTAATTTATTTCTTATTAATTTAAGTTAATATTTTATTGTTACAGCTTCATGACAACTATAACATTACTTATAATTACACGTTTAATTAAACCACTTCATTGCAACACATGCATACTCACTTATATAATATAGTATGCGACTAGACCTCCAACAAAAACTTGCCATTCTCGCTGACGCAGCCAAATATGATGCGTCCTGCTCGTCTTCGGGGTCAAATACGAAGCGTGAGGGCAAGGGCATTGGCAGCACGGAAGGGATGGGCATTTGCCATAGCTATACGCCAGATGGGCGGTGCATTTCGCTGCTGAAAATTCTGATGACGAATTATTGCATGTTTGACTGCAAATATTGCATTAACCGCATCTCCTCCAACGTGCAACGCGCACGATTTACCACCGATGAAATTATTTATCTCACGCTTGAATTTTACAAACGAAATTATATTGAAGGGCTGTTTTTAAGCTCTGGCATCATCCGTGATTCGGATTATACGATGGAACAAATGGTGCGGGTAGCAAAGTCTTTGCGGCTGCATCACGGCTATAAAGGTTATATTCACCTGAAAACCATTCCTGGTGCGCATGATGATTTGATTACTGAAGCAGGGCTTTATGCCGATCGCCTCAGCGTGAATATCGAACTTCCCACGGATGATGATTTGCAACAACTCGCCCCAGAGAAAAAGAAAGATGCGCTGGAAGGTAATATGGCAAGCGTGGAATATAAAATCAAAGAATTTAAGGATGCCCGCAAAGCCAAGCTGAAGCCACCACCTTTCACGCCTGCAGGGCAATCCACCCAGATGATTATTGGTGCAACCCCTACGCAGGATTATACCATTTTAAATACTGCTAGCAGCCTGTATTCCAAACACAGTCTGCGCCGCGTCTATTATTCCGCGTTCAGCCCCATCCCAGATGCGCATCATGGTTTGCCTGTGAAAAATCCGCCGCTGATGCGCGAACATCGTTTATATCAGGCGGATTGGATGCTGCGTTTTTACGGCTATAAGGTGGAAGAAATTATCACCGCGAAACAGCCAGATTTGCGGCTGGATGTGGACCCTAAAACGAACTGGGCGCTGAATAATCGTGATTTTTTCCCCGTCAATGTGAACAAAGCCAGCAAAGAAGCGCTTCTGCGCATCCCTGGCATTGGTGTTAAAAACGTATCCAAAATTCTGCAGATTCGTCGTTTAAAAGCGGTGACACTGGAAGACCTTAAAAAACTGCGCTGCGTCTTAAAACGCGCACGTCCGTTTATCATTACGCAGGACTGGCATCCCCACGGCATTATTGACACTGAAAAGCTAATTGTGCAACTTGCCGCGCCAGTGCAGACGCAGCTCGAATTGTCATTATAGCTTTTTTAAAGATTTTCGTTAATAATTAAAACTATGTTAGAGTCACAACATATCTATCACGCGGAAGTCTACAACTTCGATGAATGGCGTTATGAAGCGCGCAATGCGCTGGCGGCAGGCATTCCCCCTGCGGATGTGGAATGGCAATCAGATGATCAACAAGGATTGTTTAATACTGCTCTTCCCGAAGCACCTGAAGATTTTGTGATTAATGTGAGCAGAGAATTTGTGACACTGGCAGATGCCGCCGCCAGTTTCCGCAATAGTGCGCGATGGGGCATTTTATACCGTCTCCTTTGGAGGCTGGTCTATGAAGAACCGCGCCTGCTTTCCATCCCGACTGACAGTGACGTGATGCTGCTGCACCGCATGGTGGGACAGGTGCGTAGAGATAGCCACAAAATGAAGGCTTTTTTACGATTCAGAGAAGTGGAAGGGTATCAGAATACTTATATGGCGTGGTACGAACCTACGCATTATGTGCTGCATCGTGTTGCACCGTTTTTCATGCGCCGATTTACATCTATGAACTGGGCTATTCTTACGCCCTATTGTTCAGCTTATTGGAACGGTGAAAAATTGCGATATGGTGAAGGACAGCCGCGCAGCGCTATTCCCCACGAAGATGCAGTGGAAGAAATGTGGATTACGTTTTACCGCAACATCTTCAACCCCGCTCGCATTAAAATGGATATGATGGCATCTGAAATGCCGCGGAAATACTGGCATACTATGCCTGAAACCGCGATAATCCCATCCATGCTGGAAGAAGCCGATGCACGCGTGAAGAAGATGGTAAAAGACAGCAACAGCAAAAGCAAAAAAGAGGAAGATGATAATACACTCTTCCTCTAAAAATCAGGTTTATTCTTCCTGAGTTAAAATGTCCGCATACTCATCTTCACTATATGCTGGCAGCTGACTGACGAAATCATCTGCGCCGCGCAACCACAATGCAAAAAACACGAGAAATATAACAAGCGCTGTAATCAGCATTATTAACAACAATAGCATCAGCACATGATTTGCAATAAGTACGCTCAATAAAACAGCTACGACTATGAATCTGATATAGTAAAGCCAGAGATTCCAACTGGCAAAATGACGTTTCACCCGATCTGGAAATTTTAACATAGATAATCAGCACATTCGCTTTCAAAAAAACAATATCAGTTTGATATATATCAATGATAATGTTTTAATAAGCCGTTATTAAAAATTGTCAAGGATAGTTAGCGTATGGACACTTCATCTTATAACATCGTCATGCTGGATCGCGGTGGTATCTCGGCAGATTCTCTGGACTGGACATTTTTCAGCAAGCACTTTCCAGATTGCACTTTTTATGAACATAGCACACCAGAAGAAGCGGAAGTGCGGGTGAAAGATGCTAATATTGTACTCACTAACAAAGGGCAGTTGCACCGAGAAGCGATTATGGGCGCAGATAAGCTCAAACTCGTCTCTGTGCTGGCAACGGGCTACAACATCATAGACCTTGACGCTGCAAAGGAAAAAGAAGTGACCGTATGCAATGTCGCATCATATAGCACGGCTTCTGTGGTGCAGCATGTCTTCATGTTGATGACCAATTTAATGACCCAATTCCCGCATTATCATGCAGATGTGCAGGCGGGCAAGTGGCAGCGCAGCACACAATTCGCCATTCTGGACTATCCGACCTATGAGCTGGACGGCAAAACGCTGGGCATTGTGGGTTACGGCGAATTGGGGCAAGCCGTGGCAAAAGTGGCTGAAGCGTTCGGCATGAAGGTGCTGATAGCAGAACGCAAAGGCGCAGATGAATTGCGCGAAGGGCGCACGGCGTTTAATGAGGTGATTGCAAAATCAGACATTCTCACGTTCCACTGCCCACTCACCGAACAAACGAAAGACACTGTCAGCACGGAAGAGCTGAAAGCTATGAAGAAAAGCGCCTTCCTCATCAACACTGCGCGCGGGGGCGTGGTGAATGAGGCAGCGCTGGCACAGGCGTTGCAAACTGGTGAGATTGCAGGTGCTGGTGTGGATGTGTTAAGCACTGAACCACCAACGCCAGATAATCCATTGTTGCAGGATGTGCCAAATTTACTTCTCACCCCGCATATTGCATGGGCAGGTATTGAAGCGCAGCAACGCCTGCTGGATCAGACGGTGCGCAATGTGCTGGCATTTCTGGATGGAAAGCCAGTGAATGTTGTTTCACAAACTGCTTGCAAAAATTGTTGTAACAGCCTATAAACGCTGGCTAGATTGTTGCGCAGGCTAATTCTTGGCTGCCTTGTGCAACGTGATTTAACCCCGCTCACAGCAGGAGACAAAAATGCCAAAAATGAAGACAAAATCAAGCGTTAAAGGACGCTTCAAACTCACAGGCACGGGCAAAGTGCTTCGCAATGTGGCTGGCAAACAGCACGGCATGACCAAGCGTTCACAGTCTTTCATCCGCAAACAACGCGGCACGAAAGTGATGTCTGACGCAGATGCACGCATTGTAAAACAATTTATGCCATACGGACGCTAGGAGAGTTATAGATGACACGTTCAACACGCGGCGTACAAACCCATGCACGCCATAAAAAAATTATCAAACAAGCAAAAGGTTATCGCGGTCGTTCAAAGAACTGTTTCCGCACCGCGATTCAAAGCGTTGAGAAAGGTCTGCAATATGCATATCGTGACCGCAAAGCGAAAAAACGCACCTTCCGCGCCTTGTGGATTCAGCGTATCAACGCAGCAGCGCGTCAGCATGGTCTGGTGTATTCACAATTCATGAATGGTGTGAAGCTGGCAGGCATTGAGCTGGACAGAAAAGTATTGTCTGACATTGCAATTCATGAGCCAGATACATTTGCAAGCATTGCAAAACAAGCGCAGGACGCGCTGGACAAGCAAGCGGCATAACCACGTTATGAACGCTGCTGAGCAATTAGCAATCATTGAAAACACTAAAGACACACGCACATTAGATGATGTGCGTGTGTCTTTGCTTGGCAAAAAAGGAACGCTGACGGAAGCATTAAAATCCGTCTCCTCGCTCAGCCCTGAAGAGCGCAAAACGAAGGGCAAAGAACTAAATATTTTAAAGGGTCAGCTTTCTGCTGCCATTGACGCACGCAAAGCGGAACTGGAATTACAAGCCGAGACAGAGCGCCTGAATCATGAGCGCGTGGATGTCACGCTGGATGCTGCGCCATTTAAACCTGGCAAAATTCATCCTATTACCAAAGTGATGCAGGAAATTGAAACCATCTTCGCCCATATGGGGTTTGATGTGCGCACAGGGCCACTCATTGAAGATGATGACCATAATTTTGATGCGCTGAACATCCCTGCGCACCACCCCGCACGGCAGATGCATGATACGTTTTATATTGATGCAGCGAATAATGGCGATGCAGAATATGTGCTGCGCACACACACCTCCCCTGTGCAGGTACGCACGATGCGCAATGAAGCACCGCCCATCCGCATCATCGCCCCTGGCAGCACCTTCCGCAGTGATTCGGACTTGACGCATACGCCGATGTTCCATCAGGTCGAAGGGTTATGCATTGATAAAGATGTGCATATGGGGCATTTAAAAGGTGTGGTGAGCGAATTTTTGCGGGTGTTCTTTGACAACCCGAAATTGGGAATCCGCTTCCGCCCGAGCTTCTTCCCCTTCACAGAACCCTCCGCTGAAATTGACATAGGCTGCACCCGTTCGCGCGAATCCATCACCGTAGGTGGCACAGATGACTGGCTGGAAGTGATGGGCTGCGGCATGGTGCATCCCAACGTGCTGAAAGCCTGTAATATGGATAGTGACACCTACCAAGGCTTCGCCTTCGGCATGGGCGTAGAACGTCTCGCCATGTTAAAATACAATATCCCCGATTTGCGTACGTTTTTTGACTCAGACTATGACTGGCTGCAGCATTACGGGTTTTAACATTTTATAAAAAAACCCACTACACCAGTAAAGTGTAGTGGATTATGATTATTTAACTCACAAAAAATTAGTGTTGCGCATTCCATTCTTTGATTTGCTTATCTGCTTCATCTTTCGTAATGCCGTAACGTTCCTGCACTTGACCAGAAAGTTTTTTGCGTTCACCTTCGATAACGTCTAAATCATCATTTGTCAGCTTGCCCCACTTTTTCTGTACGTGACCTTTCACCTGTTCCCAGTTTCCTTCAATGCGATCTTTGTTCATGTTACTCTCCTTTAAATTGTTATGTTCAATTTATATTAGCTGGCTTTACTAGTTCTGTTTGATGATCCTGCTGTTTGATTAGCGTTGTTTGCAGAATCCATAGAATTATTATTTGCATTTGATCTTGTATTCACTTTGATACGCGCAGAATTTGCTTTATCAGAATGTAATTTTGCAATCTTAATACGCAATGTTCCATCATTGTAATTAGCCTGAATATTATCCGCATCTGCCATCGCTGGTAATGGCAGTATTTTTGAAAATGACATATTTGCAGAAGTGCGAGCACGGTTTTTAGATCTATTGCTGTTTTTGTTAGATGAAGATTTATATGCTGATTCTCTGTCAGATTCTTCGTTTGACTCTTCATTTTCATAAGAAACCATTAACATACCATTTTTCGCATAAATCTGAATGTCATCTGCTTCTACTGATGGAATTGAAAAACTGATTACATATTTTCTATCTTCTTCCTGCATTTGCATTTGAGGCGTGAATTGCTCAATCATATCTGCCATAGCGTTTGCACCAGGCATTGAATTAAAGAAACTGTCAAACATTTGCTCAAGATTTCTGTTAAACTGAGATAATGTTTTTGCTGGACTGGATTTTAATTGCTGATTGCTATCACTTTGATTATTTCCACGTGATTGGTTATTACTCGCAAATGGTTGAAAAAAGTCTAGTACATTAGGATATTGTTGATTCATGGTATACTCCGTTAATATTGTTCACTCAACATCAGTGTAGAGCGTCTGCAATATAAACGTGATAAGGCATATATTTTCTATGTGAATTTTAACCTTTACTAAACAAGTATAGTTTGTTGAAAGTTGTTATAAAGATTCACATTAAATATATAAGAACATTAACACACCATCTGTAGCCTGCAATGTTGATAGCAAAAAATATGAAGGTTTGCCTGCAGCATGAGCATAGAACGCCTCGCCATGTTAAAATACAATATCTCTGATTACGGACGTTTTTTGACTCGGACTATAACTGACTACAGGATGACGGGTTTTAATAATTTTCAGAAGATAAAATTATCATTGTCATTCTGAACGCAGTGAAGAATCCATCTCACCACTTGCGCAAGAGTCTCTGGATGCTTCGCTAACGCTCAGCATGACGAAACTAGTTGTTACTGCGCCAATTATTATATTCTTTCACCAAATCATACCACAATTCATTTTGAGTTGATGAATCAGTTGCTGGTTCTTCGAATGGCTTTTCCAAGCTGTTTAAGAATAGCTGTAGTTCTTCAGCATGTTCAAACCTAGGAATGCTGTAATTCCCATTGTGCTTTTCTGTGGAACCATAACGTAATTCCAAAGAATCATCTCTGCCTCTGCCATGCAGAACATTATGTATATGAAATGCATAATCGACGCTATCTTTCAAATAGTAATAAAATCTACCTGCTCCCACTGCTGTCCATTCTGGCGTAACAACAGTTTTCTTGCTACCGTCAAAAACCACACTATGAATTTCTTTTAAACAGGTCTGATAGTACAATATCTCTGATAAATACGCTGCATTGCCTGATGTATAATGATAACCTATTTCACCTCGTGTCCATTCTTGGTCTTGATCCAAATCTGCAGATCTTTCTGCGTCAGTTCGTATTGTAAATTCTGGAAACGGATTGTAGAAGGCGTTTCCATAACTATCGTATGTCCAGTTATTAATATCCGACAGGTATTTTTTTATTCTTAAAAGTGGCGTTTGATCTAATCCAAAACGCTCTCGCCACATAGTCTCCGTTTCTGTTTCACTGGCTGTGCTGTCAATCGGAGTATTGGATGAACCATTTCTGCTGTAAATGCTTCCTGCTCTAAGCTGTTTTTTGTTCTGTTCATACTCTTTAGTCAGAAAATAAGGTTTGTAAGCTGTGTTACCAATCTGAACAACGTCAATGTCTTTGCCATCAATCGAAACAGTGTAGATAATGATTTCGGGTAATCGGTTAAAATTGCATTTTCGCAGAAATTCGGGTAGTTTTGCATTATCTTTACGGTTGGGATCATCATGCACACCAACTATTTCAGCACTGTCATTGACTCCAAATAGCAAAAATCGGTCGCCATTATGATTCGCATTACTCATACATAAAATATCATGTATCAGCTTTGCATTATCTTCTTTTCCTTTCCACTTTTGCTTAAAATCAACATGCACAGCTTCAGCAGAATGTTCTTGAATCAATTCTTTGAGTTCATATGAGGTTAATTTGCGCATTAAAAATACTTTGGTCAGAATAAGCTGGATAAAAAAAAGAGAGAGAAAAAACTATTTCTCTCTCTTTTTGCTAAACTACATCCCCTTCAGAGTGCCTTCAATCGCATCCATGAAGTCTTTCGTGTTCAGCCATTTCTGACCATTGCCGACTAACAGCGCCAAATCCTTTGTCATCTTGCCGTTTTCCACGGTGGCGATGCAGGCGCGTTCTAGCTTTTCTGCAAACTCTGCCACGTCTGGTGTGTTGTCAAACTGCGCGCGATATTTCAGGCCGCGTGTCCATGCGAAGATGCTGGCAATGGGGTTGGTGGAAGTTTCATTGCCTTTTTGATGCTCACGGAAGTGACGTGTCACCGTGCCGTGCGCCGCTTCGGTTTCCACTGTCTTGCCATCTGGTGTAACCAGCACCGATGTCATCAACCCCAGTGAGCCAAAGCCCTGCGCCACAATATCTGACTGCACATCACCATCATAATTCTTGCACGCCCAGACAAACCCGCCGTTGGATTTGATGGCATATGCCACCATATCATCAATCAAACGGTGCTCATACCACAGATTTTCTGCTTCAAATTTAACTTTAAATTCTTTTTCATAGACTTCCGCAAAAATATCTTTGAAACGCCCATCATAAATTTTAAGGATGGTGTCCTTCGTGGACATATAGAGCGGCAATTTTCGCGTCAGTGCATAATTCATGCAGGCCTGTGCAAAACCACGGATGGATTCATCATGATTATACATTGCCATGCCCACACCAGCAGAGGGAAATTCATGCACCACATGTTCTTGAGCCTCGCCACCTTCTGGCACGAACACAAGCTTCATTGTGCCTTTGCCAGACACAGGAATCTCCGTCGCGCGATATTGATCACCAAACGCATGACGACCGACCACAATCGGCTGTTCCCAGCCTGGAACGTAACGCGGAACATTATCAATCGTAATTGCTTCACGGAAAATCGTCCCGCCAAGAATATTACGAATCGTGCCATTGGGCGAACGCCACATTTTTTTCAGATTATATTCTTCCACACGACCTTTATCTGGCGTGATTGTGGCGCATTTCACGCCAACACCATGATCTTTAATCGCGTTGGCAGCATCCACTGTAATCTGATCATCTGTTTTGTCACGGCTGGTGACGGACAGATCGAAATATTTTAAATCTACATCAAGATATGGTAGAATCAACTGGTCTTTGATCCATTGCCAGATGATGCGCGTCATTTCGTCACCATCAATATCCACAATCGGGTTTTGTACTTTAATCTTGCTCATAATATTCCTTCTCTCTTTTCGCACAAGCTAACCCGCACCCCTTTACTTCGTCAAGTAATGATATTATTTATCTGATATGGGACGTATTATCACATTGTTATTATTGTTAGGGCTGGTGAGCTTAGGGTCATATGCACTGTTTGGAACTCAGGAAACGCTGGACGAAGGAGCAGATGGCGTGGCGAACAATAACGTTGCCAGCAGCGGTGAAGCCTTAATTGGTGGCGAATTTCGCCTTCGAAACACCGATAATCTTATTGTAACCAATGAAGACCTTCAAGGGCAATATACGCTGGTGTTTTTTGGCTTCACACAATGCCCGGATGTCTGCCCGATGACGCTCACAACCATTTCTTCAGTTATGGATGAACTGGGAGAAGAAGCCACAAAAATTTCCCCTGTTTTCATTACTATCGATCCTGACCGTGATTCACCAAAAGTGATGGAGGATTATCTGCAGGCATTTCACCCCTCCATCATTGGGCTGACGGGCAACCATAAGGACATCAAACAGGCAGTTAAGGCATATAAAGTTTATACGCAATATGGCAAACCAGATAAGGACGCAGCTTATGAGGTGATGCATAGCGGGTATGTTTATTTTATGGATAAAAAAGGAAATTACATCACTCATTTTTCACATGATGATTCTGTGGAAAAAATGGCAGAAACTATTGAACGGGCGATATAATGATAAATTTTAATGCACAGAGCGCACAACATATTTTGAAATATCAACTTTCCATGTGGCAGCTTTATTGCGCCTCGGCAGAAACGATATTCCATCGTATGAATATGATGTCTCACGAACCATCAAACCACCCTGAATTTCAGCGCATGGTAGACGAAAAAGTCACTGCAGGCATGGATGGGTGGATGAAGGCAGGGTTGGAATTTAACACTATGTTCTGGCGTCAGATGACTAAAGCAGCGCAGCCAGATATTAACCAGTCTATTTCGGATGGTATGAAATTGCATAATGCTTTTATGGGAAAAGCCAGCAAAACAGCGTCTGCTAATGCAAAACGCCTGCGCAGAAAAAAACATTAAAGAAAACCGTCATTCAGGTTTCGCTGAATATGACGGTTATCATTCTATAATAATATATCACTTAATATCATCACCAAGGTAGCTGGCAATATAAAAACAATAATTGCTACGCTCAAAAGCACATAGCAGATCATTTTTTTCTCGTGATCTTTTAAAGAATCGGGAGTGCGAAATTCAACCATGATTTCACCTGAATAAAGATTAATGTTGCCTTATAGCATTTGCTTTCATTAGTGCAACCCTACTTTTCCAGCAGATAAGGAGTTTTTTCTGCATCCCTCCTTGACTTGCTGTATATAAGTGATAATGATAATCATTCTCAATAAACATATGATGAGATTTAATTATGGCACTTCTTTCTACACCCCAGCAGAGCAGCTCTTCTTTAACGGCAAAAGAACAGGCAACAACATTTTATCAAATGTTATGCGCGCGCAAAGCCTATTTCAGAAGACGGCAGGGACATACTGAGCAAGCAAAATCGCACACGATTGACTGTTTTGCATCACATATTGCCAGACAGCAGCCCCTCCCTTTCGTGCTATACTGGGCAAAAGGCCCTTATGATGCAGATTGCTATGACATACCAAAACTTCAGGGCATCAGATTTATTCATCAGCATCTGTCCAGACTTGCAGAGCATTACGCACATGGCATACGGCTTGATGTGGTGGTGGCAGATACACATGAAACACTGAATAATAATCATGTGAGTGATGCTGACATGGTAAAAATTGCGCATCTTTTCATTCGCGCTATGGGAGAAACAGGCGCATTTAATGCTGAGCATTTAACCATAAGCCGACTTAGCAACTATACGCCTATGCCTGATATGCAGCAGCTTGACGCACAGGCTGCATCATCCGAACTGCGTCATCAGCCTGAACTTCTGGCAGCTATGGCGGCGCGCGCTAAACATTACTATCGCGGATGCACAAGAGATTTTGATGGTGAAATGGCAGCATGTCACTATTACGAATTATGCAAGAGCGAAAAAGATGCGGTGGGAGCAGCATTCAGCAATCATATATTCCTGACCTATAATACCGAAAATCAGCATTGGTCAAACCCAACGGGCTGCGCCATATTAGGGCATAATGCAGCACGCCTGCCCAATGAACAGAATAAACCAACAACAATGATTGATAAGCCGTGGAACGTCACCTTCTATACTAATTCAGATAGTGATCTGTCTCATAACCTTACTTACGGATTCTTTTATAACAATCCCGCTAAAATACTGATAGGCAAAAACTGATATTGCCCTAATATAGCCTGTCTGACACTGTCATCTGTGTGTTTACAATGCCATTATCATTCACTTTGGTAATGGTCACATCTGCAATAGTAAATCCATATTCGGATTCCAGCATGTTAATAAACTGCATGACACGTTCAAAAGAGGCATTTAACAGGCTCAATCGCACTTGCCCATCACCTTCTGCGTTGAAATTGGAAAGCGCCACATTTTGTTGAGTTGCCGCGTCATTGATGGCTTGCAGCAACGATGCACCACTGCCATCTCGGCTGGAGGCGGCACTTGCCATGCTGCTTAAAGAAGCGGCATTATCATTCAGCCACATAAAATCTTTAAAACTGCGTGTTGCGTCTTTCAATGCACTGTCTTTCAAATCATGCAATGGCAGCCAGATAAGTTGAAGCGCCAGCACGCACGCACAGAAAATGCCCAGTAGCATCATAGCTTTCTGGTCGCGCTCACTCTGGCGGTTATAATATTGCAGGAATTTCTCTTTTGCTTCGCTGAAGGATGATTTTAAAGATGCCATCAATAATATCCTCCTGCGCTGATGCGCACCGATGCAACCAACTGCCCATTATTCGGACTGGCATTGGCAGAAACTTCAGCCGTGTAACCTGCACCTTCCAGCGCAGACTTATAATCCTGCAGCACAGAGAAGTTCGGTACGGTCATGCGCAATGCCAGCTCACTGCTTTCTGAATTATAACGAATATAGCTGACCGCTATATCGCTGTTATTATTCGCCTGCTCTGAATATAAATGCAGGCTGTTGGCCAGCATGGCCGAGAAGGATTCACTGCCCCCCTGCCCTGCAGCATCAATCAATTCCTGATAGGTCAGATTAGCCTGCGGCGCAACCTTATCTACCACGCTTTGAGACCCTACTCCAAGCAACCATGCAAACCCGAATAAGACGACACAGGTCAAAGTGACAGCGAACAGATCAATCACCGCCAGAAAACCAAGCCCAGCAGCCACACGTTTTGCCAGTGTGATATTGTCCGCACCGCCCGATGTGGTTTTGAACGGTTGCATAATATTTGGCATAATTGCGCCAGCCTGATGTTGCTGGGTGTATTGACGCTGAATAAAATTATGCATGGATGGTTCGGCAATCTGCTGCGCCGTCACCTGAACAGGCGACTCTGATTCAGCAAAAATTTTCTGCATAATCATCACCTGCCCAAGCGCATCTGCTGCGTGATGCACAGTTATATGCGCAATTTTCTCCTCCGCCAGTGCATGAGCCACGGCATCCACAGCGGAAAAAGGATAGGCTGCTCCTTCATATGCATTGCGACGGATGATAATACGATTGCGAATTAGAGCAATATGCACATCATCTTCAGCCATTGGCAGGCAGAATGCATCAGGAATGACCGCGTCAATCTCCACCTGTTCAGGCAGCAAATTATTGATCTGATGCACATAACTGCGGGAAATGGCAGAAGCATAGGCCAGATTATCATCATCAATATGCAGCAGATTGACATGCAGATATTCAAGGTCGCTCGCCAGCTTTTCCTCAATCACACTGCCAATAATTTTGTCTGCAAAAGGAATCTGCTTGGCGTGAATGCGGGTTTTGATGCAGGAAGTATGTTCAGATGGCACAATCACCGTTAAATGACGCTGTTTTGCATCCGTACCAAAAAATTCAAGCAAGGCTGACTGATTAAACAACGATTGGGCAGATTGTTTGGGATACACCGATACATCATGCCTATGAGACAAGAACGCTGATGCTACAAGCTCATGCTCATGCATCTCTGCGTCGATAATAATCACGCAATATCTAGAAGGTTTCTTGCTCATATTGTCTGGCGGTTTGTCTAAAATTATTATGTCTTGATAGTATCTTTATGTCAAAAAATGTCTCGCTATTGTCTGGTCTGAACAATAGAATCTCACGAAACAGTGTATAATCTCCTAAAGTTGCGCGAATACTGACAGTGAAATATTGTGAGCGTACGGAAAAAGCGGGGTTGGTTTCACCCAGAATTTCCTGCAATTCACTTTCATTAATCACATTATCACTCACCATAGAACGATTACCTTTTGCAAATGGCTGCATCACATTTTGCCTGCGTTCCAACGGGATGCCATTAATATTTATCGGGGTGGCTTCAGGCAATGTGACATATACTTCTTTATATCGTTTGAACAAAGTTGGATCAGCGTCTTTAGTGCCAAATAACTCGCTCACATCAATCATAATGTTGTTTGCTGCGAAATAGGGTGGATCCTGCAAAAGATAATATGCCGACTCCGCCCCTGCAGGGCGCACTTCTTCGCCGTAATCCAACCAGTCCTGCAGCGCTGCAATGTTGTTAATGGGCGCTTCTACCGCTTTCATATATTCGCTTAGAAAAGCGGCACTGCCTTCATCATAATGGAGATTATTCAGATTGAATCTTCCCTGCGCATCAGTGATCTGCAATGTGGCATTGCCTGAACCAAACTCAAATTCTTTCGGCTCTGCCCATTTTTCTTCTGCATGATCAAGCGCAGGAATATCTTCAGCAAGTAACTGTTGAGCCAGCCGTTCCAACCCATCTGCCGTGGCGTTAAGCTGCGCACTTCGCACATAATCCTGCGTGTTGCTGATGCTATAGCGAAACATCAGATATGCGCCAGCGCTGACGAAAGATACAATCACCATAATATAAAGCACCAGCATGATAGCCATGCCTGAGCGGGAATCTGGCTTTAACTGCGTCATTGCGGTGGCTCCTGCATTGCTTCGTCAGGTGCGGTTTCACTGCCACCAGAAAGACGCGTCAGCAAAAGCTGCCGTTCTATACGACCGAACATATCCGTTTGCAGTTCCATCCTGATGGCACGTGCAGCATTGAGCAAGCCATCATCCAGCCCTTCGGAAATAATCAGATTCTGGTCGGTGGTCATGACAGGAACCCATTCCTGCTCATACTCGCCTTCTTTCCAGACATATAACGTCATATGTTCCACGCCATTCATCATCACTTCTGAACCAATTGGCGTATTGGGTGTATAATCCACACGCTGCCATACATCCCGAATAAGCTGACGTTCTGATATGCGATAGCGCACACGTTGCAGGGAAGAATGAGGTTCATTAAATGCATTAGGCGCATGGGCGCGAGAAAATCCAAACATCCCTGCTTCACGATCAATAAAAAAAGCGCTTAACACTTCTTCAGGCGAAATGGTAATAGCGCGATCTGCAAAATGCATAATATCGCGCTCCAGAAGCTGCATGGTGTTTTGAAGTTGTGCCATAGCAAGATTTCTTTCCTGCGTGCGTCCGCGCGTGTTTACTGTAGTGGTCAGCAAGCTATAACACATGGAAGAAATAACCGCAAATATCACCATCGCAATCACAATTTCAATCAGCGAGAATCCTTCTATGCGCTTACAAGACATCCTGCCCCTCCAGCATGAACGTGGTGAGCGTGATTACCGCATTATCTGCATTGCGTGAAAAGCGCGAGGCATTTGTGTTAGGTTCATAAACTATAATATCTAACGCCCGCATTCCTTCAGCGCGTATTGTGTCATTATAGCGCACTTCCACGGGAAAATCCCTGCCCGCCATCGTCACAATAGCCATGCTGCCCGAAAAAACAGGTTCCTGTTTTAAACGCAGTTCCACCAGTGTGTTCTGCGCAATAATAGTTGCCATGCTGCGCACTTCCAATCTGCCTGTAGATGCAATCTGGTTGGTGGAGAAAAACAGCACTGCTTTTGCCACAATAGTGATGATGACCAGCGCCACCATCACTTCCATCAGGCTGAATCCGCGCTGATTCATTCTTTGGTTATGGCGCTGATGCCATCCCCCGTTAAACGATATTCATAGGCTTTGTCATTGCTTTTTATTGTAAGTTCAAAAGCGGTATAGCTGCCATTTCCAGTGAATATAATATCAGGGTCGCGTCTGCTGCTGCGTATAATATCGCTGCGCTCCACCTGCACATCATATTCCACAATATCGGCGAGTTCATTATCTATGGAAAACTGATACTCAATCCATTGCTCATTATCTTCATCATAAGTGCGAAATTCAAGCACCTCTTTATTCACTATCACACCGTAAGGTAGTGCGTGCAACACGGATTGTTTTTTTAACTGATTTAACTGCAGCATTGCCGCATCCGCTGCTTTTTCCGTTTCATAACGTGAAGGTGAAAAATTCAGATATTGTGATGCACTGCCTGCAATTACCCCTAAGATGACGATGACCACCATAATTTCAATGAAGGTGAAGCCAGATTCAGAGCAGTGGCGCGGCATCACTGCCATAATATATTATCTCTTTTCTTCAAATAGCGAGATATCCGCATTAAATTCTTTGCCACCTTTCTGACCATCTGCCCCAAGAGACATCAGATTGAATGGTCGTCCGCGTACAGGACTTTCATATACGTAAGGATTTCCCCACGGGTCTTCAGGGACATCATTTAAATAACCATCCGCATTCCAGTTCTTTGCTTCAGGCTTGCCTTGTGGCTCTTCCACCAGTGCTTCCAACCCCTGACGGGTGGAGGGATAATTAAAATTATCCAGCTTATACATTTCCAGCGCACTGGCGATGGATTTCATATCCTGCTTGGCGAGTGCAATGCGCGCATCATCTGTGCGTCCAATCACTTTCGGCACGACCAGACCTGCCATCAGCCCTAAAATTACTAACACCACCATGATCTCAATCATGGTAAAACCCGCTTGCGCGTTATATTTTTGCTGTTTTTCCATATTACCTAAGTAACGCCAATATTATCTCTTTTCAAGATAATGGCGCAAAAGTGCAAAAATTGCGTAAAGATTTTCAATCTCAATGACAAAACTCTCCTTTGAAGCAAGAGTTATCAGCCCTACACCGCCAACTGATTGAGCGATAAGATAGGCTGCAGAATTGCCATCACAATCACCAAAATCATTAAACCTGTGATAATAATAATCGCAGGTTTGAGCAATTCCATGCCTGTGTTTATCTGCCGTTCCAGACGCTCTTCATAATTTCGGGTGGAAATATCCAGCACTTTGGGTAATGCACCGCTTTCCTCCCCCGTGGCGAGCAGTTGCACGAAGATGGGGTCAAATCCTTCACTGCCCTGCACCGCATCCCCCAAAGACACCCCTTCTTTCAGGTCTGAAATAATCATATTCATCGTGTCATTCACCAGCGTGCTGGGAATGGTTTTGCGTGAAATTTCAAAGGTTTCTACTAAAGGAATCCCGCTGCTCACCAGAATATCCATCGTGGAAGACACACGCACCGTGTTGGAAAGTCGCTGCAGATTGCCAATATAGGGCAAGGTGAGCATCCAACGCTCAAAACTCATACGCACTTCTTTTTGCTGCAATGCCTTACGCGCTGCAATAACTGCTCCCACTATGCCAGCCAGCAGGAAAATTCCGTATTGAGTGAAAAAATCACTTACGCTTAATAAAGTTTGCGTTAAAAATGGCAGTTCCTGTCCTGTCTGCTGAAATGCCCCAACCACATCTGGGAACACGTAGGTCAGCAGGAAAATCACGGCAGCAATAGACAGCACCATTAACACGATAGGATAGGTCGTCGCGCCCTGAATTTTTGATTTGATGCGCTGCTGCTTTTCCTGATATTTCGCCAGCAATTCTAAAATTAGCGGTAGCTTTCCCGTTGCCTCTCCACTCTCAATCAATGCGCAATAGGTTTCAGAAAAAATATGCCCCTGCTTTCTGAGACTCTGCGCAAAACTGTTCCCTTCCAAAATGGAAGAGCGCACCGAAAGCATAATCGTTTTAATCTGGTTTTTGCTGCTATATTGCGCAATCATATTCAGCGCTTTTTCAATGGGGATGCCTGCATCTGCCATGATGGATAGCTGGCGCGTGACAAAGGTAATATCGGCCGTTTTCAACCGTTTGGAAAAAGGCGTGCGCTTCTGCCCGCTTAACCCTGCACCATCTCCCGCTTCCACCACTTCCAGCGCAATAAGCGACTGGTCACGCAGTGCAGCGCGCACCTGTTTTGGTGAATCGCCTTCCAGCACACCTTTATGTTTGTTGCCCTGCGCATCCACCGCTTCATAGGAATAAGCAACCATGTTACTGCCCTACTACACGCATCGCTTCAGTCACAGATGTATGCCCAAGCAACACTTTCTGCACCGCATCGCCATATAGCGAATTGCGCTTATTATGAGAATATTCTGCAATCACTGCATCACTTTTTTCATCATGAATCATGGTGCGGATGGTTTCATCATTTGGCAGCACCTCATAAATTCCCAAGCGCCCTTTATATCCCAGATTGCCACATGCATCGCAACCTACAGGACGATAGACTGTTGGCGGGTTTTGTGGATCTTCGTGCAAAAAACGACATTCTTCGGGGCTGGCAGACACCACCTCTTTGCACTCATCACAAAGCCTTCGCACCAGACGCTGCGCAATTACCCCAACAAGGGAAGATGAAATCAGATACGGCGCAATCCCAATATCACGAAGCCTTGTAATGGCAGAAGCTGCTGTGTTAGTGTGCAGAGTGGAAAGCACAAGGTGACCTGTCAAACTTGCCTGCACCGCAATTTGCGCGGTTTCTTCATCACGAATCTCCCCTACCATCACCACATCAGGGTCTTGTCGCAAAATGGCGCGCAACCCCGCAGCAAACGTCATACCTATCTTCGGATTGACCTGCGTTTGCGAGACGTTATTCAGGTTATATTCAATCGGGTCTTCCACCGTCATGATGTTTCGTGTGCCTTCATTTAATTCATTGAGTGTGGCATACAGGCTGGTCGTTTTACCCGCACCCGTTGGTCCTACCACCAGCACAATCCCAAAAGGTGCCGCGATCATATCCTTAATAGCGCGTTTATCATCATCCAGCAGACCGATCTTTTCCAGCGAAATCAAACCACCACTTTTGTCCAGCAAACGCATCACCACCCGTTCCCCCATAGCGGAAGGAATCAGTGAGACACGAATATCCACTGTTTTGTTACCAAAGCGAAACGCGATTCGTCCATCCTGCGGGATGCGTTTTTCGGCAATGTCCAGATCTGCCATCACTTTGATGCGTGAGACTAAGAGCGGCGCAAGAGAACGCCCCACTTCCAGCACTTTGTGCAACATGCCATCAATGCGGAAGCGCACCTGTAAGTGAGTTTCGTTAGTTTCAATATGAATATCCGATGCACGTTGTTTCACCGCATCAATCAGCACCGCATTAATCAAGCGGATAATCGGCGCGTCATTATCCTGCTCCAGCACATCCTGCAATTTGGAAATGTCCTTCGCTGTGGCTTCCAAATCCACCTCTTCCATGGAAAGCAAGGTGGTAATTTCAAATGCGCCTGTCGAATTGCCTTCATACAGTGTACGCAATTGCTCCTCAAACACCTTGTCGTCTTCCCGTTCAAAGTTTAACGGGCGACCGCAGAAGCGCTGCACTTCGGACATAACATCAAGCGGCAAAGCGTCTTTATAATGTGCGACAGGCTGCTGCTTCACCTCATCCACTGCCACAAACACACCAAACCGCTTGCAAAATGAATAAGGCAAGCGGAAATTCTGTGTGGCTTGTGGCGGCGAGACGAGATTATCTTCCATGATGCCTGCCTTAATTTATAGCGCGGCGTGGCGCGTCATTTTGCGGAATAGGTCTTGGGGACATATCAGGCACAGTTTGCGGCACTTTCTTTCGTGGTTGTGCAGGCATGGGAATTGGCTGTTGCTGATAATATTGCGGCTGGGGCATAGGCGTGCTGTTGGGATATGGTGTGTAACCAGAACCAGCGATTGACCCTGTCACATCCATCCCTTTCATGCGCGCTTCACTGTCCAGCACAGGCAGCGGAGCAGCCGTTCCTTTTGGCAGTCTTATAGCATCACCAGGGTAAGACTGTATTGGCGCATCGGGCAACACTCCAACCTGTTCCTGCAGAGATTCATCAATCAGCTTGCGTATTTTGTTTGCATCGGGGTCGTAAGCTCCGCTGCGTAATTGCATCTTATCTTCGCTGAACTGATCTGCATCAATATCGCTGTTAATTGCTTTGCGCTTGCTTTCAAATGCACCACGCAGCGAAGGCTCTGGGTCATTGCCTAATCCGTCCATACGGTATTTGCCATTATATAAAGATTCATAATCTTCTGCGCCGTAAATATTATCTGTGCGAATAGTGCCTTTGCGCGCTGCTTCCACATCCAGAAAATTATTATATTTCTTATCACTTACAGTGCCTGCAGCTGAATTATCCCGCAAAATGGTAGGGCGGAGAAACACAAGCAAGTTGCGTTTCACATAATTTTCACGAGTGGATTTAAATAAACGCCCCAGATAAGGAATATCTCCTAATAACGGCACTTTTGACTCATTCAGAACAATATCATCCTGAATCAAACCGCCCAGCACCACCGTTTCATTATTATCTGCCAGAATGGTTGTATTAATGCTTCGGGTGTTAGTGATGATATCAGATGCATCTGCGATTGTATCTTCCACAACGGAAGACACTTCCTGCTGAATTTCCATGCGCACCACATTGCCCTCATGAATACGCGGCAAAACGGTAAGCTGAATCCCCACATCACGGCGTTCAATCGTTGTGAATGGGTTGACTGCGCCTGCATCATTGGTAAATGTGCCTGTTCTGAACGGCACGTTCTGCCCTACAACGATAGTCGCTTCTTTATTGTCCAACGTGGTGATGCTTGGCGTGGAAAGCAGATTAGCGTTAGATGTGCTGGCGAGTGCCTGTAGCAATACGGCAAAATCCCCTTCTTTACTCGTGCCAAGCGACACACCATTAAGTTGCCCTGCAGCCAGTTCAGGGCGATTATTTACAGCGGACATAACAGACACAATCGCCTGCCCGACATTAGTGAAAGAAGACGTACCAATATCAAATGCGCCAGAGGCGGCATCACCGATGGCATATTGTGTGCCAAGTTCATCCACCAGATCTTCGGTTACTTCCACAATCGCTGCTTCGATATGCACCTGAGGACGGCGAATATCCAGACGGTCAATCACATCACGCAGCTCTTCAGTTAATGTTGGGTTGGCGCGAATGATAATCGAATTTGTTTCTGGCTCTGCCTGCACAGAGGCTAAGATCACGCCTTCCTGTGCTTCATTGATATTAGTGATAATATTATTGAGAATTTCAACAATTTCCGCAGCTGAAGTATGGCTGAGATAGACCACTTTCGTCTGGAGGTTCTGACGTGCCTGACGGTCAAACAAAGAAATTGCTTTTTTTACACGATTTCGGGCAGATTCTGTTCCACTGATAAATACGGCGTTGTTATTTTCATCAGGAACAATTTTCAGAGGGATTGAGTTAGGATCATTAGTCTGTATTTCTTCCAAAAATGCCTGTTGCAATACGTTAATCACGTTTCCTACCCAGACATAATCCAGAGGAACGACTTCCTGCCCTTCTCCACCACGCGAATCAAGCTGTTTGATCAGTGAATTGATACGATCAATATTAGATTTAAAATCGGTCATAATCAGACCGTTCACATAATATGCAGGTTGGATGCTGCCTGTTTCAGAAAGCAACGGCACGACTGACTGTAATACAGGCTGTGCTTTTGCATTTTTAAGTTCAACCAGTTGCGTCACCATGCCTCGATCCGCCGCAGTCGCATCTGCTCCAATCACATTGGAGTTCAGTGAACCTGGTTTTTGGGTAATCAGCATAATATCACCCGTACGCGCAAGTGTCAGACCGTTGGCACGAATCACATTCAAAAACAGTTCATGCACTGCGTCCTTGTTTAGTTCCGTGGAAGAGACAACAGTGACACGTGTATTAATATTTGGGTCAACTACATAGGTCTCTCCTGTGATTTCGGAAACCTGTTGCACAAACTCGCCAAAGCCCACACCATCCAGATTGATCATCCACCCATTGCCCGAAGATGCACTTTCCTCACGCTCCACTGGGGGCTGCGCATATAACACAGTAGCAGTTGACAGGACTATCATGAAAGATAGTACCGCCATTATAACGATGTATCTATATTTCCTTATATGCACTTAGTTACTTTCCATATATTTCGATAATATCATAAAATCTTAAAAGTTAAAGAACAGACAATATGCAGGATAAAGTCACTTTTTAATTTCATTACTGTCACTACGTTACTTTTTTATCGGTATAGTAACAGATGAGCCATTTTTTAATATTGTCACAGATGTTTCATCAATAGTTTCCAGTGTTGCATTGCCAGGCAGCGTATCATCAATCGCATAGATTTTTGACTTCCCTCCAGCTGCAGAAATAATAGCGCGCGATTTTTGGGGATCATTATTACGAATTACCCCTTGAAGCATCAGCGCAACATCAGGAGCTGAATAGGTTCTCGTGCTAGTCTGCACAGGGGTGTTGCCTAATCCAAAAATATCCTTTTCTAAAATAGTATTGATATCAGGGGCATCCACATCGCTTTTTTCCACCAGATAGCTTCCTACGGAGGATTTTAAAAAAGCCGTACTGATGAAAGGATAAATGTAAAACAGGCACAATGCCACCAACATTCCGAAAAAAATAAGAGCTGATTTCTTTTTTTGCTCAGAATTAACCGCATACTCATAGAGTCGAAAGCTATTTTTAAGGATTTTCATCATATTATATATAAAGCAAGATTCGCATATTGCACGTTTTTAATCTTTACATGACATTAAATTGGTTAAGGCAAAGTAAAGATTAGCAGTATTTATGTTGAATTTTAAGTAAAAATATGTTTTACTTGGTATATAAAAGAAAAATACTTTGACTATATAAGTAATAACAACACTAACTTAGGGCCGTCATGAAAAAGAAACAAACCACGTCAACCATAAAAACATTAGCTTTTGCGCTTGGGTGTTCGACTATATTAGCCGCACCATCGCTCCTGCAGGCAAGCTCGCTTACTGCACTTGAAAAAGCTAACGCTTCTGGAGAAAATAACGTAACCCGTCAGATGACAAATTCTCGCGAAACTGTTCAAAGCAATGATGATACCGTCACTGGTTCGGGCACAGTTACAAGCAGTAATGGAAATCCTGACATGCTTCCAATGGAAGATGCTATGCCAGACTCTCCTGCGAATGAATCCAGCATGGTGTCTGATGAAGAAATGCAGGAATTGACTACGGATATGCGCACTATTACGCTTGAAGTAAGTTCAGATTCTGAGGCGACATCCCCAGTACCATTTCAGGTACTATTCAATGATGAAGTCATTGGAGAAGCCGAAGCATTACCTGCCGAAAATGGCGAAAATCAGCGCGTATCGTTTGAAGTGCCTGAATCTTCTCTGGATACAGAAAGAGGATTTTTTGACTTTGGAAGTGATGTAAAACAGAATTTGACAATTCGCCGTGGTGAAGATGCTGCTGATAACGCGCTATATGTACACAGCATTGATACAGATGGGAAAAAACAAAACACTGTCAGCAATAATGGAGCTTTAAGAGTTGGTAGTGATACTGATATATCAACATCATTTACGTTCCCTGAGCGCACAACGCCACAAAACAACTTTGTGTCTATGCCTCAGAAAAACAAAATTACCATTTCGGCATCGTCTGACCGCTTCCGCGGAGCGCCGATTATGGCCTTGAAAGTCAATGGCAATGAAGAAGGGCGTGTACGCGTACGTCCAGAACGTGGTCGCGGAGTAGTCGGTTCTGAAGAAGGCGCGGTACGCGATTATACTTTCGAAGTGGAAGGTGAAATCGAATCTCTTGATATTGGTTTCATCAATGATGCCTATCAGGGCCCTGGAAAAGATAGAAACCTGTTCATTCATGATATAAAAATTAATGACGTTCCATTGTCAGAAACAGATGGCATCACAGGTGATCTCAACCAGCGTTTAAGCGATGGTCCGCTTGCGATGTATCAGAATGGCAGCATTCCATTTGATATTGAAAAATACAAAGCGGATGTTGCAGCGATGCAAAATCCTGATGTGGAAGAGACCGATGAGACAGAAGTGTCTGATTCAGGCGAAGAAATGCCAGTGGATGACACTGATGTATCGAATTCTGGCGAAGAAACGCCTGAAGATGACATGACCGTAAATCCAGATAACATTGAAAACACGGTTAATGATGCTTTGGCAGGCAACAATCTTACAGAACCAGAGTCAATGGTCGATTTTATTAAAAGACTGGTAGATCAGATTGTAAATTCCATTCTCAGCAGCCTGTTCGGTATTACTCCAGAGCCCGCAGCAGCTCCACAAACAGGTGGTGAAATGACACCAGCAGCGCCAGAGCAAACACAAGGCAATGCAGTGCAGCCAGAACAAACTGGCGGAGAAACAACTACCCCTGCTCCAACTGGTGGCAATGGCGGAGGTGCATCGCCTACAGCTCCTACGGGATCAGGCGGTAATGCTTCATCAGGCGGCGGCAGTTCCGCTCCTGCTGGAGGTGCAGGTTCTGGTGGTAGCAATGCGCCTGCATCTTCTGGTGGTGGCAGCAATTCAGGTGGCGGTTCTGCCCCAGTAACGTCTGGCGGAGGCAATAACTCAGCTGGAGGTGGTTCTGCACCATCCTCATCTGGAGGCAATAATAATTCCAGCGGTGGCTCTGCTCCGGTAACGTCTGGCGGTGGAAACGTCACTGGTGAAGCGGAAAGTGATGCTAAATCGCCAGAAAGTAATCAAGGATCACAAACAGCTAACGGTAACGGTGGTGGATCAGACACTGCAGGAGGTGAAGCTCCTGAAGAAGTGGCAACAGATGAAGATTCGGCAGTGAATAACGGAGTTGATGCTGGTGAAGTTACGGGTGAAGAAATTGACCTTGAAGATGTAGATACTGATAGCCTTGGACTGGATTTTGGTCAGTTCAATGAAGGTGATTATGACGCTGGAAACTGTCAGGATGCAAAAGTCATCAACGGCGTAACATCTCCATTTAATTCAGGTGATTATTGTGAAGCACTGGAAAAAGGCTTGTTCTTCTTCTATGCAAACCGTTCAGGTTCATCTGAAGGAAACCCTATTGAATGGCGCGGCGACACAGATTTGGAAGACGGTAGTGACAATGGTGTAGATCTTGTCGGCGGATGGTACGATGCAGGTGACCATATTAAATTTGACCTTCCAGCAGCTACAAGCGCAAGCATGATGGCATGGAGCGGTATTAAGTTTTACGATGGTTACAAGCAGAGCGGATTATTATCTGAGCTGAAAAAGCACTTAGCATGGGCCAACTCTTATTTCATGAAAACATATGATAATAACGGCACTGCAGACCCTGCTGATGATAAACTGTTTGTTCAGGTTGGTGATGGAAGCCTACACAAATTCTTAGGTACGCCTGAAGAATCTACACTGCCTCGCAAGAGTTATTTTGTAAGCAATGGTACACCTGCCACCGAAGTAGCTGCTGAAAAAGCGGCAGCGCTAACATCATTTGCGTTGCTTTCCCAAATGGATGGTGATTATGACAGTGCAGATGCATTAGCAACAGCAGCTAAAAGCCTCTATGAGTATGCATATCAGTTCCAGGGGAAATATAGTGACTCTGTTCCTGAAGCAAATCCGTACTATACATCTGTAAATGGTTATAAGGACGAGCTCGCATGGGGTGCTGCATGGCTCTATAAATATACTGGTGATCCAGCTTATTTAAAACGTGCAGAAGAAAACTATGACCGCGGCTATCATGGTATCTCATTCGACGAAAAGAACTTCATGACATCTTCTCTGATGTATGACGTTACAGGGGATATGAAATATGCTAATGACGTTCTTACTGCCATGGACGAATACAAAAATGGACAAAATGGCATTGCTGTTTTACCTGGCACAGCCACAAACGGCGGTTTGAACATTCGTCAGGATTGGGGTTCCTGTAACATGACTATGGGACTTGCACAATCTGTTGTAGCACTTGCCAAGTCTATGAATGAGCGTGGCGCAGATAGTGCTCGTATGGACGATATGCTGAACTGGGCAAGTGATCAGGCAGATTATTGCTTAGGCGATAATCCAGATAACTTCAGCTATATGATCGGCTTTGGCGAAAACTTCCCAAAAAGCCCTCACCACCGTGGTGCAAACAACCGTCGTGGCGTAGACCCTGCTCAATATGAATTAACAGGTGCTATGGTCGCAGGACCTAAGAAGAGTGGAGAATATAACGATGTATTCTCTGACTGGGTAACAAACGAAGTAGGTGTATCTTATAACGCACCTATGGTAGGTACTCTTGGCGGTCTGTATGAGTTTGCCATCGGCGGAGCAGCAGCAGCTGATGATGTATCCAGAGATGGTGTATCAGGATCAGGTGTTGCAGGTCTGGGCATTGACAGAGCTACATTTGGTAATATGCGCGACCTTTCCAAAGCAAACACGCCAAACAAAAACTTCAACCCAACACCAGCTGCTGGTGGCAGCGATGGTGGCTCCACAGGCGGTGGATCTGCTGGTGGTGGATCTACAGGTGGTGGTTCTGGCGGGGTATCTGGTGGTGAAGTAAATAATAGCCCAAGCAGCAACTTTGCTCCAACTCCAGTAACCGAAGGTACAGTTGAAGGATCTGCAGGTTCCGTAGCCGTAACCAAAGCACCAGCCTCTGTATTAAATATGTGTGGTGGACTGGTTGATGGACAAGGCAATGGTAAAGCTATGATGGTTGGTGGTCTTGGTCACCAATATCCTGAAATGGGTAAACTCATGAACGTACATGATGTATGGGAAGGAGCAACCAGCGTGGGCATTGATGCACAGGGTTTCTTTGATAGCTTCACAGCTGATAATGGAAACTACAACCCTGGTCAGCCAGATGACAAGAAGTGTCTGGGTGCTCTGACAGTGCTTAACGAGATGGCGGCAGTCACTACTATGGGAGGATTGTCAGGTGATCACGGAGGACCTCAGGAACTGGTTATGGGTTCTGCAACTAACGCCGCTCTGAAAGGAGATGCAGCAGGAGTACGTGCAGCACTGGAAGGTAATGGTGGTGACACAAGTGGTCTATCAGATGATCTGCTGGTCAGCATGTGGTCTACCAACTCACATTACTATAACCATGCAATCTTGAACGTAACCCTTGGTGGATTCAAAATTACTCACCTGAGAAGTTTGAATGACCGTGGTCAGGACGGCAATCCACAGTCCACACGTGGTGGTTACAACGATAAAGGACAGTGGCCTGAGTGGGAAATGTACACTAAAGGCAATCAGTTCCTTTCTGAAAACGCACGATTCCTACCATAGAATCCGTTTTCAAACTACTCAAAACCGCGCTGGAATTATTCAGCGCGGTTTTTTGTTGCTTCAAAGTCTGCAAAGCCTTTGGCGCGCAGCAGGCAGGAATCACATTGCCCACATGGCGTTCCATCTGGCGCAGGATCATAACAGGAAATAGTCTGACTGTAATCCACACCTAACTCCATGCCCATCGCAATAATCTCGGCTTTCGTTTTGTGAATTAATGGCGTGTGAATGTTGATACGCTTCCCCTCCTCCAGAGCATATGCCGTAGCGCGATTTGCCATTTGTTCATAACTGGCAATAAATTCGGGGCGGCAATCGGGGTATCCGCTATAATCCACAGCATTTACGCCAATGAAGATGTCATAGGCTTTCAGTGTTTCAGCCCATGCCAGCGCAAAGGAGAGAAAAATGGTGTTGCGAGCGGGGACATATGTAACAGGTATTATTTGTTCAATATCTTCAACATTGTCATGTTTTGGGACAATAATATCATCCGTCAAAGCTGATCCGCCAAACAGGCGCAAATCAATCTGCGCAATTTTATGTTCCTTCACTTCATATTTCTGTGCAATGGCGGCTGCGCGTTCCAGCTCAATATTGTGGCGCTGCCCATAGGCAAAGCTGAGCGCATAACAGTCGTAACCAGATTTGGTTGCATGTGCTAAAACAGTAGTAGAATCCAAACCACCACTTAATAACATCACTGCTTTTTTTGCCACTATTCCACTCCGATGATTTTATGCAACTGAACGCTGAGACGGACATTTTGCTGCTGTGCCAGTTTCAGACAATGACTTAGATTTGCTGCATTTTTTTGATCATCATATTCATCCATTGGCTGAATAAAAACCAGCATATCTCTACCCTGCCCTATGTCTGGCACATGGTTATAAAGTGGGTCACTGGCAGATATGATAAACTTCAGCGCCGAAACAACATTCAACATATCGGGTCGTAAAGGGGCGTATCCGTGCGAACCTGCTTTAGGTGAACAGACAATATCAACACGCTTGTCCAATGGCTGAAACAAAGTGCCATTCGTTTCAATCTGCACCTTATATCCTTTTTCAAGAAGCGCGTCACATAATGGTGTTAAAGGTTGTCGCAGCGGCTCACCACCTGTGATGACAACCAGCTTCTTATGAATACCACTATAGCTATCAATTTTTTCTAATATTCTATCCAGCGCTATTTCCTCGAAGTTTTCAAACTCAGTATCACAAAAATGACACGCCAGATTGCACCCGCCCAAACGCACAAACACGGATGGCATACCTGCATAAATTCCCTCCCCCTGAAAAGTAGGAAAGATTTCCTGAACATCTAATATAAGTCCATCACCTTTTATGGGGGCGCGTTTTGGGTTTTTGCCGAACATGCGCTTTGCATACTGCATAGTTTGATATTTGGCAATAGCAGCCAAAAAGAAACACCCGCTTTTCAAACGGGTGTTCTTTAATTAAAACTATTAAAATCAGCTTTACGCTTCTTCTTTTTTCTTCTTGCTTTTGCCGTCATGAACCATAATAGGGTCTGCCCCTTTAGCAATCACATCACCATTGATGACCACTTCAGACACATCATCCATATCTGGAATTTCATACATCAGATCCATCAGAATTTCTTCCATGATGGCGCGTAACCCGCGAGCACCTGTTTTGCGCTCAATTGCCTTTTTGGCAATCTCGCTAAGGGCATCGTCAGTGAAAGAAAGATCAACATCTTCAATCTCGAACATTTTCTTATATTGTTTCACCAATGCGTTTTTCGGCTCTGTCAGAATCTGAATCAAAGCATCTTCATCCAGATCTTCCAGCTTGGCAATCACAGGCAAACGACCCACAAATTCAGGAATCAAGCCGAATTTCAACAGATCTTCAGGTACAACACGTGATAGCAACTGCCCCACGCCTTCTTCATTTTCGCTGCGCACATCTGCTCCGAAACCAATGGCGGAACCCTTGCCGCGTTGGGCAATGATCTTGTGCAATCCTGCAAACGCACCACCACAAATGAACAGGATGTTTGAGGTATCAACCTGCAAAAACTCCTGTTGTGGATGCTTGCGACCGCCTTGCGGTGGCACAGAAGCCACAGTGCCTTCCATAATTTTTAAGAGTGCCTGCTGCACACCCTCGCCAGACACATCCCGCGTAATGGATGGATTGTCAGACTTGCGTGTGATTTTGTCCACCTCGTCAATATAGACAATGCCGCGCTGCGCACGTTCCACATTGTAATCCGCGGCTTGCAGCAAGCGCAGAATAATGTTTTCAACATCTTCACCTACATAACCTGCTTCGGTCAATGTGGTTGCATCTGCCATAGTGAACGGCACATCCAGAATGCGCGCCAGTGTTTGCGCCAGCAACGTTTTACCACATCCCGTAGGTCCAAGCAGCAATATGTTAGATTTTGCCAGTTCAACGTCTGTTCCTTTTTCAATCAGATTCACGCGCTTATAGTGGTTATATACCGCCACAGACAGCGTTCGTTTTGCGTCTGATTGCCCAATCACATAATCATCAAGGAAACTGCGGATTTCTGATGGTTTTGCGATATTTTCATCATCATGCTCGACAATGGTTTTATCTGCTGTTCGGATAATATCCATGCAGAGTTCCACACACTCATCACAAATGAAGACGGTGGGGCCTGCAATCAGTTTTCGCACCTCATGCTCGCTCTTCCCGCAAAATGAGCAATAGCGTGTGTTCTTACTGTCTTTCGTTGACTTGGTCATAACTTCCTGTCCGTCTTAATACTAATTCTTATTCTCTACATTGTGTAGTCTAACCTATCTAACCCCTAATACAAACTGATGTAAACAGGAAATCAGAAATTTGCATATTATCTCATATAAGTTAAGGCGCATGTAATGATTTTACAACCTTCTATATTCAAAACAGTTTTGCAGGAAATTGCACTTATTGAATTTTTCCTTTACCATTGAATAAAAATGAAAGGGATAATGAACTCAACATCAGAGTATTGGAAAGTATTGCACCAAAAGAAAAAAAAGTGCATCCCGACAGGGCTGGCATGTGCTTTTATATTCTTTATATTAATGACACGTAATAATTTCACATCAACTTACACATATATTCTCGTGTCCTTATTGAGTATTTCGGGTTTTATACTACACTATGGTTTTAGGCGAGCTGAAATTATTGCTAAAAATGGCAAGGCAGTAAAAGTAAAAGTTACAAACACCACACCATCTCATAATTTTATAAAGTATCCTGATAATTACATATATTTAGATATTGACATGAAACCAAACAATTTCCGTTTATCTGGATATTTAATTCCACCCAAGGCTGGAGACAGAATTGAGATATTTACTCACAAAGATTATCCGCAGCAATATGTTGTAAACTATGCGCAGTTCGACAGAATCAGAAAGAAGGCATAATAACTAAGACATACTAGGCACTTTCTGCCTATATAGCCGCCAAATACATCCAGAAAACACAGAAAAACTTCATTTTTAATAGCTCAATCTGAATTTTTTGCCATCTTGTCCCATTTTTAGATCATTTCTTTACGATATATTTACCATAGCAGGGTTAAATAGGTAAAACTTGCCTAATTAGGTGTTGATGTTAATTTCGTTTCATGATTGAAATCATGTAATCTTTACTGATTTTTTACATCAAGGCTCTAAACGGGTGTTGAAATTGATATATTTGGAGTAGCCCGCATGAATGCAATGGTACAATCGTTACGTGAATTAAGTCAGTTAAAGCTGGCCTTCATGATATTTGTAACCATTGTGTTACTTGGGTTTTTCATCTTTTTATCCACTAATATGGCATCTCCTGCCATGTCCACTCTTTATAATAATATTTCTCTGGAAGATAGCGGGGAAATTGTTGCCGAGCTGGAGAAAATGAACATCCCGTATGAACTGGCAATGGGCGGCAAACAAATCCTCGTGCAGACAGATAAAGTTGAACAAGCGCGCGTAAGTTTAGCAACATTGGGGTTGCCTTCTGAAGGTTCAATGATCGGTTATGAAATTTTTGATGAAACCGAAGCACTTGGCACATCCAACTTTGTTTTAAACGTCAATAAACTCCGCGCATTAGAAGGGGAATTGGGACGCACTATTTCATCCCTGCGTCAGATTGATTCTGCCCGCGTGCATCTGGTAATCCCTAAAAGAGAATTATTTACGCGTGAACGTCGTGACCCGACAGCATCCGTTGCATTGAAGGTTCGCGGCTCGGCGCGTCTGGGCAAGGAAGAAATTGCCGCTATCAAACATCTGGTGGCAACGGGCGTGCCAGGGCTGCAACCTTCCAAGATTACGATTGTCGATAATAAAGGGAATCTGCTGGCGCGTGGTGTAGATGATGCGAATGACCCTGAAGTGCTGGCAGCAACGGCAAATGATTTCCGTTCATCGCTGGAAAGCAAGCTGGAACTGACCGTAGAAACCTTGTTAGAACGCTCTGTTGGTTTTGGCAATGTGAAAGCAGAAGTGAATGCAGATGTGGATTTCGACCGTGTGGTGACCAATTCTGAAACCTATGACCCTGAAGGGCAAGTGGCGCGTTCGGTGCAGACCATTGAAGAAGTGGAAAACGAAAATGAGAAGGATCTGAAAGATAATGTGTCTGTGGCAAATAATCTGCCAGACACAGACCCTGAAAATGCAGGCTTCCTGAATAATCGCAATATGCAGCGCACCGATGAAACCACCAACTTTGAAATTTCCAAAGTGGTCGAGAACCATATTAAAGAGACTGGCACAATTAACCGCCTGACCGTTGCCGTATTGGTGGATGGAACTTACGTTACCAATGAAGAAGGCGATCGTGTGTATCAGCCACGCAGTGCGGAAGAACTAGCCTCTTTAGAAACATTAGTGCGCACCGCTGTAGGCTATGATGCAGATCGTGGTGACAGCGTGGAAGTGGTGAATATGCCATTTGCGGACAAAGCAGCAATGGAAGAAGAACATCCGCTGGATTGGCTGATGCGTGACTTCACCTCCATCCTGCAAACTGTGATTCTTGGCGCAGTGGCTCTGCTGGTTATCCTGATGATCATCAAACCACTGGTAGCAAAAGCGATTGAAACCGCCAATGAAGAAGATGAGGATGAAGAACTGCAACGCTTGCTGACAGCTCCATCCGTCATGGGTGAACTGGAAGATTTCAGCTCTGACAGTGATGAAGACTCACTCATCTCCATTGACCGTGTGGATGGCAGCCTGAAATCTTCCATCTATCGCAAGATTAATGAAATGATTGAAAACCACCCTGAAGAAAGTCTGAACGTGATTCGCGGCTGGGCTTTCGCAGATGAAGATATGTAGGAATTGATAAATCTATGGGAAAAACGATCACAAAAGACGATTATCGCACCCTCACAGGAATGCAGAAAGCAGGCATCCTGATGATGTCTGTAGGCGAAGAAAACGCCACCAAAATGTTTTCTATGATGAATGATGATGAGATTAAGGAAATCTCCAACGCGATGGCAAACTTGGGACGGGTTGAGTCTGAATGCGTCGAGCGCCTGTTCATGGAATTCAGCGATGAAATGTCTGCTGCGGGCGTATTGGTGGGAACATATGACACCACGGAACGTCTGCTGCAAAAAGCACTTGGCAAGGAACGTGTGGATTCCATCATGGAAGAAATCCGCGGTCCTGCAGGGCGCACCACATGGGACAAACTTGGCAATGTGAATGAAGAAGTGCTGGCGAGTTACCTCAAACATGAATATCCGCAGACCATTGCGCTGGTGATCTCCAAAATCAAGCCAGATCATGCTGCGCGCGTGCTGACCGTTCTTCCTGAAGATTTAAGTCTGGAAGTCATCAACCGCATGTTGGCAATGGACGCAGTGAAAAAGGAAGTGATCGAAGGCATCGAAAAAACCCTGCGTCAGGAATTTATGAGCAATATCTCCAAAACGCAGCGCCGCGATTCTTACGAACAGATGGCAGACATCTTCAACAATTTTGACCGTAACACCGAATCCCGCTTTATGGGTGAACTGGAAGAAAAAGACGCTGAATCAGCTGAGCGCATCCGCAATCTGATGTTTACGTTTGAAGACCTTACCAAAATTGACCAGACAGGCATCCAGACGCTGCTTCGCAATGTTGATAAAGACAAATTGGGTCTGGGTTTGAAAGGTGCATCAGACGACCTCAAAGAATTGTTCTTCGGCAACATGTCTGAACGTGCATCCAAAATTCTGCAGGAAGATATGGAAGCAATGGGCCCTGTGCGCCTAAAAGACGTAGACGAAGCACAGATGTATATTGTGATTACCGCAAAAGAACTTGCCAATAAGGGTGAGATTATTATTGCGGATTCAAGTGGGGAGGATCAGTTGATCTATTAAGTTTATGAACATAGCAGCACCACGACATTTTTCCCCTACCACCACTACAGCCGCGCAGATTGCCCGCTTTGACTTTTTCACCCTGCAGGATTTTGCAGCGCCGCTGAAAGAGGAAGTGCCAGAAGCGGATGTAACTGAACAGGCGAAGCCAAAAGAAGTGGCTCCCCCTCCTCCGCCAAGTTTTTCTGAGGCAGAGTTAGACGCAGCAAAGAAAAAAGCCTACGCTGAAGGCATGGATGCAGGGCGTGCGCAAGCCAAAGAAGAAGCGCAGCGTGACGGTATTGAAAACACAAAGTTTCTGGCCACCTCCGTGCGTGAACTAACTGCGCAGATGGATCAGGTGCAGCGCCATATGGACACGCAGTGGAAAGAGCAGCATGACGGGCTGATCACGATTGCACACCATATTGCACAGATGGTTGCAGGACAGGCGATTGAAGATAAGGAAATGCGCCTGATAGAAGAAACACTGAGCAATGCCTTACCACAATTAATGACGCAGCCACATCTTGCAGTAACCGTGCGTAAAGAAGCAAAAGAGCGCACCGAAAAACTGATGCAGGATGCTACTGCGCAATCTGGTTATAAAGGCACATTCACTGTTTCATCGGATGATGCGTTGCAGGCAGGTGACATTAAAATTAACTGGTCTCAGGGAAACGCAGAACGTTCACTGGGCGATATTTTAGGGCAAATTCAAACCATGTTCGGCGAGCATCTGCTGGATGTTGCTCCTGTGCCTCCTGCAGCAACGGCAGATATTTCTTCACCCATTACAGATGCTGAAGAACAGGATGCTCCTTCACAACATACTCAAACTCCAGATAATACTAACCAATAAGTAAGGAAATATCATGTCTGAAATGGAACAAGTAACCAATGATTTACTCGATAGTGGCGATGGCAGCCTCACGCTGGACGCTGTGCAGGATATTCCTGTGCAAATCTCCGTTGTGCTTGGAAAAACCACGTTGCAGGTGAGCCAGTTGTTAAAGCTTGGACGCGGCGCGGTGGTGGAACTGAACAAGAAAGTCGGTGAACCAGTGGATATCTATATTAACACACGCCTGGTTGCACGTGGTGAAGTGGTGGTCGTGGAAGACCGTGTTGGCGTGACTATGACTGAAATCATCAAAGGTGATAAGAAGTGATGTTTTATCAAACCCGTCATTCTGAACGAAGTGAAGAATCCATTTCGCCGCGTACGCCAAGCCGAGAGATGGATTCTTCGGCGTTGCCTCAGAATGGCGAGCACAAACATAACTCCCCCTTGAAGGGGGAGTCGAAGAGCGCAAGCGATTCGGTGGGGGTGCGTACGGGTGCAACAGTGAATCTCCCCCACCAAAACAGCCACGCTGTTTTGACTCCCCCTCAAGGGGGGAGTTGGAATGCTGGATGGCATGACGCAAAAAAAAGAGCGTTTAAAGAACGCTCTTATAATTCAATTTTTTTCTTAAAAACATCCTCAGAAGTTGATGTAAACCAATATGTTCCAGATCCTATTTTCAAAGAAAATACTGTATCAGGTTTAAAATTGTACTCAACATCACCTTCTTCAAAGGCTTGTTTGGCATGTTCATTTGAAAGTTTGTCTATGTATATTTCAAAACCATTTTCAACAGTTACTTCAAAGAACTTTAAAAAGTTTATTGATATAATTGTTGAATACGAACCTCTGCATAAAGCCATAGGTATTTACCTAAATATAAACTACAAAAAAGTTCTTAACCAAACATTTAATAAAAGTAAAGGCATAACCACATGAGAACTCGCGTTGACTTTTCCACCCTGTTTGGCATCTGCACTGCTTTCGGGCTGATTGTGGCGGCTATTGTCTATAGCGGGTCGCTTTCTACATTTATTGATATTCCCTCTATTCTCATTGTGTTGCTTGGCACATTTGCGCTAGTAATAGCCAGTTTTTCCTTTGTAGATTTAGGGCGCGCATTGGTGCTGACCTCGCGCACAGTCATTTACCCTGAGGAAGATGCATCACAGGCGGCAATGAATCTGTTGGAAATGGCGGAAGAAGCACGCAAGCATGGCGTGCTGGCATTGCAGCCGAAAGCAGACAGTCTGCCTTCAACCTCTTTCCAGAAAAAAGGACTCAGCATGGCAGTGGATGGAATGGAAGCGCCGATTGTGGAACGTGTGTTATCACAGGATATTCATGCACGCCTTGCGCGTCATGGACGCGGCATTGCGGTGTTGCGCAAAGCGTCTGACATTGCTCCTGCAATGGGGTTAATTGGAACGCTGATTGGTCTGGTGCAGATGCTCGGCAATCTGGATGACCCTGAATCTATTGGCCCCGCGATGGCAGTTGCTTTGCTGACCACTATGTATGGCGCGATATTAGCGTTCCTGGTGTTCTCACCACTTGCCACCAAGCTGGAACGCTTATCAGACAATGAATTGCTGGTGCAGCAAGTATATCTTAAAGGACTGGTTGCCATTGCCGCTAAAGAAAATCCGCGCAGAACAGAAGAAGTGCTAAACGCCATTCTGCCCGCTGCGCAACGCATTACATATTTTTAGAAAACAGAACTGACACGGACTTATGAGACTCACCATCACAGGCATATTGGAAGGACAAATCGGAGAAGCAATTGCGATTGCGACGCGCCGCGGCGCAAAGGTGACGCATTTTGAACAACCTGATGATGCGGTGACAGCGCTGCTGGGTGGCAAAGGGGCTGACATCATCATGATTGATGTGGAAGAAGATGTGGCACGTTTCATCAACAGCTTACGCACCAACCGCATTTCCGTTCCTATTATTGCCTGCGGCATTTCGCGGAACAAAGCAGCGGCTGTGAAAGCCATTAAAGCAGGTGCGAAAGAATATATTCCCCTGCCCCCAGATGAAGAACTCATTGCTGCCGTGCTGGAAACTATCAGTGCAGAAACACGCACTGTGTTGCATCAATCAGATGCCATGAAGCAAGTGGTGTCTATGGTGGAGCAAGTCGCGCCTTCTGATGCGTCTATCCTCATCACAGGGGAATCTGGCACAGGGAAGGAAGTGATTGCACGTTATGCGCATGAGAAAAGCAAACGCGCAGACAAGCCTTTTATCTCTGTCAACTGCGCAGCCATCCCCGAAAACTTGCTGGAATCTGAATTATTCGGACATGAAAAAGGCGCGTTCACGGGCGCACTACATCGCCGCATTGGCAAGTTTGAGGAAGCGAATAAAGGGACCTTATTGCTTGATGAAATCTCCGAGATGGATTTGAAGCTGCAAGCCAAATTACTCCGCGCCATTCAGGAAAGAGAATTTGACCGTGTGGGCAGCAATGCACCGATTAAAGTGGATATTCGCATCATCGCCACTTCCAACCGTGATATGATGAAATATATCAAGGAAGGCAAATTCCGTGAAGATCTCTATTACCGTCTGAACGTCATCAGCACAGAACTGCCGCCATTGCGGGAGCGTGATGGTGATATAGTGTTGCTTGCTGAACATTTTGTGGAGAAATATTCCAAAGCGAATGGCGTCCCCCCTCGCCCACTCTCAGACAAAGCAAAAATCAAGCTGGATGCGTATGATTGGCCAGGCAATGTCCGCGAGCTGGAAAATACCATTCACCGCGCCGTGTTGATGGCGCAAGGCGCGGAGATAGACGAACGCGCCATTATGCTGCCTGACATGGATGATGAGGAAATGTTTGGTGATGAGCCACAACCACAGATTCCTGCGCCAAAAGCGCCTGAAAAAATAGCGCCTGCTGCGCCAATCGGTGCATCTTATGGCAATGACGCAAAACTGGCATCGCTGATTGGGCGCACGGTGGCAGATGTAGAAAAAGATCTGATATTGCAGACGTTGGATCACTGCCTCGGCAACCGCACCCATGCTGCCAATATTTTAGGCATTTCCATCCGCACATTGCGCAATAAACTGCGTCAATATAATGATGATATTGAAGGAGTCAGCTCTTAATGGCAGATAACCTCCCAGCACCACGCTCTGCGAACATGGCACGCGCTAACACCGCGTTCCAGTCTGCCATTCGACGTGCGGATATTTTCTTCGCACTCGGCTTTATGGGCATTCTCATGGTGCTGTTTGTCTCCATGCCGCCGATGCTGCTGGACTTTCTGCTTGGCATCTCGATTACGCTCTCCGTGCTGATTCTGATGACGGTGCTGTTTGTGGAAAAACCATTAGGTTTGAGTTCTTTCCCATCTATCCTTCTGATTGCAACCCTGCTCAGGCTCTCGCTTAACGTAGCATCCACACGGCTCATCCTCACCAACGGGCAGGACGGCCCTGACGCAGCAGGACAGGTGATTGCTGCCTTCGGAGAATTTGCAATGGGCGGGCAGGTCGCCATCGGGATCATCATTTTCGGCATTCTGACGATTATTAACTTTATGGTAATCACCAAAGGTTCGGGGCGTATTGCGGAAGTCTCTGCACGTTTCAGCCTTGATGCCATGCCAGGAAAACAAATGGCAATTGATGCGGATTTGTCTGCTGGATTGATTGATGAAGAAGTCGCCAAAAGCCGCCGTAAAGAACTGGAAGATGAAAGCACCTTCTTCGGGGCAATGGATGGTGCGTCAAAATTCGTACGCGGGGACGCGGTTGCAGGCCTGATGATTACCTTCATTAACTTCATTGCAGGTATCATCATCGGCACAGTAACCTATGAGATGACCTTTGGCGAAGCTATGCAGACATACACATTGCTGACCATTGGTGACGGTCTGGTCTCTCAGATTCCAGCACTGATCGTCTCCACCGCTGCGGGTATGTTAGTGACGAAAGCAGGTGTTGCGGGAAGCTCTGAAAAAGCGGTTCTGGGGCAGTTAAATGAATTTCCTGCCGCGCTCGGCATGACCTCTTTTCTTGCGTTCATTCTGGCGTTTGTTCCTGGTATGCCAGCTATCCCATTCCTGATATTATCTGCCATTTTAGGTTTTCTCGTCTATGTTGGCATGAAAGCAGATAAAGCTGAGCAGGAAGCAGCGGCAGGTGGCGGCGCTATGGCGCGTTCATCTGGTGGCGCACCGACTATGGTAACAGGTGCAGATGGCAAACCCATGCCTGCACCACAAGGCGCTGGTGAACCAGATGATATTGCACAGACCCTGCATATAGACAGTCTGCGTTTAGAGCTGGGATATGGCTTATTGCCACTGATCAATTACCAGAAAGGACACCGCCTGACTGAACAGATTAAAGCACTGCGCAAACAGATTGCCCGCGAGCTTGGCTTTGTTATGCCTGCGGTGCGGATTCAGGATAATATGCAGCTTCCTGCGAATACGTACGTGATCAAGGTAAAAGAAATTGAACATGCGCGTGGGGACATCCGCCCTGATATGCTATTGGTGATGGATCCTTCAGGTGGCAAGATTGCACTGCCAGGTGAAGCGACCACTGAGCCAACCTTTGGTTTGCCTGCTATGTGGATTACGGATCAGCATCGTGAGGAAGCATTATTCAAAAACCTGACCGTGGTAGACCCGCCTACAGTGATCACCACCCATATCACAGAAGTGGTAAAAGAGAATCTTGCCGAATTGCTTTCTTATGCAGAAACGCAAAAATTGCTGGATGATCTGGATAAAGATATGCAGAAATTAATCGCCGAAACCATACCATCACAAATCACTGTGAATGGCGTTCAGCGCATCCTGCAGAATCTGCTCGGCGAGCTGATTTCCATTCGTGATTTGCCAACCATCATGGAAGCTGTGGCAGAAAGTTCGCGCACCTCGCAGAATTTCACCATTATCACAGAACATGTGCGCACCCGCCTTGCCCGCCAGATAAGCCATGCAGCAGCCAATCATGATGGGGTGATCCCTGTGCTTGCCATGTCCCCCAGCTGGGAGCAGGTATTTGTTGATTCCATTTCAGGGCAAGGGGATGAAAAGCACCTGACGATGGCACCAAGCAAAATTCAGGAATTTATCACTACTGTGCGCACCAAATGCGATCAGCATGTGATGCAGGGTGACAACCCTGTGTTGCTCACCAGCCCGACCATCCGCCCTTACGTGCGCTCCATCATTGAACGCTTCCGCTCCAGCACAATGGTGATGTCACAAAATGAAATCCATCCAAAAGCCCGTATTAAGGCATTGGGGCAGTTATGATGTGGGGTTTGTATTGTCATGCTGAGGCAACGCTTCAAGTTCCAGAGATTCTTCCGCCAGTGGATAGATGGATTCTTCACTACGTTCAGAATGACGGAGACATTAACTCCCCCTTGAGGGGGGAGTCGAAGAGCGCAAGCGATTCGGTGGGGGTGATATGTAACTCTGCATCATACGCTCCCCACCAAAACAGCCTTGCTGTTTTGACTCCCTTTCAAGAGGGGAGTTATAAGGTTGAGGTGCTGTCATGAAAAAAACATACAAAAAAAATGCGCCACTGGGGCGCAAGTTAAATCTGGACTATAGTCTGATCACTTCAAATGTTTCTTCCGTTGGAAAGCTGTCCAGCGCTTCAGGAACTAATGTGCTATTGTTAAAGCGCAACATTACAAGGTCACCTTCTGGCATAATAATAAGTTTTGCCAGAAAATTTTCCATCAATATAAATTCATACTCATCAATAGCTTCATTGCCAGCTATCGCTTGTTCAATGGCTCGCATCCCAGAAAAAACTCTGTCAAAACGAATGACGGTCTTTCTGTCCAAATTGACTATGAAAAGTAAAAAATCCAAACGATTTTCCAACTCTACCGCAACTAATGCAGAGAGTTCGTTATCTGAATTAAACAAAGGTATATACCTCAATAATAACAACAGACTGTATTTTAACAAAAACTATAGTAAAAGTAAACGTATATGCGCTTAAGAACCTTCACTGCTGACGATATGACAGACGCCATGGAACAGGTGCGGGATGCGCTTGGCGATGATGCGGTGATCATTTCCACCCAGCAGGACGGAAAAAATGGTGTCAGCATTACAGCCGCTTGTGATGATGTGTCTGATGCATCGGATGAAGAATATGCGCCGTGGTTTGATTCACTGAATAATAATGATACCCCCTCTCGGAAAAATAGTGCGCAGGCAGACCCCTATATTGCACCAGTAAGCGAACCCAGTGCGCATCTGCATCAACTGGTGAAACCTGTGCGTAATGCATCTGCACCAAAATCTGTTCCTAGTGACATTGCGCAGGCATTGCATGAATTGTTTCTGGCGCATGGCGTGAATGATTATGTGATTGAATCTCTCCTGCAAAAACTGGACAAGGCAGGTACGCCACCTGAACTGACGCTTTCAGGAAGCCATAACCCGCTGGAACATTGGGTAAAACATTTATTTGAAACCAACTTTTCCATGCAGCCTCTAAAGATTGTTGATGATAGCTGCCGCCACATTCTTATTGGCGCACCTGGCGCAGGCAAAACCATGACCACAGCAAAAATTGCCGCTACTATTGTGAAAGCGGGAAAGAAAGTGCATATTGTCAGCACAGACAATAAACGCGCAGGCGGTGTGGAGCAACTTGCAGCCATCACAGATATTCTGGGCATTGATTTGCAGATTGCAGACACACGACAAACGCTTAAACTCATGCTATCAGACATTCCTCTGAATGAATCAGTCATTGTGGATAGTGCAGGTGCAAACCCATATGATTTTTATGAACTGAAAGAGCTGGGTGAATTTGCAGGCTTGATTGAACTTGACCCCGTGCTGGTCTATCCTGCAGGGTCTGACCCGCATGAGGCAGATGAAGTCTCACGCGCATTTTCTTTCCTCGGTGTGGAAAAAATGATTGTCACACGCATTGACGCTGCCCGCCGCTTTGGGGGGATGTTAAATGCAGCACATGCAGCAGGCTTGCAATTTTGCAATGTAACGGGTAGTGAGAAAATACTCGGCACGTTTGAGCGTTGCACAGCACAGAAACTAACTCAACTTTACATGGGATATCAGCCATAATGGCACTTGCTATGAATAACGATACACAACGCGCAAACAATATTATAGCTGTCGCCTCTGGCAAGGGTGGCGTTGGAAAGACGTGGCTTTCCATCACATTGTCACAACTTTTCGCGCGATCAGGCAGGCAGGTGCTGCTGTTTGACGGGGATATCGGGCTGGCGAATGTGGATGTGCAGCTTGGACTTACCCCCAGCAGAGATTTAAGCCAGACGCTACGCGGCAACGTGCCTTTGAAGGACGTTATCACCCATAGCGAATATGGCTTTGATATTATTGCAGGGCGCTCAGGATCCACCACCCTTGCCAATCTGGCAGGCGAAAAACTGCACACCATCAAATCTGAATTGATAGATTTGTCACGCTCTTATGATTATATGATGATTGATCTGGGTGCGGGGATTGAGCAATATGCGCAATTCATGGCATCTCTCGCGTCACGCTGCATTGTGGTGGTAACGGATGAGCCAACCTCCCTTACAGATGCTTACGCTTTCATCAAACTCTGCACCACAAAATTGCAGAAAACCGAAATTAACATTGTGGTGAATCAGGCAGTAACACAAAAAGAAGGCGCACGGACATATGGCGCACTCAGCACAGCCTGTCAGAATTTTCTGGGGTTCACACCGCCATTGCTCGGCATTATTCGCAAGGACAACAAAGTGCGGGATGCCATCCGTGCGCAAGCGCCTATTGTTGAGAAATCCCCGCATACGACTGCAGCAACAGACGCAGCGGCCATTTCTATCAAATTGTTGCAGGATATGTAACGAGCGATGGATGGTTCAGGGCTACTTACTGGTTTGGCAACCATTTTGAGCAGCAATGTAGGCAGCGCCACTAAAGTGCCGCTGGCGCTGAACAACACCACTACCCTGCAGCAATTTCCAGATAATGCCGTGGTGCGTGGCAAGGTGGTGGCAAAAGGCGCACAACAGGCCGTCACCATTAAAACTACGCAAGGCAACATCACCATTCAGACCGAAGTGCCGCTTAAACGCGGTGCGGAAGTGGCATTCCGCGTGGAACAGCATGGCGGAAACGCCATTGCGAGATTGATCAGCGTGAATGGTCTGTCTTTGGGAAAATATCTTGAGCAGGCACAGGGGCAACAACAGCTTGCAGGGCAGGACACGGTTAACACAAGCTCCAAATTACTGCAAAGCAATGAAGCAGTCACTGCAAAAACAACCGCCACTGCTCAGGCAGGTAATGCAGCTAAAAACACAACGTTGCCAGTGACGCGGGGTGTCTTCGTCATTTTGCCAGCGCCTGCTGCATTGGCTTCTGCTTCTCTGACACCCCCTATGACGCAGCTGCTGGCACAGGCGAATATTGGCACGTCTGTGCAATTACAGATTACGAATATTCAGGTGCCAAATGCAGATGGCACTGGGTTGCAGCCTCTCACTTCCAATGCGCATACGCATAGTCTCAGCACCATTGCACCAGGCACAGGATACGCACTGACGGCGGCGCAACGTGCATCCGCTACCCTTCCGCAGATGCAAGTCTTACAGGCAAATAATGAAGCAGCCCAAAGCACCCTGCCACCCGTGCCGACTGCTCAGGCAGGAAATAATGCGTCTCAGCCACAAGCTCCCACCAACAGCATCAACCCAGCGCAAACTGCAGCGCAGGTTTCAGGGCAAGTTACAGGAGCAACAGGACAAGCATCTGCCAGCAGCGCGGCTACATTGCCGACAGGCGCACCTGCAACAGGAAATCCTGCGAATGACGCACAAACCAATATTAACACACAGAATATTATCACCAACGCCGCGCCAGAAGCAGGCAAGGCAACGATGGCTACTCAACCCAATCTTCCAGCGACCAGCGCTTCAACTGCGGCGGCTGGCACAACGGGTACTTCTTCACAAAGCGCGGCGCAATCTGCTTCCAACATTCTGCAAGGTGTCGTAATCAACAATTCCCAACCGCGCGAACTTACGGTGCAGACGGATATTGGCACGTTCAAATTATTCGTAACCACCAGCCTGCCGAAAAACTCTGTTATCACTTTTGAATTAATCAATATTGCGGATGTGCGCAACACGCAGCAGCCACAGGCAGCAGCACAGAACAGCACTGAATTATCTTCTTTCAAGGAACTGGAAGCGCTAACCTACACCATCCCCACCGAAGCCGCAGCGCGAACGCAACCAAATCTTGTTCCCCGCACAGGAGCGAACCTGACCACTGAAATTGTGTTTTTGATGACCGCGCTGAAAGGCGGTGATTTCAGAAAGTGGATTGGCGATGACAATCTCAAACAACTGGAATTGCAGGGAAAATCCAACATGCTGGGAAAGCTGGCAAATGATTTTAAGGCACTCGGCAATGTTCCTGCCGAACCACGCGATAATAACTGGCATCAGCTATTAATTCCCCTCGCCCATGAGCAACAGATCAACCCCATAAAACTTTTCACCAAAGGGCAAGAGCATGAAACGCCAAACGGCGCACGCAGTACAACTGATCATTTTCTCGTGGATATTGAACTGACGCGGCTTGGCAGAATGCAGATTGATGGGCTGGTGCAACAGCGTGGCAGAAGCATACAGTTTGATGCCGTGATACGGACAGACACAGACTGGAATGCGAGTATGCAGCAGGATATTCGAAATATTTACGCTCGCGCACAGGAAATTAGCGGTTTTTCTGGCGCATTGCGTTTTGACACGAAGATTGTGCCGCTTCCTATTGACAATGAGCCGCAACCTCCTTCTAATGGGCGCTCAATCATTGCATAACTTAGCTTACATGACCTATACGCCAACACCGACTCTATCCACTCTGCAAGCAAGCACATCTGCTGCAATGGCTGATGTGAATCAGGTCATCATCAACAGCGCTAATCAGCATGTCCCCTTAATTACGAATATTGCGCAGCATATTGTGAAAGCGGGTGGAAAACGATTGCGTCCTACGCTGACCATCGCCTGTGCGCAGCTTTTGGGATATGACAATGGCTCACGGCATATTCATCTGGCAGCGGCAGTGGAGCTGATTCACACTGCCACCTTATTGCATGATGATGTGGTGGATGAAAGCACCATGCGCCGCGGCTATGATACGGCAAATGCCATTTGGAGCAATCAGGCAAGCGTGCTGGTAGGGGATTATCTGCTCAGCCGTGCATTTCAGCTGATGGTGGCTGATGGCTCTCTGGACGTGCTTAAAATCCTCTCAGATGCCTCTGCAACCATCTCACAAGGGGAAGTGCTGCAACTCAGCGCCGCGGGAGATGTAAGCACTGGCAAAGAGATCTATCTGCAGATCATACACGCGAAAACCGCTGCCTTGTTCAGCGCGGCGTGCGAAGTGGCAGCCTTCATTTGCGATCAGCCACAGCAACAACAGCATTTACAGGATTTTGGAACCTATCTCGGCATTGCCTTTCAACTGGTGGATGACGCGCTGGATTACTCTGCCACACAAGCCACTCTCGGCAAAACGATTGGGGATGATCTGCGCGAGGCGAAGATGACGCTGCCCGTAATTTTAGCGTATGAAGCTGCCAATCCTATGCAAAAAGCCTTCTGGGAACGCGTGATTGGCGAACAGGATATGCGCGAGGGCGATCTGGAAGAAGCCATCAGCTATATTGAGGAAGTGGACGGTATACGGCAAACGCTTAATCTGGCAACAGAATACACATTGAAAGCATCACATGCAATCGAGCAAACAGGCGGTGACGCAACCATCATTCACGCCTTGCAGGATTGTCTGTCATTCTGCGTGAGTCGGGATGTGTAACAAATTGTCATAAAACTATTATAGCCAATTTATGTTATGTTCGTTTATAGTAGCGCGCATGAAAACATCACCTTTTGCACCAGAGACTTATCCTGAACTACCAGAAATAGACGGCATCACCTTTGCCAGCGCCAACGCGGGCATACGCTATAAAAGCCGTCACGACGTATTATTAATGAAATTTGCCAAGGAAGCGCAGGTCGCTGGCGTATATACACGTTCGCAAACAGCAGCTGCCCCTGTGCAATGGTGTCGCAATGCCTGTCTGGACGGGCATATTGAAGCGCTATACGTCAATTCTGGCAATGCAAACGCATTTACTGGACAACGCGGGCTGGATGACACCGCTACTTTATGCTCTGCCATTGCAACACAATATGGCACGGCTCCATCCAACATAATGATGTCCTCAACAGGGGTTATTGGCGAATTCCTACCCGTGCAGAAAATGCTGGATGCAATGGACGCACTATACAGCACGCAAACGGCAGATGGCTGGAAAAACGCCGCCCGCGCAATTATGACAACAGACACATTTCCGAAAGTAGCAACACGCACAACAGAAATTGATGGTGTTGAAGTGAAAATTAACGGGATCGCCAAAGGGTCTGGCATGATTGCGCCGAATATGGCAACCATGCTGGGCTATATCGTGACAGATGCCGCCCTGCCCGCTTCCGTCTTGCAAACCCTGCTTTCACGCAACACGCAAAAAACCTTTAACTGCATCACAGTGGATGGTGACACCTCCACCAATGACACTGTATTGTTGATTGGCACAGGTGCAGCAAAACATGCAGAGATTGACACAGCGGCGGATAACCGTCTGGATGCGTTCAAAATAGCATTGCATGATCTGATGCAGGAACTGGCAGTGCTGATCGTAAAAGATGGTGAAGGCACTACCAAATTTGTGACTATTAACGTCACAGGCGCAGAAGACAATGAAGCTGCCCGTCATATAGGGCTGGCAATTGGCAATTCGCCTCTTGTGAAAACCGCTTTTGCAGCCGAAGACCCGAACTGGGGGCGTATCGTTATGGCGGTCGGCAAATCTGAAAAATGGATAAATCAGGATAAATTACGCATTGCACTGGATGATGTGGTTATCACAGATGGTGGCGGTCACAAATGCGCTTCTTACAAAGAAGAAGATGCAGACCGAGTGATGCAACAATCTGAATTTTCAGTCAATGTGGATGTGGGCGTGGGTGAAGGCACCGCGACCATCTGGACAACGGATCTGACAGAAGAATATATTAAGATCAATGCGGATTATCGCTCATAACGCATTACTTACCTGATGTGCAAGAAGGCTAGCCCGCCCAAACCTTTTCTTTTAGCAGCCTTTATGCATTTAAACGAAAATTTTACTAAAATATGATATTAGTAGTTTTTTTACGTCTTATTTTGTGGTATATATAACACGTGGCAAGCAAGGTGCGACAGGAAATGTTTGTGTCATTTCCCGCCCAAGAGTGACGCGCGATTTGCAGCAGGTAGCAACTGCAATCGTACCGATAACATTAACAAAATAAGGACAATCTATGACAAATAAGCAAGAAGAATTCAAGGTAGGACAGCATGTTGTGTACCCCACTCACGGCGTTGGTGAGATTGAGGCGATTGAAACACAACAAGTGGCAGGAGTGACGCTTGAATTATTTGTGATAAATTTCAAACGTGACAAAATGACATTGCGTGTGCCTACCCATCGCGCAAAAGCAGCTGGTCTACGCGGCATCAGCGATGAAGTGGTAATGGAAAAAGCCATGAAAACACTGAAAGGACGTGCAAAAGTATCTCGTGGCATGTGGAGCCGTCGTGCGCAGGAATATGAAGCCAAAATCAATTCTGGTAACATCATCCAGATCGCAGAAGTCGTACGTGACCTTCACAAGAACGTAGATCAGTCAGAGCGTTCATACAGTGAACGTATGATCTATGAATCTGCACTTGGCCGTCTTGCAGGTGAAGTGGCAGCCGCTGATGGCGTGGAGCAACAGGATGCAACATCTGACCTATTGACTATGTTGCGCAAACAGGCAGCATAAACTTAGTTCTGTTTTTTTATGTTAAAAGGGCGCGTAAAAGCGCCCTTTTTTCGTTTTGCAGCTTTACAACCTGCACAAGAACCGATAAATAACACCCTGACCTTTATTTACACAAAATCATGGCAGATAGAATTTACGCCGTATCCTGCAAACGCGCAGGAGAATTTGTAACCTTAGATATTACTGAATTTAGCACTCAAGTAAGCGAAATCAAAAAAAAGATAAAAAAAGCTGATTACGGTCTACCAAAAAACGGAAAGTTCGTTCCTGGACGATATTTCGAGACCTATGCAAACAACCCTCAACAGGCTATTGCTAAATGTATGAAAGCGTTTGAAAACGAACCTGATTGGAGATAATAGTCCCGAATAGATATATCAAGCCATAGGCAACAGCCTTTGGCTTTTTTTTATTTAAACACCCGCTTCCATAACACCCGTAACGCAAAAAAGGGGATATGTTTCAGCATAGATGCTTCATCGCTGGCTTTTGATGCAGTAATGCGTTGCTTCCATAGCTCATTATGCTGTTTCAGCGCACATAAAAAACCAGAATGCTGCACTGCCTCAATGCTCGCGCAATCACTCAGCGTACTATACATAATCTCCGATGCAGCTGACCAGCCAGATTTCAGCACGTTCACACGAATAGTTGCAATGAGCGCTGCTTCATTGCCTAACGCCTCATAAATGGCGTTGTGTTCTTCCTCCCCTGCTGCATGAGAGAGTAACTGGTAACACGCCCCTAACGCATGTTGTGCTTCGCTCAGCGTAAGATTGGTTTCCCCACATTGCTGCATCACTGCTTCGCACACAGCGTCACATTGGTCTTTCGGGAGTGATATATCTGCCAATGCCAGCAACACGGGGTGGTCACGACGCGCTTTATTATCCTTCGTGGCAAGATGTTCCAGCTGCTCCTGCCACCACTTCACGCGTATCATGCCTACCATCTGTTCTGAGACTGTGGCAGGAATTTTAAGCAATTCATGCATCAGCGCAATCGTTGCCCAAATTGCCTTGCGCCGCTGAGGGTCAGCACATAGAGAGCATATATAACGCTCCGTATCTGCTTCACGCGCAATCTGGCGTATATCAGGCACTGGCTTTTTGCATATCCTGCTCGCCAATCACTTCCAAAAATGCCTGCTCAAGTGGAATATTTTTATATTTATCTTTAAATGAAGACGTAGTGCCAAGAAACTGGAACTTCGCATCATGCAAAATGGCAATACGGTCACAGATTTCTTCAATATCTGCCAGAATATGCGAGCTGAAAAAAATCGTCTTTCCTGCATCCCTCGCCTGATTCAGCCGTGTTTTTAACTGGATGCGTGCTTTGGGGTCTAACCCGCTCATAGGTTCATCCAGAATCAATAATGGTGTATCCACCATCAGGGATGCAATCAGTCCGATTTTTTGCCCCATTCCTTTGGAATAAGACGATACACGCTTATCCAGAGCTTTAGGGTCTAACCCAAGACGCTCCGCTTCATCACAGGCTTTGTCATGGTCGTAAGGCTTATCATAATAAGACATGGACAAATCCAGACATTCTTTGCCCGTCAGCAGACGGGAGGGTTGGAATTTTTCAGGCAGATATGACAAGTGGCGCTTGGCAGACACTTTTTTCCACGACGTATCATATAAAGAAACATCACCCGAATCTTCCGAAAGCAACCCAAGAACAATTTTGATAAGCGTTGTTTTGCCAATACCATTCAATCCAATCAGACCAAATATCTCCCCTTCATTTAATATGAGTGATATATCGTCCAGCACTTTGTGGTTATTGAATGACTTTGAAATATGCTCTATCTTCAGTGGTGACATATGCTACCCTATATTTATGTTATATAACTGATAATATGCAATTTCCGTGCATAGTTGCAAATATTTGGTGCGTTTTTTAAGCATTGATAAGAAATTTACTTAAAAATTAGCAGATATTTAATTTAATGATGCAACAGTTTCACTATGAGCAACCAATTTATGCAGTGAAATGACCGTGTCTATGATGCAGCAAAATGACGATATGATGCAGGAGGATGCATCTTACTCTGAAGGATTTTCTGATTATCAGAAATTTCTGGAGGAGCAGCGTAAGCGTTTTGGTGCACCAGTTGAAACGCGCCCTGAAGACGTGCAATGGCATATACAACAATCTGAACCCGCTACGTCAGACGAAACTGAACATCACCCGCTTGAAGAAATGGCAGGCACCACAGCTCCAATGATAGACGAAGAAACAGCTAATGCTGCTGCCAACACAGACGCTGCACTGACTGACACTAATTCTGAGCGCAAGGATTATAATAATTACACCAATATTGATAACCTGCCCGACATTTTTAAATCCTCTATTGATTTAAACAATACGCAGACTGAAAGCGTGCTTCCTGAAGATTTTGGCAAAAATGAACAAAAAGAACGCATTAAGAAAATGCGTATTGGTGAGCGGCTCATCCATATGGGGCTTATCTCGAAAGATCAGCTTGATGTTGCTTTGCAGGAACAGAAGAAAAACAAAAATCTGCTTGGACAAATCCTCGTTGATTTTGGCTTCATTACGGATTCCGCCCTTGCTGAGGTGCTGGCAGAATCCACGGGAACAGAACGCTTTGATAGCAAAAGCACCTTCCTTGATCCCAACGTCATTAAGATGATTTCAAAGGATACCGCGCGTCGCCACAAAGTCATCCCTATTTCACTGGAACGCAATGAATTGCGTCTGGCGATGGCAGATGTGCATAACGTACTGGCGATTGATGCAGTGCGCCGCCATGTGCCGAAAGGCACGAATATTAAACCTGTCTATTCCACAGAAACGGAAATTCAGGAACTGGCAGATCAATATTATGATTACGAAATCTCGATTGACGGGATTTTGAAAGAAATTGAAACGGGCATTAAAGACAAAGACAATAGTGTTCTTGATGGCAATGATGACGGGTATGTTAGTCCAACCGTGCGTCTGGTGAATGCGCTGTTGCTTGATGCAGTAAAGCAAGGCGTGTCTGATATTCACTTTGAACCAGAGGGCACGTTCCTCCGCTTGCGCTACCGTATTGATGGTCAGCTCATTCAGGTGCGCTCTTTCCACCGTGATTACTGGTCTGCCATTGCGGTGCGTATTAAAATCATGTCCAAAATGAACATTGCGGAAACGCGATTGCCGCAGGATGGACGTATTGCATTTAACGCAATGGGGCGAGAGGTAGATTTCCGTGTCGCAACGCAGCCCACCGTGTTTGGTGAAAATATCGTGATGCGTTTGCTGGATAAGTCTAAATCCATTCTCCCGTTGGAATATCTCGGCTTCACCGAACATAATATGAGCCTGCTCAAGCGCCTGCTCAAACGCCCTGAGGGAATTATTATTGTCACAGGTCCTACGGGGTCGGGTAAAACCACCACACTTTATTCTATCCTGAATTACATCAACTCGATTGATGTAAACATCATGACACTGGAAGACCCCGTGGAATATGAACTGCCACTCATTCGCCAGACTTACGTGAAAGAAGGCATCATGACATTTTCCAGCGGAATTAAATCGTTGATGCGACAAGATCCTGACATCATCTTCATTGGGGAGGTGCGTGACGAGGAAACTGCACTCAACGCCGTGCGTGCTGCACTTACAGGTCATCAGGTGTTCACCACCCTGCACACCAATGATGCGCTGGGTGTGATTCCACGACTGAACGATATTGGTGTGCCATCACACATGCTTTCAGGCTCGCTCATTTGCGCACTGGCGCAGCGTCTGGCGCGGAAATTATGCAAAGCCTGCAAAAAGAAAAAACTAGCCACCCCTGAAGATTGCAAAATTCTGGGCAAAAACCCTGCTAACCCTCCAGAAATATATGAATCTGTTGGTTGCGATGAATGCAATCAGAAAGGCTATAAAGGCAGGGTGGCGCTGGTGGAAATTCTGCCCGTGGATGAAGGGATGGATGAACTCATCACCGTAGGTGCTACACGTTCTCAGATGACGGAATATCTGCTCAATAAAGGGTTTATTCCGATGGTGGAAGATGGCATCACCAAAATTCTCAACGGCGATATTGATGTGGCAGAGTTAATACGCCGCGTAAACGTAACGGATAGGATGTAGACATGCAGTTATATAAATATAAGTCCGTCAATGATGCTGGACGCGTATTAGCAGGGGAAATGGTTGCCGCGAACGAGCTTGACCTTGAAGCACGCCTGAAAGACCTCGGTCTGGATCTGATGAATTGCAAAGCAGTGAAAGACAAAAAAGCAGGCATGTTTTCAAAAGTAAAACTGAAAGATATGATTGTGTTCTGTATGCATATGGAGCAGCTCGAAAAAGCAGGTGTGCCTCTGCATGAAGCATTGGATGATGCGCGAGATGCTACGGATTCCATAAAGCTGAAAAACGTGCTTTCTGAAGTCTATGAAGCCATTAAAGCAGGATCACTTTTTTCGGAGGCTTTAAGCAAACATCCTGATGTGTTCAACGAAGTGTTTGTCGGTTTGATTGCGGCAGGGGAAGAAACGGGAAACCTGCAGGAATCCTTTATTAATCTTAGTGAGCATATGAAATGGTCAGGCGAGTTGCGCCGTAAGATTAAAAAAGCTGTGACCTACCCTATTGTGCTTGCAGTCGTATTAACGGGCGTTATCTCCATTCTGATGCTGTTTGTTGTACCACAGTTGATTGACTTTATTGTGTCGCAAGGCTTTCATATTCCACTTCACACCAAAGCGCTGATTGCGTTCTCGGAGTTCTTTGGAGAATACTGGTATCTTGTCATCGCCGTGCCGATTATACTCTCTATCATCATTACAGCATTCTATAAAACATCTTATGCTTTTGCGTATAAGTTTGATAATATGATGTTGCATTTTCCTGTTATCGGACAGGTTATCCGCAAGATCAATATGGCACGCTTCACACACTTTTTTGCCGTCATGTTTAGCAGTGGTATTGATATTCTTGATTCGTTAATCGCGGGAAAGAAAGTGGTGGGCAATCGCGTATTGCAGGAATCTATTGATCTGGTGCATGGCAGTGTTTCAGAAGGAAACCGTCTGACAGATTCTATCCGTATATCTTCACAATTTCCTAACCTTGTTGTGCGAATGTTTAAAATTGGAGAGGATAGCGGTAACTTGAACGAAGCACTTGAAAATATCAATTATTTCTACAAACGCGAAGTGGATGACGCGGTTGAAGGGATGATTGCGCTTATTCAGCCTATTATGACCGTGATCATGGGTTCAATGATTTTCTGGGTGATTGCCGCCGTATTTGGCCCTCTTTATAACTCATTCAGTGAAATGGATTTCTAATATATGGGACGACTTTCACGCAGCAAAAAAGAAGAAAAAGCCAAAGTTCCCAGCAAAAAAAGCGGGAAGAAGGTAAAGGGCTATTTCATTCTCTTTGTAGGAGATGAGGGCGGCATACTTTCATGCATAGAAGGTGGCGTAGTCACAAGAAGACTCTACTCCCCTTCCCCGACAGATAATACAACCGACACATTAGTCACTTTAATGAATGAATACCCGACTTATCCCATCAAAATGCTGGTGGATACGCTGGATCAGTCATATGTGAAACATACGCTTCCTCCCGTCACACCGATTGGTGTGAAGAAAATTGTTCAACGCCGTCTGGACAGGGATTTTTCAAATGAAGATATTAAAGGCTATATCTCATTAGGGCGTGAAAAATCTGGCAGAAAAGACTGGAATTTCATGTTGATTGCGCTGGCATATAGTGAAAACCTCAGAAATTGGTGCGATCTGTTATATGATCTTCCTAACCGTTTTGTAGGCATTTATCTCGCCCCTGTGGAATCTCAAACGCTGATTCAGCGAGTGAAAAAAGACCTGTTCCAGGGAAAGGCTGACGCTTCCGAGGGAAAGAAAAAAGGGTTCAAACGCAAAAAGAAAAATGACGCAGTTGACCCATCCACAGAATCATCTGAATGGGACATTCTGGTGACTAATAACAAAACTGGCGGTTTCAGACAGGTTGTCATGAAAGATGGCAAACTCATATTTACCCGTATGTCTCAGATCCTGGATGATAGCAACGTTTCCGTGCTTGCAGGCAATATTGAACAGGAAACAAAAAATACTATCGAATATCTGAGACGCTTATCCTATAATAATAATTCCAGACTCAACATTATTATGATTGTTGGCGAGGAAATCAAAAAAGCGCTCAGCAGTGAAGCCTTTTCCTCTAATCAGACAGAAATTCTGACCCCTTATGAAGCAGCGAAAATTCTCAACATTGAAGATTCTGTGCTATCGGGTGACCGATATTCAGACATTCTGCTATCCATAGCCTTTTTTAGTGCCAAAAAAGAGCAACTGCAATTAGATACTAGTTTTATCCGAAAAGCCGAAAATCTCTATAAATATATTGGTTTGTTAAAAGGAGCCAGCGCACTTGGAACACTGGCACTGATTGGCACGTGTGGATATTTTCTCTATAGCGCCTTTTCCTATGCGGCAGAAACCTCAGAACTGGAAAATGATGTGTCCGAAATAACCACGCGGCTAACGCGATTTGAAGGAGATGCACAGGATTTTAAGGAAGACCCATATGTGGTGGATTCACTTATTAAAATTACTGATATTATTTCAGAATCATCGCCAGAGTTTTTCACATTACTGCCATCTCTTGCAAAGATTATTGATAACAACCTCACTATCTCAAAATTAGAATGGGTCGTAGGTATTAAAGAAGATGTGATGAATAATGGTGCACGCCCTGTAGCAAATGACCAGAATGATGATATTACAACTACTGATATTGTCTTTGAAATTAACGCGCCATTAGATGCAAAACTAAATGTTTCGGATATTTGGAGCAAAAAACTGGAATTTCTGGAAACGGAGCTGGATAATTATAAATTGCTGCAAGGGTCTGTTCCAGAACTTGAAGCCACCACAGACGAAGTGAGCATCAATTTTGAAAAAATGAAAGAAACACCTCAGGATGGGCAGGTGCTGGAAGTGCCGCTAAATATTACTGGCCCAGTGAAAAAAGACGGAGGTGCATTATGAGCAAATCCGAACTTCTGAAAAGAAAATTTAAAAAAGTTATTATTATTTTTCTCGTATCCGTGGTGATAAGCGGCGCGCTGGCATATGGTGCATATATGTATAGTGACTCAGCTTACGCAGAAAAACAGGAAGTTGAACGCACTTTGAGACAAAAGAGACTGAAAGTCTCTGAACTGGAGCAGAAGTTCAATATCTATGAATCTTCATTCAATCGCTATAATGAATTATTACAAGAATATGATATTGGGAAATTCACGCTGGATATTGATAATGCACAAAGGGTTATCAATAATTTGCGCCAGAAATACAGGCTGACAAATCTGGAACTTAAAATCTCAAGCGAAAAAATTTACGGAGATTCAAACCAAAAATATGAAGGGTTTGAACCTCTTTACCGCGAAGTCAATATGACGTTTTTTGGGCTGAGTGATGCGCATATCTATGCGTTCATCAATGAGTTGCAGGAAGAATTATCAGGATATGTGAGATTTGCAGAATTTTCTGTCACTCGTGAACGTCCTATGTCAGATGCACTATATCAGGATGTCAGACGTGGTTCGACCCCATCCATTGTGCAGGCGGAATTGTCATTTTTATGGATTGGGATTGCCCGAAAGGAAACGGTGCAACCATGAAGCATTTCATAACATTATTATCTGTATTATTGTTATTTTCAGCGCATAGCAGCGTGGCGCAGGAAGGCAAAATCAACACTGACGGGCTATCAAGAGAAGGAGAGTTTGTGCCTTCTTTTGGAAAAGACCCACTCATATTGCTTTATGCCCCAAAGGATATTATTCCCTATCTGGATAATATAGAAAAATATGAACGTGACGGATTTGAAGTTGAGTCCCTATCGCCTGAAGAAAAAGCGACGCTTGATCTTGAAGGACTGAAAGACCCCGAAGCGCCTCCAGCACCACCGATAATTTTCCCGCATTATTATGTTGCATCCATCATGTATGACACGCCAAAAGCATGGTCTGTATATGTGAATAATATTCTGATTACCTCCTCTAACAATGCAAGAGACAAAGAACTCTATGTGCAGTCCATCAACCGTGATTCTGTTCACCTTGTCTGGACACCGCAGGATGAACGAGTGATTGAGCAGATAAGAAAAGATAAGGAAAATGATGATATTCCATTACTTCCTAATCTGATGGAACATCGTGCCGTGGCCACCAGCAGCAAAAACCCTATTTACATTCTGGATGATAGTATCAGCTTTACATTAGAACCAAATCAGTTTTTTGCCAGTGGCTATATGAAACTGCTGGAAGGGAATCCTCGCGCATTAAATATTGTAACCTATTACCCTGATGGTGTTCCAACATCAGATGGCGTTGCAGCCGCGCCTGTACCTGCAGCGGAACCATCTGCAGCGGAACCAACGGACACGGTTGCAGCCCCCTTCCCAGAACAGTATGATACTCAGATCAGAAAACGTAAATCCATTGGCGAGCGTATAACAGAATAACATGATAAAATTATCTTACCTGACAATAGCATTATTCAGCATAACCAGCCTTCCCGCTTCAGCACTTTACACTACAAAAGACAAAGCTAAGCAGGATTGCGTACCAGTGGAAGCAACTACTGAGCCTGATGTGCGCTATAATCCAGAGAGCAACCAATGGAACGATGTAAGCGTTGCGCCATCTGGTGTGCAGGCACAGGATGGCGGCAATGTTGCCATGAATCTTCGTGTGCCGCCGTCACGCATCAACAACCGCGCTTTTCAGAAGCATCTGGGTGCAACAGAAGTGCATGTCGGCACTTACTATAAAGACGGGGAAGATGAGAATCTTTCTATCTTAGGTGAAAATATTCCAACAGGCTCAACACGCTATTGCAAATAAGCACTAGCTGATGCGTTCCACGTCTGCGCCGCATTGTGCGAGTTTAGCTTCAAGATTTTCATAGCCTCTATCTAAGTGATAAATGCGGTGCAGGATAGTTTCATCCTCTGTTGCAAGGGCTGCAATCACGAGTGATACAGAGGCTCGCAAATCTGTTGCCATGACGTTTGCGCCATTAAGTTTTTTCACACCACGCACAATCGCGCTTCTGTCCTGAATCTGGATATTCGCGCCCATGCGCATGAGTTCTGGTACGTGCATAAAGCGGTTTTCAAAAATGGTTTCAGTGATGGTGGATGCGCCTTCCGTCATCACCATCATTGCCATAATCTGCGCCTGCATATCGGTTGGGAAACCTGGGTGTGGTTGCGTGACCACATCCACAGGGTTCATTTTCCCATCACTTTTAATGCGAATGGAACTGCCTGTTGTTGTAATATCCAGCCCTGCTTCACGATATTTGTCAATTACAGGAGCCATTGCTTCCACTGGCGCTGCTTTTACGGTTACATCACCCCCCGCCAATGCGCAGCAGGAAAGGAATGTGCCTGCTTCAATACGGTCTGCAATGACCGAGTGATGCACCGCGCCAAGCTCTGCCTGCCCATGCACCACCAGATCGGCTGTGCCAATGCCTTCGATTTTTGCGCCCATGCCCACCAGACAGTTCGCTAGATCCACCACTTCAGGTTCGCGCGCTGCATTGTGCATGTGTGTGATTCCATCTGCCAGTGACGCTGCCATCAGGATGTTTTCCGTTGCACCGACAGAGACCTTATCAAAATAAATATCCGCCCCTTTGAGACCTTGTGGCGCTTTGGCGTGGATGTACCCCTGTTCCAGTTCAATTTCCGCGCCCATTGCTTCAAGCGCCTTTAAATGCAGATCAATCGGGCGTGACCCAATCGCGCACCCACCAGGCAGAGAGACTTTTGCTTCACCAAAACGTGCCAGCAAGGGACCCAGTACGAGAACAGACGCACGCATTTTGCGCACAATATCGTAATGTGCCGTGAGATTAGTGATGTTGCTTGCATCAAATTCCAGCGTCCGCCCTGAAATAGGCTGTCCTGCCTCTAGCTTTTTATGACCGTCCGACATGGTAATTTCCACACCATGTTGCATCAAAAGCTGCGCCATAGTGACGATGTCCGCAAGATACGGAATGTTTGTGAGCGTAAACGGTTTCGCCGTGAGCAATGATGCGCACATAAGCGGCAATGCCGCGTTTTTTGCACCACTTGTGCGGATACTGCCATGAAGCGGTTTACCGCCAATAATTCTGATTTTGTCCATTACTTCCCTTTTGCATCAATGCGTGGCAATGTCACGCCTTCCTGACGCATATATTTTCCCTTGCGGTCACCGTAAGATGTTTCACAAACACTATCCGCTTTTAAGAACAGAAACTGACATGCGCCTTCATTTGCATAAATCCGCGCTGGCAATGGCGTGGTGTTTGAAAATTCCAGCGTCACATGCCCTTCCCATTCTGGCTCTAGTGGGGTGACGTTCACGATAATCCCGCAACGTGCGTAAGTGGATTTTCCTACACACACCACTAATGTATCACGAGGAATGCGGAAATATTCCACCGTGCGTGCCAGCACGAAGCTGTTGGGTGGGATGGTGCAAATATCCGTTTTCCTATCCACAAATCCTTCATTGGCGAAGTTTTTGGGGTCAACCACAGCTGAATCCACATTAGTGAAAATCTTGAATTCATCAGAAACGCGTGCATCATAGCCATAAGATGATACGCCGTAAGAAATGACATTCTCACGTTGCAGATTTTCCACAAACGGTTCAATCATATTGTGTTTTAACGCCTGCTCGCGTATCCAATGATCTGGTAAAATGCCCATAATCGCCTCTTTATTCTGTGTCCATCCAACGCGCTTGCAGTTCCACCAGACGCAAACACGCATCCACTGCGCCTGCGCCTTTGTTCTTCTGTTTCTTGTCTGCCCGCGCCACAGCTTGCTCGCGGTTTTCCACAGTCAAAATACCGTTCCCAATGGGCAGAAAATGCTGAATGCCCAATTCCATAATGCCGCGAGACGAATCATTACAGACCGTATCATAATGCGTGGTTTCCCCGCGAATGACGCAACCTAATGCCACATAACCATCATATTGCACGCTTTGCGCAGCAAAGGCGATGGCAGGAGGAATTTCCAATGCGCCTGGCACATTCACAATATCATATTCAACGCCTTTGGCTTCCAACGCATCTTTCGCGCCTTCAAGCTGCATCTCGGCAATATCGGTGTAAAAATCAGCAATAACAATTAAAATTTTCATGCTGTCTTTTTACGCATCTGAGCATCAAAAGGCAAGTAACTATTCATTCCTTCTCCCTCAGGGAGAAGGTTAGGATGAGGGCTGGTAATGCTGTGGACACTTCCCTCACCCATAGGGAGAGGGAGTTTTCGTAATGACACTAAGCAGAAAATCGCATATGTTACACTCATGAATCAGGTAATCACCACAAATGATGCGTTGCAAACGCTCTGCGCAGACTTAAAACAACAGCCAATATTGTTTATTGATACAGAATTTCTGCGTGAACGCACCTATTTTGCACAATTATGTCTGGTGCAGGTGGCAGGGCAGACGGGAGATGCATATGCCATTGATGCTTTAGCCAAACAGCTTGATTTATCTCCTTTATTTGACCTTCTTGCAGATGGCAAGATCCTGAAAATCTTTCATTCTGGCAGGCAGGATCTGGAAATTTTTGTCAATCTTACAGGCAACGTCCCCGCCCCCATTTTTGATACTCAGATTGCGGCAATGATTCTGGGGATGGGTGAACAGATTGGCTACAATGCGCTGATTGAACATTTTCTGAACCAGAAAATCTGCAAGGCGCAACAATTCACGGATTGGTCCAAACGCCCTCTTTCTGAAGCGCAACTGGAATATGCCTTGGATGATGTGCGCCTGCTGCGTGAAGCCTATCCCAAAATTCTTGCTGCTCTGGAAAAGCGTGAACGCACTGCATGGGTAGCAGAAGAATCATCCCATCTTCTGGATGTGGGCTTATATAATACGGCTCCAGAAGATGCATGGCTGAAAATTAAAAAGAAAGATACGCGCCCCCGCTTTCTTGCACGTTTGCAGGCACTGGCAGCGTGGCGTGAGGAAACCGCAATACGCATTAACAAACCCCGCAATATGATCGTGCGGGATGACTGTCTGCATTATCTGGCACTGTCCAACCCAAAACAGCGGGATGATGTGAAAAATGCGCGTGGCGCACCAAAAAAGCCAGATTGGGTCAGCGCTATGTTCAGCGCCATTGAAAAAGCCAATGCACTACCTGCTGAAGCCTGCCCGCAAATGAGCAGACATAAACCCATCACCCCGCAAACAGATGCCATACGCGACATGTTGAAATTACTACAGAAAATGAAAGCGGCGGAACATAATCTTACGCCACGGCTCATTTCCAGTTCAGACGAATTATTATTGCTTATCCAAAGAGATGATACTGCACCTGCCCTGCATGGCTGGCGTTATGAGTTATTTGGCAAGGAAGCTCTGGCACTGCTTGATGGTGAAAAGAGTTTTTCGATTGAGGATGGCAAGCCAGTGCTTGTTTAGTTGTCATTCTGAGGCAACGCCGAAGAATCCAGAGCCTCTTGCGTTCAACCAAGAGTGGATTCTTCGCTACGCTCAGAACGACGAAATATTACATATACTTCTGAATAAACGCAATTGCGGCGGCTAATCCCTGCGGGTTAATGGAATGCCCCAGATTTGGTTGTGGGTGTGCCTCAACTTCAATGCCAGCTTTTTCCAACGCGCCTTCCGCATCTGGCAAGGCAGCAAATTGCACCACATCATCCATCTCACCATGAATCAGGCAAACTGGCGGTTTTGCGGTAATGGTCGGCACAAAGTCACGGCTGGCGATAATCGCGCCTGAAAAACCGACAATGCCTGCGCAGGGTTCAGCGCGGGTGAGCAACGTATGCAGCGCCATCATCGTCCCTTGTGAGAAGCCAACTACGAATAATTTATCTATTGTCAGGTGATACTCTTTTAGAATTTTATCAATATATTCATTCAGCAACGGTTTTGCCGCTTCCACCCCTGTGGTCATATGTGCGGTTTCGCGGCTTTGCAGGGAAAACCACTGTTTGCCCATAGGCGCCATATCACATGGATATGGCGCATCAGGAGAGACAAATTGTGCGTCTGGCAGCGCATCTGCCATTTCAGGTGCAAGACCAATCAGATCATGCCCATCTGCCCCCAGCCCGTGCAAAAACATCACCAGTTGTTTTGGCGCAGCACCAGATTTTGGCGGCACAGATGCAGCAGTGGACACAGTAACTTCAAACATAATTTTTCCTTATTATCACTTCTGCAGCAGCTTAAACAGATTTGCGCAGAATGAAAAGATAGAAATTATCTATATTCAGAATATAATATTGATGTAGTTTAAGATAATTATATGTAAAATAACATAAGGTTCATAAATAAAGGCGGTTCAGAATGGAAACGCAACGCAATGTTTTAGGAGGGATTTTAAAGCCCTGCTGCCTTGACCCCGTCACAGGTTTTTATCGTGACGGCTATTGCCGCATTGATGGATATGGAGGCGGCGAACATTTATTATGCGCTATTGTGACGGAAAAGTTCCTTGATTTCTCCTTCAAACAGGGAAATGACCTCTACACGCCAGACCCCGAATTGCGTTTTCCTGGTCTGAAACCAGGTGACAAATGGTGTTTGTGCATGGCACGCTGGAAAGAAGCGCTTCGTTTTCGCATTGCTCCACCATTGATACTGGAAAGCTGTCATGAAAAAGCACTGCAATATGTTTCTTTAGAGACGTTAATGCAGTATGCGCTGGAAGATGCCTGCGCATAATGCCTGTCCATATTGTTATTGCAGATAATCACACTATCTGAATAATGAACACAACACACATATGCTTATGTCAGAAAAAAATATATTTGGTGAACCATTACAACCCTGCTGCCACGACCCCGCGACAGGATTTTATCGTGATGGATATTGCCGCACCGATATGCGTGACGCTGGTCGCCATGTTGTATGCGCGATATTAACCCAGCCCTTTCTGGACTTTACCAAAGCTCAGGGAAATGACCTCTCCACCCCTCGCCCTGAATATGGGTTTGATGGTTTGAAAGCAGGGCAAAAATGGTGTTTATGTGCCGTACGGTGGAAGGAAGCGTTAGATGCAGGCATTGCCCCGCCCATTATTTTGGAAAGCTGTCATGAGAAGATGCTGGATTATGTATCGTCAGAAACGCTCAAACAATATGCATCAGAAGATGCCTGATGCCGCTGTAACAGGGTGGCATTTTGAGCAGAGCTATATGTTACTGCCAGCATTATGTTATACTGTCACCCCCCCAGAAACAGTGAAAGCACCTGAGCTTTGCATTTTCAATGATGCACTTGCCAGTCAGCTGGGTCTGACAGTGAATGATAAAAATGCAGCGGCTGCCGTTTTTTCAGGCAATATCATTCCTGAAGGTGTAACGCCAATAGCGCAGGCTTATGCAGGGCATCAATTCGGAAATTTCACCATGCTGGGAGATGGGCGTGCGCATTTGCTGGGCGACCATCTCACTCCAGATGGGCAGCGGATTGACATCCAGCTTAAAGGTTCAGGCAGAACACCCTATAGCCGCAGAGGAGACGGGCGAGCCGCACTTGCCCCTATGCTGCGAGAATATATTATCAGCGAAGCCATGCATAATCTGAATATCCCCACCACGCGCAGCTTATGTGTGGTCACAACAGGTGAGCCAGTCTTCCGCGAAACAGCGCTGCAAGGCGCAATTCTGACCCGAACCGCCCAAAGCCATCTACGGGTTGGCACATTTGAATATGTCGCAGAAAAACGTGATATACGCGCGTTAAAAGAGCTGGCGGATTATGCAATCAAACGGCATTATCCTGAAATGCAGGGGACAGCCACCCCATATGTTGGTTTATTAAAATCTGTGATGGAACAGCACATTGCCTTAGTCGTGAACTGGATGCGTGTCGGTTTCATTCACGGCGTGATGAACACAGACAATGTCAGCATTGCAGGCGAAACCATAGATTACGGCCCCTGCGCCTTTATGGATGAATATGATCCCAATACCGTATTCAGCTCCATAGATCATCAAGGGCGTTATAGTTTCAGCAATCAGGCAGGCATTACAGCATGGAACATGGCACGTTTTGCAGAAAGCATATTGCCGTTGCTTGATGATGATATTGAACAGGCAGTGGTGATTGCTGAAGAAATACTGGGAAGTTATAATACTCGTTTCCAGACCGCATGGCTTGCCATGATGCGACGCAAACTGGGGTTGCTGGAAGCAGATACGCAGGATGAAACAGTGATAAAAGATTTTCTGAAATGGATGCAGCGTGCGGGCGCAGATTACACTAATAGTTTCCGCATGTTGTGCGATGATACGCTGTCATTGCCTCAGGATGATGATTTCATCAACTGGCACTCACGCTGGAAGATGCGCTTCAGTCAGCATCAAAGTCAGGAAGATGCATATGAAATGATGCGTGATGCAAACCCTGCCATTATTCCCCGTAATCATTTGGTGCAAGCGGCGCTGGAAGCAGCGCAGCATGGTGAGATAGACCAAACCCATGCACTGCTTGAAGCTCTTTCTTCACCTTATGAAATGGTTTCATCTGAACATAACATATATCGCCACCCTCCAACAGCGGAAGAACGTGTGACGGAAACATTTTGCGGAACGTAACTCATGGATTCAGCAACATTTGATTTTTCTATACCCGCAGCACAGGATGCCTCCCGCCCATTGGCAGACCGAATGCGACCAACCAGCTTTGATCAGGTGATAGGGCAGGAACATCTGTTGGGTGACGGCACGTTATTTTCCAATGCATTGAAGTCAAAAAATATACCCTCCATTATTTTCTGGGGTCCGCCTGGCTGCGGAAAAACCACTATGGCACGGCTCATCGCTGACCATGGTGACGCGGAATTTGTGCAGCTTTCTGCCATTTCCCATGCCACGGCAGATGTAAGAAAAGTGTTTGAACGCGCTGAGCAGGACAAACAGGCAGGAAAGAAAACATTACTGTTAGTGGATGAAATTCACCGCTATAACCGCTCACAGCAGGATCTGTTTTTGCCATATATTGAAGATGGAACAATCACGCTTATCGGTGCCACCACAGAAAACCCCTCTTTCGAGCTTAATGGCGCACTGCTCTCACGCTGCAAAATATTGATTCTGAACCGACTGGACACACCAGCATTGTTTCAGTTAATGGCTGCAGCAGAAAATTTCACTCAAAAACCCTTACCACTGGATGATAATGCCAGACACACCTTATGCGCCCTTGCAGACGGGGACGGGCGGTATTTGCTCAATATGTGTGAAGAATTATTCCATGCAGATATTGACACTATATTAGATGCAAATGCCCTGATTGCATTGGTGCAAAAACGTGCGCCCCTGCACGACAAATCCCGCGAAGGGCATTATAATCTTATCAGCGCATTGCATAAATCTCTACGCGGGTCAGATGTTGATGCAGCGCTTTACTGGCTGGCGCGTATGCTGGAAGGCGGTGATGAGCCACTTTATATTCTGCGCAGATTAGTACGGTTTGCTTCGGAAGATATTGGACTGGCAGACCCTCAGGCATTAACGCAGGCACTGGCTGCAAAAGATTCATATGAATTTCTTGGCTCTCCTGAAGGTGACCTCGCCATTGCTCAGGCAGTGATATATCTTGCCACAGCACCGAAATCCAACGCAGCATACATGGCATATAAAGCCAGTAGGAAAGATGCAAAAGAATCAGGCTCGCTCATGCCTCCCAAACATATTCTTAATGCCCCAACAAAGCTGATGAAAGATATTGGTTATGGCAAAAACTATCAATATGACCATAGCAGCAAAGACAGGTTTTCAGGGCAGCATTACTTCCCTGACACAATGGCACGCAAAGAATATTACCTTCCTGTAGAACGCGGTTTTGAAAGAGAGATTCAGAAACGGTTGCAATATTGGAACAAACTCAGAAAACAGCTTAACCCTTAATAAGACTCTTTATTAACAATAAATTAGTAATGTAAATGTTACAGAAACAAAAACTATTTTAAAGAGTAACATGAAATTGAAGTGTAAATATTGAAAATATTTTTTTTTCAAATCACTATAAATACGTAATGAAACATAAAAACTGTAGGATTGCTGTCTTATCTATTGCATTAAGTGCCATAGCACCAATGTGCGAGGCGTCTTCTTTGCCAGCGCCTGCAGATGCAGCGCGTATTGATGTTATTCCTGAACAGGAAAATATTCCTGACACCACTCAGAAAATTGTTGCTCCAGATGCTGCAACCATTGTAAACGCGCCAGAAGGAAGCAGTGAGATTGCCTATGAACTTCGCTCCATCAGGTTTGCAGGAGGCAGCCTTTTTTCAGATGCTGAACTGAATGAAATAGCTTCCCCCTATCTGGGTGACGTGACATTGGACCATCTCTGGAAAGTCGCTTCGGCGGTAACCAGATATTATCGTGATAAAGGATATTTTCTATCACGTGCATATGTGCCAGAACAGGAGTTAAATAATACCACTGCAGAAATACGGATCATTGAAGGTCATATCAGTGAAGTTGAATTTACGATAGATAATGCGGATAGCTACATTATCAGAAAGCTGACGAAAGATTTAAAACAGCAAAAACCAATTTCTGCATCCTACCTTGAATCTTATATGCTTCGGATCAATGATCTGGGCGGCATTGATGCATCTGGTGTGTTAAAACCTGCTAGTGAGACGAAAGAAGGTGCAGTGGGTCTTATTGTAAAAAAAGCAGATAAAACTGAAAATATTGGTAGTATTGCTGTTAATAACTTTGGTTCACGCTTTTTGGGTGCATATCAGGCAACTGCAAATGTCACTCTAAATACGGTAGGTCTGCAGACCACAGATATATATGGTTCTGTATCGCTTCCATTTGATGAATTACGCTATATCGGCGCACAGCATACAGTTCCATTTTATCCTCAGTGGGAAATGCGATTGTCGGGAAGTTACGTATATGCACGACCTGGCTCAAATTTAAGTGCCTTCGATATTAAAAGTGATGCTACCAATATGGGGCTGGGCGTTTACTATAAACCCATTCGTCAGAGACTGGAAAACCTCACCTTTGGCGCAAAATTTGATTTGCAGAATACTAATAGTGACATTTTCAGTGATGTAGCACTTTCCAGAGACCGTATACGCGTGATAGATATATCTGCAAATTATAATCTGTCTGATAGTTGGAACGGCTTTAATGCTTTTGACGCACATTATCGCCAGGGTGTGGAATGGTTTGGCGCAAGTGATGAAGGCAATCCACTATTAACGCGTGCAGATGCAGAACCAGACTTCTCTGTCTTTAAACTCTACGCATCACGTCAGCAATTTCTACCACATAATTTTTCCATTAATGCAGCTCTGTCTGCGCAGATAAGTGATGCGCCGCTCTTTTCTTCAGAAGAATTTGGTTATGGCGGCCGCGCATTTGGGCGAGCTTATAATCCATCAGAAATCACAGGTGATCAGGGCGTTTCATCTTCCATTGAATTGCGTTATGCCACACGGGACGACGAAAATCACCTTAGCTTCATGCCATATGGATTTTATGATATTGGGAAAATATGGGAAAAAGGAACAGCGCCAGATATGTCTGCCTCATCTGCTGGCTTCGGTATGGTCGTATCTCATGATCTTGGTATCTCTTTAGACGCAGGATTAGCATTCCCTTTAACTAAAACGCAGGAAAATCCGCTTTATGGCAATGATAGTAATCCTCGCGCATATTTCCAGACCAGATTCAACTTTTAGAGTTTGTTCACCTAGCTTATAATCCTGATTTTATTAAATAGTTAATATTTTTAATGTAACATGATTGCATGTTACGTCTGTCAGGATATTATTCTTCTACCAGTCTTAGCGCTCTTGTGCTGGGGGCAATGCTGTCCTCCCCTGCTTTCTGCGCGCCTGATGGCGGCGTGGTGACACATGGGCAGGCAGATATATTTGCACCTGCTGAGGGGCATGTTGTCATCAACCAGCATACGGACAAAGCGGTTATTAACTGGAATAACTTCGATAATAACGCAGGCGAACATACTGAATTTCGGCAGCCATCGCGCAACGCGGCGACCTTAAACCGCATTGGCGGCACTGCACCCACCAATATTGACGGAAAACTGACTGCCAATGGCAATGTGGTGGTGGTGAACCCTAACGGCATTGTGTTTGGCAGAAACGCAAAAGTGGATGTGGGTGGGCTGGTGGCCAGCACGGCAGATATTGCAGATGAAAACTTCATGAAAGGAACCTTGGGATTTGACCGCCTTGGCAAACCAGATGCCGCGATCATTAATCATGGCTCTATCACCGCCAAAGACGCAGGGCTAGTGGGGCTGGTAGCACCGAACGTCGAAAATCATGGCGTAATTACGGCAAATCTTGGGCGGGTGCAGCTTGCCTCTGGTGACACTGCTACGGTTGATCTGCACGGGGATGGGCTGATAGAAATTGCCGTGACAGACAAAGTGCAATCGCAACTCGTGGTGAATACGGGCAGTATTAAGGCAGAAGGTGGCACCATTGCTCTCACCGCTGCCGCAGGCGGTGATATTGTCAACAGCCTCATTCACGCGGAAGGCGAATTGCTTGCCCCTTCCATTCAGCAACAGAACGGAAAAATAATCATTGCTGCCGAAGGGCGCAATGCGGTGGCTGATAATAATGCAGAGGCAAAGAATATTAAAGACGGCAATAGCTTCATCAGCACGGCGAATATACTGATGGATGTGTCTGGTCGTGAATCTGGCGCGCGGGGTGGCAGCATTGCGATTACAGGCGATCAGATTGCGATTGGCGCTGGCACACTGATGGATGTGAGTGGGTCTGCGCCTGCTCCAGTATTAAAACCAATAAAGCAGGCTGCGGTGGAAACCTCCTCTCTTACTGCGGTGAAACAGGTGAAAAATGAAGCAGACTTTTTAGCGTCTGAGCATCGCGGCGGTGGCAGCATCAAAATTGGCGGGGATTATCTGGGAACGGGCAACACCCCCGCTGCAGAGAATGTGTATGTAGATGCCAACACACTGATCGCCAATGAAGGGCTGGAACATGGTGATGGTGGACGCACGATTGTCTGGGCAGATCACAACACTGCATTTTATGGCAATGTGTTCGGGCGTGGTGGTGAAGCAACAGGGCATGGCGGGTTTCTGGAAACCTCAGGTAAGAACATGCTGGATGCGCAGGGTTACGCTGACCTCACCGCAAGTGACGGTTATCAACGTGGAACCTATCTCCTTGACCCCACCAACATCACCATTTACGGCAATGTCGACCCCACCTTCGTCAGCACCGATGCCAGCATTAATTTAAATACGGGTCTGCAACTTTGGCTGGATGCGAGTGATGCTAGCAAAGTGCAGCTGACCTATAGTACAAATGGAGTAGCCACTACAATCGTAGGCAACACTTCAGGTACGAACACGCTAAACACTGCTGCAGATGTCTCCGCCAATTTGAAAGTTGGTGCGCGAATACGTCTGGGTAGCGCAGGCGCAGTTACTACTGCAGATACTCAGGGCGCAGATACCTACACCATCACTAATATTTCAGGAACCACCATCACCGTTGCAGAAACCGTAACATCTGATTATTCAGGACAAAATATTTACCGCGGATTGGTGAGCGAATGGCGTGACAAAACAACAAATAACAATAATGCAAGCAGAGCAGATGCTTCAAGACAACCATTATGGCTGGATAATCAATTAAATAATAATGATGTATTTTTCTATAATGGCAATCAAGGATTAACAATTCCGTATAATGCTGCTATAAACCCCTCAACAGGTTCAATAAGAGTTATTTCCCAGTTTGATGGAACTTTTGGACCCTATTATTCTCCATTATCAGCAAGAAGCACTGGTCCAGCGCCAACATTTAATCCTCTTAGGGGATATAATTTTTATGTTTCTAATAGTAACAACATTGAAGTGTGGAATGGTGACGGTGCATCAAATTGGCTAAAAATAAACGCTGGCGCAGCAACCACTAATCCCGAGATACTGGAAGAATTTTATAATAGCTCTAATGTAACATTTTATCGTAATGGAACAAATTACGGATCTAATATTGGAACTGCTGATAATCAGATAGTTTCGACAACTGTAGGTGCACTTGGCGGTTCTACTTTTGCATCATGGGTGGGCTATGTGCCTGAAGTGCTTATTTACAACGCAGCATTGTCAACAGCGAGGCAACATCTTCTTGATCAATATCAGTCTGCCAAATGGGGCGTTGAACTTAGTGGTGTTGGCACAGGTGCTACAGAAAATATACGCGCCACCGCAGCCGATGGTTATTCCGTGTTCAGCACGCGTTATCTTGAGCGTTTGTCTCAAACAGCAGATGTCAGCTTGCTGGCTGATGATAATATTACGCTCGATTTAAAAGGCGATACGCTGAATCTGGCAAATAATCGTTCGCTCAGCCTGAAAACAACCAATCAGGATATTAAAAGCGTCTCATCGGGCAATATTCGCACTAATGGCACAGGAAATATTACACTGGATGCTGGGCGGGATGTGTTACTCACACATGATATTGATCTGATTGCGCAGGGCACTGGGAATATATCATTAAAAGCAAAAAATGACATTGATTTAAATACGGTTACTCTAACCTCAAATGGCGGCAATATTACCTTACACTCTGACAGCGACAGCTCACAAGCGGGTGCAGTTGATATCAGCAACACAACCATTAATACGAATAACGGCAATCTGACAGTGGGCGGTGGTGCTGATCCTGCAAATAATTATGCTTATGGTACAACTGTTTCTGGCAATCGTGGCATCAGAATAATCAATAGTACCGTTAATTCTGGTTCTGGCAATATCTCACTTAAAGCGCATAATAATATTAACATTGCGACAGACGGCAACCGCGCAGTGACTATAGGTGATAGCAATCTGGATTTTTCAGGGAATAGTCAGTTTTCAGCGGATGCCAGATCAATTGGAACCGCAGGACGTATCTTTCAGAATGGTGTTGAAGTTTATAATTCTAACATCAGAGGAGCAGATAATGCATCTGTTGCCATTTCGGGCTATGGCGGAATTGGAGTCAGAAATACGGAAGGAATAGTTTCTACCAACACTAATATTACCACGAATAACGGTAATATAACGCTGACAGGAATAGCAGAAGACGCATCTTTCCGTTCTGATCCTGGAATGCGTATTACCAGCACCAATATCGCCTCTTCAGGCAGTGGTACGGTTACTATAAACGCGACATCGGGCAATAGTGCCAATCAAAATCACGGATTTGATATGAATAACGCATCCACGGTCACTGGAGGATCAGGGGATGTTATTTTCAACCTCCAGCAAGATGCAACAGCTGCGGACACAGCTGGCATAGACACGGATGACAATAGTGCGAACCGCATTGGCAGCGCGAGCATGACAGGAAATATTATTTTTAACTCTGACAGCGTGCAGTTTGGAAATGATGCTGACCTGAACATCAACACACAGGGCAATGTCAGTTTTATACCACGTACGACAGGAACTGCGATCAATCTTGGCAATGCCACAGGCGGTCTGGATTTAACGCAGGCGGAATTAAGTACGATTAAATCTGCTAATACAATTATTGCAGGTGATGGAACCAACACCAGCACGATTACCGTATCAGATAATATAGATATGTCTGCTACAGCTGCCAATTTTTCTATATTAGGTAACAATGTTGCTTTGAACAATTCCTTGAAAATAAATGCTGCAAACACATTAAACGTTACAGCGGATAGCGGCAACATTACTCACACTGCAGGTACACTCACTGCCAATCGCATTAATCTGGATGCTACAGGCACTATCGCAGCAGATGTAACAGCCACAAATGTGGATATCGCCAATAATTCCACAGCCACCACATTAACTGGCACTGTGGCAGGGGGACAAACGCAAACGGAAGCCAACCTGATCACAGGCGGCCCTGGCAATGATGCCAATTATACGTTTGAAGGTTTCACCATTCGCAAAGTTGCTGCAGCTGGTAGTGGCGGAGGCGGGTCTGCTGCACCGACTCCAGCGCCAGCGCCACAACCGCAAACACCTGTTGTCGACAATCAGCCACCGCAAACGCAGCAGCCCACTCCCCTTCCGCAGCCAGAATCTCCTGCACCTGTTGCGCCTGTTGCGCCAGTAGCACCCCCAAAAGTGGATGTTCCAACTACCGTAGAGATAGTATCACAAAACCCGCCAATGAGTGGAAACGGCATAGTGACCACGGAAAAAGCACAAGTAACGTCTAATGACAAACGCAATAACGAGCAGATAATCTATATTGAAGATGAAGGCACAAATGTACAGAATGTCAAAGGCAAGGTAAGCATTAAAAAAGAACTGGCAAAAATGCTTGGTCTGGATAATCTGAATTTATTTAAATAAACATCATAATCTGAAACAATGTAACAGAAGCGACGTTGTTTAAAATTTATCGTGCATAATGCCGCCAGCCCTGAAGATAATAATGTAATAATATCGGGCTATCTATCTGGTTCACTTTCACATCACGCGGCGCAATATCCTTTGGGAACGCAAATAACGCAGCATATTGCTGCGCATCCAGATAACGTGTTTTGACTGCAATGTCAGGAGCATCAACATTCAGTGATTGCGCACTTGCCATCACAAACCCCCATTCGCCAAAAGACGGCACAGAAAGGTGATATGGTTTCACATGTGCAAAATCTGACGCTTCCAGTGTGCGCGCAATGCTCCAGAAAGCATCGGTTGCAAAATATGGACTGGTCGCCTGAGTGACAAATATCCCATCTTCCGAAAGGTTCTGACGAATCATGCGGAAAAACTGGGTGCTGTATAATCGCGCCAGCGTATCATTATTCGGGTCTGGCAAATCCGCAATAATCACATCAAAAAGCTGCGTATTATGTTTCAAAAAACGAAATGCATCCAAGATTTCTATCTGAACTTTGGGTGATGCCAGCGCATTCTTGTTCAGCGCGCGCAGATAATGCTGTTCTTTGGCAAGGCGGATGATTTCTGCATCTAAATCCACCAGCACAATTTCTTGTATGGTTGGATATTTCAGCAACTCACGCACTGCTAACCCATCTCCTGCACCCAGCAGCAACACACGTTTTGGCGGAGCTTTCTGCACGGACAGTGGCACATGCACGAGCGCTTCATGATAACGATGTTCATCGACTGAGGAAAACTGCAAGTTGCCATCCAGAAACAGTCGAATATCATCCTTAAACTTGGTCATCACAATTTTCTGATAGCGCGTCTGTTTACTGAATATCACGCGATCATCATAAAGCCGACTGTCCCACGTGCGCAGCGCCACGCCTGAAGAAAGCATCATGGCTATTAATGCTATAGTCAGCATGGTAGTTGCTATTTTCAATCTGCCTGATCGCTCGACATCTTGTGCAAATACATGCAGCACCACAAAACCGATGGACATATTCACCAGTCCAAAAATGAGGGAGGATTGATACACCCCAAAGAAGGGCAGCATAACGAAGGGGAAAGCAATGGTGGCAATTAATGCGCCGAGATAATCAAACGACAAAATATTGGCAATATTGAATTTCAGCGCATCATGTCGCTCCATCAACCTTGTTAAGAATGGAATTTCCAAGCCAATAAGAAAACCGATAATAATCGTCAGCACAATATAGAGTGGAACAAACGCATCCGTGAACGCATAGGCAAAATAAAGCAAGGGAATGCTGATGCCGCCAAACAGCCCCAGCAACAATTCAGCGATGATGAATTTTTTAAGCAATGCATCATCCATATATTTGGAGAGGAACGACCCCGCCCCCATAGATGCCATGTAGATGCCAATAGTGAGTGAGAAATATTTTACGCTATCACCCAGAAAATAGGATGCAGTTGTTGCGATTAACAGCTCATAAATGATGGAGCAGACACCCGCGATGAACGCTGCGTATATTAAAGTAAGTGGTTGTTTTTTAGTCATCATCATGCTGAGCGTAAACGAAGCATCCACGTTGCCGCCAGATCCCAGCCGAGAGATAGATGCTTCGGTGTTGCCTCAGAATGACGGATCAAGCACATCCTCACTTGCCGCTCCCAGGCCCACCACCACGCACGCCAGCGCCGCTACCGCTGCCAGAACGTACGCTTTTATCATGATAGGTGTTCGGCGCGCCCCAATACCAGAATGAGCCGCCACGATAATATCCGTAATAGCCAGGATAGCCGTAACCATTAGAGGCAAGATTGATCAGCACCAGATAAATCAAGCCAAGTATTGCGCCTGAAATATATAAAGCGGCAGTGGTTTTATCCATTATTCCACTCCTGTCATTGCCAGATTGATCAATGTAGCATTTTTGATTTCATTCAGCACAATGCCAATCAGCAGGGTAATAACGCCGAAAATAATATGCGGTAAGCTGCTGCCACGTTTTTGATGCAGGGTAACAGTCACCTGATTTGGGTTCTTATTACTATCTGATACAAATTTTAAATAATATCTCCCCTTTTTCGGAAGTGTGATATTGATACTATATTTTGTGTCTTGTTCGCGCCATGCACCATCCGAATCTCTGCCCTGCTCATGCCAGAATTCTTTGCCGAATGAAAAGAGATATTGCTGATTAGCATCCAGCACCTGCCCTTCCACAAAAGCCCAGCTTTGCAATGGCAAATTGGCTGTCACTTCCACTCGAAAAGAGGTGTCATCTTTCTTCACATCAATCGGACCTCTCACAACACCAGCGCCAGTGCTGTGTGGACGAAATGAAGACGACAGCACTTTTTCCTTATCCATACTAAAAATCCACGCCGTCAACAGGCTGATAACCCCGAAGACGATAAACAAGCTCGCCAATCTGCCATAATCAATATAATCATCTTCGTTGTAATTACCGTAATATGCCATGCCCGCCCCTTACAATACGATTTTCAAGATGATAGCAAAGCTGATGGCGACTGTGCCTTCCAGTAACCCCGCGCCAAGATTGCGGTCTTCGACAATTTCACGGCTGAGTGCGTCTGCAGGAATCACTAACTTATCCATAATAATGCGTACGATGGGCAGGAACACGAATGCGATGATGGTGGTTACCAGCACGTCCATAATGCTTTCCACCCAGCCAACAAACGCGCCTGAAATGCCGTTTAATACAATAATCCCCAGCGCGATCAACGTGCCGCCAAGCGCTGCACCTGCTGCCACATTTTGTTTGCCTAATTCATCATGAATGCAATAAGGCGTAATCACGTTATAAATAATGCTGAACACTAATAGCGACACTTGCCCAATGGCGAAGAACACAATCGCGGTTGCCACATTGCCGCCTTCGCCTGTCACCGCTCCTGCAGCAATCAACCCTGTCGCAACATATGTGCCAAATTGCACTGCTCCCACGGCGAGATTGCGCTTTTCGGTAAGTTGCTCAATATTGCAGAATTTGCGCAGAATCACGCGGTCATTGATGAAGCGGGAGATGTTTAAAAAACCAATGCCAAGCAAAGAATATCCGCCAACCATCATCAAATCCGTTATCAACCCGCGCTCTGCCCCCAGCATTGCGCCCGTCACAATAGCTGCCACGCCAAGGTAATAGCCACACATGGTCAGCGCTACGGCGAGGTTATCCTTCTTTGTTAATTCTACATTCAGCGAATAAGGCGTGAAATAATCTTTCGCCCATTTGGCAAACAGAAACAACACAAGATACAGCGCCATGAACGCGGCACTTTTGGTAATGTCCTGAAAGAGTGCGCTTTGATAATCCATCATAATTTATCCTGTGTGTGCAATGCTATCAGTTCTTCCATAATGCGGCGCTTGATGGCAAGCGTGTCATGCATGTCAATCTGATATTTTTCACCCAGTATTTTATAATCATCAGCAGATAAAGAAACCGTTAAGCGCGGGCGCTTTGGCGGGGAGTAGGACAAGCCCAGCAATTTGCGAATCTGGCTGGAGGGGGTGAGCTGCTGCTGCGCGGCAAGCTCCTGAATCCGCTGCGCCACTTTCTGCTCCAACTCAAACGCCACCTGCGTGGCTTTAACGGCTTTGTCACTCTTGTTCCATTTGCTACTTTTGGTCATATCATCATTCCAAATCAAAAATATCGTCTATGTCTTTGTTGTAATCCCCATCACTTTCTCTCACGCAATAGGTGATATATACGCCAGTGGTCGCAATAGCCCATGCAATGGCGTATTCGTCAATAAGGAAACCTAAATAATTTAATAGCGTAATAACACCCATAACCAGCAAGAATTTTACAAACCCATAAACATGATAATAATCATTCCATATTCGGCTTGGCATAGCCTCCTTAAAATAATATTTATAGGCTGATGCAATGTAGCGCTGATTTTCTATTAATCGCACATCAGTTGAACGCTCACTCGGATGTCTAACCAGATGCCGCAACGTGACAATGCAAAAACGATAATAATATTCATCTTTATCACGCATATGCAACCGCCAGACCTTATCAATCAATTTCGGCGCTTTTAAATTCTTCCGTGTTACAACGCAAAGATACATAAAGCGCTTATATTCCTGAAGGGCATGGTTGGCTAAAAACGGCTTCCAACCATATTCAGACATAAGCTGCCTGAAGAACAACCCTTTTTTCAGGTTTTCCAGCTTAATATCCTGAATTCTCTGCCAGAGCGGGTCTTGAAATGCTTTTACAGTCATAACTAAAACTCAGGCTTCTCGCTTGTTTTCTTGTCCTCAGCACATAACTCTTTGAGTGCATAAACCAACTGCCCAGATTGGGTGATGTGCAATTCGCACAATCCCATATCGCACATACCTTCCAGAACAGATTTTGCTTTGCGGGGACCAATTTCCAGTTCAAGCGCTGCTTCTTTGAGATAAAGTTTTTGCTTCACCTTGAGCAGTTCCAGCATTTCACGGAAATGGTCACGGGAAACATATTTCAATACCCGATTTGCGGCAGTGACACAGTATAATGTCAGCCCACTAAACAATAAACTTAAAAAGAGAAGTGCTAGCGCATCAAACCAACTGGCTACACCAACAATGAAACTCGACAGAGCGCCGATAAAACAGCCTAATGCAAACGCAAACATGACCAATGCACAAAAAAGCAACATGCTCATCCACACCATTTGCCCAACGGTTCGGACACTTATCACACCAACATTGACAATCGTGTTGTCATATTCTTTTTTGAAGAATGACAAAACCTTCTGAAACAATTCTTCAAAACTTATTAGGTCTGGTTGCTCCCTCACGCCTGTATCACTCCGCCCCTGGCCACATCTCCGCAATGGCAGATAGCTCATGATACACCGTCACGCATAACTCCAGCTCGCCTGTATCATAGTATTCCAGTTCCAGTGCATAATCCCCGCCTTTATCTTCAAAAATGTAAGACGTGAAACGCTCCTGTCCGCCTGCTGCATCTGTGCGTGTATCGCCTTTGATGAATGCACCCAGCACCTCATGCTCGGTTTTGGTGTATTTTTTTGCCATCCATTCTGCAAATCCGTCCTGCGCATCGGGCGCAATTTTCTCGCCCCGCGGTGCATCCATCATTTGCTGTACGGCTTCTGGTGTAAATAACTCATGCATCGCCGCTTTGGGAATCTTCCTGCTAATCCCGCAATATTCCTCACCATCCTCTTCTTCCACCATCAGATAGACAATCCCGCCTGCGCGGTCTTTCAGCACCAGTTCGGGGTAATCAATCTGTCCGTAACGATAGGTATTTACGATGCTCACTTCAAACTCGGCGTTGCTGAGTTCAGGCTGCGGCAGATGCGAAAAACGAACAATATCCCCCGCTTTCAAATCCCGCGGGTGGGTGAGCCTGCGCATGACAGGCTCACTAGATTTTCGTCCAAATATCAGTTTTAGCAGTGACATGACTTACTCACCTTTCTTTGCTTTCAGGCGCGCCAGCACATCCTGCGCTTTGCTGTCATCCTGCATGATGCCTGCCTCGCGCATTTTGGCTTCCAAGTCTTTGCCGCTAAATTCATCTTGCAGCATTTCCCCTGCTTTCAGGCGGTCTTCAAGGTCTGCCTGTTTTTCCTTCACACGGTCGAGTGATTCTTTCGCAGTCAGCAGTTTTGACGAACCTGATGCATAATTATTGGTAATCGCCGTTGTGGCTTTCTGCACGCTATCGGTCGTTTTCACCATCACGAGTTGACGTTGCATGTCTGCCAGCGCTTTGCCAGATTTCTTTATCATGCCTTTCAGGCGTTCCGTATGCTCTGCGAAGCTCACCTGCGCTTGCTTTTGAATATTTTGCTCTGCTTCAATCTCTGCAATTTTCTGCGCAATCTCCAATGCCAGTGCTTCATCGCCTTTTTCCAACGCAGAGGCAGCATAGCCTTCATGCTTTTCAATATCCGCATTCAGCGCTTCCACCTTGCGACTTGCCTGCATTTCCTTTGCCATCACTTCAGTCAGGTCACGCTTGGCTTTTTCAAGCTGGTTTTCGGCGTCTTTAATTTCCTGCTCAAAAATGCGAATGCTGTTCGCATCTACGATAGATTCGCCCACCTCACGTGCGCCGCCGCGCAATGCTGTAAATATCTTGTTTAATAATGACATTATCTTCTCCTGTTTTATTTTAAGTAATCACGAAGCGCGTCAATCGCTTCAATGGTGTTGCTGGATAGCACTTCAATTTCATGCACAATATCATCCATACTGGAGGACGTTGCCAGCGCGCCATACACGACATATTGCTGCTCGATCATCCCGAAGGCTGATAAAGGCATAGTAATATTCGCCGCTAACATTGACTGATTCAGCGCGTCCTTTTGCCCCTCTTTAATTTCATGTTCTGGAAAAAGATAGGCAATGCACAAAATCTGTTCTTCAGAAGCAGAAATGAAAATGGGCAGCTCCTCACGGTCTTCCACCAGAATTTGCAACACCTCCACATCCCCTGGAATGGGGTTCACTTCAAACGGAAATGCCGCCGCTTCATCTGCACCGCGCTTTGCTAATTCAGTTGCTAAAGTTGTTAGATTTACCATGAAATTCTCCTTGTTTATTGATAGTAAATGATAATGACATATTATGTCAAGACATATTATGTCATACCTCTTTTAATTTCTGTTAGCTTTGTTCTTTCAGGTGCAAACGCTGCCTCCAGCACTGGAATTGCCTGCATCGGGTCACAAGAACCACACATGAAAATGTCAATCGCTGCAAAGCCCGTTTCTGGCCATGTGTGAATGCTGATATGTGATTCTGCAAGCAGCGCCACGCCTGTCACGCCTTGCCCCTCACCAAAATGATGCAGCGACACATTCAGCACCGTTGCCCCACAATGTTGCGCGGCTTCGCGCAATGTTTGCTCAATGTAAGTTGTATCTTCCAGATGTGCCGCATCATAAAAATCCAGCAGCACATGCGTGCCAGGAGCATAAAGATTTAAATGTTGAGATGCTGAAGTCATAGTAGCGAGCGTATTAAGATTGTCTGCACACTACAACGTAAAAAAATAAAATTTCCTAAATGATGATAGATGGTCGGGGTGGAGAGATTCGAACTCCCGACCCTCTGGTCCCAAACCAGATGCGCTACCAGACTGCGCTACACCCCGAGATGCGCTGTTATAAGAAATTTTTCTTCGATATGCAATCACTTTTCTTGAGCGCGTTAAAAGTTTTTATCAAATCTGGCATCAGTCATTGATTGCGTCATGCGGCATGATGCATTAATGTATGTGCATTGATGAACGGAAACTGATTTATGACTGACTCTGACATGTTGCGCGGTGTGTTCACCGCTTTGATTACACCGATGAACGAAGATGGGCTGGATATCCCCGCTTATGAAGCATTGATAGACTGGCAGATTGAACAGGGTGTGGCGGGCTTAGTGCCATGTGGAACCACAGGTGAATCCCCTACCCTGACTCATGCAGAACATAAAAAACTGATCGAAGTGGCAGTAAAAACGGCTAAAGGGCGCACGCATATTATGGCAGGCGTGGGATCAAATGCCACCGCGGAAACGCTGGATTTAATTCGCCATGCAGAAAAAACAGGGGCAGATTCTGCGCTGGTGGTTTCTCCATATTATAATAAACCCAATGAGGCAGGGCAGGTTGCGCATTATCAGGCAGTGGCAGATGCAACTGATTTACCCGTCATTATTTACAACATCCCTGGACGCAGCGTCATCGACATTGCAGATGATACGATTTTAAAAATTGCTGATATATGCGACAATGTGATTGGCGTGAAGGATGCCACAGGTGACCTGGCACGCGTGGCAACGCTGAAACACCGCGCGGGTGACAGGTTGGCACTGCTTTCGGGGGAAGATATGACTGCGCTTGCATTTAATTCGCTCGGCGGGCAAGGCTGCATTTCTGTTTCTGCCAATGCCGCCCCTGCAGAATGTGCTGCGCTACAAACGGCTAGCTTAAACTTTGATTATCGCAAAGCGCAGGATATTCACAACAAGCTGGTTAATCTGCACGAAGCAATGTTCTGTGAAACCAGCCCTGCACCAGTGAAATATGCCATGTCGCGCATGGGCATGTGTGAAAATCTGCTGCGTCTGCCGTTAGTTCCTGCCAGTGACATTGCGTGTGAACGCATGGATATGGCATTATTCGAATTAGGCATTATATAAGCCATATGTCATCGAAAAAGAAAAAATCGCCAGAGAATCACGCGCCCACCATTTTCAACCGCAAAGCAAAATTTGAATATGAATTTCTGGATGAATATGAAGCGGGGATTGTGCTGACGGGAACGGAAGTGAAATCCTTGCGTGCTGGCAAGGCGAATATTCAGGATGCCTTTGCCGATATTAAAGATAATCAGGTCTGGCTGCATAATCTCTATATCTCAGAATATAGTCAGGGCAACATTAACAATCACACCCCCAAACGCCCGCGCAAATTATTGCTGCATAAACGTGAAATCCGCAAATTGATTGGCACGTTGCAGGAAAAAGGATTAACCCTGATACCGCTTCGCTTATTTTTCAACAATAAAGGCATGGTGAAGGTGGTTATGATCGTTGGACGTGGCAAAAAAGCACATGACAAACGCGCCGACGTAAAAGACAGAGACTGGCAGCGCCAGAAATCCCGCATCATGAAACATGACGTCTAAAAAAGAGCTTCGTCATCAGGCGCGTGCTGCAAGAGATGGTTTAAATGCTAAGCAACGCGAGGCTGCCACCACCAATATTCAGCGCCATGCTTTGCAGTTTCTGCAGAAGCTGCAAAGCGCTGCAGTCGGGCTTTATATGCCGTTTAACAATGAAGTTTCTCCTATAGGTCTTATGCAGCAATCACCCAACTGCCAGTATGCTTTTCCAGTGGTTCAGGGTGATGCGATGGGTTTTCATCTTTGGGATGAACATACCGAATTAACCAAAAATCACTATGGCATTGAAGAGGCGATCACGAATCATATTATTGTGCCAGACGTGATTTTCACCCCCCTGCTGGGTTTTGACCGTTACGGCACACGGCTGGGATATGGCAAAGGCTATTATGACCGCTACTTTGCGAATGCTGGAAAAAACGCGCTTCGCATAGGGCTTGCATTTTCAGTGCAACTCATGCATGAACTGCCCAGCGACCCACATGACATTGCATTACACGCCACCATCACAGAGCGTGGTATCATGCGCCATAAATTGAAACGATAAGGACCATTCATGAAAATTCTATTTTGCGGAGATGTTGTAGGACGATCAGGGCGTGACGCAGTCATTTACCACGTGCCGAAATTGCGCATTGAACACAGGCTGGACTGCGTGATCGTGAGTGGTGATAATGCTGCAGGCGGGTTTGGCATCAGCCCTGAAAATTGCCATGACTTTTTCAAAGCAGGTGTGGACATTATTACGGGTGGTGACCATATCTGGGATCAGAAGGATACCTATAATTATCTCGACCGTGAAAAACGTGTCCTGCGTCCTCATAATTTTCCTGATAGTTTGCCAGGCAGCGGTGTGGGTATTCATGAATTGGCGAATGGCAAAAAAGTGGTAGTGCTACATTTGCTTGGGCAGGTCTTTCACAAAGAATATCTTAACTGCCCATTTGCCTGCGTGGATGGGTTGCTCAAGGAATATTCACTGAGTAGTAGCGATATTGCTGCCATCCTTGTGGATATGCATTGCGAAGCGACATCAGAGAAAAACGCAATGGGAGTCTATTGTGATGGACGCGCTTCCGCTGTGGTAGGATCACATACGCATATTCCCACTGCAGATGCACGCATTCTGCCACACGGCACTGCCTATCAGACAGATGTTGGCATGTGCGGTGACTATAATTCCATTATCGGATTTGACCCCAAAGCCCCATTGCAGCAATTCACCATGAAACGCCGTCGCATCCGTATGCAACCTGCCACAGGGGAAGGCACATTATGCGCGGCATTAATTGAAGTAGGCGCAGATGGTCTTGCATCATCCATTCAGCATTTGAAACTCGGTGGCGCTATCGCATAAAAAAAAAGCCTGCTCACGTAATGAAAACAGGCTTTTTTTATTTTATCTGTAACAGATGAATTACATTTCTGATTCAGATTCCATCTCGTCTTCTTTATCCAACTTGTCCAAGTCAACAGTCGGTTTAGCAGGCGTAGTAATATCTTTACTGGATGATGCTTTAGTGCGCACCAATTTGCCTTTTTCTGAATCCCACGTATATTGGTAGCTTACCGTTTTAACGCCTGTCATCACAATGTCACCATCTGCAAGCTGCAATACATCAAAGCCTTTTTGCAGTGCATCGTTGATCAAAGAAGAGGATTGACGCAAATAACGCGCATCAGACATAGTTTCAGCCATAGATGCTTCGGAAGCTGCACTTGACGCTTTAATCTGCTTGCTCGACATGCTTAATTTGTTAATTAGGTTGTTGTTATACGTCATGTTTACTTCCTTAAGGTTTAATCCAATAACTTATTATATTTTGCATATTAGCCATATTTTCTGCGAGCGCAACGATTAAATTAATTATTTTGTCACGTAATTAACACAATCTTTTCACACTTTACTATAGTTGATATAGGCAAGATTTTCCTATATCGCAAGTTCCGCAGCATTTTACATTCAAAAAATAGTTTTGTATAACATATTTACAATAATAAAATCAGGAAAAACTGCATGGCTTCAACTCTCTCATGTGTCACATGGAACTTAAATTCGATACGCTCACGCTTGCAGCATTTACTGGATTTCCTGCGCGACACCTCGCCAGATATTGTATTATTGCAGGAACTCAAACTGGAAACCGATAAATTTCCTTTTCTTGAAATCGAGGATTTAGGATATAATTGTGCGGTTCATGGTCAGAAAACATATAATGGTGTGGCTATTTTAAGCAAGACACCACTGGAAGATGTGACAACTGAATTTCCTGCAGATGAAGGACAGGCACGTTACATTGAGGCGCTGACTGCCAAAGACGGTGTAGTGTTTCGAATTGCCAGCATTTACGTGCCAAATGGGCAGGCGCTGGATTCGGACAAGTTTCAATATAAACTGAATTTTTATGAGGCACTCAAATCACATGCAGACACATTGCTTTCCTATGAAGAAAACCTGATTCTGGGAGCGGATTATAATGTTGCATACCTCCCGCAGGATGTATATGACCCGAAAACTGTTGATGGCACAGTGTGCTATAATGCGCAGGAACGTGAAGCCTTTCAGCGACTGCTCAATCTTGGATTATATGATGCGTTTCGCTCAAAACACCCAGACGAACATGTCTATAGCTGGTGGGATTATCGCGGCGGCAAATTCCAGCAGGATATGGGGTTGCGGATTGACCATTTGCTACTATCTGCCGAAGCGCAGGACAGGCTGGTGGATGCACGCATCATCAAAGAAGAACGCGCCAAAGACAAACCTTCAGATCATGCGCCCGTCTGGGCAGATTTCGCATTATCATGAGCCAGACACCGATAGAAAATCTGCGTCGCATTATGGCGGCATTGCGAGACAAAGACACAGGTTGCCCGTGGGATGTGGAACAGACGCACCAGTCCATTGCACATTACGCGGTGGAAGAAGCCTATGAACTGGCGGATGCCATTGAGCGCAATGATATTAATGAGATGCAAAGCGAATTGGGGGATATGTTATTGCAGGTCGTCTTCCATGCGCAAATGGCGCAGGAAGCAGGGCATTTTAATTTTGATAATGTGGCACAATCCATATCAGACAAAATGATACTTCGTCACCCGCACGTTTTTGGCAATGATGAACAGCGCAATGCAGCGCAGCAAAGCGCAGCATGGGAAGAACAAAAAGCCAAAGAACGTGCAGACGCAGGAAATGCCTCACAAATGGATAATATCCCCGTCACTCTTCCCCCCCTCACCCGTGCAGAGAAAATTCAAAAACGCGCGGCGCGGGTTGGGTTTGATTGGGATGATACAAAAGACGTAATAGCCAAAATTCATGAAGAACTGCAGGAAGTGGAAGATGCCAAAACGCAGGAAGAATTAAAAGCAGAAATTGGCGACTTGCTGTTTGCGGTCATCAATCTGGCGCGACATCATCACATTCGTGCAGATGAAGCCTTGCAGCTGACCAACAAGAAATTTGAAACACGCTTTCGCCATATGGAAGCGTCAGCGCAGGCAGAGAACACCTTTTTAAAAGAAGAAACAATTGCAGAACTTGAAGCACGCTGGCAAAAAGCGAAGTCAATATAAACTAAATTATAGTTGCGCCCAGATTGCTTTGTACTAAAGTAAAGACGCATTTATTCGGATAATCACATGAAACGCATCATTCCATTTTTAGTTTGTTCCACTATGTTGAGCGCCTGCTCAGGATTTTATGACTTTGAAATGCCAGAGTTGGTCTCACGCGCTGAGAAAACGGAATTAGTGGAAGAAACACCTGCTGCGCAGCCAGACCGTTATGTTCAGGCTGAACCAATCGCACAATGGTGGGAACTTTTTTCAGATCCGCAACTGGCTGAACTAGTGGAAGACGGGTTGCGCCATAATTTAGACATTGAAACTGCCGTTGCAAACGTAAAAGAAGCACGTGCGCAGGCAGATAGAAGTTTCTTTGATTATTTTCCTACAGTCAGTACAGATGCGGGATATTCACGCCGACGCATCAACTCCACTACCTTTGGTGGCACTGCAGGACCAAGAACAGAAGCGATTATTTTTGATGCCTATAACGCAGACCTGAACGCACGCTGGGAAGCGAATTTATTTGGACGCGTAAGCGAAAATGTCGAAGCGCAGGAAGCGCTGGAGGAAGCCTCAATAGCGCAGCTTGAAAGCGCTTATGTTATGGTGGCAGCAGATATTGCACGCAATTATATGCAACTTCGCGGCGCGCAGCAGCGTCTGGCAATTGCCGAGCGCAATGAAGCGAACCAAGCACGTACCTATGAGCTGACTCTTGCATTGTTTGAAGGTGGACGCGCCTCCAAACTGGACACATCCCGTGCAAAATCTCAGCTGCAATTGACACGTGCCACCATTCCACCCATCAAAACCGCAATAGATATTGCTGTGCGTCGCCTCTCTGTGTTGACGGGCAATCTGCCAGAAGAACTGCGCGGGCAGTTTGTAAGTGTAGAGCCACTGCCAAGCCTGCCTTATATGGTGAATATTGGCAATGTGGAAAGCCTGTTGCAGAGAAGACCAGATGTTTACGCCGCTGAGCAGCAGTTAAAAGCCAGTATCGCGCAATATAATCTTGCGATTACTGAATTATTTCCCGTAGTCAGCGTAGTTGGAAGCGTGGGCTATCTGGCATCCAACCTCTCTGAATTTGGTGCTAATGCGCTGGTGGGGTCTATCAACCCTTCATTAACATGGCGCTTGCTGGATTTTGGCAGAGTGCAAAATGAAATTGATGCATCAGATGCCAGAGCGCAAGCCGCCCTTGCACAATATAAGCAAACAATCCTCACCGCTTTGGAAGATACGCAAAATGCGCTCACCCAGTTTTCACGTGAAGAAGAACGCAGAGGCGAGTTGGAACAAGCTGCAGCCGCATCTAAAAAAGCAGCTGAAATTGCCAATCTCCGTTTTGAATATGGCGCGGATGACTTCCTGAGCGTACTGGATGCGGAACGCACACAGCTGCAGGCAGAAGATGCACTGGCTGAAAGCAACATTGCCGCTGCAGTGAATCTTGTCAACCTATATCAGAACCTTGGGGGCGGCTGGAAAGCGGTTGATATTGAAGCAGCGATTGATGAAGATGAAACGAATGATGATGCAATTATCAGAAATTATGACATTAAAGACGATATTATAAAAGAAGAACGTCCTGCATCAGAATATGAAGAAGACTTTTTATTGCCTCTTTAAAAGCAATATTATAACACCTTTATTAAATAGTGACATAGGACTTGCAAATTAACAGCACATCTATATTGTTAAAATCCTTTAATAAATATAAGTGGTTTAATATATATAGGAACATCATGCGCATATTATTTTCATTCTTTTGCATGATACTGGTGATGGCTAATACTGGTCTTGCAGACACTCATTCATATAAAGAACCTTATGACGCATTGCTCAAACAGCATGTAACTGCTGGTCTGAAAGGTGACGTACCCATGACGCTGGTCGATTATGGTTCATGGAGTCAGGATGTACGCCACATGCAGGCAATGCAGGCATTAATAGAAGTCAACCCTGACAGCTTGTCTGGCAAAGACAAACTGGCATTCTGGATCAATGCTTATAATCTTCTGACGATTGATCTGATAATTAAAAATAACGAAAAAGAATCTATAAAAAATCTGGGCAGCACGTTTAAAAATGTGTGGAAAAGCCATAAATGGAAAATCAACGGCAATAAATACACGCTGGATGAGATTGAACATGAGATTTTGCGCCCGCTCGGCGATCCACGTATTCACATGGCAATTAATTGCGCCTCTGTTTCCTGCCCCGATTTGCGCAATGAAACATATCATGCCGATAATCTGGACAGGCAATTACAGGAACAGACAATAGTATTTTTGCATAATGACAAAAAAGGCATAAGCACCAGCGACGATACCATGCAGGTTTCAAAAATATTTGAATGGTTTGAAGAAGATTTTGGTGGTGAAGATGGGGTAAAAAACTTTATTGCCAAACACCTGCCCGAAACAAAAAACAAAACTATTTCAGGTCATCTGGATTATGACTGGTCGTTGAATGGCAGCTGGTAACATTCTATTTTAAAAGGACATTTTATGAACAAAAATATGATGCGAGTAGCACTTATAGCGTTATTATGCCTGGCGATAGCTGCTTTTTTCTATTTTGATGTGAAGCAATATCTCACTTTAGAGGCTATTAAAGCACAGAAAGCAGATCTGGAAGTGTTCTATAATGAAAACACATTTTTGACAGTCGCAGGTTTTATGCTGGTCTACATTACCATTACTGCACTTTCCCTTCCCTTCGCCACAGTGCTGACGCTTCTGGCAGGGGCGCTATTCGGGTTTGCTGGTGGGCTTGCCGTAGCATCATTTTCCAGTTCCATTGGCGCTACATTAGCATTTTTAATGGCACGCTTTGTCGCGCGTGATGCAGTGCAGACGAAATATGCGAAGCAGCTTGAAAAAATCAATGCAGGATTGGAAAAAGAAGGCGCGTTTTATTTATTCGCCATGCGCCTCACACCTGTGTTTCCCTTTTTCATGGTGAATATTGTTATGGGTGTTCTCGCCATCCGCACTATTGTGTTTTATATCGTAAGCCAGATTGGCATGTTGCCAGGCACTGCAGTGTATGTTTATGCGGGAACAGAACTGGCGCAGATTAATTCTCTGAGCGATATTGCATCTCCATCCCTTATTGCTTCTTTCGTAGCACTCGGGCTATTTCCATTGATTGCTAAGAAAACACTTAACCTTATCCGAAAGAAAAAAGCTAATGCCTAAATATGACTATAATATTATCGTAATCGGCGCTGGCTCAGGCGGGTTGGTTTCCTCTTATATTGCAGCGGCGGTGAAAGCCAAAGTCGCACTGATTGAGCGCCATAAAATGGGCGGTGATTGCCTGAATACAGGCTGCGTTCCCAGCAAAGCCCTGTTAAAGTCTGCCAGCGTCAAAGGCTATGAAAAACGCGCCGAAGAACTTGGCTTTGAACATATCAATGTAGAGATGGACTTCGCCAAAGTGATGGAGCGCGTGCAACATATCATCCGCAAAATTGAGCCACATGATTCGGTGGAGCGCTATAGCAAACTTGGGGTGGAGTGCATCACGGGTGATGCGACCATCACATCCGCTCACGAAGTGGAAGTGAATGGCAAAACGCTAAGTGCGCGGTCAATTATCGTTGCCACAGGCGCACGCCCTTTCGTACCAGCCATTGAGGGGCTGGATACGGTGGACTATCTCACCAGTGATACGATATGGAATTTGCGGGAACTGCCAAAACGTCTGGTCGTGTTGGGCGGTGGACCAATTGGTTCGGAACTGGCGCAAGCTTTCGCTAAACTTGGTTCAGAGGTGACGATTATTGACCGCAATAACCATATTTTGCAGCGTGAAGACAGGGAAGCCATTGAGATTGCCACCAGAAAATTTGAAGCTGATGGCATTCGTATTTTAAGCAATCATGAAGCCAGATATTTTGATGGCAATTGCGTCACCTGCACTCATAACGGGCAGGATGTGACAATAGAATTTGATCAGGTGTTAATTGCATTGGGACGCGCCGCGAATGTGACTGGCTTCGGTTTGGAAGAACTTGGCGTGAAGCTCAACCCAAACAACACGATTGAAGCGAATCCGTTTTTGCAAACGAATATTCCCAGCATCTATGTCTGCGGGGACGTGACAGGGCCGTATCAATTCACCCATGTTGCCGCGCATCAGGCATGGTATGCCTGCGTCAATGCACTGTTTTCACCATTTAAAAAATTCAAAGTGGATTACCGCGTGATTCCGTGGGCAACCTTCACCAGCCCCGAAATTGCGCGTGTTGGGTTGAACGAAAAGGAAGCAAAACAGAACGGCGTGGCATATGAAGTGACAACGTATGGGATTGACGATCTTGACCGCGCCATTGCTGACAGCGAAGATTATGGCTTTGTCAAAGTGTTGACTAAACCTGGCAAGGATAAGATTTTAGGTGTGACCATTGTTGGAAATCATGCAGGAGATTTAATTGCAGAATATATTCTGGCGATGAAACATAATATTGGCTTAAACAAAATTCTGGGCACAATTCATATTTATCCAACGATGGCAGAAGCGAACAAATATGCCGCAGGTGAATGGAAGCGCGCTCATGCGCCTGAGTGGGCATTAAATCTGCTACAGAAATTTCATGCATGGCGCAGATAAGTGCCGTTGTCATACTGGGCGCAGCGAAATATCCATCTTGCCGAAAACACCAAGCCGAAAGATGGATTCTTCACATGCGTTCAGAATGACAATAACAATATTATGATACAATCCCCTCTCATCAATGCCATTGTAGCAGGTCTTGCCTATGGTGGCTGGGCATATTATGCCAATATGGATCATAGCCATGAAGCCTCCGTCATGGCGGCCTTCGTGCAGGGATCGTCCTCCTTCACCTTCACGCTGGCGATTACGTGGGTAGCATTAAAGCTCTATCGGCTGCGCCATTGCACAAAGCAGGGCGTGGTAATTGGCTGGCTGGGCAGCGTTTTTCTGTTGGTAACCCTGCCGACATTGCTGCATTATGTGGCAGGGACACCCAATATTTTGCAAACCATTGCTCCAGGCATCATTATCGGTTCCGCCTATTTATTAATTTATCTGCTGCATTACCGAAAAAAACAGGATATAAAAATTCCATAAATATTTTATGGTTATGACGCAGCACGAACTCCTTTCAGACACCTCTTTCCCCCTCACCAAACAGCAGGAAGGCTTGTGGGTGGAATGGAAAATGCACCCTGATAACAGCTCATATAACACCTGCGTAAATCTTCGCCTGAAAGGTGAACTGGATGAAGTGCGGTTTGAGCAGGCACTGCATGATGTGGTACGGTTCTTCACCTCACTAAGAATATATTTTGCAGAACATAGTGGAGTGCCGCGTCAGCATATTAGTGATGATGTTACGTTTCATCTGGAAAAAGAAGATATTTCCAGTCCAGACATCAGGCGCGAAACACCAGAATTAGCAGCGTATGGACGAAAATTTCTGGCTCGAAAAGTTGCCACACCGATTGACTTAACGGTGTTCCCGATTGTCCATGCAGGCTTACTGAAAGTGACGCATGACACCTATTATTTCATTGGCATGGTGCCGCATATGATTTCTGATGGCGTGTCTGCCGTCCTTTTTCTGGAATCCACTTCGATTGCGTATAATAAAGGCTATCAAGGGTTGATAGATGCATATGGCGCGAATGAAAAAAGCTGGGAAGATTATTTCTTGCGTCATGCGCATCATGATGCAGCAAAAACTGCGGAAGCAGCACTTTACTGGAAAGAACGCTTAAACGGCGCACAGCATACGGTGGATTTCGACCCTGCTTCAAGAAACGCGCTGGCAAGCAAAAAAGGAAAGCGCGTTTATTTTGACTTAGATGCTGAACTTTCAACCAGACTTAAACACCTCTCTCGCCAGAACCGCACCACTTTTTTCAGTGTGCTGAATGCCGCATTTGCAACGTTGATAAATCGCCTGTACCGACAGGACGATATGACGATTGGCTATCCCGTCAATATCCGCCCTGCAGGCTATAAAACGTTCTTTGGCTTTTTCGTGAACATCATCCCTTTGAGGATTGATTCTTCTGGAAACCCTACATTTGCAGAATTGATTGAGCGCATTGCCAGTGGTCGCAAAGCAGACAAACAATATCAGCATTTCCCTGCACTGGATATTGTCCGACAAATTCGCAAAACAAATTCCGAATTTGATGGGCGCGTATTCAACATTTCTATGGCGCAAACCGTCTCACGACTGGTCAATCTGAATCTGGATGGTATGGTGTCCGAACCATTAGAAGTCACCTATAATGATGTGAATGATGATTTGTCACTATCTTATGAAATTTTAGACGATGGACGCATCGGACTGTGGTTTGAATATCGCGAATCCCTTTTTGAAGTATCAGAAATTCAACGCATGATAGACTACACGCAGCGCATTTTTAAGCAAGTGGTAGAAAACTCAGATATACGCATCAGTGAATTGACACTTTGCGACGTGCCTGCAATTTCCCACCATGCACCAGACCTTTCACACCGTCCAGACACTCTGACCCGCTGGCTGGAGATAGCAGCACATCTTTATGCAGATAAAACTGCTTTAATCGGTGAATGTGAGATTACGTATTTACAACTGCATCAAAACGCTAATAGATTAGCGCATTATTTACTCTCAAAAAATGTTAAGACAGGGGATAGGCTTGCCATTCACCTGCCCCGCGGCGCTATGCAACTTCAGACTCTTCTGGCATGTCTGAAAATTGGCGCAGCTTACGTACCCTGCTCTACAGACTATCCGCAGGCACGCATTAACAACATTATTCGTCAGGCAGAATGCAGGCTGATACTCACACAAAGTGCTATATCAACAGAGGGTCAATGTCAGACCGTTAATCTTAGCGAGGTGTTATTTGATGATCAACCCGCTGACGCACCAGATTGCGTGATTACGGGGGAAGATCTCGCCTATATTATTTTCACCTCAGGTTCAACAGGTGTGCCAAAGGGCGTGGCGATTCAGCATAAACATCTGATTGCGCGACTGGACTGGATGCACCATCAATTTCCGTTGAACACATCAGACCGCACCCTGCAAAACACAGATATTACCTTTGATGTGTCAGTAGCCGAAATTTTCTGGACGCTTACCAGCGGTGCAGCTTTGGTGCTTACGGATGCAGACACATATAAAGATGCAGGCTATTTGCTTGAACGCATCCGCAACACTCGGGTAAGCGCATGTTGCATGGTTCCTTCTTTGCTGGGCAGCTTGCTGGCATTGAACAAATACACACCACTCACATCGCTCAAATATATGCTCAGCGCAGGCGAAGCACTGCCCGCGTCTGTCGTTTCGCAATATTATCAGCAATGCAGCGGCACATTATGGAACATTTACGGTCCTACCGAAGCGACTATCTATGCCTGCGCATATCAGTGCAAAGAAAAAATTTACGACACCGTGCCTATAGGACGCGCGATTGCCCATACGGAATTGACAGTCATCAACCAATATAACCAGCCTGTATCCAACGGGATTATTGGTGAATTATGCATTAGTGGCGCTGGCATTGCAGACGGGTATTGGAACAATCAGCCATTATCCACCAGAGCATTTATCCCCCATCCACAGGATGCTTCAAAACAGCTTTATAAAACAGGTGATCTGGTGCGCAGAAATGCGTCTGGTGAAATAGACTATTTTGGCAGAATTGATGCGCAGGTCAAAATTCGGGGCTATCGCATTGAACTAGGGGAAATTGCAGCCGTTGCAAAACAGATGGATAGGATAACAGATGCCGCGGTGATTGATTATCGTCATGATGCATCGTCACATGCTCGGCTGGTATTATATTATTGCAGCGAATCATCTGTAGATATAGACAGATTGCAGACGCATCTGAAAGCCCATCTGCCAGACTATATGATACCGCAATTTTATGTTCCAGTTGATGCCATTCCGCGCATGAGCAGCAGCAAAATCAACCGTCGCGCCCTTCCCGCCCCAGAATTGCCTTCCAGCAAACGCCCGTTTGAAGCTCCGAACAATGAACGTGAGATAGCGCTTAGCCATATCTGGTCACGTATTTTGCATATTCCGCAAGAACGCATCAGCCGACATGATAATTTCTTTGAACTTGGGGGAGATTCACTGCTTGCCATTCAATGCGCCTGTGAAGCGGAAAAAGACGGATTATATTTCAGCACCAGCTCTATGTTTCATCACACCAGCATTGCAGCCCTTGCAGAAAATGCTGAAAGCGAAAAGACACAGCATGTTGTTGTTTCACAGGATAGATTATCTGGCATATATCCTCTTTTGCCGCGTCAGCACAAATTCTTTGTTGATGGTTTTACACATCCGCATCACTGGAACCATCATTTTCACTTTAATGTGGATCACCATGCCGAAGAAGCGCATCTTAAAGCTGCCTTTGACACTGTGTTGCTGCAGCATGACGGGATGCGCGCTTCTTTTAAGCTGGGCGACACCAAAGAATGGGAACAACATATTGCTGATACTCTGCCCGAGAAAGACTATCTGTTCTGCTATGATATACACCATTTATCTGCTGATGCACAGCAGGATGTTGTCTGTGATACTATCAACCAGCATCATGCAGCCATGCAGCTTGGTGACGCGCCTCTGTGCCGCCTTTGCTATTTCAGGACGGGGGAAAATGCGGGCGTGCTAGCCATCATTGCCCATCATCTGCTGCTGGATATGATGTCTGCACGCATATTATTTGAAGACTTCCTCACTTTTTATGAAGCCGTTAGACATAATATCCCCTTCCCGTTGCAGAACAAAACTTCATCGATCGCAGATGTCAGCCATTTTTATGATGCGTTATCACATAAGGACGACGCATATCAAAAGGTGGTGTCCTATTGGAACAATAAGAATTTCGAGCAGAAGAATGAGCTGTCTATTATTAAAAACAGAACAGCACTGGAAAAAACCTCTAAACGTGCAGGCATAGTCATCAATGAAGCGCTCACTGCTCAGCTTCTGACGCAAAAAAACAGCACGATTCAGGATGTAGCACTTGCCGCCATCATCAAAACCCTATCTTCGCATACGCAGCAGAACACACTCCTCATCAATCTATGCGGTCACGGTCGGCAGGAACGTGCTGGCATAGACAATACGCGTAGTGTTGGATGGATGAACAGTGTTTTCCCTGTGGCTGCGAATTATAAACACGATAGATCATTGCAAGAAAATGCAACTGAATTTCAGACCATGCGCAACGCCGTTCCTGAACATAATGATATATACCAGTATTTACGGTTTCAGCGTGCAATCTCTGAGTTTCAAAAACATGAAACCCCGAATATTTTCTTTAATTATATCAGCCAGCTGGATGCATTGCTTCCCGAAGTATTATCAATAACCCCTGTGCCTCCGCCAGAAGGAATATGTTCTTCCCATCCTGACAATCACTTATGTTACGCGCTATATTTTGAGGCTGCCATTATTCAGAAAAAACTACATATTTATTGTAGTTATAGCACTGATATTATTGAAGAAAGCAATATGTCAATTATTACAGAAAATATAGAAAAAGAATTAAATGCACTTGCCTAAAGAAATTATGGCGCTAAAGTAAAATCAATTTCCTTAAGGAGGGACGTAATGAAATCTATTTTAAAATCACTGATGTTGCTGTGCGCCTTTATGTTTGTATGCAACGCATCTCACGCAGCAGACCCGATCTATACTGGCTTATTCAGCAAAAAAGCAGTGGGAGGATATGACACCGTATCCTATTTTACAGAAGATACACCTCTGAAAGGAACTGAAGAATTTACCACCGAATGGCGCGGCGCAAACTGGCATTTCACCTCTCAGGAAAATCTGGACAAATTCAAGGAAGAACCAACGAAATATGCCCCTCAATATGGTGGATATTGCGCATGGGCTGTGGCAGCGAAGAAAGATCTGGTGAAGGGCGATCCTGAAGTCTACACTATTTACAAAGACAAACTATATCTGAATTATGACCCTTCCGTGCATAAAACATGGGAAGCGCAGAAAGATCAGTTTATTCTACAGGCAGATACGACATACCCCACTCTGGTCACGCCGTAATCCATGCCGCGTTCTGCACTTAAACCACTTGGCGACACAGACCTTCATGCAATGCAGCATAATATTGCATTGCATGAAACCTCACTCAAACAACTTCAGCAGCTTATAAAATCGCTTGATAGCGAGCAGTATAGTGCCAGAAAGGGCAGCACTTCATCGGTTGGTATGCATATACGCCATATCATCGAATTTTATCAGGAATTATTACGCGGGGCAGAAACAAATGAACGCTGCATCTGTTATGATGATCGCAAACGCTGCCCCGAACTTGAAACCAGCCAGCTATTTGCCATTCATACACTGGATGGCATCATCAAACAACTGATCGGCCTGCAATTTATCGGCGAAACAATGATTACTCTTGCCTGCATAGATGCAGACGGGGATTATTATCATATTCCAAGCACCATGTTGCGAGAAGCCTATTTTGTGTATGACCACACCACCCACCATATGGCAATTATTGCGATGCTGGTGCGGGATTTGGGCAATGAAATGCCTCCTCAGTTTGGGATAGCACAATCCACATTAAGATATAGAACGAGTAACAGCTAACCGCATGTGTACAGTATCATTCTTTCAATCCAATGGGCAGGCGTTTCTTTTCATGAATCGTGATGAACGTCATGAGCGCTCAGAAGAACTTCCGCCACAATATCTGGACGCAACGCATCAGATCACCGCGCCAATAGACCCCGAAAGTGGTGGAACGTGGATCGGCATGTCCAAATCTGGTTATGCAGTATGTCTTTTAAACGGGTATCATGCTTCAGACGAATCACGTGATAGAATCACGCAAAGCCGCGGAGTGATCATAGAAAAGATATTGAGCGCAGATGCCCCTTTTGCGGCAGCTGCCACGTTTGATGCAACAGACTATGCCAGCTTTCGGCTGCTGGTGTGCAATGCTGATGAACATGCATTATATCTATGGGACGGAGAAAATTATGCACCCACTTCTTTTCACGCAACCCATCAGGATTCTGCTTTTTTCATCACCTCTTCATCACTGGATGAAACAGATGTGATTGCAGCACGAAGCGCACTTTTTGCTGAACATGTTGCGCATTATTCTGCATCGACAGACAGCATCCCCCCACTGCATTATATGCGCCTGCCCAATGCAGAATATGCTCCATTAATGTATCGGAATTATAGTCGCACAAAAAGCATCACCAGCATTGCCTTATTGCGCAACAAAGCGCCAGTGATGCATTATTATCCTATTGCTCGCAGCGTCGCAGAATTTTATGACGCAATGCCAGATAACGCGAAAGCAGCTTAATCTGCTTTGTTAAATGCTACTTTGCCGCCCGCAGGAATGACAGCACATGCCACACGACCGCCAGAACCGCCAATAGGCTGCGTTTTATAATCATCTTCATTTTCATGAATGATCAGCGCTGAACCATCCTCATCGCTCAAGGCAGGTGCATTTTTATATCCCATCACAGAAACCATCTGCGAGTATAATTCCACGTGCGCCGTGCCATCTTTATGGACGACAAGATTTGGCAGATTCCCTGCATGAGGGCCTTGCGGATGCAAATATCCATGCGGCTCATTATCGGGCATAATATGCCCCTCAGCCGTTTTAAATGCCGTATCATCTTCACAACTGCCTACCGTATGAAAATGCATACCAAGTTTGCCAGGCTTCAACCCTGCTACATCTATACGGATGATTGTGCCAGTATTGCCCTGCTGAAAATTCGCCGTGCCAATTTTAATGCCTTCACTGTTGATGACAGTGCTATTAATAGTTTTGCCCAGCTCATCAGCAGATGCATAACCCGAAACAGCAAATATTGCGGTTGATAGTAATGTCAGTAACTTCATAATAATATCCCTGTATTTTTTAAAAGGAGGATAAAACTGAAAGGATAAACAGGCTATAGTTTTTTTACCCCGCCCGCTCCAGAAAACAAGCATCACCATATGAGTAAAAACGGTAATCATTGGCGATGGCGTGTTGATACGCACTTTGCATTTTCTCTAACCCTGCAAAGGCGGAAACTAACATAAACAAGGTGGATTTTGGCAGATGGAAGTTGGTCAACATTCTGTCCACCGCTTTGAAACGATAGCCAGGGGTGATGAAAATGTCCGTTTCATCATGAAATGGTTGCACCTCACCTTCATCCGTCGTTGCAGATTCCAGCACACGCATGGATGTCGTTCCCACCGCAACAATGCGCTTGCCTTCGGCTTTCGCCGCATTGAGTGACTGCGCGACGGACTGCGAAATAATCCCGAACTCGCTATGCATCTGATGGTCGTCCGTGTCATCCACTTTCACGGGCAGAAACGTGCCGCCGCCCACATGCAATGTCACGTAATAAATCTCCACGCCTTTATCACGCAATTGCTGCAATAATGCTTCGGTGAAATGCAAGCCCGCCGTGGGCGCGGCAACAGAGCCTGCATCCTGCGCGAATACGGTTTGATAGCGTTCTTTATCTTCTTCACTCATCTGGCGTGTAATATAGGGCGGCAACGGCATCTGTCCCATCGCATCAATTTGCTGCCAGAAGGTGTCTTCGTCACATAAAAATTTCAGCGATACTTCACCGCTTTCATGTTTTTCCATCACTTCTGCCGTGAAATGCTCACCAAAGGTCACATGCTGCCCTAATTTTAACCGTTTGGCGGGTTTGGCAAAACAGCGCCACAAGAGCGGACTGACTTGTTTATGCAGCAAAATTTCAATATTTACCTCACCACGTTGCCCATAGAGACGCGCAGGAATTACTTTTGTGTTGTTTAGCACCAGCACGTCCTGATTGCTCAGTAATTCTGGTAATTTGTAAATATAACTATCCGCCAGCGCATCCTGACCGACATGCAACATGCGTGCGCTGTCTCGCTTGGAAAGCGGTGTATGCGCAATATGCTTTTCAGGAAGGTCGAAGTGAAACAGATTTGTGTCCATCATTACTATCTCTGCGATATTTCTTCATCAGTGCGATAGGATAATACTTTGAATCCCGTAGGGTTCTGTTCGCTATAGGGCGTTTCCTTGTCAGAGCGCAAGAAAAGATATTCTATCGTAGCGATATAAGGTTTTTTCTCAATTCTGTCCTGCATAGTAGTAATTTTCTGAAAACGCACTTGCGCAACGGGTCGGTCACATCTGCCTGAATTAAGCAATGTGACTTGTAAATCCTCAATTGTCTCAGGCATGATTTGCACGTAATAACGCATATCTTCAGAGGTGAAATTGGCTTTATATTCATTGAATAACGCATCGCTGCTATACATCCAGACCTTGTTCCACTGACTCTGGAAAACGGTGGGATCATATGATTCGCGTGCAACAATATATTCATAGAGCATTTCTTTCTGTTTGCTCTTGTCGGGTTTATTCTGACAATCAATATAGCCATCTGCAATGCATAATGTTCCCAATTCTGAATCTTCAAGATATGGGCAGGTTTTTGCCTCCGCAGACGCAAAAACGCCTGCTACTCCAACAACGAACATAAGAAATAGCAGGCGTATTATCATGCGATAATCTTACTGATTTGCTGCGGCTTTTTCTGCCTTTGCAGCATCTGCAGCCACAGTCATTTTCACGATCTTGTCTGGGTTCGTCACTTCACCATTTTTGTGAGACGCACCTTTTTTAATCGCATCCACATGCTCCATGCCGTCAATCACTTTTCCAAAGCCTGTATATTGACGGTCCAGAAATGTTGAATCTTCAAGCACAATAAAGAACTGGCTGTTTGCACTGTTCGGGTTGGCAGAACGTGCCATAGACACTACACCGCGCTTGTGAGACACATCGTTAAATTCTGCTTTCAGATCTTTCTTGTCAGATCCGCCCATGCCAGTGCCTGTCGGGTCACCTGTCTGTGCCATGAAACCGTCAATCACGCGGTGAAACACTACGCCGTCATAAAAGCCTTCACGCGTAAGTTCTTTCAAACGCGCCACGTGCTTTGGTGCTTTTTCTGGCATCAGCTCAATCACCACACGTCCATCTTTTGTGTCTAAATAAAGTGTATTTTCCAAATCCGCTGACTGCGCTGCACTGCTCATAAATATTCCTGTTATTAATGCTAAAACTAGCTGTTTCATTATTGTCTCCTGTTATGTAACGCGTTTGCCGCATCATTTCAATATGTAACGGCAATAGTCTATCATTTGCAAAAGGCTGTGTAAATAATGTTGCAGATAAAAGAAAAGGCGCATGTTGCGCCTGAGTTTTTATATTAATGCAACACCATATCTGCTGTATAAGATAAAAGATTACAAGCATGTTCATTAAGCTCGCAGTCAAGCTCAATTTTTTGCTCAACCTCTTTGTCTAAACCTTTATATTTCAGCAAATAGGCGCTGTCTGGATTTTCTGGATTATACTCTAAAGAAAGAATATCCTCATTTTCTTTATAATTTATCCATTTCCTTTGAAACATAATAGTTTCTAAAGAGTCACGTTCATCCAGATCGTGATCAAAGAACGTCACTGCAATTGTTTTTTGAAGTTCACCCTCTTTTACTATTTCCAAATCTACTGGAAGCAAATCCAATACATATCGTTTGCTCATAAAATGAGCTTTTAAAATTTTTACGTCTTTGCGTATGATTGTGGATTCCATTGGAATACCTCATAAAAACTTCAAATAAATTGTACCAAATCGGCACTCATCTTCGCAAGCACTTATTTTGTAATTACAACAGAATCACCATCGCTTAAGGTTAACTGCCCTTGCGTCACCACTGTTTCTCCCGCTTGCACCCCTTGCAGAATTTCCACTTTTCCGTCAAATCGTCTGCCAATCCGCACTGCCCTTCTTTGCGCTGCACCTTCTTTCACCACAAACACATAATGTTTTTTTGCCAGAGGAATAATCGCTTCTTCGGCAATGGCAATCACATTTTCTTCACTGAACTGAATGGCAACATCCAGCAACATGCCAGGTTTGAGCAAGTGCTTATCATTATTAATATCCGCCATCGCGGTAAACTGGCGGGAGAGTGGATCAAGCCTGTTTTCAATCACGGAGATGACCCCTTCAAATGCCGTATCAGGGTAAGCACTGCTTTGTACGGTTACTTTCTGCCCCGTTTGAATTTGCGCGAGGTAGCGTTCTGCAATCTGCAATTCTGCCTCAATTGTGGATATGTCATCCAGTTGCGCAATCACTGTGCCTGGTTCCAGCAGCGCCCCTTCGGACACCTGACGCACTCCAATCACCCCCGAAAATGGCGCTTTGATAACACGCTCCTGCTGCATGGCGCGTGCATCCTTCAATGCCGCCTGAGCCACATCCACCATAGCGCGTGCATTATCATATTCTGCTTTGGAAATCGCATCTTTTTCTGCCAGAATTTTAATGCGGTCAAACTGGCTTTGTGCTTCTTTCAGGGTTGCTCTGGCAGATGCTATCGCTGCATTTTCACTGTCCTGCTGCAGCGTAACCAGCGTCTGCCCTTTTTGAACATACGCGCCTTCTTTAAAATGAATTGTCTCTATTTTATCTGTGGTCTGCGCCGTGATCATCACTGATTCTTCCGCCAGTGCATCCGCATTTAAACGCAGCGTCTGGGCATAGGCAGTGGGTTTCACCGTCTGTGCATACACGCGCTTTTCTGTTGGTTTGAGGTCTTTAGTCTGCGGCTGGTTTGCATTTGGAAACAACGCAAAGTAAGCCACGGCTACCAATGCAACGAGCGTGCAGAAAAGTAGTAGCTTTTTCATGAATGATGTTTGGCGCAATATTGCGCAAATCCCTGCATCACCTGTTCCAGCCGTTCCTGTTTGGCAGTGTCGGTAATCTGTCCATCCGCCATGCGCTTGTCTGCCAGCCCCAACCCATAGGATACGGGATATACATATGCGCCCAGCCAACCGCCAAGTGTATTCTTCAAATGTTGCAGGCCAATTAAACCCGAATTTTCAGAGGGTGTGGCGCAGAGCAAGCCTATACATTTCCCTTCAAACGGGTTAGGCGAATAACACGACATCCAGTCAATGATATTTTTCAATGTGCCAGGGTATGACCAGTTATATTCTGGAGAAGCAATTAAAAACGCATCTGCTTGTGAGAAAAGCTCGTAAATCCGCTCCACTTCTGCAGGAAATCCGTCTTCAGCAAGCTGCGCATGGTTAAACCCTTCAAGTTCAAGCGTTTCATAGGCGTGTTTTTGCACATCAGCACTGCCCATCTGCCCGATGGCACAATCCAACAAGGCAGCGTTGAGTGATTCAGGACGATGAGAGGCAGCAAAGGCAAGCAGTTTCATTGTTGCTTTCCAAGTCGTTGTGACAAAATATAGTCATGAAACAAGCGGAACGCATGGGCGCGGTGGCTGATATCCCGCTTTGCTTTAGCTTCCATCTGTGCAAAGGTGATATTATATCCATTCGGCACAAAGATCGGGTCATATCCAAATCCTTTTTCGCCTTTTGGCGGGAATTGCAATGTGCCTTCCACCGTGCCTCGGAAGGTCAAAGATGTTTGCCCCTGCTGCGCCAGCGCCAACACACAGACAAACCGTGCCACCTGCCCGTTTGGATCAATGCCCTGCAAAGCAATTTCGTCATGCACACGCTGCATTGCCACGTTAAAGTCTTTTTCTGCACCGCCCCACCGTGCGGAATAAATGCCTGGAGCACCATCAAGCGCATCCACTTCCATGCCAGAATCATCTGCCAGTACAATATACTCTTTCTGATACGTCGCGCCTGCTTCTGCTTTCAGCAAGGCATTGGCTTCAAAACTATCCCCCGTTTCTTCAGGTTCAGGCAAACCAGCTTCACTGCCGCTAATGGCGCGCAAGCCATCTCCTTCCAGCATCTCATTGATTTCGCGCAATTTCCCTGCATTATGTGTCGCCACCAGCAATGTTGCGCGTTCGGGAATGTGGAAGGAAGTGGTCATAATGGCTTAAGACCCTGCCGAAATGGCGGCCTGTTGTTTGGCAATCAGATCATTCGTGCCTAAAATGGCCAGTTGCATTAAGTTCTGAAACTGATCCAGCGTGTAAGGTTCACCTTCTGCTGTGCCTTGCACTTCAATCAGCTTTCCGCCATTCGTAATCACAAAATTTGCATCCACGTCAGCGCTGGAATCTTCTTCATAATCTAAGTCCAGCAATGCCTCTCCATTCACAATCCCACAGGATACTGCAGCTAACTGGCGAATCACGGGGTTACGGCGCATTTTGCCTGCACGCTGCAATTCCTGACATGCCAGCACCAACGCAACATAACCACCTGTGATGGACGCAGTACGTGTGCCACCATCTGCTTCCAGCACATCACAATCAATCGTAATCGTGCGTTCCCCCATCAACGTCATGTCACATGCAGCGCGCAGAGAACGCCCAATCAGGCGCTGAATTTCCTGCGTTCTGCCAGATTGCTTGCCTTTGGCTGCCTCGCGCTGATTGCGGGTGTTGGTGGAACGCGGCAACATGCCATATTCTGCGGTGATCCAGCCTTGATTTGTACCGCGTAGAAATGGCGGAACACGATCTTCAATAGAAGCGGTGCAAAGCACTTTCGTATAACCAAACTCAATCAGGCATGATCCTTCCGCATGGCGATTGGCATTAGGCGTAAATGTCACGGGGCGGCATTCATCGTTGGTTCGGTCATAGCTTCTCATACAGATATTCATTCCTTTGTTATTTAATAGAGGTCAGCGGAGTGTAACAGTTTCGCGCTGACCGTTTCAATCGTTGTTTGCAATTCCTGCATAAACTCTTTTTTAGAAAGGTCGAGCGGCATAGCAGGCATCACCTCCACATCCACCACACCAGGACGGCGGATAATACTATTGCGCCCCCAGAACGCGCCAGAATTAAGCGCAATAGGATAGATTGGCGGCACTAATGCTTCATAGAGATTAGAAATGCCCTGCTTATATCGCACCTCCTCTCCCGCCTTTGTGCGTGTGCCTTCGGGGAAGATAACGATAACGCGGTCTTCACTAAGATATTTCATGGATTGCTCAATAATCTGCCCAATCGCCTTTTGCCCCGATTTTCGGTCAATCACGATATTATCCGCGCATCTGAGATACCACCCAAAAACGGGAATGCTGAGTAATTCTTTTTTCAGCACAAATACGGGTCTGTTCAGAATGTGCCATAATGCAATCGTTTCCCATGCAGATTGATGCTTAACCGCAAATACAGCACGATGTTTTGGGATTTTCACATGCGATTTGACGCGATAATCCAATCCAAGAATATATTTTTGTAGCTTCAACGAAATCCATGTCCAGCAATAAGGCAGACCGAATTTCAAAAAGGGATGTTTTATGATTAATAACGGTAGACAAAGAACACCAATCGCAAGCGTGATAGGAATAAACACCAGCTGATATATTATGGAGCGTATAAGATGCTCGACTGCTTCAATATGTTCTACTTCAATCATAATGCGCCTCTAGTCTACGCATTCTTTACGTTTTTGCTATGGTTTATTCTAACAATTTAACATTTTTTGTTATTTTGTGAGATAACGCGCTACATCTGCAAGCGTATCACAGAATATATAGGGTTTTTTGCCTTCCCATGCCGCATCTGTGGTTGCTCCATTCCCTGTTTTTACCAGACAGGGTTTACAGTCTGCGGCAAGCGCTGCATGTATGTCCCGCGCACTATCCCCTATAAATATTGTTTCAGATGCCCGCACACCGAAATCATGTAAGGCTTCAAATATCATGCCTGCCTGTGGTTTGCGGCGACGGGTTGGCGAATCTGGGTGATCCGAACAATAATAAAATGCGTCTATCACTGCCTTAGAATGATAAGACTGACAACGCGCCTGAATGGCAGAATGTATCTGCTGCAACATATCAACATCCATCAAACCCTTTTCAATGGCAGACTGATTGGTGATCACTGCAATTCTGTAACCTGCCTTCTTGAGCCTATAGATTGCTTCTGGCACGAAATCATATATTTCCAGCGCGTCAATATGTGTCGTGCCATGAGGTTTCAAATCCGTGTTGATCACCCCGTCCCTATCCAGCAGGACAAGCATTTATGCCATTTTCTTCAGTTGTGATTCGATGGTCAGCCATGCGGCGGAGAGCACAAGAATGATGATCAGCAAAGGATTAAAGATATAATAGAGCCAGAATAAGTCAAACGCGCCACTATTATTGCTGACATAATCATTCATGAATGAAGACTTCATCACCTCAATAAATGCAATGGACAAAATAGTTCCAATCATTACACCTTTAATGGAAATAAGTGCCGAGCGTTTAATGAACTGGCGGTTAATATAAGCATCATCTGCCCCCATATGGTGCAGAATTTCGATATGCTTGCGATGCACACCCAGTGTGATACGGCTGATGATCATAATAATCATAGTGATTGCCAGCAACACAATCAGACTCAACAGATAGATACTGCGTTTAACCGCCTGCGCAGAATTGTTAAATGCGGCAAGCGAGTCATCATAACTTTCCAGAAGCGCATCTTTCATGTTGGCATCAAGATAACTCTGCAACCCCTGCTTTACGGATGGTGTGTCAGCGTCTGCCCGCAGCATAATATCCAATATGGAAGGCAGGGGAAAGTCTTTTGCCAGCCGCTCATCTATGCTCAGCCAGCTTTCCAGAAAGCCTTTTACTTCCTTTTCGCTCACTTCTTCCACAGCATCAATTTCGCCAATGGTTGCAAGTTTGTTATATAAATTTATTTTTGCTTCATCAGTCACGCCATAGGGAATATGCAAATGCAGCCGCTGCTTCAAGCTGGCAGAGCCATCCAGCGTCACATGTTTGATGTAAGCTGAACTATGCGTCATCGTAATGCTGAGCATCGTCAGAAACGCCACCACTATGGGAAGATAGCGCAACGTCGAATCCTGCGTAAACGCAAAATCAGACGCAAAAAACTCCTTAAGCCTGCGTATCCACATGATGCTGTGCATCACCTGATGCATTTGAGGATTTAGCCACGCCTACTAATGCAGGTTGCAGCAGACGGTCGTGGATCATATAGCCTGCCTGAAGCACCTGAACAATCGTGCCAGATTCATGCTCGTCAGTGTCCACTTTCAACATCGCCTGATGTTTATTATGGTCAAATTTTTCGCCCATCGGGTCTATGCGGGTGATGTTGTTTTTGGCGAATACCTGCTCAAGTTCTTTTTTGGTCATCTCAACCCCAATTGCCAGATTGTTGACCTGCTCATTTTCTGCGCGTGCTTCCTCAGTGATGCTTGCCGTGGCGCGGATAAGGTTTTCAAACACACTCACCAAATCTTTCGCAAATCCAGTCACAGCATATTTTGACGTCTCAGCTTGCGCACGTTCAGCCCGTTTGCGGATATTTTCAGCTTCTGCCGCATTACGTAATGCTCTGTCCTTCAACTGCGCATTTTCGGCTTTCAGTGCGTCAATCTCTTTCAGTGCAATTGCCAGCGGGTCTTCTGGTTCAGGCTCATTCTCGCTTGATGCAGCTTTCAGCGCATCTGAAAGAGACTTCATTGCCGCTTCTTCACCAGAAAGCTCCTGCGCGGTGACCTCTTCGGATGGGTCAGTCTGCGCATCATTAATGTTGACTACATTATCTTCTGCACTCTCTGCAGATAGTTCATTTTTCTGTTCTGTGCTCATGCCAGCTAAATTAAGTATGATTCATTTAAAATACAAGAAGGAAGATGCAGTTTTTTTTGCACCTTCCTTCCAAGCGAATATCATTGCGCTATTTTAACGTCTTACTACCAGACATAATGTGCCTTGCGCTTTCAGCGAATCGCATACGCTGTTTGCTGCAGCATATCCATTATATGGTCCTGTTCTTAAGCGATAGAGACGGCTTTTTGAACTGCCACGGGTTGGTGACTGGATATTCTTGGTCTGACGACTCAGAATACCGCGATGCATTCCCATTAACTGCGCCCATTTGTCTTCCGCTGCAACAGGGGAAAGGAACGAGCCCAGCTGCACATAATAGCTGCCTTCCGTAGCTTCAGACGCTGCTGTGCGCGCTGCCTGTGCAGCTTGCTTGCGGTACTCACCGTAACGTGTTGGAGTAGAGCTTGAACGCATACCTGAGCGACGATTGGTCAACACATCCTGATTGCGCACTGAACCGCCAATATCTTTAATGGCGCGGCAGCGCAGGCTTTCCTGACGAGTCAACGCACATAAGCGGCGAACAGGGCGTGTGGTCATAAATGGCCCCATGCGCAGTGACAATTTACGAGAACCACTCACATTGCCATATGGGCGTGTGATACGAATACGCAATTTTGCTGGCAACTGGCTATCACGGGATTTCAGCACTTTCACATAACGCATTGCGTCTGCTTCATTGCTGAAATAGCTGATATCTGCCCAATATGAATTAACGCGTTCAGATGAGCTTGGATGCGCATCCATCAAACGGTTACCACGCTCCAAATATGGATTCTGCTTTGGCTTGCCAGATAGCGGCACTGCAATTGCCTCTGCAACTGCGATATTGCCTCGATTAGTACCGTTAATTGACGGAGCAGCCGCTACCACAGGTGCATCTGGCACAGATAATGGTTGATTGGACGCCACTGCCTGTGGAGGCAAGGTAGATTGAGGTGCAGCAGGTACAGTATATGCTGCATCAGGTGATGCGGGAGACAGTGTCTCACTTACATCATCAAAGTCATTATATTCTGTGTTGTCAGCAGCTGCTACCATTGCATCATCAGGAAGTGCGGGTGCTGATCTCTGAATATTGGCAGGAACATCTGCATTCATAGCATTCACCTGCTCATCATCAGAAAAGAACATAGCGGTTTCCACTACGTAACATTCAGTGTTGCTCTGCTGCAACGCATCGCAGAGTTCTTGCGCCTCTGCACGTGTTGGGATTGGGCCCGCCTGCGTGCGATAGCTGATAAAATTATCAGGTTTCTTGACAATTTCATTCGGCTTATAGCGTAATTCTTCAAATAACTCAGGGTAATCGTTTGAAAGATCAACCCAGTGTTTCTGCGCTTTTTGCTGTGAATCAAATGTGCCGAGCTGCACCATAAATACGGTTTCTGCTGACGCATCTGCGCTCATCGTTGCAGCAAACAACATAGCACATAGTCCAGATTTCAACGCACGCTTAAACATATATAGTCTTCCGAGTCTTAGATTTATTTAATAATTATTAGATTTGTATAGCAATGATTCCTAACAGAAAAGTAAAAACATCATTTTCATTTCGTTTTCCTGCGCTTTTTTAAAAAACTGGTTAACTCCGTTTGATTTTAGCCAATAGCCTCTTTATATATAATGCTTATTCAGACAGTCACGGGAAAGAAATCATGTCAGCATCATATAATGGTTGGAACTTCAAGGAAGCACAGGCTCTGGTAGAGCGTGCTGAAAAGGGAGATTGCAAAAATGACTATATGCTGTTTGAAACAGGGTATGGCCCTTCCGGGCTGCCGCATATTGGCACATTTGGCGAAGTAGCACGCACCACGATGGTGATGTCTGCCTTCCGTGAGCTTTCTGACATGCCAATGAAGCTGATCTGCTTTTCAGATGATATGGATGGCTTGCGCAAAGTGCCAGACAATATCCCCAATCAGGAGATGGTCGCATCGCATCTCGGCAAACCTTTAACACATGTTCCAGATCCATTTGAAACGCATGAAAGCTATGGTCACCATATGAATAACCGTTTGCGTGAATTTCTTAACACGTTCGGTTTTGAATATGAATTCATGTCTGCAACAGAATGTTATAAAAACGGCACGTTTGACACCATGCTCTTGGAAGCTGCCAGAAAATATGATGCTATCATGAAGGTGATGCTGCCAACGCTAGGTGAAGAACGCCAGCAGACCTACAGCCCGTTCCTGCCCATTTCACCCAATACTGGTGAAGTGCTTTACGTTCCGATGAAACATGTGGATGCTGAAGCAGGCACGATCACGTTTGATGATGAAACAGGCACAGAAACCACCCTGCCCGTTACAGGCGGCAATTGCAAATTACAGTGGAAGCCAGATTTTGGAATGCGCTGGGCAGCGCTTGGTGTGGATTTTGAAATGTATGGCAAAGACCATCAGGTGAATGGTAAACTTTACTCTCGCATCTGCCAGATTCTGGGCGGCACGCCACCGCAGCAATTTGTATATGAATTGTTTCTGGATAAAGTAGGACAGAAAATCTCTAAATCCAAAGGCAACGGGGTGAGCATTGATGAATGGCTGACCTATGCGCCGCAGGAAAGTCTGGCGCTATATATGTATCAGTCACCTAAAAAAGCAAAACGCCTGCATTTTGATGTCATCCCAAAAGCAGTGGATGAATATATGACGTATGCCTATAAATATCATCTGGCAGAGGATGATGAGACTCGCAAAAACAACCCTGCATGGAGCATCCATAATGGGGATGTGCCGCAGCTGGGGCAATCAGATATTTCGTTTTCGCTGTTGCTGAACCTTGCTTGTGCCTGCAATGCAGAAGATAAAAACGTGCTATGGGGCTTCATCAAACGTTACCTTCCCAATGCCACGCGCGAAAGCCATGCATTTTTAGACAGGCTTGCAGGATATGCCGTGCGTTATTACGAAGATTTTGTTCAGTCCACCAAAGAATATCGCGCACCAGATGAAAAAGAGCGCGCTGCTTTAAATGATCTTAAAACCATGCTTGAAGGAGAGTTGAAACACTCACAATCTTCAGAAGATTTGCAAAACGCGATTTATGCAATCGGACGCGAACATTATGGCAAAGAAGCAATGCGCGACTGGTTCAAAGCTATGTATGAAACCTTGCTGGGGCAAGCGCAAGGCCCGCGCATGGGGTCTTTCATCGCGCTATATGGCACTGAAGAAACGGTTGAACTAATTGACGCAGCACTGGCGCGCTAAGTTTTATTGACATATTCAACCTATGATTCTATCTGTTGATACGCACTGTTATTTTATGCGTATCACGCATTATTCATATTATGGCTACAGCCGCGCCAAAAGCAGCATATTTCATCAGAAGTGAAGAAAATGGCAAGTTACTTAAACATGCTGGCAAAGATTATTCGACAGATAATATTGTTGAAGCCATCAGTTTAGTGATCAGACGCAATCTCGGAGTCTGCGACATTCTATTGAACGGAAAATCTGTGATTCAGATCTACCCCAACGCAATGGATGTTCCCAAAATACATATTCGAGATAAACAATTTTATGGACTCACTCTGCCCTTTAGATGTGAACGCATATAATATTAACAGAATGACTAACCCGCTTAACATTTAGCGGGTTTTTTCTATCATAAATGCGAAAATGTCACAGCAGCTATTTCTGCATAAATTTCTCATTATGTAATAATATTACCTTATAAGGTGCGCTTGACAACTGATTAAATTAACGTTAATATCCGCTCAAATTAATATTAACACTTTATTAACTAATTGAGGATTCAAATGAATACTATTGTTGCAACTCCAGATACTGATAACGTTATTGGCACATCTGGTGCAGATTTAATTTATTCTAACGGCGGAAATGACACGATTCAGGGTCTTGAAGGCAATGACACTATCTGGGGATGGGTTGGCGCTGAGTTTGTTCTGGCAGGCGCTGGTGATGATATTGTCGGCGGTGACGCTGGCGATGACACTCTTTACGGCGAGTTCGGAAATGACACGCTTTACGGCTGGACAGGTAACGACAATCTTTATGGTGGCATGGGCAATGACTTCCTGCAGGGCGATGCTGGCAATGACACAATCAACGGCGAAATGGGTGATGATTCACTCTTCGGCTGGACAGGCAATGACCTGATGTATGGTAACGAAGGCAACGACACTATGTATGGTGAAATGGGTGATGACACTCTGTGGGGCTGGGAAGGCAATGACGTGATTCTTGGTGGTCGCGGTAATGATACTGTTGGCGGTGATGAAGGCAATGATTCACTTTACGGTGAAGTTGGAAGCGACACTATGTTCGGTTGGACTGGTGATGATCTGATGCTTGGCGGTCTTGATAATGACCTTATGTATGGCGAGCTTGGCAACGACACACTGTTCGGCGAAGCGGGTGATGATACATTGTATGGCGGCAAAGGTGATGACGTTCTGACTGGTAATGCTGGTTGTGACAAATTCTTCTATGAGTTCGGAAATGACGTAATCACAGATTACGGCGTGGCATTTGACAATCTGCGTTTTGAATTCCTGGGCAGTCAGGACATTTTCAACAAAGAAACATTCCTGAACTTTGTATCTTTGATTGAAAATGACGGCAACGGCGCAACGGATGCATTGATTGACGGTGCAAATGTTGTATTTGACTTCGGTACAGGCGTTGACACATTAACGCTTCTGGGCGTTGTAGGCACAGACTTTACTGTAGCTGAACTGACTGGAGCAGGTGCTGACCTCGTATAATTTATACATAATACAACTTTTAAGAGAAAGGCAGCCAACTGGCTGCCTTTTTTTTGCTTGACATTAACAAAACTGTTAATTAAGTTTTAGACTTCAAAAAAATAGCTTAAAGGTAATAATTATGACTACTTTAGTCTCTGAAAGTGGTGTCGGCATTGTGTTTGGCACCGAAATTAACGAACTTATTTTTGGTAATAATCAGGCAGATTCGCTTTATGCTTCTGGCGGTGATGATACTGTCTGGGCAGGATCTGGCAATGACTATATTCTCGGCGGCACTGGCAACGATCTGATCGGCGGTGACGCTGGCAGTGACACTGTGTTTGCAGGCGAAGGCGACGACACAGTATATGGCTGGACTGGCAATGACCTGCTCAATGGCGGTGAAGGCAATGATTTCATCCTCGGTGACTGGGGCAATGACACATTGTTCGGTGAAAGCGGTGACGATACATTGTTCGGCTGGAATGGCGCAGATCTGCTATATGGCGGTGAAGGCAACGACAATCTTTATGGCGAATTCGGCGCTGATACTATCTGGGGCTGGACTGGCAATGACATTATTTTCGGTGGTCGCGGCGCAGATGTTCTGGGCGGTGATGAAGGTGATGACCTGATTTACGGTGAATTTGGCTCTGACACATTATATGGCTGGACTGGCAATGACTCACTTTATGGCGGCAATGCAAAAGATGCATTGTTCGGCGGCGAAGGCGACGACGAGCTTTACGGCGAAAATGGCGCAGACAGCCTCTATGGCGGCGCAGGCGATGATACGCTGACGGGCGGCCGCGGTCAGGACACAATCTTCTTTGAATCTGGTGATGATGTGATTACAGATTACAACATCAATCAGGATAATCTGTTATTCACCTTTAATGATGCAGAACAGGATATTTTTGACAAAACATCATTGCTTGAGTTTGTTAAATTCGTAGAAAATGATGGTGTGGGTGAAACTGACGCACTGGTTTCAGGAACAGATTTAATTCTGGATTTTGGTGCAGAGAGAGGCTCAATCACATTCATAGATTTGATTGGCAACGGTGTCTCCGCTCTTGAATTGTTTGAAAATGATGCGGATGAGCTTGTGATTGAAATTCCTGCTGAAACAATGGATGATGGCGATTTTGGTATGACTGATACATCAATGGATGTTTTAGCATAATAAAGTCACAAACACGGTTGGGAAAAGGGGAGCATTGCTCCCCTTTTTTTTAATGCGCACGGAATAACGCAACCATCTCTTTGTTCCATCCCTCATCCAGCGCATGTTCCACCACTTTTCGCGCAGGCGCGTAAGCATGGATAATCCCATATCCACCATGCGCATAATCACTAATGATGCCACAATGCTGCGGATTGCCATCCACTTGAAATAATGCAACATCCCCTGCCTGCAATTCCTCTTTTTCAATGCGGAGAAGTGCCGCTTGCAACTGCGCCAGAAACAATGCACCGTCTGGAAGATGGGTGTAATGCTGATAATCATAATCAGCGAGCGCCCTGCCCGCAGCATCTTTCAAATGGCAATCCTGCGCCACCATGATGAGCAGCCCCAGACAATCCAGCCCGTGAAGCGAGCGCCCCTGATGCTTAAACCGCACCCCAACATAGCGCCGCGCTGATTCTATCACTTCATGCTTCATGCGCGTATAATGCGCTTACTGATATATGTCTGGAAGACTCAAACATTTTAATACTTGCCTTTGATGCATCATAGCGTTTTAGTGGGATGTCATTAAAGCAAGGAGAAGATGATGAAACACACTCTACATATTATATTATTCACAGCCGCGACTGCGCTTGCTGCCCCTGCAACCCATGCGATTGACCTTGGCGGTCTGTTTGGCAATAACAATGCACAGGAACAGACGCAGCCACAATCCGCGCAGGATATGCTAGGCAACGCCGCACGCGGGCAGATTGATTCTGTCGCAGGCAAAGGCACAGCAGATGTGCTGACAGGGCAGAGTAACCCTATGATTGGGATGATCCTCAATCAACTTGGCATCCCTACAGAATATGCTCCGCAAATTCAGGCGCTCTACAAAAACTTCACTTCAGATGGAAATGTAACAGCAACAGAAGTGAATAATCAGGAAGGGCTATCTGGCTGGCTGGGTACGCAACCCACTATGGATGCAGCAGGTCTGGCAAATTCGCTGACATCGCTGTTCACCAAAACGCAGTAATATTTTGAAGTTGAAAATAGGCAGCAGTCAACATTCTGCTGCCTATTTTGCATCCTGTCATCATGCTGTCATGTTTAGTTGCTATCATTCATGCATTATGGGGATTAATGATGTCACAATATAAAGAAACATTCAAAGGCAATGGCGCAGTGACGCAGGCGCTGCTGGAAGCAGGCGCGCTGGCAGGTGGAACATTGTTAGGGGGGCATTTGATAGATGAAAATACTGGGATTGATTTATCACTAAAACAGGCTTTGGTAGTGACATCTGCCCTCGCAGCTCTCGGCGCGGTTCATGGTTTCATGAAAGGCTCAGAAGCCAGCCAGCAATTTCAGGAACAAAACACGCTCATCAATGAAGCGGTTCATAAAGTATATATCGAAGAAGCGGTTGAGAAAGTCTCGCATAAAGTGCGGTAACATAGATAATTAACGTCCTTTGAATCCAGCGAAAAATCCATTTTTCTGAGTGAAATAGATATTCCTGAATGTGTTGCGTAATATGTTTTACAACGTCTTTACAAAATGTACGCCTTTCATATCCAACCCATGCTTGAAATAAAAATCATGACTTTCTTTATTATGGGCGTAAGCATCCAGAATAATTGAGCACGCGCCGACACGCTGCCCTTCTTTTTCAACATAATTTAAAAGCGAACTGCCAATGCCAAGCCCTTTACACTGCTTTTCCACTACAACATTATCAATTCGGATGGCTTTGCCGCAATAAAAACGATGCGTCACCCAGTATCCGCACATGCCGCGCAATTGTTCCTGCTGGTCATATGCACCAATGCACTGATACCCCTGTTTCATCATTTCATCCTGAATGGCGATAAATTCATCATGTTCCATATCAGGGTTCATTCGGCAGACAAGCGGGTACGTTGCGTAAATTTCTTCCATAGAACGCATTTTTTTCAGGCGAATAACCAGCTTATATAATTCTGGGTTCATCTTGTGCTTTTCATTTACCGCGAGCATGTTTAAAGTGTAGCATAAAAATGAGAAGGTCGCTTGTGAAGAAAATATTACAGTATGGTTGCATTTTGATGATGGTTGCGTCCTGTAGCGGGTCGGACAAAGAAGATACCGCACAGGAAGAGAGCAAAAGCGCTGAAGTGCTATACACAGAAGCACGGGATTTGCTGGCAGAGCGCAAATATAAAGCTGCAGCAGAATTATTTGACGATATTGAACGCCAGCATCCATATTCTGAATGGGCATCCACCGCGCAGATCATGTCTGGCTATAGCTATTACAAGCAGCGCGATTATGATAATGCCATTCTCACCTTTGAGCGTTTCATCAAGCTGCATCCAGGAGATGAAAGCGTGCCATACGCATATTATCTGATTGCGCAAAGCTATTATGAGCAAATCTCAGATGTGGGGCGTGACCAAGGAATGACGCGCCAAGCCATGAACGCGCTGCGCACCATCGTCCGCCGTTTCCCAAACTCAGATTATGCACGCGATGCCAAGCTGAAGCTGGATCTGACGCGTGACCATCTGGCAGGTAAGGAAATGGAAATTGGGCGATATTATCAGGCAAAGCAGGAATATCTCGCCGCCGCCAACCGTTTCCGCGCGGTGATTGAGAATTACGACACCACCACCCACACGCCCGAAGCACTGCACCGTCTGGTGGAAACCTATCTTTCGCTTGGCGTGGTGGAACAGGCAGAACGTTACGCTGCAGTGCTGGGGCATAATTACCCCGACACAAAATGGTATGAGCGCAGCTATGCATTGCTGAAAGGGGAGCCACAAGCACAAAAAGAAGCATCGGGCTGGGGAATATTCTAAGAAAAAATTATTATGCTAACGCGCTTAACATTAAAAAATATTGTGCTGATTCGTCACGCCTCGCTGGAATTTGGCAGCGGGCTGACCGTGCTGAGCGGTGAAACTGGCGCAGGAAAGTCCATCCTGCTGGATGCGCTGGGTCTTATCATTGGAAAACGCGCGGAGGCAAGGCTGGTGCGCGCAGGTGAAGCGCAGGCACAGGTCAGCGCGGAATTTGAGATTGCGGATGCAGATTTTCGCAACTGGCTGCATGAGCATGATATTGAATGTGAAGGGCAGCTCATTATCCGCCGCAGCATCAAAGCTGACGGCACGTCCAAAGCCTATATGAATGATGCACCTGTGACGCTGAAGCTGCTGAAACATTGCGGTGAAAAGCTGGTGGAAATTCACGGGCAGCATGGGCAGAAAGGCTTGCTGGACAGCACCAACCATCAATATTATCTGGATGCTTATGGCGAGCATGATACATTACTTGCGGAGGTTCAGGCGGCATATGCCAAATGGAACTATGTGCGCAAAGAGATTCGCACGTTGCATGAAGCATTGCAGCAGGCGCAGCGTGAGCAGGATTATCTGCAACATACGCTCAAAGAGCTGGACGCACTTTCCCCCGAGGAAGATGAAGAAACGCAGCTGGTGGAGCAACGCAGCGCACTGATGCAGGCAGAAAAAACAGGGGCAGCTTTGCAGGATGCCAGCGAAGCGCTTAACGGTGCAACACCTGTCGCGCAGATACTTAGCAAATGCCAGAACATTCTGATCCGCTCTCCTATTGGCGAACAAAAACGCGGGCAGACCATTATTGATGGGCTAGAACGCTGCCTGAATGAACTGGCAGACGCAGAAATGGAACTGGAAGCCATGATCCGTGATGATGGCTATGATGAAGCATTGCTCGAAAAAACCGAAAGCAGACTATTTGCCTTGCGCGATGCAGCGCGAAAACACCGCACCACGGTGGATGGCTTGCATGGCATCTGGCAGGAAGCGCAACAGAAAATCAACCAGTTGCGCGATGCAGATGACACGTTAAGCACCCTCACCAAACAGGAAAAAGAATTGCGCACTACATATGAAAAAGCAGCGCAGTCGCTTTCAACAGCGCGTCAGAAGGCAAGCAGTAAACTCGAAGCATCGGTGCATAGCGAACTTGCCCCGCTTAAAATGGAAGCCACACGGTTTAAAGCTGTCTGCAACAGGCAACCGCTGGAACGCTGGGGCGCAAAAGGGATGGATGAGATATATTTTGAAGTTTCCACCAACCCTGGCAGCCCATTCGGCGCACTGAATGACATCGCCTCAGGCGGTGAGCTTTCCCGCTTTATGCTGGCGCTTGCCGTGGTGCTGGGGGCAAAAAACAGTAACCCACCCATGATGATTTTTGATGAAATTGACACAGGCACAGGCGGCGCAGTGGCGGATGCGATTGGCGCACGGCTCAAGCAGCTGGCAAAGGACGGTCAGGTCTGCGTGGTGACACATTTGCCGCAGGTGGCAGCGCGTGGGCAGTCGCAATATTTCATCGAAAAGCATGTGGTGGACGGACAGACCGAAACCACAGTCACTTTGCTGGACAGCAAAGCCCGTCACGAAGAACTGGCGCGGATGCTCTCTGGTGCAGACATTACCGACGAAGCCCGTCAGGCTGCGGCGCGGTTGCTTGAGGTAGCGTAAATGAAGGAGGTCAGCGAACTAACCATTCCAGAAGCAAAACGTGAGCTTATTGCACTTGGCATGGATATTCGCGCGGCAGACAATGCATATTATCAGGATGACGCACCATTAATTGATGACGCAGCTTATGATGCATTGCGCCAGCGTTTGGAAGCAATAGAAGCCGCATTTCCTGAATTAGTGCGTGTTGACAGCCCATCGCAAAAAGTGGGAGCAGCACCGAAAGAAGGCTTCGGCAAAGTCACACATGGCGTGCCTATGCTCTCCCTCGGCAATGCATTTAACGCAGAGGATGTGCAGGAATTTTGCGCACGTATTTGCCGTTTCTTAGGCACAGATGACACGCCAGAAATGATGTGCGAACCCAAAATTGACGGTGTGTCTTTTTCCGCGCGATATGAACATGGCACTTTTGTTCAGGCGGCAACACGTGGAGACGGCGCTGTAGGAGAAGATATCACCAGCAATATTCGTGTTATCACCCATTTCCCAGATAGACTGAACATTGACAATCCACCAGCTTTCATAGAATTGCGGGGGGAAGTCTACATGACGCAGGCACATCTTGAACGGCTCAACCAGCAGCAAACAGATGCAGGAAAAGCCACATTTGCCAACCCGCGCAATGCAGCAGCGGGGTCTTTGCGGCAGCTGGATGCAAACATTACTAAGTCCCGTCCTCTGCAATATTTCATCTATGCTGTCGGCGCACAGGAAGGGCTGGACATCACCTCTCAATCTGAGTTTTTAAACTGGTGCAGAGATGCTGGATTATGTGTCAATGAGCAAAGCGATCTTGCAACAGATGCCAACGCCATCATCGCAAAACATGCGAAGTTGCAGGAACTGCGCCCATCCTTGCCATATGATATTGACGGCATGGTGATTAAGGTGAATGACTGGGCATTGCAACAGCGCCTCGGCGCGGTGCAGCGCTCACCACGCTGGGCAATTGCCTATAAATTCCCTGCGGAAAAAGCGCAAACGGTGATTGAGGATATTCAGATTCAGGTGGGGCGCACAGGGGCGCTGACCCCCGTGGCACATTTGCGCCCCATTACTGTTGGTGGGGTGGTCGTATCCCGCGCGACATTGCACAATAAAGATGAAATTGAACGCAAGGATATCCGCATAGGTGATACGGTCTGGATTCAACGCGCAGGCGATGTGATTCCGCAAGTGGTGGAAGTGGTGATGGATAAGCGTGATGCTCAGCAACCATTTACTTTCCCTGAAAGCTGCCCTGTCTGCCATAGTCCAGCACTACGCGAAGAAGATGAAGCGGTGACGCGCTGCACAGGCGGTCTGGTCTGCCCTGCGCAGGCGGTCGAACAGCTCAAGCATTTTGTGTCTCGCGCGGCATTGGATATTGACGGGTTAGGCGCAAAACAGATTGAGGCATTTTACGCAGAAGGCTTGCTGAAAACACCTGCGGATATTTTCACACTGCCAGAGCGCAATATTGGTTTGCAAACGCCATTACATGCGCGTGAAGGCTGGGGAAAAACATCGGAGCGGAATTTGTTTGAGGCGATTGAGAAAGCAAAGCACACCACCCTGCCCCGCTTCATTTATGCGCTTGGCATCCGCCATGTTGGTGAAGGCAATGCGCAGCTTTTGGCTCAGCATCTGGGCAGCGCAGAGGCGTTCAAAACGCTTGCGCAACGCATTAATGCAAAAGATGATTTAGTAACAAGTGAACTTACTGCCATTGACGGCATTGGCGAGAAAGTAGCAACTGCTTTGCATCAGACATTCAGCAATGAAAAACAGCGTCTAGCCTTTGAAGATATTCTGAACCATCTGCATGTGAAGGATCATGCAACACCTGAACACACATCAGACTATGCAGGGAAAACCGTGGTGTTTACCGGCACATTGCAACAAATGACCCGCAGTGAAGCCAAAGCCCGCGCGCAAGCGTTGGGGTTGAAAGTGTCCTCCAGCCTGTCTTCCAAAACAGATTTTCTGGTTGCAGGCGAATCCGCAGGCTCTAAGCTGGATAAAGCCAGGCAGCTTGGAGTGGCTGTTATGAACGAAGCTGAGTTTTTGGAAATACTATCCTAACCGTCATTCTGAGGCGAAGCCGAAGAATCCAGAGCCGCTTGCAACAAGCCGAGAGATGGATTCTTCACTACGTTCAGAATGACAGCACATAACTAACTCGCCTTCTCCTGTGACTGCGCAATTTTTTGCGCCAGCGCAGCAGACATGAACTGGTTTAAATCCCCATCCAGCACTGCCTGCGTGTTCCCTGTTTCCACAGATGTGCGCAAATCCTTCACCATCTGATAGGGATGCAGCACGTAAGAGCGAATCTGATGCCCCCAGCCATTGTCGCTTTTCTGGGCATTGACCGAATCCGCCTCAGCTTCGCGGCGCTGCAATTCCAGCTCATAAAGCCGTGATCGCAACATAGACATTGCCTCATCACGATTGCGATGTTGCGAGCGGGACGATTGGCATTGCACCACCACGCCAGATGGCTCATGCGTGATGCGGATGGCACTATCCGTTTTGTTAATATGCTGCCCGCCTGCGCCAGATGCACGAAATGTGTCCACACGTAAATCCTTGTCTTCAATGACAATATTTACCGTATCATCAATCACTGGTGTCACCCAGACGCTGGAAAAAGACGTGTGACGGCGCGAGGCAGAATCAAATGGTGAAATGCGCACTAAACGATGCACACCACTTTCTGTTTTTGCCCAGCCATATGCGTTGTGACCGCTCAATCGAATAACCGCGGATTTAATGCCTGCTTCCTCGCCTGCATGTTCGTCTATCAATTCCACTTTGAAGTCTTTGCGCTCGCCCCAGCGCATATACATTCGCAGCAATATTTGCGCCCAGTCCTGACTTTCCGTGCCTCCAGCACCAGAGTGAATTTCAATAAAGCAATCATTGCTGTCCGCTTCACCTGAGAGCAGACTTTCAATCTCTAATGTTTTGTAACGCTCAGCCACATCCGCTAACGATGCTTCCGCTTCCTTCACGGTTTGTGTGTCACCTTCTTCTTCACCCATTTCGGCGAGCATATAATTATCTTCAAATCGTGCTTCCAGTGTGTTGCACATATCAATCATATTTTGCAGCGCAGTGCGCTCTTTGAGCATTTTCTGCGCCGCAGACTGATCATTCCATAAATTCGGATCTTCCGCCTGTGCGTCCAGTTCTTTCAGGCGTGCATTTGCAGCATCCCAGTCAAAGATACCTCCGTAGCAATGACTGGGATTCTTTTATCTGTGCTGCATATTGTTCAATCTCGGCTTTCATAATAATCTCATTCTGTTCGCGTATTTAATAAAGTCCGCCTGTCCCGCGGGATGGTGCGGCATTTTGTTGCCTGCCCTCCCAGTAATCAGGTCCGCCAATCGTGCGTTTGTTGCGCGCCCTTGTGGGGCGAGGCGGAGGTGTGTAGCGTCGCGCTTCCGTGGCAGGTGCAACGGGAACATACTGGTTTGGCTCAGGCTCTTTGGTGGTATATGGGTCATAACGGCGCTGCTGAATTTCCTGCTGCGGCGCAACAATGCTTTCCTCTTCAGGCGCAATATACACAGGCGCTTGCGGAACGGACTGCGCATTGTCTGGCTGCACGCCTACAGGACGGTAAATATCATCCTGCGGATCATATCCGTTACCATAATCAACAAAATCGTCCTGTTGTGCGGGGAGTTCTGGCACTGCTATGTTAATTTCATCCCCAGGAATAAAGATAGATCCACCTGTTACGAATGTTTCGGTGATAAGACCACCACCGCCCTGTTGCCACGGCATGGGCGGCACGCCAGTATTGCGGTCTACCTGCACTTCCAGAATGCCCGCAGGCTTGATAAATTCTGGTGCTTCCTTGCCTTCATAATAGGCTTCCATGAAGTTCATAAACGCTGGCAGTGCCACGCGCCCGCCTGTTTCCTTGTCTCCCAGTGACTTTGGCGTGTCAAAACCAATATAGGTTCCTACCACCAGATCCTGTGTGAAGCCCATAAACCATGCATCACGGCTGTCATTTGTTGTGCCTGTCTTGCCGCCAATAGGCAGGTTTAATGCCCTTGCACGCACCGCTGTTCCACGCTGCACCACCCCTTGCAGTAGACTGACCATCTGATAGGCAATGCGGGGGTCTGCCACGCGCTCACGCGCATCTTTGGGCAATAATGGCTGCGTATTGCTGACTTCGTCATTTTTTGCAATATCGCTGTTGCACATCGCACAGTCACGCATATCTGCCTTGAATTTAGTTTCGCCATATCGGTCTGCAATACGTTTGACGAAAATCGGCTCCACTTTCAGCCCACCATTCACCAGCATGGAATATGCTGTTGCCAGCTTCAATACAGTAGTTTCCTTTGCACCAAGCGTTGCAGAATAATGCAGTGGCAAATCATCATAAATATTGAAACGCTCGCCTGCCGCCTTAATTTTTTTCAGCCCCACCATCTGCGCCAGACGCACGGTCATCAGGTTGCGGGATTTTTCCAGCCCTGAACGCAGGGTGGAAGGCCCTGCAAACTTTCCGCCATAATTTTTTGGTCGCCACGGCGGCAGACCTGGCCCCTGATCAATTTCAATAGGACCATCCACCACTATTGAACTTGGCGTGAAACCGCGCTCCAGTGCAGACATATAAATAAATGGCTTAAAGGCAGACCCTGGTTGACGCTGCGCCTGTGTGGCACGGTTAAACTGGCTGAGGCTGGCGCTATAACCACCACTCATTGCCAGAACTTCACCTGTTTGCGGGCGCATGGCAACCATTGCTCCACTGATTTTTGGAACTTGATCCAGCTCCCATTCCCCTTTGCCTTTTGCAGGAGACACCAGAATAATATCACCCTGATTCAGAATATCGGATGGTTTATTTGGCACAGGGCCATAAGAACCTGACTCACGCACAGGACGCGCCCATTTCATATTAGCAAATGAAATATTGCCGCGAATTTTGCGCACCTGTTCTTCATCACTGTCAGGCATGGTGTAATATTCGCTCATACCAATAGAAGCACCATCTGATGTGACATCCAGCACTAAAGCGATGCGTTGCTTGTCATATACAGGGGTTTTCTTTTCCGCTTCTTTGAGCGCAGATTCCCAGTCTTCAAGCGAGTTAATATGATCCAACACACCGCGATAGCCGTGGCGTTTGTCATAAGCGCGCAATGCGCTACGTAATGCATTATCCAACTTTTCCTGCATATCTACATCAATCGCCGTCTGCACATAGAGTGATTTATTATATAGCTCATCAGAACCGAAATTCTCTACAATCCAGCGGCGCACCTCTTCAGAATAATAAGGTACTTTAGGCTCGCTGATCAAACGATCTTCTGTGACATTCAGTGGCGCGGCGCTGGCACGCTCATATTCTGCTTCATTAATATAGCCATCTTCATACATGCGCTTGATCACGTAATTTCGGCGTGTTTTTGCTTTATCAGGATATCGCTCAGGGTCATAATTTGCAGGCGCTTTTGGCATTCCTGCCAGCAGGGCAATTTCTTCCGTGCTTAAATCTTCCAGTTCTTTTCCGAAATATTCCAAAGACGCTGCTGCCACGCCATATGCACCCATCCCCAGATAAATTTCATTCAGATAGAGTTCCAATATACGATCTTTGCTGTATGTCTGTGAAATGCGCATTGCCAGAATCGCTTCTTTAATTTTGCGCTCAAGCGATTTTTCGTTTGTGAGCAAAAAGTTTTTCACCACCTGCTGCGTGATGGTTGAGCCACCCACCAGTGATTTATCTTTATTGGATAAACGCTCCAGATTGGACATAACCGCACGCAGAATCCCCATCGGGTCAACGCCGCCATGCTCATAAAAATTCTGGTCTTCCGCGGCAATAAACGCATTGATCACGGGGCGGGGAATATCCTCAAACTCCACAAATATGCGGCGCTGCTTGGCATATTCTGCAATTAACTGTCCGTTGCGGGAATAAAAACGTGTCATGCCTGGCGGGTTGTAATTTGCAAGCGCCGAACTGTCTGGCAGGTCTTTACTGTAATAATGGAATATCGCACCAATCGCCAGACCGCCAAGCAACACACATGTTAAACCAATGCTCACCAGATAAAATAAAGGTTTGGCGAGGGCAGACATAACACGCACTGCAACACCACCTTTTGCAGGTTTTACTTCATGTTCTGTTCCGTCTGGGATTCTGTTCATCATGTTACTTTAGCGCAATGCAAGAAAAACACCAACTTACTTTTTTTCCTGTTCTACCATAAATGTGTCTACAGCGCGAACCAGCATTTTCGAGACTTTCGCCCGATGCTCAGGACGTTGCAATAATGCCTCATCTTCTATATTGGAAAGAAAGCCAATCTCTACTAAAACAGATGGAACATCAGGCGCTTTCAGCACGCGAAACCCTGCGAAGCGGTTGGGGTTTTTAAGCAAATGAATATCCACTTTTTTTGCTTCCTGCGCAATTATTTCTGCCAATCTGGTGGATTTGATGCGGGTCTGACGTGATGCGAGGTCGATTAAAATATCTGCAATTTCAGGGTTATTATCCGCAAATTCAATGCCGCCAATTTCATCAGCCGCATTTTCCTGCCGCGCTAGCTTTGCAGCTTCTGCGTCCGACGATTTTTCAGAGACGGTATAGACCGATAACCCTTTTGCATAATCTTCTGCAGCGGAATCTGCATGAATAGAAATAAATACATCCCCCCCTGCGGCGCGCGCCATGCGCACACGCTCATGCAGATAGACATAATCATCATCATGACGCGTTAATGCCACATTATAGTCTCCCGTGCGCAATAACGCATTCTGCAGATCACGTGCGTAAGCCATCGTAATATGCTTTTCCAGCGTTTTATGCGCTCCCACTGCACCCGGGTCTTTCCCGCCATGCCCTGCATCAATCACAATTAACGGTTTATGCTGCGCCTGCTTGGCAAAAAACGGCTTCTTTTCCACCTGATCAGCCGCCGCCACATCCTGCGTGCTTACAAATGCATCTTTTCGGAATTTGCCATCTTTAGAAAGCTCAACCACCAGCTTGTTGCCAAACTGATGCAGCGCTTTTTTGCGAATGCCATCCCGCAATTCCAGCACAAATCGAGATGTAACGGGTGAAAAATGCCCAAATCGCATGGATTGCACCACAGAATCATCAGGCAATGTTGGCAAAGTGACGGTTTTATTATCCAGTTTTGTTACATCCAGCACCACGCGATCGGGGTTTTCCAGCGCAAATAATTTTTTCTGCTGCGGGGCATTATCAAGCTGAATAACCACAAACTCTGAAGCGCCCTTTTGCTCATAAGAGGTGCTTTTCACTGTAAGCGCAACAGCAGGCAACGCAACAACCGTGAAACAACAAAATAAAAAAAGGCGAAAATGTAACAACATACTTGATTTTACTTAGAATTAAGAGTTTACTGGCAATATATGCTACGCAAAGAAGTGTGAGTTAGGCAAGCACTAACTTCATTTTCTCAAAACGATGCATAATGTGGCTGCTGCTCTGGGATATTTCAGGCGCACGCGCCAGAACACAGAATTTCATGCAGCGATGCTGCAACAAACATATATAAGGTGACAACCATGACCAGATTCAATTTTTTCCCCGCAATGCTTCCATCATTGGCGACTGCATACTAACATCACACTAACATTACTCTATCATTTCATGGCGTATTCGTTAGTACATCAATGTTGTTAATCCACTTATTATACCATTTAATAGATTAAAACACCGGCATTACTGCCGAACCATTGCTGATGCGATACGCCTTTTTGAAATGATATTCAAAAAGGAACTATTATAATGACTAATCACATGCTTATCGACGCGCAGGATCCAGATGAAACCCGCGTTGTCGTCACAGATGACAGAAATAACATCACTCACTTCGACTTTGTTACCAAAGCCAAAAGCCAGATCAAAGGAAATATTTTTCTTGCAAAGATCACCCGCGTTGAGCCATCGCTTCAGGCGGCTTTCGTAGAATATGGCGCAGAAAAACAGGGTTTTTTGCCATTTTCTGAAATCCACCCGGATTATTATCAGATTCCTGTAGAGGACAGAAAAAAACTTCTGGAAGAAGTGGAAACGCAGGAAGCAGAAGAAGACGTAGCAGAAGAAGCACCGAAAAAACCTGCCCGCCGCAGAGGCCGTCGCAAAAAAACGGAAACAACTTCTGATGCAGATGATAGTGCAGAAGATACAGACAATTCTGAAGATGCTGCAGAAACTGAAAGTACGAATCAGAAAAGTGCTAGCAAAAAAGAGGCTGGCGCGTCTGACGAGGAATCAGACAATGCGGATAGCGATGATGAAGCTAGTGTTGACACTGCCGAAGAGGATGCAGAGAAGAAAGCGCCTCGCCGCCGTGGTCGCCGCAAAACATTCACCAAAACACAGGCAGCTAAGCGCGATGTGAAGGAAGATGTGGTCGTATCTGAAGATGCATCTGAAGAAGATGGCGCACCAATCAACCCTGATGAAGACGAAGTGGATGAAGTGCGCAAAAAGCGCCCTACCCTGAATCGTCGCTATAAAATTCAGGAAGTCATCAAACCTGGACAGATTATTTTAGTGCAGGTGATTAAAGAAGAACGCGGCAATAAAGGGGTGTCTTTATCCAGCTATATTTCCCTTGCGGGTCGTTATTGTGTGCTGATGCCAAACTCGCCGAAAGATGGCGGTATTTCACGCAAAATTTCCACATCGGATGACCGCAAACGCCTGAAGGAAATTTCTGACGAACTGAAAGCATTGCGCGGCATGAGCGCGATTATTCGCACCGCAGGAACAGGGCGTACCCGCGCAGAAATCAAACGTGATTATGAATATCTCATCAAACTCTGGAATCAGATTCGTGAAGATGCACTGGCATCTATGGCACCCGCTGTAGTATATGAGGAAAATGACATTATCAAACGCTCTATACGTGATCATTATGATGGCAATATAGAACGCATTTTTGTGCAGGGCGAAGCATCATATAAGCAAGCAAAAGCCTTTATGAAACTGCTTATGCCTTCTCACGCACCACGTGTAAAACAATATAAAGAGCCAGAACCATTATTTGTGGCACATAATATTGAGCGCACAATTGACAGCTTATATAACCCACGAGCCGAATTGCCTTCTGGGGGATATATTATCATTAACCCTACAGAAGCACTGATTTCGATAGATGTGAACTCAGGCAGCTCCACCAATGAACGCAATGTTGAAGAAACGGCATATAAAACCAATCTTGAAGCGGCGCGTGAAGTAGCGCGTCAGCTAAGATTGCGCAATCTGGGCGGATTGATTGTGGTGGATTTCATTGACATGAATTACGGTAAACATCGCAAGAATGTTGAACGCGAAGTGCGCAATGCCATGAAGGATGACCGCGCACGAACTCAGGTCGGACACATTAGCAGCTTCGGGCTGATGGAACTCTCCCGTCAGCGTATGGGCGCTAGTTTGGAGGAAACCACAACGCAGGAATGCGTGCATTGCGCAGGCACAGGAAAAGTGCTTCATGCAGATGCTATCGTCATCCAGCTGATGCGCAATCTGCAGGCATTCGTCCGTGACCATGCAGCCCCAAAGATCACGTTGCAATTGCCAAAGGCGGTGGCGCAGTCTTTCTTTAATCAGTATCGCACAATGCTTGCAGAAATTGAGGCAGCAAACGAGATTGCTTTTGAACTTGAAATTATTGTGGATGAAGATGCTGGCGTTTATGCATTTGACAATCATAACGGCGCTACGTTCCATAGTGCGCATGGTTTGAGATTTAAAAATAATAATAACAACAATAATAATCGTCGCAACAAGAGCAAGCGCAGTAATAACAATAATAATCAGCATAATAACAGACAGCAGCAGGCAAAACATTCCAATAACAAACCGCAGCAGGCGAAAGAGGAAAATTCAGACACTCAGGCTGAAAACAAAAACACTAATGACGCTGATGCAGAAACTGCAAATGCTTCTCAGGAAGATAAGCCAAAGCGCAAACCGCGCCGCAGCAGAGGGCGACGCAGCAATGCGAATAATGATAATAAACAAACATCTGACACAGCTTCACCAGCTGATACTTCAAAAGAAGAAAAGGCAGTTTCAGACGATACAGATACTGTTTCCGAAAAAAAAGACGTTGCTGAAAGTGACAAAAATACATCAGAACAAAAACCCAGACGTGGACGCAGACCAAAAAAGGATATTGATGTAAGCAAAACAGCAAATAATAATGAGCAGAATAATGCGGCTGCTCAGCCAAAACAACAGGAGCCGCAGCAGGAAGCAAAAAAGGAAGAGCAGCCAGCCCCTAAAGTGCAAAAACCTGCAGAACCGAAGATGGAAGACACACCAACACCAAAGCGCAAACGTAAAGGCTGGTGGCAGCGCGTGGTTGAAGGGTAAAGATTTTATGAATATAAGGGCTTGTTTTTGCTAACATAATAGATTATTACTATTATGTTATGATTAGCGGACTGACATTAGAGGCTGAAAGCGCCGCGCAATTTTTGAAATTAATTGCAAACACAAACCGATTGCTCATCCTATGCACATTGGAAGACGGAGCAGCGAATGTTGGTCAGTTAGAGCAAAAACTTGGCGTATCCCAACCTGCATTATCACAGCATCTTGCGCGTATGCGTCAGGAAGGCGTTCTGGCAACCAAACGTCAGGGGCAGCATATATTCTATTCTATAAAAGACCCCAAAATTAAAACACTGCTTCCTGTGCTGACAGAATTGTTTGAGCGCCAGCAACAGCAAGCGCAGATATAAACTAACGCATCTGCATTAATATGCGGGCATAGATCAGGTCTCTAACGGAATCTGCCATTTCCTGAAGCAGCTCTTTTTTCTCATCTGTAAATGTGTCATGCGGCTTGGTGTCTATCACACATAATGTACCAATAATAAGCTCTTCTGGAATAATGATAGGTGCGCCAGCATAAAATCGAATGTGCGTATCCCCTGTCACCAAAGGATTTTCTGCAAAACGTTCATCCTGCGTTGCATCTGAAATACACATGACATTATCATTCATGATAGTATGCGCGCAAAATGCAATATCCCGCGGTGTTTCAGACACATCCAGCCCTATCTTTGCCTTAAACCACTGGCGATGATGATCCAGCAATGAAATGGCAACAATTGGCACATTAAACGTTTCTTTCGCTTTTGATACTATTGCATCAAAGGCAAATTCAGGCTTAGAATCCAGCAAACTGCACGAATGCAGCGCTTCCAGTCTCTCTTCCTCATTGTCAGGAACAGGAGAATCTATATAGTTTTTTGCGTCATACTTGGATGTCATTTGGTTACTATACAAAATAACGCTGCAACGCACCAATATTATTTTAGTATTATTTCTTCCAGCGCAATGCCGCTTCCGCCACACGTTTCCCGAATAACTCAGCGCTTTTTTTGTCCCCTGGCGCTGGTGTATGTTCTGGGTCCGTATGGTCTGACTGTGTCATTAACCCAAGATATGACCCTAAACGATTTACCTCATCTGCAGAAGCGCCATGTCCTTCTTCTGTTCCAGCAGGAGGTAATCCTGCACTTACCCAGATCATCTGATGCTGTGCGGCCAGAATGGAAAATTGAACGAGGGTAGATAATTTATCCCCGCTCAGACTTCCTGAATTGGTAAAACCAGCCGCCAGCTTATCCTTCCATTCTGCCGTCTGCCATTTGGTAGATGTTGCATCCATGAACGATTTCATATCTGCACTTGCACTTCCCATATAGGTGGGTGAGCCGAAAATAAGCGCGTCCATTTTGTCGAGAGCATCCAGATTATTTGTTGCTTCTTCAGCAGTAAAAATATGGCTGGTGACACCATCAATATCCGCACCTTGCTTTACCAGTTCTGCAACTACTTTTGTGTGTCCGTAACCACTATGATATATAATTGCTACATGTGTCATAAGAATAATCCTTTATAATTTTGTGATAAAAAAGCGTGTGGCATACCAAGCGATAGTGCTTCCTGCTGCCCCTGCGACACTTCCCCATGCCAGGTCTTTCAGAGTGATTGACAAAGGCCATCCTTTTAAAATGGCATAATTGGTCAGATTGTAAGCGCCGTAAGCTGCTAGTCCGAGAATAAATCCGCTGAACAGCACCGCGGTCACACTGGACGCATTTAAATTAGGCACAACTACCAGATGCGCAATGGCAAATGCATAAAGCACGTAGAAAATCACCCACGGTGCAATAGGATATTCCGTGCGTAACATTCCTTGCATTGCAGATTGATAACTATCCCGTGCAATCAATCCAAGCCATATGCCATCTAAGATAAGATAGGCAACTAAGGCGCATAGTGTTGCTATAATGTAATGTTGTATCATAAAACAAAAAAGGAGGAGATTTTCATCCCCTCCTCTCCTTCAAAAAGTAAATTACGTTAGATTTTTGGACTTTTGCCTCGGACTGCATTCGCAATCAGTGAAATGACAAGCAATGCCAAAAATATGTAAAATACAATTTGTGCAATGCCTGCGGATGCAGCAGCAATGCCGCTAAATCCTAATACGCCTGCAACGATTGCAATAATAAAAAAAGTTAAAGCCCAACCTAACATAATATTCTCCTTAATATGCTTTATTTTCTCTAGCTGATTCACTCAGATTGTCACCAGCAGCTTCCACATCTTCACCAACACCTGAAATTGTGTTACAAGCAGTTAAAGAACCTGCTCCAACCATAACAGCCATTAACAAAGCGATCATACGAATTTTTTCAAACATTTAATTTTTTCCTTTTGTTATTAAATTAATTTAGCTCGCTGAAGTTCAGCACGCCATACCTTCTAGGCGAACCAGAGATAAATTCTCTATAAAGAGTTATATCGCTGTGTCCCATAAGAAATGCAGATTCTTTGAGTTATTCTGACCTACAGTAATATTGCGTGAATGTTCTGTTCCTTCAAAAGATGCCTTCACAGTGTAAGACCCTTTTGGCAGATCAACATACATATATGGTCCTTCACTGATATTTGAAAATATAGTATTTCCAGATTTATCCATAATATCCACCTTTACATTTGCAAGATATGCACCTGTGCTTCTGTCGGCAAAGAGCATTTGTGTATTATAATCTGAACGCGCTGCTTTAAATTGCTGCTGTTCTTCTTCACCAATACCACCTGTAATATAGGCAATATCTGTTTTATAGGTGCTTGTTTTTGGTGACACATCAACTTTGTTATATGATGCACCGTGCTCATAGGCAGAAGCGTCGTTATAATCTGTCGCGTCATTATAATTTGCGTTATATCCGCCCTGTGCCATAGCTGCGCCTGAAAGCGCAAATGTTGCAACTGTGGATAATGCTAATATTTTAAACTGTTTCATAATATAATCTCCCTGATCATCTTTTATCTTCGTTCATTTTTGACAAGCTGCAATGATTGGTAGTCTTCGCTTTCAGATGTATCATCTGCGCGAAACTCATCATCATAGGGTAGCTCGTCATCTTTTTCATTTAAGAACCCATCAACAAACGCAGCCAATGCAGATTCTGCAGTCATAAATGCATCATGCTTTAATGCAGACACAAAATCCTGCTCCTGATGTGTCACTGGTGCAGCTTTAGTTGACATTGTGGGTTCTGCGACCGCTGTGCGTTTGGTGAATGTATTTTTCACTGTCTGAGATTGATGTTTAGTATAAATAATACCACCAACCATCAATGCTATCAGCGCCAGCGATGTGATAGAAACTGATGCTATCAATGTATATCCCTCCTGCTGCAATAGCAGCACAGATAACACTGTTAATGTTGCAACCAGACACAAGCCACATATAGAAAGGAATATTCCTCCATAGACCACATTTTTGCTACGCTTTGATGCAGTCTGCAGCAGGTGCTTTTGTTGCTCTATATAACTGGATAACATCAGTTTCACCATCATATTACTTGCTGAACAAACGGCTTAACAATACACCACCTGCAAATGCGATTGCGGCACTTGTTAATGGACGTTTGATGATTTCAGCTTGTGTACGATCACGAGCATCAATGGCACGTTCTTTGTTATTATTGATAAATGTACGTGCCTGAACACCTGCATTACGCGCTGCACGCTCAATTTCTTCCTGTGCGAGCTTTGTTCTGCTTTTGCCATTCGCTACAGTTTCTTCCAACTGATCTGCCAATGTGTTTTGCAGTGCTTCAATATCTCTGCGTAATTGCTTAATTTCCTGTTGTGCTGTAGACATAAATTTCTCCTTTGTTTTTGTTTAACAATAAGGAGTATGCCCAAAATCATTTCAGGAAACTATTGGCAAGCGCGGCTAAAAGATAAAAAGCATATAAAGATAAGTTAATAGCTTATTTTACGACAGGCGTTTCTTCGTCAAATAAGCTGTTTTCCTCTTTAATGCCTAAGAACTTCCAGCCTATTAGCAGTGTGATAACAAATAACACCAGCGCAATAATCAACGTGACATATAAACCTGCAGTGAAAATCATTGGCAATGCTAGCGCAGTGATCAATCCCCCACCGACAATAGGTTCATAGAAAGGCTGTTTCATGGTAAATCCTGTGCGCGCGCCTGTTTCATCATTCGGGTCAATAATTTTCATCAGCAGCAATGCCGTCGTTGCCGCTCCCGTTGAATGGGCAAAGTCACCCAAACCGCGAATCCACGGTGCGCTTGTATATAATCGAGGCGCAATGACAAAAAATGCCAGCAAATTCCAGCCCACACCTGAACCAATCAGAATAACAAGTAATAGCCAGTTTTCCGAAATGGTTTTCATGGAAAGGGTCGCAATCGCTACAACAATCAGCAAATCCAGAAAGCTATGGCTGATAGAATGAATATGGTGATGATTGACCATATGGCTTTTATTGATCAACTGAATGCATCCCTGCAGAATCACTCCGCCAATTAGCGCCATTGGGAATAACGGGATATATTGCATCACGCCGTCTTCCCGCGCCATGAAGAAGGATTCTATGAAGAAGAATAATTCTCTCAAGCCCCAGCCAATCGCAATGGCAAAACATAATAAAGCCGTGTGCAGGATTAATGTATCTGCAGAAAAATGCATTTCCAGCCGCTGCTTGCGCACCGCTTTTTTGCCTTCATGCTCTTTAATATCTTCACGCAAATGTTCTTTTTTGGTGCGTGTAGGTGAATTCATTTTGCTGAACCCCACCGCAATATTAATTAATACAAGCCCAACTAAGATGGCAGACACTTTGCCAGCTGTTGCCATACCAAGCGCCAGATCATATCCTTCAGGAAAACCCAGCTTGGCATACGTTCCACCAAGCCCCGCCGCTGTACCATATCCTCCCTGAAAACCAATCGCAATTAAGGCGCTGCTCAACGGGTTAGCGTCAAGGAAGGGAATCAGGCAGAATAAAGTTATTAAAATACCGACAATATAATGCCCCCATGCAATACTATATCCTACAACCAGATGCTGGGAGGATTTATCCATCACTTTTTTGAAAGATGGGAGTTTTTTCCCCATCATCAATGCAGCAAATACGACGCTGATAAGATAGGCAGGTAACTCTTTCCATATTTTATACATCGCCTTCCATTCATCCTGCAGTCCAAAAAACCCTGCTATCTCATAGCCAAATACCTGAGGCCCGATGACAACGCCGACAATACCACCAATGACAGCAGCAGGCATATGCATTTTCTGTAACGGAGGAAGGAGGTATCTCAGCACCGTGCCAAGCAGGATAAGCAGACTGGCAGCAAACACCGCGACTAGCATTAACTCAATGGAATAGGTTTTATCACCCATAATGTCGCACCTTAAAGGTTATTTACGTAGCAAAAAAGCCGGACAGTAACTGCCCGACTTTTTGTAAGCTAAATTATATTTGTCGTTTACGCAACAGTAACTATACTGCTGCAGTATTTGGACGTGTTGCAATAATATAAACTGCGTGTACGATACCTGGAATAAATCCAAGAATGGTCAACAGAATGTTGAACCAGAAATGTTTACCAAAACCTACTTGTAAAAATACGCCAAGCGGTGGGAAAATAATCGCAAAAATAATTCTAATAATATCCATTATTTTGTAACTCCTTGTGTGTTGTTTATTAAGACACTTAATCTTTATGTATCTAATTATCACTTAAAGCTGTTCAAGTATGAATATGCTGTAATATCAGGAAATATAAACAGCGCATAAATTGAGCAGATATTTACGTTTTATCTGCTCTAAAACCGCAGATTATTAACCTTGTTACGTTTCATACTCCGACTCATTCAACATTATGGAGAACAAAATGAAAACACAACGAGCTTATATTCAGGATGATATTTTACTACCTGACAATGATATGATGGAATTTATGCCAGGCGCACAGCTTCCAAAAGATGAATTTGCACTCATTCATGAAATAAACGATCAGTTTGATTCCATCTTTCGCAGTGACATATAAGGAAGTATTGCGGATTGGGCGAACATTAGGTACAAGTTACCATTCGCCCACCCGCGCAATATGCGCCGCGCCGTCAGCATATCCTTCTTCGCCTTCTATCCATGCAAATGCTGCATCAGCCGTGCAACAATAATAACGCGCCAGATTGGTTAGCCCTGTTTGCACCTGCTGCCAGAACTGCTCATCTTCCAGATTAATTTTTTTCCCATTCACCCCCTGCACAAAATGCTCATTGCCCTTCAATTCCCAATATTCAAGATCAGAGATTGTATGGGCATCCCGTGCAATCCAGCCAGCAATTAACAATTGGCACGCAAGTCCAGATGCAATCTGCGTTTGATTGGGAGGTGTGCCTGTTTTATAATCCACAATGCGCCATGCATCCCGCAATTCTTCAATGCGGTCGGCACGCATGGTGAAAGTGACGCTGGTATCGTCTATCATTAATTCTTTTTGCAATTTATATTCAGCCATTAATTTTTGCACTGATTGCGCCCGCGCGGTTTCTTCCTGCAGGATCGTCTCTAAAATACGCGCCAGTTTTTTCACGTAAAAATGCCGCAATTCGGGTTCAATCTTTTCCTGTAGATATTCTTCAAACTGGCGCGTCAGCTCATGCTGGTAACGCTCAAAATGCTGCGGTGCATAGGTCGTGGCGGCAAGTTGCATTGCCTCATGCGCTGCTGTGCCAAAATGCTTTGGGCTGAAAGGTTCATCATAGGGCTCGCGGTCACTGAGTTTCAGAATATGGGAAACATATAAAATAAACGGGTTTTGCATCAGCGTTTCGCATTGCGTGGCGCTCAGGCGCGTGCGGCGCAGGGCCAATGGTGGCGTTGGTGCAGGTTTGGCAACATCACGCGCTTTGTGCGTACTGGCATTATGTTTGCGCCATTCATGCAGATAATGCTGCCATTGCGCTTGCTGGTCTGACAGACGCTGCCCGTCTGGCTGGCAGATTAGCTTCAGCCGTTCAAAAAAACGTGAAGCCTGCATTGGTGTGTTGGTTTCCTTGCGGGCGCGCATGGCAATGAAACGTGGTGCTTTCATGGCATTGCTGATGTCATGCGCTGCCAGACCAATCTGCCGTTCCGCAAAATTTAGCCCTGCCGCACGCCGCATGGCATGGTTCAGCCACGGCTCCGCGCTCATATGACGCGGCCAATGCCCTTCATTCATATGTGGGATGATGATTACATCTGCCCGCACCATGCGTGCTTCAATCGCCCCAAGCACGCGCACGGGCGAATGTGAGACATGCTTATCATATGCCGTGTGCTGCGCGAAATAATGCTCTACCAACTCACAATAATCATTCGCGCTGCACGCACGTTTTTCATGCATTAGCGGTGTGAAGATGCTCAGTTCTTTAAGCATCATGCTTAGCGTGCTGTTCTGGCTGCTTTGCAGCAGGCGTTTGATGCAGCTTTTGTGAAGTTGAAACAACCCTTCACAGGGTTTGTCCTGCGTTTCGACAATGAAAATATCCTTCAGTTGCTGTGCCACCATGCTTTTGCTGGATGTTATTTCCATATAAGCATCACAGACCTCAGCAACAGAGCGCAACCCGTGTAACCCTCTCAACAAGCCAGCATCGCAATATTCTGCCATTTCCAGCGTCTCTGCACGCCATTCAGGAAAACAAAGGGGATGTCTCAACAGGCTCAAAAACGTTACTGAATTATAGGAATCAAACAGCAACAGCGCACATAACATCATAAACTGATATTCCGAGCCATGTGAAAGCGGCTGCGCGGCAAAACGGTCTATCTCAATACCGCGACGTGCCAGCAATGTTTGCAAACGGTCAATCGCATCGCGCAGTTCCGTGATCACTGCAATATTGCTCACCCCGTGATGGATTGCATCCATAATCAGCAATGCGCATAATTCCATTTCCGCGCTGTCATCATCCGTTTCATAAAGCTCAATATGCCGCACCTGCTCTGGCTTCACAGGTTCTTGCAGTAATAATTCCGCTGCTTCCTGCGGATACATGGTTTTAGAGATGATGCTGCTGTCTAATTGTGAAAATGTAACCTGCCGCACTTCATCCCGCGATATGCCACATTGATCCATAAATCGTTTCATATGATATTGCGGATGGGTGTAGAGCGGAGTATCCCCCGTAATCATATCCCAGTAAAATTTTGGCAGTTGCGTATCCAGAGAGGGAAGGATCACCAGTCCTTTTTCCTGCATAGCGATAGACTGCATAAACCGCGCGGATGAAGGAACAGAGGCAGTTGACCCTGCAACAATCACGGGCGAGTTAAGACCTACCTCGTCAATATGCTCGGCAATTATTTGTTTAATGTGATTATTATATGCAATAGGTTCGCTCAATCCGCCTTCCAGCAATGCTGCATCCAGTGTTGCCATCACTTTTTTAAACATTGCCAGCGCTTCCTGCCAGTGCAGCGCATAAGGTTCGTCCACTAATCCGTCAAAATCAGCGCTGTCTTTCAAAGCACGCTGCGCATCATCCCGCAGGCTCAGGAAGGATTCTGCATAATAGAGTGACGACCGCATGGAAATATCAGGCATTAACTGCTGCACATATTCACTCACCCATAATAAACGTCTGCGCGCGTCAATCACTGGGGAAATGTTCACTGCGCCTAAAGCCTCTGCACTTAGCCATTGCTCAGCTGCAATGTCAGAAATGGTGCTAATATGCGGCAACAGCAACGCCTGTTTGCCACTTGCCTGAAACAACGCATCCTTCACTGCGCTAATTGCTGCATTATTTGGCAGAATTAATCGAACATGATGCAATATCTCTTTATGGTCATACTCATGCAGCAAAAAATGCGCCAGCGCGTCTGCAAATTGCGATTCACCAGAAAAGGTAATAATATTAGGGGTTTCTGCCATTTTTTGTGTCATATCAGCGCATATAGATAGCATTCAGCTTATATTTTAACAAAATATGCTGAATTTGTTAATTTCGTTAGGATTTTCTTTACAGCCTCTATGATACATTAGTGATAACAATGATGTGACCCGATTATGACAGATATTCAGATAGACGCAAGCCAAAGCCCGCAAAACATGATGCTCTCGCTGGACGGGTATAACAAGCCTGCGCATCCCTACGGTCAGCAATACGCCGCTTATCCTGATAAATTCATTGGTGATCTGCATGACGCGCTGCATCAGAATAATGAACGCCCTCATAATGCACATATCGTGATTATCGCCATCAACAACCTGCCAATGATCATCAGCGGATATGGGCATGAAACCACAGAAGATGCGATTGCCTGCCTTATCACCCATTTAAGCAGCAAGCTGGAAGCACTAGGTGACATGCACCCCCACCGCATTCAAAAAGAACAGGTTGCTTTTGTTATTCACCCTGAAACAGCATCTAAAAAAGAAACGATAGAACAGCATTTCAAACTCTCTTTAAGAGAGTTTCATCATGCGTCGGCATATGGCGCGATCCACCTGCTCTGTGATACAGTGACCATGCTGCTGGATGATTCTGTCACCACCATTTCGAATGTGATTGATTCTGCTTATATGACATTTAAGCAAAAAGCGCTTGCTCCACATTATGATATGCAACAGCCTTATAATGAAGCATTTCACAATCGTCAGGAAATGAACATGGTGAATTATATCACCGAAGCCATTAATCAGGAACAGCTCTCGCTTGCGTTTCAGCCCATCGTCTGTTCCCGCACGGGCAACATTGAACATTATGAAGCCTTGCTGCGCATCAAAAAGGAGGATGGCACACTTGCGACCGCAGGCCCGCTCATCCCCGTGGCAGAGCGTATGGGGTTGATAGACATTATAGACGAACTTGTATTGGACATGGTGGTGAAACGACTGCGCGAATCCCCCAATCTGAAACTGGCATTTAACGTTTCCAACCTCACCACCAGCAGCGCGGTCTGGCTGAAAAAGATGGAGCAGATTGCAATAGAAACACCAGACATCATGCCCCGCATGATGGTGGAGATCACCGAAACTGCGGTGCATCTGGACATTAAACGCACGGCGTATTTCGTCGCCGCGTTGCAATCCTTCGGCGCAATGGTCGCTTTAGATGATTTCGGCTCAGGCTACACCTCCTTCCGCCAGCTTAAAACCCTCTCGGTGGACATCATCAAAATTGATGGCGTGTTCGTGAAAGATCTGGTCGATAATCACGACAACCTCCTCTTCATCAAAACCATGCTGGATTTCACCAATGGCTTCGGCTTAAAAACAGTGGCAGAGTTTGTGGAAAATGGCGAAACTGCCAAACTGCTGATGAAACTCGGCGTAGAATATCTACAAGGCTATTATTTCGGCTTCCCTGAACGCATGGAGCATTGGGAGGGGTGATTATTAATCCACCTTTTTGGGAATATATTTAGCGTTTGGGTCTCTGGTTAGTTTTTTATCGTAAACGTAATCCAAAAGCCCTTTTTTCTTTAGCTTTTCTAGTCTCTTTTTACATGTGTCCCAAGTTCTGCCTATGACTCTTTGTGCTTCCGATACATTTATATCTCCATTTCTTATAGCGATATCTAAGATTTGTTTTTCTTCTTCGCTAAGTGTTTTTGAAACAGTTGCTCCATAATACTCGCTTACATCAACTTTAGTAGTTTTCCTTCTATGCTCTGCATTATTTCTAAGTTCGACTTTTACAATCAGTCCGTTCAGCGTTTCTTGCGAAAAACTAGGTGTTGGCAAACCTGTTTTCTTCATTGACTCTTTCATACGACGAGTCCCCTCACGCGCCATCTTAACGTAATCTAAGTCGTACATTGCGTCCATTAGAAAAGGGTTCTTAGAGCTACGCACTTCATATATGTTATCGGCATTAACTGGAGGGCAAAAACCACCAGGGCTTTCTATAATCATTCTATCGTAAAATAATTTTATAACTATATCAGCACCACTTATACTATAGGATCTATGAACAGCAGCATTAACTAATGCCTCAAACCACGCCGCTTTTGGGTATTCTTTAGTATTAACGAACCTAGTATTTTCATCTAAGTAGGTTACATCGTATATTGCGGTATTTAGTATCTCAGCAGATTTTTCGATTAAATTTACAATATTTCCTTCAACAAACCTGTCAATAATTGGGTTGAAAGTCTCACCATAACCTTCGCTAGTACCCTCGAATCTCATTATTCTGATTCGACAACCAGTAATAAATTTTCTTGCGTCTTTTGCTGCAAGCAATACTAATGCATTATTAGCTACAAATTCTTTTGATTCATTTAATTCACCTAATCGTCTTATCAGAAGCACATCCTCAATACCTCTTTCCACTTCTTCTCTACGACAATAATTTTGATGCAAATTATGAATAATATTCATATCAAAATCTTGCGGGTACTTTGCAACAGTAGGCTTTAGTTCATAAGTAATTTCTGGGCGTGCATCTCTATAATCTTGTTTCTCTGCTTCGCTCATTTTATGTTTGCTGTCCCCATATCTAACAAACGCCTCACCTTTGTTAGTTTCCACAAGCGTTCCTATATAAGGAATTTTAATTGCAACAAAAAAGTTTATTTCATCTTCATCATTGTATTGAACATTCTTAAATTCAGGTTTAGCTTTTATACAATGAGTTCTATGTGATTCTTTAAGTTTATTTATATTTTGTTCTGAAAATCGCATACAGCCACATAGTGTTGCATCATCATTTACACCAATCAGCAATATTCCTCCATGTGGCGAAGTATTAGAAAACATAGAGTAATATTCGGCTAGTTTACTCAATTCTATCTTTGATTTGAACTCTACCCTGTCATCTTCAATTAATTTGCTCACAGTTTCTTTTGACAAATTATTCCAAATTTGTTCAATTGACAAAAGTTGTGTACTTTTGTTTATAACATTATCAAAAGGAAGGTCATACTAAGTCATAATTATACCATATATAGTATGTCAACACCCTATAGACATACTATATGTTGTGTTAAACTACCTCACCCCGCAGCCTTTGCTCAACCTTCTCACGCCCAAGCAATGCAAACAGCACAGGCAATTCAGGACCATCCTCCCGCGCTGTCAGTGCCAGTCGCAGAGGCATGAAGAGCTGCTTGCCTTTGCGCCCTGTCACCTCTTTCACATTGGCGGTGAATGCGCTCCATGAAGTTTCGTCCAGCTCCCCCTCGGGCAGACACTCCGCTGCGCGGGCGCAGTAATCCTTGTCCTCATCGCTAATCACTGGTGTCACTTTGCGTTCCACCAGATCATGCCATGTTTTCACGTCGGACAGATGCGCCACGTTGGCTTTAATCTTGTTCCAGAACTCCGTCGTCACCGCCATGTCATGCGCGCGCAGCCAGTTGGCGACGGTTTCATATTCCACATCATGCAGATATTTCGCATTCAGGCGCAGCAATTCTTCTTCATCATAATTCGCAGCGGAGCGCCCGAATTTGCCAGTGTCAAATTCCTGAGCGAGTGCATCCAGACTCTCTGCCAGTTCAATCGCATCTGACGTGCCGATTTTTGCCAGAAAACTGTTCACGGGCAGCGGCATCACTCCCGCTTCGCGCAAATCGCGTATTGCCGCGCTGCCTTCGCGCTTGGAGAGCTTGCCTTCTTTGGCGGTCAGCAAAGCCATATGCCCAAAGATTGGCACATCATATCCCAGCGCCTCAAAAATCTGCACCTGCACGGCGGAGTTGCTCACATGGTCTTCCCCGCGCAGAATATGCGTAATCGCCATTTCACCATCATCCACGCAGGTGGTAAAGGTGAAAAGCGGTGTGCCATCTTCGCGGATTAACACAGGGTCAGACGCAAATTGCCCGCTATATTTCACATCTCCGCGAATCATATCCTGCCAGACAACATCTTTGTCTTCCAGCTTAAAACGGAAGTGAGGCTTGCGCCCTTCCGCCTCATATGCCTGCTTTTGTGCATCGGTCAGTTCCAGCGCACCACGGTCATAAATCGGTGGTTTGCCGCGGCTGATGAGCATTTTGCGTTTAATATCCAGCTCGTCCGAGGTTTCATAACACGGATATAATCTACCAGTCTCAATCAACTGTTGCTTGGCTTCTGTGTAACGATGCATACGGGAAGACTGGCGTGCTTCCTCATCCCACTGCAAGCCCAGCCATGACAAATCCTCACGAATGCCGTCTTCATATTGCGCTTCAGAACGTGCCGCATCCGTATCATCAATCCGCAGCAAAAACGACCCGCCCATTTTGCGCGCGAACAGCCAGTTCACCAGCGCCGTGCGCATATTCCCCATATGCAACCAGCCAGTCGGCGATGGCGCAAAACGTACCTTAATCTGTGATGTATCATTCATGCGCGTGACATTACGATGCTGCGCAGAAATTTGCAAGTGGGAGTGTGTGGCGCGGGGTGGGGAAATGTGGTATGTGTTTGAGCGAGAGGTGATTTATGGGTGAAAGGAAAATATTGAAAAGCTTGCAAGCGGTACGCTTACTACTGAAAGGAAGAAATGCTTGGAATAAGTGGGCAAATGAAAACCCCGCCTGCGATATAGATTTCAGTTTTTTCGACTACAACCAGAATCGCGACTTATTCAGGGGCATGAAAAACAGTGATAAATTTGATTTTAGTAATTTAATTTTTCCAAAGTCAGGCAGCATTACTTTTGAGAGTGTTAATTTTGGACCCCACATAAATCTAAACTTTGATAAAAGCATATTTGGAAATGGCAACATAATTTTCAAGAAAACAAACTTTGGAAACAAAGCGTCTTTTTTGGAAACAAAATTTGGGTATGGAAACGTAGATTTTAGCAATACGCACTTTGGCGGTAAGAATGTCTCTTTCAATAAATCTATTTTTCTAGGCGACGTTTGCTTTAAGGAATCAGTATTTAATTCAACTGAAACTGAATTTAAAAATGTACGTTTCTTAGGAAAAAAGGTAAATTTTTCCCAAGCTAAATTTGAATGTGAAAGGGTAACTTTTGATGATAGTGTATTTAATGACGGCAAAATTATTTTTATACAAACAGAGTTCAAATATTGCGCTATGTACTTCGATAAAATCTCCTTTGGAATAAATGAAATTTCGTTTTATAGCGCCAAATTTGACAAGTGCGAATGTTTTTTCGGTATTCAAAGAAGAACACAAAATTACCAAAAAGCTTGGTATCAGTTACATTTGCGCATTCTGATTTCATAGAATCATCGCTTAGAGTGGGAGATCCTGATGGTAAATTTCTCTTTTTTGACAGGCTAACTTTTCAAAGTTTTCATATAAATAAAGTTTTCAAAGTTAAAGGGCATTACGGGTGTGTGCCAGACTTTAGAAATATCAAAAGCGCCCATCATTTAGATCTATCACAAATTAATTACAATCTAGCCTATGACAAAAAGTCTCGTTTCAAAATATTCAAAGTAGTTGAAGATATTTACGACATATATCGCCTCCGACGCTTAAAAGAAATTGCTGAAAATAACAAACACCATGAAGCAGCCCTTCGCTTTCATGCAGATGAACATCGCGCCAAACGCTGGAATGAATATAATACATGGCAATCCATCGCGGATTTAATGTTCGATAAAATCTGCAATTATGGGCAAACCTTCTTCCGCCCGTTTTATTGGTGGATTGCCTGTTTGCTCGCTGGAACTAAAATTCTGTATTTCACAAAAATCTTCCGTGATTATGGTGATGCGTTCAAATATATGCTTTCCAATGCTTTGCCAGTGATGCCAGTATCACGTTTATATATCTCACAATTAGAAGATAATCTTATTTTGATAAAAGGCGTTGCCTCCATCAGCCTCACCATAGGCACATTTGCATGGTGGGTCACCAGCACATTGTTCATCTTCCTCATCATCCTCGGTTTGCGCAACCGCTTCCGTGTTTAAACCAACCTCACCCTGGCGGCTCACCCGCCGCATTGGGTGGCGGCACGGGTTCCAGCATGGGCGGCGGTGCGGTGGGCAGCAAGCCAGGGTATTTTACTCGGCGTTCATTTTCTGCTTCAAGCTGTTCGTCCAGCGGGTCGCCCGTAATCGTGCGATATCCGTCATTGGCGACATTGCGGATGGTGCGTCCTGCATCCTGCAATAATGTGTCATATTCAATTGCCGGGCTGCAGGCAGCACAGCATAATAATGCGGTAATAGATATCTGCCTAATCAAATTCACGGATATTAAAGCGGAAGTTCTGCCCACCATCACGCGATGGCGAGTACGCATCATTTTGCACTGTGGATACTTCCACTTCCTCTGCCACCACCTGCACTTCTTCTGCTTCCACAGCAGTTGCAGCAGGCGCAGCGGTATATGCTCTCACAATTGCCTGACGTTGCTGCGCACGCTGCTGATGTTCTACCGCATCCATTCTATAGGCTTCTGTAGTCGTCTGACGGCTGGCATCTGCAAACCCTCTCATACCGCCGCCTAATGTACTGATATCTTCTCCAATACCAGCAACAGTATTACAACCAGTAACCAAGCATAAAGAGAGTAAAGCAGTCAGCGTATATTTCATCATTAGTTTCACATTATTTAAATTAAGACAATGCCGCACCATAACAAAAAGTGTTAAGAAATGGCAAGCATAAAGCCATAATCGCGTTGCGGAGGGCATTTTTTTGCGTTATGGCTTGTTTATGCAACATATTTTCGCAGGAGTTTCCTTGATATGCGTAGTTTTTTAGTGACGGGCGGTGCAGGGTTCATCGGCTCAAACATTGTCGCAGGCATTGCTGAGCGTTTTCCAGATGCCTATATTGCCGTCGCAGATTTTCTGGGCAATGACGATAAATGGCGCAATATTTCAGGGGTCTATCCTGATGAAGTGATTTCCCCAAACGAGATGTTTTACTGGATGGAACAGCACCGCGGAGATTTGGACGCGGTCATCCATATGGGCGCGATTTCGTCCACCACGGTGACAGATGGTGATGCGATGCTGGAAGCGAATATCGGACTGTCCAAAGTGCTCTATGGTTGGTGCGCTCAGAATGAGAAACGCTTTATTTATGCCTCCTCTGCTTCAACTTATGGCGCGGGGGAACTGGGGTTTACCGACAGAGATGATCTGGAATATCTGCGCGCCTTGCAACCACTCAATACCTATGCATGGAGCAAAACCGCATTTGATTATTTCGTGATGCGCAATATCCAGCACGGCGCACCACAGCCGAAGCAATGGGCAGGGCTGAAATTTTTTAATGTATATGGCCCGAATGAATATCACAAGGCAGACCAGCAAAGTGTGATTTCCAAAATATATCCTGCTGTGCGAGATGGTGAGGCAGTGAAACTGTTCAAAAGCTATCACCCAGATTACGTAGATGGCGGGCAGGAACGTGATTTTGTGTATGTAAAAGATTGCGTGAATGTCGTGCTGTGGTTGCTGGAACATGAGGCTGTTGCCTCTGGCTTATATAATGTTGGCACAGGGCAGGCGCGTTCCTTCGCAGACCTTGCGCGGGCAACTTTTGCTGCGGCAGAACAGACGGAGAATATAGACTATATCGAGATGCCAGAGAGTTTGCGCCCACGATACCAATATTTCACACAAGCTGACATGACGAAGCTGCGCGACGCGGGGTATGATGCAGAGTTCACCAGTCTGGAAGATGGTGTGCGTGATTATGTGCAGCATTATTTGTCACAAGACAATCCATACGTGAAATGATTTCCGCCCTCGCACTGACCTTTCCTGATATTAACCCCATTGCAGTAAGCATTTTTGGCTTCGATGTGCGGTGGTATGCCTTGGCGTATATTATCGGCATCATGCTGGGCTGGTGGTTGATTGGCTGGCTGGACAAGCAACAAAAAACACCCATCCTCACCAAAAAACTCCATGATGACATGGTGTTGTGGGGCGTGCTTGGTGTGGTGCTGGGTGGTCGTTTGGGGTATGTGCTGTTTTATAACCTGCCCTATTTCATCGAAAACCCTGTGGATATTTTCAAAACATGGCAAGGCGGGATGAGCTTTCACGGCGGGGCGCTGGGCGTGATCATCAGCTTCTTTTTGTTCTCGAAATGGTATAAATTGCCGTATCTGCGTTTGATGGATTTGATCTGCTGCGCCGTGCCGTTGGGGCTGTTCTTCGGGCGGCTGGCAAACTTTGCTAATGGCGAATTGTTTGGGCGCGTGACTGATGCATGGTACGGCATGGTCTTCCCTTACGGCGGCGCACTGCCCCGCCACCCCAGCCAGCTTTATGAAGCAACACTGGAAGGTGCAATGTTGTTTGGCATCCTGTTCCTGCTCGCCCGCAAAGGATTCTTGCGCTACCCGTCTTTCATCAGCGGTGCGTTTTTAGCAGGTTATGGCATTGCGCGATTCATGGTGGAGTTCGTCCGCGAACCTGATGCGCATCTGGGGTTGCTGAGTCTGGGTTTAAGCATGGGGCAATGGCTCTGCATTCCGATGATGCTAGTAGGTGGCGGCCTTATGATGTGGAGTTATCGGAAAGGACAAAAAAAAACCACGGCTAAGAGTTAGCGTGGTTTAGAAGTTTATGTTATGACGCATGACTGATTGAATCTTCGTCTATTGTTTCGGCTTTTTTAATGAACACATCGTTCAGCTTGCGCAATATTTTTTCTGCACATAATGTCATATCTTCAATAGAATAATATGCATATGCATCAGATTGAATAATGCGATTCTTGAGATATTTGCCATTAATATATTTTGTGACAAGTCCGTCTGCCTGCTTTTTGGTAAGGCAACTACTTGACATCAATACACCTGCTACATCCTTGCATACTGATGTCATCAGAATGGATACAGCCGTTATATTGTCAACTTCTACCGTTTCGGAGGTAAAAGCAATAAAATTACTATCACCACTCTCCAGAAAACATGGAACGCAGGCAATGAAAGCGGAAATAACTCCCTCAACAAACTCGGGTGAAATGCTGCTAAAGCCGTAAATTTGTTTAGCCATAATGCTATGCTATGATAAGATAAGGTACTGTAAGTCTGATAAGAATTACTCCTGCACCATAGAAAGAACATAAAGAAAAGTAAACAAAAGACTTTATTCTTCATTGCGTTTCTTTTATTCTACGTCAGCAATTTTTTATATCATAGCATCTGCTTTGACTTTTCATTATGGGAACATCCCAAAATCAAAACGGCTTTCATTATCTCAGAACTCTTAATATGGCGCTTTTTTGCTATTCAGCTCAGGCAGAAACTTCTGGAGTATTTGAACGTGGATTTACAGCAAGATACATTTTGCGAAAAAATCATCTTAGCGCTTGTTTTAACATGGGAAAAAATATGTCGCTGTTCGTTCTTCCTGGCAACAAAGAAAGAGTTGTAATAGATAGACAATGTTTTAAAACGGTATATCTTATTTACACAGGAGATCAGAGAGACAAATGTGTAAAGGTGAGAAACATGCATATGGCAAATCCTGATAAAGAATATTGTCTGATTCTGATACATAGCAAACATCAATTGATGGCTTATCAGAATGATGATTTTCCTATCTTGCTATTTGCAGGAACGCGATACTCATTATACGCTATTAAGAAATCACAGCAATTTGCAATAAAACATTTTTTTGATGGCGTGATGCGTTATCACATGTTCCAGAATATGCAGATAGAAACATCTACCTTTCCATTCTGGCAATAACTTAAAAGCTCGCAACTGCGGGCTTTTTTCTTGTACAGATTCGCAAAAAACGCTATTAACGCAGTGTAATTTATTCAGAGTCAATGACTAACCATTTACAATGCGTTATCTTCGCTATGGCTGCACCGCCAGAATATATACTCTGTACAAAACGGAAAATAACAAAATTGGTTTGAGGCAGTATGTAACGTTAGACGCATATAAAATGAATTTTCCAAAATGGAAACGTTCGGTGTGTGCTAATATTTCCAATACTTCATATGACCCTCAGGTTCTTTTTTATTTTAGAAATGAACGTTTTGTTTCATCAGAACATAAGAGCTATCAGGTCAGGCATGTCAGACCATTTTACCGCTGGCAGGAGCTGGCATTTTTTCTCTGTGAAAATGGCTCTCCTAAAGAGCCCTGCTCAAGCCATGTATGTTATGTTGTGTGTGAATCTGACATTAGTGTGTCGCATTATGTGAACAGAAGCCATATTCTTTCCGTCTCAGACAGGACGATAACTATTCCTGCACTGATAACCAAAAAGGATTATAACATCTTCAAAATTCGGTTTGATATGCTGTATAAATTAGATATTGAAGGCAACAACGAAAGAAACCTGCACTTTAATGGCAAAACAGCTTCGCTGAATATCCTGCATACAGACAAAAAAATTATCTTATAAGCAGCCCCTAAGGCTGCTTTTTTTCTTAAACTTCACGTCATCATAAACATAATGCATCTGATCGCAAAATAGCGTATGCATATTGTGATATGTTTTCACGCGTTAAAAATAGTCTGTCTTTGTTCCGAATTGCCTCTGTGCTGGCGAAACATGATGCCTTGTTCATTTTTGAACAAACGCCTGCGTTTCCTGTCATCAAGCGTACCAGTGCGTTGTTGTTTCGCAAAAAAGCAGCAAAGGGCAAACGCCCGGGTGAACGCTTGGCAGATGCGCTGGTGGAGCTTGGTCCTACCTTTATTAAGTTAGGACAGGTTTTTTCCACGCGGGCAGATTTAATAGGCGATGAACTCGCGCGGGATCTGGCGTTCCTGCAGGACAAACTCCCCCCCTTCCCCACGGAAATCGCACGCCAGATTATTGAACGTGAATTTGAAACCAGTATCGACTCACTGTTCGCCCATTTTGAAGAAAAACCCGTGGCAGCCGCGTCTATGGCGCAAGTGCATTTTGCGGTGACGACAGAGGGCGAAGACGTGGCGGTGAAAATTCTGCGACCAGACGTGGAAGCACGGTTTATGCGCGATATTGAATTGTTCGCATGGCTGGCAGACAATATTGAACGCCGCATCCCCTCCTTCCAGCGTATGCGCCCAAGGGAAATGGTGGAAACCATGACGCAATCCGTCCTGCTCGAGCTGGATTTGCGTTATGAAGCGGCAGCCGCCGTGGAGCTTAAAGAAAATCTTGAAGGGCAGGAAGGATTTTACGTTCCTGAGATAGATTGGCAGCGCACCAGCAGCCACGTGCTGACCTTGGAACGTATTTACGGCACACCAGGCAATGACGTGAAAACCATTATCGAAAAAGGACACGATCCCAACAAGCTGATTGAATATGCCGCAGATAGTTTTTTCTGTCAGGTCTTCAGGGACGGATTTTTCCACGCCGATATGCACCCTGGCAACATCTTCATTTTAGATGATGGGCGCATTGCCGTGGTCGATTTCGGCATTATGGGACGGCTGGACTACAAAAACCGCGTATTTTTGGCGCAGGTGCTAAGCGGGTTTTTGCGCGAGGATTATTACCTGATTGCAAAAGTCCATGCAGATTTCGGGATTATTCCAGCAGATAAATCCGTGGATGAATTTGCAATGGCATGTATGGCGATTGGCAAACCGATTTTGAACAAAAACCTGAATGAAATTTCCGTGGCACGGTTGCTTTCGCAACTCTTCAAAGTGTCCGAAACCTTTGAGATGCGCCTGCAACCGCAACTGTTGCTGCTGCAAAAAACCATGATGCTGGCAGAAGGTATCGGGCGATCGCTCAACCCGAACATCAATATGTGGAAAATGTCTGAACCACTGATCATGTCATGGTATCGCCAGAATCTCAGCAAACCTGCCATTGCGCTCACCCGTGCGCAGGACACGCTGGAACAGTTGCAACGCCTGCCTGAAACGCTGGAATCTCTTAACACTGCGCTCAAACAAGTGAGTGAGGGGAAACTGGTGCTGGATAACACCACCATCAAAATGCTGGGGGGCAACCGCAAGAAAACACAATTTGCAACTTATATAGCTATTGGACTGCTTGCAGTGGTAATTTATTTGTTGCTGAAATAAATAAATCATCGCTTAGATGTTTCCTGCATAAATTTATTGAAAATTGATATAACACCCCCTAACGTGCAGGCACAAAACAAACGGAGTTATAGATGAAAACGACTTTAGCAATTTCTTTACTGGCTGGTTTTGCAGCAACTGCTGCACAGGCAAATGACCATATGCCAAAATTTGAAGACCGCTTTAAACGCGCTTACGGCAGCATCAACGCAGGGGTTACCTCTGTTGAAGATACCAGCTTCAACGCAGCACCTGGACTGAACGTCAACACAGATTATGACAATGGTTATGTGGTGACTGGTGAAGTGGGTTATAACGTAGGTAAATTCTTCTTTATTGATAACGTGAAACTGGGTGTTGAACTGGGTTACGGTGAAAATGAAGTGGACGGACACAGTGCAGCAGGTGCAAATCTGTCAGGATCAGACGGTGATTTGCAGGTCGGCACGTTGATGGCAAATATGTATCACGAATATAACACAGGCACTCGCTTCGTTCCTTATTATGGTCTGGGTGTGGGTCTGGCACGCATTGATGCAGACAATTTCCGCACCAGCGGCGGCACAGCTTTGGATGACGATGAAACAGCCTTTGCATATCAAGGTAATGTGGGTGTGAACTACATGCTGACATCTTCATCTGACATTGGTGCGCGTTACCGCTATACTGCTACAGAAGGTGCAGAAATGCGCGGTGCAGGTCTTGGTGCATCATCAGAAGATTTCGATTATGAGAACCATGCATTCACTGTAAATTATACGCATAATTTCTAAAGCTGATTGCTATTAAATAATTAAGGGCTTATGCTGTGAAGTGTAAGCCCTTTTTATATGACACAAAACAATAAAAGCAACTCAACAGTAGAACTTTCGTTATGCTATTGGTATTTACCAATAGTAACAATTTTTCAATTATTACCCTTGCTTGGTGCTGGAATAGGTGGCGCTGGAATAGTGGGATTTTTAACTTATATTGACGTCAAACGAGATAACGTGACGCTGATAGACAGTATCGTACAATATAAATCTGTAGATTACTTTTTAATATTATTAAGTATCTTTTCTTTATTCTTTTTGTACAAAATTCTGCGTGGCATATGTTTTAAGTTGACAATAGAGAATGATAGCATCTTCATAAACCCTGTTTTTGGTGGAAAAAGAACATACAAACTTCAGGATATTGAAAGCGTCACTATTAGCTTCGAAGCAATGCCATCTGTGCATGTCAGCTTCAGCAAATCGTGTAAAATACAATTTAGCGATAATCGGAAGATTACAATTATTGAAGATTTTTACCTTACTCAAATAACAGAGTTATATGAGTATTTTGAACAAAATTTACCTGAAGAAAAGATAATCAGGGGCCGACGTAAAATACGCATCGGAAACATCAAATTCTAAATAACTTATCACTTCTTTAAGCAGTTATGATATAAACTATTATTATGACAATAACCGCACAAAACAGCAATTTCTCCTCACCTGAACTCGACATGGTGATGAAAATTCTTTCGCAATGCCCCATGCCAAAAAAGGTGCATGTGCCATTTGAATATGATGGGAAAATGCATGATATTATCGTCAGTAATATGGGGATAAATCCTGCTGCTGCGCTACAAACTTTGCGCAATTTTGGGATTACGGGGATTATGCATAGCACCTCTGCGCTACATTTCTGGAAAGTGGGAGGTGCGCCAAAAGAGATATGTGATGCATTTAACACCGAACATAAGGATGGGATATTTGACATTATTGAGCAACATATTGCAAAAATGAATGCGGCATCTTAAACAATCATTAAGCCTTTGAGGGCATAAGTAGAGTTAATATGTCAGCACTGAATGAACGCAAATTTCCAACCGACAATTTCGCAGCCTTTGCCTATGCAGGGGCGGATATTCTGATTGAGGTGGATGACAAAGGCAAAATTGCGTTCTGCGATGGCGCAACACAGGGGTTGCTCAAAAAAGACAGCCGTTCCCTGCTGGGAAAACCGTTCCTCTCCCTCATTTCAGAAGTGCATCATAAGCGCGTCAAAAACCTGCTTCATGCACTGAAACGGGTGTATCGAGCAGATGCGGTGCAGCTGAATCTCGCACTGGATAATGGACGCTTTGCCGCATTTCGCGTCAGCGGTGTTTACGTTGATCATCTTGGTGGCAGATTTTATCTGTCTTTTCGTTCTGAGGAACATATGCAGTCTCCCAAAGGGCTGGACCATCGTGACACGGAAACAGGGCTGCTGGACAAGGAAATCTTCGCCGTCAAAGCAGGCGCTCACATTAAAGAGGCAGCAAAAAAAGGCGAGCATGTGGAAGTTACCCTGCTCGACTTTCCAGGATTGCAGGAAGTGCTGGACACGCTCACCCCCAAACAATCCGAACAACTTATGGGCGCTATCGGGGATTATCTGAAAAGCAAATCCATAGATGGGGACAGCGCCGCGACGATTGATCGTGGCTCCTATTCCATTATTCACCCAGGTGGGCTGAATAAAGATACGATAGTCTCTGACATTCAGCATATTGCCCGCACCGAAGTCTCCCCTGATTTGAAACTGGATGTGCAGGTCAAAACCATTAAAACGGACTCAGACGAATATCCACTTTCATCACATGATACTGCCAATGCCGTTCTCTACACTATGAATAAATTTGCGCAGCAGCATGGCGGCTCTTTCACCATTGAATCCCTCAATGAAAGTTATGAAGAAATGCTGGATAGCACGTTGGAACATATTGCTGCGTTCCGCAAAACTTTGTCTGATGATGCGTTCGATCTGGCATTTCAACCGATTGTCAATATTCGGGATGGCAAGGTGCATCACCATGAATGTCTGGTACGCTTGCATGAACGTGATACGTTCGGCAACCCGTTTGAGTTTATTACCTTCGGCGAACAATCCAGCCTGATTGCTGAATTTGATATGGTAGTGGCTGAAAAAGCATTTGAGTTAATCGCTGCCCATAAAGCAGAAAAACGCAATATCAAGCTGGCAATTAATATTTCAGGAAAATCTTTAAGCTCCAATCTGTTTATGGATACATTTTTAAATCTGATGCGAGACAAAGCGGAATATCGCAAGCAGATGATTATTGAAGTCACTGAATCCTATAAAATTGAAAATATGGCAGTCGCAGATGATTTTATTCAAACCCTGCGCAAGGAAGGTTCATTAGTGTGTCTGGATGATTTTGGTTCAGGTGAGTCTTCTTTTGATTATTTGCGGCATCTGCAAGTGGATTTTGTCAAAATTGATGGGTCATATGTGCGTGAGTCCATGCAGAATGAACGCGGTCGTTCCATGCTGAAAGCCATGGCAGGTTTATGCCGCGCATTGAACATCACGGCCATTGGCGAAATGGTGGAAACTCAAAAAGAAGCGGTCTTTTTGCATGAATGCGGCGTGCAATATGGTCAGGGATACATGTTTGGCAAACCTGATACCTCCGAGGAAGTATTGTTACACAGCGATAAAACACTTCCCAACTTCCCCGGAGTCGTCAATATACGGACATTCAAATCCGAATTTGAAGAGTAATTATCTCTTCCACGCAGGCTCGCCCAGATCAATATCTTCCTTATCTGTGAAACCGCCTGCTGCACCGCCAAGCGCACCACCGATTAACGCACCTGTGGTAGCACTGCCACCTGTCGCCGCACCTGCTATTGCACCAGCACCAGCACCGATACCAGCGCCACTTAACGCGCGGTCTGTTTTGCTGTTACCACATGCTGCAAGCGCACCTGTTAAAATCAGAACTGAACATAATTTCATTAACTGTGTCATTTTATCTCCTATTAGTTAAGTAACCCTATTAAAATAGTTTAAAGTCTCAAGATGCAATCTGGCACATATGCGTCCGTAATAAAGAAACAATAAATTGCATTGCAAGCCGTGGCACTAATGCGCATAATGCCAGCATGAAAACACAACAACACACCGCTCAGACATGGTTTAAAGAATTGCGTGATGTCATCTGCGCATCATTTGAGACATTAGAACAGCAAGCTACAGATTATGAAGGCGATGCTGGTTCGTTCAAACGCAAGCAATGGCAGCGTGACGGTGGCGGTGGTGGCGAAATGTCACTCATGTATGGACGGCTCTTTGAAAAAGTTGGTGTGAATATTTCTACTGTGCATGGTGAGTTTTCTGAAAAATTCCGCAGCCAGATTCCTGGCGCAGATGAAGACCCGCGCTTCTGGGCAAGTGGCATTTCACTGGTGGCGCATATGCGAAATCCTCATGTTCCAGCCATCCATATGAATACGCGCTTTATCATTATTGGTGATGGCGGAGCATTAACCGCGCCAGATGCCAGCGGGCGTTGGTGGTTTGGTGGCGGAACAGACCTCAACCCCATGTTCACGAATGACGCAATAGAGGCGCAGTTCCATGATGCACTGAAAGCCTGCTGTGATGCGCATGATGCGTCTTATTACGACGAATATAAAAAATGGTGCGATGAATATTTCTTCATCCCCCACCGCGGTGAGGCACGCGGCGCGGGCGGCATTTTTTATGATTATCTCAGCACAGACTGGGATAAAAACTTCGCCTTCACGCAGGATGTTGGCAAATGCTTTTACAATACATATCCGCAGATTGTGCGCGACACGATGCACACATCATGGACAGACGCAGACCGAAAACACCAACTCTTCCGCCGCGGCAGATATGCCGAATTTAATCTGGTGCATGACAGAGGCACAAAGTTTGGCTTGATGACGGGGGGCAACACAGAAGCGATTTTAATGTCCCTCCCCCCAGTGGCAGAGTGGCGTGAGGAGATTTAGCTGAATTTCAGTTTTGACATTAAAACGTCAAATATTTCTGTTAATGTCATAGCATGAAGCGTCAGAATATATCATGAGCGTATTGAAGATAGGGCTTATCACTACCGTGTGCGCCGCTGTCGGCGGCATTGCGGGCAGTGCTTTCGGCATGGACGGGCTTGAAGAAGTGGCAACAGACCTTCAGGACAATCTGCAATCTGCCAGAGAAGTTATGTCTGAGTTAGTGGAATCCGTACCACAGGATACGCAGGAGATTACTCAAATTGCACGAAGAGTGAGAGATGTTGACTATGACTTTTTTGCAGAATCAAGCGGAATGGTTAAAAAAGCAATGGCAGGAAAGTTGGATGCTGACGAAATAGCGCAAGGTCTGCCTGAAATACCAGATGCAGTAATAGAAGCAGCAGACTTAACGCAACAGGATGTTGAAGCCTATGACGTTCTGTCTGAAAATCTTCGAGACATCAATCAGGCTGCCAGACCAGTTGGGCAAGATGCAGGAGTGCTTTACAATGAATTGAAGAAACCTGTTACCGTTGGCGCTATGGTGGGTGGCGGCGCAGGGCTTGCTTTGTCAATGACTGACAATTCGCCAAAATGGAAAGAAAAAATTGCGCATGGCGATATGGCACTGAAAGAAGGCAGTCCTGAACGATAAATATATTATTCTTTCAAACTCAAAAAATCCTGCTACCATCACAACAATTTTAATATACAGGCATCATATTAAAATTCGCAGAAATGCGCATTGGTATGCCTACTCTTTTAAACCTATCATGAAGCAATTCAAATTATGGTTTGCTCTGGCATTTACCTCCATCAACGAAGCTGGCACATATGCTGATTCGGAAGACGGAAAGGCAGATGCACAAGCAGGAAAAGCACCAAAGCTTTTCAAAAAAATGAATTATTATGATGCATACAGATCAACCCTTGATCTGGAGTCATAATAGATAACTCATAAGCGCTGCCATGTGCCGCGCTTTTCTTTTTGCTGAAAGCTATTGCAAGCGGGAACGCACTATCTTACATATAGACGCATGACAGCATTAACACCAAAAGACATTGTTGCGGAACTAGACCGCTATATTATCGGACAGAAAGACGCGAAAAAAGCCGTCTCTATTGCGTTGCGTAATCGCTGGCGCAGGCAGCAGGTAAAAGGGCAGCTTCAGGAAGAGATTGTTCCTAAAAACATTCTGATGATCGGACCCACAGGGTGCGGAAAGACTGAAATTGCACGCCGCCTTGCCAAACTGGCAGATGCACCCTTCCTCAAAATTGAAGCAACCAAATTCACCGAAGTAGGATATGTCGGGCGCGATGTGGAATCTATTGTGCGGGATCTGGTGGAAATCGCCATTAATATGGGGCGCGAGCGTGAACATACAGAAGTGCGTGCCAAAGCAGAATCGGCTGCAGAAGAACGCATTCTGGATGCGCTTGTGGGAGAATCTGCCAGCGCCGAAACACGCCGTAAATTCCGCGAAATGCTCCACGCAGGTGAGCTGGACGACAAGGAAGTGGAACTCGAAGTGGCAGACACAGACAGCCCCTTTAACAGTTTTGACATTCCAGGGATGCCAGGTGCATCTATGGGCGTGATGAATATCAGTGATATGCTCGGCAAGGCAATGGGCGGGCGCACCCGCACGCGCAAAATGCTAGTGAAAGACAGTCACAAAGTGCTGTTGGATGAAGAAGCGGAGAAGCTGCTGGATCAGGATAAGTTATTGCAGAATGCACTCAAATCCGTTGAAAATGACGGGATTGTGTTTATTGATGAAATTGATAAAGTCTGCGCACGGGCAGATGTGAAAGGTGGCGAAGTGAGCCGTGAAGGCGTGCAACGTGACTTGCTGCCGTTGCTGGAAGGCACGATTGTTTCCACTAAGCATGGTCCTGTGAAGACCGACCATATTCTGTTCATTGCCTCTGGCGCATTCCACATGGCAAAGCCTGCGGATTTACTGCCAGAATTGCAGGGTCGTTTGCCCATCCGAGTAGAATTGCAGGCACTCACAGAACATGACATGGAGCGCATCCTCACTGAGCCAGAAGCCAGCCTGACCAAGCAATATGTTGCATTGCTGGGCACAGAAGAAGTAACGATCACTTTTAAGGATGATGGCGTAAAACAGCTTGCTGCCTTAGCCACCAAATTTAACCGCGAAATTGAAAATATTGGCGCGCGCCGCCTGCACACCATCATGGAAAAACTAATGGAAGAAATCAGCTTCGAGGCATCAGACCGTGGCGGGGAAGAAGTAGTGGTCGATAAAGATTATGTCACCAAACATGTTGGCGACATGACCGAGGAAACAGATCTGGCGAAGTTTATTCTTTAAGCTACGGTATGTTAAAAGCGTCCTGAAGTCACCCCAGCTTCAAGCTCAGGCGAAGCCACTCTTTCCTGATGCTGCACATCAGCAACCGCGTTTTCGGGTTGCTCAGCTGCCCTTTCCAAGCTGGTTTCAACTGTCTTTTGCAAATGTTCTGCAATATCCTGATATTGCTCAATCCCTTGCTTTAAAGCTGCAACAGCCAAATTATTTTGCTGCGCGGCATTGGTGAGATATTCATCTTCACGTATGCCAAGCGGTTCAAACTGATTCCCTGTTATTTTGGTCTCATCCTGAACCAGCTGATCCAGCAATGTATCCAGATTCTGTTTCAATTCCGCTGACATAGGCGCACTGGCAGCAATATCCGCAGAAATAGTATCAAATTCCAGTTGCTTGCCAAATTCCTGTTTGAACTGCTGCGCACTGTCCGCTTCTATGGGCTGAAACACGGTTTGCACATCTGCTGCGGTAATCACCGAATCCGCATTGTTGTTTTTCAGCGCATCAGCAAGCGCCTGCGCGGTGTGACCCGCATCCTGCACAGATAAATTAGTTTCACCGCTTAACATATTTTCAAACTGCACCGCCAGTGTTTCTTTCAGTTTGTTAAGCGCTGCAATGCGGGTTTCAATGGCGCCATCTTCTGGTGCGATCATATCTGGCACTAAAGGCGTTTCCGTAAATTCTGCAATTGGAGCAGCAGGAATTTCACTCACGGGTAATTCATTTATAGGCAGTTCAACTTCAGGCAATAATGTTTCAAGCTGTTGTTTAATCACCTGCAGCGCGTCTTCTCTGGCGTGGCTTAGGCGCACCTCGTTTGTTTCTTCCGCTAATGCTTCAAGTGACAAACCAGCCTTTTCACTCAACACATTCACCACCGCACCAAATGAACGCAGATAATCTGGTTGCCCCGCATCTGTCGCTGCTTCCGTTCGGTCTATCGCCGCCTGCAGCTGGTCACGCAGCTTTTCGGTTGATGGATCAATGTTGCCCCCCTGCTCTGATATATTGCTGACCAACACTTCCGCCATCGCGCTCAGCGTTTCACTATCAATCGTGTCAATTCCACGATTAAGCGCCCAGTCTTTCATTTGTGCTGCTTCAATTACAGGGGTTTGCTGCACTTCCTGCAATGTTGCGTCAATTGTTGCTGTTGTCTGTGTGTCTGCCATATCCGTCATTTTCTTCTCCTGATCTGCGTGATTATATCATAGTTGTATGACGGGATAATGACAGTCAGATTCTTTTTGAGAGCGCAATCGCTGTTTTGGTGATGCCACGCACGCCGCGATAAAGCAGTTGATAGGCTTGCGTTCTTTCTGCCCCATGTTCCAGGCCCGTATCGTGATGTTCCATTTCATCTTCGCGAAATTTGCTGATATGTTTTTTCAGCTCGCTTTCATCGTCTTTTAGCATGTTTTCCTGCTCTGAGTAATGCTCTGCAATGACGGACTCCACCGCCACGGTGCACGCCATAGCTGCGCGTTCCCCCATTGCCGCAGTTGCTGCACCCAGCATCCACCCCCCTACATGCCATACAGGCATTAAAGCGGTCGGGCGCACACGGCGCGTCTTCACATAATCTTCAAACGTTTCCAGATGTTCGAGCTCCTGCTCTTTCATCTCTTTTACCACCCCATAAGATGGTTTGCCACGCAGCACCGCCAGTTGCCCGTCATAGATGCGCTTCGCACCATATTCCCCTGCATGATTAACGCGAATCATAGAATCTGCATCTGGTTTATGCATGAGATGATTTCCTTTGTTTGTTCATTAAAAACGCACTTATTGCCGCACATATTGTGGCATATAATGCGTTCCAACCTGCCATAGACACCCCTAAAAACGATACGCTGACATTGCTGCAACTCACCAATGGTGCGCCCAGAATCTGTGCCTTCATGGCATCCAGAGAAGTGGTTGCTGCAGCTTTGGCAGAACAGCTGTCAGGGCCTTCTATCCAGCCAAGCTCCACCATCGCATGATATACGCCCACGCCCGCCGTTGCCAGAAAAGCAACAATGATAACCAGCCAGAACAGCATATGCAGATTATGGCGTTTATGGGTGAAAAACGCAGCGCAGGCTGCCACCATCACTACACCGTAAGGAATACGTTGCGTAATACATAAGTCACAGGGATGTTTCCCAAACCCATATTGACTGATAAGCGCCACCACCAACGCCCCCAATGCAAGGGCAAATGGAACAACGGTAGAATAACGTGGCAATAGGGTCATATTCTCTTACTATAATGAAAAAAGCCCTCAGTTACAATAAAACCCCTCCCTATTTCGTTAAAAAGGATTGAAAATAAAATTCTGCACGATATAACAAGAGTCTGCCAGACTTATAGGTTTGCCCCTGTGGTGGAATTGGTAGACGCGACGGACTCAAAATCCGTTTCCTTCGGGAGTGCCGGTTCAAGTCCGGCTGGGGGCACCATTTTGGTTTCGATTTCTAAACAGCAACATCATGTTTTAAAGAATTTACGGTTGCCCATAGATATTTTATACGCAACTTCCCATCCTTTTACTCAGAACAATTTACAGAGGAACATATCATGGCACAGCTACATTCCATAAACACAAATTCAGATGCGGTTCGCACCGTTAATCCTGCCACAGGTGAAACAATAAAAACCTATCAGCCACAGTCACTGGCAGAGGTGCAGGCGGTTGCAGACAATGCCCATAAAGCGTTTCAATCCTGGAAAAACACGGATATTGAAACCCGAGCGGATTATCTCCGCAAACTTGGTGAAGCGTTACGAAGCAACAAGGAGCGTTTAGCCCAGAACATGACACGCCATATGGGCAAGCCCATTAAACAGGCGATTGGTGAAGTGGAAAAATGCGCCGAGCTTTGTGATTACACTGCCAAGCATGACATAAAACAATTACAGGATGAAAAGCGTGACATGGATGATGGCTATGCGCTGGTCACCTATCAACCGCTTGGTGTCATTCTTTCCATGCAGCCGTGGAATTTTCCGATGTATCAAATTGTGCGCTGCACTGTGCCTAATCTTCTGGCTGGAAACACGATGGTGGTTAAACATGCGGAATGCGTCTGGGGTGTGGCAGAAGACCTGCAGGATTTATGCAATGAGATTGGACTTCCAGAGCATGTATTTAACGCTATATACTGTGATGATGAAACAGCCGATGAACTGATTGCACATCAAGCCATACGCGGAGTCACCATGACTGGCAGCGCGGAAGGCGGCAAAGTAGTGGGTGCAAAAGCGGGTGAACATCTTAAAAAGTCAGTGCTGGAACTGGGCGGAAGCGACCCTTACATTGTGCTGAAAGATGCTGATATTGAACAGGCGGTTGAAACCTGCGTGCCAGCGCGTATTTTTAACTCAGGTCAAACCTGCGTGAACGCAAAACGCTTCATCGTTGTTGAAAATGTGTATGACGCATTCAAGGAAAAGTTCGTTGCCGCTATGAAAGATATTTCTTATGGAGATCCCACAAAAGAAGATGTGGATATGGGACCTCTGGCCCGCGATGATGTGCGCGAAAAACTGCATAAACAGGTGAGCGATTCCATCAAAAAAGGGGCTAAATGTCTGGTTGGCGGAACATTGCCAGACGGCAAAGGCGCATATTACCCTGCTACGATTTTGGAAAACGTAACCTCAGGTATGCCTGCTTATGATGAAGAATTGTTCGGCCCTGTGGCATCATTGATCAAAGCCAAAGACGAAGAAGACGCCATCCGCATTGCCAACGACCATGAATATGGGCTGGGCGGCGGCGTGTTCACAAAAGACACCAAGCGCGGCATTGAAATTGCACGCACCAAAATTGACACAGGCATGGTGAATGTTAACGGGTATCACGGGTCAAAACCGAACCTGCCATTTGGCGGCGTTAAAAATAGTGGTTATGGGCGTGAACATGGCGGCTTTGGTGTACGCGAATTTGTGAATATCAAATCGGTTATGGTCACTGCAGAGTAATTCATAAGACTCTCTCCTGCTTCTTAGCATTTTCAAAAGATTTATTTGATATGCTGATAAGCAGGAGAGTTTTATTATGAGTGACTGGAAATTACCTGATGCAACCATACATGTATCTTTAAATGATGAACAACGTGAATCGCTGGAAGGCAGAATATATGCTGTTGTTCCAACGATTGAAACAGGACAGCCTTTCACTTTAGTGCCTTTATCTGACAAAGAGCAGGTTGAAAATGCAGAGGCGGTTATTGTAACAGAGGAAGCAGGGATATTTAAACCCACCGACACAGCAACATTGCTGCCAAGTGGCGTTCTTCTCAGCCCTGAATATGCAGTAAGCATAAATGAGAATAGTGGTGAAGTTGAGATTAAGGCACATGGCGCGGGCATTTCCAGTTTCATCGGCACTCAGGCATCAACCCTGAAAAATCGTTTGGATGAGCATGATCAGAAAATATATAATCAGCCTGTTGCATTGGAAAGCCTGAGCCAGACCGAACCCGAATTATATTCATCTATAAGAAATCGTGATGTACCACCAAAAGATGCTATTGCTGCTGAGCAGAAAGAGCCTTCAGAACTGGAATCTGCTATTAATAGTGTGCGCGACTCTTTGGATAGTATCGTCGAATTTGGTAAGGATGCTACATTGTCCCTACCAAATATTATCAACTCAGATTCAAAACACCGCTGATTAGTAAACCTTGCTTATTAAAGCATCTTTGATTTTTAACTGTGCGCAGCCTTTTCCACCTGATTCAAAATTTGCTTTCACCTTTTGGACATAATAGTTTGGCATTCCTGCTTTACGCCATACATCCAGAAAATGTTTAATGCCTACTGTTCCTGCCAATCTATAATCCTGACGTATAGACCACATTTGTTTCCATTCTGCATGATGAACGAGATAATGCTTATATGTGCTGCCTTCATGAGTAGTTTCACCGAGATATTTATTTTCTTTTCCAGGAACATAACTTTTAATTTTGCTCTCATGCATTTCTTCTGGTGATTTATCACTATATTCAACAATATAATTTTCATACCATTCAGGCCAGAATGTGTCAGGGCATTCCTGTTCACTTGTACATGGCCATATGCCAACTTTAGGCCCTAGCACATACCAGTCAAAACCATCTCCCTCCATCTGCATAGAGTAAGAACTAGTTACTTTTAATGATGCAGGTACATCATCTACCTTTGTTTCCGTAGTCCCAAGTTCTTTAGAGAAAGACTGTATTGCTGTATCATATCCTCCTGCATCTATTTTAAAATCAACAGTCAACATCGTTCCGTCAGAGCTTAAAGTACGGCAGGTCTTGCCAGCATATGAACCACTACCCCACGCAGGTGATTTTAGTTCCCCAACCGTGGGTTCACCGCGCCAGTCATTCACTGTGCAATCTGTAAGCGGGTCATTTTTTGCAGCAGCTTCTTTAGCAGCCATATCAAAGTTACACACAAAATCGTTTGTAATTGCTGCATTCTTTGCAGAAGGAATAAATATATTACTTTCTTGCATCGTTGTATTTTGTGCTATAGCAACATCATTCACAGTTTCTTCTACAGGGGCAGCTGTTACGCCGTTATTTTTGGTACTTGATTCATTTGATGCCACTTCAGTTGTAACGTCATCTGCTGAAGCTACATTTTTTTCTGAAGGCATCTTTCTTTCTGATGGCGTATTGTTTTCTGTTTGCACATTAGATGTGTTTACTGACACATTACTATTAGAATCATCAGATGCAGGCGCTGCACTTGCTGACGCGCTTTTCACTGCTCCCTCCCCTGATATATTACGCGCAGGTTGTGATGAAGATGCATCAACTGTTGAGGGTGCAGACTTTTTTTGAGGTGAAGATGTTTTAGTTGGTGCAGCTACAGATTCAGGCTTTGAGGCTTCTTGAACTCTTGCAGCAGATGGTTGTGGTGGCATTACTCTTTCCACACTATTATTTGATGCAACAGCCTGTGTCGTAGTAGCAGGAGAAGAAACAGGGGGCGGTGCGAATGATTCTGCTGCAGGAGTATTGAAACCCTGTCCGCTGAAAATAGAAGACATAATATTTGTGACTATACTAGTGATTATATCACGAATCATAGCCATCATGGTTTGGTTGTTCATCAGGTTTTCTGGAATAACATTTCTGTCTGATGCGTTATTGGTCTGATTAGAACTGACCATATTATTTAACACTCTATCATCCTGAAGTATAAAATCACGTTGTACGGTTTGTACGTCTGAAAGAACACCCATTTCTGGCAAAATATCCGCTGCTGATGCGACAGCAGTAATTTCCTTTTGTGGAAGCGTTACACTACTATCAGCAAATTCTAAGGTTTCAAACGCTTTCGCACCTGCAAGACTACATGATGCATCTACGACAATATTATTTATGGAAACTGGCTTTTCATTATCCTGCAAATTAACAGATGCAACTACGTTATTTCTGCCTGACACCCCTTTAGGAAGCTGACCAGAAAAGCAGTTATTATTATATGCAGCGTCAGAAGCGATATCACTACTTTGCTGATGCGTGATATTATTTGCAAACTGGACATCATTACTGCCAGTAACAGGTGAGTGGGTCTTTAATGCGGTGTCGACTACATTATAGAAAGTGTTATTCTTAATAACGATATTCTGTAATGCATCTGCTTTGCCTGTTTTTCCGTCTTCCTGCACTAAAACCGAAGCAATATTATGCATCATATTATCTGCGACCGTGTAATATTTAGTGTCCGATGATACCGTCAAGGCAGCTACAGCATCTACGTCATTACTACTGAAAATCTCATTATTCACTATACGAAGATTGCTGACATCATTCAGCAATACATGTTGTACGCTATTATCATTTATAATATTATTTTCAACTATCACATTTTCTGTAGCATCAAGCGATAATGCTGTTTTATTGTTATATATGTGATTTTCCAGCACTTTCAGATTTCTGGCATTTTTGGCAAGAATAGCGCCTTCACCAGATGCACTGTTTTTAATTTCATTGCCCTTTAAAGTCGTATGCGTAACGCCATCAGCAAGGCGCACTGCAGCATCACTTGCATCAGCAAAAACATTATTAGATAACGTCACATGATCACCTGCAACATGAACTGCGTCACCCGATGCACCTAAAATATGCAGATTATCAATAGTGATGTGCGCACCTGATATGCTCAAAGCTGGCGCTTTGGAAATAGACAATGCTGATGCGTCGATAATAACAGGGTCATTAACATTAAGTGGTTTTATAACAATATTATCTGTTGCCGTTCCGCTATTGCTCAGATCCTGCCCCTTTTGCAGCACATGAACACCACCAGATACATAGACCACATCCCCTGCTTTCGCCGCATTTACCGCTGCTTCAATGGTTGCAAAAGGTGTTTGATATGCGCCATCGTTCATATCACTGCCTTTTGGAGCAACATAAAGGGCATTCGCTGCTTTTGGTTGAGACATGTCAACTTTCTCTATAGCCCTCATGCTGGATGACAATGCAGTATGTGATGCAGTCAATGATAAAGCGGCGACAAGAGGAACAACAAATAATTTCATAATAATAACCTGAAAATGCAAATAATAGCGTTTTATGTTTAAGTATATTTCTAGTATTATATCACATTCACACAATTGTAACAAATATTATTTAAATATTAATTAAACATTAACTTTATTATGAGGACATATTAAATTTTGTTTGCTAATATCCGCAGATGAAATCAATCCCCGTTATAACAGGTGCTACTGCATCTGGAAAATCTGCTTTGGCGATTGCTTTGGCAAAACAAAGTGATGGTGTTATCATTAACGCTGATAGTATGCAGATATATAACGCTGCACCATTGCTTACTGCTCAACCTGATGCGGCAGAACAAAATGATGCGCCCCATTCATTATATGGCATTTTAGAACCAGATGACCCCTGCAGCGCTGCGCGCTGGTGCGGTTTATGTGTTGAACAGATTCAAATTGCTCAAAGTCATAACAAAACTCCGATTATTGTTGGTGGCACGGGCTTATATGTCAAATCTCTCATATCAGGATTGAGCATTATCCCCGATATTGATGAAACCATACGCAATTATATTCGAAGTCTGCCAAAAGAGAATTTGCACTCTATGCTGCAACAAGCAGATGCTGATATGGCGGCAGAGTTAAAACCTCATGATACGCAGCGCATATCACGCGCGCTGGAAGTGATACAAAGCACAGGCAAATCTCTGCGTTACTGGCAATCCCAGCCAGTGACTGTGCCATTGCCAGATGCATCTTTCACACTATTTTCATGCACGTGGGAACGGCAGGTACTGTATGAACGCATTAACAGACGCTACGACATCATAATAAATAAAGGCGGGTTGGAAGAAGCCAGATTGCTGCATGAAAAAGGGCTGGATAGAGAATTGCCATTATGTCGCGCCGTTGGAGTGCGTGAATTGCTGGATTATTTTGACGGCACATTATCACATGATGACGCGGTCCAGAAAGCAAAGACCAATTCCCGCCGTTACGCAAAACGTCAGATCACCTGGATGTCACATCAATATGAAACTATATATGCGCTGGATATGCAGCAAAGCCTGGATAGTTTAGTGGATATTATTGTGACACATATTGCTCAATAATATTCTGCAGTTCTTCCATAGCAATCGAGCGCGGAATAATATCTTCCATTCCCGCTTCCCGCGCTTTCTTGCGCTTCTCAATGGTAATATCTGCAGAGATACCGATAACAGGCACATTTAAAGCAGGTTTCAGCTTTGGCATCAGATCAAATGCGCTTTTATATCTCACTGTCATTGCAACAATTATCAGGCACGCCTGATGTTTATCCATATACTGCTTAGCATCATGAATATTATCTGCATGATAGGGGTGATAGTTCAGAGCAGTCACTGCATTCACTAGCACCCGTCCGCCTGAGTCAAAATTGTCAATTATAATAATATGCTTCGTCATTTGATCTGCTCATAAATTCTTACCAGTTCAAATTATACATATACTGCGTGTTGAAATTTCCGCATTATACTAGTTAATCTTTTTGTCATCCTCATACGCCATAGAATCTATCTCTTCTGACGCCGTTTTTACTTTTGCTTCTTTTGGAGGAATAATATGCACATCGCGCTGCGGGAATGGAATTTCAATCTCATTCGCGCGGAAGGCGGCATCCACATCAAAACGCAATTCACTGGAAACGCGGAATACATCACGAATATTATGGATAAAGCATCGTAGCTCAAAATCCAGCGAGCTATCCCCAAAATTAGTAAAAATCACTTGTGGTGAAGGATAGCTACGCACCTCTTTATGCGCTGCTGCTGTTTCCAGAAGCACTTTTTTCACATGCTGTGTGTCTGAGCCATATGCCACGCCAATGGGAATATCCACCCGCCCTACACGGTCATGCAATGTCCAGTTAGTCACTGTTTCACTGATAAGCTGTGAGTTTGGCACAATGATGGAAGAATTCTGGAAGGTTTCGATTTCAGTTGAGCGCACGCGGATTTTTTTGATGACTCCCGAATGTTCTCCCACCACAATCCAGTCACCCACTTTCACAGGGCGTTCAAACAACAATATCAACCCTGAAACAAAATTATTAAAAATCGCCTGCATACCAAAACCAATACCCACCGAGAGCGCACCAGCCACAATCGCCAGATTGGATAGATCCAGTCCGATGGCTCCCATAGAGACTAAAAAGGCAAGCAGAATACCGACATAACCTAATATGGCGATAATAGCATCACGTACGCCGCTGCTCATAGCAGTATGCGGAAAAACGCGGCTTGCCAGAAACCATTGCGAGACCTTGGTGAATACATATAAAGCAAAAAACATGGCAATCGCCGCGCCAATGCTGCCAAAATCTATAGTAATATCACCAATAGGAATTCCATTTTGATATTTCTCTATCCACCCTGTCACATCATCTGATGTCAGCCCCCAGAAAAAAGACGCAAAGCCGATCATCATTAATGCCAGAACAGGCTCAATTAATGTAATGGCTAACGGAGAAAGTTTCTCATCCTTTTTCTGTGACTCCTCGCTGATTTTTCGGTTCAGGAACACCACTAAAGACCGCAGTGCAGTAAATGCCAGCAGTGCCATAATGGTGGCTAATATGTTCAAGCCAAGATACAGGCTGAGGTTAATATAACCTGCCAGACTCATCACAGGAATTAATGCCAGCACCACTCGCGCAATCTGTCGCACTCCGTTCCACAACCAGCTATAGCTGCGTCGGTCTTCCCCAAGCTGCATGATGGTGTTTCTCGGGTCAATAAATCTGAATTTACCAAGCCCCATATATAATACACTTGCCAGCGCAATGGCAGAGGTCACTTTCACCAGATATTCAAGCGCAGGATAATCATCAAAACTCACCACACCAAAGCGTAGTAATGCCGCAAAATATGCCGCCACCACCACAACAATCACGCGTTTTCGGCTCATCTTCTTGCGCAATTCAATGTGTTTTGCACTATCCAGCATTTGGTTGACATGCTTTGTCAGCGGTATGGTCGCAAAAGATAATATCAGCAGCGCAAATAAGGACGCACCAAGACCAAGCCAGTTGTTAAACTGCGCAGCATAATCATAAAGTTCCGTGACAAAGTCCGTTACTTCCATACTGTTAAGCGGTAAAAACTGACGCGTCATTAATTTATTGCGCAGTTTTTCAGACTCCATATCGCTTAATGCTTTCAGCGAATCCTCACTTTTGGCAACCACCAGCTTGGTCTGTTTTAACTGTGCATCAATGCGGGCAATTTCCTCATTCAGGCGTGCGCGTTCTTTTTTTACCGCCTCATCTTCAATGGCTCCATCTTCAGGCGGGTTTCCCAACGCTTTCAGCAGGTCATTCTGCGAGCGAAGCGAATCTGCAATCGTAATGGATTTGGCAAAGGAATTATTTTTTAATTCCTTCAGCCTTTCCTGCAACCGCGCCATTTCTTCATCCGTTAAAGCATCATCCTTATTAAGTATCGCAGAGACCTCATCCAGCACCGTTTCCCAGTTGCTTAAAGTGAGTGCAAAGGCTTCGCCCATTTTTTGCGCACGCTCATTTTTGCTGATAATCCCGTCCATTGCAAAAACGGGCGCAGCATGAATGACACCATAGAGCAGGAAGATAGTTAGAAATCGTAAAAACATATAAGCAGTACTGTTGTTAAATAAGCTAAAGGGATGGTAACATCTGTTTACTTCTTATGACAAATTTATATGGTTATTGCCATAATATAATAAAATATTACGTTAGGGAATTACATGAAAAATCTTATTTTGCTCGTTGATGACGAACCTCAGATTCGTAAATTACTGCGAATTTCACTGGAATCAGAAGGATATAAAACCGAAGAGGCAGAAAATGGCGGTCAGGCAGTGCGCCTTTGCGCGTCTGTAAAGCCTGATCTGATCATTCTGGATTTGGGTCTGCCAGATATGGATGGAAAAGAAGTGATTGATAATGTTCGTGAATGGGGACAAGTGCCAATTATCGTCTGTTCCGTGCGTGACAGCGACAAAGAAATTATTGATGCGCTGGGACGCGGAGCAGATGATTACGTCACCAAACCGTTTAACCCTGATATTCTGCTGGCACGTATTGAAGCCAATCTGCGCAAAGCAGCTACGCAGGAAGCTGGCGAACCAGATATTATGAATGGCCGCATTAAAATGGATTTGGTGCGTCATGAAGTGTTTATTGACGGCGAAAAAGCAAGCCTGACTCCAAAAGAATATGAATTGCTGCGTTATTTCATCGTCAATCGCGGCAAAATGATTACGCATAAACAGCTATTGAAAGACGTGTGGGGCCCTGCCCACGCGGATGATATGCAATATCTGCGGGTTTACGTAAGCCAGCTACGTGAAAAAATCGAACCTAATCCGAAAAGCCCATCTTACGTGGTGACAGAACCTGGCATTGGTTACCGCATGGAAGTGATGGAAGAAGCGCAGGCAGCTTAATTCTGATTACAAAAAAAAGCCCATCTCTTTGATATATGAAAGAGATGAGCTTTTTTTTATGCTATAAATTTATTCAGGCAAGTTGCGTTTGTTCCGCCTCCACACGAGTGGCAACGTATTTCTGGATTAAATCCACGTTTTTGCGATTTGCCTTCCAGCCAATATCCAGAATATCTCCAAGAAGCGGAATTAAACCTACAAACCAATCCACTATGATATTCCAGACCATGCGGGCTTTAGTCAGAAAAGGAACACCGAGTATATGTGCTTCACGCACTACATATGCTGAGATACACGCGGTTGCCGTGTCCCCAATGCCAGGGATCAGCCCAATCACCGTATCCCATCCCACACCAATATTGACTACTGGTAATGTCCATTTAGTATCCATAGAGCGAGCCAGCTTTTCAAGGCGCGCAAGTCGTTCTTTGTGTAATTCACTGTAATTCATTCTGGCACTTTAATCATGCGAACATAAATTTTCGATATGGTACGCTTACGTTGCTTTTATATCTGAACGCATTCAGACCATATGTTCTTTATGGTGCAGCTATTATAGTTTTACATAGTTTAATAATAAGAGGAATTATGAGCTGTTTAGTTGAAAAATTTAGCTATTATATGGATCTGGATGAACATGAAAGAAACCAGCTTGGTGCGCTTGAAAAAGCAGAACAGCATTTCAAGAAGGGAAATGTCGTGTATGATCAGGACTCCCATACAGACAATATCTATATTGTGAAATCTGGCTGGCTGATCAGCTACTCCCATTTAAATGATGGTGGTCGTCTGGTGATGAATATTCATTTTCCAGGGGATATTGTAGGTATTCATTCAATACCATTTGAAAAATCAGCTGACGGACTCATGGCGATTAAGCCAGCAACACTCTGCCCATTTCCAAAATCAGGATTGCGGGATATTTTTGTAAAAACGCCAAGACTGGCAGCGCTCATTTTCGCTGCAGGTATGCAGGATCACATAGTATTGCATGACAGGCTGAAAGCAATTGGGCGCATGGCAGGTGAAAACCGCATTGCATTGCTTATGTTGCAGATTCAGGCACGCCTTAAAATTACCAACCCCTCCGTTGGAGACACGTTCGATCTGCCACTATCTCAGGAAGTGATAGGTGATGCACTCGGCATTACCCCCGTATACGTGAACCGTATGCTTCGCCAATTGCAGGATGATGGCTGGATAAGCTATCACAAACCAAAGTTGACCTTGCTTAATGCCGAAGGCATGAAGACGCGATGCGATTTTAAGGATCGTTATTACCGTCTGGACACAGAATGGCTGGATAGCAATAAAAAACGCTAAATCGCTTTTTTAACCGTTACCTTTGGACGCTGCTCAAGCCAGTGAATCAGCTCATCTTTTGATACGGGTTTAGAATAGATGTATCCCTGCGCCACGTCACAATTTAATGCAGCCAGTTTAGAAACCTGCTCTTTTGTTTCCACGCCTTCTGCAATGACCTCTAATGAAAGTTCATGCGCAAGGCTGATGATCATGCGGATAAATGTGTCATCATGCCTGCCATCAATATCACTAATAAAGCTGCGGTCAATTTTGAGCGCATCTACGGGGAATTTGCGCAAATAATCTAGTGAAGAATAGCCCGTTCCAAAATCATCAATATGAATTTCAACTCCAAGCTGTTTTAATGCCTGCAGAATATACATTGCCTGCTCTACATTATGCATCACTGCTGTTTCCGTGAGTTCCAGCTGCAGGCGGGATGCATCAATCTGGGTGCGTTTCAGAATGTCTTTCAGCATATCCACGATCACAGTGTTGCCGAACTGCTTCCCAGACACATTCACTGCAAGATTCATCCATTTCAGTTTGTCGTGCTGAAAATCACTACATGCCGTATCCAGCACCCAGCACGTGATTTCACGCATTAAACCCGCATCTTCCGCAATAGGAATGAACACTTTTGGCAGAATTGTGCCCAGTTCAGGGTGGTTCCAGCGCAACAAGGCTTCCGCTCCCGCAACCTGATTACTCCGCATACAGATTTTAGGCTGATAAAGCACCGAAAATTCTTCATTCTCCACAGCACGTTTGAGCGCAGAAGAAATCTGAATACGCTGCATAAGCGCACTATGAAACGCAAAATCAAAATGTTCATATATCTGATGCTGTTGCTCTTTGGCGCGATATAGCGCAATTTGCGCATGATGCAGCAATGAGCGTGCATCTTTGCCAGAATCAGGATAGGTGGCAATGCCAATACTAACCTGAACCTGCACAATATGATCCCCAATATAACATGGTTGCGCTATCAGCGTGTCTAAATGGGCAGCAAATTCATCTCCCGTCTGGGTGATATTATCTGTCACCTGTGCAAAGACAAATTCGTCATTGCCAAGCCGCGCTGCAAAATGCACATCACCACACAGGCTTTTCAGGCGTGATGCAACCTCAATTAACACACTATTGCCTACATCATGCCCATAAAGGTCATTCACTTCCTTGAAGCTGTCTATATCAATCATATACAGCGCCAGCACCTTATCTGACTTGCGGCATTCACGAATGGTTTTTTGCAATTCTGAATTAAATAATGCAGTGTTTTGCAGCCCTGTTAACTGGTCATATTGGGTCAGATGCGCAATTTTTTGCTCATAGCGTTTGCGCTGCACAGCGTAACGGATGGAACGGCGCACCACTTCACCTGAGCTTTCTCCTTTCACCAGATAATCCTGCACCCCCACAGACACTGCCTGCAGCGCTTTTTTATCATCATTTAATCCTGAAAGCACAATCAGCGGCAGTGACGGACACAGCTTCTGCACATGGGCAATGGCATCCATGCCTGAAACCCCTGGCAATCCCATATCCAGAATCACTGCATCGTAAATATATAATTTATCCAGCTTGGCAATATCTTCAACCCTGCTTAAATGTGTCAACTTGAAGTTGCTGTCTGGGTCGTCATGTAAGATTTCTTCAAATAATAATGCATCACCCGGTTCATCTTCAATCAGCAATAATTCCTGCTGCAAACCGCTCACCATAATAAAATACTCCGTGTCATTCTTTCATTATGCGGAGTAATTTTTAAAATATGTTTAATGTTGAAGCGATAGTTGTGATATTAATTCTTTAATTCGCACGTAAGTTGTCCACAGCACCAGCACCGTGAACAGCAGGCTCAACCCCAAAAACCACTCTGGCAGCCACATCATCATGACAAAGAAAATAAACGCTTCAGCACGTTCCATCAGCCCTGCGCTATAATGAAAACTTTTTTCACCGTCTTTTGGGGTGTGGATACCAGAGAGCAAAAAGCTGGTGACGCAGAGCAGCACGCTGGCAAGCATCAACAGACACAGCACACCACTTTCAGGAATGGTGAGATACAGCGCCAGAATTGCCGCCGCTTCCACCGCACGGTCTGAGAGGATGTCATACACACCCCCCGCTTCCGAACTCTCCCCGCGTTTGCGTGCGATGGAGCCATCCAACACATCTGCCATGCCAGAGAGCAACAACGCCAGCGTGCCACACCACGCCCCGAAATAATAATAAGCAGGGATAACGCACAGCCCGAAAACACAGGAAAGCAACGTCATCTGGTTGGGAGATATATGCGGGGCAAGCAGTGCTGCAAGCGGGGAGAAGAAAAGCCGCTGGGCAAGCGGGCGGAGGGTTTGTTCTATCATGAGGGGAGTATAAGGAACTTAGAGTAAAGTGCAGCATTTTATTGACTAACAAATTTTAACCTATATAAATGGTGCTATATTCTCTGCAATCTATTATTTGCATGAAGCTGGATCAACCAGTTGTTAGTTAGCCAATATGAATATCTATTGGTTTGATTACCTTGTAGTTTATTTAGGTAACGAAATATGGGTATTGACGCATACATATTCTGTCTTGGTGGAAAAGCCATTTTACATGACGGAAAGTTTTTCAAGCCGTTTATAAAAGAATATTTTCTACAATATTTCTCTGATAAAACGGTAAAAGCCCGAAAAGCTACTCTTACTAAGGTTTATATTGCTTCAGAAGGGCAGAAAATCGAAACTATAGTAGGCGGAAATGTAGAAACTACTTTTATTGCTGAAGGCGATGAAATTATTTTTGAAAATAATCCGCAGGATGTTTTTGTTCCACGAGATAAAAGTGGAAAACCAAACGGACGAGAGATTCTCAAGCAGTCCTATGATTGGGTTAAAGGCGGTGTTAGAGATAGTATTGCTTTTTACAGACCAAACAAAGTTGAAGATGTTGCTCATGAAGTTGTAACCCAAAACACCGTAATTTTTGATGCATACGGCGAAGGTCAGCATCAATATTTGACAATCGGTGCAACCTTAAAAATCAAAGGTGACCGTGTTACAGGTATTAATAAAGAGGCTTTTGACAACACATGGGAACTGATTAAATAACCTGATTTCTATATAGTCTTGCAACTGCAAGACTATTTTTTTATGCCCCCGCCAGAATCTTCCCCAGCTCCGCATATCCCTGCTCCAGCGTGCTGCGCTCTTCCTTGCGTTGGCTAAGGAATGCTTCCAGTGGCTCAAAATACTGAATTGCCTTGTCCACCTGCGCGTCTGAACCTTTGCGATATGCGCCGAGGCGAATCATTTCTGCCATGTCGTCATACGTTGAGAGCAGTGCGCGGGCTTTGTTGACAAGGGCGGTTTGTTCTTCTGTATTGCAGTCTGGCATGGTTCGGGACACACTGCGCAGAATGTTGATGGCGGGGTAGCGGTTGCGCTCGGCAATTTTCCTGTCCATAATCACGTGACCATCCAGAATCCCCCGCGCAGCATCCGAAATTGGCTCATTCGTGTCATCCCCTTCCACCAGCACCGTGAAAAACGCCGTAATCGCGCCCTGCCCTGCTCTGCCTGGTCCTGCACGTTCCAGCAGGCGCGGAAGCTCAGAGAATACGGTTGGCGTATAGCCTTTCGTGGTGGGTGGCTCGCCCACAGATAACCCAATCTCACGCTGCGCCATCGCAAAGCGGGTGACACTATCCATCAGACACAGCACTTCTTCATTCGCATCTCGGAAATATTCCGCAACGGCTAACGTCATATACGCCGCTTCACGGCGCAGCAATGCCGAATCTGATGAGGTGGCGACCACCACGACCGAACGTTTCAGCCCTTCCTCGCCAAGATTATCTTCAATAAATTCCTGCACCTCACGTCCACGTTCACCGATTAGCCCAATCACATTGACTGATGCAGAGGAATATTTAGCTAACATCGACATCATGACCGATTTTCCCACACCTGAGCCTGCAAAAATGCCCAGCCTCTGCCCACGGCAACAGGTGAGAAACGTGTTCAGCGCCCGCACGCCCATATCCACTTTCCCGCGTACGCGCTCGCGCTCCTGCGCAGGGGGCGGCGCACCACGCACCAGATATGGCGCTGTGCCTTGCGGCAATGGCCCTTTGCCATCAATTGGCTCACCAAAGGCATTCACAATCCGCCCCAGCCAGCCATGTGATGGCATAATAGTCGGCTCACTTTGTTGCATGATTACAGCAGACCCTGGCCCTATACCTTCAATCGCATCAAACGGCATCATCAACGCGCAATCCGCATCAAACCCAATCACTTCCGCTTTCACATATTCTTTTTGTGAATTATAGGAACGTTTCTCAATGAGACAGCGATCTCCTGCTTTTAAAAAGCTGCCAAGCCCCGTGCAGCGTATTACCAACCCCCGCAACGCCTCCACTTTTCCAGTAACCTTTAGTGAAGGTGCGGGGCGCAATTTGTTAAGAGTATCGCTTAAATTTGCCATAATTATTAAACCAGTTTAGCATTAAATTCAAGGTGTGACATATCTACACGCCAAAAAATTAATATTTACGATTGTTATTCGTTAATAATAAGAGTATTCTAATATAGATATGAATTGTGATATAGCTGTTTTCGCACGAAAGGTGGTTTTCATCACATTTCACATTTTATTTTAACATACAAACCACAGTAAGAGGTTTACTATTATGCGCGTACTGCTTGTTGAAGATGATGCTTCTACCGCAAAAGCTATTGAATTGTCACTCGCATCTGAAGGTATCATTTGCGACACTACTGAACTCGGGGAAGAAGGATTAGAAATTGGTCGTATCTATGATTACGACATTATCATCCTTGATTTAATGCTCCCTGACCTTGATGGATATGAAGTATTGCGTCGTTTCCGCGCAGCAAAAGTAACCACCCCTATATTGATCCTCTCAGGTCTGTCTGGTCCTGATCAGAAAATTAAGGGACTGGGCTATGGCGCAGATGATTATCTGACCAAACCATTTAACAAAGGTGAACTGATCGCCCGAATTCAGGCGATTGTCCGTCGTTCCAAAGGACATTCTGAATCTGTTATTCGCACAGGCAAGCTGGTGATTAATCTGGATACGCGCTCTGTGGAAGTGGATGGCAAAGGCGTGCATTTAACTTCCAAAGAATATGCTATTCTGGAGCTACTGTCGCTTCGCAAAGGCTCAACACTGACGAAGGAAATGTTCTTAAATCACCTTTATGGCGGCATTGATGAGCCTGAACTGAAAATTATTGATGTGTTCGTTTGCAAACTCCGCAAAAAACTGGCAGATGCATCAGGCGGCGAGAACTATATTGAAACCGTTTGGGGACGTGGCTACGTGTTGAAAGAACCTGAAGTCTCTGCAACGGTAGATTTAAGCCCTGCAAAAAAAACTGAACATGCGTAAATAATACAGTATGACGCAAAAATGAAAGGGCTGCCAATGCGCAGCCCTTTTTTTAATGATTTTTTAGCGCAATTGGATTACACATAACTCACTTGATAAATATTAGGGAAATCTTATATATTAACATATTATATGTTAGTCTGATTTGAGAGTTATGGCACAACCACAAAAAGTACAACGCCCATTATCACCGCATTTGCAGGTTTATAAACCGCAGATAAGCTCAGTCCTGTCTATTTTGCATCGTGCAACAGGCTGCTTTCTGTCGCTCGGTTCCCTGCTGCTGGCATACTGGTTATATACATTAGCCTATAATGAAGATGCCTATTACAGACTGAATGATTTTCTGACCTCCATTTTCGGGCAGATATTGCTCATTGGCTGGACGGCTGCTTTTTACTATCATTTGTGCAACGGCATACGTCACCTTTTCTGGGATGCAGGTAAAGGATTTTCTATCGAAGCCATGACCAAAAGTGGTTATGCCGTATTGCTGTTTGCCACATTGCTGACGGCTATCACATGGTTTTCTGTCTGGAGCGCGTAATATGAAACATAATGATAAGCATTTTTCATCCAATCTTTCTCATGCACGCGGGCTTGGCTCTGCCAAAGAAGGTGTGGGGCATTGGGTCTGGCAGCGTTTAACTGCGTTAGCGATGATTCCACTAACCCTATGGTTTCTGATTTCCATCATGTCTTTGCTGCAAAAGAACGATGTGATTGCAGTGCAGGACTGGTTTTATTCTCCACTAAACACCATGCTCTCTATCATTCTGTTCACCGCTATTTTCCTTCATGCGAAGTTAGGGGTTCAGGTGGTAATTGAGGATTATATTCATCACACCACGCTGAAAAATATCAAGCTGATTGCGATTCGCCTCATCTTTCTGGCGGCAGCAATTTTAAGCATTATGTCCATCATTAAACTTCATTTTCTCGCATAAATTCAGGTTATTTCTATGGCGACTAAAATTAAAAATTATGAAATTATTGACCATCACCATGACGTGATTGTGGTCGGCGCGGGTGGCGCAGGTTTGCGCGCTACTTTTGGAATGGCAGAAGCAGGTTTGAAAACCGCATGTGTAACCAAAGTGTTCCCGACACGCTCGCACACGGTGGCAGCGCAAGGTGGTATTTCCGCAGCGCTTGGCAATATGGGTGAAGATGACTGGCGCTGGCATATGTATGATACCGTAAAAGGGTCAGACTGGCTAGGAGATCAGGATGCCATTGAATATATGTGCAAAAATGCGATTGATTCGATCATTGAGCTGGAACATTACGGCGTGCCATTCTCCCGCACTGAAGAAGGTAAGATTTACCAGCGTCCATTTGGCGGGATGACCACCCAATATGGTGACGGTCCTGCTGCACAGCGCACCTGCGCCGCAGCAGACCGCACAGGACACGCCATTTTGCATACGCTTTATACTCAGGCGCTGCGCCATCAGGCAGAATTTTTCATTGAATATTTCGCTATTGATCTGCTGATGAATGACGATGGCGAATGTTGCGGTGTCATGGCGTGGAATCTGGATGATGGCACGATGCACCGTTTCAACGCGCATATGGTGGTGCTGGCAACGGGCGGTTATGGTCGTGCCTATTTCTCTTGCACATCTGCACACACCTGCACAGGGGATGGCGGCGGCATGGTGCTGCGCGCTGGTCTACCATTGCAGGACATGGAGTTTGTGCAGTTCCACCCAACAGGCGTATATGGCGCAGGCTGTTTGATTACGGAAGGTGTACGCGGTGAAGGCGGATACCTTGTCAATTCCGAAGGCGAGCGCTTCATGGAACGTTATGCACCAAGTGCAAAAGACCTTGCCTCGCGTGATGTCGTCAGCCGTTCCATGACCATTGAAATTCGTGAAGGGCGCGGCGTAGGACCAAATAAGGACCATATTTATCTGCATCTGGATCATCTGGGTGCTGATGTGTTGAATGAACGTCTGCCTGGCATTTCTGAAACCGCAAAAATCTTTGCAGGTGTGGATGTAACCAAAGAACCAATCCCTGTGTTACCTACCGTGCATTATAATATGGGTGGGATTCCAACCAATTATCATGGTGAAGTGGTAACATTATATAATGGTGATCCTGATGCGGTCGTACCAGGGTTGATGGCGATTGGTGAAGCGGGTTGTGTGTCTGTTCATGGTGCAAACCGTTTAGGTTCAAATTCCTTACTGGACTTGGTAGTGTTTGGTCGTGCAGCGGCGCACCGCGCCAAAGCGATTATTGAACCAAACTCACCAAAACGCACCCCTCCACACGCAGCAACAGAACGCGTGCTGGAGCGTTTTGACCGTATTCGCCATTCAAAAGGCAGCACGCCAACCTCAGAAATCCGCAATAATATGCAGCGCACCATGCAGGATCATGCCGCCGTATTCCGCACAGATGAAGTCTTGTCTGAAGGGCGCGAGAAAATTGATGAGATTGTTGCCTCTTACAATGACCTAGGCATTAAAGACCGCTCTATGGTCTGGAATAGCGATCTGGTGGAAGCGCTGGAACTGGACAATCTGCTTGGGCAAGCAGCGGTGACGATGCATAGCGCAGACAACCGCAAAGAAAGCCGTGGCGCACATGCGCAGGAAGATTATCCTGAACGCAATGATGATGAATGGATGAAGCATACGATTGCATGGATTGATGATAATGGCGCGGTGTCTATTGATTATCGTCCCGTGCATCTGTTCACCCTGTCCAATGAAGTGGAATATATTCCACCAAAGAAACGAGTATATTAAACCATGAAGCATTTTGTTGCATTAGTCGCCACTGCTTTTATGCTGACTGCGTGTCAGCAGGCGAGTACCGTTGCGCCGACATATTCAAAAGCAGAATTGGAACAGGAACGTCAGAAGCAAAGTGAAATTGCCAAGCAAGGCGAAGCAGTTGCAGGCGTTCCAAGCATAGACCAGTTGGACCGAAAACAGCTGTTGAACAAACTGGATCGCGTGGCAAAACAGGTGATGCCACCTGCAGTGGACTTATGTCGTGATATGTTTCAGCAATCCCGCCCATGCACATTTGATATTGCCCTCGCTGAAGATGGCGGGCTGAATGCGTATGCTGACGGCGAAAAAGTGGTAATGTTCCCGCAAATGGTCGCATTCACAAAAAATGATGCTGAACTGGCTCTGGTGCTATCCCATGAATTAGCGCATAATATTATGCGCCATCCTGATTCCACCCGTCAAAATGTCGCCATAGGCGGCATATTAGGCACTATTATTGATCAGGTTGCGGCATCACAGGGTGTGAATACGGGTGGTGCATTGGGCAAGCTAGGCGCGCAGGGCGCACAACTGAGATACTCCAAAGGCTTTGAAACTGAAGCAGATTATGTCGGCATTTATATTATGCAACGCGCTGGATATGACGTCAGCAATGTGGGAGATTTCTGGCGCCGTATGTCTGCCCAGAACCCAGACGGGATATATGTTGGCACGACGCATCCAACCAATCCTGACCGATATCTGACCATTCAAAAAACGATCAATGAAGTGCAGTCGAAAAAAGCTGCAGGCAAACCACTCATCCCAGAACAAACGCAAGGGTAATCATCATGGCTGAATTTACACTTCCAAAACGCTCCAAACCCACTAAAGGGGAGACATATGAAGCACCGAAAGATGCTAAAAATGTCAAGGCGTTCAATGTCTATCGCTGGAACCCAGACGATGTGGACGAAACAGGCGTGCCAAAAAATCCGCGTATCGACCGATATGAAATTGATCTGGATGCCTGCGGACCAATGGTGCTGGATGCCATCATCCATATTAAAGACAAAGTGGATGCTTCACTGACATTCCGCCGCTCCTGCCGTGAAGGGATTTGTGGATCATGTGCCATGAATATTGATGGGACAAACACGCTTGCCTGCACGAAGCCCATTGAAGATGTCTCTGGTGAAATTAATATTTACCCACTGCCTCATATGGAAGTGGTGAAAGACCTTGTGCCAGATTTGAACCATTTTTATGCGCAATATGAGAGCATCCAACCGTGGATGCAAACACAAAGCCCCGCACCAAGCCGTGAGCGTTTGCAATCCCCTGAAGATCGTGCAAAGCTGGATGGCTTATATGAATGTATTCTGTGCGCGTGCTGCTCCACCTCATGCCCATCTTACTGGTGGAATAGCGACCGTTATCTCGGCCCTGCAATTTTGTTGCAGGCTTACCGCTGGATTGCAGATTCACGTGATGAATTTACGGGCGAGCGTCTGGACAATCTGGAAGATCCATTCCGCCTATATCGCTGCCACACCATCATGAACTGCGCAAAAACCTGCCCGAAAGGTCTGAACCCTGCGAAAGCCATTGCAGAAATCAAGCAATTGCTGGTGGAACGGAAATATTAATCTTCAAGTTATGAAAAAGAAAAGGCGGCTTCAGATGAAGCTGCCTTTTTTTATCAGCCGTTACTATTATCGTAAATCATAAAAGCTATAGAGATTGGAATATATAAAAGACCGCCAATAATACCAGCCTGTAAATTACTCAGATCGTAGCCTTTTATGCGTATGATAATAATGACCCAAAATGGTACTAACCCACATAATAACAGATGTAATGCATGTCGTTTAGTAATATTAAACATGTTAGATTCGTATCTTTACTAAAAATTTTCAATGTGACTAATAGTGCAAATACATATTCAGGTTCAAGCAAATATGTTAAAAAGGCAGCTTCAGATGAAGTTGCCTTTTTTCGTTTAATAGCGATTATGATACCGCCAGATAAACAGAATTATGCTGCTCAATAGAAAAAATACAAAAATTCCTACTTGCGTAAAAATTGTAAATGTCACGTTATACTGACTTAAAGCAAACTGCTTCATGATCATCAAACTATAAAATGCAATAATGTTCGCTAACATCATCAACATTAATTCCTGAACATTTAAATGACGAAACATAAGATTTTTATCTGTAACAAAAAGATTGTAGTGACCGATACCGCAAATTGACTTAAAAGTCAAAACAACACCATTAATAATATACCTCACTAGGGTCAATGGAGCGCCACAAAAACCAGAGCGCCACGCTGCGATATGGCTGCCACTGCTGCGCCACTTTAAGCGCGTGGTCTGCGTCAAAGGGTTTGGTAACCACATTATAATGCAGCCCCATGGCGCGTTGCAATCCAATGTCCAACAAGGGAAACACGTCTGACCGCAGCAGAGAGAATATCAGCAGCATTTCGGCACTCCAGCGCCCAATCCCTTTAATTTGCGTGATATAGCGCATCACCTCATCGTCGCTCATGGTGTTCCACGCCACTTCGTGCAATGCTTCTTTCAGATAAAACTCCGCAATATTACGCATATAGGCGATCTTCTGTCGTGAAAAGCCGCAGCTGCGGAACTCATCTTCTGAGAGGTGTAATATATGTTCAGGTATCATCGCCAAAGATTTTTCTGCCAGCAACTGCTCCAGCTTTGACCAGACCGCATCCGCTGATGCAACAGAGACTTGCTGCCCCACGATACAACGCGCCAATGTGTGAAACACATCCCCCCTGCTGGTAAGCACCGAATCAGGATATTTCTGAATTAGCGCAGCCATCATAGGGTCGTTACTAAGATGTGCAAGTCCATCCTGCCAATAAGCGGGCGTGATTAATTCCATAAAAAAGTCTTTGGTATGAATTTATTAAGGGTCTTTTATCGGTATTTTAAATAATCACTTTTATAGTCCTTATCAACCACCAGACGTAAGGAATATCATCATGGCACATACAATTGAAACGTTACTCTGCGAAGCAGAACAAAAACTGGATAATAATGAAAAAGTATATATCTGGGAAAATGCAAATGGCATTGTCAATAACTGGGCAGTATCAAACAAAGCAAATGTATTTAAAGATGCGCCAACGCTGGTATATGACAATATCCATATTGCACAAACAGCAATTATTGCACCTGCGTTGCGTTAATAGCGATATTTAAATTCTACTTTCAATTCGCGTGACCTTACCCTCAGACGCATTTTTGTTTTGGGGGTGACCGCGAAAGAACTTCGGATATTGCGCAAATCCGTATCCACATCCAGCTTAAACATTTTGGTCAGCTTGACGCGCACCCCTGCCCATGCATTGCCGCGCTCGGGTTGAAGGGGAGATTCATAGCTCTCACCAGCATTCCAGAATGTGTCCAGTGAATTGTCGTTGCTGCGATCCTCCGCAGAAAGATAGGGCGTTACAGGTAACGCGCTTTTATAGTAAAGATGGTAATCCGTAGGCGCGTGATCATGCGTAAACTCAAAGCTATTATGTGGAGACGCAGAATTATCCAATGCCCTTGCCGAAGGGCAAAGCAGCATTATAATTACAATATATGCTATCCTTACCATACTAAAGAATAACATATTTTTATTAATTAATCTTTAACTTTCTTTTCTACATATTTAGAAGATAACGCAGAGAACAGGTAATATTCTTATTTGCTATATTATATTCTGCAGTGGAAGAAGCCCCTGTGGTTGAACACAAACCTGCACTTCTGCGCCCGTGAAGATTTCCCGTTCCAGGTCGCCCGTCATCCACTTTCCTGTCTATATTCATCGCTTCAAAAGCAGTTAAGAAAGGCACTCTTGTTTCACCATTTGTGTATGATTGTCCAACTGATAATACCAGATTATAATCCCCAAACCACCAGGTTGAACTTCCAACTTCCGCAACAATTAAATTCGAGTTTGTAGACAAAAAACTATATCCCACATTGCTCATTCCTCTCGCCGCTGGAACATTCACTCCAGGTTCCATAAACTGTTCGCTTGTTGATGAGATAGAAGCAACACCACTAAACGAACCTGATATAATGCCAGCATTAGCTAAATGTTGCCATAATCTTGCTTCTTCATGGCTTGAAATTACATCTGGTCTAACGGCATTATCTCCGTTTCCGTTGCATGTCGCAATTGATGTGGCAGTTGTTGTTTTGCAAATGGCTGTGTTGCCATTGCCTGCTCCGTCTGCTGCGCCCCAGAAATCTGTCGCATTTTGCATGTCGCCTGGCAAAGCGTGATATTTCATTCTGAAAGTAGCAATCCCAAGCTGATATTTTTCCACATCACTGGCAACTGCGCGTATCTCAGAAGTGCGAATCATATTCTGTCCCACCACGATACCACCCGCAACAAGCCCGATAATAATCAGTGCGATAGCTATTTCAATAAGAGTAAAAGCTGCGTTTCTCATATATTCAATATATATATATCAGAAAATAAAATTCAGTTAATTCAGCTTATCGCCTAAATGTTTCTCGTGCATCATTTACTGCACGTCCTGCAATTTCACGAGGATCAAAGGTTTTTTGCCCACGTTCAATAATATCATTAAGGAATTTGGGGCGATTCTGTGCATCAGGCGACAGGTCTATCTGTGGCGCTTTTTGCGGTTGTTGTTCAGGCAAAGTAACGTCCACCCCCTGCGAAAGCGCTTCCTGTTTTAAACGAAGTTCCATTTCTTCAATAGCATTATTCTTGTCTTTTGCATCCCGTCCTGAGCGCATGGCAGCCACGCCACCTGTGGCAGCACCTGCCGTAAGTCCGCTAATCAGACCGACCCCAGCAATGGCACCAATCCCTGCGCTGGTAAATAACGCAACGGCAATGCCAGCCACTGCGCCAATCGCACCAAAAGTCACCAGTGCTGGCATCGCCGCTTCCATAAAGCCTTTGCGCCGCTCCTGCCCAAGATCATATTTGCTTTGCTCCAGCAAATCTATCTTGCGTTGTATGTCATCATTTTTTGCCATTATCTCTATTGTAACATGACTGTATGAAACTTATATGACAAAGCATGTGACAAATGCAGAGAATATGTTATTTCTATGTCATAAACGAAGAATAAGTAAGGATGTATCATGGCGGGAAGCATTAACAAAGTAATATTAGTTGGCAATCTGGGCAAAGACCCTGAGGTACGCGCCACGCAGGATGGACGCGAAATTGCGAACCTTGCCATAGCTACGTCTGACAGCTGGAAAGACAAAAACACAGGCGAGCGCCGCGAAAAAACTGAATGGCATCGCGTGTCCATTTTTAATGAAGGTTTAGTGCGCGTGGCAAAGAATTATCTTCGTAAAGGCTCTAAAGTCTATATTGAAGGCGCATTGCAAACCCGCAAATGGACCGATCAGTCTGGTGTTGAAAAATATACTACTGAGATTGTACTACAGGGATATAACGGCAACCTTACCATGCTGGACAGTAAAGGCGGTGACGGTGCAGGACAGTCTTATGGCACAGGCAATGGCAGCAGCTACAATGCACCACAACAGAATTATTCTGGCGGTAACAGCAACCCTGCGCCCGCCCCTGAGCTGGATGATGAAATCCCGTTTTAAATTTTATGCAAAGGCTTGCCCCGAAGATTAAGGATTTAGGTGGTTTCACCATCAAGCGTTTTGTTCCGCAGGTCGGACATAAACATATTGGTCCGTGGGTCTTTTTTGATCATGCAGGCCCCGCCAGTTTTGACGCAGGTAACGGAGTGGATGTGCGCCCGCATCCCCATATCGGACTAGCCACCGTAACCTATCTGTTTGAAGGCGAACTGATCCATCGTGACAGTCTTGGCGTTGTGCAGCCAATTCGACCAGGCGCACTGAACATTATGATTGCAGGCAAAGGGGTCACACATTCTGAACGCACTAATGAAGAATATCGCACCCATCCACACATGCTGCACGCGCTGCAGCTTTGGTGCGCGTTGCCAAATGATTATGAAGACTGCGAACCATCTTTTTCCCATCACGCCGCTGATGACATTCCCGCATATCAGACAGAGGGCGTTAAAGCGCGTATATTGATGGGGGAAGCACATGGCAAAAGATCACCTGCCAATGCTTATGCAGATGCGCTTTACGTGGAATACAGGGTAGAAGCAGGTCACACCGTAACGCTGCCCTTTGCAGAAGAACGCGCCGTTTATATGATACAGGGTTCTGGCTCTGTGAATAATGAAATAGTGCAGCAGGAAACTTTGCTTGTCTTAGGTGAAAATGAAGTCAGCGTCACCGCTGAAGATAATAGCCATTTTGTGCTTATTGGCGGAACAAGCGTTGGCACACGCCATATAGACTGGAACTTTGTTGCTTCCGAAAAAACGCTGATTGAGAATGCAAAAATGCGCTGGAAAGAAGGCGGCTTTCCCAACGTACCTGATGATGATGAGTTTATTACTTTGCCTGAATAAAAAAAGGAACGCTAAGCGTTCCGAATAGTTTTATTTATTTTGTAACTTATAAAGTCTCCAGAAGATTTTGTCTGCGATATCATATGCTATTTCATCAAGTTCAAAGAGAATATTGGCAGGTATGAAATAAACATATTCAACAATAAATTTCAGCTTATCATCGCTTTCAGAATAAAACCTGTTAAATTCAGATAATGTAAATTTACAAACGGAAACACGCTTTGGCATGTTTACCTGAAAACCAATTTTCAGGTTCACTTCATCAATATCAACCGTTCCGCCATATTTTTCAATGTTTCTAAATGCTTCATAACATAATTCTTTAAAACCAGACACAGTTTTAATTTGATAATGTTCTAAGCGGATAGGGGGTTCTGTATATCGTTCGACAAAAAAACCATCAATACATGAAACTGTAACCCAGAATATCAGAAATAGTGCCAAAATTGACATGATAAAAAACTGAACGCAACAATGTTAGTTGTGTAAATACAAATAACCTGACCTACATATCGTAATTCCAAATGCAACGCAAGTGATAGAAATGCGACGTTATTCCTTAAGAAAGCAGGAACATATATACTCTTGACATGATTAGTGAAATATAAACACTAGCAGGATACACTATCTGGCAATGGGAGCTAAACAATGATGGAAAATTTCGGATTATATCAGATATATGAATGGCAGCGTGCGATGGTTGCACCGTTGCAAGCCTATGCTGATTTCAGCCGCAAGTTTTATTCAAACCCCTATTTGCCCTTTTCCCACACAGATTTTGGACGCAAAAGTGCAGCAGGGTTCGGCGTGCTGAACCGCATGACCAAGAATTATGCGAAGCCCCGCTTTGGGTTGCGGGAAACAGAAATTAACGGCAAAACCTATCACGTCAATAATCGTGTGGTGAAGCGCTGGTCGTTCTGCCATCTGCGCCAATTCAAGCGGATGCGTTTTACAGGGAAACAGCCAAGCATATTAATTGTAGCCCCTATGTCTGGTCACCATGCAACGCTGCTGCGCGGCACTGTGGAAGCCATGTTGCCTCATGCAAATGTCTATATTACTGATTGGATGGATGCACGTGAAGTGCCGCTGATTGAAGGCGCATTTGATCTAAATGACTATATGGATGTGGTGCGTGAAGCGATTGAACATATCGGAAAAGATGGTCGCCCTGTGCATACAATCGCCGTCTGTCAGCCTGCAGTGCCTTTGCTTGCCACCGTGGCGATGATGAGCGAAGATAACAACAAGCATGTGCCAAAAAGCATGACGTTGATGGGCGGACCAATTGATACGCGTGTAGGCATCACTAAAGTGAATGAACTGGCCAGCAAAAAACCACTTTCATGGTTCCAGCAAAATGTGATTACTCGCGTGCCTGTGAACTATGCTGGCTTCATGCGCAAAGTCTATCCTGGATTTTTGCAGCTTAGTGGGTTTATGACCATGAATCTGGATCGTCATATTGGCGAGCATATTAATCTGTTTAATCATCTGGTGGAAGGGGATGGCGAATCAGCAGAACGTCACCGCAAATTCTATGATGAATATCTTTCCGTAGCAGATTTACCTGCAGAATTTTATCTGATGACGATAGACAAGGTCTTCCAGCGTCATTTATTGCCTAAAGGAGAGCTGGATTACCGCGGGAGGCTGGTTAAACCAGAAACCATTAAAAAAACAGCATTACTATGTGTTGAAGGGGAACTGGATGACATTTCAGGCGTTGGACAGACCAAAGCGGCAATGGATCTCTGCTCAGGACTGAAAGACAATCAGAAGCATTATCACCTGCAAAAAGGCACAGGACATTACGGCATTTTCAATGGTCGCAAATATCGTGAGCAGATTCTGCCTGTAATTCTGGATCATATTACGAAGGCATAAAAAAAAAGCGTTGCCTACACGGGCAACGCATATATTTTGTATTAGACAGGCAATATAGTATGCACGACATGCATTATCGTATCATAAAAGAATAATGCTATTCCCTGAATACGGCCAATAATAAACATTATCACCAGCCCCACATCAAAAAATTCTATGCCATGCCCTTGCGTGAACATCGCTATCCATGCAAGACCGTAATCCTGAATAAACTGGCGATTTTCCAAAGGGAAACATAATTTTTGTGCTGCCCTGTAACAACGTTGAGGGATGATTCTGAATATCAGAATCAAAAACGCATCTCCAATGTCATGCAGCAGGAAAAAGGCGACCTTTTTTGTTGGCTGCAATGCGGGTTTAACCTTGCGTACCCTGCGCCACACAATTCTGCGCGTGAGAATATAACGCAGAGGTGGAAATCTGCCTATCGGCACACGCGTTGCCAGGCTTACCCCTTTAAACGCCGTAATCCATTTATAGATGGTTGGCTGATGTGCTATCTCCACCACTTTTGGCGCTGTTTTGCTGACTAATTCTCTGCTTTCGCAAAAAGCTGCCTTGCCACTAATCACCAGCTTAATAAGCGGAGTGATGAGGGCTTTTGTAACTGTCAGAAAGAATTTGAGCAGACTCAGAATCTTCACTGCCAGCCACGGCAAAAAAGCAAATGCAGCGACTATAAAGGCTTCATATTCTTCATCAATATCCTGAGGGATGGTGATGAGGTTAAAGTCAATATAAAGCAATCGCTCCAGCTTTGCTTCCACATTTGGTTGAGAAAGCACCAGCAGGATGAATGCATAAAGCACCATATTTGTAGGAAAAAGAGGTGACACTCTTTTTCTGAGCCACGAAAATATTTTCACGGGATATAAACACTGCTATTGCAATGTAACGAAAGTATTTAAGCGGCGATATTACAGGATGTAACGTGCGTTGGTCAAGAAATGCTTAGTCTGTTGCCATCTCGCAGCATTGCTCTTCTTTTGGCAATAATGAAAGTAATGTATGAAAATCTGCTGGGCGTACATTATCATCATATGGCACTTCATTGATAGATGAATAAGGTGCTTCAATTGTTTTACGTGCGGCTTGCATAAGACTGTTCCTTTCTGTTGTTTGAAGAAATAGATATGCAGCAAAAAAGTTAAGATTTATGTAAAATACAAAATAATTTATGATATTTGATGCCAGAGCGGTCCATGCCCTGCTCCAAGTTGTGGAGCGCACAAAATAGCCTGACGGACATATTGCTGAGCCTGCTTCACAGCATCCGATAGTGGAATATTTTTTGCCATGAAGGTTGCCAATGCAGAGGCGAAGGTGCAGCCCGTACCATGCGTATGCAATGTGTCTATACGTTCAGTATCATAATAATAAAATTTGTCGTGATGATAGAGTATATCACGGAGCGTTTCTCCCTCCCCATGCCCCCCTTTCAGCACGATGGATGCCCCGCTTTGCTCACAAAGCATTTTGCACGCTTGTTCTCTGTCCTGCTGCGAAGCGATGGTTGTGTCACATAACGTCTCTGCTTCTGGAATATTTGGTGTAATCACGGTTGCCAGCGGCAATAATAATTCTTTCAGTGCCTGCGCGGCATCATTTTGCAGCAATGACGCGCCGCCTTTTGCCTGCATCACAGGATCAAGAATGACAGGAATATCTGGATGTGCCTGAAGCAATTTGGCTACGCAGGAAATGGTGTCTGCATCGCCCAACATGCCAATTTTAATAATATCCGCACCAATATCCTCTATCACCGCATTAAACTGCGCCGCAATCATCTCAGTGGATACCATCTGCACGCCATGCACACCGAGTGTATTTTGCGCCGTAATCGCTGTAACCACGGTCATGGCAAAACCGCCCAACGCGCTGACTGTTTTAATATCTGCCTGAATGCCCGCGCCACCGCCTGAATCAGACCCTGCGATGATCAGAATGCGTGCAGCTTTGGTCACACTGCTTTCTTGATGGCATTAGCAAGCGCTTTGCTGATGCTGCGCACCTGCTGTTCATTCTTGCTTTCCACCATCACCCGCAACAATGGCTCCGTGCCTGACTTGCGAATATAGATGCGCCCTGTCTCACCAATTTCTTTTTCTGCTTTGGCAATTTCCTGCTTCACAGCCGCCGCTTCCATTGGGTCTGTTTCGGGGGTAATACGAATATTAGTGAGCAACTGCGGATAAGGCGTATAGGCTTTGGCGCATTCGCTTAAAGATTGCTGCTTATCCTGCATCACTGCCAGCATCTGCAGTCCCGCCAGCAGCCCGTCCCCCGTTGTGCTATAATCAGAAAAGACTACATGACCTGATTGCTCCCCACCAAGATTGCTGCCATGTTCTTTCATGCCTGCAATCACATATCGGTCACCTACATTAGTGCGGATCACGTCAATGCCTTTTTCATTCAGATAATGCTCAAAAGCGAGATTAGACATATGCGTGGCAACGACTTTATTATTTTTCAGTTTGCCGCGTGATTTCATGAATACTGCTACCATCGCCAGAATCTGATCCCCGTCCAGCAGCGCACCTTTTTCATCACACATGACAATGCGGTCTGCATCACCATCCAGCGCGATGCCTGCATCTGCGCGGTATGCTCTGACAGTTTCAATCAGATTTTCAGGGTGGGTGGAGCCACAATCACGGTTAATGTTGAATCCGTCTGGCTCGTCATTCAGCGTCACCACTTCTGCGCCCAGTTCCTGCAAAATAATGGGCGCAACTTTATATGCTGCACCATTCGCGCAGTCCAGCACAATGCGCAATCCATCCAGCCGCAGATGCGCTGGAAAAGTACGTTTTATCAGTTCAATATAGCGCCCGCTTGCATCTTCAATGCGCTTTGCACGCCCCAAATCGGCAGCATCCACACGCAATATGTCAGGATCTACCTGCATCAGGCGTTCAATTTCCAGCTCTGCTTTGTCACACAGTTTGTTGCCTTCGGGGTCAAATAATTTAATCCCGTTATCATGGTGAGGATTATGCGATGCAGATAGCATCACACCTAAATCTGCCCGCATGGAACTGGTCAGCATGGCAACAGCAGGGGTTGGCATGGGTCCCACCAGAATCACATCCATCCCGACAGAGATAAATCCCGCAGTAAGCGCAGGCTCAAGCAAATATCCCGAAAGGCGCGTGTCTTTAGCAATCACCACCTTTTTATGTGGTGAATTTCGCTGAAAATAAGACCCCGCCGCCATGCCCAGTTTAATGGCGAGTTCTGCCGTCATATTTTTAGTGTTCGCACGACCGCGAATACCGTCAGTGCCAAAGAATGTGCGCTTAGTCATGTAATACTCTTAAGAGGATGTCAGATTTTTGTTCACACGTTCCTTCAGCAGATTGGAAGGATTAAATGTAACCACCGTACGCGCAGAAATTTCCACTTCCACTCCTGTTTTCGGGTTGCGCCCAACACGCGGATTTTTGTGACGCAGATTAAACGTTCCAAACGAAGAAAGTTTTACGCTTTCTCCCTTGCAGAGATTCTCACTGATTTTGTCAAATACAGCATCCACCAGCTTATTCGATTCCTGCATAGAGATGCCTGTTTCGTGGTACAGTTTATTGCTCAGATGAGCGCGAGTGAGAGTCGTATTGTCTGTCATAATGTTCCTTGATGTTCGTCAGAGACTTATAACCCAGTTTTATAGCCGAATCAAGCACGCACCCCATGTCAGCCCTGCCCCCAATGCGGTGAGCATCAACCATGAGTCTTTTTTAAGTTTTCCCTGCGAATCTGCGTAAGCGAGCGCCAGCGGAATGGACGCGGAAGACGTGTTTGCATGTTGATCCACTGTCATAATCACCTGTTCATCACGCAGTTTCAGCTTCTTCGCACAGGATTGCAAAATGCGCGCATTTGCCTGATGGGGAACCAGCACATCAATATCAGACACCGCAATCCCTGCTTTTTCAGCACATTGCTCTACAGCATCACTCATTTTCGCCACTGCATGACGGAACACTTCCTTGCCTTCCATAAATAATGTGCCTGCCGTCTGTGTTTTGGATACGCCACCATTTGTGGCAAGTATGTCCGCATAGGCTCCATCTGATGCGATCATGCTGCTAACAATGCCATTGTCAGCATTATTTTGCGCAGACAGCACACATGCCCCTGCCCCGTCACCAAATAAAATGGCGGTGCGGCGATCTTCCCAATCGACCACGCGCGACATGGTTTCCGCACCAATCACCAGCGCGTGACGGTATGCTCCTGTTTTCAGCAGCGCATCTGCCACATGCATACCATAAACAAAACCAGAACATGCAGCATTCACATCAAAAGCAGCAGCATTCAAAATACCCAGTTTTTGCTGCACGCGCGTAGCACTTGCGGGGAAGGATTCATCAGGTGTAGCAGTTGCCAGAATAATCAGATCAATATCATCTGCCTGCTTGCCAGACTGCAACAATGCCGAGCGCGCGGCATGTGCTGCCAGATCAGAGGTCACTTCATCTTTATCTGCCAGAAAGCGCTGTTTAATGCCTGTTCGTGTTTGAATCCACTCATCAGACGTATCCAGCTTTTCTTCAAGATCTGCGTTTTTTACGCAGTTTTTTGGCACATAAGCACCATAGCCTTCAATAACACTTCGAATCTGATTCATTTATATTGCCTCAGCCTCACGCACGGTTTGTGGCGCTGGGTGCTTTTCAAGCTCGTCCAGAATATGGGTGTTGATATCACCATCCGCCAGCGCAAAGGCTGTTTTCATTGCATGATAAAACGCATAACCATCTGCCCCGCCATGACTTTTCACAGAGATGCCGTTCAGCCCAAGAAACATGGCACCATTATATCGGCGTGGATCAAGCGTGCGCTTCATTTTGGTGAAAGAGCGGCGCATCAGCAGATAACTTAATTTGCTCAACCAGTCAGTCGTGAGCGCTGTTTTTAACTCTCCAGAGAAATAACGCGCTGTGCCTTCCAGCGTTTTGAGCGATACGTTGCCAGTGAACCCATCTGTCACAATCACATCTGCGTGACCATTGCAGATATCATTGCCTTCAACATATCCGATAAAATCTATAGAAGGGGTATTGCGCAGCATTTCCGCTGCCTCATGCAAATCCCCATGTCCTTTAATTTCTTCCGAACCAATATTGAGCAATCCTACTTTAGGTTTGTCCCGTTTCAGAACAATTTTGGCGAAGGCTTCACCCATCAAACCAAACTGATATAGATCAGTTGCGTCACATTGCACGTTTGCACCAATATCCAGCATGACGATAGAACTGCCGCGATTGGGCATCAAACCAGTGATAGCTGGGCGGGAGATGCCAGGGATGGTTTTCAGTACCATTTTGGACAACGCCATAAATGCACCTGTATTGCCTGCGGAGACAACACCACATGCAGCACCGTCGCGCACGGCTTCAATCGCCAGACGCATGGAACTGTTCTTCGCCTGCCGAAGCGCAACAGAGGGTTTGTCATCACTGGCAATCTTCACATCTGTATGAACAATATCACACTTGTTTTTCAGACTGTCATAGGGCGATTTAGACAAAAAGCGTTCAAGCTGCACCTTGTCACCAAATAATGTATAGCGCCTGTCAGGCTGTTTCTGGCTCATAATGTGCACACCGCGCATTACAATACGCGGCGCAGCGTCGCCTCCCATCGCATCTATCGCTAATGGAAGTGGTTCAGCCATAAAAACAAATTACCGCTTATGCGTTAACTGCAGCCGTTGTAACCACACGACCATTATAATATTTTTCTTCGCCTTTTTTACCCAGCGTCACATGATGCGGGCGAACCAGCTCACCTGTTGTTTTATTTTCAACAGCATTCATTTTAGCGATTTTGCTGTTACCAGCGCGGCGCATGCCACGGCGGGATTTACTTACCTTACTCTTTGGAACTGCCACGTTCAATTCTCCTGATTTTTCAAAAGAGTGTCTTGATAAAGCATCGGCAGCTAAAAATCCAGCAAAAAATACATATCACTCAGCACCCGTCAGTGAAAACTGGATTTTTTGTCATGTGTATGTTATATCATGCACATGGGATTACATGCATATGATAGTGATATATCACACACGGAGCTGAACGCTACGCCAAAGAAACATCCATTTGATGGCAAAATCGGCGTGGTTATGGTCACATGGAATATTGGAAAAAGTGTTTTAAACAGCCTGAAACGGGTTGAGGAAATTGCTGATTACTGCATCGTGATAGACAATCAATCCACTGATGAGACACCAGAACTGGTGCAGTCATTTGCGAATGAGCATCTAAATGTGATTGACTTCATGCAGCACGGAAAAAACAATTTCGCTCAGGCACAGAATATCGGCATTCGCCATTGCCTTCAGCAAGGCTGTGACTGGGTGATGCTGCTGGATCATGACAGCCTGCCTGACATTCACATGTTTAACGCCATGCATGATGTATGGAACAATCTCGATGATAAAAATAATGTCGGAATGATGATTCCCAACCTGAAAGACCGTTTTTCAAAGCGGGAAGCATCTTACACACGCCACATCCAAAAACTGCTCTACATTAAATCAGGCTTCGGCAGGAAAGACTATCTGGATGATGTGCTGGTTGCTATATCATCAGGCGCGCTTATTCCTGCATCATTATTCAGGCAGATTGGCACGATGAACGAAGCCTTTCATATTGATTATGTGGATTATGATTTTTCACTGCGCGTTATTCAGGCTGGAAAGCGGATTATTGCGGTGAAAAATGCGATTTTATATCACCAGCTTGGTTTTTCTGAAGACCATAATGTTATCGGTATTCGAATCACCACCACCAATCATAACCCCACCAGACGCTACACTATATACCGCAATCGCATTATATGCTGGAAGCATCACGGCGCGGCGCTGCCTGCCTTTGTGATGTGTGATGTACTGGCAGTTATCTATGACATGTTCAAAATCGTATGTTTTGAACGTGACAGAAAGCAAAAGCTAAAGTCCGCCTGGCGTGGCGTGAAACATGCGCTGATCGACAAGGAATCATTTGAACCCAGATTAGCACATCATTAATTAAACGGGATAATATCCCTGATATAGAATGAACATACAATATCGTCTCTTTTAAGATCATATTTTGCTGTCAGATTATCAGAGGCATGTTCATTTGCTTCTGAACAGAGATAATATGGCCAGCCAATCACCTTCCCCTGATTGGGCATACCATCATCAATTTTTTTGTCGATATTGCCAGCTTCGGTCGGAGTCATAAAACTGCCAGATACTTCATGCGTTTCCCTTTGAAGACCTACCGTAAATACGTTCCCATAAACCCCATCAGCAAAAAGATAATTTCCAGTTATGGTGGGTGAGTTAAAAGCACCATATTGATTAAAAACACCGATTCCTACTCTGTCATAAATTCTTGGAACATTTTCCCCTACCACTGCATGTTCTGGTCCGTCAGCACCTGCAACACCAGTAAAGCTGCCTACAACATAACCAGCATTTTCAAGATGTTGCCAGAAACGATAATATTCATTGCGCTCGTCAAATCCTCCAGCATAATCATTTCCAATCAAATTATCGCTATTGCCGTTACAGGTTTCTTTTTTAGGCACGCGAATATTATGTGTCGGACAGCCATCAGGATCTGTTCCCCAATAATCTTCAGCGCGACCAAAATCTCCTGGCAGGGCCTGATATTTGTCAGAAAATAAAGCAACGCTGGAAACAGACTCAGTAATAGACAACGTTACTTTGCGCAGTTTTGACGCATGAATCATTTCCCGCCCAACCAGAATGCCACCAACCAACAGACCCAATATGACAAGTACAACCGCTAATTCTATTAAGGTGAAAGCAGCTTTGGCGTTATATTGTGTTTTCTGAATTTTCATAAGCATTGAATCATTTTTTGGGAAAAGCATTACGTATAAAGAAGGCGCAGGTTTCGGATGTTTCTTCAACATCATAATTTGCGTCGGTTTCAGTCCATTCGCCAGCGTCCGCTGTGGTGCAATTTGAATAACTCATTCCATAAACATTTCCTGTCAAGGGCATTCCATCATCAATTTTATTGTCAATACTTAGCGCATCTGAAGGAGTTAAAAATGATCCGCTATTTTCCCATCCCCAGCTATTGCTTTCTCCAACGACCAGAAGCTGACCATAATCACCTTCATGCTGCCAGGCGTTAGCACCAGTAGGAGGTTCATGCCAGTAAACCCCAATACCGACATAATCATATATAACGGGTACATTTTCGCCTACCACATGATCGTTTTGATTAATTGAACCCGCTACACCAGTAAACTCGCCCTCGGTCAGATTTGCGTTTCTTAAATGCTGCCAGAAACGAAAATATTCTCCTCTATGCGCTTGCATTCCAACAATCCCATCATAATTTCCGTTGCATGTCTGTGTTTTTGGCACGCGGTTATTATGTGATGGACAGCCATCAGGATCAGGCTTCCAAAGGTCTTCTGCACGGTTATAATCCCCAGGCAATGCACCATATTTATTGTAAAAAACCATCGTTTTCTTTTTTACATCATCAATAGCAAGCGGTATTTTTCTCAATTCTGAATTATGAATCATATCACGCCCTGTAATAACGCCACCAGCCAGTAATCCGACAATCACCAAAACCACTGCCAGCTCAACCAGCGTCATACCGCAATTACTGCTATATATATTTTTGCTAGCCATAACCATTTATTGTTGTACCGGAAAAACGTTTCGTGCGAAAAAGATACAAGCGGGTCCATCTACATTCAGATCATATTCTGCATCAAAGTCATCGGAATCTCCTGCTGCTGCTGTAGTACATAACTGATAACCAAATGCATTACTTGCACCATTACCATATAATATCCCAGTAAATGGCTTACCATCATCAATCTTGGTATCAATATTAAATGCATCTTCAGTTGTTAATGCAATTTCTCTGTTCAGCCAGCCCCATGAACGTCTTCCTATAATAAATATCTGCCCATATTCACCAGTGTTTAAATCTGCGTGATTATCAACAATCACATTTTGCAGCCAGAACGCATGTAATCCGATATTATCATATATCTCTGGAATATTTTCATTCACTAACACATGGCTAGGACTGTCAGGTCCCGTTACTCCAGAAAAATCCCCTTCTGCCAATCCTGCGAGCTGCAAATGCTGCCAGAAACGGAAAAATTCGGGAAAATTATCAATGCCGCTCTGACCTTTATTCGCTCCGACCCAACCATTGTAATTTCCATTACATCCAACGCAATCCGCTCCCCAAAGCTCTTCTGCTAAATCAGTGTCACCAGGCAATGAGTCATATTTATCATAAAAGACCATGATGCTTTTTCGTGTGTCTTCAATGGCTAATGGTATTTTGCGCAACTCAGCCGCATGAATCATTTCTTGCCCTGCAATCACCCCTCCAGCCATAATTCCGATAATGACCAGAACAATAGCAAGTTCAACTAAAGACATACCTCTTAAAGAATTATTATATTTAAAACCATGATTACATTCAAAACGCTGTCTCATCTTCTGTTACCTGGGAATGCGTTAACTATGTAAATACTACATCGTCGCTCTGTTTCTTCCATATTGTAATCCGCTTCAAAATCATCTGAATCCCAATCTGCTGCATCACTACAATGAGGATAAACAACCCCAAGAAAATCCCCTGTCATTGGCTTGCCATCATCCACTTTGGAATCCAGACTCCATGTGTCTTCAGGGGAAAGGAATCCTCCTGCATTTTCATAACCGGTTTTTGACTCACCAACTACGATAACCTGACCATAATCACTATCTGGCAACCACTGGTCTCCCGAATGGGGTAGCTTATGATAAACTCCAATGCCTATATTCTCGTAAATTACAGGAACATTCTCTCCGACCACAAGATGAGGAGCTACGCCAGCACCCGTTATACCTGTAAAATCTCCATCTGCCAGACCTGCATTTTTCATGTGCTGCCAGAATCTGTAAAATTCATGTGTTGCGTTATGACCTACAACGGCATCTCCATTACCATTGCATGTTTCAGTCTTAGGGATACGATTACTGTGAGATGGGCATCCATCAGGGTCAGTGCCCCAGTAGGCTTCTGCATTCTCAAAATCTCCAGGAAGCGCGTGATATTTATCATAAAAAAAAGTCATATCCTTGCGCAGTTTTTCAATTGCCACAGGCACTTTGCGCAATTTTGCAGCATATATCATATCCTGCCCAGCTACCACGCCGCCAGCCAGCAGCCCTAATATGACAAGTACAATAGAGAGCTCTACAAGCGTAAATGCTTTCGTGCCTTTGCAGGCGTTGATAACGCGTAAGTTAGTATCCATGCAGAAAGCATGGCATAAAATCGTTAAGAATTCGTATGAGTAATAGTTAATTGCGGAGTAGTGCCATCATCTTTAAACCGCCAGTGCTTCACCTTCACAACCGCTGTTCCTGCCAGATGGTCATGCCACGCGCGGGATTTTCTATCCAGCATGATCCAGAAAAACCCTGCCGATAATGGAATGAGTGATGCCACATAGCCACAATAACGCTTGATGGATTGTTTTGGTGAAAGCGTGCATAATGTTTCCGCATCCACAATGCGCATCCGCAGCAGCCATTTTCCTGGTGTTGCACCGCCCTGCTTCCAGCACCACAAAATCACCACGCCAAACACAATAAAGTGAATGATGTAATCCAGCAGCAACAGCCCCACAGGCGCTGCCGCAAGAATATGCGCAACAGCTTGTGAAAAACTTGCCCCTGGCGGCACGGCATCCATAGGGTTGCCTGTTCGCGTCGCCCCCAGAACATGCGAAACACCCAGCAAAATGGGGGAAAGCAGAATAAAACTGATAACAATATCAATTACACTGGCAAATACACGGTCATTAAATGTAGCATATGGAATACCATCCACTTCTTTTCGTGTCAGCAAATGGCGCTGACGCCTGGAATACGCATCCATTTTGTCAAAAAGACCATTAATTTTCTTTTCCATCTCTGTGGGTGGTTTTTTCTTGCTCATGAAAATATAATAGCAAAAAAAATCCTGGCTGACTATGGCTGCGCTGCAATGCTGCGTGCCAGATGCAGAAATTCTGGCTGCTGCATCACAGATGCATCATGTGAGCGCTGGATTTTTATGATGGGCGCATTGAATGGGCTGAAAGATTTTATAGTCTCTGACATCGCATCCAGCCCAACAGAATGTTCTGACTGATTAATGATAATATAATTTACGTTGCAGTCACGACTTTTCAGCATATGCAGCGCGGTCAGGCTGTGTGAGATGCTGCCCAGATAATCCCCCGTAATAAAAAGGATGTCCAGCCCCAGCTGCGTTATAATATCCAGCATCAGCTCATGATTATTGATTGGCACTGCCACGCCCCCTGCCCCTTCAATCAGCATTATGTTTGCTGCGGACACTGCCATATGATGGCGACATTGCAGCACTATATCTGCAGCCTGCAGGAGCTGCCCTTCTTTTGCCGCTGCAATATGAGGGGAAAGCGGCGCTACAAACTGATTAGGGGCGATATGGGCGCGGTGTTCCAGCGTTTCAGCTTTGCCCAGCGCCCGCAACAAGGATGATGCATCATCCTTGCCTATCTCCACCCCGCTTAACACAGGCTTGAACGCATCCACCTTTATGCCTTCTGCACGCCAGAATCTGAGCAGGGCAGAGGTGATATAGGTTTTGCCAATGTCCGTCCCGCACCCTGTGACGAAAAACGCTTTCATGCTTTTCCCATCTGCACAATGAATAACCCAATATGATACGTCATGGTCACGCCCTGCCCCTGCTTGTGCATATCCTGATATTCTCGCAACACTTTGCGAAGCGCAGCCATGTTGCGCCCGTTTGCGGGAAGCGTTGCACCAATATCGTGAAACGCGCGCATCATGGCGAAGGAACTTGGGAAGCGCTCCACCTCATGCCATGCATGTTCTGCCAGCATCTGCGCGTTTCCATCCAGCAGCATCGCGCGCAGTGCGTTATATTCAGGATATGTCGGCGTATTGAGCGGTAACTTATGCTGGTTCATTACATCATATAAGGACTTGCAACTGCCATCCAGCAGGGTTGCCACCGCCAATATGCCACGCTCCCGCAATGCATGATGCGCTTGTGCAATGGCAATCGGCACATCTTCTACCCATTGCCAGCATAAGGAAGATACATACACATCAAACATATTGGCGCGGAACGGCAGAGCAGACACATCTGCACATAAGGTCGGCGCTTTTTCCTGCGCCTGCTTGCACATGCCATAGGCATTATCAAGCTGAATAATATGATGCGTATCCAGCAACTCTGCAATCGCCCCTGTGCCGCATCCTGCATCTAAAATAACGTCATTTTTGTTCAAATGCAGCGCCAGCCGTTTCACCAGCTTCAACACCACGCGTTTTTGCATGACAGCATGTGCGTCATAATCTGGTGCGGCGCGGGAAAAATTTTTATGCAGCATCGCTCTGTAAAGTCACGCCCGTATGATGCGCAATGAGTTCACGCACTGCCTGCGCATCATGCAGATGCGGGGCATGGGCGCAGTCTGGCAGAATTTCCAGTTTTGCCCGTGGCGCATGTTTGGAAAGCAATTTGCCTTGCTCATGAGAAACGATCACATCTTCCTCACCATAAATTAGCAGCAGATTGCCCAGCCCAGAAAGCGGCATGGTGGAGTGGTGTTGCTGCGCCAGCACATCCAGCCACGGCACCCAGTCATCCCAGTCAGGCTTGTGTTGCTGCGCGTTCAACTGCTCCACAATGCGTTCCTGATGCTTGTCGCCGTAAGCAATTAAATGATTAAATTTCAACGAGGTGCGCTGAGGATCACTTGACATATTTTCATAAAACTGTGCAAAGGTCTGCTGCCCCATGCCCAGCGGGAACGTTTCATCCGCCACAAATTGCAACGGCGAACCCAGAATCACCAGCCAGTCAGGGTTGATCAAGCCATGCGCTTTCGCCATCAACAACAAACTCCCCCCAAGTGACCACCCCACCGCCACAGACGGATTGTGATGTTTGATGTGCTGCAAGGTTTCATCAGACGACAGCGCACCATATTCCAGATGATCAGCATCAGGCAGTAATACGTTCAATGCATCATGAGGCTGTGCCCAGCCAGAAAGAGTGAGGATGTTGTGTTTTGTCATGTCTTGTAATGTATCAGCCAGCTATTCACTTGTCATATGGAAAGTTTTATGGTAACTTATGATTAATCTTTGTTTTCACATAGATTTGTTGTTTTTCTTAGAAAAGATTCGTTATGAATACTATCAAACAGAAGGTTCAGAAAAGGTTTAGCTTCGTGGTTTTGGCTGCTTTATTAATGGTAACAGCAGGTTATCTTAGCCATCCTACGCTTCGTAAAGTTTTCCTGTACCAATTTAAAAATCCGCTATCTGTATTCAATCCTGAAAAACACGGAAAATACTTAGCCGATTATAAAGAGTATCATGCTTTAACCGCATTCGTTGGCATCTCAGTTGCAGGAGGGTTATACGGACTATACAAATGGTCTAAAGATTCTTCAGAAACAGAGGAGTAAACATCAAATACTTTAAATTTAAGCTAACCGTCACCTGACCGTTAGCTTTTTTCTTGCGCAAAACATAAAAAAAAGCGCTGCCACCGAAGGTGACAACGCTTCTTTATATTATCGTAAACAAACTCACGCAGCAGCGCGTTCGTTCACTTCGCCTTCGGCAAGGCTGGTCATGATGTCATCACCTTTGTAAAGCGTATCCAAACATTCTTCCAGCTTGCTTGCTTCTTCATTCAACCCAAGCTGACGCGCAAATGCACGGCATGTGCCATAGCCTGCAATGCCATAATGGCTGAGGCGCTGGAATTGTGCAATAATTTGTGCATCACGCACGGAATCATCTGAAATGTCGGCTTCAATCGCATGTTTGCGTGCTTCTTTCACCAGCCCTTCTGTGCCTTTGCAGAATTCACCATCTGGCTTTGCACCATGCCCTTTAATTGCTTTTTCCAAACGCTCATTGCGCCCACCTGTGTTTTTCACAGCCTCTTGCAAAATGTTCTTCAGTTGTGAATCAGATGCAGCATTTGCCAGTTCGCTGATGCATTTTTCTGCCTGCTTGTTTGCACTATACAAATCCTGCAGTTGATCAACATAAAGCTCTTTTAAATTATCCATTATAGTTTCTCCTTTTTTCTATTGTTCTTGCGTTTCCGCATGAATTGAAGCTTAGCAAGAGAATAATAAGCGCGCTATTGGTGAGCCGCCTTAAGACGTAAAGATAAAATCAAGACATTTGGAGACAATTGCATAATTCTGCTTCACGTTATCCTGAACATAGTGAAGGATACATCTCGAAGCCTGACACATGCGGCGCTATGGTTCTTCAGACGCTTCGCTTCTTCAAAAATGATGACACTTCCTGTTATGCAATATTATCTGATAGTTATAAAAGAGTATATAACACCTTTACTAACGCATCCAAGTGCTTCCGCTCATGTAGCGCACTGACGCACACACGCAACCGCGCTGTTCCTTGTGGCACTGTCGGCGGGCGGATGGCGGGGGCGAAGATGCCATGTTGTTTCAAATGCTGGTGTGCGTGCAGTGCTTCGTCATTCTCACCCATAATGATAGGTACGATTGCGCTTTGCGGTGGTGGCAGTTCCAGCGCTTCACACAGATAACGCGCATTCTCCATCACCTTGTCTGCCCGCTCTGGTTCTATCTGCATCAGTGCCAGCGCATCTGCAATGCCCTGCAACATCACTTCAGGCAGTGCGGTGGAAAACATGACGCTACGTGCATAGTTTTTCAGCATGTCTATGAGCGCATGAGAACCGCAGACATACCCGCCATAACATCCTGCTGCTTTTGAGAGTGTTCCCATCTGAACGTGCGCAGGGTTATGCTGTGTCACCACGCCAAAGCCGTGCGCATCATCGGTCATCAACCATGCATCATATTGCTCTGCTAGTGCTGCAAGCTCTGCCAGCGGAGCGCAGTCACCATCCATGCTGAACACCGTTTCCGTCATAATCAGACAATTCCGCGAACCGCCACGGTGCTTTTGCAGCAAGCGCTCCAGATGCGCCAACTCATTATGTCTGAAACGATGCATGGCAGCGCCCGAAAGCTGCACACCATCAATCATGCACGCATGGGAGAATTTGTCCATTAGCACCACATCCCCTGCCCCCACCAACGCAGGCACAACACCAATATTCGCCAGATAGCCAGAGCCAAACAGCAACGCAGCATCCGTGCCTTTCATCTGCCCCAATGTGCTTTCCACCTGCTCATGCAGGGCGTGCGTGCCGCTTACCAAACGCGATGCCCCCGCCCCCACTGCCAAACCCTCACGGCTGCGCAAGGTGGCGGCAATGCCCAGATAATCATTGCTGGCGAAATTGATGTAACGCGTGCCGTCCTGCCAGATATACGCCCTGTCAGATCGCATCGGCTTCATCGTTCGCCATTGTCTTTTTGCGCGAGTGGCATCATTTTTTAATGCGCAAAACTGGTTAAATGAATCATTCATGATACTTGCCTTTATAACGCAAGCAGACTAAATTGACCAGCATGACAGACACACCACATATCCGCACAGACTGGACACGCGCGCAGGCGCACGCGCTGTTTAACATGCCGTTTAATGATTTATTGTTTGAAGCGCAAACCCTGCATCGCCAACATTTCAACCCGAATGAAATTCAGGCAAGCACGCTGCTTTCTATCAAAACAGGCGGCTGCCCTGAAGACTGCAAATATTGCCCGCAAAGCGCTCATTTTGACACACCCGTGAAAGCCGAAAAATTGATGGACACCGCGCCGGTGATTGAAGCTGCACGCGCGGCAAAGCAATCTGGCGCCACCCGTTTTTGCATGGGCGCTGCGTGGCGTTCCCCAAAAAAGCGAGACATTCCCAAAGTCGCTGCGATGATTCACGAAGTGAAATCGCTCGGGTTAGAAACCTGCCTGACGCTGGGTATGTTAGACGCAGAACAAGCGCAGGAATTGAAAGATGCAGGCTTGGATTATTATAATCATAATCTCGATTCCTCCGAAGAATTCTACTCTGAGATTATCACCACACGTTCCTATCAGGACAGGCTAGACACTTTAGAAGCCGTGCGCAATGCAGGACTCAGCACCTGTTGCGGTGGCATTGTCGGCATGGGAGAAACACGGGAAGACCGCGTGGGGCTGCTCACCCAACTTGCCACATTGCCTGCGCACCCTGAATCCGTCCCCATCAACATGTTGGTGCAGGTGGATGGCACACCACTGAACGGCGAAGCCGCGTTGCCACCGCTGGAATTTGTCCGCACCATTGCCGTCGCCCGCATCATGATGCCCACCTCCTATGTTCGCCTTTCCGCAGGACGCGAAGCAATGGATGACAGCACGCAAGCCTTATGTTTCTTTGCAGGCGCAAATTCCATCTTCTTTGGAGATACATTGCTGACCACATCCAACCCACAAAAAGACAAGGACATGGCATTGCTCAGCACACTTGGCATGGAACTGGAAACACGTCTCTCACTGGTTAAGTAATGCTGCGCTATCAGGACACAAATCGCTGCAAAATATCCGCAAGCCGAGCAGGCGTAAATGGTTTTGAGAGATAATCAGACGCGCCCAAAGACAGGCATTTTTCTTTATCAAGCGTGCCTGCATCAGCAGTGAGTGAAATAACAGTTGCAGGAGGCGCATCATTATCTGCTTCATAACTGCGCAACCGTTTTAATGTTTCATATCCGTCCAGATTGGGCATACGCATATCCAACAGCACAATATCAAAATCATGTTCCTGCATCAGTAATTCCAGTGCCTGCTTGCCATTATCAGCGATGGTAATATCGCTAAATCCCATATTGCTGAGATAGGCTTCAGCAACCACAATATTCGCTTTCTGATCTTCCACCAGCAGCAAACGCTTGCCTTTTCCCAACTCTTTGGGCAAATCCTTTGGGACTATCAACGCTTCATCTGTTGTATTGATACGAAGCGGCATGGTGACAATGAACGTAGACCCCACCCCAGCTTCACTGATAAGCTGAATAGTTCCATCCATTAATTCCGTCAGAGATTTTACGATAGACAGCCCTAACCCTGTGCCCTCAAATTCGCGCGAGCTGGTGGAATCTGACTGTATGAATTTTTCAAAGATGCTTTCCTGTTGATGTTCAGGTATGCCAATTCCTGAATCTTCTATTTTAATGACCACACCTTCATATTCATCCAGCAAGGTGACATCTATAGAGACATATCCTTTTTTCGTGAATTTCGCGGCATTCGTTGCCAGATTCATGATCACCTGACGGACGGATTGCTTGTCCCCGTAAAAATTCAGTTCCTTCACTGGCTCAGCATTCAGATTAAACTGCACATTATCCTGCATCCTCATGCGGGCAATTTCCGCCACATCCTGAACCACTTCGTAAAGCGAGAATATGCCGTTCCGCAATTTAAATGTGCCAGACTCAATTTTTGATATATCCAGCATATCATTAATCAGGTTCAGCAATGCGTCTGAACTGCTGTAAAGCGTATGATACATCTCTTTGCGTTTAGTTTCAGGAACATCAAATTGTGTTAATATGTTGCTGATGCCGATCACCGCGTTCAGCGGTGTGCGCACTTCATGGCTCATCATTGCCAGAAACTCAGATTTTGCCTTGCTCGCCTGCAATGCATTTTCTTCTGCAACTTTAAGATCATTAATATCCATCACCATGCCCACAAGGCGAATCGGCTTACCATCCTTGAAGAAAGCGCGCCCCGTGGCAGACACCCAGCATTGTTCTTTTGTCTGGCGGTGAATCACGCGATATTCTGCATGATAATGCGCTTTCTTTTCACAATCTAATGCAATATCAACGGCGTGTTGCGTGCTTTCAATATCCTCTTCATGAAGCCCTTTCTTAAAGGTTTCAAAAGTGACTTCTTCTCCCAGTGGAATGCCCTAGATTTCCCGAATGCGTTCATCCCACTTGATGACATCCTTCTCAATATTCCAGTCATACATGCCCAGATTGGCAGCATCCTGCGCAATGCGGAAGCATTTTTCTGCATCTTCAAGCTGAAGCTGAAATTCCTTGTGACGCACCACATTGGAAATCAGATTGGCCATAGACACCATAAAGTTAGTATCATCTTCATTGAAGATGCGTTTCTTTTTGGAGTGAATTGAAAGAATTCCGTAAGGTAAGATTCTATGATTGATCAGGCAACTAATGCCACTGGTCACATGGTGATCTCTCAAAAGTGGTGGCGCGGTGAAGCGTTTTTCCGTTTCCAGATCATCTACTATCACAGGTTCGCTGACGCTTAATGTGTAGCCTGCCTGAGAATTACGATCATTTTCGACTATAGCTTTACCAATCAGTCCTTCCTGCCAGCCTGTGCCTGCTACCAGCAACAAATCATTCTTTTCACGGCGATATTCCAAAATCTTGCAGTAATCCACATCCATCACATGGGCAATATGGCGCACTGCCTGATGCATGATCTCATCCATAGGCACATCATCCAATGCACGCATTCCCAGCTTTGCCACAGTCTGCTGCTGCTTTTCACGATTTTCTGCACGCTCCTTTAAACATTTTAATTCATGAATATCTTGAAAAGTAATCACCACGCCTTTAATGCGGCGATCTTCTGTGCGATATGGGGTTAATTGCCGTATAAACCAATATCCTCGATAATCCTGCACTTCCTTTCTGATGGTTTTAAAATTATCCAGCACTGAACGTGCATCTTCCGTTAGCGTATCATCCACTAACTCTCTGCCCAGGCTGGTTATAGGGCGGTCCAGATCACGCGGTCCCATTTTCAGCAATTTTTCTGCAGCGGGGGTGTAGCGCTGAATTTTGAGATGGCTATCTAAAAATACCGTGGCAATATCCGTACTGGCGACCAGATTTTCCACATCATTATTGGCACGCTGTAACGCTTCAACCTTTTCTTTCAACTGTGAGTTCACGGTGCTGAGTTCTTCGTTTAAGGAACGTAATTCTTCCGAGCTGGCTTCCAGCTCTTCATTGGAAGATTGCAATTCCTCATTGGAAGAAAGCGTTTCTTCATGCGATGCTTTTAATTCTTCTGAACTGGTTTCCAGCTCTTCAATGGTGTTTTGCAGCTCCTCTTTAACTTCAGACAATTCCAGTTCCAGTTTCTGGACGTAATCCGTTTCTTCCTTAGACTCAGACTCATTGGAACAGGTCGTTTCTGAGACTACCGTCTCAAAGGTCAGCACCATTGCATCTTCCTGTGCAATCACATCATTTGTGGCAGGAAATATGGACACTTTACACGCTGATGACTCTGGCAGAGAGTCAAGTGGCGCGGTAAATTGCAGAATGGCTTTTTCTTTTTTTGCCTTAAAAATGGAACTGCGCACCCGTGAACGCATGGAAGCAGGAATCATCTGCACTAAATCATGACGCGGTTCACCACTGGGGATAATCAGGTACGGGTTAAGATTACCATAGCGATAGATGATATTGCCTTCATCATTAATAATCACGCAGGCTGGTACAACTGTCTGCAAAATAAGCTGCTGCAATCGTTCTGCTCTGGAAGGCGGGCGTTCCGAGGCTTTCTTTTTCTTGCGGGCAGGTGTTTTTGTGACCGAGGTCAGATGTTTAAACAATTCGTGACGCTGGCTCACCCCTGGAATCTTTTTGAAAATCCGCCATTTTTTTGACAGGGTTTTGAACATTTCGGACTGTTCGCCCAGCGTTTCCGAGCTGCCCAGAAACAGATGCCCATTATCATTTAATGCAAAATAAAAGGAACGCATTGCCTTTTGCTGCACTTCACGGCGCAGATATATCAGCAGATTACGGCAGCTGATAATATCCATCTTTGAAAATGGAGGATCAGAGGATAAATTTTGCGTAGCAAAAGAAATCACATCACGAATATGCTGTTTTATCTGGTAATATTCACTATTCACCTTGTTAAAATATTTCATCAGATAGGATTGTGGCACTTCGCCTACAATGCTCAGAGGATACATTCCGCTGCGCGCGGCTTTGATGGCATCTTCATCAATGTCAGTTGCAAAGATTTTGATGACATTGCGTTTGCGGGCTTTGTGGAGATGCTCATGCAGCAATATGGCAATGGAATATGCCTCTTCCCCTGTGGCGCAACCTGCCACCCAGACTCGTATGTCCTTATCGGATTTTATCTCTTTAAACAGCGGTGCGATAACATCTTTTTCCAGATGCTCAAACGCTTCGGGGTCACGAAAAAAGTCTGTGACATTGATCAGCAAATCTTTGGTGAGCTGCTTGCGTTCTTGCTCATTGGTGCGCAATAACTCCAGATAGGTTTTGTAATTCTGGGTGCCTGTAAGGTTTAGTCTGCGTATGATACGGCGGCTGACCGTTCCATGTTTATATTGATGCAGATTAAAACTCTCATACGTTTCAAGCAATGCCGCCAACTCATGCAGATTATCAGGCACAATCTGCGATGTGTTTACCTCAGAATTTGAAAATGCGTTAGGATGCTCTCGGATATATTCGACATACTGCACAATCGCTTCAGCCATCTCTGATGCTTCAAGCACGTTGTCCACAAAACCTGCGTCAATGGCGCTTTGCGGCATACTTTCATGCTCCGCCGATTCAGGGTTTTGCGCCAGCACAAGACCGCCAGCGGCTTTAATAGCACGCAACCCTGACGTTCCATCACTTCCAGCGCCAGATAGCACCAGCCCCGCACAATAGGGACCATATGCATCTGCCATAGAGCGAAACAGATGATCTATTGCCTTTCGCATCCCACGCTCATGTTTAGGCGGACTTAGGACGATATGATCATCACTCACCGTGAGATATTTATCAGGCGGAATCACATACACGTTATTCGGCTCAATCGCCATGCCATCTTTTGCTTCACACACCCGCAATGAGGTCTGCTTTGCAAGCAACTCGCTCAGCATACTTTCATGTGTTGGATCCAGATGCTGAATGATAATGTAGGCGAGACCAGAATCTTTTGGGATGTTCTTAACCAGCTCTTTAAGAACCACCAAACCGCCTGCAGAAGCACCAATTCCAACAAGAAACTGCGTATTTTCTGACATTGCATTTCTCTGTAGTTTCATTTGGTGTAAGTCATGTAACTCTAATTTGCAAGATGGGAAATAACGAAAATGTCATTTTTATTACCACACGTTTAAACCATTTTAAGATTTAGAAAGACTTGCCTTTATTGTTTTTTTATTCCTGCCAGCGCTTCAGCGATAGTAATTTAATCTGTCCTCGGTTTGTAATTAAATGCAATATTGAGTGATTTTGCAATGCCTTATGATACTATAACAGACCTCCCTGACGGAGTGAAAAATAATCTGCCTGAACATGCGCAGGAAATTTACCAGTCCGCATTCAATAGCGCGTGGGAACAATATAGCAGCCCCGAAGACAGACGTGGAGACGCTGACAGAGAAGAAGTGTCGCACCGCGTTGCATGGTCTGCAGTGAAACAATCTTATGAAAAACAGGATGATAAGTGGGTGAAAAGGGATGAATAATGCAACATCTAAATTACATCATCATAGCCGCCTTAACTGCGGTCAATCTCTTTCAGTTTCTCGCTGTGCCATTGTGGCTGTTGCCGCAAAACACATGGTGGGCGATGTTGCTGCTGCCGCTCGGTTTAAGTAACGTCACCTTATGGAGCATGATTCATGAAGCCATTCACAAAAATCTGCATCCTGACACACAATATAACGATAGTCTGGGGCGCTTCTTAAGCATTCAGTTCGGCACTGCCTTTGCGATTGTGCGTTACGGACATATGATGCATCACCGCTATAATCGTGATTGGGAAAATGAATATTATGACCATAACTCAAACTGGCTGATGCAGGCTCCTGCATATTATGGCACGTTGTTTGCTGGCTTATATCTTATTGAGGTGGTAGGGTCATTCGCCTTCGCCGTACTTCCCGAATTTATGCTGAAAAAATTTATTCGTCTTTCTTCTAAAGGAGATGAAGAAAAGGAAACCATCACTAACCGCTTTTTCTTCAAACGCAACCGAAGACGCGGCATACAACAGGATGTGTTACTGATGACAGCACTCTACACTCTGATCATCATCGCTTATGCTCCATTCATCTGGGCATTTATCATATTGATTGGCTGGCGCGCATTTCTTATTTCCAGCATGGATAATGTTTATCATTATGGCACACCAGACGATAATAGTGTGGCGGGATATGATGTTGCTGCATCCAGATTCATAAGTCATTTAAGTCTGAATATGCATTATCACGCGACCCACCATAAACATGCAAATATTGCCTGGTATCATCTGCCAGAAGCAGCAAAAAAGACATCTCCTTCACTGCCATTCTGGCGTGCCTATTGCCAGCAATTTAAAGGACCGATTGCATCTTACAAAGAAGAACCAAAACTTGTGCAGATGGGGTATATATTTTAGCGCTATCTTTATAACTGCGTAAATTCGTTCCAATAGCATCGTGATGTAAATTCTGCTCACCTGAATAACAACAACAAAGGAGGGAATTATGACCGATAAAAGTTACACGGAGTTTTCATCACCCAAAGAGATTGTAAATAATGATGCACTGCGCAGAAAGGAAAAAATTGAGCTTCTGGCAGACTGGAAGCAGGACATGAACCGTTTGCTGGAGTCCACAGAAGAAAACATGCCACCTCACAATTATAACAGCATGAAAGACGGCGCAATGCTGCGTGCTATTGAACATGCGCTTCGCTCCATAAGCGACAGGAAAGTCACCACCGAGCATTTCGCGCGATAATCAGATTTTTGTCATGACCATTGCTCAATCCTCTCTTTGGTGGCGCAAGCCTGTCATCAACCGCCATTGCTGGACATGGACAGATGCTCATGCCAGTGTGCAGCGTGGCAAATGGTGGCAACATGCCGTCATATACCAGATTTTTCCCCGTACCTTTAAAGATAGTAGCGGCAACGGCGTTGGTGATATTGACGGCATTATTGAAAAACTGCCTTATATACGCTCTTTAGGTGTGGAGGCAATCTGGCTTAATCCGATTTACCCATCAAAAGATGAAGACGCAGGATATGATGTTACAAAGTTAAATGACATTGACCCGAATCTGGGAGATTTAACTGCTTTTACACGGCTGCTAAAAATCTCTCATAATATGGGCATAAAAGTGCTTCTGGATCAGGTATGGAGCCATACTGCAGATACGCATCCGTGGTTTCAAAACAGCGCAGAAAGTGCCACATCAGAAAAAGCGGATTGGTATGTCTGGGCAGATGCCGCGCCTGATGGCAGCCCGCCTAACAATTGGTTATCTGCATTTACTGGTCAATCCGCATGGATATGGCACGAGACAAGAAAGCAATATTATCTGGCAAATTTCATGCCCTGCCAGCCAGATCTTAACTGGCACAATCAGGCAGTTATTGATGCGGTGCTTGCACATGCGCGTTTCTGGCTGGCATTGGGAGTGGACGGGTTTCGCATAGATGCGGTCAATTTCTTTGTGCATGACAAAGAATTGCGAGACAACCCCGCCCGAAGCGATAGCGACGGAGAGCCAGACGGCGTATCATTAGATAATCCATTAGCTTCACAATTACTCACCCATAGTTTTAATCGCGAAGAAACGCTTGAAAAGCTAAGCATGATACGCGAATTAATGGACGAATTCCCTGACACAGTGACACTGGGTGAAGTGACATTATGTGAAGACTCCATCGCCCTTTCAGGAGCATATGTATCAGGTGATAATCGGCTGCATCTTGCTTATAATAGTGCGCTATTATGGGACGCACCATTGGACACGGAGCATTTGCGCGACCGCTTGCAACGCACCCAAAAGCATTTCCCCGAAGGCGGGCAATGCTGGATGGTGGGCAATCATGATTATGAACGGCTTCGCAGCCGCTGGACTGGCAAGGATGAGCGCGGCACGCCCTATAATGATGATTTTTATAAAATGGTTTCTGCGCTGCTGATTGCATTGCCAGGGGCACTCTGCCTGTATCAAGGTGACGAATTAGGATTGCCTTTAGCGAATGTTCCAGAAGACATCCCCCCTGAAAAACTGCGTGATCCTTTTGGAAAAGCATTATTTCCAAAACTTCCAGGGCGTGACGGCTCGCGTACGCCAATGCCGTGGGATAAAACCTCCAAAAACTGCGGCTTTACAGAACATGACACACCGTGGCTTCCCATTCCCAGAATGCATCATGATCGTTCAGTGCAGCAGCAGAACAAAGAGCCTGACTCTCTGTTGAATAACTGGCGTGCATTGCTGCAATGGCGCGTTGCGCAACCTGCGTTGATCGCAGGTGACTTTGAGACACTGCCAGCGCACGCGCATATTTTCGCATTTAAACGGCGCTATGCAGAGCAGACACTTTATTGCCTGTTCAACATTTCAGGCAAGCAACAGACCTATATGCTGGATAATGCAATCAACATACAACAGGCTCAGCTATTCTGTATCAATCAGGAAGCTATCACTGTTCAGGACAATAACATTACGTTAGAACCCTATGGAGCTATATTTTTAAGCTATATCACACAGGAGCATTATGACTGAACCAACACACACAGAATGGTGGAAAAGCGCCGTAATTTATCAGATATATCCGCGCAGTTTTCAGGATAGCACAGGAAACGGAACGGGAGATTTAAACGGCATTTATCAACGGTTGGATTATGTAGCTTCTTTAAATGTGGATGCCGTCTGGATCAGCCCGTTTTACACCTCTCCCATGAAGGATTATGGCTATGATGTCAGCGATTATCGCAATGTAGACCCATTATTTGGCACGCTGGATGACTTCAAAAAACTACTTGAAAAAGCGCATTCATTAGGGCTGAAGATATTAATGGATCAGGTCTGGTGTCATACATCTGATGAGCATCCGTGGTTTTTGGACAGTGTTGCACGCGGTGACAAAGCGGATTGGTATGTCTGGGCAGATACAAATGACAATGGGCAACCACCCAATAACTGGCTGGCAATTTTTGGTGGGGTAGCGTGGACATGGCATCCGCAGCGCCAGCAATATTATCTGCATCATTTTTTAAAAGAGCAACCCGCACTGAACTGGTACAACCCCGATGTTCAGGAAGCCATGCTGGATGTTGGACGATTCTGGCTGGATCTGGGCGTGAATGGCTATCGCTTTGATGTGGTTAATTTTCTCATGCATGACCCGCAGCTGAGAGACAACCCCAAGCGCCAGACAACAGATGCGATGCCCGCAGGCGGGTCTGACGCGCTGCCGTTTTTCTCTTTCATCAATCAGCATAATATCGGGCAAACGCAAACCCATGAAATGGTCAAACATATTCGCGCTATGCTGGATGAATATCCCGCCACCACAAGTCTTGCAGAAATTTCTTCTGCAGAAGATGCGTTATACGAAGCGCAACAATGCGTCGGTGAGGATAAATTGCATATGGCATATAACTCATCCCTAATGACGGATGAACCCTTAAGTGCTGAATATCTGCGCCATATTCTCAATGATGCAAAAGCGCTTATCACCAATGGCGGGCTATGCTGGACAGCAGGAACACATGATTTTCCAAGACTGGCAAGCCGCTGGAAAAAGCACCTGGAACATGACCATTTTAATCAGGAAGCCTTTAACTATATGTTGCTGATGCTGCTGATTGCATTGCCAGGAAGCTGCTGCCTGTATCAGGGGGATGAGCTGGGGCTGCCAGAAGCAGAATTAACTTACGAACAACTGCGCGACCCGTTTGGCATCGCTAACTATCCTCGCATCATGGGGCGGGACGGCTGCCGCACCCCCATGCCGTGGAATAATACAGAAAAAAATTATGGTTTCAGCTCAGCAGATGAAACATGGCTGCCCGTATCCACAACACATCATGATCTGTCCGTTACCACGCAGGAAGACCACCCTTATTCACTGCTCAACCATTACCGAGCAGTAATTGCATGGCGCAAAAATCAGCCTGCACTAAAACGCAGCCTGTCACTGGATCTGTTGGAAACTGAAAAAGATATTTTAGGCTTCATTCGCGGAAAAGAAACTGAACAGCCATTACTATTTCTGTTCAACCCCACCACCAAAACCCAGAACCAGTCTTTAGAGACACTGCCAGCATTCACCAGGATATGCGACACTGCAAAAGGCACACGCATTTTCGCAAATGAAACAGAACTCGCCCCATTCAGCGTTTGTGTTTGTGAGATATAGCTAAGAAACCTATTAGGCGTTTTGGTTTAACTATATGCAATATTTGTTATTGCATTAAATGACAAGGAAGAAAACCATTTGGCGGAGAGTGAGGGATTCGAACCCTCGATAGAGTAACACCCTATACTCCCTTAGCAGGGGAGCGCTTTCGACCACTCAGCCAACTCTCCGCATGTGTGATGCGGATTGTTATAGGCGGTGTTTGTATGGGATGCAATAAAAAACCAATCGTCCTGCCTATTGAAAATACACCAACTTTAATTTATATAATAAATACATGTTGGAAATAACTATTTTAGGCGCGATTGTTTTAGCATTTCAGGTTTATGCGATCTGGAATATTCTGCATGAGCCGTGGGAAGGATTTAAGAAAATCATCTGGGTGGTGATTATACTCATCTTTCAGGTGTTTGGGACGATTGCTTATTTCCTGTTTTTCCGCACCACAAAAACCCCGCTTTTTCCACCTGATAAATAATCTCTACTTATTCTAAACTTGTATATATAAATAGTTTCCTTTATCTTCTATAGTGCAAAAATACGAGGTATATATGTGTGCTGCAATTTTATTTATTGATGATTATGAGCCCGCCAGCACCATAATGCGTTTTATTGTGGAAGATATGGGGCATAAATTCGAATATGCTCGCTCTGGTGATGAAGCGTTGCAGCAGGTTCAGCAAAGCAAATTCGATATTGCTTTAGTGGATATTAATCTGCCAAAATATGAAGGGCATATACTGGCACAGGAATTGCGCAATGTGTCAAAAAACAAAAATATTCATTTGATCGCATATACTGCCGATGCCAAAGGAGTGTCTGAAGAACAGGCAGCGCACTTTGATGCGATTGAGCAAAAATCGCTTAAATCGGAAGAAACCGCCAGCCTGATTATTAACGCATTGAATGAATGCAGGCAGGTCGCATAAGTTTTGAAATGCCTACAAAGCCAGCGCACCCTACTTATATTATCGGCGTAGGTTCGTCTGCAGGCGGACTGGATGCTTTGCAGGAATTGCTGCATGCACTGCCAGAAAATCTGTTTGGCGCAGCGATTATTATTGCGCAACATCTATCCCCGCAACATAAAAGCATTCTGACAGAGTTGCTCGCTAAAAAAGCGCCTGTGCCTGTTGTTGAAGCCGAAGATGGGATGCAGGTGCGTGCGGGACACGTATATGTCACGCCTTCCAGCTATAATATTACCTATGAAGACGGAAACATAAGGCTGACACCACCTGATAATGCATCAGGTCCAAAACCTTCAGCGGATAAATTATTCACCTCACTTGCAGAAGCGCTCGATGAACATGCCATTGGCATTGTGCTTTCTGGCACTGGAACAGATGGCACTCAAGGGATACGCGCCATACGCGCTCATGGGGGGATTACTATTGCGCAGTGCCCAGAGACTGCAAAATATGATGGGATGCCTCAGTCTGCCATTAATTCAAACTGCATTGATGCCACGTTAGAAACAACGAAAATGGTGTCTTTTTTAAGTAAGATTATTGATGCTGGTCGTGAAAAACACGTTGAAAAAACAGAATTTCGAACTGACCTTGACACGGTTTTAAACATTGTAAATGAAGAAACAGGACTGTCATTTCACGGCTATAAAAGCTCTACTCTCAAACGCAGGCTTGAGCGCCGCATGGTGGCAAATGGCATTAATACCCTGCAGGATTACATTAATCATTTAAAATCTGAAAAAGACGAACCAGCATTGCTGGCGCAGGATTTCCTGATCAGCGTGACCCATTTTTTCAGAGATCAGGATGCATTTGCAGCGTTAAAGGATGCATTGGCAGATATTATTCAGTCAAAAGAGGATAATGAGGCTATTCGCATCTGGTCAGTTGGGTGCGCCACGGGTGAAGAACCATACTCGATTGCCATGCTATGCTGCGATCTTTTAGGCGGCGTGGAGAAGCTCAAGTCAAGAAATGTGCAGATTTTTGCGACAGATATTGATACAAACGCACTGACTCACGCAAGGCAAGGAACCTATCCTGCATCTGCTTTAAATGAGATAAGCGAAAAATATATCAAAAAATTCTTTTTAAGTCATGGCGATTATGCTGATATTGCGCCACGCATTAAAGATCATATTCTTTTCAGCCAGCATAATGTTCTGGAAGACCCTCCCTTTTCCAGCATCGACATTATTGTGTGCCGCAACCTGCTGATTTATTTTAATGAGAGTCTGCAGCAGAAGGTCTTTAAAATATTTCACTATGCAACAAAAGATAAAGGCTGTCTGTTTCTTGGGCGTTCAGAATCTGTTGGAAGTGCTGACCGTTATTTCAAAAAAACAGACGACTCCCATAATATTTTTACAAAGAAAAAATCGGCTCTTTCTGCACCGCATCGTCTGTTTAGTGATACATCGCACCGCAAAATATCACGCGCAGGAAAAAAGAAGCCGCCAGCGCGTAGCGTATTGCCAAATGATAAACTTATTGTGTCACTCCTTCAGGGGTTAGCGCCCAATTCGGTTCTGATCAATAATCATCTTGATATTGTGCATATTTATGGGGACGTGTCACAATTTCTGAAAATAAGCTCAGGCACTCCATCCACCAATTTACAGGATGTTGTCGTTCCCGTATTCAAACAGGAATTGCGGGCATTTGTATATAAGGTAATGCGCGAAAATGTGAATATGAGCACTGCCGCAAAACCTTTCGAGATAAATGATAAGGACTATCTTGTTCATATTGATCTATATCCCGTGCATCAGGAAGATAGTGATGAAAATCTGGTGCTAGTTGTTTTTAAGGTCAAAGAAGATACTACCGAAAATCCTGAACTTATTTATGATGAAGACGTAGATGCGCAACGCTTCAATGAAATGAGTCAGGAGCTTGAAGCAACTCAGGAGCATCTGCAGACGGTTATTGAAGAACTGGAAACCTCTAATGAAGAGTTACAATCCCTGAATGAAGAATTGCAATCTGCCAATGAAGAGTTGCATTCTTCCAATGAAGAGCTGGAAACCTCTAATGAAGAGTTGCAGTCCACCAATGAAGAATTAAGCACGGTCAATGATGAGCTGAACCAGAAAAAGCTGGAGCTTGAAAGGCTGACCAATCAGTTGATCGGCATTAAAAATGCAGTGAATTTTCCGTTGTTGCTACTGGATGAAAACCTCAACATCATGCGCGCCAATACAGCTGCGATGGAAGAATTTAAACTGCCCAAACCAGACAAAATTTCATTTGTGCGATATATGCCAGAAGCGACAGAGCCTGAGCGCGTGATGAAAATGGTCAGAGCCGTGCTGGAAACCAACCAGCATTCTGAAATGCGCATACAGTTTAATAACAGCTATTACTGGATACAGTGCAACCCCTATGTTGACACGTCTGGCAATGCTACAGGAGTGGTGGTTACTTATATTGATGAAACGCGGCGTATTGAATCTGAAGCACAGCTATATGATTCTATGGAGCGATATAACGCATTATCAAATGCCACTGATATTCCAATTTATATTAAAGACATTGATGGGCGCTATCTTGCTGCAAACAAGGCGCTTCAAAAATTGCTGGACAGAGATGAAGAACAGATTTTAGGCAAGAATGATGCCGAATTATTTGGCAGGGCAATGGGCGATAGTTTCATGCAAAATGATACAGCCGTGCGAAATAGCAAAGAAAGCCAGTCCTTTGAAGAAAGCTATGTTGATGAACATAATAATCGGCATACGTATCTTTCAATCAAGTCCCCATTAATGGACAAGACAGACAATGTTTATGCTACGTCTGGCATTTCAATCGACATTACAGAGCGCAGAAAGCATCTGGAGCAGTTGGCATTATACAAATCTGTTATTGATAATGCGAATGACATTATCATTTTTACAAAAGCAGATAAAATCAACGGTAACGGACCAGAGATCACTTACGTAAATCAGGCATTTACCAAAACGACAGGATATAGTGCCGAGGAAGTGCTTGGTCGAACACCCCGAATATTGCAGGGTGAAAAAACAAGCAAAACCACACTCGCAGAATTTAAAAATGCGTTGAGCAAAAAAGAGCCGTTTAAATGCGAATTGGTGAATTATGATAAATCAGGGGATGATTATATTCTGGATATCAACATGTTCCCAGTGGAAGATCTGAACGGAGATGTAAAGCATTTTGCAGCAATTGAGCGGGATATTACCGAACGTTACGAATATGAGCGCGCACTGGAAGCGACCAACGAAAAAATTATTCGTGCCTCTCAGGCAAAGAGTGATTTTCTGGCAAATATGAGCCATGAAATCCGCACGCCGATGAATGCAATATGCGGAATTGCCGATTTGCTGAATAATTTTGATGTTGGTGAAGATAAGCAAAAAGATTTTCACAAAAAACTGGGAACCACTGCAGGGCAGCTGAAAGAATTAATTGATGATATTCTGGATTTTTCAAAACTGGAAGCCAATCAGCTTGAAATTGAAAAAACTGCCTTTGAATTGCCAGATCTGGTTGAAGAAGTGCGTGACATTCAGTTGGTCAAAGCGCAGCAAAAAGACATTGAACTGAATATTGAAATTGCTGATGTCTGCAAGAAAAAATTTATGGGTGATAAATTACGCATCAAACAGGTATTGCTGAATCTGGTGAGCAACGCCATTAAATTTACTGATGTTGGTAGTGTCAAAATTAATGTAACAGAGCCTATGCAGAATCATGTTGCGTTTGAAGTGCATGATACAGGCATAGGCATTTCCCCTGCACACCAGAAGAAGATCTTCAGCAAGTTCTCTCAGGGCGGCGTGGGGCTGGATAAGAAAATCGGTGGCACTGGGCTTGGTCTGTCTATCAGCAAAAAGCTGGCTGAAGCAATGGGCGGCACTATTGATCTTTGCAGTGAAGAAAACAAAGGATCATGTTTCTCACTCATCATTCCCTTGCAGGATGCCGAGCATTACAAGGAAGATGTAACTACGGATGAAAAACTGGGCAAAAATGACGTTATTTTTCCTCATCCAGTATTGATTGTGGAAGATACGCAAACTAATGTGGATGTTATCACCACTTATCTGGAACATGCGAATATTGCGTATGATGTGTCATATTCAGGCAAAAGCGCCATAGACAAGGTGCGTCAGCGTGAATATAGCGTGATATTGATGGATTTGCAGATGGACGGTATGGACGGCTTTTCAACCATCAATCATATTCGCAATCTGCCCGTAACCTATGCGGACTCCATCCCTATTATTGTGGTGACAGCACATGCGGAAGAATCTATCCGCAAGCGCTGCCTGAAAACTGGTATTCCTGACTTCGTCACCAAACCGATTGATAATCAGCTGTTACTTAAAACATTGAAGAAATACGAGCCTGCATAACATTATGCACCAACAATCATCCCGCCATTAGGATGTAATGTCTGACCATTAAAATAATTACCGTCAGATGATGCAAGGAAGAGATAGCTTGTTGCCACTTCCCACGGTTGCCCCTCTCTTCCCATCGGCGTGCCTGAACCAAAATCTTCCACCATCTCAGCGGGCATAGTGCCTGGAATAAACGGTGTCCAGATCGGGCCTGGTGCAACTGTGTTAACGCGTATGCCTTTTTTAATGAGTTGCTCTGCCAGTGACCGTGAAAAAGCAAGACTCGCACCGCGCGTCGTAGAATAATCCACTAATGATGCCATACCAGCAAATGCATTGACAGAAGATGTATTGATAATACTATCCCCTTCTTTCAAATGCTCTAATGCAGCCTGAGTGATAAAAAAATAGCTCATCACATTGCTGTCAAAAGTGCGGCGAAGCTGTTCTTCTGAAATCTCGCGCACATCCTGCGCCATCCATTGTTGCGCGGCGTTATTAATAACGATGTTCAACCCGCCAAAATGCTCCGCACATTGATTTACGAGTTTGGTAGCCACGTCTTTTTTGGCAATGTCACCCTGCAGCAGCAATGCTTCGCTGCCTTCACGTTCCACCAATGCTTTTGTTTCTTTTGCATCACGGTCTTCTTCCATATAGGAGATGCCCACTTTCGCACCTTCCCGCGCAAATAACACTGCAATTGCACGCCCGATGCCGCTATCGCCACCAGTTATCAATGCCACCTTGCCTTTGAGTTTTCCAACGCCTTTGTGGCGCGGCTCATAATCGGGTGCGGGATGCATCTTATGCTCATGTGCTGGCATTGCATCTTGTGATTGCGCGGGGATTTTCATTGCCTGTCCCATAATATAAACTCCTTATTTGTTAGAAGTTTATGCTGACAAGCTGCTGCTTAAAAAGCGATTGGTGGTATCACCTGTGCTGATAAAGAAAGGCTAAGCGCGTTCGTGAATCAAATCAAATGTGAATTTTGCTTCTGTGCGGTCGCTCACTTCTTTTTTCAGCACACCTGGTGCAATTTCAATCATTGTGAGACCGTTATCACGAAATTCAAACACGCCAAGCTCGGTGATGATCATATCCACCACACCTGCACCTGTCAGCGGCAGGCTGCATTCTTTCAACAGCTTTGGTGTGCCGTCCTTTGCATTGTGATCCATAATCACGATGATCTTTTTGACCCCAGCGACCAGATCCATCGCGCCGCCCATGCCTTTGATCATCTTGCCAGGAATCATCCAGTTGGCGAGATCCGCATTTTCTGCCACTTGCAGCGCTCCTAAAATGGCCAGATCAATGTGTCCACCGCGAATCATCGCAAAAGACTCATCACTGCCAAAGTAAACACTATAATCCAGCTCGGAAATGGTCTGCTTGCCTGCATTGATAAGGTCTGGATCTACCTTATCTTCGGTGGGGAACGGTCCCATGCCCAGCATACCGTTTTCACTTTGCAGCGTAATATGCATCCCATCAGGAATATGGTTGGCCACGAGCGTAGGAATACCGATTCCCAGATTGACATAAAATCCATCCTGCAATTCTTCCGCAGCGCGGGCTGCCATATCATCACGTGTCCAAGCCATAATATTTCCTGATAGTAGTTAAATTAACACCAGCCCTTTTTGGCGTGTCCTGGGGGGCAATGTCTGCCTCTGTTTGAGTGATGTCCATCGTCACCAACGCGAATATCATATCCGCTGCCGCGAACATCAACCGAGCGTACGCCGTTGGGGTGACATGCTGCCAGAGTAGTCATGCATAAAAGTAAAGTGATACAAAATTTCATTCTTTTGTCCTGATATGAAGGGGAGCCTTCACTCCCCTGATGATAATTGAATTACTGCTTGCAGTAATGACGTTTAACATCTTTCTGTGTGCACTGCACATGCTCACCATAATGACCGCCATGTAATGTGCCATTCACGGAATCCATGTGTTTGTCAGCTTGATAATGTCCGCAAGCGCTAAGACCACCAATCAGAACGAGAGATAATAATAAAGTTTTCATAAGTTGCTCCTTGTAGTTTATGAGAGTTAAATGATTAATCACGCACCGTGCGAAACTCAATGCGTTTTTCATGGGCATCACTGGCAAAAATTCTGTCCACATAAATGCCCGCTGTGTGAATATGGTTAGCATCCAGCTCATGTGGTTCAACCAGCTCTTCCACTTCAACGACAGTGAATTTTGCCGCTGCTGCCATAGGCTGATTAAAATTGCGCGCCGTTTTGCGGTACACCACATTGCCGTATTTGTCACCTTTCCATGCTTTGATGATGGCAAGGTCTGCCTGCAATGCGGTTTCCATCAGGTAATCTTCTCCTGCAAAACGTCGCACCTCTTTGCCTTCCGCAATCATCGTGCCTACGCCTGTGCGCGTGTAAAACGCGGGAATGCCAGCGGCTGCCGCGCGAATGCGTTCTGCCAGAGTGCCTTGCGGATTAAATTCAATTTTGAGTTCGCCTGCAAGAAACTGGCGTTCAAATTCTTTATTTTCGCCCACGTAAGACGACACCATTTTGCTTATCTGTTTGGTGTGCAGCAATTTTCCCAGACCAAAATTATCTACCCCACAATTATTGGAGATGACGGTCAGACCTTTCACGCCACTTTTATTGATATAATCAATGCATAACTCAGGAATACCGCATAATCCAAAACCACCTGCCATGATGGTAATATCGTCATTTAAAATGCCTTCAAGCGCTTCCTGTGCGTTGTTACATGTTTTGTCCATGAACTGCCCTTCACTAAATTTACAATGACACTACCATATTCGCGTATCAAAATAAAATTAGTTTATACAAAGATTTCCAGATTAGGCTTAATTTTGTGGACGCGTAATATTCTCGTCACTCACGCGCAGCTTACCTGTTTTTTCAAGACGCTCAGGATCATCCTTCAAGCGCACATAGCTTACCACTTTGCGCACACCTTTGGTGACGCTGGCAACTGCGGCTGCGCTTTTGCGCTCGCGTTCATTCTGTGCTACGCCCAGCATATAGGCAACACCGTCAATCACTTCCACAGTGTAATTCAGGGAACGAATATCTTTTGTTGCCAGCAAACGCGCTTCAATCTGCGTTTCAAGCAGATTGTCCTGCGCATAGTTCAGCACATCCGTGCCTTCTTTGCCCACTTTAATTTCATTGATTACTTCACGCACGCCACCTGCAAGCCATGTCAGACGGACGGCTTCCAGCGCCACATCAGATCGGTCTGTGCGCCCCGTCAGCAGCACTCTTCCTTCATGCACGCGCACCTGAACATCAGTCAGCAAATCATCGACTTTGGATTGTGCAAAATGCTGGTTAATTTCCGCGCTGATGGATTTATCATCCAGATTGTCACCCAGCGAGCGTTCTTCTGCCACACCACCTGCAACCAGCCCACCTGTTACGGCGGCAAGTTCCACACAGCCTGTCAGAGTTAAAGAGGAACCAGCAATCAATAAAGCAATATATTTTTTCATAATCCGCATTATGCCGAGATGCGCCCCATGTGCAAGCAAATTTTTTCTACCTTTGCCGTGCTGCTTTGGGGTTAATTCTGAACATCAGCGAATAAAGCACAGGCACAAAGCCCAGCGTAAGCACTGTTCCCACCGCAAGCCCGAAGGCGATGGCGCTGGACATAGCGTAAAATAATGCATCTCCACTGATAATCAGTGGCAGCAACCCTAAAATGGTGGTCGTAGTAGACATGATAATCGGGCGCAGACGGCGCACACAGGCGCTTATCAATGCGTCATACTGCGCATGAACATCCTGTGGATCGTCCAGCTCATTCATCTCAATGTCAATACGGTCTATCAACACAATCGCATTATTTACAATAATCCCCGCTAAGGCATAAAGCCCTAATATCACCATAAATCCAAAATTGCCGCCCAGCACCAGCAGACCGACCACGGCTCCAATCAATACTAATGGAATGGTCAGCAGAATGATACCTGCGCGTCGGTACGAATTAAATTGCGCAATCAGCAGAATAACAATAATCCCAAAACATAGCGGCAGATTGGCATTAAGCGTTTGTTGTGAATGTTTGGATTCGGCAATCACCCCATCATATTCTATAAAATGTGCAGGCGGCAACTGCTCGCGCATTTCCTGCAACTGTGCATCAATCAGCGGCACCATATCTTCCGCCGTCATGTTCAGGTTCTTGGCTTCCACCGTAATCGTGCGGAACAGATTTTCACGGGCGATGCGGGCATAGTTATTGACATATTCCACCTTCGCCACCTGCATCAGCGGCACAGCCTGCTGCAGCGTTGGGGAGTAAATATTTACAGATTCCAACGCGCCTAAGTCAAACCGTTCTGATTCTTTCGCACGCATCACAATCGGGAAAATTTCATCTCCTTCACGAAAGCGTGAAATGGGTGCGCCTGAGAAATATTGCTGCAATGTGGTAGCAATCATATCTGACGTAATGCCAGAACGTCTTGCTTGCTGCTGGTTAATATCCACTTTTAGTTCCATGACGCGATTTTCCCAGTCATGTTTAATATCTATAGTGCCAGGTACGTCTGCCAGAATAGATTTTATTTTTTTTGCCTGCTGATAAATATAATCGGCATCTGGGCCTTTAATCTGCACTTCAATTTTAGTGGAATCGGATGGTCCCAAAAACATTTGCGTCACACGCGCGCGCACAGATGGAAATTCCTGCGCGAACATATCCCGAAGGGCTTTAGTAGTTTTTGGCTGATTTTTCTTTTTGTCAATATCCAGCATAATAAACCCTTTGGAACTTTCAGGGTCTATCGGGGAAAGTGACAACACAAAACGCGGCCCGCCAAAGCCACCATAACCCGCGAATTTATTGATATGTGGAAATTGTTCTTTATCAGCGATCACCTTGTAAATGCGTTGCATCACACGTTCTGTTTCACGCATGGAACTGCCCGCAGGCAAATCCAGATAGACCAGCACCTGAGATCGGTCAGAATCGGGAAAAAATTTCACAGGTACATATTGCATGGCAAACCCTGAAAGCAATAACAGCGCCACCGCGCCCAGAATGAAGAACCAGCGAATGCCTAATATGGTTTTAAGCAGGGATTCATATGTCGGGTTCAGCCTGTCAAAAAATGCCTGCACTTTCGCGCGGATGCCTTTCTTTTGGTCAGGGGGAGTGATTTTGATGAACTGATAACACAAATACGGTGTCACCGTGAGTGACAACATCCATGAGATCATGAGTGACATGAAAATGACAATCGAAATAGAGCGCGTATATTCACCTGCCGCGCTTTCTGCCAGCATCAGAGGCAGGAACACTAAGATCGTAGTTAGTGATGAGGTGAGGAGCGGAATTGCCAGCGTGCCGCCACTGCATTTCAGCGCGTCATATCTATCCTGCCCTTCTTCCAGCCGTTTTTTGAAATCTTCAGCAACCACAATGCCATTATCGACCAGTAATCCAAGCGAAATGATAAGAGTGGCAAGGGACATGCGTTCCAGCGCCATGCCTGCAAAACCAAGCAAGGCAAGCGTAATCAGAATAACAGCGGGAACAATTGCCCCCACAATTAAACCTGTTCTTGTGCCCAGAAACAGAATCACCACGGCAGAGACGATCGCCAGCGTTTGCAGCACGCTGCTGGTTACGCCATATACCGCCTTTTCCACCTGCACCGCCTGCTCGGTCATAATGTCTAATTCATATCCTGCTGGAATGGTCTGTTGCAGTTGTGCGAGCATATGTTTTATGGCAGGAGAATATTCCAGCACGTTATAATCATCATCTTTGGCGATCGCAAAAATAATGGCGGGGCGACCATTATAATATGCAGTGCGCACTGGAGGATCGACTGCTTCACGCGAAATGGTGGCAACATCCCCCAAAGCGATGGTTTGCTCCGAATTCGGCACGCTAATCAGCACATCTTCAATATCAGATATATTTTCGAAATTCCCTGTAGGGCGGATGATAAATTCTTCACCCGCTGCATCTATCACACCACCAGGAGTAATAATATTTTGTGATGCAAGCGCATTGATAAGCTGCTGCGGCGTAATGCCCAGCTGCGCAATTTTTGTGTTCGAGACTTCCACATAGATCCGCTCTGGCTGCACGCCAAGCAAATCTATTTTCTTTGTGCCTTCCACTGTGAACAACATATCTTTAATATGCTGCGCAATATCCAGCTGTTCCCCCCATGAATATCCCTCAGGGCTTAGCAGTGCCACCGTTAACACTGCCACATCACCAAAATCGTCATTGATGAACGGTGGCGCAGTGCCTGTTGGCAAATCCTGCGTTACTTTGTCCAGCTCATTGCGCAATTCATCCCAGATTTGCTCTAAATCATCATATGTCTCCAGAATTTCCACATGAATGATAGATTTACCCTGCATAGAAACAGAACGCACTTCTTTGAGTTGCGGCATATTTCGCACTGCTTCTTCCAATGTTTTAGTGATTAGCAACTCCACCTTATCTGCCGTCATGCCAGGATGCGCTGTCGTCAGCACTGCTTCACGAATAGTAATCTTCGGGTCTTCCTGCGCAGGCAATGTAAAATAATTAACTGCGCCAATAATCATCAGCAACGCAACCAGAATCAGTACAACACGATTATACCGATAGGCTATTTCGGAGATAGTCAGCATTACGGATTATACCGCGTGCGCGCATCACTTAGTGGAAGCACCTTCTGCCCATCCTGCAAAAACACAATGCCTGTGCGCACAATCCTATCACCTTCATCCAGTTCTATTTGAAGGCGGGCATGTTGCTTATCCATATTAAGAATAGTGGCAGGCAGTTTTTTCACGCTATAATGTTCTGCTTCATGTTTCAGAATCTGCATGACATAATAATTCTGCCCTTGCCCTGCAGCAAATGCGCCGACAGGCACGCGATAACCTTCGCCCGTGGCACTTTGGCGGGTTACAGGTAAACGGACGCTTGCCGTCATGCCAGATTTCAACGTTTCAGGTGTATCTGCTAGCGTCATCACTACGGGAAATGCATTGCCTGAACGCGCCTGCGAGCCAATTTCAGAAATAGTCGCCTGATAGGTTTCCTCTTCCAGCGCACTGAACGTCATGTTGACCGTGTCACCAATATTGAGTTGATTCACATCATCTTCAGCAACTAAGGCAGAAACTTCCAGCGCCCCTTCCCCTTCAATATCAAATGCAACATTTTGTGGTGAGACACGCTGCGCAGGCTCAATATAACGTGCGTCAACCGTGCCATCGTAAGGGGCTATGATGCGGGTATCATCCAGATTTTCCTGTGCAATGCCAAGCTGTGCTTTTGCAATTTCCACCTGATCACGGGCTGAAATAAATTGCGCTCTTGCAACGTCCAGTTCTGCATCAGCGATTGCGCCAGACTGGTTTAATTTTTTCAGACGATTATAATCATTCTGCGCCTCTGCCAGTCGCGCTTTAGCTTCAGAAAGCTGGCTTTTGCGTTGATTCACCTCAAGCTGAAAGATACGGTCATCCAGACTTGCCAGAACTGCGCCTTTTTTAAAACGCTCTCCCAACTCATAAAATACCTTTTCCACTTTGCCCGACACTTCAAAGCTGACACTGGCAGTGTCTTTTGGCTGCACCACACCAGATATGGTCTGTCCATCTAAGCCGCCATCTTTTTGCAGTGTCAAAGGCACAACAGGTTTCGGCGGCGGAGCTTCCGCTTCTTTCTCGCCGCAGGCAATGAGCAGAAACAACAGTGGAACAACTTTGAGTGAATGATGCATGATATGAAATATTATTATAAAATACAAAACTAGTTTCTAATTTATCAGGATACAATAAAGAAAAAACGCAGTGTCCATGACATCTGCGTTAATTATTGAATTTTATAGTTCTGACCAAGAAGCAATTTTTGTTATTTTATTGTTCGCTGCATCAAGCGGCAGCGCTATCTCCATCAGATGCAAATCCGTAATAATCCTGATAATAAGAATGATATTCAATATTTTCTGGCTTGTCTGGCGCTGCCTGCACCTGCTCATAATTCACAAACCAGTCATTCAGTTTTTGCGTGTTTTTTGCAAACTCATAAGGCAGAATCTCCCCGCCTTTGCCAGCAATGGCGCGGATGCGGTCTGCAGGTGCGCCCAGATCAAACACCACAGGTATAATACCATATTTCCAGGCAAGTGATAATGTATAACTATAGGTTTCAGGCGCAATGCTGGAAATGAAAACAAGATGCAGCTGATGTTCTTTCAGTAAATTGCCAATGTCCTCTTCTTCATATTCCCCAGTGACGGTGAGTTTGTCCATTCCTGCATTAATATCAGGATGATCGCTATGCCCAATTAACACAAATTCAAGTGGCAGGTTGCGCTTTTGTGCATCTTTTACCGCTTTCACCAACACATGCGACCCTTTAATATCAGATATTGCACCGATAACCCCAATGCGCAATATATCCCCTTTCTTATATTCACGAGTTAAAGCGTCTTTATCATCAAAGCGCTCGGGGTGTGGGCGGCATTCCAGCTGTGGTAAATCATAATAATTTGGTACGCGATGCATCATATCATAAGATGGCACAAACACTTTTCTTGCACGGCTTAATAATTCTCCAAACTGAGAGCGCCACTGCCATACGGGTGTGCCATATGCATAAGACGGGCTTACTTCAATGCAGCGTTCACAGGCTTTTAATTCAGGTTCGCCACAATAATATTCCTTCTTATCAACCATATTAATCCGCGGGCATATCGTATAATAATCATGCAATGTGACATCATACGCCCAGCCAGCCTGAGCGATAATCTGATCTATAAAGTCCAAAAAACGCCCAGGAAAATTCACCCAGTGATGCATATGCACATGGTTGATGCCAAGCTCATGCAACACATTCAGCAACAGCTCACGATCATATTCCATTGAGAAGGTAAGATTTGGTGTATCTGACAATGCAGGGTGTTTCAGCGTCAGCATACCATTTGCGCGGATGGACGGTTCCATAATGACTATGCCAATATTTTCTTCACGCAGATGTTCATATAATTCTGCCACATGCCGCCCTGTGCCGCCCCCCATCTGATGATTGATCATCAGAATGTTAATCTCTGACAATTCCTGTTTGATGCGCGCCACATCCAGATTGCGGCGATAAGGTGCTACGGCATCTGCATTGATAAATTCATGCACAATTTTTGTATAATCAGGATAACGAGCCAGCAGGCGGTCATAATTGCGTGCCACCAGTTTTTTCTTTGTATCCGCGAAAGAAGTACCCCCTACATGTCTGACAAACGTATCACAAATGAGCAGATGCTTATAGCCTTTTGCCACAGCTTTTCGGCAAAAATCATTTTCCTCTCCATACCCCTTTCCAAAGGTGACATCATCAAAATAGCCCGCGTCTTTTAAGCTGGCGCGTGAGATATACATGCAAAATCCCACTCCCGTAGGAATCTCAACGACTGCATTTTTATTCACCTGCGCGGCGAGTTTATCTAGTGTCTCGTAAGACGTTTCAAGCGGAACAGGATTATCCTGCACAAAATAAGGATAACTGCAGATCTCTGCATTGTTTGACAAAGGCGTTACTGTAGACACATTGTCATTGTCACGCGCGGCCGCCACCATTTTGTCCAGCCAGTTATTATAGACTTCAGTGTCAGAATTAAGCAGCACCACATCACGGGTTTCATGCAATGCCATGCCAAAATTTACCGTTTTAACAAAACCGAGATTATGCTTATTTGCGTGATATTCGAATATGTTTTGTTGCGCCAGTTCTTCCAGCATCAGGGTCAGATCATCCTCAGGGCTTGCATCATTAATAACAATAATATTATAGGGAGTGATATTTTGCTGCTGAGTGGCAAGTGCAGTATAGATTGCGTTCAATGTCAGATCATATCCTCTATATACTGGAATAATCACATCAATATCTGCGTTCTCTGGGCGTTTATAATCTCTGAATAACGCGTCCCAATCTTCTTTTGTTGGCGCTTTCGGGTGATGTTTTTTTACTTCTTCTTTGTCAACTTCAGTTGAACGCAATAAATGCTGAATTCGACTAGTGCCTGAACGCTGCATATGCCAGCTGCGGTAAGCATTAGTGTGAATCACCATGTGATCCAGCGACAGCATAGAGAGATCCGTAACTGTGGTCTTCAGTTTTTCTGGCAACGGCAATTCGCCCAGCGTTTTGAATGTCCAACCGAAGGTGGATTTGGTAGTTTGCACCAATCGATGACGACGATGCCACAAGGGACGGAGAAGCGCTTTCAACATAATCTGTTGTGTAGCCTTTCATGAAATAAATGTGAAGTGAATTATGAACAGATAAAAACAAAAAACCAGCTTATAAGGCTTGGCAACGACTTACTCTTCCACACCTTAAGATGCAGTACCATCAGCGCTGAAGGGTTTCACGGTCGTGTTCGGGATGGGAACGGGTGGGTCAACCTTCGCTATAATCACCAAGCCATATAAACTGGCTTTTTGATGTAGTGACACTCCACTACAGAGGGAATATGTTTTTCTGACTTTGATGATGACATATTATATCGCGTATAAATCACTTTATACTATATGTGCAGACTCAAGCGAAACTTAAAGCTAAAACTTTAAACTTGTCTCAACACTCAATATATGAGCGTTGAAGTGAATTAAATCAATCGAGCTATTAGTATTGGTTAGCTTCATGTGTTACCACACTTCCACATCCAACCTATCAACGTGGTGGTCTTCCACGGCTCTGATAGGGAAAACTAGTTTTGAGGTGGGCTTCCCGCTTAGATGCCTTCAGCGGTTATCCTGTCCATACATAGCTACCCAGCACTGCCGTTGGCACGACAACTGGTCCACCAGTGGAACGTTCACCCCGGTCCTCTCGTACTAGGGGCAACTCCTCTCAAGTATCCTACACCCACGGCAGATAGGGACCGAACTGTCTCACGACGTTCTAAACCCAGCTCACGTACCTCTTTAAATGGCGAACAGCCATACCCTTGGGACCTGCTCCAGCCCCAGGATGAGATGAGCCGACATCGAGGTGCCAAACACTGCCGTCGATATGGACTCTTGGGCAGTATCAGCCTGTTATCCCCGGCGTACCTTTTATCCGTTGAGCGATGGCCCTTCCACTCGGGACCACCGGATCACTATGGCCGACTTTCGTCTCTGCTCGACTTGTCAGTCTTGCAGTCAGGCGGGCTTATGCCATTGCACTCAACGAGCGATTTCCGACCGCTCTGAGCCCACCTTCGCACGCCTCCGTTACTGTTTGGGAGGCGACCGCCCCAGTCAAACTACCTGCCACACAGGGTCCCGGATCCTGGTTCAAGGATCGCGGTTAGACATCAAGAGTGCGAAGGGTGGTATCTCAAGGGAGGCTCCCCCGGAACTGGCGTTCCGGTTTCAAAGCCTACCACCTATCCTGCACATCGCAATCCTGATGCCAGTGTGAAGCTGTAGTAAAGGTGCACGGGGTCTTTCCGTCTAACCGCGGGAAGCCTGCATCTTGA